>NZ_JNZP01000130.1 GCF_000725545.1 Streptomyces exfoliatus | reverse complement strand
CCGGACGCGAAGTGGCTGGCCGCGCCCGAGCGGCGGTATCCGGTCACGATCGATCCGACGATCTCGATCGCTCCGACGCCGTCGACGGCGCAGGACGTGATGATCTCGTCGGACGGTCCGACGACGAATTACAAGGACAACTGGCGTCTGTCGGTCGGTAACACCAGTACGGGCACCTCGCGTGCGCTGCTGCGGTTCCC
>NZ_JNZP01000129.1 GCF_000725545.1 Streptomyces exfoliatus | reverse complement strand
CTACCAGGACAAGGACCCGATCGGGACCGGTGACGATCTGGTCGAGTACCAGGTCCACCGCTCGATCAGCCAGACCTTCACCCCCTCCTCCGCGACGCTCGTCGCGCCGGTCGCGCCGGGGACGACGGCGTTCACGGACTCGTCGGCGACGCCGACGAAGGGGGATGATCCCGACCCGTTCGGCCGCGCGTACTACTACATG
>NZ_JNZP01000128.1 GCF_000725545.1 Streptomyces exfoliatus | reverse complement strand
CATGTAGTAGTACGCGCGGCCGAACGGGTCGGGATCATCCCCCTTCGTCGGCGTCGCCGACGAGTCCGTGAACGCCGTCGTCCCCGGCGCGACCGGCGCCACCAGCGTCGCGGAGGAGGGGGTGAAGGTCTGGCTGATCGAGCGGTGGACCTGGTACTCGACCAGATCGTCACCGGTCCCGATCGGGTCCTTGTCCTGGTAG
>NZ_JNZP01000127.1 GCF_000725545.1 Streptomyces exfoliatus | reverse complement strand
ATTCCACGGTCGTCCGGGCCCACCAGCATGCGGCGGGGGCTCGAAAAGGGGGCTCCGCGACCCGGCCATCGGCCGGTCCAGAGGCGGTCTGACCAGCAAAATTCACCTCGCCTGCGACGGCCGGGGCCGTCCGCTCGCCTTCGTCGTCACGGGCGGCAACACCAACGACTGCACCCGGTTCACCGCCGTGATGGAAGCGGTCCGGGTGCCCCGG
>NZ_JNZP01000126.1 GCF_000725545.1 Streptomyces exfoliatus | reverse complement strand
ATTCCACGGTCGTCCGGGCCCACCAGCATGCGGCGGGGGCTCGAAAAGGGGGCTCCGCGACCCGGCCATCGGCCGGTCCAGAGGCGGTCTGACCAGCAAGATTCACCTCGCCTGTGACGGCCGGGGCCGTCCGCTCGCCTTCGTCGTCACGGGCGGCAACACCAACGACTGCACCCGGTTCACCGCCGTGATGGAAGCGGTCCGGGTGCCCCGG
>NZ_JNZP01000125.1 GCF_000725545.1 Streptomyces exfoliatus | reverse complement strand
GGGGGCGTGGGAGACGGTGAAGCAGCCGGTCTCCGGGTCGATCTCGGGGGCCCCGTGCACGACCTTCTTGATCTCCGCGTCGGCGAAGTCGTTGAAGTGCTCCAGGATCTTGAAGTTCGGCGTGCAGGCGGCGAGTTGGAGGGAGGCGGCGGTCAGGACCGAGCCGCCCACGTTGTGCGGGGCGACCAGGACGTAATGGGTCTCGGCGGTCGCGGCCAGC
>NZ_JNZP01000124.1 GCF_000725545.1 Streptomyces exfoliatus | reverse complement strand
GGGGGCGTGGGAGACGGTGAAGCAGCCGGTCTCCGGGTCGATCTCGGGGGCCCCGTGCACGACCTTCTTGATCTCCGCGTCGGCGAAGTCGTTGAAGTGTTCCAGGATCTTGAAGTTCGGTGTGCAGGCGGCGAGTTGGAGGGAGGCGGCGGTCAGGACCGAGCCGCCCACGTTGTGCGGGGCGACCAGGACGTAATGGGTCTCGGCGGTCGCGGCCAGC
>NZ_JNZP01000123.1 GCF_000725545.1 Streptomyces exfoliatus | reverse complement strand
GAAGGGCTTCATCGTTCGACTTGCATGTGTTAAGCACGCCGCCAGCGTTCGTCCTGAGCCAGGATCAAACTCTCCGTGAATGTTTACCGGTTATCCGGTGACACTCGCGTTGAGCGGGACAGTCAGGCCGGAATAAGGCCGACTGTCCACAGCGTCCTCGCTGTGTATGTTGCCTACCCGCCACAAGGGCCGGCAGGACTTTCAAAGGAACCTCGCCATCCGA
>NZ_JNZP01000122.1 GCF_000725545.1 Streptomyces exfoliatus | reverse complement strand
TCTGCTGGTGGGTCTGCTCGTCGCGGGCCACGGGGTGCAGAAGGTCAGTTCGCACCTGGGCGGCAGGGGACTTGAGGGCGGTACGGAGGAGTTCCGCGCCGACGGGTTCCGCGGCGGTGCCCTCACCGCCCTCGCGGCGGGGGGTGGTCAGATCGGATCGGGTCTGCTGCTCGTGGTCGGTTTTCTGACGCCGTTGGCGGCGACCGGTGTCATCGGGGTGATG
>NZ_JNZP01000121.1 GCF_000725545.1 Streptomyces exfoliatus | reverse complement strand
GAAGGAGATTCCGGCGTCCTGTACGGCGGCGCGGATGACGCGTTCCTGGGCGGGGCCGCTGGGTGCGGTGAGTCCGTTGGAGGCGCCGTCCTGGTTGACGGCCGTTCCGGCCACGACGGCGAGAACCTCGTGGCCGAGGCGTCGGGCGTCGGACAGTCGCTCGACGACCAGGACACCGACGCCTTCGGCCCACGCGGTGCCGTCCGCGTCGGCGGAGAAGGAC
>NZ_JNZP01000120.1 GCF_000725545.1 Streptomyces exfoliatus | reverse complement strand
TCTGCTGGTGGGTCTGCTCGTCGCGGGCCACGGGGTGCAGAAGGTCAGTTCGCACCTGGGCGGCAGGGGACTTGAGGGCGGTACGGAGGAGTTCCGCGCGGACGGGTTCCGCGGCGGGGTGCTGACCGCCCTCGCGGCGGGGGGTGGTCAGATCGGATCGGGTCTGCTGCTCGTGGTCGGTTTTCTGACGCCGTTGGCGGCGACCGGTGTCATCGGGGTGATG
>NZ_JNZP01000119.1 GCF_000725545.1 Streptomyces exfoliatus | reverse complement strand
GAAGGTGAGCTTGCCGAGGTGCGGGTCGCTCGCGATCTTGAACGCGAGGGCCGACAGCGGCTCGTCGTCGGACGGCTTGCGCCGCACGATCTCCTCCGCGTCCTTGACGCTGTGGCCCTCGATGGCCTCGACGTCCAGGGGGGAGGGGAGGTAGCGGACGACGGCGTCGAGCAGGGGCTGGACGCCCTTGTTCTTGAACGCGGTGCCACAGAAGACGGGGGTGACCGT
>NZ_JNZP01000118.1 GCF_000725545.1 Streptomyces exfoliatus | reverse complement strand
GGCCCCTCCACGCGTTCCCGAGAGAGGTGCAAATGACAGCAGACGACTCGTACGGCCGTCTCGACGACGACGACTACCCCGCCTTCACGATGGGCCGGGCCGCCGAAATGCTCGGCACGAGCCAGAGCTTCCTCCGTGCCATCGGCGAAGCCCGCCTGATCACCCCGCTGCGCTCGGAGGGCGGCCACCGCCGCTACTCCCGCTACCAGCTGCGCATCGCCGCCCGCGCCCG
>NZ_JNZP01000117.1 GCF_000725545.1 Streptomyces exfoliatus | reverse complement strand
AACTCCGGCCAGCGCAAGTAGACGCGGTCCCGTCCCAGCAGGACGGCGAATCCGGGCTGACCGCGCTGGGCAGCCCTCTGCGCGCGGAAGCTGGACAGCGGATTGGGATCCGGAGCGTCAAGGTAGACCTCCTCCAAGTCCCACGTCTCGGCACGTCCCACGGCGTCAGGGTTCGTGATCACCTCAACCTCGGCGCAGGAATCGACGATCTCCTCGGCAGAATCCGCCCACACCCACCACCACAGACCT
>NZ_JNZP01000116.1 GCF_000725545.1 Streptomyces exfoliatus | reverse complement strand
GGCATTCGATCGGTGAGATCGCGGCGGCGCATGTGGCGGGGGTGTTCTCGTTGGAGGACGCGGTCCGTCTGGTGGTCGCCAGGGCCGGGCTGATGCAGGCGTTGCCGAAGGGCGGCGCGATGGTGGCCGTGCAGGCGACGGAGGACGAGGTCCTGCCGCTCCTGGACGGTGCGGTGTCGGTCGCCGCGGTCAACGGGCCGCAGTCCGTCGTCGTCTCCGGTGAGGAGTCCGCGGTTCTCGCGGTGGCTTCGCGT
>NZ_JNZP01000115.1 GCF_000725545.1 Streptomyces exfoliatus | reverse complement strand
GGCATTCGATCGGTGAGATCGCGGCGGCGCATGTGGCGGGGGTGTTCTCGTTGGAGGACGCGGTCCGTCTGGTGGTCGCCAGGGCCGGGCTGATGCAGGGGCTGCCGAAGGGCGGCGCGATGGTGGCCGTGCAGGCGACGGAGGACGAGGTTCTCCCGCTCCTGGACGGTGCGGTGTCGGTCGCCGCGGTCAACGGGCCGCAGTCCGTCGTCGTCTCCGGTGAGGAGTCCGCGGTTCTCGCGGTGGCTTCGCGT
>NZ_JNZP01000114.1 GCF_000725545.1 Streptomyces exfoliatus | reverse complement strand
CCCACAGGGTCCCCCCTGCAGTACCATCGGCGCTGAAAGGCTTAGCTTCCGGGTTCGGAATGTAACCGGGCGTTTCCCTAACGCTATGACCACCGAAACCCTATCGGTTTCGAGCGAACAAGCACACTTTGTAGTTATGTTCTAGCTCTAGAAACCAGCAACTGTTCGTTGCTTCAGAACTAACACAGTGGACGCGAGCAACTGAGGACAAGCCCTCGGCCTATTAGTACCGGTCAGCTCCACCCATTACTGGGCTTCCACATCCGGCCT
>NZ_JNZP01000113.1 GCF_000725545.1 Streptomyces exfoliatus | reverse complement strand
CCGAGGCCGGTGGCGTGGACCTGCAGATCCTCGGCATCGGCACCGACGGGCACATCGGCTTCAACGAGCCGTGCTCCTCGCTCGCCTCCCGCACCCGGATCAAGACGCTGACCGAGCAGACCCGCGTGGACAACGCACGGTTCTTCGACAACGACATAGAGCAGGTGCCGCACCACGTCATCACCCAGGGCATCGGCACCATCCTGGAGGCCCGCCACCTGGTGCTGCTCGCCACCGGCGAGGGCAAGGCCGAGGCCGTGGCGCAGACCGTCGAGGGCCCCGT
>NZ_JNZP01000112.1 GCF_000725545.1 Streptomyces exfoliatus | reverse complement strand
GAGCGCGGACTCGATCTCGCCCGGTTCGATGCGGAAGCCGCGGATCTTGACCTGGTCGTCGGCGCGTCCGAGGTATTCGAGGGCGCCGTCGCTGCGGTGGCGGGCGAGGTCGCCGGTGCGGTACATGCGGCTGCCGGGTGCTCCGTAGGGGTTGGCGACGAAGCGTTCGGCGGTGAGGTCGGGACGGCCGAGGTAGCCGCGGGCCAGCTGGGTGCCGGCGAGGTAGAGCTCGCCGGGGACGCCCGGGGGAACCGGGGCCAGCGCCGCGTCCAGCACGTACGCGGCG
>NZ_JNZP01000111.1 GCF_000725545.1 Streptomyces exfoliatus | reverse complement strand
TCCGGCGTTCGCGGCGGCGTTTGACGAGGTGTGCGGTCTCCTGGACGCGGGTCTTGGCGGTTCGGTCCGTGAGGTGATCGCCTCGGGTGAGGGCTTGGACGAGACGGGGTGGACGCAGCCGGCGCTGTTCGCGGTCGAGGTCGCGTTGTTCCGTCTGGTGGAGTCGTGGGGCGTGAAGCCGGACTTCGTCGCCGGGCATTCGATCGGTGAGATCGCGGCGGCGCATGTGGCGGGGGTGTTCTCGTTGGAGGACGCGGTCCGTCTGGTGGTCGCCAGGGCCGGGCTGATG
>NZ_JNZP01000110.1 GCF_000725545.1 Streptomyces exfoliatus | reverse complement strand
AACGCCTGCGTCTCGGCGCCCTTCTGGTGCAGCAGCGGCTGACCGCCGCCGTGCGTGGTCGTGAGGGTGTCCATCGGGTGCTCCTGTTCGGGAGAGAAGGCGGGAAGGGCCCGGCCGGCCGGTCGGGGGGTACGCGGGCGGCGCGGGCGGCCGGACCCGGTCTGCGCGGCTCGCGCTCAGCGATCAGCGGTCAGCGGTCACAGGCACGGCGGTGCGGTGCAGGACGAGCCGGGTGAGGAGACCGCTGCCGAGACCGGCCGCAAGCGCGAGGGCGGCCCACCACAGCGGGTACGACGCGAGACCGA
>NZ_JNZP01000109.1 GCF_000725545.1 Streptomyces exfoliatus | reverse complement strand
CCGCCGTGGGTGCACGGGCGGGTGGTGGAGTTGGCGCGGGAGTTCCGGGCGACGCCCTTCATGGTGGTGCACGCGGCGTTGGCGGCGTTGCTGACGCGGTTGGGGGCGGGGACGGACGTGCCGATCGGTTCGCCGGTGGCGGGGCGTGTCGATGACGCGTTGGAGGACCTGGTGGGGTTCTTCGTGAACACGCTGGTGCTGCGTACGGACACGTCGGGCGATCCGAGTTTCGGGGAGCTGCTGGAGCGGGTGCGGGCCACCGACCTGGCGGCCTACGCGCACCAGGACCTCCCCTTCGAACGCCTGGTGGA
>NZ_JNZP01000108.1 GCF_000725545.1 Streptomyces exfoliatus | reverse complement strand
CCTGGTCGCCGGTGTAGCGGTAGATCTCGGCGTTGGCGTTGACGCCCCAGACGGTGCCGTCGGCCGCTGCGCTGATGTCGCTGAGGCCGCCGGGGACGCCGTGCCACGGGGTGGCGTCGTCGTTGGTGAACCGGTAGATCTGTCCCTGCGAGTTGACGCCCCAGACGTTGGACCGGGAGCCTGCGGAGATCTTGACCAGGCCGCCGGGGATCTTCTTCCAGTGGCCGGTGGCCTGGTCGCCGGTGTAGCGGTAGATCTCGGCGTTGGCGTTGACGCCCCAGACGGTGCCGTCGGCCGCTGCGCTGATGTCGG
>NZ_JNZP01000107.1 GCF_000725545.1 Streptomyces exfoliatus | reverse complement strand
CAACCCTCGGGCGGTCGATGTGCTCGCTGCCATGCCGCCTCGAAGTCATCAGGGCCGATCTCCATGGCCACGTACTGCGGATCACGAAGATCGAACGGCACGTTGAACGGCCAGTCCTCGACGCTCGTCCTGACCGCACCGCCGTCGTGACCGATCTCGACCATCCGCAACCGCCGTCCGTCCGGCCCGAGCTCCATCAGGAAGACCTCGCCGTCCTCGAACTCCGGCCAGCGCAAGTAGACGCGGTCCCGTCCCAGCAGGACGGCGAATCCGGGCTGACCGCGCTGGGCAGCCCTCTGCGCGCGGAAGCTGGACAGC
>NZ_JNZP01000106.1 GCF_000725545.1 Streptomyces exfoliatus | reverse complement strand
GCTGTCCAGCTTCCGCGCGCAGAGGGCTGCCCAGCGCGGTCAGCCCGGATTCGCCGTCCTGCTGGGACGGGACCGCGTCTACTTGCGCTGGCCGGAGTTTGAGGACGGCGAGGTCTTCCTGATGGAGCTCGGGCTGGATGGACGGCGGTTGCGGATGGTCGAGATCGGTCACGACGGCGGTGCGGTCAGGACGAGCGTCGAGGACTGGCCGTTCAACGCGCCGTTCGATCTTCGTGATCCGCAGTACGTGGCCATGGAGATCGGCCCTGATGACTTCGAGGCGGCATGGCAGCGAGCACATCGACCGCCCGAGGGTTG
>NZ_JNZP01000105.1 GCF_000725545.1 Streptomyces exfoliatus | reverse complement strand
CCCCAGACGGTGCCGTCGGCCGCCGCGCTGATGTCGGTCAGACCGCCGGGGACGCCGTGCCACGGCGTGGCGTCGTCGTTGGTGAACCGGTAGATCTGCCCATTCGCGTTCACGCCCCACACGTTGGAGCGCGACCCCGCCGAGATCTTCACCAGACCGCCCGCGATCTTCTTCCAGTGGCCGGTGGTGCCCTGGTCGCCGATGTAGCGGTAGATCTCGGCGTTGGCGTTGACGCCCCAGACGGTGCCGTCGGCCGCCGCGCTGATGTCGGTCAGACCGCCGGGGACGCCGTGCCACGGCGTGGCGTCGTCGTTGGTGAA
>NZ_JNZP01000104.1 GCF_000725545.1 Streptomyces exfoliatus | reverse complement strand
AACGCCTGCGTCTCGGCGCCCTTCTGGTGCAGCAGCGGCTGACCGCCGCCGTGCGTGGTCGTGAGGGTGTCCATCGGGTGCTCCTGTTCGGGAGAGAAGACGGGAAGGGCCCGGCCGGCCGGTCGGGGGGTACGCGGGCGGCCGGACCCGGTCTGCGCGGCTCGCGCTCAGCGCCCAGCGCTAAGCCATCAGCGATCGACGCTCGGCGATCAGCGCTCGGCGATCGCCGGGGCGGCGGTGCGGTGCAGGACGAGCCGGGTGAGGAGACCGCTGCCGAGACCGGCCGCAAGCGCGAGGGCGGCCCACCACAGCGGGTACGACGCGAGACCGA
>NZ_JNZP01000103.1 GCF_000725545.1 Streptomyces exfoliatus | reverse complement strand
ACCGCCCTCGCGGCGGGGGGTGGTCAGATCGGATCGGGTCTGCTGCTCGTGGTCGGTTTTCTGACGCCGTTGGCGGCGACCGGTGTCATCGGGGTGATGACGGTCGCGCTGACGGTGAAGTGGCGTCACGGGCTCTGGGTGCAGAACGACGGCTACGAGTATCCGCTGGTCCTCGTCGCCACGGCCGCGGCCCTCGCGGCGACCGGTCCCGGGGCGTGGTCTCTCGACGCGGTCCTCGGTCTCGCGTCGTACCCGCTGTGGTGGGCCGCCCTCGCGCTTGCGGCCGGTCTCGGCAGCGGTCTCCTCACCCGGCTCGTCCTGCACCGCACCGCCG
>NZ_JNZP01000102.1 GCF_000725545.1 Streptomyces exfoliatus | reverse complement strand
CCTGGTGCCAAGGCATCCACCGTGCGCCCTTAAAAACTTGGCCACAGATGCTCGCGTCCACTGTGTAGTTCTCAAGCAACGACCAGCCACCCATCACCCTGATCCAAAAGAATCAAGTTCACTGGGGCCGGCATCGCGAAGATACAAACCTTACGGCCGTACCCTCAGACACCCAACAACGTGCCAAGCACGACCTGTCGCATCATCATCACGTTCCACGCCGAAGCAGTACTTGTGAGGTGATCCTCGAGACCGTGCCAACTAATCAACGTTCCACCCATGAGCTGACCGTGCAGAACATTTGCCTGCAATCGGTACTGTGCTCCTTAGAAAGGAGGTGATCCAGCCGCACC
>NZ_JNZP01000101.1 GCF_000725545.1 Streptomyces exfoliatus | reverse complement strand
GGTGCGGCTGGATCACCTCCTTTCTAAGGAGCACAGTACCGATTGCAGGCAAATGTTCTGCACGGTCAGCTCATGGGTGGAACGTTGATTAGTTGGCACAGTCGAGTTCGACGAAATCGTGAGTACTGCTTCGGCGTGGAAAACGAGATCCGAGAATCGGCTGTGCTTGGCACGTTGTTGGGTGTCTGAGGGTACGGCCGTAAGGTTTGTATCTTCGCGATGCCGGCCCCAGTGAACTCATCTGCTTGTCGGGTGGGGTGATGGGTGGCTGGTCGTTGCTTGAGAACTACACAGTGGACGCGAGCATCTGTGGCCAAGTTTTTAAGGGCGCACGGTGGATGCCTTGGCACCAGG
>NZ_JNZP01000100.1 GCF_000725545.1 Streptomyces exfoliatus | reverse complement strand
CAAGACGACGACGACCGTCGCCATGGACTTCGGCCGCATCACCCTGGACCAGGACCTGATCCTGTACCTGTTCGGCACCCCCGGACAGGACCGCTTCTGGTTCATGTGGGACGACCTGGTCCGCGGCGCCATCGGCGCCGTCGTCCTCGTCGACACCCGCCGCCTCGCCGACTGCTTCCCCGCCGTCGACTACTTCGAGAACTCCGGCCTCCCCTTCGTCATCGCCCTCAACGGCTTCGACGGAGCCCAGCCCTACCAGCCCGAAGAGGTGCGCGAGGCCCTCCAGATCGGCCCCGACACCCCCATCATCACCACCGACGCCCGGCACCGCGCCGACGCCAAGAGCGCCCTCATCACGCTCGTCGAGCACGCCCTCATGGCCCGGCT
>NZ_JNZP01000099.1 GCF_000725545.1 Streptomyces exfoliatus | reverse complement strand
CGAGGGCGGCGACGCCGGCCTGGGCGAACTTCTCGTCGAGGTCGCCGGAGGGGGCGCCGGCGACGCCGATGCCGGCGATGGGGGCGCCCTTGGCGGCGACGGGGGCGCCGCCGGCGAGGAAGAGGGTGCCGGGGATGTCCTTCAGGGTGGGCGCGTTGGTGAGGCGCTTGACCAGCTCGGAGGTGGGGGCGTTCCAGGAGACGGCGGTGAAGGCCTTCTTCACGGCGGACTCGTAGGACTGCGGGCCCGCGCCGTCGCCGCGGAGGGTGACGAGGGTGTTGCCGTTGCGGTCGACGACGGCGACGGAGACGCGCTGGTTCTCCTTCTCGGCGGCGTCCAGGGTGGCCTGCGCGGCCTTCGTGGCGGCCTCGATCGTCAGGTGCGTCGAC
>NZ_JNZP01000098.1 GCF_000725545.1 Streptomyces exfoliatus | reverse complement strand
GGAGGTGAGGGTGTGGGGCTGGGTGGTGCTGTAGTTGTAGGTGTAGCTGACGTTCTTGGTGGGGTCGCCGGCCGGGTCGTGCTCGGTCATTTTGGCGCGGTTGCCGATCCAGTCGTATGTGAAGGACTGGTGGTAGGCGGCCTGGCCGGTGACGGGGCCGGTGAGTGTTGTGGTGGGGGTGCCGGTGTTGGTGGCGATGGTGCCTGCGGCGGGTGCGGTGTCGGGCAGGCCGGCCGGTTCGGTGTTCGGGGCGTTGGCGGCGTCGGCGACGGGGCCGCTGGAGGGTGTGCCGGTGCTGTTGTAGCCCCAGGTGGTTCCTGATGCGGCTTTGCAGCCGGTGCCGGTTCCGTTGGGCTTGATGTTCGAGGTCCAGGCGTTGACCAGTTCACCCA
>NZ_JNZP01000097.1 GCF_000725545.1 Streptomyces exfoliatus | reverse complement strand
CTAGGTTCTGTCGTCAAATGTCACGCCCACATCAGGAGTGATGCGAGGGTGACGGCTGCTTCGTAGGACTGGGCGGTTTTGTCGTAGCGGGTGGCGATGCCGCGCCACTGTTTCAAGCGGTTGAAGCACCGTTCCACGACGTTGCGGTGCTTGTAGACCTCGCGGTCGAAGGCCGGCGGGCGGCCTCCGCGGCTGCCTCGCCGGGCCCGGTTGCCGACCTGGTCGGTCCGCTCGGGAATCGTGTGCGGTATGCCTCGACGGCGGAGCCAGGCGCGGATCGCCTTCGAGCTGTAGCCCTTGTCGCCCAGGACGTGATCGGGCCGGGTGCGGGGCCGCCCCGGTCCGATCCGGGGCACCCGGACCGCTTCCATCACGGCGGTGAACCGGGTGCAGTCGTTGGTGTTGCCGCCCGTGACGACGAAGGCGAGCGGACGGCCCCGGCCGTC
>NZ_JNZP01000096.1 GCF_000725545.1 Streptomyces exfoliatus | reverse complement strand
CGCTACCAGCTGCGCATCGCCGCCCGCGCCCGCGAACTCGTCGACCAGGGCACGCCCATCGAGGCCGCCTGTCGCATCATCGTCCTGGAAGACCAGCTGGAAGAAGCCCAGCGCATCAACGCCGAACACCGCCGCGAATCGGCTGACCGGCCCGCCGCGGCCTGAGACGGTGCGCGCCCGCCGGACACCGGCGGGCCCCGCGCACCGTGAGGGTGTTTCCTCTGGTGACGGGGTGTGTGGGCGTGTACCGTCCCGGTTAGCTGTCGTGGTTCGGATCTTCCCCTTTGCCCATGCTGTCGGCGTGGGCTTTTTTGCTGTGCTATGCCGCAGGAACCAGGGCGATCACCTCCGCTGCCCGCACCGTGTGGGCGGCGTTCATCGACTGGAAGGCATGAGACATGGCTACGGGAACTGTGAAGTGGTTCAACGCGGAGAAGGGCTTCGGCTTCATCGCCCAGGAC
>NZ_JNZP01000095.1 GCF_000725545.1 Streptomyces exfoliatus | reverse complement strand
GTTGCCGCCGGTGGTCACGTCGGTGCCGTCGGGCAGCGTCCACTTGTAGCTGAGGACGTGATCCGTCGCGGTCCAGCTCGCCGAGGTGGTGTTGGTGAGGGTGAAGTCGACCGTGTAGTCGGTGTTCGGCGTCATCCGCGCCGGAGTCTGCGGCGCGAAGTACGTCGACTCGGTCGTGGAATCGATGTACGTGACCACGATGCGCGGACGCAGACGCTGCTCGGTGCCCTCGGAGGACAGGAACAGGGTCCGCTCCTGGGAGGCGGCCTCGTCGGCCATCTTGATGACGACACCCTGCTGGGAGGCGGGGGTGGTCACCCAGGACTGGGCGAGGGAGGTCACGCTCCAGTCGTGGCGCGCGGGGTCGTTGGTCTTGGCCCCGGTGTCGCCCGCGACAGCACCGAAGTCGCCACCCGCGGTCGTCCAGTTGGTGGTGGCGTTCGCCTTGACCCAGGTGGCGGTCG
>NZ_JNZP01000094.1 GCF_000725545.1 Streptomyces exfoliatus | reverse complement strand
TGGTGTGGCTGCACGGGCGGCGCCGGGCGGCGCGGCCGTTCGAGGCCGTGGAGGCGGCGTGAGGGAGCGGAGGGCGACCCCGACCCCGCCTCCTTCTCCGTCTCAGTACGCCGCCGCCCGGTGGCCGATGAAGGCGCGCAGCCTGGTGGTGTCGGCGGTCGTCCCGCCGGGCGGTGGGAGGACGGCCGCCCAGCCGTCGACGGCTCCGGCGCCGTAGCGGTGGCCGTGCGGAGCGTCGACCCCGTACGAGACGGCCATGTCGACCGAGGTCTGCCAGAAGGCGACGAAGGGGAACCAGGTGATCTCGGGGGTGATGTCGGGACCGAGGGGTTCGTCCAGCCAGGCGGGTTTGTCGAGGAGCAGGTCGGGCGACCACCAGACGACGGGGTCGGAGGCGTTCTGCAGGTAGACCACGCGCGGGGATTCCCATGCGGCGGCCGGGCGGGCGAGGTCGGTCTCGGGGAAC
>NZ_JNZP01000093.1 GCF_000725545.1 Streptomyces exfoliatus | reverse complement strand
CGGCCCGGCCGAGATGCCGGTCACCTGGTAGCGGCGAAGGCCGCCGCGCTCATCGGCGACGGGCGTGGCCGCCGCGGAGCGCGGGGGCCACGCGGGCCCAGGACCGATCGAGAGAAATGACAACCTCGGGTTGACACCACCCGACTGACAACCTACGGTTGACACCATGACGCAGATCACTTCGCCGGTCAAGCTCGACGAGCTCATCACGGCGATCACCGAGAACCACACCTCCGCCCTCGACCAGCTCAGCGGCGCCATCCTGCTGGCCGACCACATCGGCGAGGTCGCCGACCATCTCATCGGCCACTTCGTCGACCAGGCCCGTCGCTCCGGCGCGTCCTGGACCGACATCGGTCGCAGCATGGGCGTCACCCGGCAGGCAGCCCAGAAGCGGTTCGTCGCCAAGCCCGACGCCAAGCCGTCGAATGCCTTCGAGAAGTTCTCCCAGCCCGCCCGCAGCGCGATCATCGCCGGCATGAACGAGGCCAAGACGGCCGGCAACGCCGAGATCGTCCCGGCGCATGTCCTCCTCGGCC
>NZ_JNZP01000092.1 GCF_000725545.1 Streptomyces exfoliatus | reverse complement strand
GTGCCACGGGGTGGCGTCGTCGTTGGTGAACCGGTAGATCCTCGCGTCCGCGTTCACGCCCCACACGTTGGACCGCGCCCCCGCCGAGATCCCCGTCAGACCGCCCGCGATCTTCTTCCAATGAGCCATGTCGACCTTGTTCCCCTCACTCGTGCCCTGCCTTCAGGGCCCGGCCCGAGACTAGGTCCGTCAAATAGCCCAATACTGGGATTGTTAAAATAAAATGATCTGGAAATAGATGTTTGCGGCTGATCTTTCCCGGCCTGCCTGATGAAAGGGCCATCCAGCTGCGGGCACATTGACCGGATACGCGGTCCCACCTGAGGGGGATCGACGCACCCGCACAACATGTGCAGGGGAAGGCTGCGCCGCACAAAGATCCTCTGACAGAGGTTGGAGCGGAGGGATTTACCCACGCTGGCGGGAACGTCGCCGAGCCGCGCCGCAGGGTGCTGAGGGCCGCGGTGCCGTCCCGGTCGATCTCCGGCGGTGCAGCGGCGGACCCAGGTCTGTGGTGGTGGGTGTGGGCGGATTCTGCCGAGGAGATCGTCGATTCCTGCGCCGAGGTTGAGGTGATCACGAACCCTGACGCCGTGGGACGTGC
>NZ_JNZP01000091.1 GCF_000725545.1 Streptomyces exfoliatus | reverse complement strand
TCGTACGTGTCCATCAGCCGCGTACCAGAGGGGTGTCCACGAGGTGTTCGGCGAGGAACCAGACCTGTGCCTCGCCGGTGCGGATGACCTCGGAGACGAGGAGGTCGGTGGTGCCCTCGTCGCCCTCTCCTGAGATCCGGGCGGCGGCGTCCCGGGCGTCGATCAGGATCCGCTCGTGCGCGTCGAGGAGCCGCGACAGCATCACCGGCACCGGCTCCACACCGTCCGGCGGCCGGGGGATCGCGGTCAGCTCCGCGACGTGACGCGGGTCGCCGACGGCGACGCCGCCCAGGCTCTGGACCCGCTCGGCCAGCGCGTCCACGATGGCCAGTTGGGCCTCCGCGTGCTTGTCCAGCATCAGATGGAGCGAGTAGAACGTCGCCCCGCGCATGAGCCAGTGGTGCTTCTTGTAGAGGGAGTACAGGATCTGCGTGTCGGCGAGTACGCGGTTCAGCCGCTGGCACGCGTACATGCGGGTGTCATGACCGAGACCGATCGGCAACTGCTTGAGCGTGCCGAACGCCTGCGTCTCGGCGCCCTTCTGGTGCAGCAGCGGCTGACCGCCGCCGTGCGTGGTCGTGAGGGTGTCCATCGGGTGCTCCTGTTCGGGAGAGAAG
>NZ_JNZP01000090.1 GCF_000725545.1 Streptomyces exfoliatus | reverse complement strand
CTCAGTACAGGCCCTTGAAGCTCTGCCAGCCGCTCGTACCGATCGTCACGCGCGCACCGTACAGACCGGTCCCGGTACCGCTGTACCGCCACAGCTTCCCCGCCGCGTCACGCGCCACCAGATCCGTACGACCATCACCCGACAGGTCACCGACACCGACCAGGGACGTGTACCCACCCCAGCCGCCACCGACCTGCACCCGCGCCGACACACCACCGGTCACCGTGCCGTAATACCGCCACAGCACACCCGCCCCGTCGACACCCAGCAGGTCACCACGCCCGTCACCATTCAGATCACCGGCACCGACCAGCTTCCTGTACAGCTTCCAGTTCGTACCGATCCGCACCCGCGACTTCACCCGGTGATCAGCCGTACCCCCGTAGAAATACACGTCACCCGTCGACGCCTGCCGCACCAGCAGATCCGCGAACCCGTCACCGTTCACATCACCCGGCGACGTCAGCACGTCGTACTGACCCCAGCCCGAACCCACCAACGTGTACGGCGAAGAAGCAGAAACAACCACCCCGCAACCCGGCCGGTACGCCCGCAACTGATCACCCACACGGACATACACATCCGCACACCGGTCACCATTCAGATCACCCACCGGCACGAACACCGACGACGTCGCGAACTTC
>NZ_JNZP01000089.1 GCF_000725545.1 Streptomyces exfoliatus | reverse complement strand
GTCAACCAGGACGGCGCCTCCAACGGACTCACCGCACCCAGCGGCCCCGCCCAGGAACGCGTCATCCGCGCCGCCGTACAGGACGCCGGAATCTCCTTCACCGGCGTCGACGCCGTCGAAGCCCACGGCACCGGCACCGTCCTCGGCGACCCCATCGAGGCACAGGCCCTCCTCGCCACATACGGCAGGGAGCGGGACGGCGGCCGGCCTCTCCTCCTGGGCTCGCTGAAGTCGAACCTCGGACACGCCCAGGCCGCCGCCGGCGTCGGCGGGATCATCAAGATGGTCATGGCCCTCCAGCACGGCGAACTGCCCGCCTCGCTCAACGTGAGCAAGCCCAGCGAACTCGTCGACTGGGCCTCCGGCGGCGTCGAAGTCCTCACCGAACCGCGCCCCTGGCCCGCCACGGAGGACAAGATCCGCCGGGCCGGAGTCTCCTCCTTCGGCATCAGCGGAACCAACGCCCACGTCGTCCTCGCCGAAGCCCCCGTCGACGAGGAGTTGGCCGAGGCCGCGGGCCGGCTGGCGGAGCACGTACGGGCACGGCCGGAGCTCAGCCCCGCCGACGTCGCCTTCTCGCTGGCCGCCGGGCGCTCCGCGTTCGAGTCCAGGGCCGCCATCCCCGGTACCGAGGGCCGCGACGGACTCCTCGCAGGTCTGGACGCACTCGCCTCGCGCGAGATCGACGGCCAGAACGGTGTGTCTGCTTCCCGTGCCGTGTTCGTGTTCCCTGGGCAGGGTTCGCAGTGGGACGGGATGGCCGTCGAACTGCTCGACTCATCCCCCGAGTTCGCACGCGTCATCGACGAGTGCGAAGCAGCACTGGCACCCTTCGTCGACTGGAAACTCACCGCCGTACTCCGCGGCGAG
>NZ_JNZP01000088.1 GCF_000725545.1 Streptomyces exfoliatus | reverse complement strand
GTGCAGGCGGCGAGTTGGAGGGAGGCGGCGGTCAGGACCGAGCCGCCCACGTTGTGCGGGGCGACCAGGACGTAATGGGTCTCGGCGGTCGCGGCCAGCTTCCTGGTCTCCCAGATGCCGCCGATGTGCCCGACGTCGGGCTGGATGATGTCGGCCGCCTGCGACTCGAACAGCTCCCGGAACTCGATCCGGTCGTGGATCCGTTCACCGGTCGCGATCGGCATGTCCACCTTCGCGGCGACCTTCTCCAGGGCCTTGAGGTTCTCCGGCGGCACCGGCTCCTCCAGCCAGGCCGGCCGGAACGGCGCCAGATCACGGGCCAGCCGGACCGCCGTCGAGGGGGAGAAACGGCCGTGCATCTCCACCATCAGCTCCGTGTCGGGACCGATCGCGTCCCGCACGGCCTCGATCAGGGAGACCGCGTACCGCGAGCCCTCGGCGTCCAGCTCGAAGTGACCGTTGCCGAACGGGTCGATCTTCAGCGCACGGTAACCACGCGCCACGACCGCACGCGCCGCCTCGTGATACGCCTCCGGCGTGCGCTCGGTGGTGTACCAGCCGTTGGCGTACGCCTTCACCCGGTCGGTCACCTTCCCGCCGAGCAACTGCCAGACAGGCACGCCCAACGCCTTGCCCCTGATGTCCCAGCAGGCCATCTCCACCACCGCGATACCGGACATCACGATCTCCCCGGCCCGCCCGTAATCGCCGTACTTCATACGCCGGACGAGATCCTCGACCGCGAACGGGTCCGAACCGGCGATGTGATTGACCTCCGCCTCACGCAGATAGCCCACCAACGCGTCGGTGTGCCCGAGCATCCGCGTCTCACCGACACCGGTCAGACCCTCGTCGGTATGGACCAGGACATAGGTCAGGTTGCGCCA
>NZ_JNZP01000087.1 GCF_000725545.1 Streptomyces exfoliatus | reverse complement strand
GTTGCCGCCGGTGGTCACGTCGGTGCCGTCGGGCAGCGTCCACTTGTAGCTGAGGACGTGATCCGTCGCGGTCCAGCTCGCCGAGGTGGTGTTGGTGAGCGTGAAGTCGACCGTGTAGTCGGTGTTCGGCGTCATCCGCGCCGGAGTCTGCGGCGCGAAGTACGTCGACTCGGTGGTCGAGTCGATGTACGTGACCACGATGCGCGGACGCAGGCGCTGCTCGGTGCCCTCGGAGGACAGGAACAGGGTCCGCTCCTGGGATGCGGCCTCGTCGGCCATCTTGATGACGACACCCTGCTGGGAGGCGGGGGTGGTCACCCAGGACTGGGCGAGGGAGGTGACGCTCCAGTCGTCGTTGGTCTTGGCCCCGGTGTCGCCCGCGACAGCACCGAAGTCGCCACCCGCGGTCGTCCAGTTGGTGGTGGCGTTCGCCTTGACCCAGGTGGCGGTCGCCTCGTCGAAGTCGCGGGACAGCGGCCGGAGTTCGTAGACGGCGCCGGTGGTGTCCTGGGCGGTCTGCGTGGACCACAGACGCACCTTGGCGTCCAGGACCCGGGCCGAAGCGGGGATGCCGAGGGCCGGGAACTTCAGGACCGCGCGGGTGTCGCCATAGGTGGCGGAGTTGTTGCCGACGGACAGCCAGTTCTTCGGACCGCCGTCGTCGATCGTGTCGTGCGTGGTGGTGGTGCGGGCGGAGGACAGGGTGGTGTCCTGCGTCGCGTCAAGGACCTTCGTCGTACGGCCGGCCTTCGGCAGACGCACGAGCTGGGTGGGGGCGGCGACGACCTGCCCGTCCTTCGTCTTCACCGCGACCATGTAGTAGTACGCGCGGCAGCGTCGCGGAGGAGGGGGTGAAGGTCTGGCTGATCGAGCGGTGGACCTGGTACTCGACCAGATCGTCACCGGTCCCGATCGGGTCCTTGTCCTGGTAGGCGGACCAGGACAGCTCCGCGCCGGTGTCATGAATGGTGGTCGGGGCGGCGAGGTCGACGCCCTGACGGCCGTAGGTGAGGACAAGGCGGGGGTAGTTGGCGACTTCGCCGCCGTAGCCGAACTCGCTGCCCTCGTAACGGGGGCCGCCCTTGGGTCCGTTGGCGGTCTCGTCACCGGCCTTGATGACGAAGCCGTTGTTGGCGTAGGTGCCGTCGATCCACTGCTGGACCGTCTTGGTCACCGGGAAGGAATGCCACGTGTTGAGCTCACCGGGCTGCTTGGTGACCACACCGCCCTTGGTGAACCGCACCGCGTCCGCGATGACCGACGTGGCGGTCGTGACGGGCCCGTCACCCAGGACGACCTTGCCGAGCGTGCCCGCCTTGAACGGATGCGAACCCAGCGTCTTCCACACACCGCCCGTACCGGCCTGCTGATTGACCGTGTACGCCTTCGACCCACCGTCGAAAGTCACGGTGTAAGGGGCGTTGGCCGCACGGTCGGAAGCCGGAATGTTATGCGTCTCGACCTGATAGGTGCCGTCCTCGGGCAGACTCGGCTGCCAGGAGTACGTGTCACCCGCCACCGCGTCCTTGTTGTACATGTACGTCTGGTTCACCGCGTACTGCGTGTACGCCGCGTTCCCCGACGCCGGCCAGGCACCCACGGCGGCCGTACGCCCGGCCTCGCCGTTGTCCACGACGACCGACGTACCCGACAGCTCACCGGTGAACGTGTTCGCACTGTTCCACGTCGCGGTCTCCTCACTCCACGCCTGGGTGGCGCGGTGCGCCTCCAGCTGGACCTCGG
>NZ_JNZP01000086.1 GCF_000725545.1 Streptomyces exfoliatus | reverse complement strand
GCGCGGAACTCCTCCGTACCGCCCTCAAGTCCCCTGCCGCCCAGGTGCGAACTGACCTTCTGCACCCCGTGGCCCGCGACGAGCAGACCCACCAGCAGACGCAGAATCAGAAGGCCGGTGTCCACAGACCTCAGCCCGCCGCGTGCGCGCCGATGACGCTCTGCGCGTACACGACACCCAGCCCGTACGCGCCCGCGTGCGCCTTGACGATCTCCATGACCTCGCCGTACGTCTCCTGGCGCGCCCAGTCACGCTGCAGCTCCAGAAGGACCTGCACCCACGTCACCGGCACGGCGCCGGCGGCGAGCATCCGCTGCAGCGCGTGCTCGTGAGCGGCCGGGCTGACGCCGCCGGACGCGTCGGAGACCACGTACACCTCATACCCCTGCTCCAGCGCCGACAGCGCCGGCAGGACGAGGCAGACCTCGGTCCACAGACCGGCCAGGATGATCTTCCTGCGGCCGGTCGCCTTCACCGCCGCCACGAGCGCCTCGTCCTCCCAGGCGTTCATCGTCGTACGGTCGATGACCTCCTGCTTCGGGAACACCTCGGCAAGCTGCGGCAGCAGAGGCCCGGAGAACGACTCGGCGGCCACCGTCGTCAGCACCGCCGGCACACCGAACGCCCGCGCCGCCTTGGCAAGACCCACCGTGCTGTTGATGATCGCCGCGCGGTCACCACTGCCCGTACCGAAGAACATCTGCGGCTGGTGGTCCACGAACAGCATGACCGAGTTGTCCGGCGTCAGCAGATCCTTGCTCGGCGCGGCCTGCACCTTGTCCATGTCGAACATCAGGGGTCCTCTCGCAGCAGTCGATGGGTGCCCGCCGCACTCCCGCGGCCCGGCACTCCTTCAAGCTACGAGCGGCCCCACCGGCCGTGTTGACCTCCGGCGCCCAGGGGTTGGCACCACAGCGCACAACCG
>NZ_JNZP01000085.1 GCF_000725545.1 Streptomyces exfoliatus | reverse complement strand
GCGGCGGGTTCGGGTGTGAGCCAGTAGTGCTGGCGTTGGAAGGGGTAGGCGGGGAGTTCGATGGTGTGGGTGCGGTAGGGGGTGAGGGTGGTGGGCCATTGGATGGTGATGCCGTGGGTCCAGGCTTCGGCGGCGGATTCGATGAAGCGGTCGAGGCTGCCGGTGTTGCGGTGGAGGGTGTCGACGACGGCGCCGGTGTCGCCGATGGTTTCGGTGATGCTGGTGGTGAGGACGGGGTGGGTGCTGACTTCGATGAACACGACGTCGTCGGCGGCGAGTTGTTCGATGGTCTCGGCGAGGCGGACCTTGCTGCGGAGGTTGCGGAACCAGTAGGGGCCGTCGAGTTCGGTGGTGTCGAGGATGCCGCCGGTGACGGTGGAGTGGAAGGCGATCCGGCCCGGGCGGGGGGTGACGTCCTTGAGTTCGGTGGCGAGGGTGTCGCGGATGTCGTCGACGTGGGGGGAGTGGGAGGCGTAGTCGACGGCTATGCGGCGCGCGTGGATGCCGGCGGTTTCGCAGTGGGCGAGGAGCTCGTCGAGGGCTTCGGGGTGACCGGCCACGACGGTCGAGGAGGGGCCGTTCACAGCGGCTACCGAGATCCGTCCGGACCACCGGGCGAGGAGGTCCTCGGCGTGTGCTTCGGTGAGGGCGGTCCAGGCCATGCCGCCGCCTCCGGAGAGGACGCGGAGGGCTTTGGAGCGGAGGGCGACGACGCGGGCGCCGTCGTGGAGGGTGAGGCCTCCGGCGACGACGGCGGCGGCGATCTCGCCCTGGGAGTGGCCGACGACGGCGATGGGGTTGACTCCGCTGGCGCGCCAGAGGGCGGCGAGGGCGACCATCATGGCCCAGGAGGCGGGCTGGACGACGTCGACCCGGTCGAGGCCGGGGGCGCCTTCCTCGCCGCGGAGTACGGCGGTGAGTTTCCAGTCGACGAAGGGTGCCAGTGCTGCTTCGCACTCGTCGATGACGCGTGCGAACTCGGGGGATGAGTCGAG
>NZ_JNZP01000084.1 GCF_000725545.1 Streptomyces exfoliatus | reverse complement strand
TTCGACCTGTATCGGCCTTCCGAGGAGCACGACATGCTCCGGGAGTCGGTGCGTGCTCTCGCGGAGGCGAAGATCGTGCCGTTCGCCGCCGCGGTCGACGAGGAGAGCCGGTTCCCGCAGGAGGCCCTGGACGCGCTGGTCGCCAACGACCTGCACGCCGTGCACGTCCCGGAGGCCTACGGCGGCGCGGGCGCGGACGCGCTGGCCACGGTGATCGTGATCGAGGAGGTCGCGCGCGCGTGCGGCTCGTCCTCGCTGATCCCGGCGGTCAACAAGCTGGGCTCGCTGCCGGTGATCCTGTCCGGCTCGGAGGAGCTGAAGGCGAAGTACCTCGGCCCGCTGGCCAAGGGCGACGCGATGTTCTCCTACGCCCTGTCCGAGCCCGACGCGGGCTCCGACGCGGCCGGCATGAAGACCCGCGCGGTCCGCGACGGCGACTTCTGGGTCCTCAACGGCGTCAAGCGGTGGATCACCAACGCGGGCGTCTCCGAGTACTACACGGTGATGGCCGTCACCGACCCCGACAAGCGCTCCAAGGGCATCAGCGCCTTCGTCGTGGAGAAGTCCGACGAGGGCGTGTCCTTCGGCGCCCCGGAGAAGAAGCTCGGCATCAAGGGCTCCCCCACCCGCGAGGTCTACCTCGACAACGTCCGCATCCCCGCCGACCGCATGATCGGCGCCGAGGGCACCGGCTTCGCCACCGCGATGAAGACCCTCGACCACACCCGCATCACCATTGCCGCCCAGGCCATCGGCATCGCCCAGGGCGCCCTCGACTACGCCAAGGGCTACGTCACCGAGCGCAAGCAGTTCGGCAAGCCCATCGCCGACTTCCAGGGCGTGCAGTTCATGCTCGCCGACATGGCCATGAAGCTCGAAGCCGCCCGCCAGCTCACCTACGCCGCCGCCGCCAAGAGCGAACGCGTCGACGGCGACCTCACCTTCTTCGGCGCCGCGGCCAAGTGCTTCGCCTCCGACGTCGCCATGGAGGTCACCACCGACGCCGTCCAGCTCCTCGGCGGCTACGGCTACACCCGCGACTACCCCGTCGAGCGCATGATGCGCGACGCCAAGATCACCCAGATCTACGAAGGCACCAACCAGGTCCAGCGCATCGTCATGGCCCGCAACCTCCCGTA
>NZ_JNZP01000083.1 GCF_000725545.1 Streptomyces exfoliatus | reverse complement strand
CGGGGGCCGACCGACTGCTGTGCTGCGCCCAGATCCGGTCGACGGCATGTACGAGTGCCTTGTCCGGGGCGCAGACGCCGTCATCCCAGCCGTCCGGGAGCAGCGAGTCCTTCGTCATTGCTTTCGGCGTCCGCTAGGCAGTGTCTTCAAATGATCACCGCTGGTGGATCATGGTTTCGTGATACGTCGCCATGAACTGTCGGATGCCGATTGGGAGTTCGTCCGGCCGCTGCTGCCCAGGCCGTTGCGCGGCAGGAAGCGGCTGGACGATCGGATGGTGCTCAACGGGATCGTGTGGAAGTTTAGGACGGGGGTGGCCTGGCGGGATGTGCCCGAACGGTACGGTCCGTGGGCCACACTGCACACCCGGTTTCGGCGGTGGGCTCTGGACAGAACGTTCGAGCGGATGCTGCAGGCCGCCCAGGCCAGGGCGGACGCGGCCGGGGACATCGACTGGCTCGTGTCGGTCGACTCCACCATCGTCCGCGCCCACCAGCACGCCGCCGGGGCACGAAAAGGGGGCTCCGCAGTCCCGCCCTCGGACGTTCCCGAGGTGGCCTGACCAGCAAAATCCATCTGGCCTGCGACGCGGCCGGCCGTCCGCTCGCTTTCACGCTCACGGGCGGCAACACCAATGACTGCACCCAGTTCACTGCGGTGATGGAAGCGATACGGGTGCCTCGCGTCGGCCCGGGACGGCCCCGAGTACGACCCTCCCACGTGCTGGGCGACAAGGGCTACAGTTCCCGGGCCATCCGCACCTGGCTGCGACGACGCAGCATCGGTCACACCATCCCCGAGCGGGCCGACCAGGTCCGGAACCGGCTCCGGCGCGGCAGCCGCGGCGGGCGCCCACCGGCCTTCGACAAGCAGCGCTACAGGCAGCGCAACGTGGTGGAACGCTGCTTCAATCGGCTGAAGCAGTGGCGCGGCATCGCTACTCGTTACGACAAGACCGCGGAGTCCTTCCAGGCAGCCGTCACTCTCGCGTCGCTCCTGATGTGGGCATGATGTTCCGGCGGTGAGCGGCGGGTCATCAGAGATGGAGCTCCGTCTCCCAGTCCTCGAAGGGCGGCTCGACCCGATAGCTCGGGTCGCAGCACACCCGAACCCACTGCGCGACCCGGTACTGCGCCTCTCCGTCGTTCAGCACCATGCCGTCGGCGTCGATTTGCAGCACATTGCTATAGATCGCGAAGACCTGTTCCAACGAGGAGCCGGAGTGGAAAACGGTCGAGCGATAGTCGAACCCATCGAGCAGGTCCAGGTCGAGGGTGCC
>NZ_JNZP01000082.1 GCF_000725545.1 Streptomyces exfoliatus | reverse complement strand
CGGCGTCTGCGCCCCGGACAAGGCACTCGTACATGCCGTCGACCGGATCTGGGCGCAGCACAGCAGTCGGTCGGCCCCCGCTCACGGACCGGCCGTACGTCGTTCTCCCATCAGCCCGGGAGACAGGAACCCGGCCCCATGCGCAGCGCTGGGGCGTAACCGGGCGAGCTGGAGTAAAACCGCCTGTGAGAGGTCGTTTTCACTCGCAATGCCCGCGTATCAGCCAGTTCTTGAGGCGTTGGACGGTGGTGCGGGTGAGGCCGTGGAAATCGTCGGTATCTGCGGGGCTTGTGGGGCTGCGGGTGGGGCGGAAGACGACGTAATCCTGTTTCATCCCAGGGTGCCCGGCCTTCGTAGTCAGGTGCTTCCACTGCCGCTGCCGTGCGCCTGGGCGCATTCGGCTCGTGGCGGGACGCCGGAAGCATGCCGAAGCGACGTCCGTATCCGAGTGACCTGTCCGATGCCCGCTGGGAGTTGATCGAGCCGGTCCTGTCCGCTTGGCGGCTCGAGCGCCGACGCACGGCTCTGCACTTCGGCCGGCCGCCCGAACATGACCTGCGCGACATCATGGACGCGATCTTGTACGTCGACCGGACCGGGGTCCAGTGGCGCTACCTTCCGCACGACTTCCCGCACTGGAAACACGGTCTACGGCTACTTCGCCAAATGGGCCGACGAGGGCGTGTTCGCCCAGCTCAACGGCCGGCTCAGGCAACTGCTACGAGAAAAGGAAGAGCGGGACGCAGAGCCCACGGCCTGTGTGATCGACGCCCAGAGCGTGAAAACCTCCACCAGCGTTCCCGCCGCCGGCCAGGGTATCGACGCCGGCAAGAAGATCGTCGGCAGGAAGCGGAGCATCGTCACCGACACGCTCGGACTCCTCCTCGCCGTGCTGGTCACCGCGGCAAGCGTGCAGGACTCCGTGGCCGGCACCGCGCTGCTCGACCAGGTCGCCGCCGACCACCCGGGCATCCGCAAGGTATGGGTCGACGGCGGCTAGCGCCAGCACCTCGTCGAGCACGCGGCGACCCTCGGCATCGACATGGAGATCACCGCCCGCAAGCCCGGGACCAGGGGATTCACCCCCATCCCCAAACGCTGGGCGGTCGAGCGGACCTACGGCTGGCTCATGCTGAACCGCCGCCTGGCCCGCGACTACGAAACCCTGCCCACCCGCTCCGAAGCCCTGATCCCCCTCGCCATGACCAGCCTCATGGCCCGCCGCCTCACCGGCGAGAGCACCATCTCCTGGCGCGACCCGAAGAAGACCACAGAACATCCCATCTCGGGATGAAACATCGGACGAAAACGACCTCTAAGGGCTGTCCCGCAAATGCGGCCATGCTCTGACCTGAG
>NZ_JNZP01000080.1 GCF_000725545.1 Streptomyces exfoliatus | reverse complement strand
GCAGCTTCTCCAGCCAGTCCGACAACACCAGTGCCTCGTCACTCGTCAGCTTGATCGTGACCTGGCTATCACTCATGCACACCCCTACGGCTCGGCCCCACCCTCGACCACACGAACCTACTGGTCCTCGACCTTGACCAAACACATAGGAGCACCCCCCGGAGCGGGTCCCTGGGTCCTACGCGCTCAGAGAGAACCGCCTCGCTGTGCTCGGCGGCGTACCGCTTCGCGGTCCTGGGGCCGGCCCTTCGGGCCGGGGTCCTGCGCTTCGCTGCGGACGGTTCGGGTCTCCGTTTCGCTCCGTACCGAACGGCCCGCTCCGCAGGCGGGGGGTGACCCCGTTCACTGGGTCCGGACCTTCGGTCCGTTGGGCCAGGTCCGCTTCGCTCCCCTGCCCCGGGTGCCTGACCCACAGCTCACTCGGGCTGGCACCCGGGCGGCCGGGGCTTTAATGCTCGCGAACCACCTTCACCAGCCGCTCGAACTGCCGCATCCGCAGACCCGTGAACGTCTCCACCCACAACGACTCGGCCCTCAACACCCCACGCATGCAAGGGAAATGCCCGCTCCGCAGCGTTCTGCAACACGCTTTAGGTAGTGGTGGCGCAGTTCGCTGAGTAGGCGCGCGTCGACAGCCCTGACGTCCCAAGGTGAGCTGCCGAACTCGGTCTACCAGGGTGAGCGGGTGTCCAGCATGCCCGGGTCGGGTTCGAAGTCCTCATTGGGCGGTGCCGGCTGGTGGAAACGCTCGGTGCGCGGAATGGTGACTTCTACCAGCCGGCCCTCCTGGAACATCCATAGCCCGAAACAGTCGTCGTCCTGGTCGCGAAGCAGAACTTGCACCGTATGCGGATGCGGCCACGGCAGCGACTCCAGGTGCCTGAGCAGGCCCTTGCGGGCACGCATTTTCTCGAACTCCAGGGCCCACCCGAACTCGTAGCCCCAGTGCCCCGCGATTGGGACAAAGCGACCTCGCCACGTGCGTTCCGGGTCGTCCTGGGTCAGCGGTTCCATCACCTCGTCCGACCAGCGGGCGAGCACGATGACCTCGGCGTCTCTACTCATGCCGGAGTATGACCGCATCCGCCTGATCCACCGCAACCAAATTCCTCAACCGGCCGACGCAGGCAAGGGGGCGGATTGGCGACCAGCTCTCAGTTCCAGCGAGCCCGACGACGGCGCCGTCGGAGAAGCTCATCTGCGCCTATGCCACGGCCCTGATCAGCTCACACAACCCATCGGACAGCCCCTAGAGCCTGCCTGGCAAATGATCACCGAGCGGGTGCATGCTCGGTCCAATTGCCTTGCCGTCCTGACGTCGGCCAGTGATTCTGGGCGGGTGCCAGGACAGGGGAAGAGAAGGCGGCGGCAAGAAAACGCGCGGCAGCGGCTTGCTGCTCGCACCGCGCCGGACGCGGGGCAGTGGGAAGTGGTCGTTGAGACACGGGACCAGGCGGAGATGCGTACGCGATTGCGTCGTCTTCAGGAGGCGGGAGTCGACGGGTCGATGATCCGGATCGACACGCTGTGCGGACGCCTGGCGGTGCCGACCACCTACCGGCTGAGCCGTTTCGCGACGGACCCCGCGCGGGAGTCCGAGCACGAGCCCTCTGATCATTGATCTTGTGGCAGGTCGAGGTGAGCTGACGGATGCGGCGTGGGAGCGGATAGAGCCCCAGTTGCCGCGGGTGGATGGGCGTGGCCGTCCGTGGCGTGATCACCGGCAGGTGGTCAACGGGGTGCTGTGGCGACTGCGACCGGGGCTCCGTGGCGCGATCTGCCCGAGCGGTACGGACCCTGGCAGACCGTCTACGAGCGGTTCGCCCGCTGGGAAGCGGACGGGACCTGGGCGAAGCTGCTGAAACACGTCCAGGTCCGCGACGACGCGGTGGCCGGGCGGAGTGGACCGTCTCTATCGACTCCACGATCAACCCTGCCCACAAGCGCGCCAGGCCCTCGGCCGGTCCCGGGGCTGGCTGACTACCAAGGTCCACCTCGCCGTCGACGGCCGGGTCCTCCGGCTATCCATCGTGCTCACGCCCGGCAACGTCAACGACGCCACCGCCTTCGGCCAGGTCCTCGACAGCATCCGCATCCCGCGCGTCGTTACGGGCCGACCTCGCACGACACCGGCGCGGGTGTTGGGCGACTTCGCCCGTCTCAAGCAGTTCCGTGCGATCGCGACAAGGTTCGACTAGCTCGCCGATCGCTACCAGGCTGGAATCGTCCTGGCAGCTCTGATCCTGTGGCTCGGCGAACCCGCCGGGTGATCATTTGTCAGACAGGCTCCAGCCGTCACTCGCGCCGTCACTGCTCGAAAGCTGTGCCAGCCCCCGTTCTCGTGCTCCGCTCCCCGAAGTGCCCGACTGATCAACCCTCGGGCGGTCGATGTGCTCGCTGCCATGCCGCCTCGAAGTCATCAGGGCCGATCTCCATGGCCACGTACTGCGGATCACGAA
>NZ_JNZP01000079.1 GCF_000725545.1 Streptomyces exfoliatus | reverse complement strand
TAATACTCCAGCTGTAGATCGTGATCTTCATGTCTGATCGGCGGCTTGCCGGTGGTAATGGCTGGTTCTGGATCGGGCCTGGTGGCGGCGCCGCCAGAGGGACCAGCGCAGCCGGTGGACCGCATCGGGCACAGGTCCAACGAGCGCCGTGAACAGCCGCTGGATCTCGTTGCAGGTGAGCGGGATCAACCCGTCCGGAGCGGGATGGCGGGCATGTTCTGTGGCACGGGTGACTGCCAGGAAGGCGTGCGCGAGCATGCCCAGGGTGACCCAGCGCGACCAGGAGGTGAAGCGGCGGACCTGGTGCTCGTCCAGTCCCGCAAGGCCCTTTCCCGACTGGAACGTCTCCTCAACTCGCCACCTCGACCCGGCGACGCGGACCAGCGTGGCAAGGGGTGCCGGAGTAGGTGAGGAGCAACGGTAGTAGGCCCGTTGGCCGGTGGTGCGGTTGCGCCGGATTAGCAGTTGGTGGTGGTTCGGTCCGGAGTCGGCCAAGTCGATGACTGCCCAGTCGTAGAAGCGGTGCCCTTTGGCGCCGGCCCCGGCCGACAGCTTCTGCCAGGCCCGCTTGGGCACCTTCGCGGCCAGCGCGTCGGCCCGGAACTTGCCCGCACCGGTGATGACGTCCGCCGAGGAGGCGACGGCCAACACGAAGCCGACCCCACGTTCTTCCAGTGCGGTCCGCAGACGCGGGTTGCCGCCGTAGACCTCGTCGCCCGTGACCCAGTCCACGCGGTGTCCGGCGTCGAGGAACCGGCCGATCATACGGCCGGCCAGCTCCGGCTTGGTTGCAAAGGCGGTGTCCTCGGGGAGGCCGGCGGCCCGGCAGCGGTCCGGCTCGCATGTCCACGAACGCGGGATGTAGAGCTCACGGTCCACCGCCGCGTGTCCGCGCGCTCCCGCGTAGACGAGGTAGACAGCGACCTGAGAGTTCTCGATCCGGCCTGCGGTGCCGGTGTATTGACGCTGCACCCCGACCGTGTGGGTGCCCTTCTTCAGGTCGCCGGTCTCGTCGACGACGAGGACTGCCCGCTCATCGTGCAGCTGCTCCACGACGTAGTCGCGTACGTCGTCCCGAACCGCGTCGGCGTCCCAGGAGGCTCGGCACAGCAGATGCTGCATGCCGTGTGGTGTCGCTTCCCCGGCCCACTCGGCGATCGTCCAGCAGTTCTTGCGTGGCAGATCCGACAGCAGCCCGAGCACCAGCCGTCCCGCCCGGCGCCGGGCCTCCACCCGCGCGAACCGTCCGGCTATGCGCCCCATCAGCTCCTCGAACGCTGCCTGCCAGCGGGCAGGGTCTACGCTGTGACCTGCGGCCACCGCATGATCGTTTGTCTTCACACACCGATGATCAACGGTGGCCGCAGCCATACCGGGCAGGAGGAACACCATGCAGATCGCCGGCGTCGACATCTACGTCAATCACCCCGTTCTGCACCTCGGGGCAACCGACTGGGTGCCCCTCTCCCTCGCTCTGGACGCCGCCCCCGCAGTCAGTTGCGACACTCACGTGGCCGTCCGGGTTCGACCCCAGAGAGGGCTGATCAAGGTGCGTCTCTTCACACCGCCTGATGACCCGCAGGCCCAACGCCCGAACCCGGAGTTCACCACCGTCTTCGACGGCCCCCTCCTGCTGCCCGACGGGCGCATCGCAGTCGGCGATGTCGAGCAGCAGACCCGCTTCGTGCACCGAGTGGGCGACCGCGGCCAGTTCAAAGTACGCGTCGCCGTGAACACGCCGGGGCCAGATGCCAACGCCATCGACATCGTCATCGCCGGCCCGAGCAAATGACCCGCGAGACGCCCATCCCAGCATGAGGCCGCTCAACGCGCGGCGGCCGCACCGCGATCAAGATCACGATCTACAGCTGGAGTA
>NZ_JNZP01000078.1 GCF_000725545.1 Streptomyces exfoliatus | reverse complement strand
GAACGTGTTCACCGGGCGCGTGGTGGCGTTCGAGGAGCAACGGGACATCGAGGGTTGGACTCAAGACGTCTACCGGGTCGAGGTCGCCTCGGTCCTGCGTGGGAACCTGCGCGGCACCGTCCGGGTCACCTACGGGCTGGACGAGGGAAACACCGACCCGCTGAAGGAGGGCAGCACGTACGTCTTCGCCACCAACGCCTGGGCGGATACCGCGAAGGACGGTCACGCGCAGCTGTACCAAGGCGAGATGAAACCCGTGGACAAGGGGCAGCTGAACGTGTGGAAGAAGGCGATCACGATTCCTGCGGCACCGCGATAACCCGATGAGTGAGCGGGCAGGAGCCACCCTCCCTTAAGGGCTGTCCCGTACGGGACTCGGCTGGCAGGATGCCCGGGTGGTGAGTGCACAGGACTGGGAGTCGACACGTCGCCGACTGCATTTCGGGCAACGCTTCCTTGGAACGGTGGTCCGCGTGCCGAGTCCCGGCGCGATCGGCATCTTGGTGGACATCGGGCTGCCCGTAAACGGCTTCGTTGATGTGCTGCTGCTACCAAGCGAAGCCGAGCGCTGGCCGACGGAGGGCACCGAGTCGGAGTTCGAGGTGTGGTGGGCTGATGAGCGACCCCAGATTCGGCTGAAGCCGGCGGACCCTCGGTTCGTGCGAGAGGACTTTGCCGAGTGGCTCACCAGGTGGCGGCCGGGATGGCCGCAGGAGCACGGCCTGCCGGTCACGGTCGCCGACGTTCCACCTTCGGCATCCCAGGCCGCCAGTGGAGATGCTCACGGATAGCCCCCAGGCAAGGTTGTGCAGGCGTGCGATGCCGCGCATGGCGTGGTGCACGCCGTCCCCCCTCAGTCGGCAGTCGCGCAGGATCTTCCAGGTCTTCATGCGGGCGAAGCATTGCTCAACGCGGGCTGGGACCTGCTTGTGGGTCTTGTTGTGGGCGGGACAGCCCTTAAGCGCCCTGCGGGGCGCGCGGTCATGCCTTCGGCCCGGGCCGCCGCTGGTGCGACTCGTGCGTCCGCGCGGATAGCCACCGGGCCGATCGCTGTCAGTGCCAGCTCGTAGCGTCGAAGGAACGAAGGCCGGGGCCCGCCCGGCCGGGTGACGCAGGGAGTCGGTCATGGGTGAGATCACGGTCAGCGCGCAGCACATGGACCACCTCCTGCGCGACCCGGCGAGCGCGTACGGCGCGCCGTACCAGCAGGCCTACGCCGAGCTCGCCGCCTCGCACCGCGGCCGGCCGACCGCCGAGATCGTGCCGCTGCTCCGTGAGGCGGCCGACCGTGCGCTCCTCGGCTTCACCGATGCCGACCTCGCTGAGCAGGCCTGGGCGATTAGGAGCGGCGCACCGTATGAGCTGCGCGTTCGCGTCACCCGGTAGGCCCGGAGGCGTGCGATCACGGGCCTGGTCTGCCTAGCCTAGGAGCACGTCCAGGGGGGTCCTGGAGGAATGCGGATGCCCCGTCCTTTGTGGTCCGGAGCGGTGTCGTTTGGCCTGGTCACGGTACCTATCAAGCTTGAGACGGCGACCGAAAAGCACGACGTGTCGCTGCGGCAGGTGCACCTGGAGGACGGCGGTCGCGTCCGGTACCGCAAGACGTGCGAGATCGACGGCCAGGTCCTCACCGAGGACGAGATCGGCAAGGGCTACGAGATCCACAAGGACTCGGTCATCCCGATCACCGACGACGACCTCGCGAACATGCCGCTGCCGACCGCGAAGGCCATCGAGATCGTGGCGTTCATCGATCGCTCGGCCGTCGACGCCGTCCAGTACGGCGCCGGCTCGTACTACCTCACGGCCGACGGCCCTGTGGCCGCGAAGCCCTACGTCCTGCTCAGGCAGGCGCTCGAAAGGAACGAGAAGGTCGCCGTCGCCAAGTTCGCCCTCCGCGGGCGCGAGCGCCTCGGCCTGCTGCGGCCCCTCGGCGACGCGCTGCTGCTGTCCGGGCTGCACTGGGCCGACGAGATCCGCTCCCCTGCCGAGCTCGCTCCACCGGACACCGAGCTGACCGATCAGGAGATCGAGGGCGCGCTCGCGCTGATGGACACGATGGCGGCCGACCGCCTGGAGGAGCTCGGTGACGAGCTCACCGACCACTACACCGAGGCGCTCCACGAGGTCATCGCGGCGAAGGCCGAGGATCG
>NZ_JNZP01000077.1 GCF_000725545.1 Streptomyces exfoliatus | reverse complement strand
GGTTCTGGCACAGATCTTGGGGAGCCGTCGCGGAGCGTTACCTCGGTGTTCGATTGCGAGTGACTGGCTCGTGCGAGACGGCGTACGCCTTGGTGCCTGACATCCGGAAGTGACGCTCCCTCAGGTGCATTCCGTTCGCCCTCTGGCCGTCTGTGGACGGCGATGGTGCTGGTCATGCAGACCGACGCACCATTCTGGGACTCGCTGGTGTTCGACGGGATCGACGAGGTGGACGTCGAGGCGGTTACAGCCGCGTTCGGCACGGTCGAGGTGGTGGCGAGAGGCCGCGCGGCCGGGGCGACGTGTCCGGGCTGCGGCCGATTCTCGGGCCGAGTCCACGACCGTTACCAGCGCAGGCTGAGGGACCTTCCTCTGGCTGACCAGGGCTTTGTGATCCGGCTGACGGTCCGGCGCTTCATCTGCGGGTCGGCGGACTGCCCGCGCCGGACGTTCGCCGAGCCGTTCGCCCGACTGGCCGCCCCGCACGCACGGTTCACCACGCGGCTCAACCACGCTCTGGAACGGGTGGGGCTCGCCCTGGCCGGGCGGGCCGGCGCTCGGCTGGCGGCCCAGCTGGGCTTCGGCGCGGGACGGATGACCTTGTTACGCAGGGTCATGGCATTGCCCGATCCGCGGTTCAGCACGCCGCGGGTGCTGGGCGTGGACGACTTCGCGATCCGTCGCGGCCAGACCTACTCCACCGTCTTGACCAGCGTCGAAGATCGTCGCGTGGTCGATGTGCTTCAGACCCGTGAAGCCGGCCCGCTGGCCGCCTGGCTGGTCCGCCATCCCGGCGTGGAGATCATCTGCCGGGACCGGGCGGGCGCCTACGCCGAAGGCGCTCGGCGCGGTGCCCCCGGCGCTCTGCAGGTCGCGGACCGGTTCCATCTGTGGCAGGGACTCGGCCGGGCCGTGGAGACCTGCGTCGCCGCCCATCGCGACTGCCTGCGCAACCCGACGCCCAGCGGCCTGCTGCCGCAGGACACCCGACCAGCTTCCGGTCGGCCACAGGACGACTCAGATCCCGTCGGCCGGCGGGCCGAGCGCAAGAAGGCCGCACACGCCCTGGTCCACGAGATGCTCGCCCAGGGGCACTCACGTCGGGCGATCGCCCGGCACCTGGGCTGGGGCCTGAACACCGTCCTCCGGTACGCGAACGCCGCACGCTGGCAGGACACCATCCGTGAGAACCGGTCCCGAAGCAGCAGGCTGGACCCCTACAAGCCCTACCTGGAACGCCGATTCGCCGAGGGATGCACCAGCGTCACCCGGCTCCACGGCGAGCTGGTCGCCGAGCAGGCTCCCGTCACCTATGGCATGGTCCGCGCGCACATCGCGACCTTGCGCCGGGCTCCCTCCGCAGCACCGCCGCGGCCGCCGACGGTACGACAAGTGACGGGCTGGCTCACCCGCCACCCCGCCGCCCTGAGCGAGGAAGACCGCTTCGGCCTCAAGGACGTCCTGACCCGCTGTCCCGAACTGGACACGGCTGCCAGACACGTCCGCGACTTCGGCGAGATACTCACCGGCCGCCTCGGCACCACGCTCCCCACCTGGATCGACACGGTCGACGCCAGCCAACTGCCCGGGCTCACCGGCTTCGCACTGCACCTGCGTCGAGACCTCGACGCCGTGACCGCCGGCCTCACCCTGAGCTGGAGCTCCGGCAGCATCGAAGGCGCCGTGAACCGCATCAAAAAGATCAAGAGACAGCTCTACGGACGAGCTGGCTTCCACCTCCTTCGAAAGATGATCCTGCTGCAGTAGCCCGGAAGCAGGCTCTTGCCGATGGGGCTTCGGCGGGCTAGAACTTCGTGTGATCACTTTCGTGTGTGCCGCCTGCGCCCGCCCTCTGACCAGGGCTGTGCAGCTGTCCGAGACCCTGGTCAGGCCAGAGTTCGACGGGCGAATCGGACCCGACCGGTACCGCCGGGCCCCGGCCACGATGCATGCGGGGCTCTATGCCTTGGAGCCCGAGCCTTGGGGAGCCCCGTTCCTAACGACCGACGAACCCGTCGCAGTGTTTCCCGGCGGGCCTTGTGTCGGCGATCCGGACGGAGAGGGGTTCCTGACTTCCGCAGGTCCCCGAAACACGATCGTCCTCCATCCCGACGACGCACCTCACTTGCTGCCCGACCTTGAGGGAGACCACACGGGCTGCTGCGGCTGGCATGGGCAGAGCGGCCTGAACCGGCTGTGTCCATGTGGCGCTGCGGTAGGAACAGAGATCAGCGAGTGTTACACCGCGTACGAACTCCACCTCGACCCAGCGCAGGTCCACGCCCTGGACGCCAGCACCGTCAAAGTTCAGTGAAGCAGAACTGTAGGTGTGGAGCTCATTATCGAACGCCACGATGACTCTCCGCGACGGCTCCCCAAGATCCGTGCCAGAACCC
>NZ_JNZP01000076.1 GCF_000725545.1 Streptomyces exfoliatus | reverse complement strand
GCACGTCCCACGGCGTCAGGGTTCGTGATCACCTCAACCTCGGCGCAGGAATCGACGATCTCCTCGGCAGAATCCGCCCACACCCACCACCACAGACCTCCCATGCCGTAGTCATGAAGGACCAGATAGCGCGTCTTCCCGACCTCATCCACTCGGCTCACAGCCCGCGAGCCTACGTTGCGCCCGAACAGGCCAGAGGTTCCCCCTGGCGGCCCTATGAGGACTCGGCTCGCCCGATCTCGGATGGTCCATACGGTGTCGAGCTGAAGCGTCCTTCCGGTGAACCGCCGTCCCCCACATGGCTGACGAAACAGGCAGTTCCGGCACGTCACCAGCGTGATCACCGCTACTCCTACAGGCATGATCAAGAACATGCTGCGCGGTGCTGCCGCGCTCTCCCTCACCCTGGCCCCGATCGCCCTGCCGTCCACGGCCGCCGCTGCCCCGGTGGCGCCGGCCGGTGCGGAGGTGCTCAACCTGGTCGACGCCGTCGAGCAGATCCCCCTCGCCGACGAGGCCCGCGCCGGATACAGCCGCGATGCGTTCCAGCACTGGAACACCGGCCTCGATCCCGCTGACGGCTGCAACACCCGCGCCGAGGTCCTCCAGGCGTATCCGCGCCTCCGACAGCCTTGCCCGGAATACTTGCCGGGCAGAGCGTCAGCAGTATGCCGTTGACGTTGATCGGGGAGTGTCACGTCAGGTTGAGTGCTCGATCATTCTCTGAATGGTTTCGCGGACCGAGTCGTCTGTCTCGTACGCGAGGCGCCGGCTAAGGGCTTCTCGTCGCCGGGTAGGTAGCTGTCGTCCCTGTTGTGTGTGCGTCGCCATGAGCACAGCAGCGAGGGATCGGACATCGGTGACCGGATCGGCGAGCGCCATGGTCAGCAGATCTCGGCCGTGTTCTCCCTGGGCGGCGAGGGCGCGAAGGATCGTTTCTCTCACGGCCGGGTGAGTCTCCGCAGTCAGGGCCCGAATGAGCGTGCTGGGCAAGGTGGCGCTCGGTGCTGGGTAGGTGATGAACGTGTAGGCGGCGGCTCGCCGCCTTGTCGGGAGTTCGTCGTCCAGGAGCGTCGCAACGAGCTGGTCCTCGTTGCCGGCCATCTGGTCGGCGAACCAGTTGAGGTCCCGGTGTCCTGTCAGAACGAAGTCGAGCCACCGCTCGTACCAAGACAGGAAGTCAGAATCGGCGTAGAACCGGGGAGCGAAGAATCCCTCGGCGTTGACTTCCACCAGTCGCCCGCGTCCGGGTCCTGTGACGACAAGCAGCGTGAAGTCGCTGCAGCCCCGGTAAACAACTGTGATGGTGCCGGGGAAGGAGCCCGCGAGGTCACCCCGGTCATCGGGACCTGTTGGGACATCGACGTCGGGAGCGATGGGGAACGATTCGGCGGGCTGTCCCATGCCACCGGGCCCGACCCATTGCTCCATAGGCAGCAACCCGTAGGTGGGACCGTATCCGCCGTGGCCGATTCGGGTGAGGAACTGGTGAAACTCCTCAGGCAGTCGAACGTCGTGGGCGTCCTCGAAGTCCGAGATCTGTGTCTCGGTGAGCACGGGGCCGAGTACGGCCTTCTCCGCAGTCGGCAGTGCGGCGAGTTTGGCTTGGATCCGGGTGATCCTGGCGTCCACCGGTACGTCTTCTCATGTCGGAAGGTCGTTCGAGCCGCGAGCATAACCCACGGTCGGGCCGCCGGGCTGTCGTCAGCCTGCGTCGAACATGGCCACTGTGCCCCTGTGTCATCACTGTCAGCGGCACTTCGCCGCTGTACCGGATAACGCATCGTTCACACAACGGACACGGCGTACATCACCCAGTCGCAGACGTCAGCGGCAACCTTTCCAAGGTGCAGATAACACATGGTGCCCCTTGCCGAAAGCTGGGACAGCGGCGCCCCGCCTGGGACGCGAAGCGGCGCGAGGCGTACGCGAACGACCAGGACGCGGCCACCAGCCTCGTCGCAGTGACCGCGGCGCACGAACCGTCAGAAGGCCGACCAGGACCCCGCTGCATGGATGCCGCCAGCCTCGAACGCTACCTGCCGCTACCTCGCCGAGTGGACCGCGACCAAGCTTCGCTGGGGCCTGTCCGCCGACCAGAGCGAGATCGACGCCATCAACGTCTACGCCGGCGGACCGTGCGAGATGACCGTCGTTCACTACACCCCGGCTTCGTAAGTGACGACCGTACGGCGCCCGCTGGGCCGTATACAGGTTCTGGTCCGCCGTCAGGGCGGGCTGCTGCTCTGTTGGTTCGATGCACGGGGACGGGGCAATTCAGTTCTCCCTCAGACGCATCGGGTGCACCTTGCACCACACTCCTGTGACGCGTGAGCAGGTGAAAGGTTGTACGGAGACCTGTAGCTCTCGGGCCCGCAGCTTCCTCGGCGCGGCACACGGTGGCTTGCTGTGACGTGGAGTGCGGATCGGCCAGTGGCGGCACTGAGTGACGGCCGGGCCGGGGCGCCGGGGCGCCCTGACCACGGGGGCTACGTTCAATGGTCACTACGGACCGGTGCGATTTCCGAAAGTTCGACTTCGACGCCAACCCCAACATCGACGCGGCCATGATCCACGCCCTCGCCAAGTGCGAATGGATCAAGAAGAGCCTGCCGCTCTGCCTGATCGGCGACTCCGGCACCGGCGAGTCCCACCTGCCGATCGCCCTCGGCACCGAAGCCGCGATGGCAGGCTACCGGGTCAAGTACGTCCTGGCGACGAAGCTGGGCAACGAGCTCGTAGAGGCCGCCGACGAGAAGCAGCTGACCAAGACCATCGCCCGCTACGGCCGCGTCGATCTTTTGTGCATCGATGAGCTCGGCTACATGGAACTCGACCGCCGCGGCGCCGAACTCCTCTTCCAGGTTCTGACCGAGCGGGAGGAAAAGAACAGCGTGGCGATCGCCTCAAACGAATCCTTCTCTGGCTGGACAAAGACCTTCACCGACCCGCGGCTCTGCGCTGCCATCGTCGACCGCCTCCCCTTCGGCGGCAACATCATCGAGACCGGCACCGGCTCCTACCGCCTCGCCACCACCCGCGCCCGCGCCGCCGAACACGAAGCCGCCGTGGGCTGGCCTTCCTCAGCGCATCACACGTCGGCGATCAGGGCATACCGTTCATCGTCCACCGGACCACCCCACAAATCCGGGTCGCTGCCGAGCGGTTCAATGCGCACAGCGGCAACAAGAGGGCGCACGGCTACGGCAAGGTCTTCGGCGCCGATTCCACCGTTCCACGGCAGCGATTCGGCCCCAGCCACATACGGGACACCGCTCTGGCCTGCCTCACGCCAACGTCCCTCGACCAGCACCAGCCGGCCTCCCGGCCGCAAGCGTGTCACCCACTCACGCAAGGCCGCCTCCGGATCAGGCAGCGTCCACACCAGATGCCGCGCCAACACGACACCGAACCGCTGTTCCCCGGTCGGGGGCATCATGGCGTCACCGACCAGGAAACGGCCGGCAAAGCCGGCGGCCTCGAACTTCGTGCGCGCCTGCTCAACCATGCGCGGCGCCAGATCGACCCCGGTCGCCCGGTGCCCGGCCTCGGCCAACAGCAAGGACATGGAACCGGTGCCACAGCCGATGTCGAGAACGTCGACTGGATCGGTTGGCATCAAGGAGTGCAGGAGCCGGGCCCACGCAGCGCGTGTGTTGTCAGCCGTCAGCCCGTGGTCTGGCTCGTCGTCGAAAGCCGCCGCAGCGGCATCCCAGTAGGCAGTGATCGAAGCAGTTCGGTCAGTCATGACTCGATGTTCTCAGCAGCCACTGACACTCCAGACGCCCAGCAGCGGAGTCAGTTCTCGGTTCTGGCACAGATCTTGGGGAGCCGTCGCGGAGCGTTACCTCGGTGTTCGATTGCGAGTGACTGGCTCGTGCGAGACGGCGTACGCCTTGGTGCCTG
>NZ_JNZP01000075.1 GCF_000725545.1 Streptomyces exfoliatus | reverse complement strand
CTCGCCGCGGAGTACGGCGGTGAGTTTCCAGTCGACGAAGGGTGCCAGTGCTGCTTCGCACTCGTCGATGACGCGTGCGAACTCGGGGGATGAGTCGAGTAGTTCGACCGCCATCCCGTCCCACTGCGAACCCTGCCCAGGGAACACGAACACGGCCGAAGCACCGGACGAGCGGCCCGGCTTGGCGCCCGAGACCGCAGCGGTCACGCCATCGATCTCACAGAAGGCGACGTCGGCGGGGCTGAGCTCCGGCCGTGCCCGTACGTGCTCCGCCAGCCGGCCCGCGGCCTCGGCCAACGCGTCCGCGGAACGCGCCGACAGCACCCACGGCAGATTCGAGCCGTCCAATCCGGCCGTGCCGTCAGTCGTGTCCCGGATTGTGTCACCGTCGGCCGGCGCTTCGGCGAGGACGATATGGGCGTTGGTTCCGCTGATGCCGAACGACGAGACACCGGCCCTGCGGACCCTGTCCTCGGCGGCGGGCCACGGACGCGGCTCGGTGAGGATCTCGACGCCGCCCGACTCCCAGTCGACGAGTTCGCTGGGCTTGCTCACGTTGAGCGAGGCCGGCAGCTCGTCGTGGCGCAGGGCCATGACCATCTTGATGATCCCGCCGACGCCGGCGGCGGCCTGGGCGTGTCGTGGCCGAGGCGTCGGGCGTCGGACAGTCGCTCGACGACCAGGACACCGACGCCTTCGGCCCACGCGGTGCCGTCCGCGTCGGCGGAGAAGGACTTGCAGCGGCCGTCCGCCGCGAGCCCCCGCTGACGCGAGAACTCGATGAAGGTGTTGGGCGTCGACATCACCGCCACACCGCCCGCGAGGGCCAGGGAGCATTCCCCGGACCGCAGGGCTCGTACCGCCAGGTGCAGCGCGACGAGTGACGACGAGCACGCCGTGTCCACGGTCAGCGCCGGGCCCTGCAGACCGAGCGTGTACGCCACCCGGCCGGTGGCGACACTGCCTGCGGTGCCGGTCAGGAAGTGGCCCTCGGCCTCTTCCGGCAGCCGGCCGCCACCCGGCCTCCCACGACACTTCGAGGAGCAGCCGCTGCTGCGGGTCCATCGCCAGCGCCTCGCGCGGCGAGATCCCGAAGAAGGCCGGGTCGAACTCGGCGGCCTCGTGGAGGAACCCGCCCTGCCGCACGTAGGAGGTGCCGGAGTGGTCCGGGTCGGGGTGGTAGAGGCCGTCGAGGTCCCAGCCCCGGTCGGCAGGGAAGCCGGAGATCACGTCCCGCTGCTGCGCGACGACCTGCCACAGCGACTCGGGCGAGTCCACCCCGCCCGGGAAACGGCACCCCATGCCGACGATCACGATCGGATCGTCGTCCGTACGCGGTGCGGCGACGACGGCGGCCGGCGGCGCGGCGCTCTCGGCCCGCTCCCGGGCGAGCGCCAGCGTGAAGTCGACGACGGCCGCCGGTGTGGGGTGGTCGAAGACGAGCGTGGCCGGGAGGCGCAGGCCGGTGGCGGAGTTGAGACGGTTGCGCAGCTGCACCGCGAGCAGCGAGTCGACGCCGAAGCTCTTGAACGGCTGGTCCGGGTCGATCCCGTCCGCCGAGTCGCGGCCGACGACCGAGGCGAGCTGGGCCCGCACCAGGTCGAGCAGCAGACGGCGGCCCTCCTCCTCGGACATCCGGCCGAGCCTGCGGCGCAGACCGGACTCGCCGGGGCGCCGCTGGGGGACCCGTACGAGGGAGCGCAGCACCGGGGACAGGGTCCCGGCGAGCGCGTCGGAGCGCAGCGCGGCCGGGTCGAGCAGGGCGGGCACGAGCACCGGGTAGGTGTCGGCGAGCGCCCGGTCGAGGAGTTCGAGACCCTGCTCGGTGGAGAGTGCGGTGACGCCGCGGGTCGAGAGGGTGTCGTCGTCCAAGTGCCCCGTCAGGCCCGTACGTTCGGCCCACAGGCCCCAGGCGAGCGAGGTCGCCGGGCGCCCGGCGGCACGGCGGCGGACGGCGAGGGCGTCGAGGAAGACGTTGCCGGCGGCGTAGTTGGCCTGACCCGGGTTGCCGAGCACGCCGGCCACCGAGGAGAAGAGGACGAAGGCCGCGAGGTCCTGATCGGCGGTCAGCTCGTCGAGGTGCGCGGCGGCGTCCACCTTGGGCCGGAGAACGGCGGCGAGCCGGTCGGCGGTCAGCGACTCGACCACGCCGTCGTCGAGGAGCCCCGCGGTGTGGACGACGGCGGTGAGCCGTACGCCGGTGAGGAGCTGCGCGAGCGCGTCACGGTCGGCGGTGTCGCAGGCGGCGAGTATGACCTCGGCGCCCGACTCGGTCAGTTCGGCGGCGAGTTCATCGGCGCCCGGGGCGTCGGCGCCACGTCGGCTGACGAGCAGCAGGCGGCGCGCACCGTGCCGGGTGACCAGGTGCCGGGCGACCGAGGCGCCGAGCACGCCGGTTCCGCCGGTGATGAGCACGGTGCCGTCCGGGTCGAGGCGGCCGCCGCCGGTCGGGTCGGCGACGGAGGCGTGCCGGACGAGCCGGGGGGCGAGGAGCGCTCCGTTCCGCAAGGCGAGCTGCGGCTCGGTGAGCACGGCCCCGGGAACGGTGTCGGCCAGGTGCGACACCGCGTCCGGGTCCAGGTCCAACAGTGCGAAGCGGTCCGGGTGTTCGGACTGCGTGGTCCTGATCAGGCCCCACACGGTGGCCTGGGCGGGGTTCGTGACCTCCGGGCCGGCGGCGCCGTCCGTCATCACGAGGAGACGGGAGCCGGAGAAGCGGACATCGGCCAGCCACGCCTGGACCAGTCCGAGCGCCCAACCCGCTGCCTCGTGCGCGTCCATGGCGAGGTCGGCTCCGGTCGAGTCCTGCGACACGACCGGACATCGGACGCCGACGACCTTCGGTACAAGGTCGGGGACGTCGGCCAGGTCCGCGACCAGACATACGTCGACGTCGGCCGCGGCGGCCGGAACGGGCTGCCACTCCAGCCTGAACAGCGAGTCGGCGCCGCTGCCGGCGACCGCATCGGCCGTGAACGGGCGCATCGTGACGGCCTCCGCGGACAGCACGGGCCTTCCTGCTGCGTCGGCGACGAGCAGGGCCACCCCGTCCTCACCCCGCGCGCTGAGCCGGACCCGCAGGGCGTCCGCGCCCTCGGTGTAGCGGGTGACGCCGGACCAGGAGAAGGGCAGGACGGTGCCGCTGTCCTCGCGGAGCAGACCGACCGCGTGCAGGGCCGCGTCGAGCACCGCGGGGTGCAGGCCGAAGGCGGCGGCGTCGAGCTCCGCGGGCAGGCTCACCTCGGCGTAGACGTCACGGTCGGCGCGCCAGGCGGCGCGCAGCCCCTGGAAGGCGGGGCCGTAGTCGTAGCCCGACTCCGCGAGGGTGTCGTAGCGGGTCTCGACGTCGATCTCGTGGGCGCCGGGCGGCGGCCACTCGACGAGGTCGAAGTCGACGGTGACGTCGTCGATGTCGAGCACCGCCGCGGCGTGCCGCGTCCACGGGACGTCCGGGTCGGCGTCCTGCGGCCGGGAGTGCACGGCCAGCTCCCGCTGCCCGTTCGCACCGGGCGGCTCCACGGTCACCCGGAGCTGTACGGCTTCGCCGGGAGGCAGCACCAGCGGCGCCTGGAGGGTGAGTTCGGCGAGCCGGCGCCAGCCCATCCGGGCGCCCACGGCCATCGTGAGCTCCAGGAACGCGGTGCCGGGCAGCAGCACGGTGCCGAGGACGGCGTGATCGGCGAGCCACGGCTGCGTGTCGAGGGCCAGTCGCCCCGTGTACACCAGCCGGTCCTCCTCGACGAGCTCGACCACGGCGCCGAGCAGCGGATGCCCGGCCGAGGACAGACCGAGTCCCCGCGCATCCGTCGCGGCGGGTTCGGGTGTGAGCCAGTAGTGCTGGCGTTGGAAGGGGTAGGCGGGGAGTTCGATGGTGTGGGTGCGGTAGGGGGTGAGGGTGGTGGGCCAT
>NZ_KL647057.1:2965-4195 GCF_000725545.1 Streptomyces exfoliatus | reverse complement strand
GGTCAGGAGCACAGCCGATGGAAGAGGGCCGTTCGATGGCGACGTACGACCAGCTGACCGAGTGGGCCAGTCTGGGGCATGTCACGAGAGCCGGACGGGACGTGGTGGCCGACTGGCGGATCCCGGACTCCGCGAAGGCGCAGCTTGTCGAGGTGGGCATCCCGGTAGCTCCGCGCCTCATCGAACGAGTCGTGATGCAGAGCGAGGCTGAGCCGGCCCTGCTCACGTCCCGGGGCCCGCTCTACCGTCTCACCGAGCAGGCGGACCCTGATGAGCCGGCCGAGCGGTCATCGTTCGGCGTCGAGCCGCAGACCGGGGCGGTCTACTTCGTCACGCCGGATGGGGAGGCATGGTTCGCCAACTCTGGCGTCGACGTGTGGCTCGACGTCCTTCACCATTACGGCAGTCGCGTCACCGCCTCAGAGCTTCTCAGCGAGCCGGACGGTCCCGAGGAGTACCTCTCCGAAGAGGAAGAAGAGCGGGCTTTCGCCGAGCTGAACCGGCTGGCCGAAGAGCTGAAGGAGATCGATCCGGCGGCCTTCAGCGGCTACGAGGATTTTCTCTGGCCAGGGCTCCTGGACCGCTGGCTCTACTGACCTTGGCCGGCAGGTCCAAGGGCCTGTAGGTCTGGACCGTGCAGGGATGCCGGACCCACGACTGAGATGATCTTCTTGTGGGGGCTGTGATCACGGCGTCGGAGCCGTCATGGATAGCGCCGTACTCCGGGCTGAGTCCGAAGCAGTTCGGGAAACTGATCACCAAGCTGCGGCGCGGAGGCCCGCCCCTTGTTTGCAGGGGCCGTCCGTGGAGTCTGCCGCTGGAGGACCGGGTGTTGCTGGTTGCCGCGTACTGGCGGACGAACCTGACCTTGCGGCAGCTGGCTCCCTTGTTCGGGATCTCGAAGTCGGCCGCGGGCCGGATCGCATCGAGCCCGTCGGCGACCGGGCGAGGCGTGCCGTGAATCTTGTCCGCGGCCCATGCCTCGAGGCTCTCGGCAAGCGCCGGGCCGGGCATGCCGCTGCGATTGCGCCGACCGTCGCGCGCCCACTGCAGTACGGCCTCGTTCCAGATCCGGCTCCCGGTGAATTCCTGGATCCGGGCCGGGGACAGGACCTGCTCCCGCTCTGCCACGACGGCCGCGCTCAGCAGGTCCTCAACCAGCGCCTGCAGTGCTGTCGCCTGTGTGATCAGGTCGCCGGGCTTGGGGTCGACCGCGACCGGGACCAGGGC
>NZ_KL647057.1:0-2954 GCF_000725545.1 Streptomyces exfoliatus | reverse complement strand
CTCCTGCATCCCCTCGCGGGTGAGGCCGTCCGCTGGACACCCGGTCAGCTCCGCCAGGCGGGGACGTCCGGCAGTGGACCGGGTGGCTCGAGGGTGAGACCGTGTCCGTCCGCGCGGCCGGTCAGCCAGCCCAGGAGAGCCGCCGCCGGCCCCGACACCTGTGGCCCGCGCCCGTCGCCGACCGGACGCAGCACCTGGTCCTCGTCGGCGATCAGCACCATGCCGGACACGTCGTCACGCTCCCGCAGCCTGGCCGCCGTGGTCGCGAGTTCGTGGGCGACGAAGAACGGGGGCCAGTTCTCAGGCCGGTGACCACACCCCAGGTCGGTGTGGTGCACCTCCACCTCACGCAGCAGGCTACCGACGGCACGCCGCACGGGGCGCATCCCCCCGCCTAGCCAGCGCACCGGCACGTCCCACGCCGCGTCCGGGTGCTCGGCAGCAGCCGTCAGGAACCCGCCCAGCGCACCGCGCAGGTCCGCTGCCAACTCGGCGGCCGGCCGCCCAGCGCCTTCCTCAATCTCCCACTCCCGCTGCGCCTCGTTGTCGTACTGCGCAAGGTCCGCGCCCGTGCGGGCAGCGGTCAGTACCCGGGTACGCGAGTCGGCGCTGCGGGCGATGTGGGGTAGCACGTGCCCGCGGGTCCAGCCAGGCAGCAGCGAGGGGGCCCGCACCTCGTAGTCCGTCAGGGCCACCGCCGAGGCGTGCAACTGCTCCACGGACGTGCGCAGCAGGGGCAGCAGGGCGGCGGGCGTCGCACTTCCGTCGTACGTCATGGCATGTCTCCGTTCGGTATCCATGCGTCCCTGCGCCGGTTTCCCCCGAGACCGGTCCGTACTCGTTCGCATCCGGGTGGCTGGCGGACACGGCTGGGAAACCGCGGCTACTGGTGCCTGCCCGAAGCCGACATCAACCTCCCCTTCACCCCCGGCATGGCCGCGCTCATCCAGTCCCGCCTGGCCCCACAGACCGCGCACGAGACCATGATCACCGCCCGCCGCTACGGCGGCGCCGACGCCGCGACCGCAGGCATCGTCGACCCCCGGCTCTGTCCTTGTGGCATGGTCGGCTGACCGATGCTGCGCGGGCCCTGGTCGGCTACTCGGCAGGGATCCGGCGGGCCAGATCCGCGGCGAGCTGCCCGGCGGCCTGCCCTCGTGGTGTGAGGTCGAGCGTCTCCAGCAGGCGCAAATAGCCGACCGCGTCTCGTGCTTCGGCCGCGGTGATCAGCGGCAGGCACGGGGCGGTGGGGTAGTCGCCGGTCACCGGCTCAGCAGTCTCCACACACAGATCAACCAGTGAGCGGCCCCTCAGGACACGATGTGCCTGGTGTCAGGGGTCGTCAGGGCGGTGCTGAGAGGGCTGGCCTGCCGGGGCCGGCGCTGGGGATGGGCTGTGGGGCTGGTCCAGACTTCGGGAGCTGGTGGTACTGCGGGACCGAACCCTCTACCGGCTCCATGACGAACGCGGGTCACACGGCGGGCGCGGCTTGCGGGCTTCGACCGCTACGACGCGGAAACGGGAGTCGCGGGCTGAAATGCCCGCCGGTCAGGCAACCTTCTGACGCTGGGGAATCTTCCGCGTCTTCACCCCGCCGCCGATGAGCACCAGACCCGCGGCGACGACCCCGCCGCTTCGGCGTTGACAGGCGGCGGGCAGCGTGGGCACCGCTACCGACCGATGTCGTACTTGATCCCAGAGGCGTGGTTGTAGGCGGTCCCGTGGAGCACGGCGTCCTCCCACGTCAGTCAGGGTGTGCCCGGCGGCGCCATCGGCTTCAAGGATGGGGCGCCGCCGGGCCTGTACAGGATCACACGAGGCGCTGACAGTGAGGCGCAGCCGGGGCAGGCCGCGCGTCGTCTTCGTGTGCGAGGGATGGCCTGAGCGTGCGAAGAAACGTGCAGAACGGCTGTTACCCGGCCCGGTCACTCCGGTGGCGGAGTGGGCTGGGTGGCGCGACCGATGGTGCGCCGAAGCACGGAAGGGCTGGTTGTTGATCACTGGACGGGTGGGTGTAGCTGTCAGTGAATGTCAGGGTCACGCCCGCCGCCTATCGGTGTCCGGTACAGCCGTCAGTTACGGAAATGCCCGCATCTGGTAACACCGCCCGGGCGGCATTCCGGCGGGGCCGGCGGGGCTGCAGAGTTTGGGTCCTCGGCCCAGTACCGGACCGGGACCCGCACCGCCCCCACCAGCCGTAAAGGCTGGTGAGGCAGAGTTTCTGAGGAGACATCACCCATGTCTGCTTCTCCGACCGCCCGCCGTATCGCCGCGACCGTCCTCGCGGCCGGCGCCATGGTCTCCATCGTCGCCCTGCCGGCCTCCGCGCATGACGACGACCGTCACCGGACGCCGAAGGTGGAGATCAGCCGCGTCCAGGCCGACAGCCCCGGACGCGACAACCGCACCAACCGGTCGCTGAACGCCGAATGGGTCGAGATCACCAACAACCCCCGCCACTCGGTCAACCTCGACGGCTGGACCCTCAAGGACGAGGACGGCCACCGCTACAAGTTCAACGACGTCCGCCTCGCCGGCCGCTCCACCATCCGCATCCACACCGGCGAGGGCCGCGACACCCGCACCGACCTCTTCCAGGACCGCCGCAACTACATCTGGGACAACCGCTCCGACACCGCGACCCTGCGCGACGACCGCGGCCGCACCGTCGACACCGAGTCCTGGGGCGGCCGCCACCACCACCGTCACCACTGATCCAGCCGCCCGTCGGTGCCCCGGCCTCCGCGCGTCCACCGCGGAAGCCGGGGCACCGGCATGTGATCGTGGCGAGACGGTCTCCCCGTCCGCGCCCGTGGCCTCCCGTGGGGAGGCGGGGCGCGGCCCTGCCCCTGCGAGCGACGCGGGGCCGGGCCGGCGGCCCGCACCACAGGGGGTGGGCCGCGGGGGCCGCTTGCCGCTCACCCTGCCACCAGGCCGCTCGCCTCCGCCAGAAG
>NZ_JNZP01000072.1 GCF_000725545.1 Streptomyces exfoliatus | reverse complement strand
CCGAGGTAGCCGCGGGCCAGCTGGGTGCCGGCGAGGTAGAGCTCGCCGGGGACGCCCGGGGGAACCGGGGCCAGCGCCGCGTCCAGCACGTACGCGGCGGTGTTCCACACCGGGCGGCCGATCGGCGACGGACGGCCCGAACCGTCGTCCTCGCAGTGCCAGAAGCTGACGTCCACGGAGGCCTCGGTCGGCCCGTAGAGATTGTGGAGTTCGGCCCCCGTGGCGCCGAACGTCGAGTGGAACAACTGCTCGGTGCCGGGCGCCAGCGCCTCCCCACTGCACAGCACCCGACGCAGGCCCCCGCAGTCGGCCGCACCGGGATCGCGCAGGAACACGTCGAGCATCGAGGGAACGAAGTGCACGGTGGTGACCCCGGCCGACCGGATGAGCTCGGCCAGATACGTCGGATCCCGGTGGCCGCCGGGTCGCGCCACCACCAGGGTGGCCCCGGAGATCAGCGGCCAGAAGAACTCCCAGACCGACACGTCGAAGCTCGACGGGGTCTTCTGCAGTACCCGGTCCGCCGGGGTGAGCCGGTACTCGTCCTGCATCCACAGCAGCCGGTTGACGATGCCCTCGTGCGGAATCAGAACGCCCTTGGGCCTGCCCGTGGAACCAGAGGTGTAGATCAGGTAGGCCGCATCCGACGGGCGGGGTGCCGACGAGGGCGCGTGCCCGCCGGGAAGCGCAGCCAGCAGCTGTCCGGTCCGCTCGGAGTCGATCTCGACGACCGGCGGGCCGCCCAGATCGGGTAGCACGGACGCCGTCTCACCCGTGGTGAGGACCGCGGCCGGTGCCGCGTCGGCGAGTATGTACGAGATCCGCTCGGCCGGGTACTCGGGGTCGACAGGGACGTAGGCACCGCCCGCCCTGAGCACCGCGCACAGTGCCACCACCAGTTCGATCGACCGTGGAATCGCGACCGCGACCAGGCTTTCCGGACCGACCCCCAGTGAACCGAGCAGATGCGCCAGCCGGTTGGCCCGTTCCTCCAGGTCGCGGTACGTCAGAGACTCGCCCTCGAAGGCCACCGCGGTGGCCTCCGGGGATCGCCCTGCCTGCTCCGCGAGCAGCTCGGTGAGGGTACGGGCAGACAGCTCGCGCGCGGTGTCGTTCCACCCCACGAGCGCCTGCTCGCGCTCCTCGCCCGTGAGGATCCCGATCGCCGAAACCGGCCCGTCCGGGTCGGCCACCACCGACTCCAGAACCCGACGCAGCCGCGCCGCGAGAAGCTCCGCCGAAGCGGGGTCGAACAGGTCGAGGCTGAACTCCAGCACGCCCGACATGCCGGCCGGGCCGCCCTGCGGGTCCCGGTCCTCGCCGAGCAGCACGGACAGGTCGAACTTGGCGGACACCGAACCGGACGGAACTCCGCTCACCCGCAGACCGGACAGTTCCACCTGCGGTTCCGGAGTGCTGTTCACGGCCAGCGCGACCTGGAACAGCGGGTGCCTGGCCAGCGAACGTTCCGGGTTGACCAGCTCCACCAGCCGCTCGAACGGCAGGTCCTGGTGGGCGTACGCCGCCAGGTCCACCTCACGCACCCGGTGCAGCAGCTCCCGGAACGTGGGATCGCCGGACGTGTCGGTGCGCAGCACCAGCGTGTTGACGAAGAACCCGACGAGATCGTCGAGCGCGTCGTCGGTGCGGCCCGCCACCGGGGTGCCGAGCGGGATGTCAGTGCCTGCCCCCAGTTTCGAGAGCAGCGTGGCCAGCGCGGCCTGTACGACCATGAAGATGCTCGCCTGGCTCTCCCGGGCCAGCATCGCCATCCCCTGGTGCAGCGCGGCGTCGAGTTCCAGCGGTACCGTGCCGCCGCGGTGGCTCGCCACCGGCGGCCGCGGCCGGTCGGTGGGCAGCACCAGTTCCTCGGGCAGTCCCGCGAGCGCCTGCACCCAGTGGTCGCGCTGCCGCGCGGCCAGGCTGTCCGGCACACCCTCGTCGCCGAGCAGCTCGGCCTGCCACAGGGTGTAGTCGGCGTACTGCACGGGCAGCGCCTGCCACTGCGGGGCGGCCCCGGCGAGCCGGGCCCGGTAGGCCTCCGCGAGGTCACGGGCGAGCGGCTTCATCGACCAGCCGTCTCCCGCGATGTGGTGCAGCACCAGCAGCAGCACGTTCTCGTCCGCGGCCACCTTGAACAGGGCCGCCCTGAGCGGCGGTTCCGTGGAGAGGTCGAAGGGGCGGGCGGCTTCGGCCGAGACGGCCCGGGCCACACCTTCCTCGGTCACTCGGATCGTCGACAGCCGCGGCCGGGCCTCCCCGGGCGCCAGTACCACCTGCCGCGGCACGCCGGCCACCTCGGGAAAGACGGTGCGCAGGCTCTCGTGCCGCTCGGTGACATCGGCGAGGGCGGCGGCCAGTGCCGCGGAGTCCAGCTCACCGGAGATCCGCAGCTGAAGCGGAATGTGGTACGCCGAGCCGACACCGTCCAGCCGCTCCAGGAACCACAGTCGGCGCTGCGCGTACGACAGCGGCACGTCACCGGTCCTCGGAAGGGCGCGCAGCGCGGGTCGCCGCCGCTCACGGCCCAGCAGCCGGCTCAACCGGTTCACTGTGGGCGCCTCGAACAGGGCCCGGATGGGCAGTTCGGCGTCCAGTACCGAGCGGGTGCGGCTGATCAGCCGGGTGGCCAGCAGCGAATGCCCGCCCAGCGCGAAGAAGTCGTCGTCGATGCCGACCGACGGCAGCCCCAGGACCTCCGCGAACAGCGCGCAGAGCACCTGCTCACGGGCGTCTCGAGGGGCCCGGCCGGCGGACTCGGCGCGCAGCACGGGCTCGGGCAGCGCGCGCCGGTCGAGTTTGCCCGTCGACGTCAGCGGGATCTCCGCGAGCTCCATGAAGGCCGACGGCACCATGTAGTCGGGCAGTCGCTTCGCGAGCTGGTCTCGCAGCGCCGCAGGGTCGGTGCCGGCACCTTCCGAGCCCTGGTCGGCGACGGTGTAGGCCACGAGCCGGCTGTCACCCGCGCCGTCCCGGTGGACGACGACCACGGCCTGGTGGACGCCGGGGCACGAGGTGAGCGCGGACTCGATCTCGCCCGGTTCGATGCGGAAGCCGCGGATCTTGACCTGGTCGTCGGCGCGTCCGAGGTATTCGAGGGCGCCGTCGCTGCGGTG
>NZ_JNZP01000071.1 GCF_000725545.1 Streptomyces exfoliatus | reverse complement strand
GTCGGGCGATCCGAGTTTCGGGGAGCTGCTGGAGCGGGTGCGGGCCACCGACCTGGCGGCCTACGCGCACCAGGACCTCCCCTTCGAACGCCTGGTGGAAGTGCTCAACCCGGCGCGCTCCCTGGTCCGCCACCCGCTCTTCCAGGTCCTGCTGGCCTTCAACAACGGCGCGGCGCCCGACGAAGGACCCGCCGACCGGGCCTCGGACGTCCTGGTGCGGCCCGAGACGGTGGAGATCGCGGCGGCCAAGTTCGACCTGTCGCTGTCCTTCAACGAGGACCGGGCGGCCGACGGCACGGCGGCCGGGATGCGGGGCGTGCTGGAGTACAGCGCCGACCTGTACGACGAAAGCACGGCCCGAAGGATGGTCGAGCGCTACCTCCGGCTGCTCGAAGCGGCGGTCGCGGAGCCCCGCACCCCGCTGAGCCGCATCCCCGTCCTGAGCGAGGCCGAGCTGCACGACGTCCTCGTCCGGCGCAACGACACCGCCCGCGCCCTGCCCGACGCCTCCCCGCTGCGGCGGTTCGAGGCCCAGGCCGCCAGGACTCCCCGCTCCACAGCCTTGGTCGCGGACGGGGAGCGGATCGACTACGCCGAACTCGACGCACGGGCCGACCGGCTCGCCGCACTGCTGTCCCGGAGCGCCGCCGGGCGCGGCGGGCCCGTCGCCGTCGCCCTGCCGCGTGGCGCGCTGCTTCCGGTGGCTCTGCTCGCCGTCTGGAAGGCGGGCCTGCACTACCTGCCGCTGGACCCCGACCACCCGAAGAACCGCCTGGCGGACATCCTCACCGACTCCGCCCCCGGTTGCGTCATCACCACCACGGACCTCGCGGGCGGCCTCCCGCCGGTGCCCGCCCCGCTGCTCGTCCTGGACGACCCGGCCACCGCCGCAACGCTGGCCGCCGCCCCCGGCACCGCACGGGCCGAAGGCACGCGGGCGCGGGAGCGAGGGGAGGAGCTGGCGTACACCATCTACACCTCCGGCTCCACCGGCCGTCCCAAGGGCGTCATGGTGACCCGGTCGGCCGTGGCGAACTTCCTCGCCGACATGACCGAACGGCTGGAACTGGGGCCCGAGGACCGGCTGCTGGCGGTCACCACGATCTCCTTCGACATCGCCGTCCTGGAGATCTTCGCCCCGCTGCTCACCGGCGGCACGGTCGTCCTGGCCGACGCCACCACCCAGCGCGACCCCGCGGCCGTGAGGTCCCTGTGCGCCCGCGAGGGAGTGACGGTGATCCAGGCCACCCCCGGTTGGTGGCACGCCATGGCCGTGGACGGCGGCCTCGACCTCACCGCCCTGCGCGTGCTGGTGGGCGGCGAGGCGCTGCCGCCCGCCCTGGCCCGCACCCTCCTGGAACCCGGCCGCGCGCCGTCGGGCGATCGCCTGCTCAACCTGTACGGGCCGACGGAGACCACCGTCTGGTCCACCGCCGCGCACATCACCGCCGAGACCCTGGAGGCGCACGGCGGCGCCGTGCCGACCGGGGCGCCGATCGCCCGCACCGCCGCCTACGTGCTGGACGCCGCGCTGCGGCCCGTGCCCGACGGAGTGCCGGGGGAGCTGTACCTGGCCGGCGCCGGGCTGGCCCGCGGCTATCTGGGCCGGCCGGGGCTGACCGCCGAGCGGTTCGTGGCCTGCCCGTTCGGGGGGCCGGGGGAGCGGATGTACCGCACCGGCGACCTCGCCCGCTGGCGGCCCGACGGAAGCCTGGAACACCTGGGCAGGACCGACGACCAGGTAAAGGTCCGCGGGTTCAGGATCGAACTGGTCGAGGTCGAAAGGGCCCTTGCCCAGGCCCCCGGCGTCGGCCGGGCCGCCGCGGCCGTGCGCCCCGACCCCGCCGGCTCCGCCCGCCTGGTCGGCTATCTGGTACCGGCCGGCGGGAACGACGTACTCGACGAGAAGGCCGTGTCCGCCGCCGTACGGACGGTGCTGCCCGAGTACATGGTCCCCTCGGCCCTGGTGGTGCTGGCCGGTGGCCTGCCGCTGACCGCGAACGGCAAGCTGGACCGGGCCGCGCTCCCCGCGCCCGAGGCGGCAACCCGCCGGGGCCCCGGCCGGGCACCGCGCGGGCCGCGCGAGGAGATCCTGTGCGGGCTCTTCGCCGAGTTGCTGGGCGCGTCCGGGATCGGCGTGGACGACGACTTCTTCGCCCTGGGCGGCCACTCCCTGCTCGCCACCCGGCTCGTCGCCCGCGTCCGCAGCACACTCGGCGTCGAACTGGGGGTCCGGGAGGTCTTCGAGACACCGACCGTGGCCGGCCTCGCCGCCGCGCTCGCCGCGGCGGGCGCGGCCGGACCCCGGCTGCGCCCCGCCGACCCGCGTCCGGAGCGGCTGCCGCTCTCGTACGCCCAGCGCCGCCTGTGGTTCGTCCAGCAACTGGAGGGGCCCAGCACCACCTACAACGTCCCGCTGGCGTTGCGGCTGACCGGTCCGCTGGACGTGGCGGCGCTGCGGGCCGCGCTGGGGGACGTGGTCGCCCGGCACGAGAGCCTGCGCACCGTCTTCGCCGAGGACGAGCACGGCCCGCACCAGGTCGTCCTGCCCGCCGACCGCCCCGCCCCGCTCACCGGGCCCGTCCGGACCGATGAGGACGAACTCCCCCGCCTGCTGCGGGAAGCGGCCGAACACGCGTTTCGGCTGGACGCCGAACCCCCGCTGCGCGCCCACCTGTTCGCCACGGCGCCCGACGAGCACACCCTGCTCCTGGTCATGCACCACATCGCCACCGACGCCTGGTCGCAGCGGCCGCTGATCGCCGATCTGGCCGCGGCCTACGCCGCCCGCCACGCCGGGCGGGCCCCGGCCCTGCCGCCGCTACCGGTCGCCTACGCCGACTACGCCCTGTGGCAGCAGGCCCGCCTGGGCGACGAGCGGGAGGACAGCAGCGAACTGTCCGCCCAACTCGCCTACTGGCAAGGTGCGCTGGCCGGCTCCCCCGAGGAGCTGGCGCTGCCCGCCGACCGGCCCCGCCCCGCCGTCCCCTCGCACCGCGGCGACAGCGTGCCCATCTCCATCCCGCCGTGGGTGCACGGGCGGGTGGTGGAGTTGGCGCGGGAGTTCCGGGCGACGCCCTTCATGGTGGTGCACGCGGCGTTGGCGGCGTTGCTGACGCGG
>NZ_JNZP01000070.1 GCF_000725545.1 Streptomyces exfoliatus | reverse complement strand
CTTCAGAACTAACACAGTGGACGCGAGCAACTGAGGACAAGCCCTCGGCCTATTAGTACCGGTCAGCTCCACCCATTACTGGGCTTCCACATCCGGCCTATCAACCCAGTCGTCTACTGGGAGCCTTACCCTCTCAAGGAGGTGGGAATACTCATCTCGAAGCAGGCTTCCCGCTTAGATGCTTTCAGCGGTTATCCCTCCCGAACGTAGCCAACCAGCCATGCCCTTGGCAGGACAACTGGCACACCAGAGGTTCGTCCGTCCCGGTCCTCTCGTACTAGGGACAGCCCTTCTCAATATTCCTACGCGCGCAGCGGATAGGGACCGAACTGTCTCACGACGTTCTAAACCCAGCTCGCGTACCGCTTTAATGGGCGAACAGCCCAACCCTTGGGACCGACTCCAGCCCCAGGATGCGACGAGCCGACATCGAGGTGCCAAACCATCCCGTCGATATGGACTCTTGGGGAAGATCAGCCTGTTATCCCCGGGGTACCTTTTATCCGTTGAGCGACGGCGCTTCCACAAGCCACCGCCGGATCACTAGTCCCGACTTTCGTCCCTGCTCGACCCGTCGGTCTCACAGTCAAGCTCCCTTGTGCACTTACACTCAACACCTGATTGCCAACCAGGCTGAGGGAACCTTTGGGCGCCTCCGTTACCCTTTGGGAGGCAACCGCCCCAGTTAAACTACCCATCAGACACTGTCCCTGATCCGGATCACGGACCGAGGTTAGACATCCAGCACGACCAGAGTGGTATTTCAACGGCGACTCCACCATGACTGGCGTCACGGCTTCAAAGTCTCCCACCTATCCTACACAAGCCGAACCGAACACCAATATCAAACTGTAGTAAAGGTCCCGGGGTCTTTCCGTCCTGCTGCGCGAAACGAGCATCTTTACTCGTAGTGCAATTTCACCGGGCCTATGGTTGAGACAGTCGAGAAGTCGTTACGCCATTCGTGCAGGTCGGAACTTACCCGACAAGGAATTTCGCTACCTTAGGATGGTTATAGTTACCACCGCCGTTTACTGGCGCTTAAGTTCTCAGCTTCGCCACACCGAAATGTGACTAACCGGTCCCCTTAACGTTCCAGCACCGGGCAGGCGTCAGTCCGTATACATCGCCTTACGGCTTCGCACGGACCTGTGTTTTTAGTAAACAGTCGCTTCTCGCTGGTCTCTGCGGCCACCCCCAGCTCACGGAGTAAATCCGATCACCAGTGATGGCCCCCCTTCTCCCGAAGTTACGGGGGCATTTTGCCGAGTTCCTTAACCATAGTTCACCCGAACGCCTCGGTATTCTCTACCTGACCACCTGAGTCGGTTTAGGGTACGGGCCGCCATGAAACTCGCTAGAGGCTTTTCTCGACAGCATAGGATCATCCACTTCACCACAATCGGCTCGGCATCAGGTCTCAGGCTATGTGCTGTCCGGATTTACCTGGACAACGCCCTACACCCTTACCCCGGGACTACCACCGCCCGGGCTGGACTACCTTCCTGCGTCACCCCATCGCTTACCTACTACAAGTCTGGTTCGTCGGCTCCACCACTTTCCTTTCCCCGAAGGGTCCGGAACGGCTTCACGGACTTAGCATCGCCTGATTCGATATTGGGCGTTTCAAAGCGGGTACCGGAATATCAACCGGTTGTCCATCGACTACGCCTGTCGGCCTCGCCTTAGGTCCCGACTTACCCTGGGCAGATCAGCTTGACCCAGGAACCCTTAGTCAATCGGCGCACACGTTTCTCACGTGTGTATCGCTACTCATGCCTGCATTCTCACTCGTGAACCGTCCACAACTCGCTTCCGCGGCTGCTTCACCCGGCACACGACGCTCCCCTACCCATCACAACACCCGTTGGGGCTATACGCTGCAATGACACGACTTCGGCGGTACGCTTGAGCCCCGCTACATTGTCGGCGCGGAATCACTTGACCAGTGAGCTATTACGCACTCTTTCAAGGGTGGCTGCTTCTAAGCCAACCTCCTGGTTGTCTCTGCGACTCCACATCCTTTCCCACTTAGCGTACGCTTAGGGGCCTTAGTCGATGCTCTGGGCTGTTTCCCTCTCGACCATGGAGCTTATCCCCCACAGTCTCACTGCCGTGCTCTCACTTACCGGCATTCGGAGTTTGGCTAAGGTCAGTAACCCGGTAGGGCCCATCGCCTATCCAGTGCTCTACCTCCGGCAAGAAACACACGACGCTGCACCTAAATGCATTTCGGGGAGAACCAGCTATCACGGAGTTTGATTGGCCTTTCACCCCTAACCACAGGTCATCCCCCAGGTTTTCAACCCTGGTGGGTTCGGTCCTCCACGAAGTCTTACCTCCGCTTCAACCTGCCCATGGCTAGATCACTCCGCTTCGGGTCTTGAGCGCGCTACTGAATCGCCCTATTCGGACTCGCTTTCGCTACGGCTTCCCCACACGGGTTAACCTCGCAACGCACCGCAAACTCGCAGGCTCATTCTTCAAAAGGCACGCAGTCACGAGATACAGCAAGCTGTATCCGACGCTCCCACGGCTTGTAGGCACACGGTTTCAGGTACTATTTCACTCCGCTCCCGCGGTACTTTTCACCATTCCCTCACGGTACTATCCGCTATCGGTCACCAGGGAATATTTAGGCTTAGCGGGTGGTCCCGCCAGATTCACACGGGATTTCTCGGGCCCCGTGCTACTTGGGTGTCTCTCAAACGAGCCGTTAATGTTTCAGCTACGGGGGTCTTACCCTCTACGCCGGACCTTTCGCATGTCCTTCGCCTACATCAACGGTTTCTGACTCGTCTCACAGCCGGCAGACTGTGAAAGAGAGATCCCACAACCCCGCATGCGCAACCCCTGCCGGGTATCACACGCATACGGTTTGGCCTCATCCGGTTTCGCTCGCCACTACTCCCGGAATCACGGTTGTTTTCTCTTCCTGAGGGTACTGAGATGTTTCACTTCCCCTCGTTCCCTCCACATGCCCTATGTGTTCAGGCATGGGTGACAGCCCATGACGACTGCCGGGTTTCCCCATTCGGAAACCCCCGGATCAAAGCCTGGTTGACGGCTCCCCGGGGACTATCGTGGCCTCCCACGTCCTTCATCGGTTCCTGGTGCCAAGGCATCCACCGTGCGCCCTTAAAAACTTGGCCACAGATGCTCGCGTCCACTGTGTAGTTCTCAAGCAACGACCAGCCACCCATCACCC
>NZ_JNZP01000069.1 GCF_000725545.1 Streptomyces exfoliatus | reverse complement strand
CGGCGTTAGCGGGGTGACCACGGCGCACGCGGCCAGGCCGACCTGCCACGGATGAACACTCTCGCGCGCGGTGACCCGCATGGCCGCCCCCAGAATTCGGTGCCTTGAACGCGTTCAAACTACCCCAGCCGGTGATGGACCCAGTCGTCGGGCCCGACGTGGACCCCGTCTTCGCCGGCGAGGTGGATCTTGCAGGTCAGGCCGCCCCGGGACCGTCCGAGTCCTTCGTCGGGGCGGTGGTGCCGGGGCGTTGTCCTTTTTTCGGGACGCGCGGCTTCTTCCTCCGGGCGCCGGCCGCGTGCTGATGCGCCCGGCAGGACGTCGAGTCGACGCTGACCATGCTCCAGTCGATCCGGCCCGCGAGGTCGGCGTCGGCCTGGACGGCACGCAGGATTCGGTCCCAGGTGCCGTCCGCCGACCAGCGGCGGTGCCGTTCGTAGACGGTCTTCCAACTACCGAAACGCTCGGGAAGGTCCCGCCACGGTATGCCCGTTCGTACCCGGAAGAAGATCCCGTTGATCACCCTACGGTGATCGTTCCACCGTCCGCCACGCTGCCCCAACGCCGGCAGATGCGGCTTCAACCGACCCCACTCGGCATTCGTCAGATCGCCCCGCCCCATGCTGACACCAACGAGCGACCAACCCGACAGTCACATGATCCGCCGGACAGCTCCTAAGCGTCTCCGGGCCCAATCCACCCGTGTGATGGGATGTCCACCAACGCTCGTAGAGGGCGGGGATACGTCACAGCAACGAACAAGGGAAGGGGAGAGGGGGCCATGACGAGCGGGCACCAGACTCACGGGGCAGCCTCCGGCTCGCGGCCGTTGCAGACGCGCGCCCTGACCCGTGAGGCCGGGCGGGCACGCCAGCTGCTGGCCGCCGGGGAATGGCGCCCTGCCGCGGTGGACTCCGAAGCCGCAGCGCGCGTCCTGGCCCGCCTCACGGCCCCGCTCCCAACCCGGCGGGCAGCGACCACGCAGACGCTGGCCACGGACCGGGACCGGCGCCTCCAACGCATCCTGCGGACCACCCTCCACCACCTCGACGCAGGCGCAGTCAGCCCGCCCGCAGCCGCCCTCCTGGCCGCCGTCGCCCGCGCCTTCTTGCCTTGGCACACCGCCCCGAACCCACCGCCCGCAGCGGCGGCCCCGAGATACGGGACCCCGGTGGGCACGGCGGACGGCCCGGCCGTGCCACCAACAGAGGCGGGCGAGGCCCTGCTTCCCGATCTGATCGCACTGTTCGCCGTGCTGACCTCGGCGAGCCCACCCGGGATCGTCCCGCTCACGCCCCCGGTCGAGCCCTGGCAGGTCCGGTACGCGGGCCGCTTCCGTCGTTACGGCAGACCCGCTTTCGGGGTGTGGACGGCCGAGACCATCGGCTGCCCGGCATGCGCGGGTAAGGACGGCCCGTGGACGGTGACCTGCGACTGGCGCCTGATCTCGCTGGGCTGCCTGTGCGGGGCAGTGACCCACAAGCACGGCCTTGCCTTCTCCGAAGTCTGGCTCCTCTTGCCGGACCTGTGACCGAGTGCCGTGACTGACCGCCCGCACATTGGTGCCCGGTCGGCCAAGATCAAAGCTCACTGGGCAACTGAAGCGCCCAGCGAGACCTGAAACGGCGACCCGTGAAGTCCGGGGCTAGACGACGAGGGCTACTGCGGCAGCCTACGGATGGCACGGGCAGCCGCACCGGGATTCCGATGTCAGGGCCGGTGACGCACGGGACGCTGATCCACCCGCGTATTCTCCAGGCGCGGTCAATCGGAGGGGACGTGATGTGACGAAGGAATTGAAGACGCTCACCGTGATGTGGGGGGCATGGGTACTGGCGGGGATCAGGGTTGCTCCTCATCGGTACAACACGGACTTTGTCGACACCATCGCTCTGGTCTTCTACGGTCTGGGTTCGCTCGCCGTGATCGGAATGACCATCCGCTTCCTGTACCGACTGGTGACTTCCCGGGACCAGGCGGCACAGAACCAGGGCCACAACCCTGAGCGTGCGAACGAGGGCACGTTTCTTCGGTGAACCTCTTCCCCCACTCGGCTGAGCTGCACGCGTAACGCCGAGCTGGCCGGAGGCCGCGGCCTGTATGCCTGCGGTCGTGATCAAGAACTTTGCCCGCGGCTTCGCCGCGCTCTCCCTCGCCCTGCCCCCGCTCGCTTTTCCCTCGGCGGCCATCGCTGCACCGGCGGCCCCCGTCGGGCGCCGAGGTCCCCAACCTGGCCGATGCGGTCACGCAGATCCCGCTCGCGAATGAGTCCCGCGCCGGGTACGAGCGGACGAAGTTCAAGCACTGGAACGCCGGACTCGATCCCGCTGACGGCAGCAGCACCCGCTCGGAGGTGCTCCTCGCCGAAGCTGTCGAGTCGCCGACCGTCGCGGCCGACTGCAAGCTGTCGGGCGGCAAGTGGCTGTCGTACTACGACGGCCAGGAGGTCAACGATCCCGGCAAGCTCGACCTCGACCACATGGTCGCGCTCGCGGAGGCCTGGGATTCCGGGGCGAGCGCCTGGACGCCCGCCCAGCGGGAGGCGTACGCGAACGACCAGGACGCCGCCACCTCCCTCGTCGCAGTCACCGCCCGCACGAACCGGTCGAAGGCGGATCAGGACCCCGCCCAGTGGATGCCGCTGCTCCCCGACGCTCACTGCCGGTACGTCTCGGAGTGGGTCGCCACGAAGCTTCGCTGGAGCCTCGCGGCCCACCAGGCCGAAGTCGACGCGCTGACGGTGTATGCCGAGGGGCCGTGTGAGGCCACCGTCGTCCACTACGCCGCTGCTCCGTAACTGACCGGGGAACGTGTCGGATCACGGTAGCGGTCAGGCGGGGCACCGCCGACACGTCGTCCCTCGCAGGAGCGGTTCGGCCACGCGGACGAGTGACTCGGCGACGGCGCAGGTGAGGGCGGCGTGCACCCGGGAGTGAGACAGGGCCGCTGAGGACCCCGCCCGTCAGGGGCGGGGTCCGACTTGGGGTGGGGCGCCGGGGGTGGGGCCGGTCCCGCGCACGTGCGGGGACGCGGGACCAGCTGCGGGCGCCCGTCCTGTCGGGAGTCCGTGGCGACCGTACGGCGCCGCTGGGGTAGAGGGACATGTCGCCGTTACCGCGGATGGCGAGCAGGTCAGGGCGGCCGTCCTTGGAGACGTCTCCGGTGGCGATGAGGTGGCTGTAGGCGTTCCAACCGCCGCCTACGCGGGTGCGCGGGGCGAACGTGCCGTCGCCCTTGCCCAGGTGGCTCCAGAGAACGCCCGAGGTGTCACGGGCGAGGGGGTCTCCGGCGGGGCCGCGCAGTTCGCAGCCGTCTGCAAGGTGATCGCGGGTGCGGAGCACCTGATGGAGCTCGCCAGCTCGGCGTGGCTCGCTGGCTTCACGGAGCCGCGCTCGAGCTCGCCGTGCATGTCCGGGCCGTGTTGTTCGACGAGGAGTCCGGGCGACTGGGCGTTGTCCCCGATGCTCCCGCGTACGGCACGAAGGTCCGCTGGATGGTGGCGAGGCTTATCGCGGCTGCCAACAGCACGGTGCCCGAGGCGTACGTCCGGGCCGTGCACGTTCTGGCCCTGGCCGCCCGCGCCACCACCGCGGCGATGTCCTCGGCAGCCGCCGGCGACCCGATCCCGCACCGGGTCGTTCCGGCTGGTCCGGTGAAGACGCGGGAGAGTGCGTTGGCCGGCTATCGCCGTGCTCTCGCCGCCCACCGCGCGGTCGCTCCGCCCCGGCAGGAGGACCCGGCCCTCGCCGTCGCCGTCGTGCGGCAGGAACAGGCCCGCCGTAACCTCGCCGAGCAGGTCTTCCCCGACGTCGAGCAGGACCAGGAGGATGAGGCTCCGACGTCGCTCGAGGACGTGCGCACACAGCAAAGGCAGGCCGCCGAGGCCGTGCGTGCGGCGGCAATCCGGCGCGCCCGCGCCGAGCGCAGTGGGAAATGCGGTACGACCGACGCTCCCGCGCTGCGCCAAGTTGGGTGAAGCTTGCTGCGACTCATCCGCGTTCGCGTTATAGACCTAAGCACCTTCTACCGGATGGAAGGAGCTGATGCCGAAGAAGCGCCGGCCAGCGAGAAGGGAAGCCTCCGCGCACGACAAACCCGAACACGACACCAAGGAGGCACCTGGAGGCCATCCTGATCGCCCTCGCGGTCGGTGGTGAGCCGGTCTTCCCGCCGGAGGAATGAGCGGCCGACTCCCCCGGGAAGCCCATGGAAGACTGTGCCCCCAGGTCACGGGGGCGCAGGGTCCGCGTGTGATATGGGGGAACGCCGTGCGCAAGGTGGGGATGGTGGCCGCGGCCGCCGGGATGGTGCTGTTCGTCGCCGGCTGTGGCGGCGAGGACGACGGTGCGGGCAAGGAGAACGCGGGACCGCAGCTGACGGCCGCCCAGGTCGACAAGGAGATCGGGGCGGCCGCGGGTGCGGCCGGGTTCACCAAGGCCTCGTTCGACACGGTCAAGCCCAAGCTCAAGGACTGCATGATCAACTGGGCGGCGGACGAGCCTGGCAAGAAGGCCGATCCCGCGAAGTCCTACGCGGACACCCTCGCGGCCCTGGTCAAGGCCGGCTGGGGCAAGGGGGAGACCACGAAGAAGGGCACCACGGACGTGCAGATCCTGAAGAAGGGCGCCTGGACGGTCAGGGCCGGGTCCGACCTGGGCCCGGGCATCAAGATGGTGGCGTTCGCCGGCGTCCTGGAGACCCGGGAGTGCACCGAGCTCTACGTGGGCGAGCTGGGCAAGTAGGAGGCCCGGCGGCCGAGGGAGACTCCTCCCTCGGCCCTCAGCGGGGTTCCGGCCCGTGGTCTGTGGGACTTCGCCTGACCGTCCCTCGCACTCGGTCTGTGCCCTGTGGCCCAGACTGGGATCCCACGGTCATACCGGGGCCGAACCTGGCCCATCTCATGCTCCAGCGGGCCCAGCCAGGACGCCAAGCAGCGCGGCACCGACCGGCCCAACGCAGCCCGCCGCCGGATGAGGTCGACCGTCAGGCCCACGGGTCCAGGACCTGGCCCTGTGCGCCGTCGGTCGCCAGGAACAGGTCTGCCGCGTCCTCGGCGCCACCGCCTTCCCTGACCCCGAGGACGGCCAGGCCAAACGACGCCGTCCGCGTCGCCGCGATCCTGCGGCCCCACGCCGAACGCCGGACGACCGGCGCCGACTGCCGCGTCCGCGCTGCGCCAGGCCGGATGAGTGCTCCTGTAAGCGCGTATGGCGGGGCGAACACGGTGATCGCCTGGGGAGTCAGCAGGTGTGGTGGCACGCTGAGTTGGGACGAAAGGTGGCTCTGGCAAGATTTTCGTAGGCGGAGATCATCTCGGTGCCGCGGTCAGCCGGTCCGCGTAGCGGCGGCGGAGGTGGGCGATCAGAACGACGCGGTGGCGGAGGAGAGGGACGCCGGCGCGGCCGGCCATCAGACGTTTTTGCAGCTTGACGTTGGTGATGCGGCCTTCGTTGACAACGGAGTTGTAGGGGTGCTGATTCCCTGGGCGACGGCATGCCGGTCTTCGCGAAACGCTCCTGCGAGGCCGACAGGAGGGGCCAGACCGCTGCCTGCGAGGTCGTCCAGCCAGTCCGGGAGGGGTGTCGCGTCGTGGTTGTCGAGCATGGCGGTGAACCGGCGGACCAGGTCGTGAGTCCGCCTGAGTTCAGGGCAGTGCTCCAGGAGCCGGGGCAGGCGGTCGTTGATGTGGAGGTTGCGGCGGTGCGGGTGGGTGGTGATCCAGCGAGCGGCTTCGCGTGGTGAGGGCGGCCGCTCGCGTGGTTCGTCCAGGGGCAGGCCCCTTCCGAGGGGTGCGACGGCCATCTTCACGCGCTGGTAGTGGCCGAGATAGCCCTTGGCCTGGAGTTCCTCGTGCAAGATCTTCGCGCTGTGCTGTCCCTCGTCCCAACGTTGCTGCAAGTAGTCGAGGTAGGGGTCCAGGGGGAGGGCTTGCGGGGCGGGCGGCGCATCACCTCCTGCCAGGTGCCGGCCCGGGCGTACTTGCCGACGGTGCGGCGGAGCAGGCCGAGCTCGCGGGCCACGGAGCTGTGACTCCGGCCGGTGCGGGTCAGGGCCTGAACGGCCTCGAACAGTCTGCGGGCGTGGCGTGCGGCCCGACTGTCCTCCGCGGTGTTCCCGACGGCCTCCTCGGCTGGTGCGGGACCGCTCTCGCCGGCCGGGGCAGGGCTGCGGGCAGGCAGCCGCGGTGGGCGGAGGCGATGTCCTGGACACGGCGGGAGAGGCCCTGCCAGAGGTGGAAGCGGTCGCTGACCTGCACCGCATCGGGGGCGCCGCCCGCGATGCCCTGCCGGTAGGTGAGGGAGCCGTCGCGGCAGGCGACCTCGACACCGGGGTGCTCGCGGAGCCAGCGGCCGAGCGGTTCCGCGTCGCGTCCTTCCCAGAGGGTGAGCGGGAGCCGGGTGGTGGCGTCGACGAGGAGGGTGCCGTAGGTGCCGCCGTGGAGAGCGAAGTCGTCGACCCCCAGCACCCGGGGCGTCACCAGTGGCGGCAGCGGCACCCGCATCAGCTGGGACAGGACGGCGACCCGCGAGAGCCTGATATTCAAAATCCGAAGCATCCGGGATCCGCCCCGGCCGGCCAGCACCGCGCCGATGTCCTCCACCAGGCGCTGCAGCCGCGGTCCCGGCCTTCAGGCCCGGGAGGAATCGCTTCTCTGGACTGCTCTGACCTGTGCGGTTGAGCGGATCTGAGCTGCAAGCGCACCCCGGATCCGCTGCAGAGAGCTACGTGTCACTGCGCCGTAGCTCCGGGGAGAAAGGGCCGAGAAGGGCGGCGCGGCTCTCCCCTGCACATGCCGTGCCGCTGCGTCGATCCCTCTCAGGTGGGACCGCGCATCCGGTCAATGTGCCACCAGCCGACTGTCCCTCTCCTCAAGCGGGCTGGGAACGATAAGCGTCAAACATTCATTTTCAGATTATTTAGTTTAACCAATCCCCGTATTAGGCCATTTGGCGGCCCTAGTCTCGGGCCGAGCCGTTGCAGGAACGGCACGAGCGAGGGGAACAAGGTCGACATGGCTCATTGGAAGAAGATCGCGGGCGGTCTGACGGGGATCTCGGCGGGGTCCCGGTCCAACGTGTGGGGCGTGAACGCGAATGCGCAGATCTACCGGTTCACCAACGACGACGCCACGCCGTGGCACGGCGTCCCCGGCGGTCTGACCGACATCAGCGCGGCGGCCGACGGCACCGTCTGGGG
>NZ_JNZP01000068.1 GCF_000725545.1 Streptomyces exfoliatus | reverse complement strand
CCACTTCGCCCGATACCGACTTCCGGAGCGCGAGGGGCCCAGGAGCGGAACGCAGTGCCCCGGCACCCCTCCCCGCACCAGGGGGCACTGGGTACGGGGGCGCCAGGGAGGCGGATCAGCGACCAGTCGGGCCGACCTGGAGCTTTGCCTGTAGTCGCTGGGGAGATGGAGGAGCCGCTCCAGCCTGGGCAGGCCCTGCACCGCCAGCGCCTCAAGTCGGGGTCCTCCCCGGCTGCGGCTTCCTTCTTGAACGGCTCAACGCCCTGCTCACGCCCTGAATAACGGCGGCTGCGGCCCCCGTCTCGACCATGAGACGGCGTGACGCGTGCGGGCTGAGGTCGTTGGTCATGACCCGGAGTGCCTGCCGGGTCTCCGGAACGGGCGACCTGCCCCTTGGCAGAAGGAATTCAGCATGGTGATTCAGACGGCGTTGACGACACCGGACATCTGTAAGCCGATCGCGGATTGTCAGTGCGGTCCGAGCTGTAGTTGCGGCTGTCAGAGCGGCGGCCCATGCCAGTGCGGCGGTGGCTGCGGCTAACGCCACAGGCAATGCCTGCCTGCCGCAGCGGGTCTATGAGGGTTCCCTGCAGGGAACCAACGACCGTACCGAGTTCACCACGGCGCGCGGGACGCGTACGTCGCTCAGGCGCGCAAGGAGAAGGACTCGGCGGTGGCGAAGGCGATCGCCGGGCTTCGCCGGCCGGGGCTCGCGGCCTTGGCGGCGAACCTCCTGGCGCGCGAGCGGCGCCAGGAGGCCGAGCAGTTCCTGGCATTGGGCGAGAGCCTCTGGGAGGTCCTACGGACGCTCGGTGCCGAGCAGCTGCGCACGGCGAGCCGGCAGCAGCACCAGATTGAGCAGACCCTCCACGGTGTCCTTGCGGACCCGGAGGTTGCTACGCGGTGGTCGAAGGGCCGGCTCGTGAAGGTGCCCGAAGCGGCGGTCGGCTTCGCCGTGGTCACTCCGCAGACGGTGCCTGCGCGCCCTGTCTCCGCCGAGCCGCGTCAGCGGAAGTAGGCGACCGGGCGGCCGGCGGGTCGGCGTGAGGACCTTGAGCGGGCTCGTACGGCGGCACGGGAAGCGGAGGCCGAGGTCTGCCGACGCGAGCGGGAAGCCACGTCGGCGAAGAAGGCGCAGACGGCTGCGCGGGAAGGCTGAGGAGGCGGCCGAGATCGCGGGCGTGGCTGTGCGGGCACGTCCAGCAAGGTCCTGGTCGTCGTTGGCGTTCTTGAGTACCGCTCTGAAACGCCGGTCCTCCGGCGCGTGGGTGGAATGCGATCCTCTCAGTGCCTTGCACACGCTCGTACGGACGTACGGCAGCTCCGTACGAGGACGGCTGCCTGACGAGCGGCGCCGTCCTCTGGATCCTGGCCGCACCGATCTGTCCGAGCCGCCCGCCCGTGATCCGCGGGCGATGACGGCCACCGAGCGCGTCGCAGTCGGCGACTGGACGGCCAAACCCGCCCCCGTGCTCCTGGAGCCCCGGCCCGCCCGGCGGCGACTCGGCGGTGGCTTGGCCGATCCCAGTACGGCTTGCGCGGTGGTCCCGTAGGGGCTGGCGGCAGCCCGCGCCGATATGGCGTGTGCGGGCCAGGCCCGGCGCCCAGTGACCTGAATATGGACAGTGGATGAGAGGTGCTGATACCGAGCCGTGACAGTTTCGGCGCAGCTGAAAGGCAATGCCGCAGTGGAGTCACAGCCCCAGCATCTGCCGTTCTTTCTGGCTGGAAGTGGCTGTTGGTCGGCCATGGCGAAGCACTCACACGAACACGACGAGTACGTTTCCGGAGTCCGGTCCGGGCTGTGGGAGGCATACCGGACAGATTCTTTCCCTCAGGTCGATCCCCACGGCGCTCCGTGCCGTTTCTGCCAGGTTTTGTGCGAGTCCGGCGACCAGACCGAGCCTTCTTCGCGGAAGGACGGCAAGAGGCCGCATGGGGGGTGAGGAGGCGTGCGGGGCCGAGCAGGTGGCGCGGCTGTCAGACGGCGGGGCGGTCGGACGTGGTGTGGTCTGTGATGCCCGCTCTGCGTAGGGCGGAGCGCCACGCCAGGGCGACGGCCGTTTCTGCAAGGCCGAGGAGGACGAGCCACAGGCCGAGCAGCCTGGTCAGGGTCCGGGCGGACTCCGCTGGCAGCGCGAGGACGACGATTCCGGCGACGATGCCGAGGGCCGCGACGGCCATGACGATGCCGCGGTGTGGCATGTCCTTGGTGGCGATGGCTGTGTAGAGGGTGACGATGCCGGATATCAGCCAGACGGCGCCGACGATCAGCGAGAGCGCGGCGATGGTCTGGAGCGGGTTCCTCAGGCACAGCACTCCGCCCAGGACACACAGCACGGCCACGATCAGGCCGGGCATGCGGTCACTGTCGCGCCCGAAGACTGTCACGAACCGGAAGACGCCGGTCAGCAGCAGGTACACCCCGATGAGCACGGCCAGGACGTGCAGGGTGACGTCCGGCCAGACGAGCGCCAGGATACCCGGGACGAGTGTCACCATCGCGGCGCCCAGGAGCCATAGCCAGGAACGGCCGAGGCGGGCGAGCTGGTCCGCCGGGTCGACCGTGGGGGATCCTCCGCCGATCCTGTTCTCAGGTCCGGCTCGGGGGGCGGAGCCCTGTGGCGTCGACATGTGTCCTCCTCCGCTCGCCCGAGTGGATCGTCCCGGAACGCCTCACGGCAGTCGGCAGCAGTCACGTCTCCACGACGTTCACGTCGAGTGACGGGAGAGGCCAGCAGTTCGTGCGGATGGGCCTCGTCGATGACGGGTCCGGACAGGAGGGCCAGTCCGGCCGTCCGCATGCGATCCGGCCGGGGGTAACGCTGTCTCTCGCGGGGCCCAGAACGGGGAGCATGCGGTGCTCCAGGACCAGTGTGCACCCTTCGTCTGCCCGCCGCCTCACCTCATCAGGGACGGTCAAGGGGCACGGCGGGAGGGCAAAGCCCCGAGCCGCCGACAGGGAAAGGACGCCTGAACCTCCGGGGTCTCCGGACGTGGGATCGGATCGGGAATCCTCAGCCCCTCCTCGCCGATCCACGGGCCCGTGACCTGCTCCTCCTGACTCAGGCCACCCGCCCTGGGGTCTGTCAGATCACCTCAGGTGGATGCTGGTGCCTTGTGTGGGGGCATGGGCCGTGGTGGTGCCGTGCGTCGTCAGAGCGGTAGATGTTGTCTGCCCTCAGCCCGGAACTGTCCAGGGTGAGGTCGAAGTGGACCTCTTCTCCGCGGCACAGCATGCGATCCTCCCCATGAATTGCCGAGGATTCCGCCGTTACGTCGTCTCTGGTGCCTTCCTTGCCGATGAGACCGACACCCAGCGTGGGGCTGAACCACTTCACGACACCACGTGGCGACATGCTTTTCGTCCTTCGCTTGGCCGGATTCGAAAGCCACCACTGTCCACCCGTCCCGTACCGACGGACAGAGCGTGGGCAGGGGGTGAAACAGCAGATTCCGGCGTGAACACAGCTGACGTACCGGGAACGGACAACGCGCGCCACCGACAACGAGCCTGCACCACAGCACCTGTCCCTCGTCAGCGATCGGTCGGCCTTCCGGGCCGACGCCGTCCGCATGACCGCACCGGTACGTCACGGCCACAGCGGAACAATGACCATCCGGCTCGACGGTCACCGATTTCACCTCCAGAGCCGCCCGTACGTGCTGAAGGAACTGACGACGCGGCACAGGGTGATCCGTCGCGAACTGATGCCGGGGGAGCGGGCTGGGCCCCGGGAGTGGAGCGCGCGGCGCGCCAGCACGATGTGTTCCTGGCCCCGCACTCGAAGCGTGCAGGTCAGTCATGCATGGAGGGCGGGTGAACTTGGGTAAGGCTGCTCCTCGTGCAGCAGACATGGATCATGAACTATGGGGAAACCCGTGGTGCCGCTCCGGCGATCACCGCGGTGCTGCCTCGGTCGCTTCCCGGTCTGATGGCGCAGGACATCATGCCGTGGGAGCTGCGCCTGGGTGATGTGGTGCCGTTCGATGATGGGGTCGGGCGCCCGGTCCTTGACATACGAGCAGTCGGGGGAGGCCGGCGCGGTAAATGCCTGATCTTTTCTGGCGTGCCCCCGCTGTTGGTCAGCCGGCGCCTCACGGTCTACCGCTCCTGCAGCAGTGTGACCAGTCAGCCTTTGCCTTGTAGGCCAGCGGCGATCGTCTGAACGAGCTGCGTGCGTGTGATGACCATGAGG
>NZ_JNZP01000067.1 GCF_000725545.1 Streptomyces exfoliatus | reverse complement strand
CGCCGCTCCGGAGCCGGGTCCGATGTGTCGCCCCAGCGGTTCAAATCAAGCCCCGGCTCTGCCTCGTCCGTCATGGCGCCAAGATACGGAGGTTGCTGCAGGCCGTCTCAGGATTATCCGGACGGGAGCACAGACGACACCCATCGCCGTACTCGAACGTTTGGCTGCGGAGGAATCCCCCTGGTCGTCCGTTGATCGGGATGGCAGGCTCTGCTTCCACTCGAAGGGAGCTCCGCGATGACCGACAAGCCGGAGACGGAACGCGTCGACTGCACCGACTGCTTCGCCCTGCCGGGCCCCGACCACACCCGCATCATGTACGTGAAGACCGGCGGCGGGATCAGCGAGACCTGGCACACCCCCGACTGCCCGGCCCTGGCGATCATGCAGATCAACATGGCGGAGGGAAGCAAGCGGGTCCGGGAGCGGGACGCGTGGGCCCGGGGTGTCTTCCCCGCCGCGCACGAGCGGCTCAGGAAGGCCGCCGCCGCGCTGCCTGCCGGCACTGCCGCGCAGCCCTTCGCCGATGCCCTGAGCGAGCTGGTCCAGGCGCAGGCCGACGCCACCGGCTTCGTCGTCCTGCACCGCTGGGCGGAGATCCTGGAGCGGCACTTCCCGCCGGAGTTCCCCGACCCCGACCGCCCCAGCGCGTAGCCACACCAACGCCGCCGTCTCCTTCAGAGCCCCGGATACGACCCTGACGCCGGCTGAGCCGGTGCGCCGGGTTCAGCCGGTCCTGTGCATCGCTCGTTGGGGCCGCATGTCGCCGAAGGTTCCCGCCGGTCCCGCGGGCCTTGATGTACTGGACCGTCGGAGCTGGACGAAGGCAGGGGAGCGGGACGTTGGCCGGGTACAGCAGGGGCTCCACCCCCGAGCCGAAAGGCGCGTGCGGATGAGGGACTGGAGCGATTTCGAGTGGGTGGTGTGGCGCCTGGAGGTCCAGGACCCAGCGCAGCGCGCGGGCGAGGATCCCGGCCTGGACGAGCGCACCAAAGAGACGATGACGGAGCTGGCAGCCTCGCTGGGCTGCGTGTACAAACACTGCGTCGACACCGACACCTACCCCGACGGAACGCCCTACTACGCCTGGTGGGTCCGCCTGCCCGCGGCCGAGCACGCCCGACTCGGCAAGGACGGCCTCCCGCCGGCCATCGGCCCCCTGCACAAGTACCTGACCACCCAGCTTCCCGGCGGCCTGAAGTGGGAGATCGCACCGGACCGCGAGTACACGCTCGACGACGCCGGCAGCGCCGCCATGCGGGCGGCCTACGACGATCTGATCGCTCCGTTCGAGCGGGCCCTTATGCCGCTGCGCCGGGACGGGGCCGACGCGCTCGTTCCGCGGGCGAAGGTCTGGAAGTGGCAGGAGAACCTCCTGGCCGGCACGTTCGACCTGTGGCTGTGCAACGATCCGGACCGCCCGCACACCTGGCTCGTGGTCACCGTCGGCCTGTGGACCGAGCCGCAGCTCTTCGACGAAGAGCCCGCCGCCCGCCTGGGCCACTTCGACTTCACCCCGCACCACCCGCTGCTGTTCCTGCCCCGCCCGCCCGGCCCGGCGACCTTCACCGCCCGCGCGGAATCCGGCCCGTTCCCCAGCCAGAGCAGCTCCAGGCCGAAGACCCCCGGCGCCATCGGGACAGCTCACCAGTGGACGGCCAACGACCCCGACGTCCTGGCCGAGCGAGTCACCCACGACCTCAAGCTGCTGTGGCCGCACCTCACCGGCCCGGAAAGGCGCTGACGATGGCCTCGTACGCGAAGGACCCGCGCTGCACCGCCATGGCAGAAGCCCTCCTACCCCTCCTGCGCCGCAACTGCCCGGAAGGCGGCGGCGGATACGGCGGCTCGTACCAGGTGAACCTGGATGACGAGGAAGCTGTCGGACTGGGCGGGGTGGAACTGATCCGGGCCGCGATGCGCAAAGCGGCCCGGCAGCTGGACTGGAAGGTCACCACGATCGGGATGATCGGCACCCGTCACGGCACCATGGTCGTCGTCCAGGACACCCGTGAGGTGCCCGAGGAACACCAGGCCGCCGTCAACGAGGCCATGAACGACCGGATGCGCGCCGCGCTGCACAAAGTGTGGGGCGAGCCGGGCCCGGCCCCTGTCCAGCGCGGCTCGGTGGCCTTGATGACTCAGGAATTCCGCGCGGCCGTGGCCACGGGCAGCGCCTGACGCTGTACTGTCCGGGCCCCCGCTGCCGCGTCACCCGCCTACTTCTTTCGGATGCTCCCAGTGGAGATCCAGTGGACCAAGACTGCAGCGGTGTGCACGGCCGCCTCTGCGGCCTCTTGAGCCATGGGAGCTGTGGTAGGTCCTCCCTCGTGGCGATCCCGCTGTCCGTGCCATAGCAGGCTGATCATTGCCACGACCGCGTCAATATCCGCAGGTGCCCCGGTCTTGTCGGCGATGACCATCTCGTACTTGTGTCGCCCTTGGTCCAGGTGAGAACGCACTTTGCCGAGGGTCGGTTCGGGTGCGTTGGGAAGAAACAGCGGGTTGGCGACGGCCTCGACAGCCTTGATGGCACGTGCGTAGGCGGCACTCGGATCGGGCTTGAGCCCATACACCTCACTGAACGCCGCCCGGAGATGGTCGCCCGCCGTCTTGGCCTTTTCAGCCCCTGCTTCGACGGCTTTGGCGTAGGTGGCGTGGAGGGTCTCGTCGATCCGGTGCTCGAGCCCGCTGCAGTCTTCAGAAACCGCAAAAGCCGAGTCGCCCTCGCGCAGAATGCCTTCCAGATGCTGGGCATAAGAATCGACGGTTCGCCGAGCATGCCAGTCCCCCTGCGTTGCCTGGTGGAGGCAGCCCAGCGTTGCGTCGATGACCTCCAGGCGCAGCATCGGATTCATCCGATCGTTCAGAACGGACAGTTCGGCGGAGGGATCACGGCTCTGAAGGATCTTCGACGGTAGTTTCAAGCGCACCGCCACGGGAGTCGCCATGCCGTAGCTACGCAGCACGTCGTACAACCAGTCGCGGATTGGCACATCGATGTGGTCCGGTATGCCCTCCGCCCATAGGGGCTCTGGCTCGGTCTTCCCTGCCAGACGGTCACTCAGCCGTCTCCATCTGCTTGTCACCTGGCGACTGTAAGGGCCTGCTCTGACAACTAGGGCGGAGTTTCTAGGCAAAGCGCAGAGGCAACCCTGGGCGGACCGGACGGCCCGACGAGTTCACAACTCAGAGGCCGGCGTCCCGGGCACGTCACCCGTTCGGCGTCGTGCCCGAAACGCTCTGACAGGCGCGGCTCCAGCCGGTGGGTCGCGTGCCGGATGTGCCGGTGCTGTAGGCGTTACCGGGCGAGGAATGCGCTGACGGTTTTGCCTCCAGTCGGCTGGCGGGTGACGGCGGTGGTGTGGGCGAGGCGGTTGACCATGGGCCAGCCGAAGCCTCCGGTGCCGTCGTTCAGGTCGGGTGTGCGCATGCGCGGCACCTGCGGACTGGGGTCGTGTACGGCTACCTCGATGCTGTCCGGGTGCGCGGTCAGGTTCAGGGTGCAGGTGCCGCCGCCGTGGCGCAGGGCGTTGGTGACGAGCTCGGAGACGACCAGGACCACCGTCTCCGCGGCTTCGGATGCGAGCGCGGGTACGAGACCTTCGAGGAACTCCCGGGCGCTGTCGCGTGCACCGGCGATGGATGTCGTCGAGGGGAGGGCCACATTGACGCGCGTCGTGTCCAACGGGGCACCCCTTTGGATCGTTGATGACGGGTCCTGCCTGCCTGGAGCTTGTGCCCCGGCCGGGTCACGTCAACCCGGCCCGCTCCCGAACCCATCACTGTTCGAGGGCGAATACCTCCCCATCGAACACGCGAAAATCTATATCCGCTGGAGTAGACATTGGGTGGTGGCGTGGTTATGGTTTCTCTCGTAGCCCAGAGAGACAGCAGGGCCTGGCAGACACGAACTGCCAGCCAAGTGGTACCAGCAGTACAGGTAGTTGCAGTTCGCAGGACGGTGCGGTCGTGGAGTGTCGAAGCCAGGGTGGTTGCAGGACGGCGACGGGACTGACGGCCGGACCGGGTGGCCCGCAGTGATCAGGGGCCGCCACAGCGGGACCGCGGTCATGTCAGAAGCGGTACCCGTGAGTGCAGTGCGCAGTACCCAGCAGTGAAGTCAGTGAGCAGCACCTCGGTGAAGGCGTCGGCTGCGGGCGCGCGCACCGGGAAGTTCGGCAGTGGGGTTCTAAGCCAGAGCAGACGCAGGACGGGCAACGGGGCTGGCTGCCGGAGCGTGGCGCTGTCACAGGCCACTGAGCAGTTCGCATTACCCGCAGTACGCAGTACCAGCATTACCCGCAGTACGCAGTACCAGCACTACCCGCAGTTCGCAGTATCAGCAGTACGCAGTACCCCAGGTAGAAGTTGATCGCCGAGGGAAGAACGGAGGAACGGAGCACCATCAGGATCGCCCGGACGGATGTCTTGAGTCCGGGTACCGCAGGACATCGATAGTGAGGTGGTCTCCGGTCAAGCAACCGCGATCCCCGCACTCCCGACAGTGTCTCGGTCGGGTAGGCGGACACAGAAGGCCGGCGCGGTATCAGGGTCGGCACGTGGTGTAGAAGTTCCTTCGGGGCCCTGGTGCCGTACGGCACCAGGGCCCCTCCACGCG
>NZ_JNZP01000066.1 GCF_000725545.1 Streptomyces exfoliatus | reverse complement strand
TCGACGACGGCGACGGAGACGCGCTGGTTCTCCTTCTCGGCGGCGTCCAGGGTGGCCTGCGCGGCCTTCGTGGCGGCCTCGATCGTCAGGTGCGTCGACCCCGTGGTGTTCTTGTTCCTGACGTCCGCCTTGGCGACGGCGGCCGGGGCGGCAGCCGTGTTCTCGCCGGTGGCGCCGGCCGAGTAGGCACCGAAGCCGCCGAGCGCGAGCGCCGCGACGATCGCGCCACCGGCCACGGCACGGGTGCGCGAGGAGGTCTTCTTCACGTGCTTCATGGGGTCTGCTCCAGTGAACTCGGGGAACCGCGGGGGCCGTCGGGGATCCGTGGCCCGCTTCCCCTCCATCCTGGGGTCGTCCCCCCGCGCCGCCCGTCGTCGTCCCGGCTGCACCCGCCGCCCGCAACGGTCGACCCCGGGGTCATCCGATCGGTTGACCCCTCAGGACGGTGGGCGCGGTCTGCGGTTCCATGGTGGACGGCCCTAGGGTGGGCGGCGCAGACCGCGCGGACCGCGCGGTCCTCCGCGGGCAAGCACCCGATCCGGCGGCCAACCCGGCGGATCGGTCGCACCCGCACGACACGAACGAGGAGTTCCATGGACATCGCCGGCTCCGCCGCTCTCGTCACCGGTGCCGCCTCCGGTCTCGGCGCCGCCACCGCGGCGGCCCTCGCCGCCCGGGGCGCCACCGTCTACGGCCTCGACCTCGACAAGGCCGTGGCCGCCGCGGGAGCGCTGCCCGAGGGCGTCCGGCTGCTCGCCGCCGACGTCACCGACGAGGACCAGGTCCGCGAGGTCCTCGCGGCGGTCGACGCCGACGGCGCCGAACTCCGGCTCGCCGTCAACTGCGCCGGCATCGCGCCCTCGGCGCGCATCCTGGGCCGCAAGGGACCGCACGACCTGGACCTGTTCCGGGCCGTGCTCAACGTCAACCTGCTCGGGACGTTCAACGTGATGCGGCTCGCCGCCGAGGCCATCGCCCGGCACGAGCCCGACGAGCACGGGCAGCGCGGCCTCGTCGTCAACACCGCCTCGATCGCGGCCTTCGAGGGCCAGGTCGGCCAGATCGCCTACGCCGCCTCCAAGGCCGGTGTCGCGGGCATGACCGTCACCGCCGCCCGTGACCTGGCCCAGTTCGGCATCCGGGTCGTCACCATCGCCCCCGGCATCGTCGACACCCCGATGATGGCCGGGTTCGGGGAGGAGGTCAGGGCCGGTCTCGCCGCGAGCGTCACCTTCCCGCAGCGCCTGGCCCGCCCGGAGGAGTACGCCCGCCTCGTGACGATGGTCGCCGAGCACGACTACCTCAACGGCGAGACCATCCGCATGGACGGGGCGCTCCGGATGGCGCCGCGCTGAACCTCCGTACCCTCGTGACAGCACTGGGTGCCGGATTCGTCCGGCACCCAGTGCCGCGCGGAGGTCTTTCGGGTGTTAGGTTCGAGCCATGGGAACAGCGTCGACGAACTCCACGAAGCCCCCGATGCGGGACTCCCTCATCGCCGCGGCCTTCCAGCTCTTCCTGGAGCGGGGCTACGAGCAGACCACGGTCGACGACATCGTGAGCCTCGCGGGCGTCGGCCGCAGGTCCTTCTTCCGGTACTTCCCGTCGAAGGAGGACGTGGTCTTCCCCGACCACGAGCAGTGCCTCGCCGACATGACCCGCTTCCTCGCCGCCAGCGCCGACTCCGACGACCCCATGGTCCGGGTCTGCGGTGCCGCCCGGCTCGTCATGCGGATGTACGCCGAGAACCCCACCTTCTCCGTCCAGCGCTACCGGCTCACCCGCGAGGTGACCGGACTGCGCACGTACGAGCTCTCGGTCGTCTGGCGGTACGAGAAGACCCTCGGCGACTATCTGCGTACCCGCTGGGCCGACCGCAAGGACGGCACCCTGCGCGCCAACGTGGCCGCCGCCGCCGTGGTGGCCGCGCACAACCACGCCCTGCGGCACTGGCTGCGCTCGGGCGGGGAGGGCGACCCGCTGGCGGAGGTCGACCGGGCGCTGGAGTTCGTCCGCGCCACCTGGAGTCCCGACGCCGTGGTGGCCGCGCCGGCCGAGGAGTCCGAGGACGTCGTGGTGGTGATCACCAAGCGGTCCACGCCGATGTGGCGCGTGGTGCGCGAGGTCGAGGCGAGCCTCGGCGACGACTGACGGACGGCAAAACGGCTGCCTGGGTTCCCGGTATCTCCAATTGAGGGAACTCAGGTCTTTATTTGATGGCACTCAGTGCCATATCTTTGCTCCATGCACGGTTGAGCCGCCGAGTGCAAGGAGAACCCATCGTGTTCCACACCGGACCGAGGAGCGGGACCGCCGTCAAGGCCGCCGAGGCATCGGCACCCGACGCCGAGCTCTACTTCCAGCGCTGCCGCTGGTGCCACACCACGACGTTCCAGCGACTGCTCTGCCCGACCTGCGGGTCGACCGACCTCAACCCCGAACTCAGCGAGGGCGAAGGGGTGATCTCCGTACGGCGCGGGGTCGCCGCGGCCGACGCCGACCTCTGGCCGGTCTACATGTCGGAGGGCTTCACCGTCCGCTGCCGCGTCGACGGGCCGCTGCACGCGGTGCGCCCCGGCGTCCGGGTCAAGGTCTCCTCGGGGGTCGGCGTGACCGGTCGCAGGCCGGTCGTCCGGCTCTGCGAGGAGGTCCCGCTCGACGGCTGGATCTGACGTCCGCAGCAACGGAAAGGGCGGGCGAGTGGCACAGAGTGCCACTCACCCGCCCTTTCTCGTCGGGCGACGGTCAGCGAGCGCCGATCTCGTCCGTCAGCTGCGGCAGCACCTCGAAGAGGTCACCGACCACGCCGTAGTCCACCAGGTCGAAGATCGGGGCCTCCGCGTCCTTGTTGACCGCGACGATCGTCTTCGACGTCTGCATGCCGGCCCGGTGCTGGATCGCACCCGAGATGCCTGCGGCGACGTACAGCTGCGGCGAGACCTGCTTGCCGGTCTGGCCGACCTGGTTGGCGTGCGGGTACCAGCCCGCGTCCACGGCGGCGCGGGAGGCGCCGACGGCCGCGCCGAGCGAGTCGGCCAGCTTCTCGACGACCGCGAAGCCCTCGGCCGCGCCGACACCGCGGCCGCCGGAGACCACGATCGCGGACTCGGTCAGCTCGGGGCGGCCGGTGGAGACGCGCGGGGTGCGCGAGACGACCTTCGCGGCGTTGCCGGTGAAGGCGACGGTGACGTTCTCGACCGTAACGGCGGCCGGGGCGGCCTCCGGAGCGGCGGAGTTCGGCTTGACGGTGATGACCGGCACGCCGTGCGAGACCCGCGACTTCACCTGGTACGAGGCGGCGAAGACGGACTGGGTGGCGACCGGGCCGTCCTCGCCGGCCTCCAGCTCCACGGCGTCGGTGATCAGACCGGAGCCGAGGCGGAGCGCGACGCGGGCCGCGATCTCCTTGCCCTCGCCGGAGGAGGTCACCAGGACGGCGGCCACCTCCTTGTCCTTGGCGAGCTGGGTGAGCGCGTCGACCTTCGGCACGACCAGCTGCTCGGTGAACTCGGCGCCGTCCGCGACGTACACGGTCGCCGCGCCGTACTCGCCGGCGGTGGCGGCGATCGAGGCCGCGGCCTCGCCGGCGCCGAGCACGACGGCCGTGGGCTCGCCGATGCGGCGGGCCAGGGTCAGCAGTTCGAGGGCCGGCTTGCGGACCGCACCGTCGGCGTGGTCCACGAGAACCAGGATCTCAGCCATGATTCGTTGCTCCTGTGTGGGTGTCTGGCTGACGGTTGGTCAGATGAACTTCTGGGTGGCGAGGAACGCGGCGAGCTGCTTGCCGCCGTCGCCCTCGTCGGTGACGATCGTGCCCTGCGTACGGGCCGGGCGCGCGGCCACGGCGTCGACCAGGGTCCAGGCCCCGGCGAGGCCCACCTCGTCGGCGTCGATGTCCAGGTCGTCCAGGTCCAGTTCCTCGACCGGCTTCTTCTTGGCGGCCATGATCCCCTTGAAGGAGGGGTAACGGGCCTCGCCGGACTGGTCGGTGACCGAGACGACGGCCGGCAGCGGGGCCTCCAGGAGCTCGGTGGCGGCGTCGCCGTCACGGCGGCCCTTCACGAGGCCGTCCTCGACGGACAGCTCGGAGAGCAGCGTCACCTGGGGGAGGGAGAGGCGCTCGGCGAGCAGCGCGGGCAGCACGCCCATGGTGCCGTCGGTCGAGGCCATGCCGCAGACGACCAGGTCGAAGCCGGTCTTCTCCAGGGCCTTGGCGAGGATCGCGGAGGTCGCGATGACGTCGGAGCCGTGGATGTCCTCGTCGTTCACGTGGACGGCCTTGTCGGCGCCCATCGACAGCGCCTTGCGCAGCGCGTCCTTGGCGTCGTCCGGGCCCACCGTGACCACGGTGACCTCGGCGTCGTCGGCCTCTTCCGAGATGCGCAGGGCCTGCTCGACGGCGTACTCGTCGAGCTCCGAGAGCAGACCGTCGACGGCCTCGCGGTCGGTCGTCAGGTCATCGGCGAAACCGCGGTCGCCGGTCGCGTCGGGGACGTACTTCACACAGACAGCGATCTTCAGGGTCACGGCCTGTCTCCTTTCAACGAGATTGCTATTACGGGAGGTTGCGGGCCATGACGATGCGCTGGACCTGGTTGGTGCCTTCGTAGATCTGGGTGATCTTGGCGTCGCGCATCATGCGCTCGACGGGGTAG
>NZ_JNZP01000065.1 GCF_000725545.1 Streptomyces exfoliatus | reverse complement strand
TTCGTGATCCGCAGTACGTGGCCATGGAGATCGGCCCTGATGACTTCGAGGCGGCATGGCAGCGAGCACATCGACCGCCCGAGGGTTGATCAGTCGGGCGCCGCGGCTCCGCGAGGTGGCGGAATCGTTGGTAGAACGGGGCCTGGGCACCAACGCGAAGCGCCTCCCGCCTCCTGCGAGGATGCTGCTCGCGCAGCCGCTGCCGAACCCTTGCCCCGTCGGCCGGATCCCGGACGCGACGGGCATGGACGCCTTCACCACCGCGTACAGGGCATCCAAAGCCTGGCACCCGCAGCTGAGTGGTCACCGAAGCTGACCCCTCTGTGTGCTACGGCGGCTGTCACAAGCTGTGGACGCCGCAGCGATCCTCCAGTGACCGTGGTTGACCGCTCGATCTGTCACGCATCTGGCACGGTCCGCCGGCTCCCTCATTGACCGCGAGCGGCCGCACCTTCTGGCACGTCTGTGACACGTCGGGCGGTCACCAGGTAGCCCGCGAAGCTCACGTCCGGCCTGGCCGTCGCCCACCCGTCCGCCTCTTCAACCGGAACCATTACGGTCGTGCCCGGAACGGGGTAGTTCACCTTGTCCGTGGCACCCGGGGGTATCCCGTAACGGCAGTGCACCTCGACGATCGACACCACCTCCACTGAGGCGGGTGCGTGCCCCTCCCCCTGGCCGTGGTGCTCCTCGCGGAAGTCGATTTCATCCGCACGTTCGCCACCAATAATGTCGGCGTAGTCCTCCGGATCAACCTCCAGCAGCGTCCACGAGACAACGTCCCCTGGTGCGAAGCTCTCTCCGCAGCACTGCATCTGCCAGTCATCGACCCAAATCGTCAACGTCATGCCGCCATTGTCCGCCGCCCGAGGCTGCTACTGCAGCCCCCTACCGAAAGCCACCGGGTACAGCCGGTGGTGCCAGAGGCCTCGTGGGCCTCCTGAGCGGTCACTAATCTGTTCGCATGATCCCGAACGAAGACCGCCAGTTTCCCGCTGCGCTCGCCGCTGCCATGGCAGTCCGGCTCGACTGCATAGGCGAGGACGGCGTCGACTTCGAACCCTACGAGTCCTTCCTGACTGCCGACGAGACCACGGATTGGCTCCGTGCATGGACGGGCAACAGCGACCTGACCGGCGATGACTTCCGCGTCTTCGGCCAGGACGGCACCGGTGGGAACGCAGCCTTCTGGCTCATCCGTCCAGGCCGGGACCTGGCAGAGCAGCCCGTTGTCTTCATGGGCTCCGAAGGAGAGACCGGAGTTGTTGCCCGCGACCTGGGCGCCTTCCTATGGCTGCTGGCTGACGGCTTCGGCCCGTGGGAAGCGGGCGCCTTCCACGAGCCCGAACCCGACTGGGCTCCGCAGGTCAACGAGGACCTAGCGGCTATCGCGGAGAAGCACGCTCCGGCCTGCCGCGCGTCGGCAGCGACGATCGTCGCGCAAGCCACACAAGAGTTCCCCGACTTTGACGACATCATCATGGGACATTGCCGCTGAGCCCAGCCATCGGGCCGGACAGCGCAACTGTCGGCATCGTCACGTGCTGCGGGTCTGAGACCGCTCCAGGCCCTCCAAAACGGCGTTATGAAATGCGAGCTCGTGGGACCGGCAAGGCGCGGCGAAGAACATGCTTTGCGCTTCGGCAAGCCCACATCCCACGACCTGCATGGTGACCCTGACGGCGTCCACTCCGTCACGGCCGCGCTCCTTCAAGAACGCCTGCAAGGCTGCGCTGTCGTGGGACTCCGCCCAGAGGGGATCCGCCGCCTCGGCCATGCTGGCTATCCGCGCCCTACGTGCTACGTCGATCACGGTGCCTCGCAACGATCATCGGTCTTGCCCGGATCTGGTGCTGGTACGGGCGCGGGCAACGGAAACTCCCGGTCAACCGTCGCCCGATCGCCCGTCTTTGCAGCACCGGGATCGCAGCCGGGACGGATGTTACCCAAGCCGAAAGGCACCGGCGACTCCTGGCTTGTCGTGGCTACCGTGCGGGCATGACGAGTAAACGGAAGCACTGGCGGGACGGCTTGGGTTCCCCGGCAACGATCGTTCTGTTCCGCACACCCGACCGCTGGCGCTACGCCCTGTACTTCTCGGAGCCTCGCGGTGTCGCGGACGGCTGCCTAGCCCATCCCGGCGCCGACAGTGAACCCGGCGAAGCTCAGACAGCTGCGCGCGCCAAGGCTGAGCAGATAGCCGGCCAATCGCTGGCGATTTCCTGGCAGACGAGCGAGGAACCGGGTTGGTGGACGGGAGCCATCACGACCGGCACGTCGGAGCCGACGCCTACCCCTACTGCCGGTTGATGGGGATCTCGTAGACGAGCTCGCCAAGAGCAGCGCGCCGTGTTCGTCGCCGTCGAGCGCCAGGGCTACCAAATGGACGGTGAAGGTCGACGCGCTCACCGCCCCGCAGCACCCTCTCGACACGACGTTGCACGAAGCCGTCCGCGAGGCCGTCGGTCACCTGATCGACTCCCGGCAGATCCGCCCTGACGCCTTCGCCGACCCCGTCTACGTCGGGCTGTTACGACGTAGACGGCGAGGGGCAAGCCGTGAACTGGCCGCTGCCTTGCACGCCGCTTTCTACGGCGACCGCGAACCTCTGGCCCGCGCCGTACGCCCTGCGTCCTGACGGCCAATCTGACCCAGTTCAAACGGCTCCGCACCCGCTACGAACGACGCGCCGATCTCCATCAGGGCCTGCTCGAACTGGCCTGCAGCCTGATATGTCTGCGCCAACTCCGACGGACGGCCAATTGCTCGGTCAGTAGCGGAGGCGAGCTTCAGCCCCATAGATACGCACCATGCAGTCCTTGAAGAGCTGCAACGGAGTCTGCTGGCCGTCAACCGGAGCCAGGGTGAGCCCCAAATCCTGCAACGGCTTGGCCAGGGTGACGAACCTAAGCCCATTCGGGTCCGGGCCCCTGTAGGTCGCCAATGCCTCGAACAACGGTCTCACGCTCTCCCAGCCAGGTCCCGGGGTGAAGCGCGCCAGGAAGAACGGCTGATCACAGCCGTACTCACTGAGCTCACCGACCAGGACGTCTCCCTGCAAGAGCTGCCACCGCGTCATCTGGTGTCCCCGTCCACACCGCCCAGTCGAGTTCGCATCATCGCAGCGCGTAACTCTCTGGCCAAGCGCTTCATTCTGAAACGATCAGTAAGGCCGGGAGGGCGCGCGCGCTGAGGACGGACCGAAATCCCTTCTCGCTTGTCAGACCTGCTTGCCACACTGGACGGATGAACGAGGGATCACCCGATCGGTGGCTGGCGGCGCAGCGGATTGACGCCCGGATCGAGGAAATCCGGCCCGAGGCCGAGCGCCACGTGGTCGGTCAGCACGTGATCTCCCAAGTGCTGTTCAAGCGCTTCGCCACGCCGTTCGGCAGTAACGGAGCGAGCACGTCGAGCCGGCCCATCCCAGCCGCGCGCATCGCCGCGAACGCACGGGCCCGCTCTCAACCCCTGGCACGCCGACGCCGGCAGCATTACGCGGCGGCCACCGGCGGCATCACCGTCCAGGCCCGCGACCGGTTCGGCTACACCGCACCGGTGGGTACCACCGACGACGGGCGGTTCCGCCGCCTCACCGTGCATCTGGCTGCGGTGTGCGCGCAGCGGCTCTTCACCGCCCGCGAAATGTGCGGGATCACGGGCCGGGCCCGCGGGCGCTGACGAACTCACCACGGCCCCGGTCGCTGCCGCGAGCACCAGGCCATCGCCGCCGCCTTCGTCCGCGGACAGGACTCAGCGGAGCTCAAAGGAACTCGCGGGTTGTCGCACCGTAAGCGCCTGTGGCCTTCCGTGGGGAGCCGGGAGCCGGGAGGCGGGCGCGGGCCCGGCCCCCGGCGGGCGACGCGGGGCCGGACCGGCGGCCCGCGCCGCAGGGTGGGCCGCGGGGGCCGCTTGCGGTTCACCCTGCCACCGGGAAGGAGGTGCCGGTCCCGCCGTTCTCGGGGAAGCGACGGGACCGGCACCAGCCCCAGCGGCACCCGCCCTGTAATGGGGTGTCCACGACGACCCTACGAACCCTCACCGGCCCCAGCAGCTCCTGATGGGCCGACAGCGCAGAACCTGACCCCCACAGGCGCCCGCGAAGCCTATGTCGACGGTCATGTATTTCCCCATCGCGAGCGTCAGCTTCCCCGCCCAGACGTTCGACCCGTCGTCACACCATCGTGGTCGTTCCTCGACCGACCGGGGGTTGAGGCGAGGGCCGGCTGATCAGACCCAGTCGGACGCCGGCTGGTCGACTCGGCCGCCTTTGTGGGGTGTGGGGATGTAGTCGCGAGCACCGCCAGGCAGCGCGGCGACACACGCCGCCGAGCAAGCGTTGACCAGCAGGGGTAGTACGTCAGTGGCCACGCGCAGTGAGATCCACACCTGACGGAGTCCGCTCTGTTCGATCGGGCGGTCGCAGACACTGCAGCTGTGGGTGACGGTGGTGCCCCAGTGCCGAGGATCCAGGTTTCCCGGATCGAGGTCCGCAACGGAGTCCGGGGAAGGCTGTAGCCGCGGGAACGGGGGTTGCAGCTTGTAGTTGCCGAACAACGCGCGCGTGCTCACCGTGCTGCGGGTCAGCTTCCGGCACCGGGTGATCTCGTAAGGGAACCAGTGCAGCCGGTAGGAGGTGTAGGGGGTGAACTCCTCCAGACTGGTCATGGCCCCGATCTCGGGCGGGATCCGGACCAGATTGCTGCCGTAGAGCACGAGATGCTTGACCGCCGTCAGCTGGTCGATGCTCGGCGGCAGGGTGATGATCTGCCGCCGCTCTTCCGGGCTGAGCCCGGTCAGGGGGCGAAACTCTTCGCGCCCGTCGGCGGCGGCCTCGTCGATCAGCTCCAGCAGGTGGCGCCAGCCCGAAGCTGAGGTGTCCTGCCGCTCGGCGTGGAATCCGACTCGGGCTCGCGGATGCGGCCTGGACTGGTCGAAGCACGAGCACGCGTCCTGGCGGGGGCCACGCCGCTCCGGAGCCGGGTCCGATGTGTCGCCCCAGCGGTTCAAATCAAGCCCCGGCTCTGCCTCGTCCGTCATGGCGCCAAGATACGGAGGTTGCTGC
>NZ_JNZP01000064.1 GCF_000725545.1 Streptomyces exfoliatus | reverse complement strand
CGGCCCCGACACCCCCATCATCACCACCGACGCCCGGCACCGCGCCGACGCCAAGAGCGCCCTCATCACGCTCGTCGAGCACGCCCTCATGGCCCGGCTCAAGTAGCGGATCCGTCAGGGCGGTTGTCATATGCCGCTGCCAGGGGCGGTCTGTGTCCTTCGACACGGCCGCCCGCGCGTTCATAACGTTTCGAATGAGAATTGGGGCGCCCCGGACACCCGATGCATCCGCTCGGTGTCGCTGCGCTCACATGAGCCCCGCCATTTGGCGGGGCTCGTTCTTTATGCCCGTTTTATGCGAGGCGTGGACCACTGAAAGTCGCCGCATCCCACTGTTTGGAACGGACCCCCTTCACGTGCTGCAATTCATGAACTCCCGAGTAGTACGGCCCTGAACGAAACACCGGCACAACGTAGGTGCCGACGCCGAGAGGTTGTTGGTCGAGTGAGGCGAAGCAAGGAAAGCTCCGCGGAGCAGGACACGCGGGGCACGCGGGGCAACTTCACGCCGCCGTCGCGTACCGCTGTGTCGCCCGCGGACATACCCGTGACACCGCCGCCCGCCCCGGCGGCCAAGGGGAGCTCCAGCAAGCTGTCGCCCCGCAACTGGCGGGTGCCCACCCGCCTGAACGCGATCCTCTGCATACCCGTGCTCGTCGGCCTCGTCATGGGCGGCTTCCAGGTCAAGGGCGCGATCGACACCTGGCAGGAGGCGCAGGACGCCGAGAAGACGGCGCTCATCGTGCGCGCCGCCTCGGAGTACAGCACCGCGCTGCTCAACGAGCGCGACCTCACCGCCGGCCCGCTGCTCGCCGCGAAGACCCCCGAGGACCGCAAGAGCGACGACGTCACGCAGGCCTACGCCGCGACCGACGCCGCCCGGCTCAAGTTCGACGAGGCCGCCAAGAACCTGCCCTCGGGCCAGGGCCTGGAGCGCCGGCTGCGCCTCTTCAAGGACGAGGAGCCGAAGCTCGACGCGCTGCGCAAGGCCGCGTACACCCGCGCTCTCGACCCGGTGAACACCCAGCTCGGGTACACCGGCGTCCAGCACTACCTCACCGAGTTCTCCAACGAGCTCGGCCTCGGCACCGGCAACGTCACCGCCTACGGCCGCAGCGTGTACGCCGTCCAGCTGGCCAAGGGCGCCGAGTCCCTCCAGCGCTCGATCGGCACCCAGCTCCTGGTCCGGCCCAGCCGCACCGAAGCCGTCTTCGCCCAGCAGTCCGTGGCGTTCAACTCGTACAACTACCTGGAGCAGATCGCCCTCGGCGAGTACGCCTCCGGTGGCATGCCCGAGGACGTCGAGCTGCTGAAGAAGGTCATGGCCGGCAAGGCCGCCGAGGGCGCCAAGCAGATGCAGGCCGCCGGCGTCGAGCTGCCCAAGGGCAAGGACGGCTCCGTCTACTCCGGCGTCGCCTCCGCGATCGGCACCGCCAAGACCCCCGAGGCCCTCGCGGCCCTGGAGGCCAAGGGCATCACCGCCGAGTCCTGGATGGCCGTCGCCACCGCCAAGTTCGAGGGCTACTCCGAGGTCGAGAAGACCCTCGTCGACAAGGCCGTCGCCGAGGCCGTCAGGATCTCCGACGAGGCCAAGACGGACGCCTGGGTCATCGGCGGCATCGTCGTCGTCGCCCTGCTCGCCGCCTTCATCCTCGCCGGGATGATGGCCCGCCAGATGAGCCGCTCGATGCTGCAGCTGCGCAACGCCGCCTTCGGCATCGCCGAGCAGCGCCTGCCGATGCTGGTCGACCAGCTCTCCCGGACCGAGCCCGGCCGCGTCGACACCCGCGTCCAGCCCATCCCGATCGACTCGCAGGACGAGATCGGCGAGGTCGCCCGCGCCTTCGACCAGGTCCACCGCGAGGCCGTCCGCCTCGCCGCCGAGCAGGCCATGCTCCGGGGCAACGTCAACGCGATCTTCACGAACCTCTCGCGCCGCAACCAGTCGCTGATCGAGGGCCAGCTGACCCTCATCACCGACCTGGAGAACAACGAGGCCGACCCGGACCAGCTGGAGAACCTCTTCCGCCTGGACCACCTGGCCACCCGCATGCGCCGCAACGGCGAGAACCTCCTGGTCCTCGCCGGCGAGGAGCCGGGCCGCCGCTGGGACCAGCCGGTCCCGCTGGTCGACGTCATGCGCGCCGCCTCCTCCGAGGTGGAGCAGTACGAGCGCATCGAGCTGGCGGGCGTCCCGGAGGCCGAGATCCACGGCCAGGCCGTGACCGACCTCGTCCACCTGCTCGCCGAGCTCCTGGAGAACGCCACCACGTTCTCCTCCCCGCAGACCAAGGTCCGTGTCACCGCGACCCGTCTCCCCGACGGCCGCGTGATGGTCGAGATCCACGACAAGGGCATCGGCCTCACCGCCGAGGACTTCGCGGACATCAACCACAAGCTGGCCAACCCGCCGACCGTCGACGCGGCCGTCTCGCAGCGCATGGGCCTGTTCGTGGTCGGCCGGCTCGCCGACCGCCACGGCATCCGGGTCCAGCTCCGCCCCTCGGGCGAGCAGGCCGGCACGACCTCGCTGGTGATGCTGCCGGACGCGATCACGCACGGCGGTGGCGGCGAGCAGCCGCTCCAGGACGACTTCACGGTCTCCCAGATCATTCCGCAGCAGCAGCAGCCGCAGCAGCCGAACGCCTTCGAGGCCGCCCCGCAGCAGCAGATGCTCACCGCGGCCGACCTCGGCTTCGACGACTCGCGCTACGAGCAGCAGGCCGAGCAGGAGCCCCCGCTCGACCCGGTCAACCGCTCGCTGAAGCGCGAGGGGCGGCGTGCCGCCCTGGAGGCCCAGGCGCAGGGTGGCGACCGCCCGCTCTTCCGCGACGAGACGGAGCAGGACGAGCAACCGCAGCAGCAGCAGCCGGACGCGTACGCGAACCAGGGCCACGAGTACGCCCAGGGCCAGGAGTACGCGCAGCAGCAGGCCCAGGAGTACCCGGCGGAGCAGTACGCGCAGGGTCAGGAGTACGGGCAGCAGCAGGCGCAGGAGTACGGCCAGGAGTACCCGGCCGACTTCCCGCAGCAGCAGGACGGCTACGGGTACCCGCAGCAGCAGGGCTACGAGTCGTACCCGCAGCAGCCCGGCTATGCGGAAGCCTCGTACGGGGCCCCGGAAGCCGAACACCAGCAGTACGGAAACGCGTTCGACGCCCAGCCCCACCAGGCTGAGTGGCAGGATCAGAACGGTTACGACAGCGGCTGGACGCAGCAGTACGGAGCGGAAACGGAATCTGCTCCGAGCGCCCCCGAACAGGCCCCTGACGGCGTAGGCTTCGACCGTCCCGGTCCTACCCCGAGTTCCGCCCCGGACGCCGGTCACGCGATGACCGACGCCGGTCTGCCGCGGCGCGGCAGCGTCGCCTCGCAGAGCCCGCAGGCGCCGCAGCAGCAGGCACCGCAGCCGGCGAAGCCCGCTCAGGCGGCGCAGGAGCAGCGGCACGAAGACGAAGTCGAAGGCACCGAAACGTGGCGCTCGGCCAATGACGAGCGCTGGCAGCGGGCCGGGAAGCTCAAGGACCCGAAGGCCGGCGGGGTCACCTCGTCCGGTCTCCCCCGCCGGGTCCCGAAGGCCAACCTGGTCGAGGGCACGGCTGAGCAGACCCCGCAGGGCGGCCCCCAGGTCTCCCGCGCACCCGAGGACGTCCGGGGCAGGTTGAGCAACCTGCGCCGGGGTGTCCAGCAGGGGCGCAGCGCGGGAACGGACACGAACGGATCGGGCCTCGGCCCGGGCAGTACCTACAACCAGGAGCGTTAGTGTGAGCATGAGCCAGGCGGCGCAGAATCTGAACTGGTTGATCACCAACTTCGTGGACAACACCCCTGGGGTGTCGCACACGGTGGTGGTCTCCGCCGACGGACTCCTGCTGGCGATGTCCGACGGGTTCCCCCGGGACCGCGCCGACCAGCTGGCGGCCGTCGCCTCCGGACTGACCTCGCTGACCGCGGGCGCGTCCCGGATCTTCGAGGGCGGTGCGGTCAACCAGACCGTCGTGGAGATGGAGCGCGGCTTCCTCTTCATCATGTCGATCTCGGACGGCTCCTCGCTGGCCGTGCTCGCCCACCCGGAGGCCGACATCGGTCTCGTGGGCTACGAGATGGCGCTGCTCGTCGACCGCGCGGGCACCGTCCTGACTCCTGACCTCCGGGCGGAGCTTCAGGGAAGTCTTCTCAACTAACAGACAGACAGTGCGTTTCGCGCCACCGCCCCGTAGGGTGCGGTGGCGCGGTTCCACGGGACATGGACCGCGAGGCAGTCGAGGAGGAGAACGTGGGAACACCCCCGGGCGCGAGCCCTTACAACGGTTATGACGCGCACCAGCCGTCTCAGGGCGATGCGCAGAACCGGTTCAACTTTCCCTCCGCCCCCAGCAGACAGGGCGCCTCGCAGCCCTACCGGCAGCCTCAGGGACCGTCCTCCGGTGCCTACGGCTCCCAGCGTGCCCAGTCAGCCGCCGGTTCCAGCAGCACGGGCGCGCACAACCCGCTGGTGCGTCCTTACGCGATGACCGGCGGCCGGACCCGGCCGCGCTACCAGCTCGCCATCGAGGCGCTGGTCAGCACGACGGCCGATCCGTCCCGGCTGCAGGGGCAGTTGCCCGAGCACCAGCGGATCTGCCGGCTGTGCTTCGAGATCAAGTCGGTCGCGGAGATCTCGGCCCTTCTCTCCATCCCCCTCGGCGTCGCCCGAATCCTCGTCGCCGACCTGGCCGAGGCCGGACTCGTCGCCATCCACCAGCCGGGCGGCGACGAAGCCGCCGGCGGCCAGCCAGACGTGACACTGCTCGAAAGGGTGCTCAGTGGACTTCGCAAGCTCTAGCGGCGGCGCGGCCCGTTCAACCACCAGCGCGAAGATCGTGGTGGCGGGCGGATTCGGCGTGGGCAAGACCACGTTCGTCGGCGCCGTCTCGGAGATCAACCCGCTGCGTACCGAAGCCGTCATGACCTCCGCGTCCGCGGGCATCGACGACCTCACGCACACCGGCGACAAGACGACGACGACCGTCGCCATGGACTTCGGCCGCATCACCCTGGACCAGGACCTGATCCTGTACCTGTTCGGCACCCCCGGACAGGACCGCTTCTG
>NZ_JNZP01000063.1 GCF_000725545.1 Streptomyces exfoliatus | reverse complement strand
GCGGGTAACCCATCGCTGCGCGATGGGCAAGCGAACCGCCGCGCTGCGCGCGGCGGTTGCGCTCCCGCTCCGCGGGAGCGCTGGTGGCTCGCTGCGCGAGCCACTCACCTTCGGTGCTGCGCACCGGAGGTGACGCCCTGTCCGCTGCGCTCCCAGGGCTGCGGGGCTTTGCCCCGATGCCCGGGTTTCCGCTTCGCTTCAACCCGGGGCCGGCGGGTCCGCTGCGCTCCCCCGCCTCAACGGTCCTTCCGGCTGCGCCTCCAGTCCCTTCGGCCCGCGGGCGCGGGCCTAGCTGGCTACGGGGTGGGGCTGCGCGGTGAGTCGGCGTGGACCTGGAGGGCTGCTCTCGCGATCCGGGTTAGGCGGAGGATGGTGACGCTCTGTCCGCTGCGCTCCCAGGGCTGCGGATCTCGCCCCTGATCGGGGGCCGTCCACTTGCGTTTGTCGAAGCTGTGGTCTCCAGCAGGGGGCTTGCCGCTCCGCTTCCATGGCCTCGTGGGGGGAGGGTGGGTCAGACGGGTTGGTTGAAAGAGTGAGGGCGTGCCTGGGGTTCGCCTGCTCAGAGTGATGCAGCATGTAGTGTTAGACAAAATGGTGCACATGTGGGGTGGAAGTATGGCGATTGACAAGAGTATCCCTGCGGGGCTCACCATCAGGGCGAAAACCTTTATCCAGTCTCATGGCCACTGGAACGATTCTCACGATTCTGAACAGTACAGGGTTCGGTGGATGGAGCACGGGGTCCCTGCGGCTCAGATCGATCGGGTAGTTGCCTTCGAGGCTGTCTGGGGTGGTCTGGCCCTTCCTCCCTCCCCTCACTATGACGGGGGGCCGCGGACGTTCAGCGGGGATGTACCCGAGGGGCCGGATCCTGACTGGCACTTCGGAGCGGGCATGCAGCGTACGGCTCTTCCCTACGCGTTCATGATCGGCCCGAACGGGGAGTTCGGTCTGCACACCGGGAAATGGGTGCCCTTGCATGCCAGTGTCGAGGGCTGGGTGGAAGCCCTGGCTCTGGCGAACCACGCCCGTAGGTGGGCTCGCACCACCACGAGGCTGAAGGGCGCTGCCGTGGACAAGCTCGAGCTCGACGGGTTCGAGGCCGTGCCGGAGGTGGTCGGCCTTGCGGACACCTGGTGGCGCGGTACCGACTCGCTGGTCGCCGTATACCGCGGCGAAGCCGAAGTCATGGACGCACCTCAATGCCTCACCGCCACCATCTACACCGGACTCGACGAATGGGGACTTCGAGGACTCGGCCCCACAGGCTGATCCCTGGAATAGCACCGCCGCCACCCCGGCCCCCACCCCGAAAAAGGGAACCAGAAATGCAGAGAATCTCTCTCAGGGAACACCAGGTCGACCAGAAGTCGGCCTTCCGCAAGTGGGTAGGATTTCCTGCAAGATCATCAGTGCCCCCTGAGGGGGCCCGGGGCACTATCGTGTCCGCCACCGGCTCTGGGAAGACGATCACGGCGGCCGCGTGCGCACTGGAGTGCTTCCCGTACGGCCGGATCCTGGTGACCGTCCCGACCCTGGACCTGCTCGTACAGACCGCCCAGGCATGGCGGACGGTGGGACATCGGACCCCGATGGTCGCGGTGTGCTCGCTGGAGAAGGACGACGTCCTGGAGCAGCTCGGGGTGCACACCACGACCAACCCCATCCAGCTCGCCCTGTGGGCCGGGAACGGGCCCGTGGTCGTGTTCGCCACGTACGCCTCCCTCGTCGACCGCGAGGACCCCGAGGGCCCGACGGGCCAGCGGAAGGTCCGCGGGCCACTGGAAGCCGCTCTCGCGGGCGGAGAGCGCCTGTACGGACAGCAGATGGCCCCGTTCGACCTCGCGATCGTGGATGAGGCCCACGGAACCGCCGGTGATCTCGGTCGTCCATGGGCCGCGATCCACGACAACCAGCGGATCCACGCCGACTTCCGGCTCTACCTCACCGCCACCCCGCGCATCCTCGCCGCGGCCCGGCCGCAGAACGGCGCCGGCGGCCAGGAGGCGGAGCTCGCAAGCATGGCCGACGACCCAGACGGCACGTACGGCGCGTGGCTCGCCGAGCTCGGGCTCTCGGAGGCGATCGAGCGCGAGATTCTCGCAGGGTTCGAGATCGACGTGCTGGAGATCCACGACCCCTCCCCCGTCCTCGGGGAGTCGGAGGAGGCACGGCGGGGCCGGCGCCTGGCCCTGCTGCAGACCGCACTCCTAGAGCACGCCGCCGCGTGGAACATTCACACGCTCATGACGTTCCACCAGAGGGTCGAGGAAGCAGCCGCGTTTGCGGAAAAGCTCCCGGCGACCGCTGCCGAGCTGTACGTCAACGACGCCACAGGCGACGACCTGGCCGCCGCGGGCCGGCTGCCCGCATCGTCGATCGATGCGGAGTTCTACGAGTTGGAGGCCGGCCGCCACGTCCCGTCGGACCGGGTGTGGTCGGCGTGGCTGTGCGGCGACCACCTCGTCAGCGAGCGGCGTGAGGTGCTGCGGCAGTTCGCCAACGGCATCGACGCGAACAACCGGCGCGTCCATCGCGCCTTCCTCGCGAGCTGTCGCGTGCTCGGGGAAGGCGTCGACATCACCGGCGAACGCGGAGTCGAGGCCGTCTGCTTCGCGGACACCCGCGGCTCGCAGGTGGAGATCGTGCAGAACATCGGACGCGCCCTCCGCCTCAACAAGGACGGCACCACCAAGGTGGCCAGGATCATCGTGCCGGTCTTCCTGGAACCCGGCGAGGACCCGAACGACATGATCGCCTCCGCCAACTACAAGCCACTCGTAGCCGTCCTCCAGGGCCTGCGCAGCCACGACGAACGCCTGGTCGAGCAGCTCGCCTCCCGCGCCCTCACGAGCGGGAAGCGCAAGGTCCACATCCAGCGTGACGAAGAGGGGCGGATCGTCGGGGCCGGCGGCGTGGGCGACGGCGAGGACCAGGACGACACGCAGGCCGCAGCCGAAGCGGCCTTGCTGCACTTCTCCAGCCCGCGCGATCCGGCGACCATCGCCGCGTTCCTCCGCACCCGCGTCTACCGACCCGAATCCCTGGTCTGGCTGGAGGGCTACCAGGCCCTGCTGCGCTGGAGGGCGGAGAACGAGATCACCGGCCTCTACGCCGTGCCCTACGACGTCGAGGTGGAAGTGGGGGTCACGAAGGACTTCCCGCTTGGCCGATGGGTGCATCAGCAGCGCAAGGCCCTGCGGACCGGAGAGCTCCAGGAGCGCCGCAAGACCCTCCTCGACGCCCCCGAGGCCGGGATGGTGTGGGAACCCGGCGAGGAAGCATGGGAGAACAAGCTCGCCGCGCTCCGGTCCTACCGGCGGGCCATGGGACACCTCGCACCACGACAGGACGCCATGTGGGGCGAGGACGACGAGATGGTGCCCATCGGACAGCACATGGCCAACCTCCGCCGCAAGGGCGGCCTGGGTAAGGATGCGGAGCGGGCCGCGGAGCGCGCGGCGCAGCTGGCGGCGGTCGATGAGGACTGGAACTGCCCGTGGCCGCTGGACTGGCAGCGGCACTACCGCGTCCTCACCAACCTCGCCGCCGACGAGACCGGCGGCGTCCTGCCCGACATCGCACCCGGGGTCCTCTTCGACGGCGACGACATCGGACGGTGGCTGAAGCGGCAGAAGAACCCCGGAACCTGGACACAGCTGTCGACCGAACAGCAGCAACGGCTGGCGAAGCTGGGCATACAACCCGACCCGGCGCCATCTCCAGCCCCCGCAGCCCCGCGTTCGACGAAGGGGCCGTCCAAGGCGCAGCAGGCATTCCAACGGGGCCTGACAGCCCTGGCGCAGTACGTTGCCCGCGAGGGAGAGCCCTCGGTGAGGCGGGCCCACCGAGAGAAGGTCATCATCGACGGCCAGGAACACGACCTCGCACTGGGAATCTGGTACTCCAACCAGAAACAACGCCGCGACAAACTCACCCAGGAGCAGCTCGACGCACTACGAGAACTCGGCGTGGAATGGGCGCAGTAGCGCGTCGCACCCCTGCCGGAAAGTACGTGGGAAAGGCACCTCAGGCTCAGCTGGGAACGCCTCTCCCGCGCCTCCGAGGGGACCTTCGCGCTGCTCCGGTCCCAGCAGCGACCCTCCTGAACGGTGGCCTCGGCGAAGCCGTCTACGCGACCACCTAAGACCTCTCCATATAGGGTCTGACCTGCGTGTTTACCTAAAGATGCCTAGGATGGGCCTGCACCAGCGACGGCGTGGAAGCAACCGCGGTGCTTCGGTGACACCCGCTCACAAACATGCTCAGGACGGCCCCAGGAGGATTCCTCATGACCGCGACCGGCAACCCCCGTCAGCTCTCGAATGTGCACGAGTACACCGCCAGCCACATCCAGGTATTCGAAGGGCACGAGGCGATACGCAAGCGCCCCGGAATGTACATCGGCTCGACCGGCGAACGCGGCCTGCACCACATGGTGTACGAGGTCGTCTCGTACGCCGTCGACGAGCACCTGGCCGGCCATGCCGACGCCATCGAGGTCACGATCACCGCGGAGGGCAGCATCCGCGTCTCGGACAACGGGCGGGGCCTGCCCGTCGAGGTGGAAGAGCCCACCGGCAGGTCGGCCGTCGAACTCGAACTGACCGAGCTGTCCTTCGGCCCCAAGCCCCACACAGGCTACGGGGTCGCCGGCGGCCTCAGCAGGCTGGGCCTGTGCGTGGTCAACGCGCTGTCGAGCCGTCTCACGGTCGAGGTCCACCGTGACGGCCACCGTTGGACCCAGGAGTACGAGAAGGGCACCCCGGTCAGCCCCCTGACGAGGAACGAGGAGACGAGCGAGCACGGCACCACGATCGCGTTCCTGCCCGACGCCGACATCTTCGAGACCACCCGGTACTCGTTCGCCACTCTGTCGGAACGCTTGCAGGAACTGTCCTTCCTCAATGGAGGCCTGGCCGTCTCGCTCACCGACGAGCGTCCGGAGCGGCCGGTCCGCTACCACCACACGGACGGCCTTCGGGCCTTCGTCGCCCGGCTCAACCCCTACCCTCCGAGTCTCGTCCACTCCCCAGCCATCAGTTTCGAGTCGGAGAACGAGAACAAGACCATCCTCGTGCAGGTCGCCATGCAGTGGAACACCTGGTCCCCGGGACAGCTCCGCTCCTTCGTGAACAGCACCCCCACCCACGAAGGCGGCGCCCACGAAAACGGCTTCCGTACCGCGCTCACGGACCTCGTCAACGACTACGCGCGCCAACAGGGCCAACTGACCGCGGACGACGAGGACATCACGGATGGTGCCGTCCACGAGGGCCTGACCGCGGTCCTCTCCGTAAAACTCGCCCATCCCGTCTTCGAGGGCTCCCGGCGTCTGCGCCCCGGACAAGGCACTCGTACATGCCGTCGACCGGATCTGGGCGCAGCACAGCAGTCGGTCGGCCCCCGCTCACGGACCGGCCGTACGGCGTTGTCCCATCAGCCCGGGAGACAGGAACCCGGCCCTATGCGCAGCGCTGGGGCGTAACCGGGCGAGCTGGAGTAAAACCGCCTGTGAGCAGTGACAAGCCCCTGAGAGGATCCCGGTCATGCCAAGCCACACCGCAGAAGAGCTCCTCGCAGGCGTTCACGGGCTGACCCCTGAACGCGCGCAACAGATCGGCGATCAGATCGACGAATGCAGACAGCTGCTGGACACGAACATCGAAATGGACACCGTCCAGCAGCATCTGAAAGACCAAGGCGTCAGCATCATCCAAGCGATCCTGATCACCACGAGACTGCTGGACGACGACCACCCGAGCAGGCTCCGCGCAGCACGAGAAATCGTGGAGTGCAGCCCGGCCCGAACACACAGCACTGCCTGACCGCACAACCATTCACCCCACCAAGTGCCACCCACGCCCCTCGAAGACGCCACGGCCTTGCCGATACGCAGCCGCCGCAACCCACTGCAACCCACACGTCGCCCATCAGGCAGCGCATGCCAGGCGGCGGCGCAACGTCACGGGTTCCAGCACGAACTCGGACGCTGCATGATCGAACGATGCTGGTCGAACTGGTGAAGGTCGCAAAGTTTCCTTGGAGCACCTGGCTGGCCCAGGTCCGGACGCCGTTCGGAGGGACAGCGGTCCGCTGGTGCGGTGACCAGGCCGCGAAGCCTGGCAGGTACCACGTTGAGTGGACGGTCGATGAGGACATCGCCTGGGGGTGGAACGCGAAACCGGCTGTCGGCGTCGGACCGGGGGTCCGACCTGGCGGGCACTGCGTTGTCCTGCGCGGACGGCTGTACCTCACCGTGGACGGCGCCGCCGTGCTGGACTTCGATGGCTCGCAGATTCTGCTGGACCTTGCCGATCCGCTGCCCGACGGTGTTGCCGGCACGTGGGGCGAGCTCTTCCTCGAGCGCGAGAAGATCGCTCTCTACCCGTACGGACTCTGACCAAAGATCAGTTGCGATGTGCCGTCTTCGTAGCGGTGAGCCGGCTGGGGATGTACCACCCCATGACAGCCGATAGCCCACGAGGTACCACCCTCGTGTCAGTGGCACGCCGCAGACACAGGTCGACGACCAGCAGGAACACAGTCCTCTTGCACAACGACTACTGACGCTTCTGCTCGCACGAGAGCAGGGGGGATTCCCGGGCGCTTGACGGACGCCGTGTGAAGTTCCCCCGTGATGTCGGACACTCGATGCTTACGCCGCGAGGGCGTGTCCTTGTTCGTGTCGTTGTCGGATCTCCAGTGGGGTGAGGTAGCCCCAAGCCGGATGCTTCCGCAGACGTTTCCGGTTGTAGAAGATCTCGATGAAGGCGAAAATTTCGGCCCGGGCGGTGGCCCGGTTGGGCCAGCGGCGGGTGCCGATCTCCTCCTTGAGCAGTGCGAAGAAGCTCTCGGCGGCGGCGTTGTCGTAGCAGGAGCCGGTGCGGCCCATGCTCTGCCGAAGGCCCAACCAGCGTATTTTCCGGCGGAGTTCGTCGGAGGTGTACTCCGATCCGCGGTCGGAGTGTGCGATGCAGCCGGGCTTGAGCCGACCGCGGCCGGCAGCCATGGCCAGGGCGTCGACGACCAGGGACGCGCGGTGGTGGTCGGCCATCGAGTAGCCGACGATCTCGCGGGTCGCCAGGTCCAGCCAGGTCGCCAGATAGAGCCAGCCCTCGTCGGTGGGGATGTAGGTGATGTCGCCGACCAGCTTCTCGCCCGGCGTGCTCGCGGTGAAGTCGCGGCCGATCAGATCCGCAGCGGGCACCGTCCTCTTCGCCGGACGGGTCAGCGACCGGCGCTTGCGCCGCGTGACCCCGGAGATGTCGCGCTCACGCATGATCCGCTCCACCGGGAGGACCGGGCGACCTTCAGCAGTCGGCACAAGAGAGCAACACCATGGGTGGTCTTCTCCGCTTCGATGAACGCGTACACGTCGTTCACCGATCGCTCTCCTTCGCGAAGAAGACCGCCGCTTTTCGCAGCACCTCGATCGTCTCAGCCTGCTCGCGGTTCTGCCGGCGCAGCCGCCGCAGTTCCTCCCGCTCCGCGCTCGTGAGCTCGCCAGGCGCCCCCTGGCCCCGGTCGGTCTTGTCCTGCTTGACCCAGTTCCGCAACCCCTCGGCGCTGACACCGATCTCCCGGGCCACCTCGGTGACGGTCCTCCCGGAGGAGCGGACCAGCGCGACCGCGTCCCGCTTGAACTCCTCCGAGTACCGCCTACTGCGGTTGCTCTTGCTTCCCACCTGGCACTACTCCCTCTGGAACCTCACGTCCCAGTCTCCAGGTGTCCAACATCAAGGGGAAGCTTCACGTCGGCCGTTCTCCTGAGCTGCGACACTCTGCGCGTGAGTTATCCCTCGACAGACCAACTGTCCTTCGCCGAACGCGCCTTCATGATCAACGCCACCGAGATCGACATCCTCCCCGGTGTTTGGGGTGACCTCGACGAGCCGCTGGTCTCAGGGCCTGCCTCGGCTCTCGTCCCGATCCTCCTTCCTCTCGTCGACAGAGGATGGATCTAAGTGTGCCGGCTCGTTCCCTGGACAGCGCCGGATGGAACTCTCGGCGAGCAGCGCGGGCCTCCTCTCCCGATACAGGACCTTCCCGCAGTTCTGGCAGACGCTGAGAACTGGGAGTACCCGCCATCCTTCAAGTGGCTGGGGTGCCTCACACTGACACGCAGCCTCAACGGCGCCCCTCCGCTTTCTGGACAGGGGACACCGAACGGGGTTCGCCGGCGCCCGGAGGTGGGTCAGATGTATTGCTGGATCCACGCTTGACCGTCGGCGGCCGCGATGGCGAGACGCATGGCGCCTCGGGCGACGACCAGTTCCGTGGCCAGGATTCGGTCGACAGTGCAGACGTCCCACAACTCGGGGAGGCTGTGGGCCCGCGCCGTCTCCAGTGCGGTATCCCAGTAGCCCGAGTAGCCAAGAGTGCCGCCGGCGATCCGTACTACGTCGGGGTTGAGGATGTTGACCAGTGAGGCGATGGCGAGTCCGAATGCCTCGCCTGCTGCGTTCACCACGTGCTTCGTGCGGCGATCGCCCTGGGCGAGCGCGGCATGGATCTGCTCTGGAGGCTTGCCCAGTGCGCGCACGATCGCGGCGCCGCCGGCCACGTCGTCGAGCCGTTTGACGCCTTCAGGCGTCGACATGGGCATGCTGCCGACCTCACCGGCCCATCCCCGCGAGCCGCGAACGACTCGTCCCTCGCACAAGTAGGCCGAGCCCACCGCGGTCCCACAGACCATCACCACGGCGGATGAGGTCCGAGGGAGACCAGCCGTTTCCTGAGCGAGAGCGGCCCGAATATCGTTGACGAGCAACTGAGGGGCGCCGCGATGGATTCCCTGCCAGCCTCTGAGCTGGGGCAGGACATCGGAGATCTTCACCTGCCCTCGCTCCACAAGGCCAGGGACTGCGATCCCCAGCACCGTGGGCTTCAGGAAGTTGTCAGCAAGGAACCCCTGGACGGCCGCCCCGATGTCTCCAGCACTGGTCGAGGGCCCGGTGGCCAGGCGCCGCGTGATCGGTGTCTCAAGATCCGGCCCTTCAGCCAGCATGAGCAACTTCGTGCCGCCGATGTCCACGCCCACTGTTGCGTGCCGCATTGCCCCACCTCACGCGTCGCTCCCGAGGCAGCAAACTACCGTGGGGCGATCCAGGCCGCGGCGCGTCGGCTGTGGGGTGCGGCCGTGTGTGGCTCTGTTCACGAGAACGGGGTTCTGGCACGGATCTTGGGGAGCCGTCGCGGAGAGTCATCGTGGCGTTCGATAATGAGCTCCACACCTACAGTTCTGCTTCACTGAACTTTGACGG
>NZ_JNZP01000062.1 GCF_000725545.1 Streptomyces exfoliatus | reverse complement strand
GGACAGTCGCTCGACGACCAGGACACCGACGCCTTCGGCCCACGCGGTGCCGTCCGCGTCGGCGGAGAAGGACTTGCACCGGCCGTCCGCCGCGAGCCCCCGCTGACGCGAGAACTCCACGAAGATGCCCGGGGTCGACATCACGGTCACGCCGCCCGCCAGAGCGAGCGAGCATTCACCCGACCGCAGGGCCTGGACCGCGAGGTGCAGTGCGACGAGGGACGACGAGCAGGCCGTGTCCACGGTCAGCGCCGGGCCCTGAAGGCCGAGGGTGTAGGCGACGCGGCCGGAGGCCACGCTCGATGTCGTTCCCGTGAGCCCGAACCCGGTGGCGGCCGCCCCGGCTTCGCCGAGCCTCGGACCGTACTCCTGGGGGCCTCCCACGACACTTCGAGGAGCAGCCGCTGCTGCGGGTCCATCGCCAGCGCCTCGCGCGGCGAGATCCCGAAGAAGGCCGGGTCGAACTCGGCGGCACCGTCGAGGAATCCGCCGTTGCGCACGTAGGACGTGCCGGCGTGATCCGGGTCGGGGTGGTAGAGCCCGTCCAGATCCCAGCCCCGGTCGGACGGCAGGCCGGAGATCACGTCCCGCTGCTGGGCGACGACCTGCCACAGGGCCTCGGGCGAGTCCACCCCGCCCGGGAAACGGCACCCCATGCCGACGATCACGATCGGATCGTTGGTGCCCGCTTCCAGTTCGCGGACCCGCTGACGGGACTGGTGCAGGTCGAGGGTGAGGCGCTTGAGGTATTCGACCAGTTTGTCGTTGTCCGTTGTTGTCATGGTGATGATGCCCCCGTAGGCGTCGTGAAGCCGTGCTGTGCGTACGCGCGGAGCCGGGCGTGACTGCCCGTGCGACGTGCCGGAGCACGCCGCGCGCGGCGAACAGGATGAGCTGGGCGAACAGGATGAGCAGGGCGGGCCGTGGGGAGGTCCGCGAGGCGGAGGTGGATCAGAGTTCGGTGTCGATGAACGCGAGGAGTTCGTCGACCGACGCCGACTGGACCCGTGCGGTCAGGTCGGCGGATTCCTGGGTGCGCTGAGCCGGTACGCGGACCACCAGGGCCTGCAGTCGCTGGACGATCTCGGCTCTGACATCGTCCTGGGTGTCGTCGGACAGGTCGGCGAGGGCCGCTTCCAGCCGGTCGAGTTCGACAAGCCCGGGTGCGGCGTTCGGGTCGGCGGGGCCGGCAGCGTCGGCGGTGTCGGCGTGGCGGGTGGAACCGTCGGATTCCGTGTCGTCCGGTGCCAGTTCGGTGCGCAGGTGCGCCACGACCGCGAGCGGCGTGGGGCAGTTGAAGAGGAAGGTGGCGGGCAGCCGCAGATCGGCGCTGGTCTGCAGCCTGTTGCGCAGTTCCACGAGGGTGAGCGAGTCGCAGCCCATGTCCTTGAAGGGCCGGTCGGCGGGGATACCGGACGCGGAGGACCGGCCGAGTACTGCGGCGGTCTGTACCCGAACGAGATCGAGCAGGAGTTCCTCCCGCTCGGCGGCGCTCAGGACGGCGAGTCGGTCGCGAAGGGTCCCGGTCGCCGGGGTCGTGACCGCAGTCGTCGCCTGGGCCGGCCGTGGGGCGGCGGGAGCCAGATCCCGCAGGACGACCGGGAGTTGGGCTCCGAGGGCGCCGAGCGCGGCACGGTCCAGGGGCGCGGGAACGAGCGCGGCGGCGTCCGTCCGCAGTGCCGCGTCGAGCAGGGTGAGGCCCTCCGCCCGGTCGATGGGGGCGAGGCCGGTCCTGGCGATCCGTACCCGGTCGACCTCGGACAGGGCACCCGCCATCCCGGCGGCGCCCGGCCTTCCCGCCGTGTCCGCCCACATGCCCCAGGCCAGGGAGAGCGCGGGGAGACGCCGTGCCTTGCGGTGCTGGGCCAGGGCGTCCAGGTAGGCGTTGGCGGCGGCGTAGTTGCCCTGGCCGGCGCCACCGATGACACCCATGACGGAGGAGAAGAGGACGAACGCCGAGAGGTCCTGGTCCAGGGTCAGTTCGTGCAGGTTCCGGGCCGCGGTGGCCTTGGCGGCGAGCACGGTGTCCAGACGCTCGGGGGTGAGCGCGGTGATCACGCCGTCGTCGAGCACTCCTGCGGCATGGACGACTGCGGTGAGCCGTACGCTGGTGAGGAGCCGCGCGAGCGCGTCGCGGTCGGCGGTGTCGCAGGCGGCGAGCGTCACCTCGGCGCCCAACCCGCGCAGCTCCGCGGCGAGTTCCCCTGCGCCCGGCGCGTCGGCGCCACGGCGGCTGACGAGCAGCAGGCGGTGCGCGCCGTGCCCGGTGACCAGGTGTCGGGCCACCAGTCCGCCGAGGGCCCCGGTGGCGCCGGTGATGAGGACGGTGCCGTCCGGATCGATGGCCGTGGGCAGGGTGAGCACCACCTTGCCGATGTGCCGGGCCTGGCTGACGTACCGGAACGCCTCCGGTGCCCGGCGGACGTCCCACGTGCTGAACGGCAGCGGCGTCAGCGCGCCCGACGACAGCAGCGTCAGGACGGCCGTGAGCATCTCGGCGATCCGTTCGGCCGGCTCCTGGAGCAGGTCGAAGGAGCGGTAGTCCACTCCGGGGTGGTCGGCCCCGACCAGCGCGGGGTCGCGCAGGTCCGTCTTGCCCATCTCCACGAAGCGGCCGCCGTGCGGCAGCAGCCTCAGGGAGGCGTCCACGAACTCACCGGCGAGGGAGTTCAGTACGACGTCCATGCCGCGGCCTCCGGTGGCCGCGCCGAACGCGGCCTCGAAGTCCAGGGTGCGGGACGACGCCAGGTTCGACCCGTCCAGGCCGAAGGTCCGCAGGGCGTCCCACTTCGCGGGGCCCGCCGTGCCGTAGACCTCCGCCCCCAGGTGCCGGGCGAGCTGGACGGCGGCCATGCCGACACCGCCCGCGGCGGCGTGGATCAGCACGCGCTCGCCCCGGGCCAGACCCGCGAGGTCGACCAGGGCGTGGTAGGCGGTCAGGAACACGATGGGCGCGGAGGCGGCCTGGGCGTAGGTCCAGTCGGCGGGCATCACGGCGACCCGCCGGTGGTCGGCGACGGCCACCGGGCCGAACGCCCCGGAGAACAGGCCCATGACCCGGTCGCCGACGGCGAGCCCTGGGACACCGGGCCCGACCTCGGTCACCACACCGGCCCCTTCGAGGCCGAGCAGACCGGGGTCGCCGGGGTACAGGCCGAGGGTGTTGAGGACGTCACGGAAGTTGACGCCCGCCGCGCGCACCGCGACGCGCACCTCGCCCTCGCCCAGCGGGGCCAGGTTCTCGGGGCAGGGAGCGAGCGCCAGGTGGTCCAGGGTTCCGCGTTCGCGCACCTCGAGCCGCCATGCGGTCACCCCGGCCGGGGGTACCAGGGCGCTGCCGGCCGTCGCCCGGCCGAGCCGGGGCACCAGCGCGTCCCCGTCGCGCACCGCGAGCTGCGGTTCCGTGCCGATGAGTCGCAGTGCGGCACGGCAGTCGGCGGCGGACTCCACGTCGAGGAGTCCGACCCGTCCGGGGTTCTCGGTCTGCGCCGAGCGGGCGAGACCCCATACGGCCGCGGCGTCCGGGTCCACGTCGGCGTCGGGTGCCGTGGCGACGGCCGCCCGGGTGACGAGCACGAGCCGGGAGTCGGCGAGACGGTCGTCGCCCAGCCACTCCTGGAGGAGGGCGAGCGCGTGGTGTACGGCGGGCCGGGTACCGACCGCCGGGCTGTGCGCGAGGTCCGCGACGTCCCCGAGGTCCGCCAGCGGCGCGAAGACCACCGCGGGGGCGGGAAGCCCCGTATCGAGGGCCTGCGCCAGTGCCGTGAGATCGGCGTACCGCGGGCCGACACCCAGGTCCGCGGAGCCGAGTGCGACGGCCGAAGACGGCTCCGAAGCGGACGGACCGGAAGCGTGGTCCGATTCCGCGGTGGCCGGCTTCCAGTCCAGGCGGTGGAGCGACCGGGGTACGGCCACGGTGTCGCTCACCGGGCGCAGGAGCAGCTCCTCGACCTCGGCGATCACCGCGTGGGACTCGTCGAGCAGGGTCAGCGACACCGCGTCGGGCCCGGTGGGGGCGATCAGGGCGCGGGCCGCACGGGCACCCGGCTGGTGGACGGTCACGCCGCGCCAGGAGAAGGGCAGCAGACGGCGGTCGCCGTCGTCCAGGGCGGCCATGACGATCGGGTGCAGCGCCGCGTCGAGCAGCGCCGGGTGCAGCCCGTAGGAGGCGGCGTCGGTGACGGACGGCGGCAGGGCGACGTCGGCGAACAGCTCCGTGCCGTCCCGCCACGCGGCCCGCAGGCCCCGGAAGACCGGGCCGTAGGCGTAGCCCGCGACGGCGAGCCCTTCGTAACAGCCGTCGAGCGGCAGGGACTCGGCATCGGCGGCGGGCCGCCGGCCCGTGGCCGTCGCGGCCGCCGTGTCGTGCGGCGCGAGGGTGCCGGTGGCGTGCAGCGTCCACGGCTCGGTGGCGCCGTCCGGCGTCTCGGTGCGGGCGTGCACGGTCACCACCCGCAGAGCGTCGTCACCGGGTGCGGCCACCAGGACCTGTACCTCGGTGCGGCCCTCCTCGGGGATCACCAGGGGGGCGAGCAGCGTGAGCTCGGCGACGCGCGGCGTGCCGGTCTGCGAGCCCGCGCGGGCGGCGAGTTCGAGGAAGGCGGTGCCGGGCAGCAGGACCGAGCCGAGCACGGCGTGGTCGGCGAGCCAGGGGTGGGTGCGACGGCTGAGCCTGGCGGTCAGCGCGGTCTGCCCGGATTCGGCGAGTTCGACGGCGGTGCCGAGCAGCGGATGGCCGGCCGGCCCCTCGGTGCCGTGCGCGGTCAGCCAGTACCGCTCACGCTGGAAGGCGTACGTGGGCAGGCCGGGGGTCCGGCCCGGGCCGAACACGGCCCGCCAGTCCGGGGTACGGCCCCGGACGTGCAGGGCGCCGAGCGCGGCGGCCAGGGTGCGCCGCTCGGACCGGCCGCGGCGCAGGACGGGGACGAAGGACAGAGCGTCGTCGTCCAGAGCGTCCTGGCCCAGTGCCGAGAGCACGCCGTCGGGGCCGAGTTCGAGGAAGGTCCGCATCCCGAGGTCGTGGAGGGCGGCGAGACCGTCGGACATCCGTACTTCCCGGCGTACCTGCCGGACCCAGTAGTCGGCGGTGACGTCGACGGGGCCGCCGGTGACGGTGGACACCATCGTGATGCGCGGCTCCGCGTACCGGACGCTCGCGGTGACGGCGGCGAACGCGTCGAGCATCCCGTCCATGCGGTGCGAGTGGAAGGCGTGGCTGACGACGAGCCGCCGCGTCTTGCGGCCGGTGGCGGCGAACTCGGCGGCCACCTGCTCGACGGCCTCGACGTCGCCGGAGACGACGACGGCCAGGGGACCGTTGACGGCGGCGATGCTCACCTCGTGCTCGCGGCCCTCGAGGAGTGCGCCGACCTCGTCCTCCGACGCCTGGACGGCCATCATCGCCCCGCCGGACGGCAGGGCCTGCATGAGGCGGCCGCGCGCGGCGACCAGCGCGCAGGCGTCGGGCAGGGTGAGGATCCCGGCGACGTGGGCGGCGGCGAACTCGCCGATGGAGTGGCCGAGTACGGCGTCCGGCGCCAGGCCCCGGTCTTCGAGCAGCCGGAACAGCGCGACTTGGAGGGCGAAGAGAGCGCACTGGGTGTTCTCGGTGCGGTCGAGTGCCTCGGCGTCGTGGAACATCACGTCGCGGATCGGCGGTGTGCCGGGGACGGAGGCGCGGCAGGCGTCGAGTTCACGGCACACCGTGTCGAGCGCGGCGGCGAAGACGGGATCCGCCTCGTACAACTCGCGTCCCATTCCGACCCGTTGGCTGCCCTGGCCGGTGAAGAGGTAGGCGAGTCCGGCGTCGGGGCGCGCCGTGCCGAGTGCCAGGGCGGCGTGCGCCTCACCGCGCCCGAGCGCGCCAAGGGCCGCGACGGCCTCGGCGCGGTCCTCGGCGGTGACGGCCGCGCGGTGGTCGAGGGCGGTACGGGTGGTGGCCAGGGCGCGGCCGAGGTCGAGGACGGACACGTCGTCGAGGGTGTCCAGAGCGTCGACGAGTGCGGTGGCCTGGGCGCGCAGCGCCGGTTCGGTACGGCCGGACAGCACCCAGAAGGGGGCGGAGTCGCCGTCCACGGAATCGGCCGTGGGCGTGGGCGGCTGCGCGGGGGCTTCGGCGAGGACGACGTGGGCGTTGGTTCCGCTGATGCCGAAGGAGGAGACTCCGGCCCGGCGGATCTTGTCCTCGGTGGCGGGCCAGGGGCGCGGGTCGGTGAGGACTTCGACACCGCCCGACTCCCAGTCGACCAGCTCACTCGGCTTGCTCACGTTGAGCGAGGCGGGCAGTTCGCCGTGCTGGAGGGCCATGACCATCTTGATGACGCCGCCGACGCCGGCGGCGGCCTGGGCGTGTCCGAGGTTCGACTTCAGCGAACCCAGGAGGAGCGGCTGGCCGCCGTCCCGCTCCTTGCCGTATGTGGCGAGGAGGGCCTGTGCCTCGATGGGGTCGCCGAGGACGGTGCCGGTGCCGTGGGCTTCGACGGCGTCGACGCCGGAGAAGGAGATTCCGGCGTCCTGTACGGCGGCGCGGATAACACGTTCCTGGGCGGGGCCGCTGGGTGCGGTGAGTCCGTTGGAGGCGCCGTCCTGGTTGACGGCCGTTCCGGCCACGACGGCCAGTACCTCGTGGCCGAGGCGTCGGGCGTCGGACAGTCGCTCGACGACCAGGACACCGACGCCTTCGGCCCACGCGGTGCCGTCCGCGTCGGCGGAGAAGGAC
>NZ_JNZP01000061.1 GCF_000725545.1 Streptomyces exfoliatus | reverse complement strand
GGTAGGGGAGGCGGGCGGGTCGGAGGGGACTCGCGGGGCGGGGTGGCCTGGCGGGGCGGGGTGGCCTGGCGGGCGGGGGGCCATCGGCGGGGCGGGGGCGCTGGTTGGGCCGGCGCTGGTCGGGCCGGCGCTGGTCGGGCTCGGGGACCCTGCGTCTGCTCTTCGGTTCCGGTCGGCTCACGAGCCGAGGGTCTTCGTGATGCTCCGGGACGCGGTCGCCGCCGCCGTCGCGGGATCGGCGCCGGTCAGCACGGCGGTCATGTACTGCTTGATCGGGTTGGTGGCCTCGACGGCCGCCCACTGCGGGGAGTTGGGCGTCGCCCGGCCCCGCGTCGCCCCGGCGGCCATCGCGGCCGTGCCCGCGTCGTCCTGGATGACATGGGCGAGCGAGGTGCGGTTGGGGACGTAGCTCATCGTTCTCGCCATGTCCGTCTGCCACGTGTCGCCCGCCAGCGCCGCCACGACCTCGTACGCGGCCTCCGGGTGGGTGGAGGCCTCCGGGACGATCAGGTCGGAGCCACCGGTGAAGACCGCACCCGGCCGGTCGGCCGTCTTGCCGGGAACGGGGAAGAAGCCGAGCTTGCCCTTGAGCGCGGGGTTGAGCTCCTCGACGATCTTCGCTCCGCCCGGCACGGCGATGATCTGGGCGACGTCGCCCTTGGCGAAGACCTCGGCCTGCGGGGGTTTCGCCTCGTCGGCGTCCTTGGGTCCCTTGCCGAGCGCCTGGAGCCGGCGGTAGAAGTCCATGCCGGCGAGGGCCTGTGGGGTGTCGAGTGCGCCCTTCCATGCCGTGCCGTCCTGGACGGCGAGGTCGCCGCCCTCCTCCCAGACGAAGCCGGAGAGGGCGAACCAGTTCTGGCCGGGGAGGTAGATGCCCTGGGTCTTGCCGCGGTTGAGCTTCTCGGTGACGGCGAGCCACTCGGCCTGCGTCTTCGGAGGAGCGGTGACGCCCGCTCGGGAGAAGAGGTCCTTGTGGTAGATCACGACGCGGTTGGCGGCGTACCAGGGGATGCCGTACTGCCTGCCGTCGACCTTCCCCGGCTCGGCGAGCCCCGGCAGCCAGTCCCCGCCGTTCAGCTCGCTCACCTTGTCGCTGAGATCGCGGACGCCGCCGCTCGCCGCGTACTGCGCGACCTGGGTGTTGCCGACCTCGATCACGTCCGGGGCGTCCTTGCTGGCGAGGGCGGCCGTGACCTTCTCGCCGATGCCGTCCCACTCCTGGATCTGGATGTCGAGGTCGATGTCCTCGTGCTCCGCCTCGAAGGCCGTGCGGAAGCGGGCGAGGAAGGAGTCGGTGACGCTGTCCTTCATGATCCAGACGGTGACCTTGTCGGCACCGCCGGACGCCGCGGGGTCGCCCGAGCCGCTGCAGGCGGTGGCGGCGAGGACGGCGGCCACCGCGAGGGCGGCACTACGGGGCAGGGTCTTCACAGGCACCTCGATGGAGAGTTGACCAATTGGTCAAGTGGTCAGGTGTGTGACCAGAAGGTGGCATGGACCAATCGCGCCGTCAATCCCCATGAATAGATGCGCTGTTCAGCCAGTGACAGGTCAACACCACCGACTAATATCCGGCTTACCAGTTGACCAGTAGGGAGAGCGGCATGACGGACGGCACAGCATGAAGGACGGCTCATCCAGCGGAGTGCTGAAGAGGGAACGGGTACGGGAGCACCTCCTCGGCCTGATCGAGAGCGGCGGCCCCGGCGACCCCATCCCGTCCGAGCGGACCCTCTGCGCCGCGCTCGGCGTCTCGCGCCCCACCCTGCGCGCCGCCGTCGGCGAACTCGTCGCCACGGGCGCGCTGGTGCGGGAGCACGGCCGCGGCATGTTCGTCGCACCCGCCAAGATCACCCAGCGTCTCGCCCCGGACGACGCGGCCTTCGCCGTCCCCCGCGCCTCCGGCAGCTGGTCCAGCACCGTCCTGGAATCCGCCACGATCCGGGCCGGCGCCCGCATCGGCCGCAGACTCCGTGTCTCGCCCGCCGCCGAGCTGCTCTACATCGCTCGCCTCCGCCTCGTCGACGGCGCGCCCATGGCCATCGAGCACCTGCACATCCCGGTGGACCTGGTGGGCACCGCGCTCACCCCGGAGGAGCTCGAAGCGGGCGACCTCTACGACCACCTGCGCGACCGCCACCAGGTCCACGTCCAGGAGGCCACCCAGTCGATCGAACCCACCGTCGTCAGCGAGGACGAGGCCGCGCTCCTCGACGTCCCCGTGCTCTCGCCCGCCCTCCTGATCGAACGCCTCACCCTCGACACCGCCGGCCGCCCCGTCGAGTACGTCCACTCCGTCTACCGAGGCGACCGCTACCGCATCGTCTCCCGCCTCGACCTCACGCGCGACGGCCTCGTGACCCCCTCCGCCGAGGGAGATGCATACTGACGCGCAGCCGACCGAACGACGGGGAGGGACCGGGATGGAACCCAGCGGAGGGGACCGGCCGCGGCCGAGCGCGGGAGACACCGCCCGGCCGGACGCGGGAGGTCGGACGGAGCTCAAGCGCGAGCGCGTCCGGGAGCACCTCCTCACCGTCATCGACGCGCGCCACCCCGGCGACGCCATCCCGTCCGAGCGGACCCTCTGCGCCACCCTCGGCGTCTCCCGTCCCACCCTGCGCGCCGCCGTCGACGAACTGGTGGCCACGGGCCTGCTGGTGCGGGAGCACGGCCGCGGCATGTTCGTCGCGCCCGACAAGATCACCCAGGAGCTGGTCGCCGAGCACCACGCCGCCGCAGCGCCCCACAGCCGGGGCAGCTGGACGAGCACGGTGCTCGAACTCCGTACCGTGCGCGCCGGTGCGCGGATCGGCCGCAAGCTCACGATCTCCCCGGCGGCCGAGCTGGTGCGCGTGACCCGCCTCCGGTACGTCGACGGCGACCCGATCGCCCTGGAGCACCTGCACGTCCCGGCGGACCTGGTGCCCGGCCTCACCGTCTCGGACATGGAGGGCGGCTTCTACGCCCACCTGCGAGAGAAGCGCGGCATCCGGACCGCGCAGGCGGTCCAGTCCATCGAACCGACGGTGCTGAGCGAGGAGGAGGCGGTCCTGCTCACCGTGCCGGTGCTCTCGCCCGCGCTGCTGTTCGACCGGATCACCTCCGACACGGTTGGCAGACCGGTCGAGTACGTGCGCTCCCTCTACCGGGGCGACCGCTACCGCATCGTCTCCCGGCTCGCGCTGCGCGACGGCGCGACCGACCACCCGGCGGCGGACGCGGCCCGCGCCGGAGCGTGGTGGGGGACGGTGGAGTGACGTGCTCGTACGAGACCGTCCCCACGGCGGTCGTACGCGACGACCGTCCCGACCTCGTCCCCGCGCTCAACGGCAGCCCAGGCCCTGCGGGGCACGGGTGACGGCGGTGGCGTGCAGCGGACTTCGCCGCGACGGCCCCAGCGACCGAAAGAAGGTGGCCTGGGTGGATGAGACCGAAGAACAGCTACTGGGGGAGTTTCGGTCGCTTTTGGGTCGCTCGGGGAAACATGCAGGTCAGGTGGGTCCAGAAGGGCCAAACAGCGACTGAAGCGACTGAAGGCTCCTATCTATGACGCGCACACGCGCACGCGAATGTCCTTATAAAGTCCGAGCTTGGGTCGCTTCAGTCGCTCTGGAGGCACTGGCACGGCTCTGACCTGGGGTTTTGTGAAAGCGACTCAACGAAAACCCAGTCGCTGAGACGCTGGATTCTTCGGTCGCTGGAGGCCTGCACCGGGATAGGCCCCCAGCGACCGAAGGGGAAGAGGGCGGGGGCAGCGACCGTTCGGTCGCTGCCCCCGCCCTCTTCCCGTCTCAGGCCTCCGGCAGGATCATGCCGAGTTCCCGCATCGCCGCCGACTCCGGACCGCCCTCGGAGCGCTGGGTCTTGTAGCCCTTGATGCCGGGAGCCACCGTGCGCGGGTCGACGGCCTCGGAGGGCGCCCCGGACGCGTACAGGCCCGTGGGCTGCCCGTCACGGTCGTGGGGGAGCAGCCAGAACACCCGGCGAACGAAGGTGCCCGACGCGCGCGAGGAGCGGGCTTTCGGGCCGAGGATCGCGTAGCCGACCATCCGGCCTGCCCGGTGGTAGGCGGGCTTGCCCCGGCGGGTCGGCAGTCGGTCCAGGGTCTGCCGGACGTAGTCGAGGGGCTCGATGTCCTCCAGCCACACGAGTTCCGTCTCGGAGCTGAGCTGCTCGGGCTCGATGAGCGCGCTCATACCGTCTCTCCCATTTCGGCGTTGAGTCCGATGCCCGGGTAGAACTTCCGCTGGTTCGACAGAATCATCTGCTTGGGCGTGCTGATGCCGATGGTTTCACGTACCCGGGCGGCGAAGGCCCTGGACGACACCGGGTTGGCTCCTTCCAGACGGCACCACCCGGTATAGCTGCTGTACAGCTGGCTCTGTTCCGCCCGCATGGCGGGATCCAGTGTGCAGCACTCGCCCAGGAAGCGTCCGGTGTGGTCCTCGGTCTCGGCGTAGGCCGTGGTCGCGGTACGGACCTGCTGCGGACCTGTCAGGTCGCGGGGGCCGCTCAGGTAGCGGCGGGCGCCGGCGATGAGCCAGTGGAGGATGCCGGGGCCCTCCTCCGTGACCAGGACGTCCGCGAGGTTGTCGATCTGCCGGTCCGCCGCGACGACCCGCTCGAACGGGATCAGCTTCATTCGGCGCCAGAACGCGTACCCGCCGGTGCCGACCTCGGGACGGTGGTTGCCGAGCAGCCACAGTTTGTGGGTCGGGGTGAAACTGAAGAAGTCCTGCCGCATCCGGCGCGCCTTGATCCGGTCGCCGCCGGTGAGCAGCTTCACCCGGGCCTCGTCGAACCGGTCGCCGGGCTTCAGCTCGGAGCACACGATGATGCGGCGGCCGTGGAGCTCGGCCAGGTCCGTGGGGTGCCCCTCGAAGGGACGGGCCATGAGGAAGCCGGGCGGGGCGGCGTCCGCGTAGTCCCCGAGGAGTTTGACCATCACGTCCAGGAGGACGCTCTTGCCGTTCTTCCCCTGCCCGTACAGGAACGGCATGATCTGGGCGCCGACGTCCCCGGTGATCGAGTACCCGAGCAGCTCGTGCAGGAAGTCGATGAGCGCCCGGCCGTCCTCGTCGTCGCCGAAGGTGTCGGTGAGGAACCGGTCCCAGCGCGGCGTCGACATCGCGCGGGCCGAGACGCTCGTCGCCCGCGAGTGGAAGTGCTTCTCCGGGTCCGGCGCCGACAGCTGGCCGGTGGCCAGGTCGACCACCCCGTTGGGCGTGCACAGGGCGTACGGGTCGGCGTCCAGACGCGCCGCGTTGAGCACCATGCCGGGGGCGGCCTTCGCCTGGAGCAGCATCGCCTTCATGCCGGACGTGGACAGGGCCCGGCGCTGGTGGCGGCGGAGCTCCGCGGTGCTGCACCGGCCGCTCGGGTCGTTCTCCGCGAGGGACTCGGCCATCTCGCCGGCGGCCCACACCACGGTGTCGTCCTCGTCCAGGGCCCAGCGGTAGCCGGACCAGCGGTACCAGCCGATGCCCGGGACGTGCCGGAAGTCCCGTCCGTACAGGGCGACGAACAGCTTCGCGTTGCCCCGGTCGCTGAGGCTGTCGGGGAGCAGGCCGTGCTCGGTCGCGTGCGGCGGCACGGTGGGGGTCGGCGCCTGGGCCGGTACGGCGGGGTGCGGGGTCGAGCGCAGGATCTGCCGGGCGATCTCCGCCGGGTCGAACAACTCCTCCTGGGGCTCGGGTACTCGGGTCACGAATGGTCTCCCGGCATGAGAGGACGCTGTTGGCCGGCGCTCATTCCGCTGCGGATGATCTGCAGGGCCCTTCGTTCTTGCGTGGGGCGGGCGTGGAGGGCGGCGGCGAGCAGCGCGGACTCGGCGGCGGAGGCGGTCAGATGACCGGCGCTCACCAGCCCGCCCGCGGTGTAGGCGGCCCGGTTGAGTTTGTCGCTGAAGGCGGCCCCCTCGGGGACGGACGCGCAGCCGGACACCGCGGCCAGGACGGTGGCGAGGGTGCGTCCCGCGACGGCCCGGCCGCCGCCCGCCGCGATGACCGCGGCGCGGGCGCGCTGCGGGACGGGGGAGCAGGTGCGCTGGGCCGGCGGTGCGGGCAGGTGCCCGGTGCGGGCCAGTTCCAGGGCCAGCCAGGACGGCAGCGGTGCGGGGTGGCGGGCACTGCCCACCGCGGTGTACGTCCCCGCGTCGGTGGTGGTGCCGGGGGCGATGATGTAGCCGCCGTGCGCGCGGACGTCGACCTGCCAGGCCAGGGCCCGCGACGGGCTGGACCCGGCCGAGCACTGCCACGCCTGCCCCGGCTCGGCCGCGTACCAGACGTGCATGCCGCCGGAAGGTGTCCGGACCCGCAGGGTGTTCGTGTCCTCCGCCGGATCGGGCTGGCCGCGCAGCGCCGCCAGGAGGGCGAGGCTGTGGTACCCGTGGCGCAGCCCGTTGAGGGAGACGGACGGGGGGATGGGGATTCCCGGCAGGAGCCGCTCCCGCTGCGGGGGCAGGGCCTCGTGGGCGTCCACGTCGATGACGACGAGACCCGCGCTGCCGCAGGCCACGCCCACGCCGAAGCCGGGCTGCTGGCCCCACCAGTTCTCGATGCGGGCGGGGTCGGTGGTCGCCGCGTGGAAGCCGTGGCACCAGCGGCCGGAGGGGATGCAGGGGCAGTCCTGCGGGCTGTGGCTGCGGACCTGACACTGCCGACAGTTCGCGCTGGGTGTCTTGCGGCGCGGTGCGAGAGGATGCACGGGCCATCCCTGGCCGGCGCACCACAGGGCGATCTCCAGCGGAGCACCGGGGTGGTCGGCGCGGTGAACGCCCGGGCGATCGGCGTGTTCGGCGCGGTCGACACGGTCTGCGTGGTGAGTGGCCCGGCGTTTGGCGTAGGGGCCGGGCTGAGCGAGCAGGCTTGAGTCGCTGGTGGATTTCCCCAGGTCAGGGGTCATGCGGAGTTCCTCTCAGCGACCGAAGCGACTCAAAGTCAAAACATGCTTCGAGTAGGTTAGCGGAGGCCGGGACGGAATCCCGTGAGCCCCTGCGGAAACCACGGGTCGCGAAAGGCCGGATGGACCCGACGAGCGGGGGGAAGGCCGGGTCCACCCGGCGGCCCGGCCGATGCCCCCACGGGCGGGCCGGATGTGTCAGGTCAGCTCCAACTGCCTCGCACGAGTGGCATGGAAGAGGCGCCGTCACCCTCCGTACGTACGGCGAGGACCTGGTTGACGCCGATGCTGTTGCGCTCGAAGCCCAGGGCAGATGCCGCCATGTACAGGCGCCAGACCCTGGCCCTGCCGCGTGAGGTGAGACGTTCCGCCTCGGCGAAGTGCTCCTCCAGGTTCCGCACCCACGCCCGCAGCGTCAGTGCGTAGTGCTCGCGCAGGGCCTCCAGGTCACGCACCTCGAAGCCGGCCTGCTCCAGGGAGGAGACCGTCGACCCGACGGGGGAGAGCTCGCCGTCCGGGAAGACGTACCGGTCGATGAACTCGTCCACCCGGTACCCGGCTTCGTCGGCCAGCGGGCGGCGTGCGATCTGGTGGTTGAGGAGACGGCCCCCGGGCTTGACCAGCCGGTGCAGGATCTCCGCGTACTCCCGGTACCGGACCTGGCCGACGTGCTCGGCCATCCCCACCGAGGAGATCGCGTCGTACGGTCCGTCGTGGACGTCCCGGTAGTCCTGGACGCGGATCTCCACCCGGTCCGTCAGACCCGCCTCGGCCGCCCGCTTCCGGGCCAGATCGGCCTGTTCGACGGAGATGGTGATGCCGGTGGCGCGGACGCCGTAGTGCTGGGCCGCGTGCAGGACCAGCGAGCCCCAGCCGCACCCGATGTCGAGCAGGTGCTGCCCGGGGCGCAGCGCGAGCTTGCGGCAGATGAGGTCGAGCTTGGCGTACTGGGCGTCCTCGAGGCTGCCGTCGGCCCGGTCCCAGTAGGCGCACGAGTAGACCATCGAGGGCCCAAGGACGTGCGCGTAGAACTCGTTGCCCACGTCGTAGTGGTGGCTGATGGCCGCCCGGTCGCGGCGCTTGGTGTGCGCCTCGCCCCGGCGTCGGGACTCCTCGGCCGGGGGCGGCGGTGGTACGCCGGGACCCGCGAGCCGGATCAGGCCCGCCGCTATCCGCAGGGCCGTACCGTCGCGGACCATCCGGCGGCCCAGGTCGCGGCCGCCGCCGTCCGGGACGACGGCGGTGAGCCGGTCCAGGGCGTCGTACAGGTCGCCCTCGACGTCGATCTCCCCGGCCACCCACGCGCGGGCCAGACCGAGTTCGCCCGGGTGCCACAGCAGACGGCGCAGGGCGCGGCGGCTGCGGACGACCAGGACGGGGGTGTCCTGCGGCCCGGTCTCGCTGCCGTCCCAGGCGCGGAGCCGGAGCGGCAGCGGGGTGCCCAACGCCTGTGCGGCGAGGGCGGCCAGTCGGTGTGCGGCGTCAGGAGCCACGGGGTTGCCTTTCTGTCTCGTCCTCTTCGGAACAGCGGTTGGTACGGGGGTGTGGGGAGTGAGGCGTGTGGGGGATGCGGGGGGATGTGGGGATG
>NZ_JNZP01000060.1 GCF_000725545.1 Streptomyces exfoliatus | reverse complement strand
GCGGCCGACGGCACCGTCTGGGGCGTCAACGCCAACGCCGAGATCTACCGCTACACCGGCGACCAGCCCTAACCAAGTAAGCCTGCGCCCCGCCGCCCCAGATGGCGGCGGGGCGTTCCTGGCTACTGCTCCCCCAGCCCGGACAGCTGAAGCCCCGATTCCCGGCAATGGAACAGCGAGGACCGAGGCACTGCGTCTGCCCCGGTCCTCGCCGTATGGACTCAGGCGAGGTTGATGTTCTCCGCCTGGGGGCCCTTCTGACCCTGGGTGACGTCGAACGTCACCATCTGGCCCTCCTGGAGCTCACGGAAGCCCGTCGAGTTGATCGCCGAGTAGTGAGCGAAGACGTCCGGGCCGCCGCCGTCCTGGGCGATGAAGCCGAAGCCCTTCTCCGCGTTGAACCACTTCACAGTTCCCGTAGCCATAGCTGATGCCTTCCAGTCGATGAACGCCGCCCACACGGTGTGGGAGGCGGAGGTGATCGCCCTGGTTCCTGCGGCACAGCACAGCAAAAAAGCCCACGCCGAAGGCATGGGCAAAGGGGGAAGATCCGAACCACGACAGCTAACCGGGACGGTACACGCCCGCACCCGCTGTGACCTCAGGAAACGCCTCACGCCCCAGGGGGAAGTGACCGTCAGGACGAGGGAGGTACGGCGCGGGCCAGAGGTTCGAGGTCGCCGCAGAAGGCGGCGGCCAGTTCCCGGGTCCGCAGTTCGCCGTCTACGTCGTACAGCACGACGTAGACGGGGTCGGCGATGGAGTCGGGGCGGCTCTGCCGGGAGTCGATCAGGTGCCCGACGGCCTCGCGGACGGCGTCGTGCACCGTGGTGTCGAGGGTGTGCCGCAGTGCGGTGAGCACGTCGGCCTTCACCGTCCACCGCGGGCCCTGGCACTCGATGGCGACGAACACAGCCTGCTGCTCCTTGGCCGCGCTGTACGCGGTGGTGAAGGCGTCCATGCCCGTCGCGTCCGGGATCCGGTCTGCGGGGCAGGGGATCGGCAGCGGCTGCATGAGCAGCATCCTCGCAGGAGATAAGGAGGCGCTTGGCGTTGACGCGGAGCGTGTCCTTGTCCGCGGTGGAGCGTTGGGCTCGTGACACATGTGCTGGCCCGGGCGCCCCACGTCGGGGCCGGTGCGGTCCGCGGTCCCGCTTCCGCGCTCTGGCGACGGGGCCGCGTCAACGGCCCGTCGGCTTCCCCTTCCCGGACCGTTCCGCCGAAGGCCAGGGTCTCCCTCGGGACCGGGGCCTTCGTGCTGCCGGGCACCGGGTCAAGCGCGGCGCGGGTTGCGGCGCCGGTGCTGGCCGGACACGGCAGAGGGGCGGTGTCCCGTGCTGGGTGACACCGCCCCTTCCAAGCCCTCAGTGCTCAACGGACGGTCAGGCCATCAGTAACGACGTCGGTAGACGTCGTGGCGGGCGCCCCAGACCAGGCGGCGTAGCAGTGCCGGGAACCATCGCAGACGAGCACTCTTCGGCCGGATCCCCGAAACCCACGGGCGGGGATGCCTCCAGAGCTTCCGGAACGCGCGGCCGGCTCCCGTCCTCGCTCTTTCCATCATCTCGCTGACCGTCGTGGTGCGAGTGCGGGATACACATCCCTTGGGGAGAAGAGCGTTCCTGTTCCGTCGGGTGGGACGAGCCAGGAGAGCCCGGGCACTCTTCGGCCGGGGTCGGGCACGGCCAGCCAGGTTCCGGTTGTCAGATAGCGGGCGGTCCGCTCCAGCCTTGCTGCGGGACCGCCTGGGGTCATCAGGAGCACGAGTTCCTGGCGGCTGCTGTCGCGAAGCACCGGGCCGCTCCTCGGCTGCCCGCAGCGAGCCACGGCGTTGAGCAGGCTGTGTCCCAGGTCTTCCGGAACTGCCAGGGCGTCCCAGAGCCGCCCCGCCGGCAGGAGCACCACACCCCGTGCGCTCAGTCTCCATTCACGCAGACACGCGGTGGGGTCGTCACAGGCGGAAGCCAGCCACCGAACCGACTTCAAAGAGGGATTCATCTGCTACCTCGTTCCCTGGATCAGCCGATGAAGGGGGCCGACTATCCCGGACCAGGAGCGGTATGGGCAGGGAGGCGGGACGTGGCGGATTCAACCGGCCGATTCTTGTGATGTGTCAGGGGTTGCCAAACCGGTTGAGCCACCGCCGGAGGGCGATGTGGGTGGTGTCGTCGAGCGAGCACAGGGCCTCGATGGCGTCGAGGTCGCCCGGCAGGGGCGCGATACCTGCCGTGGTGAGGGCCGCGTGCAGGTCCAGCCGGCGGCGGTCGGCCGGCTCCAGACGGATGGACAGGCGGCTCGAAGGCACAGGCGCAGGCAGTGGGCAGTCGCCGAACTCCATCGTGCCGTGGGCCGTCGACGTCTCCTCGTGCCAGTCGTCGGTGAGCATGGCAGGGAAGCGGTACGGGTCGAGATCCAACAGTGCGGTCGGAGTCGTCGTAAGAGCCTGGATCCCCGCCATGAGTGCCTCCTCAGTCGTCGTGCAGCTGCAGGAGACGACAGCACAGGGACTGAGAACAGTTGCGACACCAGAGGACATCCACCCGGATGTCCCCAACGCCATCTCGTCACAAGAGAGATGAACCGACGGCTGCGGCCGACAACGGACAGGCCACACCTGCCGCCTCGAGTGACCAACCAGCACGCACACGCCGGCACCCTCGGCGTGCCGCGGCCAGGAGCGCGGGCACCGCGAGGGCCCGGGGTTCAAGGCCGCCATACAGGGCGCGGCCAGTTCCCCTGCCCGGGCCCGGGACTCGTCTTCCACGTCGTGAAACAGGAAGTAGACGGGGCCGGCAGAGGAGTCAGGGCGGATCTCGCGGGAGTTCCGCAAATCGTTCCTGCGGTGAATGCCCTCGGCCGTGCGGGTGAGCGTCGCTGCTACGCGGCTTCGGTGCCGGTGAGAGGGCTGGTAGAACGCCGGGGACGTTCCCGCTGTAGTGAAGGGTGTGCGTGATGGGCCGAGGCCTGATCGTTGTGGATGTGCAGAAGGACTTCTGCGAGGGAGGCAGTGTGCCCGTCGCGGGCGGCGCGCGGATCGCGACCGCGATCGCCGACCTCATCGAGCAGAGCGCAGACGGCGACTACCAGTACATCGTCGCCACCCGGGACCACCACATCGACCCCGGCAGCCACTTCTCCGACACCCCCGACTTCAAGGACAGCTTCCCCGTCCACTGCGTGGCCGGCGGAGAGGGCGGCGACTTCCACCCCAACTTCGCCCCCGCCGCCACCGGGGGCAAGATCGACGCCGTCTTCTTCAAGGGTGCACACAGCGCCTCCAAGAGCGGCTTCGAAGGAGCCGACGAACACGGCACCTCCCTCACCGACTGGCTGCGCGCACGCGAAGTCGACCCCGTCGACGTGGTCGGCATCGCCACCGACCACTGCGTGCGTGCCACAGCGCTGGACGCCGTAAAGGCCGGCTTCCGCACACGGGTACGCCTGGACTACTCCGTCGGCGTCGCCCCCGACACCACGGCAACCACCCTCGAAGACTTCCGCCAAGCGGGCGTTACCGTTTCCGGAACCGTCCCTGCCTAATCCGGACGAACCGCGACGTGCCCTGGCTGGGGGCAAGGACCTGCACTGCGGCCGCCGCACCCACATCCACGCGTACGAGCACGCCGCGCGGCTCGCGCGCGGTCTGTTGGGTGAAGAGGAGGGCGATGCCTTCGAGCTGCGCAACCAGGCCGACGACTACTTGCACCGCTCCGGGTAGAGGCAGGCATCAGGCCCGCTCATTCGGCGGCAGACTTGTGATTCTGGCCTCGCTTGAGGGTTGCTCTACTCTTCGCCGTACGCCTACGCCGCTGATTTTAGGCAGGGGCGCTCCGCCTCAGCCGGTGATTGCAAGGCTGGGGGCTGTCGCGGTTCGCTAGAGCGGAGGGGTGTCGCCGGAGCTTGGCGGACGTCCTTGGTCCCCAATGTCTACGTTCCGGCCTCAGCGAGGGCTTCGAGATGCCCCTGGCACCCGACGCACTGAGGGGCCGACGGCACTTGACCGTTCAGCGCATTCCCGGGTGGCTCGTGGCCCTGGTCACCACGGTTGGCGGGGCGGCGGGGGCATGGAGGGCTCAGCGGTAGCCCGCGGTGGCGCCTGACCGGTCGAGGATCGCGCTGGGTGGGTCTCGGTGAGCCGTTCTCGGCACCGGGCAGGGCGGGCTGCGGGTCAGGTGGCGGCGTCGAGGAGGTGGGCGCCGTTGTTGCGGACGTTGTTGACGGCCGTGGAGACAGGCCCGGCGTCGAGCCGGCCGTCCGCGGGCCGGCTGAGCAGGGCGCGGAGGTCGTCGGTGTGGTGGTGGCTCGGGTCGAGCCAGGCGTCGTAGTGGTTCGGGGTGAGGGTGAGGGGCATGCGGGGGTGTACGCGGCCCGCCGCGTCGGTGGCCTCGGTCGTGATGATCGTGCAGGTCGTCAGCCAGGCGTCGGGGTCGTCGTCGCTGGTGATGTCGGGGTTGCGCCAGTACTCATAGAGTCCCGCCATGGCCATCACCTGACCGTCGGCGGGGTGGATGAAGTACGGCTGCTTGCGGGTCTTGCCCGTCGTCTCGTCCCTCACCGGCTCCCATTCGTAGAAGCCGTCGGCCGGCAGCAGGCAGCGGCGTTTGGCGAAGGCGCGTCGGTAGGCGGGCTTCTCGTGCACGGTCTCGACCCGGGCGTTGATCATCCGGGACCCGACTTTCGGGTCCTTCGCCCACGACGGCACCAGACCCCACCGCAGCGCCCGCAGTTCACGGCGTACCTCGTCGCCGTCGTCCCGAGCGGTGCGTTCCAGGACCGCGTAGACCTCGTCGGTCGGCGCTACGTTCCAGCTGGGCGCCAGCGTCTCGGCAGGGTTCCAGTCGGTGACCTGGAAGAGCCGGGTCAGGTCCCCGGGACCACGGGTCGAGGTGTAACGGCCACACATGAAGCCACTCTGCCACGGAACTCTCAGGCCGGAACGACGACAGGGAGGGGACGCTCATGTCTCACGACAGCGGGCGATCGGCGCGGAGCGGGTCGCACGTCGGGTCGCCCGTGCGGCGACAACGGGAACCTCTTCCTCTACACCCGAGGCATGACCGCCAGGACCAAGATCGGCTGGGGCCGGAACGGCCTCTCCACGTTCTGATCCCCCCGACATCAGCAGGCGCTCCGCCCCCACTCCCCCGGGGGCGCCGTCGTCATCTCGCGCTCGACCTCGCCCCCGACCTAGGCGGTGTCTGACAAATGATCGTCCAGCTGGCTCACGAAGCCGTGTGGTCCGTAGCCTGAAGAGCCAGAAGGCCGCCCACTGCGGCGACACGAACTATCCGGGCGGCTCGGCACCTTGAGCCGGACCAGCTGGCTCCCCGGTTCCGGGAACCGGGGAGCCAGCTGGCAGGATGACCGAATGGACCACGACACCGCCCCCACCCGGGGCGACCAGGATCGTCGTCGTGCGACCCGTCCGCCGCCGGTGAGTGAGGCGCTGAAGCAACTCGCCGCGGCTTCCCCTTCCGACACCGCAGAATTCGAGCGGGCGCTGTCCGGCCTGGCGAAGGTGTGCGCGGAGGCACCAGCTGAGGCCCTTGAACTACTCGTGGCGGCTACGTCGGCACCGGAAGCAATGTTGCGGCGGGCGGGGATCGAGGGCCTCGGCATCTTCGGCCCCGACGCCGTGGCTCACGCGCCGATCATCGTCGCCGCACTCTCCGATTCGGATCCCGATGTGCGGGCGGCAGCACCCTCTTCCCTCAGCACCGTGCTCAGGCGGAACGAGCCTGAAGAAAAACTCCGCGCCGCCGTTCGCCGGGCAGTTGAGCAGTCAAGCAGTGCTGGCCGACCGACAGGCAGGCAGCCGGGACATGTCCTGAGTGATCACGTGGCTGGATCGCGGAGCCAGAGGATCAGAGCGGCCAGGACGAGTCCGGAGCGGTAGCGGTCGGCGAGTTTGTCGAAGCGTGTGGCGATCGCACGGAACTGCTTGAGGCGGGCGAAGCACCGTTCCACTACGTTGCGGCCCGCTGATGGTCGCGCAGGCATTGCAGTGCGGCGTACCGGGCGAGGGCTAGAACATGGTGTTGTCGTTCTTGGAGGTGGGCGGGATCACCTGGAGGACGTCCCAGTGTTCGACGATCTTGCCACCGGCGTTGAAACGGAAGATATCGATGCCAGCGTACTCCTCGTCGGGCCAGGTTTGGTGGCAGTGCAGGATCACGTGGTCGCCGTCAGCGAAGGCACGCTTGACCTCCACCCGCTTGCCCGGGTACTCGGCTGCCATGCGCTCGAAGTAGTCGACGAACGGCTGCTTGCCGTCGCCGACGTGTGGATTGTGCTGGATGTAGGTGTCGCCGGCGTACTGGTCGATGGCCTCGGCGGGGCGGCACTGGTTGAACATCAGGTCGTAGAACGCCTGCGCCGTGGCCTTGTTCTTCTCCGGGTCGCTCATGTTGCCACCGTAGGGTCGGCCGCCAAGTGCAGCACGGCGAGTACGTCGAGCAGGTGGTCGACCCCGACGAACCGCGGCCGCCCCCTGCGACAGCGAAGCGGACGACCGGGTCCCGTTTGTGCAGGTCAGCGCTGCAACGCGCAGGCGTGTTGCAGCGCCGGTGTTGCACGGCCGGGCGGGTGGGTTGCAGCGGTGGCACGATCGTCACCACTTCGGGTGGCGCGTTCGTCGCGGGCGGGGGTGCCTTGCCGGGAAGCACGCACCCCTGTGGCCCGGAGCGGCTATACCGGAGCGGAGCCACCCTGCCCACCATAGGAGAAGGAGTCCACCACCTCATGCCCGACGCCGGTTACACCCCTCCCGCCACCCGTGCCGCCCGCGTGATCACGATCGTCGCCGTCGTCCTCGGCATCGCCTACATGGGCTTACGAGCTGGTGCGTGATAGCGGGTGAGGCGTCCGGTCAGATCGCCTGGAGGGCACCGGTGGCCGGGCTGCACCTTCTGGCCGATGGTGTTTTTGTGGTGCATCGAGCAACCTCCCCGACCCTGAGAGCACGTCGGCTGAACGCCCGCCGGAGACGCTCGCCGGCCGGCGCACCGCCGGGCACTCCGCGGCGGCCACGTGGCCTCGGCGACGCCCTCCCGCCCTGGGCGACGGCGTTGTCGGCCCTCGCGGCAGCGATCGGCCTGTTCTTCAGCGCCACGGTGGCGGCGTCAAGCGTGGACGCGACACGTAGACAGCTGGACCAAGACGAGCGGGGCCAGGCCGGACGAGTCGGCTACTGGATCGAGTGGTTGGACGAGGTCCCCGAGACGGTCACCCTCGTGAACCGCTCACTCGATCCGGTGACCAGCGTCGAGCTGTGGTGGTATGCGCCGGACGCGGGTATCGACCTGGCCGAGCATGAATGGGTTTTCATGGGCTTCGAGACCCTCCCGCCCAGCACCCGGCTGGTCATCACCCCCCGCGAGATCGACGACTATCTGAGCACCTTCTTTGGAATCAAGCAGGGCAGGGCCCTCCTAAAGGCGATCCAGTTCGTCGACAGCGACGGACGGCAGTGGCTGCGCGACCCGATGGGGCTCCGTGCGGCCGAGCACAAACCGCAGTCGCCGGAGGAGGAGGGTGGCTTCTCGTCGAACGGCCAGTGGTTCGCTGAAGGTGAGTTCTCCCGCCGAGAGCCAGCCGAGCACTGTGACAAATGAGCACCACCTGACGGATACGGCCGGAACCCAGGGGTCGGCGTCGTGCGGTACTCACCGCCCCAGTCTCCCCGGCGCCCGCGCCTCGGCCTTGCTCAGGTCTGCCTCTTCGTACGGCTATCGCGTACGTAGAGGTGTCGGCGTACGGATCCGGCTCGCCCACAAGGTCTGACCAGCACAAACGCTCATGATCGCGGACAGGGGTTCACACCTCCGGCAGTACCTTCGGTGCAACTCCGGGCCCCCTGTGCAGACACCTGTGGGGGCACCTGCCGGTGCAACCCTCCCGGGCGGCGAACAGGCCGGAGACGGAGCGGGCTTGCCCACGGCCGCAGCCCGGGTACGCAAGGTGGCGCGCCCGGGTCGCGGACCGTGGGGGCCCCTTTACCGGCGGCGGACCAGGGTCAGGGCCATCAGCGCGGTGCCGGATGCGGCCACGGCGGCGAGGGCGTCGATCGTCTCGCGCAGGGCGGGGCGCTCGTGCAGGACGCAGCCGAGGAACAGCAGGGCGAGCAGGATCACCGCTCCGTGGCGGCGCAGAAAGGTCACGGCGGGCTCCGCGGCCCGCTCGGGCGCGGGCAGCTGGACGGACTGCTCGGCGGGCTGCTGGGTGGAGTCGGACATGGAGTTCCCCCTGGGACGAGTGTGAGATAGGCCGGTCGGTCGACGCGGCGATCCGCACTCTCAAGGAGGAGAGGGTTAGCCGCGCAACTCCCCGGCGCTCTCGGCTGCGAGGAGACCGCATTCAATAGATCCGGGCTTGTGGCCTGGGTTTTCTCGCGGGTGGGCAAGCCTCAGGCGACCCTGGGCAAGCCTTGAATACGGCCGGTACCACGGGTATGGGCAAGCCCCGCAACTCGTACAAGGACTCCGGGCGTGCGGGGCGGGTGGGCCGGTTCCTGCCCGGTCCTGCACCTCGGCGGGGCGGGGCGTTCAACGGTCCTGGGGTCTGCCGGAAAGGGGGGAATCCGGCAGACCCCAGGACTGCCAGAGCGGTCCCATGCGC
>NZ_JNZP01000059.1 GCF_000725545.1 Streptomyces exfoliatus | reverse complement strand
CGGCGTTAGCGGGGTGACCACGGCGCACGCGGCCAGGCCGACCTGCCACGGATGAACACTCTCGCGCGCGGTGACCCGCATGGCCGCCCCCAGAATTCGCTGCCTTGAACGCGTTCAAACTACCCCAGCCGGTGACGGAGCCAGACGTCGGGCCCGACGTGGACCCCGTAGTCCTGCTCCGTTCGCAGCGGACCGGGGCGAGGGCGCCGCGTCCTCGGACCGGCCGTGTCGAAGGGGAGGCCCGTCCAACGGCCTGGACCTGCTGGGGCAGCGTTTCTGCCCCTCCTGCTCGGTCAGCCTGCGAACCCGCACCGGTTGTGCGATCCCGCCTCCCACGCTGGTTAGAGAAGTCATTTCCAATCAGCACCGAGCAAACCGGCGAACCTTACTGGTCACAGCACTAGGGCAGGACCGGCCCGACCGAGTCAGCGGTAATCCGTTGCGTCGTCCTCGGCGGGGCCGGGGGCTGCCGTGCTGTCGGCGGCCTGGCCGGCGGCTCGTTCCGCGCGGAGTTCTTCGGCGACGTCGTAGGCTCGGCCCGGGTCGTAGACAGTGACCGAAGTGCCAGGGCTGGACATCGCGCCTGCCCGGGGCGTGTACCGGTAGCTTTCGACGCCGCGTTGGGCGGCCATGCCGTCGACCTCGCCGACAGGTACCCGCCACAGCTCGGCGGTGTGGGACCGGGTCCACCACGCGTCCGGACGCAGGAAGTCTCGCTTGACCTCCGTCTGACGCTCCACCGGCACCTGGACCTGGCCGAGTTGCTCGGTCAACCAGCCGGTCAGCGTCTGTGCGTCGACCGGAGAGAGCGGTGCGGACGTCGCCGGTTCGCACTCCACCGTCTCACTGCCGGTATGCAACACCACTTTGATCGACTGTCGCTGCCCCAGACTGAGTCGCTCGATGACGACGACTCGTTGCAGATCAGCCATCGCCATGGTCGACGAACGCAGAAAGCGGGCGATCACGACCTGGGACGGATTTCCCAAGGGGCGGAGCTCGACCCACCGCACCTTCAGGGAGACCGTGACGTACCTCATGGCCACGGTGAGCACGATCACTGCGACCACCGTGAGCGCCATCAGGACCCAGAAACTGCCTCAGAAGAGTGAGTTTCCCGAGATCACGGCGGCCACCAGAGCGGCCAGCAGAGGTGGCGCTGCGACCACCGGCGGGACCATGATGCTCCCGCCGAGCGCGGCAGCCAGCTCGCGGGCCCTGCTGGGCGCGAACAGCAGCCGCCATCCGGCTGTCACGGGTAACACAACTTCCGCAAGTGAGCCGGGACGCCGAGTTTCCATGACTCAAAGGTAGGGCCCCGCAAAGGAGTTCGTAAGGCCACAGCGAGCCGTACCGTCTCGAGGACGGGAACCGCAGGCGACAGCGCGACAGCGCGTCAGCCGACCAGGTGGCGCCGGGGCCACCTGCCCTCTTCACCTGCGGCGGTCAAAGTTCGATGAGACAAACAGCCGAGTGGTCAAGGTTCGGTGAGACGGGACAGCTGCCCGCCGAAGGCCAAGCCCGAACCTCCCGCGCTCAGGGGACCGCGATCCGGCCAGCTCCCCAATCCCGCCTCCTGCAACCGGAAGAACACCATCCCGGCCCGTCATCCCGCCGGGCGGGACGGATTAACTGCGGTTCTCTTTTCGTCACCGCGCAGACTCCCCGTGACGGACAGGACGAGGTGCCTTGGACCCGAACGGAAAGACCCTCTTGCTTCACCTCACACCAGAAGGCATCCACGCTCAGATGCAGGAGTGGCTGCGCGTCGCCGGACAGCAGCGCCTCGTCGCGGCTGCAGCCGCAGCCGCCGGGCGTCGCCGCCAGCGCCGTGCCGCGCGCCGCCTGCCCCGGCCGGATACGCCGTGCGGTCCGGGCACTGTGTAGGTCAGCCGTCGAAGGACTTCGACACGGAGGACGCCAGCAGCAGTAAGGCATGAGCCGATGATCGTGTCCGGGAGCGAGGCCCGCCGCTGGTACAAGAACCGCTCTTTACCGACCGGCGAGCTCACCGGGACGCGCTCGACCTGGGGCGATGCGTCGCGGTCGTGTCAGGGAGGGCCTGCTTCCTTCTCGGATGTCGGGCCGCAGATAGGCACCCCGAGCCTCGCGGTCACCCCGCGTCACGGCATGCCCGCACCGTGACGCCCCCGGCTGCACACTGCGGACGGGCTACGTCATCAACTCGATGTGTGGGTGCTCGGGCTCCGCCGGGCAGACGAACAGGTGCTGCCGGTAGCCGCTGCCTATCTGGACACCGGTCGCGTTGTAGCCGCGGTGGCCGGGGTACGGTCCAGCACCTGGGTGGGGGTGCGGAGACCAACTTTTTCCGGCGTCGTCCCCTTCCTCGAACGTGGCGACGGTCATCAGGACCTCCATGCCGGTGCCGCACTCGGAGCAGGGCTGCGAGCTGGGGTCGGTGGAGTTCCAAGCAGGCCAGCCGCCGACCTTCCAGCCGGGTGCGTTGGACAGCACACAGTCGTAGTACGTGTCCGAGTCCATGTCTTCCTCTGCTGCCTGCGGCAGACTCCACTGCTTGAGCTGCTCCCGCAGTTCTTCGCTCAGCTGCAGATGGTCGGGGTACTCCGTGATCTGCTCCGGTTCGATCACGCACGGTTCCGGTAGATAGCCGTCGAACTGCACTACGGGCGGCTCGGGGGGCGTGTCGAGAATGTCGGTGACGGCGGCTGCCGAACGCCAGAAGAGCAGGGTCCTGGGCATGATCGGATGATCGAAGGGGCACCACAGAACCTGCAGCAGGTCCTTGCCCTCCGGCGGGTTCAGATCGGGCACATCCCTTACGTACAGCTGCGCGACGGGCAGCATCGCTATGGGGCCGTCGTACACCGGGACCGCCTGCCTCACCGGATACGTCCGAGGGGGTCGGATCCGCTCGAGAGTCTCCCGTTCCTCCGGAGTCAGCGGTCGGCCGTGCGAGGCGGCGAAGATCCGTCGCTCCAGCCGCAGATCCGCTGGGGACTGGGCTGGGTTGATGCCATCCACCACATGCGGTTCCTCGCAGTGCGGCCACGGCTCCTCGGCAGGCCACAGCAGCGGCCCGCCGATCGAGCTGTCGTGCCACGTCGGCGCCCCAGGGCGGGGGTGCAGGCGGGTCGCCGTGCGGGCCAGCGGAGCCAGTTGGGGAAAGACCGCGGCAACGTCGATCGGCCGTGGCGGAGTGACAGGAGTGACATTCATGGCCGCAATCTTGCCAATCGCCCCTGACAACGGCCCTCGTGGCCGCCCCACGAAGAGTTCCGGCACGGGCGGCACCCGGGAGAGCTCTACCGCCGGTCTGTTGCCGGCAGATGGCCCGCGAGCAGGTCCGCGATCGCCGCGTGGATGTCTGTCCACGCGCACGGTTCGCGCCTGTGGTCTCCCGTGGGGAGCCGGGAGCCGGGAGCCGGGAGCCGGGAGCCGGGCGCGGCCCGGCACTGGCGGGCGACGCGGGCCGGACCGGCGGCCCGCGCCGCAGGGTGGGCTGCGAGGGCCGCTTGGGGCATATGCAGGCCCGGCTGTCGGCGGCCCGCCGCGCCGCCGGCATGCAGTCAAAAGACGGTGGTGCCGGTCCCGCCGTTCTCGGGGAAGCGACGGGCCCGGCACCAGCCCCAGTGGCACCCGCCCTAACCCTCAACGGACCCAGCAGCTCCTGATGGGCCGACAGCGCAGAACCTGCCCCCAGGCGCCCGCGAAGCCCACGACCCGGACGGCTGCCTCCCACAGCCGGATACACAGGACCTGACCGGGAGCCGACTGCCCACTCGGCGCCCCCGCCTTACCCCGGGAAGTCCGCGTACCGGCTCGCCTGATGGCGCGACCGCCGCCGATAGCACTCGCTGCTCCGCAGCCGGGATCCGGGCTCGGCGGCTTTCGTTCCAGCGGTTGGTTTGGCCCGGGGCGCGTCGGCGACGGTGAGGCAGGGCCGAAGAGCGGTATCCCCCCTGGACGTTGGCCGCGCGCACTAACCGCTGGAAGCCGGAACCGTGAGGACGGTCGTCCAGTCCGTGGGGTCACCGGCGCCGGTGTGCAGTACGCCGTCATCGGCGGTACGGCCCCACGGAACCATGCCGCCGGGCTCCGGGTGGAAAGGCAGCGGGGGTTTCTGCCCGCGGCTGATCAGGGTGGCCTTCATGTCCTGCGCGACGAGGGCCGGGCTGCGAGCGGAGCCGAGGGCGGGCAGGATCGGTGCCATGGGGGCCGAAGGGAGCGGTGAGGCGATGCCGACGCGGTCGCAACCGGAGCGTACGTCCGACGGGCGCTACATCGTCGTCGACGGCCGCCGCTGGCGTGCCACCGATCCCGACATCCCTCCGGAGCCCGCGGGGCGGCTGCGCGGTCATCTGATGGCGGCCCGCCGAGGCGTGGCGGCGGCGCGGCGGAAGGACGACACGCAGGCGGAGCGGGCGGCACGCGCGCGCGTGCACCAGGCGAAGGTCGCTCTCGGCGAACGCGGGGACCCCTGGTGGGAGCAGAGCACCACCGAGCGGACCGCCCGCTGGCGGGACGGGCTCACGGCCCTTGACGCCGCCGCCGATGCCGCCGGTGGGGCCACCGATGACAGGTGACCCAGGGGCTCAGGCGACCGGTGCCGTCGGGTCCGGGGTGAGCGCGTCCCACGGGGCCGGGGTGAGCTGGTCCGTCCACGCGGCCAGCGCCTCGCCGTCCACGCAGATGATCCCGCAGGTGGCCGCGTACTCGGCGGCGGGCGCCGTGAACGAGCTGGTGGTCACGACCACGGCCACATCCGCCTCGTGGATGGTGAAGCAGGTGCCGCCGAACCTCTGCAGGTCCTGGGAGCCGACGCGGTTGTCCTCCGCGTAGTGCTTGCACTGGAGCACGACCCGCCGCCCGTCCAGGGTCACCGCGACCACGTCGGCGCCCAGGTCGCCCGCTCCGCCGACCACCTCCACCGCGGTGCAGCCGTCCCGCGCGCAGAGCGCGGCGACCGCGTGCTCGAAGCCGTCGGCGTCGACCGCCGCGTGATCGAGGGCCTCGGCTCCGATGTCGGGCACGTCCGGGGCGGGGGCCGGGTCTTCCGGCAGGCCGGCGGGACGCGCGCTCGCGCGGTTCCGTACGGGTGCCCTTCCGCGCCGGGTCACCGCGAGTCCGACCGCGAGGACGCCCAGGGCGGCGACCGCCACGAGAACGGCGGCCGGGACACCCGATCTGCGGTCTCCCGCCCCTTCCGCCGTCTTGAGGAAGAGGGCCAGCCCGCCCGCGCATATCCCTATGAGACCGACCGCCAGCACCAAGTCGCGCCACACACGCGCCCGGGGGCGCCTCGGCCCACGCCTGTCTTCCCCGGTCGCCTTCATCCGGGCCCTCCCCTCGCCGCTCGACGGCTCACGCGCGCCGATCCCGACCGGAGGGGTTTCGGGGGCCATGTCGCTCCCGGGCCGCGGGTCGGTGCTGCGGCGTCCCCTCCGAGAAGTCGATGTTCCCGACGGACGCCGCCTATCCGTGAACGTGCCCTCGAAACCCGACCGGGAGGAGTCGGCCGGCCTCCGTCACTCCGCGCGCATCCGGATACCACCGTGGCGAGAATAGCCGTGGCGCCCGTTCTGCCCCTTTCCCCACGGAGGCGACATGTCACGCTCACGCTCATGGGATCTGCAGGGACGCACCGCCGTCGTGACGGATGCGGCACGGGGTCTCGGCGAGGGCCTGGCCCGCCGGCTCTCGGCCCGTGGGATTGCGGGTGGCCCTCCTGGGCCGTGAGGCCGCCACGCTGTCGGCGGTGGAGGTGCCAGCCCCCGTCATGGGGGCGTCGTCAGGTCCGGCGACGCCTGGGCCGAGCTCGACGGGAAGGTGGGTAGTCGCCAGAGCGACAGCCTCGTCAGCCGTTTCGGCTTCACCGATCACACCGCCGTCGTGAAGGAACTCCTGAACCCGATAGGGACGGCCGCCGTGCGCGGGAACGATAGCGACCTCCGCCTTAGACGAATGGCCAGTGCTGGCGCTGAAGCCCTGCGTCCGGTGGCTGGAGAACGCCGACAGCCGCCTGAGCCGCGACTCGGCGTACGCTGCTTCCACGAGCAGGCCGAATTCTGGGAACTCCGGTTTACCAGCTGCCTGTTCCCTCAACAAACGCCACTGGAGGTCCACTACCGCCGCTGGACCGCGTTCATGCGCACTCGCGCGCTCGTCCGAGGACATGAAAGGGAAGAGGTCGTGCAGTTCGCTCAGGCTTCTGCCCTCCCCCAGGTCACTGCCGCCAATACGACGTCCCTGAGTTCTGTTGTCGATCCGCTGATGAGTTCGACCCCTCGGCTCCTTCCCCACAGCAGGAACGCACGCTTCTTCGCTCCGAGAGCAACGGACAGTGGCCGACGGAACGGCACGGGTGGCGGGCTGACCGCTGAGACAGGCGTCCCCCGGCCGTCGGACACCACGGCCACGTCCACGGCCAGTTCGGCTGCCGCGTGTTCCAGAGCAGCGGCCAAGGTGCCTGCAGCTGCCAGATCAGGGTAAAGGTCGGGGTTCACCTCAGCAGTGTGGCGTCTCGGGACAACGAGAAGAACCGGCGTCTTAGGGCCTGGGGCGGTCGAACGGACCTGTCAGGATGGGCTCGTGACGATCACTGCGGACATACGTACGGACCGCCCGCGACACCGGACCCTCGGGCGGGTGTTGCTGGCCGGCGGAGTGGCGACGGGAGTTGCCTGCCTGGTGGGCCCCCGCCTCGCTGAGTCGACGGGGCTGCTCGTCCTGACCGGCGCCTTCGAGTACCGGTGGCCGAGCTTCCTGGTGGCGGTCGGGCTGTTCGGCGCGGCGGCCCGGTTGCTGGCCCGGGGCGCGGTCCGGAGGCGGGTGCTTGCGGTGTGCGCGGTCGCAGCCGTGGCTGTCGTCTGGTTCCGGATGGTCCTCTTCCCGATGCTGAGCGCCGACTGGGAGGAGACGGGCCGCACGGCTGCCCCGGACGGCGCGGATCGGTACGTCGTGGTGGAGGAGGGCTCGGCCATGATCGATCCGTTGTGGCGGGTGTCGGTCGTGGACGGGGCGGGGCTCACCGCGCGCCACTGGAACGTCGGCACCTTCAACGGGGACGCCGCCGACGGCGTACTGGCGAAGGTGGCCTGGTCGGGGCCTGACACCCTGGTCGTCACGTCGGGGGAGGGCGAGGTGACGACCGTGCGCCTTGATCCGAGCACCGGGAAGCCGGAGCGTAAGCTGTCCGTCCCGTAGGTGATGATCTGATGGTTTTTATCGGTGGTGGTTCGGCATCGTGATGTCAGTGGGCCCGTTGGGATTTTTCGCCAGCGCGTTGCAGCGGTCACAGGTTCCTGAGTGGGCGGCCGAAAGAGCTCACTGACGCGTGGCTTCAGAACCCGTATCGCCGGTTCATCTCCTCCATATCCCACGTCACTTCGGCCTCCGCCTCCGGGCGTCGCCATTCCAAGTACCCTTCGTCGTCCACGAACGGTTCCCATTGCCCCCAAATCTCGATCGAACCACTGTGCAGGGCCCAGGGCCCCGGGGAGAGTTCTGTTCGTCCGGCTTGATCACGTGTCGGCGCGGCCCGATCCGGCTCGGAATCAGAGTTCAGTTGGCGGCAGGCCGAGGTGGTCGTGCCATGCCTCGCGTCCTGCGGGTGTCACGAGCAGGGCGCGGGTGGTGCCGACGCGCTTCATCCATCCGGTGGTGAGTGCGTGGGTGCACAGGGCGGCGCCCACGGCGCCGGCCAGGTGGGGACGGCGCTCGGTCCAGTCAAGACATGCGCGTACTGGTGGGCGGCGTGAACCGGTGGGCACCGTGATGCCGATCTCGACAAACCAGAGGGCGCCCTTGTTGGTCAGGCCCGGTTCGGGTCCCCACTCCAGCAGTCCGCGCTCGACCATCGCGTCGGTGATCGCCAGTGCGACGGTTCCGGCCAGGTGGTCGTAGCACAGCCGGGCGCGGGCCAGTGCATGCTGTCGGCCGGAGGCCGACAGTGAACGTGGCCGGGCTTTGTCCTGCGGGGCCAGCGCGGCAAGGCTTTCGATCAGTTCGACCACCCTGCGGTCGGCTACCCGTACATAGCGGTGGCGTCCGTGTCGCTCCTCGACGAGGAGTCCGCCGTTCACGAGCAGGTTCAGGTGTGAGGTCGCGGTGGACGGTGCGATGCCGGCGTGACGCGCGAGCTCATTTGCCGTCCACGCCCGGCCGTCGAGCAGCGCGAGGCAGAAGGCGGACCGGGTGCCGTCGGCCAGTAGTTTGGCCACCCCTGCCAGGTCCACCCCCACGTCCTGACCTGCGCGCTGAAAGTCCACGGTGTCCATTGTCGCCGACGTCTCTTCGACGGCTGTCGAAGCGTCCGCGGCCTAGCGTCGGCACGTGCGCAGGGCTCACCGGCCCCGCATCCGCCCGCGAGGCCGCGCCGCCTCCGCTCACGTACTGGAGCAACCATGACTTCGTGCGACATCGCCGTCCCGGGCTCCCACCAGCCTGAATCCCGGACGGGCTTCGTACTCACGGACGCCCCCGCCCCGGCGGATATCGCGGCGATCTCCGACGCGCTGGACCGCTTCAACGTCGAGCACACGGGGATCGCCGACCGCAGACCTCTGGCCGTCCTGGTCCGTGATCCTGCAACGCGCCAGGTGGTCGGCGGGCTGACCGGGCGTACCTCGCTCGGGCTGTTCTTCCTCGACCTCTTCTACCTGCCACCCCGGTTGCGGGGCAGCAGGCTGGGAACACAGATCCTCCGGAAGGCCGAGGACGAGGCCCGTGCCCGTGGCTGCCGCACGGCCGTGCTCTACACGATCACCTTCCAGGCTCCCGGCTTCTACCAGAAGCACGGGTGGAAGCGGCTGGGAGATGTGCCCTGCGATCCACCGGCCACCAGCCGCGTCTTCATGACCAAGGACCTCACCGCACCAAGCGGCGAATCAGTTCGGTCCCGGTAAGGTCGCCGTGTGGCTTCACAGGTGGGAGTGGGGACCGGTTGTCAACGAGTCTCAGCAGCAGTTGTTGATCATTGCGCCGGAAAATGTCGGTGAGAACTGGGTTCTGGCACGGATCTTGGGGAGCCGTCGCGGAGAGTCATCGTGGCGTTCGATAATGAGCTCCACACCTACAGTTCTGCTTCACTGAACTTTGA
>NZ_JNZP01000058.1 GCF_000725545.1 Streptomyces exfoliatus | reverse complement strand
TACGCCCGCAACTGATCACCCACACGGACATACACATCCGCACACCGGTCACCATTCAGATCACCCACCGGCACGAACACCGACGACGTCGCGAACTTCGCCCCCGAACCAGCCATCCGCGCCGACACCGCACCCGTACCGGTCCCCCGGTACAACGACACCAGACCCGCCGTATCCATCACCAACAGATCACCGAAACCGTCGTCCCCGGACATGTCACGCCAGACCGCAGCGCCACCCGTCACGGAGAGCACACCGGAGACCGCGAGATCCGCGCCCTGACCATCAGCGGCCTTCACCGTCAACGCCCACGCGTAGGCACCGTTCGCGACCAGCTTCCCAGCCGCGTCCTTCCCGTCCCACGCAGGAGCGACGAGACCGCGCGCCTCGCCCCCGCTCAGGCTCCGCGCGACCTTGCCGGTCGCCTTGTGCTTGAACGCGAGCGACCACATGCCGGGCTTGGACAGCGTCCAACGCGGCTTCCAAGCACCGGACTTCAGGTTCACGGACGTCGGCACGGCGGAATCGAGGGCGGTCAAACGGCTGGTGACACCGCCGAGGCCGACGACGTGGATCGCCTGCTGGGGGTCGACGAAGGCGACGCCCCCTCCGAACCGGTCGATCGTCCAGCCCTGGTCGTAGTTGGGCAGGCCGGGCGCGACGAGACCGAGGGTGCGCACGACGGGCGCGCCCGAGCGGACGTCTGTGACGCTCAGCGGATCGCCTTCGGCGCCGACTGCCGTGTGGGCGACGAAGCCGTCGCCCAGCCGCGGCTGGCTCGACCGCGGCACCTGGAAGCGGACGGAGGTCTTCTTCTCCCGGTCGTACACGACGGCGGACGCGCCGTCGCCGCAGCGGGCGTAGATCCACTTGCCGACGACGTCGAAGTCGGCGGTGCCGCACTCGGTCCCGAGGTCGATCGTCGCGACGGTCGCTCCGCTGCGCAGGTCGATCGCGGAGACGGTGTCGTTCGCCGCGGACGAGGTCCAGAGCCAGGTGCCCCACAGGGCCTGGTTCGTGCTGCCGGAGATCCAGGTCTTGCCCGTCTCGATGTCCGCGACGACCGACCGGGTCTCGTAGTTCTCGGTGGCGAGGAAGTGCACGTACCGGCCGGAGGCGCCCAGGAGACGCACGGGGCTGATCTTGCGCGTCGTGTCGAGCGGGACCGTCCGGGTCGTACCGCCGGAACCCGTCGTCGTCACCTGCAGCTTGATGACGCAGCCGATGCACGGCGGGTCCCCGCGGAACGGCGGGATGTCCTCCGTGAGGAGGGTGACGAGCCGGCCGTCACCGGTGTCGAGCCACCGGGTCCCGTAGTCCTGCGTCCAGGCCGTGGTCGGCGGGCAGTTCAGGGCGGTGCCGCCGACCGCGTCGCAGCTCCAGGCCTGGGTGGCGGTACGGGGCTCCGTGAGCGAGACGTCGTAGCGCACGATGTTCCGCTTGTCGCCGTCGGTGTGCTCGGTCGTGACGCGGCCGTTCGCGAGGGTCAGGCCGCCGCGCTGGACCGTCCGTGGCGGCACGCTCAGGACGGACTCGGTGACCGGGGCGCCCGTACCGTCGACGGAGACGCGGCGCACGCCCCAGTGGGCGGAGTCGGTGCCGCCGACGACGTACAGCCTGCCGTCCGGCGCGGTGCTGAACTCGGCGTCGGCCGCGGCCTTGACCGGGAGGTCGCGCGAGGCGCCGCCGGTGACGGGCGTCGCCTTGACCGGGTGGGGCGCGGAGGGGTCGCCGTAGTGTCCGACGATCCAGCCGCCGGTGACGCCGAGGCGCCCGACGAGGCCGGCGTCGGTGTTGGGCAGCTTCACGACCTGGCCGGTGGCCGCGGCGTCCTTACGGGAGACGACGAACGCCTCGACGGTGCCGGAGAGCCTGTACTGGACGATCCAGTCGGCGCTCAGGGCCATCTTGTCGTACAGCACGCCGTTCGGCGGGGCGGGCAGCTTCCGGAGTGCGCCGGTCGCGAAGTCCAGCAGAGCGGTGACGAAGCCGTCGCCGGCCCCGTACTGGATGACCGCGCCCGTGTCGTCGAACGCGGCGACGGTCGGCCCCCACGTACGCGCCGGGTCCGCACCCGGCAGCTCCACCACGAGGTCCGCCGGCGCGGTCTCGCCGATGCCGAGCAGGTGGAGGGCGGTGCGGTTCGTGTCCGGGTGGCTGACCACCCTGTCCGAGCCGAAGGCGCGCAGCCAGGTGTGGCCTTCGAGGCCGGTGCGGCGCTGGGTGACGCCGGTCGTGTAGTCGTGCACGGTGGCCTCGGCCGCGTTGCCGCTGAAGCCCATGCAACCGGCCTCGTCGCCGTAGGCGACGGGTTCGGGACAGGTCGGCGCGGCGACGGCCGGGCCCCCGGAGAGGTTCCGCCAGTGGTACCCCTCCGCACCGTTCCAGAGCTGGAGGCCGGTTCCGGCGCCGTACAGGTGCACCCACGGCGGGGTGCTGAGGGGAGGTGCGGCGATCTTCACCTCGTACGGGGAGTCGGCGGCGGCCGATGCGGCGGGCGCGGTGACGGCCGCCAGGCCGGTGATCCCCAGGGTCGCGCTCAGGGCGAGCGCGACAGCTCTTCGGACGGACAAGTGGGTCCCCTCTTGCGGGCATGCCGAACGGGTCTGCCGAACGCACGGCGCGCAGCATGAGACCAGCGCGACGAGACGGCGTGACGAAAGGCTTGGTGTCGGAAACGACAGCGGGGGCGCGCACGGCAAGGCACGGAGTACGCGCGCGCATGCCGGGGTCGCGGGCCGGCCCGATGCCCCCACCTGCCGGCAGCCGGATCGTACAGCCGCACGAAACGCGCGCGCCACCAGGAAACCAGCGTGGGGATCCGGCCCGGGGAATCCGGCGCGGGGATCAGCGCCGGGCTCAGCGCAGGGGCTCAGCGCGGGGGCTCAGCGCGGGGGCTCAGGAAGCCGGACGGCCCTTCGGGCGCCGGAGACCCGCGTCCGTGAGGCGGCGGAGCAGTTCCTTCGAGCCGACCTCGACCGCGCCGCCCGCCACCGCGTCCGCGTACCGGTCGGACGGGATGTCGTAGTGGTCGCGCTCGAAGGCGCGGGGCGGGGCGCCGATCGAGGCGGCGAAGGCGTGCAGCTCCTCGAAGGAGACGTCGCTGACCAGGTGCGACCACATGCGGCCGTGGCCCGGCCAGGTCGGCGGGTCGATGTAGAGGGTCACATCGGACTCCCCGCCGGATCCATGGGGGGCATCACGTCAGACCGCCCACCGGAGCGACCACCACGCCCTGCTTGCCGCAGACCCAGTGCGGGTCCGGGCCCAGCTCCGGTTCCACGTCGAGGGCGTGCGGGTCCCCCGAGGAACAGACCGGGCAGATCGGCCAGCGGCCGTACCGTTCGAGCAGGGCGTCCTGGACGTCCTGGGCGACGAGACCGGCGACGTACGTCACGCCCTCGGGCCACTGCTCGACCCACCAGCGCCGGTGGGTCACCGCGTCCTCCACCATCGACACGACCTCGGCGGCGGCCACCTTTCGGGCCGCCAGGTCGGCCAGTACCAGCGCGCGAGCGGCGTGCAGCGCCTGCTCTACGGGGTCGATGTCGTCCATGGACTCATTGTCACCCGCCGCGCGCCCGCCACACGAGACAGGGCGAGGTCCCGGCCCGATCCGGGACCGACGGGGTCTTGTCGCCCCCGCGCCTCCGAAAGTATCTTTCAGAGGTGACGAATGATGTGAAGGAAAGTTTCACGAGCGGGGCGCCGCCCGCGCCCGCCGCCCTCGCGGCCAAGGTACGGACCCTCGCGCCGTCCATGACCCGCTCCATGCAACGGGTCGCCGAGGCCGTCGCCGGAGACCCGGCCGGCTGCGCCGCGCTCACGGTCACCGGACTCGCCGAACTCACCGGCACCAGCGAGGCGACCGTCGTCCGCACCGCCCGCCTCCTCGGCTACCCCGGCTACCGCGACCTGCGCCTCGCCCTCGCCGGGCTCGCCGCCCAGCAGCAGTCCGGCCGCGCGCCCGCCGTCACCGCCGACATCGCCGTCGACGACCCGATCGCCGACGTCGTCGCCAAGCTCGCCTACGACGAACAGCAGACCCTCGCCGACACCGCCGCCGGACTCGACACCGTCCAGCTCGGCGCCGCCGTCGCCGCGCTCGCCACCGCCCGCCGCATCGACATCTACGGCATCGGCGCCTCCGGTCTCGTCGCCCAGGACCTCGGCCAGAAACTCCTCCGCATCGGCCTCATCGCGCACGCCCACAGCGATCCACACCTCGCCGTCACCAACGCCGTGCAGCTCCGCTCCGGCGACGTCGCCATCGCCATCACCCACTCCGGCTCCACCGGCGACGTCATAGAACCCCTGCGGGTCGCCTTCGACCACGGCGCCACCACGGTCGCGATCACCGGCCGCCCGGACGGGCCCGTCACGCAGTACGCCGACCACATCCTCACCACCTCCACGGCCCGCGAGAGCGAACTGCGGCCCGCGGCCATGTCGTCACGTACCAGCCAACTCCTGGTCGTGGACTGCCTGTTCACCTGCGTCACCCAGCGCACGTACGAGACGGCGGCCCCAGCCCTCGCCGCCTCGTACGAAGCCCTCGCCCACCGCCACTCACCCCGCACCCGCTGACGAACGCCGCCGCACCGACCACGCCACCCGCCGCACGGACGACACCGACGACACCCCGACACCGACCACGGCACCCGCAGCGCCGACCACCGCATCGAAAGAGCCGCACGTGTCTGCTACCTACTCCGAACTCCGCGCCCAGCTCGCCACCCTCACCACCGAGGCCTTCCGCCCCGAACTCGCCGAGATCGACCAGCTGCCGACCGCCGAGATCGCCGCGCTCATGAACGGCGAGGACCAGACCGTCCCCGCAGCCGTCGCCCGACAGCTCCCCGCCATCGCCGCCGCCATCGACGCCACCGCCGCACGCATGGCCCGCGGCGGACGGCTCCTCTACCTCGGCGCCGGCACCGCGGGCCGCCTCGGCGTCCTCGACGCCAGCGAGTGCCCGCCCACCTTCAACACCGACCCGTCCCAGGTCGTCGGCCTCATCGCCGGCGGCCCCTCCGCCATGATCAAGGCCGTCGAGGGCGCGGAGGACTCGAAGGAACTCGCCGCCGAGGACCTGACCGCGCTCGGCGTCACCGCCGACGACACCGTCGTCGGCATCTCCGCCTCCGGTCGCACCCCGTACGCCATCGGCGCCGTCGAACACGCCCGCGCCCTCGGCGCCCTCACCATCGGCCTGTCCTGCAACGCCGACAGCGCCCTCGCCGCCGCCGCCGAGCACGGCATCGAGGTCGTCCCGGGCCCCGAGCTGCTCACCGGATCGACCCGGCTCAAGGCGGGCACCGCCCAGAAGCTCGTCCTCAACATGATCTCGACGATCACGATGATCCGGCTCGGCAAGACCTACGGAAACCTGATGGTCGACGTCCGCGCCTCCAACGACAAGCTCCAGGCCCGCTCACGGCGGATCGTCGCCCTCGCCACCGGCGCCCCCGACGAGCAGATCGAGACCGCCCTCGCCGCCGCCGACGGCGAGGTGAAGAACGCGATCCTCATGATCCTCGCCGACATCGACGCCGCCACGGCCGCCGAGCGGCTGACCACCTCCCAGGGCCACCTGCGCGCGGCACTGCACGCGCCCGAGCCGTCCGCGTAACCACCCCTCTGCACAGGACCTGAACGCGCCGTCGGCCGTCAACGGCAGAGAACGTCCTCGGCCGGCCGCGTGCCCTCGGTCAGGAAACGGGTCACCGCCCGGTCGCCGCACGCGTTCCCGTTCCCCAGGTAGACCCCGTGCCCGCCGTGGTCGACGGAGACGAGCCGCGCCCGCTCGCCGAGCGCCTCCCGCATGCGCAGCCCGTTGGCGTACGGCGTCGACGGGTCACGCAGGTTCTGGATCATCAGGATGTTGGACGGCCCCCGGTCGGTGACGCGTACGGGCTTCTCCACCGCCCCGCCCTTCCAGTACGCGCAGGGCGTGACGTTCACCGGCAGGCCCGCCGTCAGCGGATGACGCTCCCGGTCGGCTGCGACGGCCCGCTCGAAGGTCCGCGCGGACGACCGGGGCCAGTCGACGTCGTTGCAGATCACGCCCACGGTGATGGCGGCGACGTCGTCGGGCATGGCACCGGCGAGTTCGCGCGGCAGAACGGGCTCGCCCGCCGGGTCGAGGGCCTCGGTCACGAGCCGCGCGAAGGCCGGGAAGGAAGCGTCGGAGTAGAGGGCCTGCTGAAGGGCCTGGAGGAGCACGGCGCCGGTCAGCGGCACGCCGGGCGTCGCGGACGCACGCGGCTCCCGATCGAGGCGAGCGGCGAGGTCGAGCACCAACGGACGTACGTCGTCGGCGCGTTCGGCGAGCCGGAGCCCGTCGTCGGCGCGGTCGGGGTGGGCGGCCCAGGCGGCGAAGTCGGGGAAGCGGTCGTCGACACCCTGGGCCATGCCCTCCAGCCAGCCCCGGGCGACGCGCTTCGGGTCGGGGTCGTTGCTGCTGTCGAGGACCCAGCGGTCGGTCCGCCCGGGGAACTTCTCGGCGTAGGCGGCGGCGACGTACGTCCCGTAGGAGACGCTCCACGCCGAGAGCTCGCGCTCGCCGAGCGCCTGCCGCAGCCGGTCGAGGTCGCGGACCTGGTTGGCGGTGGTGAGGCTGCGGAGCATGGCGCCACCGTTGCGGGCGCAGGCCTCGGCGATCCGCCGGGACCGGGCGACGTTGTCGTCGATGCGGCCGTCGGCGCCGGGCCAGGACCGCAGGGTGACCATCCACCGGTCGGCGTCGTCGAGCCCGCACCGGGCCTTGGCGGAACCGCCGACGCCCCGGGGGTCGAAGGCGACGAGGTCGTAGGCACCGTCCATCTCGGCCGAGAGGGCGGCGCCCTTCTGCGCGAGCCGCTGCACACCGGAACTGCCGGGCCCACCGGGAATGACCATGAGCGTCCCGCGCCGCGCCTCGGGCCGGGCGGAGGGAAGGCGGGAGACGGCGAGCTCGATCTGCGGCCCGTCGGGACGGGCGTAATCGAGGGGTACGGAGAGCAGGGCGCAGCGCTGCCCCGGAAGCGGCTTCAGGGCGGGGTCGCAGTCGCCCCAACCGAGCCCGGCCGCAGCGGCGGGAGCGACAGCGCCACCGGTGAGGGCGACGCCGGCGACGACGGCGGCGGAGAGGGCGAGGAGCAGGGGCTGACGGCCACGGTTCGTTGTCATGCGCACAGCCTCGCGGACCGACACCGCTCCCCCCATCCGGCAGCCAGGCGCTTCGGGGGTGGGGCCAACCCCCGGAGGGAGAAAGGGGGTTCGGGGGTCTCCCTCGCGCAGAGGGTGGCCGTGTCTGACGGGCTTCTGGTGCGGCCCCCCTCTTACCGAGAGTCATCCCGCCCCAAGGCCCCAGGAGCCCCCGTCAAGGTGACGCCGCCCCCGCTCCCGGGAGATCATCCCGGGCATGACCACCACCACTCCCAGCACCTGGACCCTCGGCGGTGACCTCACCGTCAACCGTCTCGGCTTCGGTGCCATGCGCCTGCCCCAGTACGGCCCGGCTCTCATCCCGGGCGCCGTCCCGATGGAGCGCGACCGTGCGACAGCCGTTCTCCGCAAGGCCGTCGAGCTCGGCGTGAACCACATCGACACGGCCGCCTTCTACTTCTCCTCCCTCCGCTCCGCGAACGAGCTGATCAACAGCGCCCTCGGCGGGCCCTACCCCGACGACCTCGTCATCGCCACCAAGGTCGGCCCCGCCCGCGACCTCTCCGGCGAGTGGAGCGAGCACGCCCGCACCCCGGCCGCCCTGCGCGCCCAGGTCGAGGAGAACCTGCGCCAGCTCGGCCGCGACCACCTCGACGTCGTCAACCTCCGCGTCCTCGGCGACGACTCGATCGCCGAGCGTTTCGGCGCCCTCGCCGAACTCCGCGACGCGGGCCTCATCCGCCACCTCGGCCTCTCCAACATCACCCCCGCCCACCTCGCCGAGGCCCAGGCCATCGCCCCCGTCGTCTGCGTGCAGAACATGTACGGGATCGGCGTCCGCCCCGAGTACGCGGACTTCGTCCGCCTCTGCGGCGAACAGGGCATCGCCTTCGTCCCCTTCTACGCGATCGCCGCCGCCGGCCGCGAGACCGGAGCCACCGCCCCGGAGTCCGAAGAGGTCCTCGCCGTCGCCCGGGCCCACGACGCCACCCCCGCCCAGATCCGTATCGCCTGGACCCTCCACCAGGGCCCCCACCTCCTCGCGATCCCCGGCACCGGCAACCCCGACCACCTCGCCGCCAACGTCGCCGCCGGCGACCTCCGCCTCACCCCGGACGAGCTGGCCCTCCTCGACCGCGTCCACCGGAACGCCGCCGCTTCCACCGCCACGCCTGCCTAGACTCCACCCCCATGACGACCACCCCGACCACCCCGAACCCCGCCATCGCCGCCGACCTCGCGCCCACCGGCACCCTCCGGGCCTCCGTCAACCTCGGCAACCCCGTCCTCGCGCAGGGCACCCCCGAGGCGCCGACGGGAGTCACCGTGGATCTGGCGCGGGAGATCGGGGCGCGCCTCGGTCTCCCCGTCGAGCTGCTCTGCTTCGACGCGGCGCGGAAGTCCTTCGCGGCGATGGCGGACGGCCGGGCCGATCTCTGCTTCCTGGCCGTGGATCCGGCGCGGGAGGCGGAGGTGGCGTTCACGGCTCCGTACGTCGTCATCGAGGGCGTGTACGTCGCGCCGCGCGGCTCGGCGTACACCACCGTGGAGGACGTGGACGCGCCCGGCGTGCGGATCGGGGTCAAGAAGGGCTCGGCGTACGACCTGTTCCTGTCGAGGACCCTCGTCCATGCGACGGTCGTTCGCGGGGACGAGGGCGTCGACACGTTCCGGGCCGAGGGTCTGGAGGTGGGCGCGGGGATCCGGCAGCCGCTCACCGCGTACGCCGAGGCGCACCCGGACGTGCGGCTGATCCAGGGCCGGTTCATGGAGATCCGGCAGGCCGTCGGGACGACGGTCGGCCGGGCGCCCGAGACCGTGACGTTCCTCCGCGACACGGTCGAGGAGCTGAAGGCGAACGGCTTCGTCGCGGACGCGCTGCGCCGCTCGGGCCAGGACGCGGGACTGCTGGCCCCGTGAGCCGGGGAGACGACTGAGGGCCCGGCCGTGGGACGGCCGGGCCCTCGATCACTCACTCAGCTGCTCAGGTGCTCAGGTGCTCAGTACAGGCCCTTGAAGCTCTGCCAGCCGCTCGTACCGATCGTCACGCGCGCACCGTACAGACCGGTCCCGGTACCGCTGTACCGCCACAGCTTCC
>NZ_JNZP01000057.1 GCF_000725545.1 Streptomyces exfoliatus | reverse complement strand
CGCCGCTCCGGAGCCGGGTCCGATGTGTCGCCCCAGCGGTTCAAATCAAGCCCCGGCTCTGCCTCGTCCGTCATGGCGCCAAGATACGGAGGTTGCTGCGGGCCGTCTCAGGATTATCCGGACGGGAGCACAGACGACACCCATCGCCGTACTCGAACGTTTGGCTGGGGAAGCTGATACTACTGATGGGGGGCGAGGATTTGGCCTTGCTTGTCTCGCAGTTCCAGCTGTGCTGGGTACTCGACTCCGTGGGGCCACGTGACGTGGCGAGGGAGGGTGGGTTCACCGTTCTGCTCGGAGTCTGACGGTGCGTTGCTTGCCGCGGACATGGCTGGTCCTTTGGTTGAGTGGTCGGGGGCGTGTCCACCCTGACCTGGGAGTTGGTCCGGTCTCCAGCGAGGCCCAGGGCCGTTCGCCCATACGAGTCCCAGATGGTGCACTCGGCCCAATGGGAAACCTTTGCTCTGCTGCCAGCGCCCGTGCAGCGGGCTGGTCCTGGAGGCGGAGCCGGCTGACCGCCGACAGAACCGCCGCGCGCCGGTGGACGGGTTTCCCAGGGGTCGTCACCGATGGGTGGCGGCCCCCGCTTTGTGTCCTCCGCAGCAGTGAATCCGGCCCTCGCGTACGCGTAGGTGAGGGGTGCCGCTAGGCGATCGGGTCAGCGCCAGTACTGGTCTGGGGCGGCCACGGGGGCGATGGCGGCCAGACCGGTGACGATGGTGTTGGGACCAGCGAAGGCGGGTCCCGCAGGGTCCAGGGCGGTGATGCGCGACAGGCCGGGGAGGATCGGACCGTCAGTGGCCTGGGCGGCCGGACCGGCGATCGTGAGGGCAGCCCCGGCGAGGGCGACGGCGGTAAGTACGCGCTTGGTGTTGTTCATGCCCTGCCAACGATCTTCAAGATGCTGGGGTCACGCCCGGACATGGCTCCGCGCCGGCACAGTGTCGGGCGCATGTACCGGGGCGGGGGACCTGCTTGGGATCAACGATCGGGGATCCGAACTCCCAGTTGACCGCCAGCGATCTCCCACGCCCCCGGAAGCCCCGCCCTGCACTTGGCACGACGGGGCGCAGCAGGGTGTTTTGGGCGCGGGGTTAGCCGGCGCCGACGGGCAGCAGGCCGAGCCGGGTTTCCAGCCAGGTGGGGAAGTCGAGGAGTTGGACGCCTTCTTGTTCGTCGGGGTCGGTGCGGGCGACGAGGCAGACCATGTCCTCGGTCCCGGTGTTGACGGGCATGTGGGGGGTGTCGGCGGGGATGTGGATGTGGTCCCCGGCCCGCAGCACGACGTGCTCGGCGAGGTCGGTGCCGTGCCAGACCTCGACTTGTCCGGACTGGATGAAGATGGCCGACTCGTGTCCCTGATGGAGGTGAGGGCGGCCGCGGGTGCCGGCGGGCATCACCAGCCGGTGCAGGCACAGCCGCTCGGAGCCGGCGGACTGGGCGCTGATCCCGGCGCCGAACGTGCCGCCCTGGATGCCTTCGTAGGTGCCGGTTCGTACGACGGTGCACTGCTTTTGATCTGCCATGCGGGCAGTACACCAGGCACCCGGTGGCGGGGGAGCAGTTCCCGCCACCCACAGCCGCTGCCCGGGCCCAAGACATTGTCCGTGGCCTGAGGGGCCCGTGTCCGTGCTCGGGTCGGGCTGGTTAGGGCGGGTATGAAGATCCGTACCGTGCTGGCCGGCGTCCTCGCTGCTGCCTCGCTGTCTCTGGCGCTGGTCGTGGCGGGCCACAGCACCGCCGCCCCCACCCCCGCCGCTCCCGCTCCCACCCCTGAGATCCGGGTGAAGACCGCCCAGGGCCTGGACGCCTGCCCGACCGCTCACCTGTGCCTTTACGAGCACGCCCAGTACAACGCCTCCGGCCCGGCCCGCATCTGGCTGTTCGGGAACAACGGGGCCGCCGAGAAGGTGGAGTACAACCTGGAGGGCAGGCAGCCCGACCACAAGGGCCGTTCCGCCTTCAACAACACCAAGCTCTACACCGCCACCCTGCGCAGCGAGTGGACCATTCAGGAGTCCGCCGACATCATCGCCCTGGCTCCGGGGGAGAAGCTCCCCAGTCTGAACGTGACGAAGGAGTGGGGCGGCCGCCTGGCCTCCTACAGCAAGACGGGCCAGGGCACGTACGTCTACAACTACGAGCCGCAGGCCGTGAACCTGAACGACCACGTCGGTTCAGTCTTCCTGGACAAGGCCCCACGCGATGCCCGGGGTCAGAACCACGCGGCTGGGCATTTCCTGCCGGCAGGGCACACGGCGGTCGTGCCGGCTGTCCCAGCCGTGCCGGTCGCCTAGGAGAGCCGGGGCGCAGAGGTCGGACGGCACGCGCTGACCTAGCGGTGTGGGCATGGTTTCGCTGCGGCACAGTGTCGGGGCATGTACCGAGGCGGTTCGCAGAGCTGGTCCTCTAGTCAAGCGTTTCGAGGGCTGGCCCAGAGTCGTCTGCTGCGGCATCACTGGTATTCCCCGGCATGCCCCCGGGTAGATTCCGGTGCCTCCGTCGATACGATTCTGCGCCTGGGGCGGAGTCCCGGCTGAGTATGTCGCGACGGTGTTCTCGGCCTCGTCACCAATCGTCAGCGCCGCCGGCAGGACCGTCCCGCCGTGGACGACGAGCTGGGCGACGCCGTCGACGTAGCGCAGGCTGAGCGTGCCTACGTCTTCGGGCTTGACGTCTTCGGCCGTGATCACGGTGATGCCGGGGATCTCGGAGGTTGACGCATCAGCGCTGCGGGAGACGCTGCAGCCTGCGTCGGTGCTGTTGTCCGGGACGGGCCTGGTTTCGCCGACGCATCCGCCGACTTCATCGCCAGCGAGGTACTCAGTTTCGTCGCCTGTGGTGGCCTCCTCATTGGTCTGGCACCGTGCCGACCGACGTTGATCTTGCCACGACGCAACGTCACCCCACCATCGCTCTTGACAGGTTGGCCGGTGAGCTTCCATGCGCCGCATCCCCGTGCCGCCCCCGTGTTCTGTACATGGCTGCCCGGGGCTCACCCCGAGTCGGCTGACAGCGCTGATCGATCGCGATCCGGACACGGGATGCGTGATGGCCTGAACCTCTGGTCACGCGCTGTGTGTGATCGATAGCGTCGCGTGCAGGCCGCAGAGGGGGGCCGTCTCGGGCATACGCGCCATGATCCCGTCCGACGTTGCCGTGGTGGCAGCGGAGGTCTCCCGTCGGCGGTCTGTACGACCGAACGTATCGGAGCCCCACGGGGCTCCCCACTCTCAGGAGGACCGATGGCTTCGGCGATCGAATGGCAGCTGCACAACGGCGGGACCGTTCGCGTGTTCAAGGCGGGCGAGGAGCTCAGGAAGCCGTTCATCCTGGCCGCCGACGGAACCGGCCCGACGGACCTCGCCGCATTCGAGGCGGGCCTCGATCACACCTCGTACTCGTTCCTCGCAGAGGCGCGGGCCAACGGCTATCAGGCTCTGTCTGCTTCTCACCGGCAGTCGTTGCCCCCGTGGTGCGTTGGGTCGGGCGCGCACAGCCAGCCGTTGACGGCGAAGCGGCTGTCCTCGTGCTGCCTTCCGGGGCACACGACCGGTCGCACCTCATGCCAGGCGGTGGGAAGGAAGAACACGATGCTGTCGTGCTCGGGTTCCCAGTCCCGCCAGGTACGTTCCTCCCACTCTCCGGTTGTCTCGGTGTGCAGCGGCAGGGCGGCGTCGAAGACGCGCAGCTCGCCGCCGCCGAACGGCCGGGGCGTGCGGTGCAGGTAGTACACGAACGTGAGCAGACGGCGGGGGGCGTACGCGGCGCTGGTGTCCTGGTGCGGGCCGTAGAAGTCCCCGTCGTTGTGCACGTTGAGACCGTAACTTGGCTCGGTGTAACGGCAGTCGACTCCCAGCGTGTGCTCGACCGCCTCCCGGACGTCGTCGATGGCCGCCAGTAGCTCAGGCGCCTGGAAGTCGGGGCACGACCGGGACCTGCGCAGGTCAGGGGCCAGCTCCCGGTCCCGGACCAGGGAGGGCTTCAGCCGGTCGCCCGTGGAGGCGATGGCACGCTCCAGCAGGAGGCCGGCTGTCCGCTCGCCCAGGAACCCGGTGATGCGGCAGACCGTGACGGGGAGCCGCCAGATCGCGTCCGTGGACACCGGCGAGAGGCCGTTCGCCGTCATTGCCCCGCCTCGGGCGAGGTCACGGCCGTGGCCTCGCGCAGCCGGGCCACTTCGTCCTGCAGTTCCTCCACGTGACGGTGGAGGGCCTGGATGCTGACCAGGGCCACGCCGAGGCCGTCGACGACGGGGATCCTGGTGTCGTCCTGGTTGAAGCCGAAAGCGGCGTGCCAGTCCTGGGCCATCGGCCCGAGGTGACGGACGCCCTCGGGCTCCCAGAGGTAGCGCCAGGTGCTGACCGGCAGCGCGGCCACGGTATCCAGGACGGCGAAGCCGTTGACCGTGCCGACCGGCGTCACGGCGATGCTGTCCCGTGCACCTTCCGCGGCAGGGGGGTCCGGAGAGGCGTCGCCGGCCGCCCGGGACCACCTGCTGAGGATCCGCATCGTCACCGGCTCCAGTCGACCGCGACCACGTCCTGCTTGAGCCCACGGTCACTGCAGAGCGAGCATGGAGCGCCCGGCACCCCGGGTCCCTGGTCGGTACCGATGGTGATCGCACCGTGGGCCCCGACGGGCGCGTGCACGCCGTCGCCGACGAACGCGGCTTCGTAGCCACCGAGCAGCTCCTGAAGGGTTCCGGGACCCAGGTTCTCCGGGGCGGTGATCGAGGCCACACCGTCGTAGTCGGTGAAGGCGGCCCCCAGGGTCCGGCCACCGACAGTGGCGAACACGATCTTCGCTCCTCGGATGGGTTCCCCGGTGATGGCGTCGGAGGCCATCGCGTGGATGTTCTCCAGTTGCATCTGGGTGACGTTCAAGGTGGCCTGGCTGGTCGTGAGCCTGATCGGCTTCAGGCTTGGGCATTCCGCGCCGCTGCACGGCGCGGGCGACGAGGGGGTCGCGGTCGCGGCGACACCGCTTCCCGCCCCCAGCGACGCCAGAGCGGCTGCCATCACCGCGACGGTCCTACGACCAACAGAACCCATGTCCACTCCCTGGGAGCCGCTCGGGCGCGCTCCGCACCGGCGGAAGGCCGGGACGGTCCTGGCGCATGCGGCACTCGACCGATGCCGCCCCCCTGGGACGACGCGAACGACCGTAGCCACACCCATCCGGCATGTGCGTCCGATGAACACGAGTACGCACCATCTGATGAATCGCCGACGGCACTGTGACGAACGCGGACGATTCATACCGGCCAGCAAGTGGCCACCCTGAGCGCCCGCGCCCTGAACCGCCGGACACGGCCTACCGCGCTCGCGGGAACCTGACTGGCTGTCCGCGGACTCTGGCGCCGGACGGTGCGGCACCGGGAGGATGGTCAAGACACCCAAGGACAGCCACAATGCCTGGGCAAGCCGCCCCGAACCCCGAGGATTGCCCACCCTGGCCGGGGGCTCGCCGGCATCAGGATCGGCCCTACCGGTTGCAGATACCTCCTTGTGTCGGGGCTGCGTCGACTGAGTTCCCCTCACCAAGGAACACTGATGGATGATCTGCAGTCGGCTTAGCCGTGGCCTTGCCCTTTTGGCACGCTGATGTCGCGGCAGCCATCTGCTCCCGCTCGGGAGGGTCTCCGCGCCCGCAATCGGGCCCGCGGAGTTCCCCCCCCCCAGCCATGTGCCTGGCCTGGTGTCGGCGTACTTCTGAATGTGCACCGCGGAGTACGGAGATACGTGCACCAGTCGTGGTGAGTTGGCCGTGAAGTTGGGTGGGATGGGGTCGGGCTGTCAGGCTGCACTCGTGGCCCTCGACGGTGCCTGGACGCCGGTTGGGCCGAAACCGCCCCCGTGCAGACCAGGGAGGCTGCCGTTCTTCAGTGCTGGTGGCCTCGGAACCGGCCCCATCCTGGACGCACTCTAGAGGCAGGGTCTGACATTGATACTGCGGGTTCCGGTGGTCGTGGCTCAGGGTCTGACTGACGTCCTGCTGGGCTGTCCTGCGACTGTCCTGTCCGGCTACCGGGACCCGTTCTCCATGGCTCCGGCCAGGTGGAACATGACCTGATAGGAGCTTGGCCAGAGGCTCCCTCAATGTCCTGTCTGACCCACCCGGCCGGCGTCACCTCCGGCCAGAAAGGCAGCCCACAGGATGACAGCGACGACCACGCCCGCCACCGAACTGGATGCGGTGTTCGGCGGAGTGGACTCCCACGCGGACACGATCCACGTCGCTGTCATCACCGACCGGGGCGGCCACATCGCCGACGCCGAGTTCCCGACCACGCAAGCCGGATACGCCGCGGCGATCGCGTTCCTGAACGCCCACGGCACCGTGACCGCCGTCGGGGTCGAGGGGACCTCCTCCTACGGCCTGGGGTTCACCCGTGCCGCCCGCCAAGCGGGCCTGACCGTGGTCGAGGTCAACCGGCCCGACAAGGCAGAGCGGCGCCGGATCGGCAAGTCCGATCCCATCGACGCCTACGCAGCCGCCCGCGCCCCGCTGTCCGGCCGCGCCTCGGTCATTCCCAAGGACGATACCGTCAGCGGCATACGCGCCCTCCACAACGCCGCCCGGTCCGCCGTCAAGGCCCGCACCGCCACCCTGAACCAGATCGCGCACATCCTCATCACCGCCCCGGACGATATCCGCGTCAAGTACACCGCCCTGCGCGGCAAGACCCGACTATCGATACTCCACGAACCACCAGGTCGGCATCGACGTAGACAGCCACCAGGTCGTTGTCGTGGGTCGTCCGATGCCTGGCAACCGCAACGACTGCAAGGCCTGGTCCGAGTCCGGCGCAAAAGCCGCCGTCGGCAGGACTACAACGATTGCCGACGGCGGCTATCCGGGAACCGGGCTGATCATTCCCCACCGCCGTCCTGCTGGCGGGGACCTGTGCGACTGGAAGTGAGCACAATCGCTCCCACAAGCAGGTCCGAGCCCGCGTCGAGCACGTCTTCGCGCGCATGAAGACCTGGAAGATCCTGCGCGACTGCCGCCTCAAGGGCGACGGAGTCCACCACGCCATGCTCGGCATCGCCCGCCTGCACAACCTCCTCCGGGCCGAGTAGCAGGCTCAGTCCCGTCTCTGCGAAGCAGCCGACCGTGCTCCAGAGATCAATTGCGGGACAAGCCTTAGGCAAGAAGAAGCTCGCCAAACTCACCGCCAAGGACGTCCGCACCTGGCTCGACCAGCTCCGCACCACCTGCCAGTGCTGCGCGCGTGGCCTCGACACCGCCCGCGACCAGCCACTGTGCTGCGCGGCCGGCATCTGCTGCGGCAAGCGCCTGTCCGTTCTGACCCTCGCCTACATCCACTCCGTGCTCAAGTCCGCCCTGGAGCACGCCGTCCGCGAAGAGGAGATTCCCCGCAACGTCGCCCGCAACGTCCGCATGGGCACACCCCGCCCCCGCCGCTTCGAACCCCTGACCGTCGACGAGGCCCGCGACCTCCTCACCGCTGTGCACGGCCACCGGCTCCAGGCGCTGTTCGAACTCGCTCTGCGCACCGGGCTTCGTAAGGGCGAACTCCTCGGCCTGCGCTGGGAAGACCTCGACCTGGCCGGCGGAACCGCCAGTATCCGCCGCACCCTCCAGCGCACCAACTCCGGCGGACGGCCTGACCGCCCTGCCGACCAAGACCCAGAGCTCCGAGCGGCGGATCGCCCTGCCGACGCCGTGCGTGCGCTCACTCGCACAGCACCGCCACCGGCAGCACCAGGAGCGCGAAGCAGCAGGTTCGGGCTGGAAGGCGAGCGGCTACGTCTTCACCCGGCCGGACGGCTCCCCGATCGAGGGAGCCACCCTCACCCGGCACTTCAACACCCTGCTCCGCCGAGCCACGCTCCGCCGCATCCGCTTCCACGACCTCCGGCACTCGGCGGCCACCCTCCTCCTGGAACAGGGCGTTGAACTCGTTGTCATCAAGGAGCTGTTGGGCCATGCCCACATCGGCGTGACCGCGACCGTGTACGCCCACGTCCGACTCCGCCTCCAGCGCGACGCCATCGACCTCCTCGGCAAGGCCCTTCGCGACCCCGCCCAGCCCTCCGCCCGACCCGACGACGGCGACGAACCGCCACTTTGTGCAGCACCCGTCCGCTGACGTTGCCGTCAAGATGCCAAGAAGCCCCGCCAGAATTCGTTTCTGGCGGGGCTTCCGGTCAGTCACTCATGGCAGCGACGGAAATACTTCCTCCCACGCTTTCAAGCGTTCATCGAAGTCTTCTCCGAACGCCATCCTCACGAGAGCGAGCGCGGGTGATAGGAGATTCTTGACAGCTCGCAGGCGCCGAATCTGCGCAATCTCGCGAGTGCGCCAATCAGCCGACAGATCCCGAGCCTCCTCAACCGACATCGGTAGCTCTCGAAACAGGAGATCGATCAGGAGGTCCGGATTAAGGATGTCAATTTCAGCATTCGATGGAACCTGCCGAAGCACGGCAAGGGAAAGATTCAGGAGGCGAATCACACTCTCACGGTGATCAATCACCCCTGACGCTACTGCTGAATTGAGTGCATACCCCAGAGCTTCAGAGCAGGTCCCCCAGGATGCCCCTGAAAGACCCCTACACTCGTCAGCTAGGCGCGCAGTCAGCAGCTCGACAACGCCCAGCCACTCGTTTGGGCCCAGTTCAGAGACCCCCGGGACATGTGCAGCCAGGGCCTCAGAGAGAGACCGCAGATCGAGCGCCGCGAGATCGTCGAAGCTATTCATCAGAAGTGAATCCCCGCTGCAGCGAATGCATCTCTACCGATTTGCAAGCTCTCACCCGACGGGCGGAAGTGACCACTGTGGTTATTGATATCAAGCCCGAAGTACCCGCTTCCCGACGAGCCCGCGATATCAGCCTCGCCGGCCGCGCGAACAGGAGCTCCTCGTGTGAGAACCGAGTGCGAAATCTCCTGGCCATTGACGAACTTCGGCTGGACCACAAGGCCCCCATCTTCCCGGACAGCCCATTTCACGGTTCCTGAACTCACTGCGGAGTCAAATCCAGCGGCTCCGGGGCCAGACGGAGTGACCCCCAGCCTATCCGCCAGGCGAAGCTCCCCATCGAGGCCTCCCTTCATCTGGTTAGGAAATAGGTCGCAATTGTTGTTGTGAACAAGTACCGGCGTATTGCCCGCCAGTACATAGTACGTGTGCTGGCAGCCCCTCCCCTAGCTGCTTTATGCAGGTGGGGAGGGGTTTTGCGGTCCGAGGGAGTCCGTGGTTGTGCGCCTGAATCCGTGGTTGTTGCCGTCGCTACTGCCGTCAGGAGTCAGGGTTCTCGGGCGGGTCGGGGATGCGGTCACCGCGCGACTCGGCGACCCGGAGTGCATCCGTGAGAGCCTCGGTCAGCCGGCAGGCGAGCCACCGGTACTCGGCGGCCGACAGCTCGACCCAGAAGTCACCCCGGCCGGCCCGGGCGGAAGGTGGTGTGTG
>NZ_JNZP01000056.1 GCF_000725545.1 Streptomyces exfoliatus | reverse complement strand
GACGTCCAGGGGGGAGGGGAGGTAGCGGACGACGGCGTCGAGCAGGGGCTGGACGCCCTTGTTCTTGAACGCGGTGCCACAGAAGACGGGGGTGACCGTGGCCGTGTCGGGCTTGCCGGACACGAGGGTGATACGACGGATCGCGGCGTACAGCTGCTCCTCGGTGGGCTCCCGACCCTCCAGGAACAGCTCCATGATCTCTTCGTCGTTCTCGGCGACCGTCTCGACCAGCTTGCCGTGGTACTCCTCGGCAGCCTCGGTGTGCGTCGCGGGGATGTCGACGACGTCGTATGCCTCGCCCTTGGCCGCCTCCGCGGACCAGACGAGTGCCTTCATCCTCACGAGGTCGACGACACCCTGGAAGTCGGCCTCGGCGCCGATCGGGAGCTGCATGACGATCGGGACGGCGCCGAGGCGCTCCACGATCATGTCGACGCAGCGGAGGAACTCGGCACCGGTGCGGTCGAGCTTGTTGACGAAGCAGATGCGCGGGACGCCGTAGCGGTCCGCCTGACGCCACACCGTCTCGGACTGCGGCTCGACACCGGCCACGCCGTCGAACACGGTCACGGCACCGTCGAGCACCCGGAGGTTGCGCTCCACCTCGACGGTGAAGTCGACGTGGCCCGGGGTGTCGATGATGTTGATCGTGTGGTCGACGTCCTCGAGCGGCCAGTGGCAGGTCGTCGCGGCCGACGTGATCGTGATGCCGCGTTCCTGCTCCTGCTCCATCCAGTCCATCGTGGCGGCGCCGTCGTGGACCTCACCGATCTTGTACGAGACACCGGTGTAGAACAGGATCCGCTCGGTGGTGGTCGTCTTGCCCGCGTCGATGTGGGCCATGATGCCGATGTTGCGCACCTTGGCCAGGTCAAGTGTGGTGACAGCCATAAGAGTTCTTTCCTGGACAACGGGGGGAGCTCGGAGAGCCGGGGCGGGTGTGGGCCCCCGGGGCGGGTCGCCCGCCCCGGGGGCGCTCACGGCCGGTTCACGCCTGCTTCGACGCTCCCGGGGGGAGGAACAGCGCGGGGACGGCGGTGAGGCCCACGAAGAGCAGGGCCCACCAGAACACGGCGCTGAAGTCCGCCGCGGCGCCACCGCCCACGTAGACGTAGTGCTGCACGAGCAGCGCGATGGTGGCGGTGCCGACGGCGCCGCCGAGCTGCTGGGACACGGCGTTCGCGGTCGTCGCCGCGGGCACGCCGGCGGCCGGCAGCGAGTGGTAGAGCGTCACCATGATGGGCGACGACACCAGGGCGAGGCCGATGCCCTGCACGAACAGGGCGACGAGCAGGAGGACGGTCACCTCGCTCGTGTCGGCCACGGCGAAGGTGGTGAGGCCCGCGGCGACCAGCAGGAGTCCGAAGAGCACGAGCGCGCGCGGGTTGCTCTTGGTGTCGATGACCCGGCCGACGAGCAGTACGGCGACCGCCGTGCCGACGCCCTGCGCCACCATGATGGTCCCCGCGCCCAACGGCCCCTTGCCGCCCGCCTGCTGGAAGAACAGCGGGACGAGGACGACGACGCCGTAGAGGCCGAAGTTGTTCAGCAGCGTGATGGACGTGGACGCGGTGAACGCCCGGTCGCGGAAGAGCGAGAAGTCCACGACGCCGGGGGTGCGGGAGCGGGCGGCCCGGATTCCGTGCGCGGCCAGCAGGGCCACGCCGATCGCGGCGGGCAGGAGGACCTGCGGGCCCGTCGCCGCGGTGCCCTTGGCCAGGTTGCTGAAGCCGAGGATGAGGGCGACGAGGCCGCCGCCCATGGTGAGCAGTCCGGCGACGTCGAGGCGACCGGGCGCCTCGCCCTTGGAGTTGGGCAGGTTGCGCGCGGACAGCACGATGACCGCGAGGATGATCGGCACGTTGAGGAAGAACGCCCATCGCCAGGAGAACTCCTGGATGAGCGTGCCGCCGAGGACGGGTCCGAGCACCGGCGCGACGAGCAGCGGCACGGCCATCATCGTCATCATGCGGCCCATCTGGGCCCGGCCCGCGACCTGGACGACGATGATCCGCATCAGCGGGAAGAGCATGCTGGCCCCGAGGCCCTGCACGACCCGGAACGCGATCAGGCTGCCCATCGACCAGGCGACGCCGCACAGCAGCGAACCGATCAGGAAGACGGAGAGCGACGCGATCCAGGTGTGGGCCGCGCCGAAGCGCTGCGCCGCCCACCCGGTCGCCGGGATCACCGACGACATCGCGAGCAGGTACGCGGTGGACGCCCACTGGGCGTCCGCGAGGCCGACGCCGAAGTACTCGGTGAACGAGTGCATGGCCACGCCGACGATCGTGGTGTCGAGGAGGGCGACGAACGCGCCCATGGCCAGGACGAGTGCCACGACGACGGGCGAGCGCTCCGACTCCGCGGCCGGCTCGGCCGGTACCCCCTCCTCGGCGCTCGTGGTGCTGATCTCTCCGGACATGGCTTTCGCCTCTCTTTGCGCGATGGATGGGACGGAGCACGAGGCTCTACCTAGGGGTCCTTGGCAGTTGCCTACTATACATAGGCACTGTTACGGTCAGGATCATGAAGGAACTGACCGACCCGGAAATCCGCGCCTCGTTCGTCAACTGCACCAAGGGCGAGGCCTCCCGCCTCACGACGCCGCGGGATCTCCCCGAACTGCCGTGGGCCGACCTCGACTTCCTCGGCTGGCGCGACCCGGCCGCACCACAGCGCAGCTACATCGTGGCCGAGCACGAGGACCGCCTTGTGGGTCTCGCCTTCCGCCTGCCGTCCCAGCGGGGCAGCCTGCGGCACCAGTCCATGTGCTCGATCTGCCTGACGACGCACCCGGCGAGCGGGGTGACCCTGATGACCGCGCGCCGCGCGCGCCAGAGCGGCAGCGGCGACGACACGGTGGGCGAGTACATCTGCGGCGACCTCGCCTGCTCCCTTTACGTGCGGGGCAAGAAGCGGGCCCAGCCCGGAAGCCGCATGAAGGAGTCGCTGACGGTGGACGAGAAGGTCGAGCGCCTGCGCACCAAGCTCGCCGGCTTCCTCGACACGCTTCTCTAGGGCCCGTCCGGCGGATCGGGGCCGGACAGGCCCTGGGGCCTCTCGTTCGGATCACGCCGGGCCCGCGGGGTCTGGCCCGATCCAAACGAAAGACCCTAGCGCTCGGTTCGGGGCGCGGGGCCCGACTGACGGCCGGGCGTCGCGTACGGGTCGTCGACCCCGCCCCGGGCGCTCGGCGCGTGGTCGAGCGCCTGCGCGAGGGCCTTGCGGTAGGCGGGCACCGCCCTCTCGTACAGCGCCATGCCCCGCTGGGTGATCCGGCCGTGCACCGTGCGCCGGTCGCCGGGGCTCGGCATACGGACCGCGAGGTCGTCACGGACCAGGCGATCCACGACGCGGGACGCGGAGGAAGGGCTGAGCCGGACCTCCTCGGCGAGCTCGGTTATGCGCAGGTGTCCGTCGTGGAGGGCCAGTTGCTCAAGCGCCAGATAGGTCGAAAGGGACAGCCCCAGTCGGCCGAGTTCGCGCGTCAGCGCCCTCTCGAATCGACATCGCAGCTCCTCCGTGCGCTGCCACCACGCCAGTTCCTGCGCGGACGCCTCACGAGCGCCGGAGCCGCGGCCGCCCCCGGCGGGCTCGCGGGACACCGACTCGACGGGCACCCTGGGCGGCAGTCCCGCACCCCGCCGGTCGACACGACTCTGGACCGCGTGGGGCTCTCGGGAGGCGGGCTGGCATGACGGGCCGTCACCACGGTCGACCGGGTGGGGGCGACGGCTGACGGCGAGGACGGCAGACGGTCCGGGATACATGGTCACGGGAATCATCCATTCTCGGTCGATGCCGAGCAGGAGGAGCCTGCTCTCGGCCGGGCACCCGCCTCCCCGATGCGCCTCGGAGGCCACAAGGTGCCCTGCGAGGAGGAAATCATTCGTTCGCAAAGGTTTCAAATTTGATCGGAGATCCCGATAGTGCCGTCGGCGCCACGCCCGGGCGCCCGGCCCGGGCCGCCGTCGAGAGCCCCGGCCCCCCTTCCCGGCGGCTCTCGGGTGCCTTGCCGATCGGCCGGGCTCGCGGCGTCCGGCACCGCGCCTCGCCGCGTTGTCGTCGGTCGCCATGGCACCCCCTCCGCCTTGCGATCCACGGCACCAGACTCCGCTCCCTGATCCGGCCCGATCGACAAGACACCCCCTAGGCGGCGCGTCCCTCGACTCCCTGACCCTCGTCCCGAACCGACCGCGCGTAGGCGGCGGCCGCGGGCGCGAGGCGCAGGGCACCGTGACCAGCCAGGGCGTGCACGTCGCGCCAGAACCGCTGCAACGGCTCCGCCTCGGACTGGACCCGCGTCCCCCCGCTGCGGAACAGCCGCTCCACCACGGCGACCAGCATCTCCACGGCCACGGCAGCGTCCCGCATGTTCCGGGCCACCGGCAGCCGGTCGAGCGGGGCGTGGTCGGCGCGTTCGGCGGCGCCGCGCAGCAGGAGGTGCGCGGCGTCGATCTCGGCGGAGGAACGGGCCAGCACCTGCTGGGCCACGCCGTCGTCCAGGCGTCCGCCGCCGTCGCCCGTCGCGCGCCCGACCAGCGCGTCGGTCCAGGCGCGCAGGGCTCCGCGCGCCGCGCCCAGCGCGGGCGCGGCGAACATGAGGGAGGCCACCAGGGGGAACGGGACGCGGTGACAGCGCGCCGCGCCCTCCTCGGGACGCCCGGTGGCCAACACGTCGCGGGACATGGTGCGGCGCCGGGGCACGAAGGCGTCGACCACGGTCACGGAGTTGCTGCCGGTCCCGCGCAGTCCGGTGTTGCGCCAGGTGTCCTCGACCGTGAAGTCGGCGCGGGGCAGGGCGAGGATGCGGGGGCTCCGGCTGCCGTCGCCCGGCTCGGGGGCTGCCAGGAGCAGCCAGTCGGCGTGGTCGACGCCGCTCGCCAGGTGCCACCGGCCGGACAGCCGGTAGCCGCCGGGCACCTCGGCGAGTTCCCCGGCCGGCGGCACCACGGCCGCCGCGATCGGCACGTCCGGGCCGGATCCCCAGATCTCCGCCTGCCCGCGGTGCGGCAGGTGCGCGGCGAGCCTGCCGTGGGCCGCCTGGAGCGCCGCGCACCAGGCGGCCGAGGTACACCCCTCCCCCAGCACGGCGACCGCCTCGACGAGTTCGGCGAACGTGCCCGCGTCGCCGCCGAACCCGGCGGGGACGAAGTGGCGCGGGAACCCGGCCACGGTCAGGGCCCCGGCCACGGCCGGGTGCAGGGAGCGGAGGAGCTCGGACTCGGTCGCGTGGCGCGCGCCGAGGGTCGCCGCGTCCCGCACAGGGTCCCGGGTGGGGGACGACGGGGCGAGGTGCTCGGAAGGCATCATCTTTTGCTCTTTCTCTGCGTGCGCATGACCCGCACTTGACGAAGTGACATATATTCACCAGCCGGAGCCCCTTGCGCCGCACTCCGAGATGAGAAAAAATTCCTCTTCGAAGGAATCTTTTGGGGGTGTTCAGGTGGGGGCCACGCGATGGTGAAACAGGACAGAGCACGACGTACCTACGCGCTGGTCCTGAACGCGGCGGCCGAGGAGTTCGCCGCCCAGGGGTTCGCCGGCGCCAACCTGGAGACCATCGCGCGGCGCACCGGGCTCACCAAGGGGGCGCTCTACGGGCACTTCTCGTCCAAGGCCGCCCTGAGCGCCGAGCTGACCCGGCAGTTCGAGCAGCACTGGCAGGAGGCCCTCGACACGGCCGCCGGCTCCGACAGCGCCCCGGTCCAGGTGCTCGACGCCTTGCTCACGGACCTCTCCCACCGCGTACGGCACGACACCCTGTTCGGCGCCGGCCTGCGCCTGGTGCTGGACGAGGCGTGGTCCGCGGAAGTCCGCGCCAAACAGGTGCAGGAGCTTCAGGAGCTCCTGCAGCGACTGGTGGCGGTAGCCCAGGACGGCGGCACGATCGACCGGGTCCACCGGCCCGAAGTCCTCAGCCAGCTCCTGCTCGCCGTGCTGCTCGGGCTGCGGCACCTCACCGCGGGCTCCCGGGCCGCACCGGACGACGACTCCCCGCAGGTGTGGCGGACACTGCTGCCCGCGGTGTGCCGACCCGCTCCCGGTGACATCCAGGCAGGGTGACCCAACCCTCCTTCAGGGCGAGGTGGTTGAGTACGGGATCGGCCCCCACCACCACCGGACGACCCACGGCGCGCAGCAGGTCCGCGTCGCTGGAGTGGTCTCCGTACGCATGACAGCCGGCCGGGTCCGCGCCACGCTCCCCCATCGTCCGTCGCGCCAGTTCGGCCTTGCGCGGGCCGATCACCGGCGGGCCGACCTCGCCGGTCAGCACGCCCTCGCGGACCTCGGGCGTGGTGCAGAGCACCGTGTCGGCCCGCAGGGCGTCGGCGACCGGCGCCAGGCACGGCAAGAAGGATCCGGAGACCAGCGCGATGTGGTGACCGGCTCGCCGGTGGGCACGCAGGGCCTCGACGGCCGGCGGGTGGAAGAGGTCCCCGCGGGACTGTTCCGCGTCGAACCAGTCCCGTCCGGCCCGGCGCAGCTCGTCCTCGGGAGCACCTCGGAAGTTGCGGTAGAAGGCCCGGTTGAGCTGGGCCCGGGACACCCCGGCGGCCTGTTGCCTGAGGTGTTCGTCGCGCGCCCGGGCGTATCGGTTCCGGTCCTCGTCGGACCGTCGCCAGTAGAAGGCGAGGAAGCTGGCCATGCTCTTGCGGTTGATGAGCGTCTCGTCCACGTCGAAGAAGGCGACGACGCGTGAAGGGTGGTTCATGGTGTCCTTGCCGCCTCCGGCTCCGGGCGGCAGCAGATCAGGGGGTGACGCGGCGGGTCCGGCCGGGCGACCTGCCGGTGGGGTACGTCGGAAGGGGCGGACGGTCGTCCGGGCAGGGCGGCCCGGCACGAGGTGTCCACCGCCTTCAGACCGCGTGGGCGCTCCTGAGGTCGCAGCGCTGGTGGCCGAACTCCCCGTGCCGAGCGGCGTCCTTGACCTCGCGACCCATCGTGTCGACCTCGCGCAGAAGCCGGTCGACCCGGCTCTGGAGCACCGAGCCCGCGGGCGTCAGCTCGATGGGGCAGCGGCCCCGTCGCAGGAAGAGGACCACCCCGAGGGACGATTCCAGGCTCTTGATCTGACCGGTGACGGTGGACTGGGCGCAGTGCAGGTTCCTGGCCGCCCGCGTGAAGCTCGATTCCCGCGCCACTTCCCGGAAGACACGCAACTGATGGATCTCCACGACGATCCCCTTCTGGCCGTGCGACGGTGGGCGTCAGACGGTGACGGCCGGCTGACAGGTGCTGTGGAGGCGGTACGTCGTGGTGGCCCGGGCGAGGGCGACCTCGCCCTGGAAGGCCGTCAGCCGGACCGACCGGTCACCCGGCCCCGCGGACGACGCGTGGTGCTCATGGGCCTGGATCGTGACGGGGGCGTCCAGTTCGCCGAACGAGTCGAAGCGGACCTCGCAGCCCGTCATCAGGTGGGACCTGAGCTCCCCGGACCGGCGCAGCGTCTGGTGGCCCGCCTGGCGGAACGCCTCGACGAGGGCCATGCCGGGGACGTGGTCGCACGCGTGCTCGAAGTAGCCCGGGTGCCCGGTGGCCAGGTGCATGCCGTACCGCCCGCCCCCCTCCGCGCTGAGCAGCACGTTCTCCGGGCGGACCTGCCCCACCTCGCCGGGCGGGAGCAGCATCCCGGGCCGTGCCGGCCGGGGTCCGCCGACCGGATGGGACACGCGGTGGCGCAGCGCGGTGTAGAGCTCGTCGCCGACCGCGAGGAGCCTCACCGAGGCTCGGCCGCAGCGCTGTCCGTCGACGTGGACGGCCGTGGAGAAGCGTGCCTCGAAGCGCTTGGCGGGCGGGTTGGCTTTCGGGGTGAAGCGGCCGTCGAGCACCACGTGCAGCGGTGTCGCCCCTACCCGCAGCGGATGCGGGACATCGATGTCAAGCTGCAGGTCACAGAAGATGAAGCGGTGGTTCAGCGACACGCCATGGAAGCGGTGCGCCGTGTAGACGGCGGCTTGGCGCACGGTTTCGACCATGAGGACGGGGTCGCTGAACCCCGCCACGTCCGGTTCGTACAGCGCGTGACTGCGCGGCCACTGCGCGGCTATGCGGACGCCTTCCGCATCGTCCGGTCCGCACGCGTCGGTCAGGAACACCTCGGACACGGCGGCACGGTGCACCAAGGTGCGCGACACCGTCTGGTCGTAGGTAAGAGAGTGTTCCAACGCGTCCATGACCGGGACGTTCTCAGAGATACCGATCGACATGAACTCCCCCAAGCAGCCCCAGCGAGTGGGACTATGATCGACTTCGGGAAAATATACATTCCCGAAGGGATATTTCAAGAACAGAGCCCACCGGCCCACAGAGGCGCTCCTGCGGGGCTCACACGACGAAGGAGGCGGGCTTCGGTGCGCGCTACGAACAGCAACCCGGGCACGACCCAACCGGCCACCAGGCAGCCCAAACAGGAGCGTTCGCGACGCACCAAGGCCCAGATCCTGACCGCCGCCGCCGAGGTGTTCGCCGAGCAGGGCTATCCCGCCGTCACCTTGCAGGACGTCGCGGACCGGGTCGGGATGACCAAGGGCGCGGTGTACTTCCACTACGCCAACAAGCACGTGCTCGCCGTCGCCGTCGTCGAGGAGCACTACAGGCGCTGGCCCGAACTCGTGGAGCGCGTGCGCGCCTCGGAGGGCACTCCGCTCGACATTCTGCTCGCCGTACTGGACGGCACGGCGGAGGCGTTCCGCGGCGACAGCGTGGTCCAGGCCGGTGCCCGGCTGCAGATCGAGCGCTCCCTGATCGGGGCGGACCTGCCCAAGCCGTACGAGTGGTGGCGGGAGATGCTCGCCGCCCTGATCGCCGACGCCAGGGACGCGGGACAGCTCCGCGCCGACACCGACCCCAAGGCCCTCGCCCGGGTCGTCGTGTCCGCGTTCTTCGGCGTGCAGCACATCTCGGACGTGCTCACGGAGCGCGCCGACATGATGGAGCGCTACCTGGAGATGCGTGACGCCGTGTTCAAGGGGTTCATCGTCGACTGACGTGGGGCCGGAGTCCACCAGAGCCGACGCGAGCTGTTGCGGGCACCGGCGCCGTCAAGGTGTCAGCCCGCACCCTGCGGCCACTGCCGAAGCGCGGTGTGAACCGACTCGACCACCCTGCGCCAGGATCCGTCGAGGTCTCGGGGGTGCCCGAACCCGCCGGTCGCCTCGATCGTGATGAAGCCGTGGAACGTGCTTCGCATGAACCGGACCGCATCGGTCAGGTCAGGCTCTTCGAGTTCGTAGGCCCGCAGCACCGCGTACGTCAACTCGATGTTGCGGACGAACCCCTTGGCGTCGGAGATCTGGTCGAGGTCCAACCCCATCTGAGTCGCCGCGTACCGTCCGGGACAGCGCAGAGCGTACGCGCGGTACGCGTCGGCGAAAGCCATGAGGGCGCTCTTCGCGGACCGGCCGGCGATGGCGGCGGCGAGTTCGTCGCCCATCTCCTCCGCGGCGAGCAGCGCCACCCTCGTCCGCACGTCCTGGAGGTTCTTGACGTGCGCGTACAGGCTGGCGTCCTTGACCCCGAAGTCGCGGGCCAGCGCCGAGAGGGTGACCGCCTGGATACCGACCTCGTCGGCCAGGTCGGCAGCGGCCTGCGTGATCTTCTCGGCGGTCAGGCCCGCTCGTTTTCTCACACGCTTCCCTAATGATCCAAGCCTTCTACCGTAAAGCTCTAACCTACGGCCTGACGACGCCGAGTCGCCAATCCGGCCGCGCGACGACCGGCTCCTGGGCGGACCCCGCACGTGGCATGAGCGTCGCACCTGGGCCGAGGCTCCCGCCAGACGGACCCCGCCGGCCGATGTCTCGCCCAGGATCCGCCCTCCAGGGCTGCGAACAGCAGGGTCGGATCCCCGTCACCTGTGTCGGCCGCTCCGTGCAGGACGGTACGGAGACAAGGGCGGTCGGCATGACCGGTGAGGCCGTGGCGAGCGCGATGGCCGCCGTGGCGGCTCCGGCGTCGACCACCAGCCGCCCCAAGACATGGCTTGGGGCGGACCAACTGGTCCGGTCCCGGACGAGGGCTGGTGCATGAGGATCTTGGTGTGCGGCAATGCGAACCACTTTCCCTTCGCACCGGCGGTGAAAAGGAACTGGCCCATGGAAACACAGAATCCCATCGCAATGGCCACGACGTCATTCTTGATGCATTGCATGGTGTCGTAGGCCGCCACGCGGACGGTAATCAAGCCGCCCGACGAGTGGATGTACAAGTAGACGTCACGGGTCGGATGCCATCCGTTCAATTGGAGCCGGAAATAGCACCCCACTCGCCCCCTCGCGCTTAACGAAGCTACACGTACGCCGCCCCTATCCATGGGGGAGTCGAGAATCTGTTCGCTCAGAGCGGAGGGTGTGAACGAGTCCCAATTGGCCTGAAAACAGGCAGAGTTCGACCCAATGGGCAGCCTTGACGGCAGCGACACCGAGACGGCGCCTGCAGCAAATAGCACATAAAGAAATAATCGGCGCTTGAATCCGGCCAGGTGCAAGGCAGTTGCCCTGTCCCCCTGCGGACAGCACAGACGATGTGGCGGAACCCCACGTCAAAGCAGAGGGACGGAGTGGACTTGTCCGCACAACGCGTTGCCGACGCACTCGCGTATGTGGCTCCGGTAAGCGTTCAAGATCAGTGGCGAGGGGAGCGGGTAGTTGTGCGGGTAGGTGTGCGAGATTAGAGTGAGCGGCCGTGCTCGGAGTGGTCGGCGGGGGCCGGTTAATACTCCAGCTGTAGATCGTGATCTTCATGTCTGATCGGCGGCTTGCCGGTGGTAATGGCTGGTTCTGGATCGGGCCTGGTGGCGGCGCCGCCAGA
>NZ_JNZP01000055.1 GCF_000725545.1 Streptomyces exfoliatus | reverse complement strand
TTCACCAACGACGACGCCACGCCGTGGCACGGCGTCCCCGGCGGTCTGACCGACATCAGCGCGGCGGCCGACGGCACCGTCTGGGGCGTCAACGCCAACTCCGAGATCTACCGCTACATCGGCGACCAGCCCTAGCTGAGTCAGTCTCCGCCTCGTCGCCCCGTCACCGAACCGCGGCGACGGGGCGCAGGCGCTTTGGCGCGCAGGGGCCGCAGCCCGCCGGGCAGGTCGGGGAGCTGGAAGAAGTACCGCCGCAGCCCATTAATTTGGTGGCGAGCGAACGGGAAGAGCGTCGCCCCGAATGCCGGCCGGCCGCCGCTCAGGTGTGGTGTCACTCGTCGTCGGCGGCGTCCGCGCCGACGGGTTCGAGGTCCGCGACGAGGACGTCGCCCGGAACGCGCAGATTGTCTTCGTCGACGGCAGACGGCGGGACTTCGCCGTCCTGGAGCCGGAGCCCGAACCGGCCTCCCTGCTCGACCTGCGGGCGGCGGTCAACGCGATGCGTCGGGGACCCGGCCGGCGACCTCCCAGTAGGTGCCGTCCAGCAGCGCGGCACGGGCCGCCAGGCCGGAGGGATTCCGAAGACTCTGTCCAACACCGGTGGCCGCCGTGGCGCAACGGCTCCGGCTACGGGGCGGACAGGCGACGGGCGAGGTCGGCGGCGAGCTGCCCGGCCGCCCGGCCGCGCCCGGCCGGGTCGAGCTGCTCCAGATCCTGGAGCAGCTCGACCGTCTCGCGGGCCTCCGTGGCGGTCAGCAGAGCGAGGCGAGGCTCGTCGGAGTAGGTGCCCGTCACAGGGTCGGTGTCATGGTCCACACCGTCTTCAACGGCCCTGGCCCGGGCCAGGGCACGGGACGGACGATTCGGGCCGTCCCCGCACGCGGGTCAGGCCGCTTTGGCCACCTGCAGACCGCCCTCGTGAGTCCAGCTCTTCACCGGGCGCCTCTCGCCGCCGATGGTGGCGGTCAGGGCGAGGACGGCGCCGGGCTGTCCATGCGCCCCAAGCCACTCCAGGAACTTCGCGTCGGCCACCTCGGGCGCGGACCACACACCGAGGATGGCCGGCCCGCCCGGATGGAAGCGGAGCACGACCTCGTACTCGACGTCCTTGCCCTCGAGACCGGTGCTGTCCACGGCGGGGCCTTCCTGCGCTGATCGGGATACCGGTGCCCGGCGGGGTGGCGTCGGCTTCACGGGCGCGACCCCACCGGGCCCCTTCAGCGTGGCACACCGGCCGCGCCACGCCGCGGGCCGGCCTGCCGAGTCGTGTGCCGCAAGGGCGGCGGGGGCAGGCCGGCGGTGCTTCAAGCGGATGGACGGCTACGGCCTGGTGGCGATGACGGCTTCGATAGGGACGGTGTTCTCGAAGGTGCCGTTCGGGCTGAACGCGGTGAGTTCACGGCGCAGGCGTTCTTCGAAGGCGGCCTGCCGGGTGCCGAGGACGGCGGGGCTGGAGTAGGAGAAGGAGGACTGCAGGCCGACGAGCTCGTCCAGGGTGCGGGTGAAGGTCTGGTCCCAGCGGGCGGTCTCGATGAGGGAGAAGGCGGACCGGCGCAGTGCGTCGTCCCGGCCTTCGGCGGGGTGGGCGACGGGTCCGTGCTCCTGGCGGTAGTCGGGGCCGATGACGTCGGTGCAGACGTTCTCGATGATGTCGAGCCACGCCGGCCTGACCGTGCTGGCCCGGGGGCCGGTGGAGACGAGGGCGATCCCGCCCCTCGGGCGGATGAGCCTGTCGAGGTCGGCCAGGACCTGGTCCTGACTCACCCACTGGAAGGACTTGCCCATCGTGCACAGGTGGAGCGGGGGCAGGCCCATGCCGGTGAGACCGGCGGCGTCGCCGCACGCCCAGGTGACGTTGCCGATGCCCTGCGCGGCGGCGGCCTTGCGGCCCTCGCTGATCATGGCCGGTTCGACGTCGACCGCGTAGATGTGGCCGGCTCGTGAGGCGAGGGGGACGGTGATGGTGCCTGGTCCGCAGCCGAGGTCGAGAACCGTCTGAGTCCCGTTGAGACCGAAGCGGTCGGTGAGGAGCGTGAAGAACTCCTCGGGGTAGCGGGGGCGGAAGGCGGCGTAGTGGTGCGCGGCGGAGGCGAACGTCGTCACGGGGTGGTGCTCCTTCGGTCGGGGCGGGTGGCGATGAGGACTTCGGTGCGGATCACCTCGTCGTAGAGGCCCGAAGGGTCGTGGTCGAGGAGGGCGCGGCGCAGGTCGCGGGTGAACGCGTCCAGACGGTCTCCGAGGAGGGCGGGGGTGGAGTAGGAGTTGGACAGCTGGAGTCCGACGAGCTGGTCGAGGTCGCGCGTCACGTGCTGGTCCAGGGACGTGAACTCCACACGGGAGAACGGGGAGCTGCGCAGGGTGTCGGTAAAGCGGTCTTCGGGTTCGGGGTAGGTGCCGGTGCCGGCGCGGCGTACGGGCCCGAGGTAGGTGGTGCGGACCTGGGCGATGACGGGCGCCCAGGCGGGCAGGGGCGTGGTGCCCGGCGGACCGGCGGAGGCGATGACGATGCCGCCGCCGGCGGTGATGAGCGTGTCGAGGTCGGCCAGGACGCGGGGCCGGTCGAACCAGTGGAACGACTTGGCCATGACGCACAGGTCGATCGGGGGCAGGCCCAGGGTGGTGATCTGGGTGGAGTCGCTGTTGACCCACTCGATGTTCGTGACGTTCCGCTCGGCGGCGAGGCGGGCGCCGGCGGCGAGCATCCCGGGCTCGGGGTCGATGGCGTAGAGGCGGCCGACGTGCGGCGACAGCGGCAGGGCGGACATGCCCGGGCCGCAGCCCAGGTCCATGGCCGTCTGGGTGCCGTCGAGGTTGAACCTGTCAGCCAGGAGCGCGAAGAGTTCTTCGGGGTACCAGGGGCGGAAGCGGACGTAGTACTCCGCTGCCGATGCGAACAGCGCGGGCGGGTTGGCTGTCACGTCGGGCCTTCCTGCACAGGGGATGGGTCATCGGGCGAGGGTTGCGAGGTAGGACTCGGCGGCGGTCCAGGGGGTGAGCTCGATGCCGAAGCCGGAGCGGGGCCCGTCCTTGGTGTGGACGAGCTTGCCCGACAGGTAGACGGCGTCGCCCGTACGGAACGCCCCGGTGTAGGCGCCCAGGTAGGAGCGCATGTGGGTGATGCGGCGGGCGAAGATCTCGGGGTCGTCGACGGTGGAGTGGATGACGGTGTCCACGCCGATGCCGTACAGCGCCGGCGTGGCCAGGCCCTGGGTGTCGTCGGTGATGGTGGCGACGACACTGATGGCCCCGACCTCCTTCGTGGTGACGTCGGTGAAGGTGTGGTCGCCGTCCTCGCGCAGGGGCTCGCAGTTGATGTGCGCGTCGGCCCTTGCGGTGAGTCCCTGCAGTTTGCGGGTCTCCTGCCGCATCAGGACGTCGAAGGAGCTGCCCGTCATGTACTTGGCGCGGCGCAGGTAGAGCCGGGTCAGCGCGTCGCCTTCGTACGGGCGGATGAGCGTACGGTCGGAGAAGAGTTCGCGGGCGGCTTCGTAGCCGCGGGGCCCGTAGCAGACGAGGTCGATGTCGGAGCGCGCGTTGAAGCAGCCGACGAGGAACGAGCCGGTCACGCCGAGCAGGTCCGTGGCGCCGAGGTCGACGACGCGGTCGATGATGGCCTTCAGGTCCCGGGCGACGGCGGAGTCGCCGAGGAGCTCGGGCGCTTGGTGTAGGACGGTCAGGGCGTGGCGGCAGGAGTAGTGCCGGGTGACGTCCTGGCGGGGCACGCCGGTGATGACGCAGCCGATCGTGTCGGAGTAGAGGTAGCACTCGGGCCGGTCGGCGAGGATGCCGAAAGCTTTGGAGACGATCGTGTTCTGCCGGTAGGTGCGCCCGAATAACTGCCGGTCGCCCTTGTCGTCCGGGTAGTACTTCACGTACCCGAGGTAGTGGGTGGGCGGGTGGACGTCGCCGATGACCTTGAAGACGACGCCCGCGCGGTCGAGGAGGTAGTCGCGGTCACGCACCGCCGGTACGGCAGTGCTCAGGCTGAGCGGCGAAGTCGTCGAGGCTGGGGAAGGCGGCGGTGTCGATACGGCCGGTGCGCTCATACTGCTCGACTCCCATCATGAACAGGGTGCGGCGGTAGTTCCACTTGGTGACCTTGTCGGTGTTCGTGAGGTCGGCCGGCTTCATGAGCGCGAGGAAGAACAGCGCCTTGATGAGCAGGAAGTCGCCCAGGTGCCGACTCGGCCGGCTCCCGAGGACGTGCAGGGCGGCTTCGTCGAGCGCGGCCACGTATCGCTCGCGCTGGGCGGGGGTGGCGTAGTAGCCCTTGGTGCCGCCCTTGAAGGCGATGATCTCCAGGGCGGGGTAGGTGTCGTAGCCGACCGGGGCGAGGCCGTGGTGCTGCCAGTCGATGACGCCGGCGGGGAAGGCGTTTGGCAGGCCGTAGTCGTAGTGGGCCCAGCACAGGGGCGTGTGGGCGAGCCGGTCCAGCGCGGTCTCCAGCTGCGATCAGTTTGCCGGGCCGGCCAAGGACAGCACTTGGCGGTGGGTGATCAGGCAGCACGCGAGCTTGAGGAAGGCTTCGTGGATGTCGGCTCGGCGTTCCCAGCGGACGCGGAGTCGCTTGAAGCCGTGGAGCCAGGCGAAGGTGCGCTCGACCACCCATCGGTAGGCGCCCAGGCCGCTGCCATGGGCTGTGCCGCGCCGGGCAATGACGGGGAGGATCCGACGGGCCCGGACCTGGTCGCGATAGATGTCGTGGTCGTAGCCGCGGTCGGCGAAGACCGACTCCGGCTTGCGGCGGGGCCGCCCGGGCCTGCCCCGGACGGCTGGGACGTCATCAAGCAGGGGCATGAGCTGGGTGACATCGTTGCGGTTGCCGCCGGTGAGGATGACCGCGAGCGGGGTGCCGTGACCATCGGTGATCAGGTGGTGCTTGGAGCCGGCCCGTCCCCGGTCGACTGGCGACGGACCGGTCTGAAGCCCCCTTTTAACGCTCTGACGTGGCTGGAGTCGACAACCGCCCCCGACCAGTCGAGCCGGGCGGCGGCGTTCAGCTCGGCCAGCAGCACCTCATGCAGCTGCTGCCAGACCCCGGCCTCGTTCCAGTCCAGTCGACGCCAGCACGTCATGCCGGACCCGAACCCGAGCTCCTGGGGCAGGTGTTCCCACTGGATGCCGGTGTGCAGCACGAACAGGATCCCGCACAGCACCTGCCGGTCCGGGACCGGCTTGCGACCCGGGTATCTGAACCGCCTCTCCCGCTTCGGCAAGAGCGGCTCGATCCGCTCCCACAGGTCATCCGACACGATCCACGGTGAAGCCCCCATGGCCCGGACAACGCCTAACCCACCGACCGGACACGGCCACCAGAACCGATCCACCTCATTGTGTTAGGGCCTCTAATAGCGGAAGTTCGCTCTATCATCCCTGATTTGGATCATGACCGGCTCAATTGTCTCTCCTGAGTCTGCAGAGTAAAGCTCAAGCTGCAGGCTCCTTACGGCGCCAATGGCCTGCATCATTCGCTCTTGATCACCGCTGTCAACAGCTTCGGCCTGCGCCTCGAATAGATCTCTCACCCGTTGCCATCCATGAGATTCGGCGAATTCGCATCGGAACCACGGCTGATCAATCTCCAAAAGGTGGAGGACGCCAATCGTCGATCCTTCCGCCCTCAGCTCCCAACGTTGCGTTGACATGAATTAATCCTCATTTCAGAGACCGTGAACAGTGAGGTGGGCTCGCCATTCGCGAGGCGAGCCCACCTTGCATGCAGCTTTGTTTCAGTTGAGTTCCGCTATGTCCCTCAGGATCGCCTCGAAGCTTGTTCCTGCTGGCCACTTCTTCACGATGGCACTGGCCGGGACATTGAACTTGACAAGGATTTCCTTGTCGCGGAAAGCCGCATCTTTGGCGAAGTTGTAGAACTCATGCGGTACGCGAAGGTTGGCGGCAGCATCAATCGTCTCAGATCCTACCTTTGAGAGATCAACAGCCACAATAGTCTTCCCACCCTCTCCACTGTACTTCCAGGCGACTCTTGGATCACGGGTCAGTGAAATCCATGGCGAGTTGTTGTCCTGGACCACGTGCTGCCAAGCCTCGACATCGGGGTTGTTACCCGACGACTTGAGACCCAGGGCTGGGTTCTCATCGTCTCGCAAGCCCCTGAAGGCATAGCCTTTCAAGGAATCGCCGCTGTGGGCGGAGACAGTGACTCGAGGCTGGAGGAGTTTTCCCTTCAGCCAGCTGAAGGCCGGCCCGACGAGGCTGCTACTGCCTCCACCAGCGGCACCGAACAACAGGTCCCATGCATCGGTGGGACGGCACTGCACGTGGTTCACACCCCACGAGAAGCCGGCTCCCACTCCCGCGTTCACGGCCGTGGACGTGGCTAGTGCCCGGCCTCCGCTGAGGCCTACGCCTCGGGCAACAACGTTGCCGGCGCCGGGCATGATCAGTCCCGCTGCACCTCCGACCAGCGCTCCCTTGCCGGCAGCCGTGGCCAGTCCGCCCCACGAGAACTGGCCGTCGTTGCGGTGCTGCCAGCTGTAGATGCCGCCTTCGAGGGCACCGCCGATCAAAGCGCCGACGCCCGCTGACACGCAAAGGGGGCAGAGGCCCGACGGGTCGGACTGGTTGACGGGGTCGTTGTTGGCGTATGCGTAGCCTGAGGCATTCGGGCTGCCGGGCGTCGTGGGCACCGGGTCGGGCGTGGTGAAGCGGCCGGTGTCGGGATCGTAACTGCGGGCGCGCAGGTGGAGGCGGCCAGGCAGGTATGGGTCCTTGTACTGCCCGGTGTACCCGAAGACGCTGCCCTTGGCGCCCGTGATACTGGCTTTTCCGGTGGAGACACCCCAGGCGTTGTAGGTGTACTTGTACTGCTCGACGCCGGCTACGTCGTGGACGGCAGTGACGGAGTCTTGGCGGTCATGCTGGAAGAAGAACGTGCCGCTCGGCCCATAGGCGGCAACCGGGGCGCCGGATGGGTTGTACTGGTAGTCGCCTATCAGTACGCCTCTGCCGTTGGCCTCCGAGGTTTCGGTGGCGATCTGCGGCAGCGGGTTGTTGACGTCCCAGCGTGAGATTCGAATCGATGCGTTGTTCTTCTTGGCGACGGTGCGGTTGCCGTCGGAGTCGTAGGTGAAGGTGACGGTGTCGGTGCCGACGGTTGCGGATTTCACCCGGCCGATGGCGTCATAGGCGTAGGTGCCGTCGGTGTCCTTGGTGAGGTTGCCGTCGGCGTCATAGACCAGGTTGGTGATGGTCGTACCGACGGTGGCTTGGGTTAGCTGGTCCGCGGCGTCGTATGTGTTGGCGGTGGTAGAGCCGGCGGTGACCGATGTGGCCAGGTTGCCGACCGCGTCGTATGTATACGCACTGCCTGCGGTGCCATCCAGGCACGAGCTGTTGGCAATGGTGTCGGTGCAGTCACGGGCGAGGCGACCGGCATCGTCGTAGGCGTAGCGGGTGGCCAGGCTGGTTGTGGAGGCGTCCTTGAACCTGTCTGCGATGATCAGGCCACCCGCGTCGCGGGTGTAGTGGCGGGCGCCGGTTCCTTCACTGGCGGAGGCCAGGCGACCCGCTGGGTCGTAGGTGCGGGTTTCGGTTCGGGCTGTGGTCGTAGGCAAATTCGTGGAGGTGAGGTTGCCCGCCGCATCCCAGCCGTAGGTGATCGATTTGCTGCCGCTGATCTGCCCGGTGGTGCGGCCGTCGGCGTCATGCGAGTAGGTGATGCCACGGCCGTCAGGGTAGATACGGCTCTTGATGGCGCCACCGGGGTTGTATGTGTACTTGAAGGGGTTGGTCGCTCCTGGCGAGCTGATGGTGAGCGGTCGGCCTTCGGCGTCGTAGGTGAAGGTGCGGGTGCCGGTACCGTCAGCGACCGTCTTGACCTGGCCCACTGGGTCGTAGGTGTAGGAGACGGTGGGTGTGCCGTCCGAGTACGTCGTGTTGGTCAACAGGTCTCGGGCGTCGAAGGTGCTGGCATGAGTCTGCCCGCGGCCGTTGGTGACCTTGATGCGGTTGCCTTCGATGTCGTAGGCGAACTGGGTGGGCCTGCCGAGCGCGTCGGTGACTTTGGTGAGGCGGCCCGCGTTGTCGTAGGCGTAGGTGGTGACGTGACCCTTCGCGTCCGTGCGAGACGTCATTCGGCCCAGGTTGTCGTATGCGACGGTGGTGGTGCCCTGACCCGGGGCCGTCACCGAAGACAGCTGGTTCAGCGAGTTATAGCTATATGTGGTCCCCATATCCCGGGGGTTGACCTCTTCGACGAGGTTGCCTAGCTCGTCGTAGCTGCTCGTCGTCTTATTGCCCAGCGGGTCGGTCTGCGAGGTGACGTTCCCCGCCGCGTCGTAGCCAGTGGTCCAGGAGTACTGGGCGGGATCGGCTCCGGCGATATTGCCCCGCGGCTCGACCACTCCGGTACGCCGACCGCTACTGTCGTAGCTGTAGGTGGTCTTGAAGCCCAGCGGCGAGGTTTCCGAGGTCAGGTTCCCGGACGGGTCGTAGGTGTAGGTGACGGTGCGTCCGTCCCGGTCCGTCGCAGTGGCGAGCCGCCCGTTGGCGTCATAGGTGTTGGTAGTGGTCTTCCCCAGAGCATCGGTGGTCTGGAGGACGTTGCCCTCGCCGTCGTACTTGGTCTTCCGCACGTTGCCGAGTGCGTCGGTCACCGCGACGGGACGGTACTCGGCGTCGTACTCTGTGGCTGTCGTGTTGCCGAGCGGGTCGGTCACCGAGGTCTGGTTGCCGACCTTGTCGTAGCCGTACTTCCAGGTGTACTTCGATGCATCAGCGCCGCTCACGTTGCCGCGGGGTGTGGTCATCGACAACACCCGACCGGCCTTGTCATACGTGTACGTGGTTCTACCGCCGGCCTGATCGGTGGTAGAAGTCAGGCGGCCCATGATGTCGTATGCCCTGAGAGCGCTGTTGCCGGCCGGATCGATCGTTTTGACGAGACGGTTCGCGGCGTCGTACTCGTGCCTGGTGACCTTGCCCGCAGCGTCCGTCGTGGACGTCAGGTTTCCCGAATCATCGTAGGTATTTGTGGTGGTGCGTCCTTTGGCGTCTGTGGTCGCGCTGAGGAGGCCGGCGTCGTCGTAGGTGTACCTGGTGGTGAAGTCGTCCGGGTTAGCTCCTGGCGCGTTCCCCCGTGGATCAACCACGCTGATTACCCGCCCAGCCGCATCATGGGTCTGGGTCTGCCGGGACCCATCCGGGTAAGTAACAGAATTCTGGTTTCCAGCGGCGTCGTAGCCGTACTTGGTCATGCCGCCGCGGGGATCAGTGACAGACTCGAGGCGGCCATCCCCCGTATAAGTGTACTTAGTTACACCACCGAGTGAATCTCGCGCTTCGGTAAGTTCATGGGAGGGATTGTAGATATAGCGGCTAGTGCGAGAGTTTCCGTTGCTGTAGGAGTAGAGATCCTCCCCCTGATAAAGCCAACGACGCGTGGTGAGAGGTCCCTTCACTTGATTGGGACGCTTTAGAGAGTTCATCGTGGTTCCGAATCGGCCACCGAGAGCATCAGTGACCGCAAAACCGTCGAGTTGATAGCTATACTCGAAGGAACTCTTATTCCCAAAAGGATCATACTGTGCTAGCAGGACGTTCTCATGGTAGACATCCGTCCATACACCTCCGTCAGCATCGACGACATCCGTTTCCCCGTTCCTGTAGCTGAACTTCACGCTACCGATAGCAGGGCTGGCTTGGTCCACTATGCGGCCAGCACTATCGTAGGTGTTACGGACTACGGAGCTGCCGCGAGGGTCCGTTATCTCTGCAAGACGGCCTGCACTATCATATCTGTATGCCACCTTCTTTAAGCCAGGCGCAGTTACGCCGGTAAGGTGACTATCCGTATACGCGTAGGTGATTTTCCGCCCATCGGAGAGCGTGATGCCGGAAAGCAGCCCGCCATTGTATTCGAATATCGCCTTTCGGCCAGCCTGGGTCTCTATCGCATCAAGACGATTTTCCGAATAGGTGTAGATGGATCCCCGACCCTGCCGGTTTAGCCGCTTCGTAATCCTTCCTACAGAATCAAACGAGAGCGTAAGGCCCGCTGGAGTATGCAATTCGTACCCATCCCCTACCTTTCGCAGCGTCGACCGCGCGGTCAGCGGGGATTCGAAGGAATCGGTGCCAGTCTTCGTAAATGGATATATTGAGCCATCTTCGGATCGAAATTCGACGTCTCCCGATTCTTTTATTCCAAGCTTGGCGTCCCACGATGCCGACCAGCCTGCACCTAGCGAGCCGTTTGTCAAGTTATTTGATGAGTAGCTCCGTCGCAGCTCTAGCGCCTCAACATCAGACAGTGCTACGTCAGTTGCCGACTGCGCAAAGGCTCCTGTCGACGTATTTACACCTAACCCTCGATACTCTTGACAATGAGGTGCGCCGGCCGAATTTCCCCCACAAATAGAGCCATATGTCTGATTAACGGGCAGTTCAGCGAGGGCCACACCATGGACACCAGGATGGTGTGAGTATTCCGCCCAGGTGCCATCCGTTCGCATCCCTTGGACTACCACGCGATATGACTCCGGGCCGTCACCCCCGGGGAGCCTCTCATTCGATTCGAGGCAAAGCCTTGGGTCGTACTTGAACGTAAAAGAGACCGGTCCGCCCGGAAGTCGCGTCGGCGGTGGGTTCGGGTCCCCCTCCCAGGTGCTCCATTGAGCCGAATGGATGTGGGATGGAGCCTTCACCATCACTGGATCCGAGTGGTATGCCCCTGTCGTTACCCCGCCGACAGTCACGGAGCGACAAGCCAGCAATAATCTCACAGGCACGTCTTGAAGGCCTTCCTCCTCCGCCTCCGTAGAGCCATCCCAGTCCGGATTATTGTTATTGTAGTAGATTTCCGACTTGATGGTTAATGTATCACCAGCCTTCGACATGAAGCCGCCCAGCTCTTGATATACTGGATCTGCGCTAACATCCCAACTCGAATAGGCTATTCGCTCCCCGGTGGAATTAAATAGATCTACCCGATCTACGGCCATCTGGTAGTATCCGGGATCTGATTGCGTGAGAGATTCCTGGCCGATTGAGGTTGTTCCGCCGGTCTGACCCTCCTTGCCTTCGGAGGGGGAAAGAACGCGCCCGCGCTTGCGGTCTGCCGCAACTTGCGCATTTCTCTCTTCAAGTGACATCGGTTTCTGTGCGGCTGCGGGTTTGGGGGGTCGTCCATTCCGCATTGGCCCGGGCGCGGCTGATGCAGCGACCAAGGGATCTGAGGCTACCGGCCTATTACGGTTCCCCGACGTCCCATCAGTGGCACATGCCAGCACAACGCTCCAGGCGATGATCAAACTGATTGCGATGCGGCTGAACGAAGCGCGCAGTAATAACACAGTCCCCTCCCCAGGGAATTCCGTCTTCGCGCTGGCGCGCGAAGACACCAGACAGTGAGCGAAGAGCGTTCTGGGGAGGGACGGTACCTTGATGGCTGCTGCCATCTCCTATTGCTGACCAGGGTTGGCTTAAACTCTCTGCTCGTTGTCCGTCGCACTGCCACTTACGCGTGGGGGTGGCCTTTACTCCAAAAATCGCCTGGCCGCGCACCTCTCAGCCAGGTCAGAACACGAGACGGTAGATGTTCCATCCTGTGCCGATCTGCACTCGTGCGGCATACGGTGCAGCTGCCTGGCGGGTGCCCGAGTAGCGCCAGAGGCCACCTCCTGTGTCCCTGGTGATCAGGTCAGCGGTGCCGTCCAGGTCGACGTCTCCGACGGAGACGAGCAGGTTGAAGATGTTCCAGCCGCTGCCTATCCTCGTGCGGGGCGTGAAAGGTGCCGTGTAGTCGCCTGTCCCCTGGTAGAGCCAGAGCACTCCTGCGGTATCACGGGCGACGATATCGTCCTTACCGTCGCCGCTCAGGTCACCCTTGCCAGCGATCTGATCGTAGACGTTCCAGCCACCGCCGATCGCCCTGCGCTGCGTCAACTTGCCGTCACCGTAACCAAGATAGATCCACAGCGTGCCCGAGCTGTCCCTGGCGATCAGGTCGTCCGCCGGCGCACCTCCCAGGTTACCTGCGGACAGGAATTTGTCGTAGATGCCCCATCCCGTACCGACGGTGATTGGTTCGGCCGCATCCCCCCAGGCCGTGTAGGTCAGCGTGCCTGCTGTGACATCCCAGTGTCCGTCGGCGGAGTTGTCAGCGTTGTGGTCGACCTGGGCGAGATGCTGGGCGGTGCTCCAGCCGTAGCCTGACTCGATGCGCCCCTCGTAGCCGCCTGCGCCATTGGCGGCGTAGCTCCAAAGGGCACCTGTGCTGTCGATCCCGAACAGGCGGTTTACCTGCGCGGTACCCGCCGCCGAGGCATCGGCATCGCCTTGCGGGCCAAGGCTGTTCGTACTTGCAGCTGTGACGGGCCTCGAAGAGGTGCCAGTGGCGGCGCCCCCTACAGACGTTGCCATCAAGATGCCGATCACAGCGGCGCCTAAGACGCGGATCAGCCTGGAGCTCCTGGCGCTTGCCACGTAATCCTCCAAATTCCAGCCAAAGGGCGGTTTCCAACTACCCTTGAGCGAGCGGGTTTTCCTTCTGTCACCGCTGGATCCTTGCATACGCTCGTCGTGTTTTTGGAGCTACGGGTAAAGCGAATCGTTCGCAGCATCGTTCCCGTCTGCGGCGGTACGAAGTTCGCGGTAATGGGTCGGGCGGCGGAACTGGCGGGCTCGGGATGGTGACCGCCTCCTACCTGATCCCGCGGCCTCGGTCTGAACCCTGCGGCAGAGGACAGGTCCGCCCTGCATCACCGCAAAGCCCCCGGACAAGGCGTAGGCCGGGGCGTGGATGCCGCGGGCTGCCGCCTCCTCCGGATCGATCTCCTCCGACCTCCGCCATGGGTGCCCCCAGGGCTCCGGTTCTACGGCGAACCGTGCCTGGCTCCATGAGAACCGGGAGCTGAGTCCCGTTTCCGTACTTCTGATGGGTGTGGGTCGGCAGCTCCACCTGGGACAGAGGGTTGGTCAGCCTGGCGCGACACCCAGCACACACGAATACGAACAAGTGCCCTCCCCTAGAGAAACGGGGGCATCTGGGAGGCGTCACCGTGCGAACTGCGAGCTCACGGCCGGAGGCATTCTCCCCGCGGGTCGAAACAGACGAGTGCGTGCTCACGAGCCAGCGCAGCGGCGTACGTGGACACCTCTTGAGCCTGGCCGTAGGACATGAGCAGGTACACGATCGGGCCATGCCTCATCGATGACCGGCGTCGATGCCCATACGGCACTGCGGTCGGCATCATCCGGGTATCGCGCGATGAGGGCTTCCACATAGGCCGCGATGCCCGGCACCGGAGGCACGACAACCTCGAGTGAGGCGGGTGAGGGGTCGGGGCCGTCGAGCTGCACGCGGACGCGTCGGGGGGCGATGGGCGTAGATGAGCGCCTGTGCCTCCAGCGGGGCGGCGGCCCGGGTGGTGACCTCGAGGTCGCAGGGCAGCGTCCGGTGCAGGACCCCGTCCTCAACGGCGTGAAGGGGCATGCCGTCTCCCTCGGACAGGGGCCGGGCCCGCCTCAGGCCGACTTGCGGCGCCGCGTGGTCGTCTTCTTCGCCGTCGTCTTCTTGGCCGGGGCCTTCTTCGGCGGGGTCTTCTTCGCGGCCGTCTTCTTGGGCTTCGGCATCTCGTGCACGGTCGCCTCGGTGCCGTCGGCGGGGCCGGTCTCGCTGCGGCGCTCGCGGGCCTCGGCGACCGATTTCTCCAGCGCGGCCATCAGGTCGACGACCTGCCCGGCTGGCTCATGAGCTTCCGCGACCGGTTGCGGCGCTCGATCCTCGGCCTTCGCCGCGATGACCTCGTGGAGCGCCTCGGTGTAGTGGTCGGTGAGCTCGTCACCGAGCTCCTCCAGGCGGTCGGCCGCCATCGTG
>NZ_JNZP01000054.1 GCF_000725545.1 Streptomyces exfoliatus | reverse complement strand
CTACCCCGTCGAGCGCATGATGCGCGACGCCAAGATCACCCAGATCTACGAAGGCACCAACCAGGTCCAGCGCATCGTCATGGCCCGCAACCTCCCGTAGGCACGAAGAAGGGCGCCCCCTCGCGACGGGGGCGCCCTTCTCGTGTCCCCACGAGGTCACCGGGACTCGACGGTGACCTTCTCGTCGTTCCGGATCTGCTCGACCAGCTGCTTCACCTTCGGCATGTCCCACTTGAGCGAGTTCTGCGGCGCCTTGCCCGAGATCGGGATGTTCATGGACTTGCCGTCGCCGCCGCTGATGCCCTTCATCGCGAAGAACATCTTCCCGAGGTCGTACAGCGACATGTCCTTGTCCACGATCAGCGTGTCCAGACCGGCGCCCAGGGTCGGGTAGAGCGCGAACGGGTTGAGGATCGTGCCCGGCGTCGCCGCCTGGTTGGCGAGCGCGGCGAGGAACTTCTGCTGGTTCTTCGTCCGCTGGAGGTCCGACTGGGCGAAGGCGTACCGGGTCCGGACGAAGGCCAGGGCCTGCTCGCCGTTGAGGGTCTGCTCGCCCGCCTGGAAGTCGGCGCCGGACTTCTTGTCCTTGAAGCCCTTCTCGATGTTCAGCTCGACGCCGCCGAGCGCGTCCACGATGTTCGCGAAGCCGGCGAAGCCGATCTCCGCGTAGTGGTCGATGCGCAGACCGGTGTTGAACTCGACGGTCCGCACGAGCAGCTCGGGGCCGTCCATCGCGTACGCCGCGTTCAGCTTGGCGCCGCCACGGGCCGCGTACTGCTTGCCCGACTCGGAGCCGACGAAGCTCGGGATCGTCACCCAGGAGTCACGGGGGAGCGAGACCATCGTGTTCCCGCTTGAGCAGGCCGCGAGGATCATCATCGAGTCGGTCCGCTTGCCCGCGGCGGAGCCGGTGTGCAGCTTCTTCTTCTCCTCGGCGGACATGCCCTCGCGGCTGTCGGAGCCGACGATCAGGTACGTCGTGCAGTCGCCCTCCGCGGGCCGCTCGATGACCTTGGAGAGGTCGACCTCGTTGCGCATCTGGGAGCTCGCCCAGGCGTAGGTGCCGATGCCCCAGGCGAGGACGCCGACGACGAGGACGATCGAGCCGACCTTGATCCGCTTGCGCCAGTTCGGGGCGGGACGGCCGGGACCGCCGGCGCCGGGGCCCGGCGAGTACTGCGGCGGAACGGTGCCGTTCCCGCCGCCCTGCGGGCCGCCGTAGACCTGACCGGAGCTGTAACCGGAGTCGTACCCCTGGCCCTGGGCCTGTGTGAAGTTCGGGTTGTAGCCCTGGTCGTGCCGAGGCGGCTGCTGCGGAACCTGCGGGCGCTGCACATGGCTCATCCGGCGAGGACCCTCGGGGTGGGGGTTCGCGTTGCCACGGCCGTAGCCGCCGTCTTCGGGCCAGTCATTCATGCGGTCCAGTGTGCCGGTCAGGGCTTTACGGGCGACAGGCCGGGTGGAACATCGGACCGGTGCTGTTGCCAAGCTGATGCAAAGCGGACCGAACGGCGACCCCGACAGGACCCGGCATATGGTGGAGGGCATGACAGATCAGGGCGATATCCCGGGCAAGCCCACCTCCGCCTCCCGCACCACCCTCAGCCACATCATGACCAGCCACGACACCAACCTGCTCGGTACGGTGCACGGCGGCGTGATCATGAAGCTGGTGGACGACGCGGCGGGCGCCGTCGCGGGCCGGCACTCGGGCGGTCCCGCGGTCACCGCCTCGATGGACGAGATGGTGTTCCTCGAGCCGGTGCGGGTCGGGGACCTGCTGCACGTGAAGGCCCAGGTCAACTGGACCGGCCGGTCCTCCATGGAGGTCGGCGTCCGGGTCATGGCCGAACGCTGGAACGAGTCGACGCCCGCCACCCAGGTCGGCTCCGCCTATCTGGTCTTCGCCGCCGTCGACGCGGACGGCAAGCCGCGCCGGGTCCCGCAGGTCGTCCCCGAGACGGAACAGGACAAGCGCCGCCACCAGGAAGCCCAGATCCGCCGCACCCACCGCCTCTCCCGCCGCCAGGCCATCAAGGAACTGAGGGAACGCCGCGCGGCCGAGGGCTACGAGGACTGAGAACGCCGGGCGACCGGCCCTCGGCCCCGACCAACGGTCACGGACACACCACCCGGTCTCCCGTGACCGCCTCGAACGGCCCCGACCGCCCCGCGTCCTCCGCCCGTACCGCCCGCACCCCCTTGTAGTCCGCCCCGACCGTCACCCGCAGGGTCCCGCCGCGTCCCGCCACCGCCTTCAGCTCCGCCCCCGGCAGCGCCGCCGCGAGGGTCTTCGCCGAGCGGTCCCAGCGCGGGTCGTACTCCACGACCGTCCGGGCCCGTTCCTTCCCGGCCCCGGTCATCGGCGTCCGGGTGGTGTCGAAGCCGGTCCCGCGCAGCGCGTCGTCGACCTTCCGGCCGAGCCCGTCCGTCCGGGTCCCGTTGTAGACCTGCACCCGCACCGTGCGCGGAGCCACGTCCACGACGGAGGCCTTCGGCGCCTTCGAGGAGGAAGCGGGCTTCACGGGGGCCAGCGGCCGGTCCTCCCGCAGCGCCTGGAACAGCTTCTGCGCCTTCGACGCGTCCCACTTCACCGTCGAGCCGATCCCCTTCACGGGGAAGCTCATGTCCCCGATCGGCACGGACACGAACTCCGACGACGCCGGGGTGAAGCCGCGCATCGCCTTGGCGAGGGCGAACAGCTGGTCCGTACCGAAGTCCTCGTCGGCCCGGACCGAGCCCAGCATGGTCGTGGCCACCTCACGGAACCGCACCGGGTTGAGCAGCACCCCGCCGCTGGTCGTCCGCTCGATGAGGGCGGCGAGGAAACGCTGCTGCCGCTGCATCCGCCCGATGTCGGCGGCCCCGTCGATGTGCCGGGAGCGTACGTACTGGAGTGCCTGCCCGCCGTCGAGCTCATGGGTGCCGGCCGGCAGGTCGAGCCCGCTGTACGCGTCCTTCACGGCCCGGGTCGTACAGATCTGCACCCCGCCGACCGCGTCCACGGTCCGCATGAAGCTGGTGAAGTCGACCTCCAGATAGTGGTCGATCTTGACGCCGGTCATCGACTCGACGGTCCGCACGGTCAGCCCCGGCCCGCCCTCGGCGTACGCCGCGTTCAGCTTCACCGGATGCGCCTGGTGCTTCTTCCCGCTGGTGAGGTCGGTGTGCTCGGGCATCTCCGCGTACGAGTCCCGGGGCAGGCTGACGACGCTCGCCCGCTCCCGGTCCTCGGAGATGTGCACGAGCATCACGGTGTCGGTGCAGTGGCAGGGCGCGCCGCCCAGCCTGTACTTCGCCTTCTCCTCCGGGGTGATCCGGTCCCGGCCGTCGGTGCCGACGACGAGGATGTTCATCCCGTGCCCGGCCTGCGGCCGGTTCTTCATGTCCTTGAAGGGGTCGACCCGGGTGATCCCGGTGTCGAGACCGGTCACCACGGCGTGCCCGATGCCGCCGGCCGCGAGCACCGCCACGGAGAGCGCCGTCGCCATCCGCATCCCCCACCGGGGGCGCCGCCGCGGCCGACGGACCGGCACGCGACGGGCGGCGGGCCGGGGACGGGGCGTGCGGGGCGGTGTGGGCACGGACGGACACCTCCGCGGGTGTGACAAAGGGAACCGTGAGCACGGTAGGCCCATACGATCAGCGCAAGGGTGCGCCACCCGTGCGGCGCGCACCGCTGTCCCCCATTCGCGGTAACGTGGCCGACCGTGAACGCCATGCCCCCCGTCTCCGTGATCATGCCGGTCCTCAACGAGGAGCGGTACCTGCGCACCTCGGTTCGCCACATCCTGGAGCAGGAATACGACGGCGAGATGGAGGTGGTGATCGCGCTCGGCCCGTCCACGGACCGCACCGACGAGATCGCCGCCGAACTCGTACGAGAATCCGCGTCGGATTCACGAGCCCGCGTCAAGACCGTGCCGAACCCCACCGGCCGCACGCCCGCCGCACTCAACGCGGCGATCAAGGCCTCGCGCCACCCCATCGTGGTGCGCGTCGACGGCCACGGCATGCTCTCGCCGAACTACATCTCCACCGCCGTCCGGCTCCTGGAGGAGACCGGCGCGCAGAACGTCGGCGGCGTCATGCACGCCGAGGGCGAGAACGCCTGGGAGGACGCGGTCGCCGCCGCGATGACCTCGAAGATCGGCGTCGGCAACGCCGCCTTCCACACGGGCGGCGAGGCGGGCCCGGCGGAGACCGTGTACCTGGGTGTCTTCCGCCGCGAGGCGCTCGAACAGCAGGGCGGCTACAACGTGGAGTTCATCCGCGCCCAGGACTGGGAGCTGAACTTCCGCATCCGCGAGGCCGGCGGCCTGATCTGGTTCTCGCCCGAGCTGCGCGTCCAGTACCGCCCGAGGCCCTCCGTGAAGGCCCTCGCCAAGCAGTACAAGGACTACGGCCGCTGGCGCCACGTGGTGGCCCGCTACCACCAGGGCTCCATCAACCTCCGCTACCTGGCCCCGCCGGTCGCCGTCTGCGCCATCGCCGCCGGCCTGGTCGTGGGCGCCGCCCTGACCCCGCTCGGCTTCGTGATCCCGGCCGGCTACCTCGCCGCGATCACGGCGGGCTCGGTCCCGGCGGGCAAGGGCCTCCCGCTCAAGGCCCGCCTCCAGATCCCGGTGGCCCTGGCGACGATGCACATGTCGTGGGGGTACGGCTTCCTGACGAGCCCCCGCTCCCTGGCGAAGAAGGTCATCGCGAGCCGCCGCCCGGCGGTGAGGGCCGGCGAGACCGAGACGGTCTGACCGCCCCCGTACACGCCCGACGGCCGGGTCCCTCACGGGGCCCGGCCGTCGGCGTTCACGCGGGTGCGGGAGTCAGCTCTTCCCGTCCCACTTGTAGACCGAGTAGACGTCCATGCAGTCCGCCTTGTCGTCGGCGCCCTCGGGAAGGTCGCCCGCGACGGCCGTCGGCTTCTTGTACGTGCCGCCTTCGCGCCAGTCGGCGCCGACGACCAGGGTGATGCCCCCGGTGTCGTCCGCGGCGGCCCGTGCGGCCGAGTCGGGCAGTCCGAGCGCCTTGGCCACGGAGAGGGCGTTCGCCTTGCCCTGGTCGCCGTCCGCCTTGGGATAGGTGACCACGGAGTCCTTGCGGCCCCCGCCGTTCTTGGAGGCGTCGGCCTGCGTGAAGCCCTTGCCCTTGAGGATCTCGGCCAGGTCTCGCGCCCGGCCCTCGACGGCCGGTTCGCCGCCGCCGTCGGTGCCGTTGACGACGGTCACGACGAAGGAGCCGGGGGCCTCGGCGGGCGTCTTCGGCTTCGTGGAGGGCTTGGGCTTCGTCGTCCCGTCGGCCTTGTCGCCGTTCTTGTCGAAGGCGACGTCGTCCCGGAGCATCGCCCACATCTTGTCGGCGGCGGAGGGCCTCAGCTGGAGCCACGCGTCGGGGTTGAGCCGGTACGGGTCGGTCGGGACCGTCGCCGTCGTGAGGCGGTCGAGCTTCACGTTCTTGAGCTGCATCGACAGGTCGAAGAGCTTCTTCACCGTCTTGAGGCCGTCGGAGACCTGAAGGGCCTTCGTGGCGGTCTCGGCAAGACCCGTCAGCCGCGCGGTGTCCGTCCAGGCGTTCTGGCTCTGGAGCTTCTTCATCATGCCGTTCATGTACATGTGCTGGGCCTTGGCACGGTTCTGGTCGCTGCCGAACGCGTGCCGGGTGCGCAGCCACTGGAGCGCCTGCTCGCCCTTCACCTCGGTGGTGCCCGCCCGCAGCTTCAGGCCGGAGCCGCCCTTCACCCTCGCGGTCGACTTGTCGTGCACACCCGTCCTCACACAGACGGGGACACCGCCGACCTCGTCGGCCATGGCCACGACTCCGGCGAAGTCGACCATCAGCCAGTGGTCGATGTAGACCCCGGTGAGGCTCTCCCAGGTCGTGAGGGTGCAGCCGGGACCGCCGCGCTGCAGCGACTCGTTGATCGGCCGGTTCGTGGTGGCGGCGTAGGGCGTGCCGTCCTCGCCCTTGCACTCCGGGATCGGGACGACGGTGTCGCGCGGAATGGAGATGATCGACGCGTTCTCGCGGTCCGCCGAGACGTGCAGCAGCATCTGCACGTCGGCGAGCGGCTTGCGGTCCTTGTCGTTGCGGCCGCCGCCGAGGGCGATGTTCTTCTCGTCCTGGCGGCTGTCGGAGCCGATCAGGAGGATGTTGAGCGGGGTGTCCCCGAGCGCGTTCGGCGGGGCCTTCTTCACGCCGCTCTCGCCGCCCGCGCGCCCGCCGCTGCGGATGTTGCCGTTGAGGTGCTCGTAGTACAGGTATCCGGCGCCGGCCGTGCCGAGTATCAGCAGCGACAGGGTGATCGCCACCCAGCGCAGCACCTTGCGCTTGCCGGTCTTCTTGGCACGCTTGCGCGCGGCGGCGCGGCCGCCCGCGCCCGTACCGCCACCGGCGTTCCCGCGCCGGCGCGCGGCGCGGGTCGACGCGGGCGCGTCGGCCTGCGCCGTCTTCTCCTCGGGAGCGTCGTCGCCGGCGCCGGTGGCTTCCCCGGCGCCGTACAGGTCGTCGTCCCAGCCCAGTTCTCGGGCGCGTGGTACGCGTCGCCGCGTCCCCTCCCCACGCACGCTGTTCTGTCCCACCCCAGGTCCCCTCGTCAGTCAGGAGCGTGCCAAGTCCCGGTGTTTCCGGGTCACTTGGCGCACACCTGCTTGTCTGCTTCTACCTGACCCACGTCCGGCGCCTTCGTCGGAGCGGCCATGGAAATCCCTGCGCCCTTGAAGTCGGCGCCGAGGACGAGCGTCATGGGCTCGCGCTCCCCGGCGTCCTGTGTGCCCGGCTTGAGGGCCGTGGCGGCCAGACCCATCATGTCCGCGAGCTTGCGGGCCTGATCGGCCTGGTTCGGTGCGTAGGTGAGCGTGGTCTTCGCCGCCTTCTCGGGGGCGTTGCTCTTGTTGGTGGAGCGGCTCACGCCCTGCTCGTTCTGCAGCCAGACGATGGTCGACTGCGCCGCGCCGGTGATGCCGCTGCCGTTGTAGACGTCGACGCGCACGTCGGCGGCCGCGGCACGCGGTCCCTGGAGGAGCTTCGCCTGGGCCTGCGCCTTGGCGTCCTTGGCCTGCTTCTCCTTCTTCTTCACCTCGGTGAAGGAGATGTCGTTCTCGATCATCGAGAACACCTGAGGGGCCAGCTCCTGGTTGAGGACGACCGTCGCCCGCTTGGTGGGCGGCTCGTCGGGGTTGTCGACGACCGGAACGGTCACGAAGCTGATGTTCTTCAGGTCGACCTTTCCGATCTCCTTGGCCAGGGTGGTCAGCTTCATGACGCTGTCTATCCCCTTGTCGACCGTGAGCGCCTCGGTGGCCGCGTTGGCGACCGAGAGCAGCTGCGACGGGCTGTCCAGGGTGTCTTCCTTGAGCTGTCGCATCATCGAGGCGAGGAACTGCTGCTGCATCTTGATGCGGTCCAGGTCGCTCTCGTTGCCGAGCCCGTGACGGTTGCGGAGGAACGCGAGCGCGTCCTCGCCCTGGATGCGGTGCTCGCCCTCGGAGAGGTTGAGTTTGGACTCCTTGTCCCGGATGGGCTTTGCGAGGCAGACCTTCACGCCGCCGACGGCGGTGGACAGCGTCTTGACGGCGTTGAAGTCGACCATCATGAAGTGGTTGATGCCCAGGCCGGACATCTCCGAGATGGTGCGCATCGTGCAGCCCGGGTCGCGGCCGTTCACACCGAAGGACTCGTTGAACTTGGTCGTGCCGACCGAGCCCGGGATGACCTTCGTCGAGCCGTCGGGCTGTTTCGTGGGGCAGTCCGGGATCTTGATCTTGAGGTCACGGGGGATGCTCAGGGCCGTCGCGTTGGTCCGGTCCTCGGAGATGTGGATGAGGAACGTCGTGTCGGCGTGGCCGGTGACGTTCGTCTTGTTCCCGTAGCTCTCGTTGCCCTCGCCGGTACGGACGTCGTTGCCGATGATCAGGATGTTGAGCGGCCCGTCCATCGACTCCGTCTGGACGGCGGCGTCGCCGACGTCGACCGAGCCGATGTTCCCGTCGAGCTCGTTGTAGAGCAGATACGCGCCGGTCGCGCCGCCCACGAGGACGAACGCCATCGTGCCGCCGGTCCACAGCAGGACCTTCTTCTTGCGGGACGCGCCCTGCTTGCGCTTGCGGCGGCTCGCGGGCGGCTGCTGTCCGCCGCCGCCCGGCTCGACGGCGCGGCGACGGCGCTGGCCGGGTACGGGCGCCTCGACGGGGGTGTCGGCGGGGGCGGGAGCGGGAACGGTGGATCTGCGGGGCCTGGACGACGGGGTCCGCGGCTGTGACTGCCCAGCGGAGTGGTCCAGTCGCAGTTCGTAGTTGCCGGTCTGCGGGTTGAGCACCCACTGGTCGGCGGGGTCGATCTCGTCCGCCCGTCCACGGCTGTGCGCGTCCACGGTTACTCGAGTCCTCCGTCGGTGCCACGCGAGGCGCCTCCCCCACAGGGCGCCGCTCTCTCGGTCGTTCGATCCTTGGTGAGTGCGACCACGCGGTCGGGGTGCACCGGATCGCGTCACACTATCCGCCCAGTTCAGCGTGGGGCGACGTGCGTGACAAATTCCACGCCCCTTACAACCGGGCAATTTGCTCAAACCTCATCGCTCTCAGCCCTCCCCTTGGTGTGCCCTTTACCCGGCCTCCCCACGGCGCCTTCTAGGAGCAGACTCCCTCCGCCGCGTTCCGCCCGGTGAAGGTCGGCGTCGCGGAGGGGGCCGGGAGGTCGGCGTCGTCGGGCTTGCCGGGCTTGCCGTCCGCGCCGCGCCGCCCTTCGTCGTCCTTCTCGCCCGGGGTCACGACGACGGGCCTGTCCTCCCGTAGCTGCTTGAAGAGTTGACTCGCCGCCGGCTGTACCAGTTCGTCCCGGTTCGCGTCGTATCGGTAGGAGCGGCGCGGGACAGTGAGGAACTGCACCTTCTCGGTGGGGACCGCCCGCATCGACCGGGCCAGGTCGTACAGGTCCCGCAGCGAGTCGAGGCCCTGGTCGGTCGTGATCGCCTTGGTGGCAGCGTCCAGGACCGGATAGAGCTTGGTCGGGTTCAGCAGCACCCCGTCGCTCTGCACCTTGTTGACGAGCGCGCCGAGGAACTGCTGCTGGCGGTCCATGCGTTCGGTGTCGCTGCCGTTGCCGATCGACTTCCGGGCGCGGACGAACCCGAGCGCCTGCTCCCCGTGGAGCGTCTGGCGTCCCGCGGGCAGCTTCAACTTCGCGTCGGGGTCGTCCACGGGCTCCTTGAGGCAGACCTCCACACCGTCGACGGCGTCCACCATCTTCTTGAAGCCCTGGAAGTCGATCACCATGTGGTGGTCCACCCGGATCCCGGTCAGCTTCTCGACGGTACGGATCGTGCACGCCGTACCGCCGAACTCGAAGGCCCAGTTGAACTGCGCGAACTGCTCGCGGGTGCGGCTCCCGTCGGCCTTGCGGCAGCTCGGGATCGTCACCATCAGGTCGCGGGGGACGGAGACGGCGGTCGCGCTCGCCTTCCCCGCCGACAGGTGCAGCAGGATCGTGGTGTCCGACCGCTGGGTGCCCTTGTCCCTGCCGTACTCGCGGTTGCCCGCGCCGGCCCGGGTGTCCGAGCCGATGAGCAGGATGTTCCGGGCGGCCGAGACGACCGCGGCCGGCCGCTCCTTCTCGTACTTCCGCAGCTCGGCGGCGGCCGTGGTGTCCGTGGTGATGTTGCCGTCGAGCTTCCGGTAGAACCACCAGCCGGCCCCGGCGGCGGCCAGCACCACGACCGAGACGCCGAGCGCCGTCCACCGCAGCCAGTGGCGGCGTCGGCGCGGCTCCTCCGGAGCGTCTGTCGCCGTGTCCTCCGCCTGCGGGGGATCCGGTTCGGCGGGCGTGCCCGCACGGTCCGTCACGTCTGAGTCCGTCCTTCATGGCGTCGGCGGCGCGCCGGGCGGCCGCCGGTCGTAGAAGGAGACGGCCGAACCCGACGCATGGTTGTGCGGAAGGAGGCGACTCCCCCCGGGCCGATCATGTACCGGACGGCGGGCTCGGACCCGGGGACTCGGCGCGGCCCTACGCCGAATGGGGCACTCGGCGGGGTGTGGGGCCGATGCCGGGGGTCTCGGCCGGGCGCCGGGCCGGCGTGGAGAGTCGTCTGCGCGTGGGTGGACGGGCGTGTTCGTCTGCGCGGCTCAGAGCGCCCTGTGGGTCACCCGCTCGCTCTCCACCCGCTTCTCCAGGCCCTCGCCGCCCAGCCGCTCCAGGTTCCGGCAGAGGACCACCGAGCCGCCGGCCGCGAGGGGCGCGTACAGACCGGCCGAGAGCCCCTTCCAGTCCCCGTAGCCGAGCCCGGAGAGCAGCCGGGCGCCGGGGGTGAGACCCAGCGCCTCCGCGTCCGCGCGGGCCCGCTCGACGAGCTGCGCGCTGCTGTGTTCCGTACCGTCGACGACGAGGGCGGGAGCGTCCGGATCGACCGGTACGAACGGGGCGAACCGGTCGCCCTGGCTCGGCACCTCGACCGCGTAGTCCGCGTATCCGGCGGGCACGGCCGGGAAACGACGGCCCAGCGGGGCCAGGGAGAGCGCGATCCGCTCCCCGGAACAGGCGAGGCCCGCCTCGAGCGTGTCGGGACCCGCGACGACGAGGTCCGCGTCCGCCGGGTCGCCGCCGACCTCGACGGTCACGCCGACGGAGGAGCAGGCGAGCAGCCAGACGGCGGTCTGCCAGTGCGAGGGCAGCAGCAGCGCGAGCCGGTCGCCGGGGGCGGCGGACAGCTCGCCCTGGAGCAGGTTGGCCGTCTTGGCCACCCAATTGGCGAAGGTGGCGACGGACAATTCCACCCGCTCACCGGTGGCGTCGTCGTAGAAGGTGACCAAGGGGCGGGCGGGGTCCGCGGCGAGCGCGGATCGCAGCAGGTCGGCGGGGGTGCGGTCGCTGGCGTTCACGCCGGACAGCGTACGCGGGCGGCCGTGTGGGGGTCCGCCGTACCGGTGACGCCGTCCACCGGTCGGACCGACACGGCGTCAGTTTCAGGGCCTCTTCCCGGTCGCGGAACAGCCCCCGGCTACGCACGATCGGCCCATGCGTGCCTCACTCGCCTCCTCGATCGCCGTCACCTGCGCGGCGGCCATCGCCCTGCCGGTCTCCCTCGCCGCGCCCGCCGCGGCCGAGGTGTCCCCGGCGCCCGGACTGCCATCGGCGGCCTCCGCACTCCCACCGGCACTCTCCGCGCTGCCACCCGCGCCCGAACTCCCCGGCGCCACCCAGTCCCTGCCGCTCGCGCCCCTCGGCGGTACGGACAGGGCCCTCGGCGGGGGCGCGGACGGTACGGACGCGCAGGGGCTCACCCGACGCGACGTCAGGCCCTTCTCGCTCGTCGGCGTCGTCTGGGACGACCCGACGGCCGCCCTGCACGGCGCCGTGCAGGTCCGCACCCGCGCCACCGGCGGCGACGTCTGGTCGCCGTGGCAGGACGTGGAGACCCACAACGAGGAACACGGCGCCGACCCGGAGACCACGGAAGGCGCGGGACGGGCCCTCAAGGGCTCCACGGCCCCCCTGTGGGTCGGCGACTCGGACGGCGTGGAGATCCGCGTACGAGGGGAGGAGCCGCTCCCCGAAGGCCTGCGCCTGGAACTGGTCGACCCGGGCGAGGACCCGGCGGCGGCCGCGCCCGTGACCCGTACCGCCGCGGCGCCGGGCCCGCAGGCCGGCCTGAACGCGGCGGAGGCGGCGGTCAGCGCGGTCAACGCCCAGCTCGCCGCGTACGGCGCGACCTGGATCCCGGCGCTGACGAAGGCGGCGGTCGAGTTCACGTTCCCGTACCTGCCCCGCGTGCAGGAGGCCGAGTTCCCGCCGCAGGTCCTGCCCCACCCCGAAACCCAGGAGCAGGCCGCAGTGGTGGAGCCGGCCGTGGCGGCGGCCCCGGCGAAGCCGTACATCGGCCCCCGCCCCAAGATCATCACGCGCAAGGGCTGGGGCGCCGACGAGAAGATCCGCGAGAAGGGCTTCGTCTACACGAAGAGCATCAAGGCGGCCTTCGTCCACCACAGCGCGACCGGCAACAACTACACCTGCAAGCAGGCGCCCTCCGTCCTGCGCAGTATCTACCGCTACCACGTCAAGAGCAGCGGATGGCGTGACTTCGGCTACAACTTCGCCGTCGACAAGTGCGGAAACATCTACGAAGGCCGGGCCGGGGGAGTGGCCAAGCCCGTCCTCGGCGCGCACACTCTCGGGTTCAACACCAACAGCATGGGCATCGCCGTCCTCGGCACCTTCAGCAAGAGCACCCCTCCGGCCGCCGCCGTGACCGCCGTCGCCCGTCTGACGGCTTGGAAACTCGGGCTGCACGGGGTGAACCCGAAGGGAACGTCGTACCTCGTCTCCGGGGGTGGAAACCGGTACAAGAAGGGCAGCAGGGTCCGGTTCAACGCCATCTCGGGACACCGTGACGGATTCGCCACGGAGTGCCCCGGAGTGCGGCTGTACGGCAAGCTCGGGACGGCCCGCACGAGCTCGGCGAAGTACCAGGGAAGGCGCTGATGGGGTCATCGGGGCAACCATCTGCCTAAACTGACCGGTCATATCGCACGGACGACCGAGACGGGCGAGCTGACCGGCCCCGAACAGGAAGCAGAGACGACAAGGTGACAGAAGCGATCCTCCTGGTCGGTGGCAAGGGAACACGGCTGCGACCCCTCACGGTCAACACGCCGAAGCCCATGGTCCCGGCAGCGGGCGTCCCCTTCCTGACGCATCAGCTGGCCCGCGCCCGCGCCGCCGGCGTCGAGCACATCGTGCTCGCCACCTCCTACCTGGCCGAGGTCTTCGAGCCGCACTTCGGAGACGGTTCCGCACTCGGCCTGAGCCTGGAGTACGTCACCGAGGAGGAGCCGCTCGGCACCGGCGGCGCGATACGCAACGTGGCCTCCCGGCTGCACTCGGGACCCGACGACCCGGTCCTCATCTTCAACGGCGACATCCTCACGGGCCTCGACATCGGCGCCCTCGTCGCCACCCACTCCTCCTCGGGCGCGGACGTCTCGCTCCACCTCACGCGGGTGGAGGACCCGAGAGCCTTCGGCCTGGTCCCCACGGACGGGACGGGCCGGGTGACGGCCTTCCTGGAGAAGCCCCAGACCCCCGAGGAGATCGTCACCGACCAGATCAACGCGGGCGCGTACGTCTTCCGCCGCTCGGTCATCGACAAGATCCCCGCCGGCCGCCCGGTATCCGTCGAGCGCGAGACCTTCCCGGAACTCCTGTCCTCCGGAGCGCACCTCCAGGGCATGGTCGACTCGACGTACTGGCTGGACCTCGGCACCCCGCAGGCCTTCGTCCGCGGCTCGGCCGACCTGGTCCTCGGCCGCGCCCCGTCGCCTGCCGTCCCGGGCCGCTGCGGCGACCGCCTGGTCCTGCCGACGGCACGCGTCGCCCCGGACGCCAAGCTGACCGGCGGCACGGTCGTCGGCGCGGACGCGGTGGTCGGCGAGGGCGCCCGCATCACGGGCTCCACGCTCCTGGCCGGCGCGGTGGTCGAACCGGGTGCGGTGATCACCGACTCCCTGATAGGCGCGGGCGCCCGCATCGGCGCCCGTACGGTCCTGACGGGCGCGGTCGTCGGCGACGGGGCCCACGTGGGCGCCGACAACGAACTCCGCGAGGGCGTCCGCGTCTGGTGCGACGCCACCCTCCCCCCGGCCACGGTCCGCTTCTCCTCGGACCAGTAGCCCCGGGGGCGAACGCAGCGACGTGGCGGACCCGCCACGTCGCCCCCCGCTGTAGCCCCCCCCGCTGCGCCCGCCCCCGTTACGCCCCGCGCTGTAGCCCCACCCACCTGTTGCGCCCCGCCCACCCTCCTTGTGCCCGCGTCGTGGGCATACGTTCCGCAGGGGTGATGGGGGTCCCCTGCTCGAGCGAAGCCGAGAGCTTGGGGGAGGGTGGGCACAACGCCCCCGGGGCGGCGCCCGTCGCCCTGCTCGTTCACCCGTAGGACCTGGGACGGCGCCGTACGGCCCCCGCCCGGAACCGCGTCACTCCCGCCGGCCC
>NZ_JNZP01000053.1 GCF_000725545.1 Streptomyces exfoliatus | reverse complement strand
CAGGCGGGTGGCGAGCGCATGGGACCGCTCTGGCAGTCCAGGGGTCTGCCGGATTCCCCCCCCCGTTCCGGCAGACCCCAGGACAGCTGCACGCCCCGCTCCGCCGAGGTGCAGGAGCTGCACTCGGCCCACCCGTCCCGCATGCCCGGAGCCCTCGTACGGGTTGCGGGGCTTGCCCATACCCGTGCACTTTCCGCCTCTGCCGCGCGCTCCTCCAGCTTCTACGGGGCGGGAAGGATTTATGCGAGCACGGCTGACTCGAATAAAACTCAAATTCCTGCTATGCGGGGACGTGGATATAGGTGGATGTTATCTGGCTTGAAACCTCTCAGGCCGACAATTTTGTCTGCATACTCCAGGGATACTCGCAGCTCTTCGATTTCCTTAAGGGGTGAAATATCGGCGATATCGGGCACGGCTGCGCGACAGTTGATGGAAATTGTCTTAAGGTTGGGAAATTTTTCAGGGACTAGGTTCAATTGTGTATCCGCGTCGGTGGGTGACAGGTGTAGATGTGTCACGCTGAGCATTAGTGGGGCCTGTAGAAGGTCATATTCTGATACGTAAAGTTCTGCCAGGTGTGGCAACGAAGAAATTTCTTGCCACTCTGCAGGGGTAGGTGCTGAGTTAACTACCAGGCTTTTCAGGAGCTGCCATCTGGAAATTCCGCTTAGGGGTGTGTCAATCCAGCGAGCCATGCGCAGTGTGGTCAAGCCTGGCGGTGCTGGCATGTTTTCTAGGCTGTCCCATGGCAGGCGGGTGTAAAGGGCAAGGTATGTGAGTTCCGTCAGTGAACTCAGGGCATCGAAAGACGATTCGTCCGGGAATTTTAGTAGGTGCAGTTCTGACAAGGGTAATCCTGCGAGGTCATCGATTTCTGTGAGTTGGTCACACTCGGATATGGCGAGCTCTTTTAGAGCTGGTAGGTGGCGGATAAATTTCAGATCTGTTAGTGCATGGTTGGAATGGATATTCAGTCTTTGGGTGTGCTCAGGCGAGAGGTGCTCTATTATTTCCTCTGGAGTGAAGGATTTTTGGAAGCTGACTTTACTGATAGGTTTTAGGAATCTCAGGGCATCGCGCTGATCATCGGTGTTAATGGTCAGAAGTAGGCGTTCTTTGAATGGGAGCAGGATGTCGCGCGCGTATGAGACAGCGTCAAAGTTCTTCCAGCCGTCGACCAGGTCGTGGGTTACTGGGCCAGAAGCAAGGGACTGGGTGAAATGGCTGAGAAAGGCGTAGGCGTGATCACCGCCAATGGTGGCGGCGGTCGTGATGACGGGGCCTACTTCGTCGTGTTCCAGGCCTTGGGGCCCTGGCAGTAGGTCCAGGATGCCTGGTCCCAGTGCGGCGAGTTCTTCGGCTTCTTCCTTTGAGCGGGGAGGCATGAGGGCGCGTGCTCGTTGTTCGACGAGTTTGCGGGTGTCGGGTTCGATTTCGGTGGCGTACTGCAGGCTGGCGGCTGCCAGAAGGTGGAGCCTGCCCCTATGTGTGGCCTCGGTGTCGCCGCGTTTGACGACGCGGCGGAGCAGGTCAGTGCTTTCGGTCGGTCGGGCGTGGGCGACGGCCATGCGGATGACGTCTTCCCACTGGTCGTCGTGGGCGTTGTTGACCAGGAGGGGGAAGTCGTGGGCTTCGATGGCGGCTTTGGCGCCGAGGTAGTCCTGGAAGGTGCGGTGGACGAAGTCGATGGTGTCCATGGTGGGCTGGCGCAGGAGCCCGCTGCGGCCGACCAGGTGCGTCATGATCCGCTCGGCACTGCCCTGCTCGGCCACGGCCTGCATGGCCGGCAGCGCGTCGTCGACCAGGGCCGTTGCGGTGGTCCGTTCCATCTCGGTCTGGCGGTTGCGGATGAGCCAGTAGGCCAGACGCTGCAGCAGCTGGACGCTCTGGTGTTCGGTGAGCTGGATACCTTCGGGGACGTCGATGCTGCGTTCGAGGTCGCGGCGTACCAGCAGCATCGACAGCGCTGCCTCGTAGAGCTCCATACGGCTGTGCGGCAGATGACCGCGGCGGTCCCGGTGCAGCGCGCAGATCAGCGCACACATCAAAGGCGTGCTGGACAGCTGCGCCAGATCGCGCTGAGCACGCACCGTGAACCGCAGCGCCGCTTCGAGATCATCCAGCTGTGAGCGTTCGGCATCGGTTGCCGCGTTGTGCCGGGCCGCGGTGTGCCACCGGTGAACGAAGACCCCGATGTCACCGGTACTCATGGGCCGTACCGACAGTTCGGTGAAGTGCGAGGGAGCCAGCCAGCCTTCCGGCACAGCGGACGGACGCGTGGTGACCACGAACCGCGCGTCCCCGTAGGCCGCCAGGAGCCGTTCGAGCCAGTCCCGCGTAGCACCCCGGTGCTCCTGGGGAACCTCATCGATGCCATCGACCAGGACGAGCGCCTCCCCCCTGGCAAGGAGACCATCGACCCAGCCCTCAGGTTGCGCGGCGGCCAGGGGCGCACCGACCGAGGACAGGAAATCGTGCGGCTCCGGCAACGGCCCGCGCCGCACCAGCGTCCGCAGCGGCAGGACGAACGGGATCAGCCCCCGCCAGCCCGCCAGTTCCTCCGGCAGCTCATCACGCGCCGCGGCGACAGCCAGCCACTGCAACAGCGTCGTCTTCCCGCTGCCAGCAAGCCCCCGCAGAAGCACGCGCCGGCAGCCGGCCAACGCGTGCTCGGCACGCTTCACCACGACAGACGGCCGCCCCGCCTCCTCACCACCCGCAGACCAGTCCTCCTGCCGCTCCGCCAGCTCCAAACTCAAATACGCCGCGTCCAGCGGCCAGCGCGCACGCTCCGGCCGACTCAAGTCCAGCCCCACAACGGTCAGCTGCGAATGCCGCTCCCTCACGTAGCTGAGGTACCGCTCCTCAAACGAGGGCCGTGCCCTGGGCCCGGCCAATCTGCGGGTGGCTCTCCTCGCAGAAGCTTCGCGCACCTGCGGTACGGGGGTGGCGGCTTCTCGAAGAGCCAGCAGCGGTTCCACATCCGTACCCAGGGCCTTCGCCAGAGCCACCAGGGTGGCCTCGGAAGGCACCTTCTGGCCGTTCAGCGCCAGGCTGACCGTTGTCCGCCCCAGCCCCGTCCGCTGCACCAGCCCGGCGATCTGCAGACGCTTCCGCGCCTTGAGGGTGCGCAGGCGGAAGGCGAGCTCCGCCAGCGGATCCTTGTGCACATCCCCCATGCTCTGCTTCCCCGTCTCCCAGGTGGCCGTCTTCGTTCATCTTTGTTCGTCCTGAACCCCGGTGAACACCGAAACCACGAAATTCAGCGTCGTCCCCGTCACCGGTCGTCCTGGGAGAAGACATGAACACCACATCCACCCACCTGATCCTGCTGACCCTGCTCCTGGCCGTCATCGCCCTCTTCTGCACACTCGTAGGAGCAGCGGCCGGCCTGCTCGCTCGTATCGACGGAGCCACCTACGCCACCGCCCTGCTTCGCGGAGCCGTGGCCTTCGCAGGCAGCGCCACCCTGTCCCTGGCGCTGCTCACCTTCATCCTCGCGGCGCTGTGAACCAAGGACACCTCGGCAGTCGGAGGCGGCCATGCCCACTGCGCCCACTTCCCGCAGCGCCCCCTGCTGCTCCTGGGCGAGCTTGTCTCGCCTGGATCGGATGTTCCCCGTCGAACTGAAGAGATCCCCCTCAGGCCTTGTCGTCGTCCGTGGGGCCGTGGAGTGCCGCGGCGGTGGTGAGGAGGCGTTCCCAGGTACGGGGGGTGTGGCCGTGGAGGTCTGCGAGTTCGGTGGCGATGCGGCTTTTGGGGGTGCCGGCGGGCGCGGTGGTGAGGGCCTGGGCGGCGACGGCCAGGCGGGGGTCGTTCTCGTAGGCGTGCTGTGTGCGGGGGCCTTGGGGTTCGCCGGCGCGCCGGCCGCCGCCTTTGCCGCGGCCGGGGGCGTTGTCGCGGCGGTCGAGGACTTCGCGGCGGGCCCAGAGGCGGGTGCCGTAGCGTGTAGTGCCGGGGGAGAGGTAGCCCTGGGTGGCGTAGGCCTGGACGGTGCCGGTGCTGATGCCGAGGATGGCGGCGGTCTCCTTGGCGCTCAGCAGGTCGTCGGGGTGCTCGCCTTCGGGCAGCGCGGGGATCGGCCGGCCTGCGAGGTAGGCCTCGGTCTGGGCGAGGTCGTAGAGCAGGGAGCGGCTGTCGGGCAGGAGGCCGGGGACATGCTCGCGGAAGGCGGGGGCGTCATGCCGGCGCCAGGTGGCCAGCGGCACGCCCGCGTGGCGGGCGACGTCGGCTTCGTTGATGACCGGACGGCCAAGGGGGATCATGTCGTCTCCTGTCCCTGGACTCGGACGCCCATGGCGCCTCGGCGCCGGGCGTCGGAAGAGACACCATGAGGAAATCATCGATGACAAGCACCGGGTACGCCTCCGCCAGAGAGCGGAAGTCCGAGGGCAGCGCCGTCCCGAGGCCCGCCTCGAGGGCGGCCCAGTCCACGCTGCGTCCGCCTGGCACACGCCACCGTGTCATCGAAGGCAGCACGCCCTCCAGCTCTTCGACCCGCACCATGTCGTCTGCCAATCCGGGGAGCTCTCGACCATGACGGTCTCGAACCATACTCCGGCCTCAATACGGGCGGGCACGGCGACATAACTGCTTCAAGAGTCACGAACCGCCCTCTTAGACCGTGTCCTACGTGGTGAGGCGGAGGAGCCGCTTGTAGCAGTTGTGGTCGTCCGCCGCCGACCCTAGCCCCGCCCCCGATAACTGGCGGGTCCCGCCTCCACGCTTGCCGACGGGGGCGAATCGTGTGAATTCCCTCCACGTCGCGATGGCGCGGGAGATGACCTTGCGTCCCCTGTGGGAGTGAGGTGTCCGCAGCCGTTAATGATTGCCTCGTTCCCGCCTTTACGCTGGCGGCTCAGAGCGACGAGGGAGGCCGGACGTGAAACGGGCGCGAGCCGTGGAACTGGTCGAGGGAATGCTCCACCGGATCGACGACGGCCAGGACTGGCCCTTGAGCCTGGTACGACAGATCTGGCTGTTCGGCAGCTTCGCCCGAGGAGCCCCTGAGCCGCACGATGTCGACGTCGCTGTCCGGTTCGAACGCGACGAGCAGATGACTCACCTCATCGTCCAGAGCCTGCTCTCCGGGCGCGGCAACCCCTACGCGCCGCTGCGCCGCGCGCTCGCGGGCACCTCCCGCGGGCTGCAGTTGCAGTTCGACGACTCCACACGCGAGCAGCTCGAGGCCGAGGGCACGAAGATGCTCCCGCTGTGGCAGCAGGGCGACTCCCTCACCCGGGCTCTTGCCGCGCTGCACGCGATCACCGAGGACCCGAACGCCGGCCGGGCCGAACGGCACGACATGATTGCCGCGTTCGAGGGCCTCGACCAGCACATTCCCCGCCCCGTGCGAGCGGATCTGATCGAGTGGCAACAGCAAGAGCTCATCACCGTCTCGCGCATCACACTGCCGGACACGCCCCAGGACTCCGACCTGCTGACCACCCCGCACATGCGAGGGGCCTTCCGGCGGTGGAACCAGGACAGCCCGCTACGCCGGGCGGCACTGGCGGGCCTGACCCACCTGCAGAGCCTTCAGGTCGAGCTCGACGACATCGACCTGGCCGGCCAGCGACTTCCCACCCCACGGCGCCTCGCGGGTCACCGAAGCGAGCCTCGCTGGTGGATCAACTGGAAATGGCAGGGACACCAGAGCATCCCGTACCGCGTGACCGGCGCAGCCGGCTGGCTGGAGGTGGTCCAGCCCACTTGCACACGCCCGCTGAACGCGCTGGTGCTCCAGCCCGGACCCAAGGCAGCCGCCTTCCGCGCCTGAAAACCGGCCCGCCCCCGGCACCCGGCCCCACTACGGTGGCTGCCGTGAGCGACGGGATGCAGTCGGCCGACGGCCTGGACGCGCCGAACCGAGGACGCGAACCGCCGCCTGACCGGGAGGTCCGGGAGCATCGGCCCCGGCCTGCACGCCCGGCGGTGTCCTACGAAGGCGCGTTCCCCGGCCGGCTCTGCTGCCGCACCCGGCGCCTCATGCCTCGGGCGGCGACCGCGACCCCGATCAGGACCGGGACCCCCGCGGCGATCCCGACCCAGAGAACGAGCGCGAGGTAGCCGTAGGCGGCGTTCCGCGTGTCCTGGTCCGCCCATACGAGGAAGACGATGCTCACCACGAGCGCGACCGCCATGAGGGCGGCGACGACGACGGCGGTCCAGGTGAGAACGCCCGCCCACCGCCGGTAGGAAGCGGTGACCTCACGGGCCTGCGGTGGCGCGTACATGCCGGGCGCACCGGGCGGCCGGGGCCAGTGGGAGGGCTGCTGGTCGGACATGGGACCAGTTCTACTGTGCGCGGCCCCGGGACACCACCCTTCAATTCTTCATGGCGTCCCACCTGATGGAGCTGAAGCTGCGCACCAGGGCGACCAGCGCGGCCCCGAGCCGCCAGTCCAGGTCCGGTTCGTGCAGGTGCAGCTTGTCGCCGCCGGACCTGAACTCCAGGGGCATCCTGCCGCCCGCACGCCATCGGATGCGCCGGGGGCCGCGCGCGGCACCGCCCACGCTCGGGGAGCTGTCGACGACGGAGGCGAGGACGATCAGCACCATCAGGGGCAGGCACAGCCACCACACGAACCACCACACGATCCGGCCCTTGTAGCCCACCGCATCGGGGCCGCCGGGCGGGGTCACGGTCCAGCGCGTGCGAAGGCCCCTGCCTCGGAACGCCTTCTCGCGCACGATCGTGCCGATGTGCTCGCCGTGCGCGCTGAGGACCTGGAAGGTGGCGACACCGCCGGCGGCGGACTGGGTCATCACCGTGGCCACCCGCTCCCGGCGGTGTTCGTCGGCCCACAGCACGAAGGCGCGGGCGCCGCTCTTGCGGGCCGCGAGATAGGAGGGTATGCCGCCCGGCGGCAGCTCGCGCTCCGGGTACGCGACCACGCGGGCCGGTCCCGAACCGTCGGTGAAGTCGATCGAATCCCTGACCGTCCCCGGGTCCTGGACCCTTCCCCGGACGGTGTTCATACTCAGTACGTTGCTCACCCGGCGGGCTCCTCAAGGGCTGCTAAGGGGGTGCGTCCAGCCATCAACTGCCTACTCTATGAGCTGGATCCGGTCGGCCGGATCGGGTCGGCCGGTCCGTCGTGTCGATGGCGGTTCCATCGTGCGGCGGCGCGGCCCCGGGCGCCTGAGTAGCGCTACTCAAACCGTTGTGAGCTCCGGCGTGTTGCGGGCCGCGTAGTCCTGTCCCCGCTACGAAAGACAGGGGCCCGGCTGAGGCCGGGCCCCTGTCGCGTATCACCGGCCGTGCTCTACACGAGCACGTGGCCGGCGCCGCCCAGGTCAGTGAGCACGCTGCGGGGGGCTCTGCTGCCGGGGGACGGCACCCAGCACCGCCCACCACCGGGCCAGCTGCTCATGGCTCACCAGACAGACACCTCACGTTGCTGTGCCGTCAAGTTCGGGGGATGAGTCCTCCGTTCACGGCGCGGTCGTAGAGCCTCTTGTGCCACTCGTTGGCGTCGGGTCCTGGATCGGTGGCGAGGACGGGGTTCGGGCCGGTCTCGATGAGGTGCAGCAGGGTTCCGGCGACGCCGTAGCAGTCGTCCGGGCCGAAGCAGGAGACGAGCGCTCGGGCTTCCTCTCCCGTGACCGGCTTCGGAATCGCTTCGAGTTGCTCGACGCGCCTGTCGATCTCTTCTCCGCTCGCGTCCCAGTCGGGGAGCGGGCCGTCGGCGACGAACGTCTGCACTTCGGGTCTCATGGGCGAATGTTCGGCTGCCTTCACCGCTGTGGGCAAGGGCCTTGGCTGGTCAGGCCGCCGCCTCGGCGAGTGAAGGTGTAACGACGAAAGTGCCCCGACCCGGTACGGTGTCGGCCAGTCCCTCGATGCGCAGCAGGTTCAGCGCCGAGCGTGCCGTCAGGCTGGAGACGGTGTACTGCTTCTGCAGTTCGCGCATCGACGGCAGCCGTACACCCAGCGTGAGGCGGCCGCTGGCTGCCTCCGAGTGACCACCCTGTCGGAATCTGGACGACCGAACTCTGATCTGCGACGCGGTGGGTGGAGAGCCAGCAGCCAGGCGATGCACTACTGAAGCAAGATCATCTTGCGTAGGAGCGAGTGTCCCCTTGTCCCGGTCGGCCCGACGGTGGCGAACCCGGGGATGCGGCCGCCGGGCTGGATGAGCAGTACGGACTCTCCGTCCTCAGGGTCCATGCCACCGGTCTCGTAGTCTTCGTACGACAGGAACAGATACGCCATGCGGAGCGTGGCGCCGGGCTCGACGGGGACCGGGATCTGCCCGATGAAGTCGAGCGGCTCACCTGTGCGGGGGTTCAGGGGCCAGCAGGGCTCCTCCAGCCACACGGGGTCGCCACCCAGCTTGGCGACGGGCATGGCCTCGCCGACCGGGTGCATGCACATCTGAACGCGAGGGAGGTACCCCGCGTCGTAAGGGCCAGTGGCCCCCTCAGCTGGCTGCGGAAACATGATCGGACTGTAGACGCTGGCACCGACAGCTCGGCAGGCTACCTGCACGGTGGGGGCTGCACTGATCCCTTGCGGGGCTCCGACAGCGCACAGCGCCCTTCATTCACCGTGGTTCCCCGCCGTATCTGGCAGGGGTGTGGCACGACGTTGAAAGCGCCGATGGAGCACCTACCAATCGCGCCACTTGTCCGTGAGCTCATGTCGTCCGAGCCCGTGCCGACTGGTCAGCGCCGCCACATCGACGCCGCGCTCCGTCAGAGCCGTGTCGATGTAGTCGCACAACGCCTCGCGTTCATCCGTCTCGTAGCCGTAGTGGGTGCCGTCCACAGCATTCAGCGCCAGGACGACGCGCTCCACCACGGCGAAGACCTGGACATCCTCTGCGCCGTCAAGCCCGGCCACCTCCACATCGAAGGAGTCGAGGACGGTATCGGTCGCCGCCAGGAGCTCATCCGGGTACAAGGCGGCCATGCAAGCGCAGCCAGGATCCAGGGTGCCGGCAGCCAGTTGCTCCGCCTCACGGGCTATGCCCTCGCGCCAGCTCATTGTCGGTCTCTCAGCCATGTCGCGGACCGTACAACGCACCCCTGACAACACGGACGCTGCGGCATCGACATGAGCTTGGGAATCACCGATCTTCCAGCCGCGTCTGCTGGCCCGCGAACACCACAGAGCCCCGGGTCCTTCGCGCCCGGCCCCGGGGCCAGGCGCGCGAGGGCGGTACGCGCGCAGCCCGCGCCGCTGCCGACAGGGAACCCGCTGCGTGACGCGGGGCCCGTCGGCGTCCCGGGCGGTACTGCCGGGCCGCGCCCGTCGATGCGTGATCGTGACGGCCGACCATACGAACACGCATGCGGGGGTGTCTACGATTCCGGCATGATCACGTTGTCCGTCGACCCCACCTCGCAGAGCTTCGCAGCTGGCCAGGCGCTGGGGGCGCTTCTCGTCACTGCCGCGGCCATGGCTGTCATCTGGTTTGCCACCCGGACGTGGCGACGTGGTCCAGTGCCGGCCCGTGCGGTCGAAGCCGAGCAAGCCGTTTCCACCGCCCTGCGCCGGCGCAACACCATCGTCGGCGTACTGCTCGCCGTCGCCGCCGCGGGTCTGGTGCGGGCGTGCAGCTACGAGGGGCAGCCGCCTACCGCCGAGGCGGCTCCCGTGGTCCAGGAGCGCGTCATCGGCGCCGCCCCGCGCGTCGGCGTGTACCGGCTGCTCACCGGCGAGGAGGCAGCCGAGTACGAGCGAGTGATGACGTCCGGGAGGACGCTGTCGGGCAAGCGCTGGTTCTACGACGGTCCAGGTCAGGGGCCGATGGGCGCCATGCTCCAAATCAACGCCGTCGAATGGGACGCGGAGCTGGCCGAGGAGAAGCGCTCGGACACGATGACGCAAGAGCTGCGCAACTTCTTCGCCGGTGCGCGAGCGAGTGACGTCGCCGCCTTCGAGGCGGGCCCCTGGGGTGGCCAGTTGAGCTGTGGCTATATCGCATCGAACGCCGGGGGCCGCCCGATCGTGTGCGCATGGACCGACGGCGGTACCTCCGGCAGCGTGGTGCTGACGGACGAGAGGAGTCTTCCCGGGGCCGCCGAGGTCGCCCTGCAGTTCCGCACCACCTCCGAGAAGCGAACCTGAAGCATCGCGCAGCCCTGCGGCCCCGGCGACTGGCTTCGCACGCCGAGAGCCAGCGCGGCCCCGCGTGATCGGCTGGTCAAGTCCTGACCGGGAGTGTGCGAGCTGCCTGCCCCGGTATCCGCTCCTGGAACGCGGCGCGCGAGGGAACCGCCGGATGGCCGGACAGGTTCTAGGCACTGTCCGGCGGATCATGACGATGGCAGAGTGTTTCCGTGAGTTACAGCATCTTCCTGCTCCGGTTCGTGGACCGCGAGGTTGTCGCGTTGGACACTGAACGGTTCCGACAGGTGACGGAGCCGTACGTGGTGGCGGGCAGTTCGGAGGACGGCTTCTTCCAGCTCCGCGCAGAGGACGGGGGCGAAGCGGATCTCTACCACGAGTCCCACGGCGAGAGCGGGATGTTGTGCGTGACGGCGACGCACTTCGCCAAAGGCGCGATGCTCGGTGTGCTCTCCCGGCTGGCTGCAGCCCTCGGAGCCTCAATCGTCCCTCAGGACGGTGGCGCGCTGATCTTCCACGAGAAGGAGCGTCGTCACCTTCCTGCGGAGCTTCAGGGGAACGCGGTTGTCATCGTTCCCACGGCGGACGCGTTGCAGGCCGCATTCGATGCGCGCTGAGCGTTTCCGCCCCCGACCAGAGTGCCCGTTCTCCGGATCACGGGCGGAGCCATAAGCGAATTGCCGCAGCGGCGACTGTGCCGTGGAAGACGTAGGCCCTCTTGTCGTAGCGGGTGGCGACCGCCCTGGAGTTCTTGAGCCGGTTGATCGTCCGCTCGACCTCGTTGCGGCGCTTGTAGACCTCGCTGTTGAAGCCGGTGGGCCGGTCGGTTGGCCCGCTGGTCCTTAGGCTCGGGAATGGTGTGTTTGATCTGGCGCCTTCGCAGATAGCTGCGGTTGCGGCGTGAGCTGTACGCCTTGTCGCCGCCCAGGTGTTCCGGCCGCGTGCGGGGGTGACCGCCCTGAGGGCGGGGAACGCGGATGCGTCCGAGGACCTCGATCATCTGCGGCGCGTCGCCCCACTGGCCGGGCGTGATCAGGAAAGCCATTGGTCGGCATCCGCCCTCACCGGCGAGGTGGATTTTGCAGGTCAGGCCGCCCCGGCCGCCCCGGCGGCTGCGCAGACGTTCCCGCTCTCCTACGCGATCGGCCAGATCCCGGTCGCCGAGGAGAGCCGGGCCGGGTACACCCGGGACAAGTTCCGGCACTGGAACACCGGGCTCGATCCCGCGGATGGCTGCAACACCCGAGCCGAGGTGCTCCTGGCCGAGGCGACCGAGGCCCCGTCGGTCGCGGCCAGCTGCAAGCTGTCCGAGGGGGAGTGGCTGTCGTACTACGACGAGCAGGAGGTCGCCGACCCGGCCAAGCTCGATATCGACCACATGGTCCCGCTCGCCGAGGCTTGGGACTCCAAGTAGGCGGAGTTGGGCTCGACGCATCATTCTGCTCCCGGGTGCTGACGGCTTGGGGCAGGTAGGGAGCGGGGTTGCCGCTCGTTGAGGTGGCGGTCGGTGCGTGCTGACCTGCGGCGGGGCATTCACCGCCACGATGTTGCATCTGATGCAACTCCCAGAGGTGGCGTTGAGCGGGGCGAGTTCGCCGGGAGCGATCCGGCTCGTGCGGGCGGCGAACGTGGCCGCGTTGGATCCGATGACGGCATGTTCACCGCGATGCTGACCAGGTGGGAACAGCAGCAGCGCAGTCGGCCGCTGACGAAGAAGACGATCACCGACCGCCTCAGTCTGGTTCGCCGGCTCGCCGGCCCCCGCCCCTGGGAGTGGGCCCCTGACAAGGCCGTTCGCCGGCCTGGTAGACAACCAGCATGGCGACGTTCCTGGTTCTGTTCGACGGCTCCAGCACCACCTGGCGTATCGAGCCTTCAGGCCTGACTCCCTTGCTCCAGGGCATCTGGGCCGACACGGTCATCGATCCGACCATCCGGGGCGAAGCGCGAAGCTTCACGTGGAGCTTCCAGACGTCCTGTGGCTCAGCTGAGGCCTACCTGGATACGGACGGCACGTGCCTCTACATCGATGCCGCCCTTGCCGACGCGGCCCGGATTACCTGTGTATTCCGTGACTGCGTGCCAAGGTCGATCGAAGTGATCTTCTGTGACCAGGGGTACAACTTCGACCTGGTGATCACACCCGGCACCACCCCGGCAGCACTTATCGGCAAGGTGGACGCTTTGCCGTAGGCGTGGACGGACACACCAGTCGCCGGATGCGAGGTCGGAGCGGAATACGGCACTCTTCGAATGACGCTCCCCGCCAGCTGGTGTCTCCGCCTGGGATTCGAAGCGGCGTGAGGCGTACGCGAATGACCAGGACGCGGCAACCAGCCTGGTCGCGGTGACCGCGCGCACGAACCGTCAGATGGCCGACCAGGACCCGGCTACGTGGATGCCGCCGGCCCCGAACGCCACCTGCCGATACCTCGCCGAGTGGACCGCGACCAAGCTTCGCTGGGGCCTGTCCGCGGACCAGAGCGAGATCGACGCCAGCAACGTCTACGCCGGCGGACCGTGCGAGATGACCGTCGTCCACTACACCCCGGCCCCGTAAGCCGCGTAGCGCACGAACCACGCGCCCGCCCGCCCGCTGCCGGCCGCTCGCTTCGGCTTCAGCGGCCGTCGGTGCGGCGGGCCGTTCAGCGGCCCGCTGGCGCGGCGGGCTGCCGACGACCGAGGCATGGGCGAGCGGAAAGCAGGTCAGTTTTGCCTCATCAGCAGATGTATCAGTGTCACCACAGCGACGCCCACCATGAGGGCGGTGCCGAACGAGGGGTGCTCGAGGGCGGCGTATGCGGTGCCGCAGCCCACGAGTACGAGTAGGAGCGTCCGCTGATCCATCTGACCGTTCATGGGTGAGGCCCTTCCTGTGTCTGCGCCGATGGCGGGGCACACCGCGTGTGCCAGCGCATGTCGGGATCCAGTCCGGGGCGAGGAAGAAGCCGCTGCCCCGATGGGTCGCGACATCCATGTTTCCTTGAGGCGAGGAGGGGATGCCGAGGCTTCGCAGCCCTCTTCGCCCCGCTACTGCGAGGCGGCCTGTGCTGGTCAGGACGCCGGGCGGACAGTCCGGCAGGCCGGACAGTCCCCGATGGAGCAGTAGACAGGGAAACCCGCTGATCGAGCACCCCTCGGCAGGACGGGTGTTGCTGATCGTGACCCAGGCCGGAGGCAGGCGGTTCCTGGTGAGTGCTGCCACGTAACGGTGACCGCCCTTGCGTGTACTTCACCGACCGAGGCATCGAGGAGTGGGTGAACCGTCGTGGCGAGGAGGAAATCCTCTTCGAGTGGCCCGCCGAGAGCGCCCACGTCCTCGAGATTCGATGTCATGGGGCAAGGGCCCCTGCGAGTCGTGGCCGTGGACCAGCAACAGGAAATCGAACAGGCGTATGATTTGAGTGTGGCTGACACTCCTCCCTTCCCCGACGACCTGATCGAGACCCAGCAGCGTCTCCACCAGGCCCGCGCCGAGCACACGGCCCTGTGCCGGGCCCTTCCCTGGTCTGTGGAGCCGCTGCCCGGCTGGCCCGGCGCAGCGCACCCGCACACGGGAGAGGTCACGGGTGGCCGCGACGCCTCCCCCGGGTACACGCCGGAGCAGGAGGCCGAGGAAAAGCGCCTGTGGGACCTCATCCGGGAACTGTCGATCGCCGTGGTCACACACCCGTACTGGGCCACCCTGGAGAAGGACGCGGGGCTCGTGAAGGCCCGCACGGAGCTGAAGCTCCACCCGAAGGCCCAGCCGGACGCCGCGAACATCACCGGCGCCGAGGCGGCATGAGTGGGGACTCCGTCATGGAGATGCCGATAGCCGCCCGGCTGGAGAAGAAGCGGACGCTGCTGGCCTGGCTGCGCTACCAGGCCGCGGTCACCGAGCGGGAGATCCGCGATCTGGAGGCTCAGGACATCGAGGAGAAACGGCGCCGGGAGGTCGCGCGCCGCGAACAGGGATGGGTGGTTCAGGCGTCCCGGGCCATCGAGGGGCACCCGATGCTGCACCGGGGTAACTGCTCGCTCGGTGCCGGGTACGGCCTCAGCGAGCTCCTGAACCGGGACGGCGTCCTGGCCGCGGCCGAAGAGCACCCGGACCTGGAGATGTGCGACATCTGCGCCCCATGGGGAAGCCTCGGCATCTCCAGGCCCGGCGCGCGGCAGGCCCCGGCTCCGGAGATCGAGTTCCCCTGAACTTACGCCGCAGGGTGTGAGGGGTTGCCGGGACGCGTGGTGGCGGGCCTACGACCGTGAGGGGATGCCGAGCCGCTCGCAGGTGCTGAGGGCGAGCGCGCTGAGTGAGGCCGGTGATGGGTCGGGGCCGTCGAGCTGGACGTGGACGAGCCGGGGCGGTGGGCGCAGACGAGTGCCTGAGTCTCCAGGGTGGCCGCGGCCCCTCCTTCCGTACCGGGTGGGACGGGTCAGGCAGACTTCGGGCGTCGTGCCGTGGTCTTCTTCGCCGTGGTCTTCTTGGCCGGCGCCTTCTTCGCGGCCGCCTTCTTCTTCGGCTTCGGCATCTCGTGCACCATCGCCTCGGCCCCGTCTGCGGGGCCGGTCTCGCCGCGGCGCTCGCGGGCCTCGGCGACCGACTTCTCCAGCGCGGCCATCAGGTCGACGACCTGCCCGGCCGGCTCATGAGCTTCCGCGACCGGCTGAGGCGCCCGATCCTCGGCCTTCGCCGCGATGACCTCGTGGAGCGCCTCGGTGTAGTGGTCGGTGAGCTCGTCACCGAGCTCCTCCAGGCGGTCGGCCGCCATCGTG
>NZ_JNZP01000052.1 GCF_000725545.1 Streptomyces exfoliatus | reverse complement strand
AGTTGTCGACGATCCGGCGGTCTGGGTGCCGATCCATCGCATCGCCGGGACGCTGGACAAGTCACTTGCGGGGCTGTTCGCGCCTGACTATGACCAGCGACTTGAGGCCGCTCGGCAGCGGCTTCGGCCGGAGGAGGACTGACCGGTGAGTCTGAACCGTCACCTGGTCCCTGCGGGTTGGGGTTCGTAGAAGGTTCCGTCGCGGAGCATCGCGAAGAGGACGTCGGCTCGTCGTCTGGCGAGGCAGAGCAGGGCCTGAGTGTGGTGCTTGCACTGGCTGATCTTCTTGTCGTAGGAGGCCCGCGAGGTCGGGTCGCCAAGGGCAGCGAACGCGGAGAGGAAGAAAGCCCGTTTGAGCTGCTTGTTTCCTCTTCTGGATGGCTGTTCGCCGCGGATCGAGGAGCCCGAGCTCCGGGTGGCCGGGGCGAGTCCTCCGTAGGCGGCGAGGTGGCCGGCGGTCGGGAAGGTGCTGCCGTCGCCGACCTCGATCAGGATGCGGGCTCCGGTCCTGACGCCGATGCCTGGCATCGAAGTCAGGACTTTGGAAAGAGGGTGGTCCTCCAGGAGTTCCTCGATCCGCCCGGCCAAGAGTTTCCGCTGGTCAAGCACGGCCGTCAGCTAGCCGGCGAGGCTCGGGACGATCAGTGCGGCCGCCTCGGTCCCAGGGACCGTCACGGTCTGCTCGTCCAACGCGGCGAAGATCTCCTCGACCAGACGCTCGGCCATCTTCGGCGCCTTCGGCCGCAGCAGGGTGATCAGCTGCCGACGGCCGGCCTTGCGTATCTGTGCCGGTGATCCGAACCGTTCCAGCAGAGTGAGGACGGCCGGGTGCTGCAACCGCGGCCCCAGCACCCGTTCCAGCGACGGATGGATCTGGGTGAGCAGGCCGTGCAGCCGGTTCGCGACTCGGGTCGCCTCGCCGGCCAGGTCGTCGTCGAAGCCCACGATCATCTCCAGCTCGGCGATCGTCTCGTCCTCGCCGTCGATTGCCCGCAGCGTGTGCGGCATGGCGCGGGCGGCGTCCGCGATGATGAACGCGTCCCGCGCGTCGGTCTTGGCCTCACCTGGGTAGAGGTCGGCGATCCGCCGCATCGTCAGCCCCGGAAGGTAGGCGACCGGACAGCCCATGTCGCGGGCAACGGCCAGCGGCAGGGCGCCGATCGAGGCCGGCTGGTCGACCACGACCAGCACCGTTCCGTGCTTGGCCTTCAGCTTGGAGAAGGCCCCTTCATCACGCTTTCGTCCGGCCTTGCCAGGGCACCGAGCTGCCACATCCACGTTACGGAGAGCTCTTCCGGCTCGGGTGTAGCCGGTGCTCAAGCCCCTCATCAGCGGTCTGTCGATGCCTCCGGGCCCGGTGACACCACCCCCCGGATCATCAACAACAAGGGGGGAGTCATGCCGGATCCGAAGGCCGGAGGCCCCATTGCGGAGCCACGAAAAAGGTAACGGGGGGCTGAACCGTGGGCTGGACGGTTGCTTCCAGCTACCCCGTCAGCGTGTCGAGTGCCTTCCTCGCCTCACCCAACAAGTCGCTGACCTGGCGCAGAGCATCTTCCTGGGCGTCGGCGGGCTTGCTGACCGTTCCAGCGGAGGAGGCCTGGCCCGGCTCCCGCCTCGGATACCGTGTTGCTCTACGGGGTGCCACAACGGATGTGACGCCCCCCACCGGAGGTAGTCAGCGCATGAGTTCAAAGCGCAGCAAGAATCCAGCCCTGCCCGTACTTGACGACGCATTCCGACTCGAGTCGGTAAAGGGGGCCGAAGAGTCCACCCGTGACTTGGCCGCGAGGCTGGCAACCACCGAGCTGCGCCGCGTTTCCCACCCGGGCCGGGTCACCTGGGAGCCCACCGATCAGGCCGATCCCGTTCCGGTCCCGCCGACTGTGGTCGACGGTGACGGCGACCTGTGGCTGCGGGACCGGGGCACTGGCACCTGGACCATGCCCGAGTTCAACCCGAAGGAGTTCCCGGCCCGCTGTGGCGAGGTTCTGACGTGGAACGAGCTTGCCCGCGAGTTCGGCCCGCTTACCGCACTGGCCGACGACCGCCGCATCGGCGGCGGCCGGCGTCGCTGACCGCGCAGCCTTCTGGGATGGCCGCGCCCCTGAAGCGCCCGTTACGGGTAGCTGGGAGCTCCAGCTCACCGCCGAGCTCGACGATGGCGGCGAGCAGGTGAGCGTGGTGGTGGCGTGCGACGGCCTCGAGCAGCGTGGTGCGGGCCTGGTGCCATCCGATGTCCTCGGTGCGGCCGGCGTCGGTGGGCCAGTTGGGTAGCGGTCGGCCTTCAGTTGCCGTGGTGAGCGCGCGGCCCAGCTCGCCGATCGACTGCTGCCAGGACGGCGGCCGCCGGGCTGGCGCGCCGAAGCCCGCGCTTCAGCGGCGGCCTCGGCGAGGACGTCTTCGTCCAGGTCCTCGCGGGCCTCACGTCACAGAGCGGCCGCAGCGTCGAAAGCGGCCAGGGCGACACGTCCAGTGCAAACACTGCCGCGCATCGCGCTCTGACCTGCGGTGATGCCTCGGATAGAGGTTCGTGGAATCGGTGTTGCACCTCTGTTGCAGGGTCGGCCCCGTACGGAGTCACTGGCCGCCGACAGCACGAGACCCCGGGAGTCAGTGACATCCCGGGTCTCTGTGCACTTCGCTTGACCTTCGGTTCAACGACCGGCCGTACGCCGTGTCACGCCCACTTCATGCCGAGTTCCGCGAGGGCGTTGAGTTGGTCGGCGTCCAGCCGGTCCCTCCTCGATTTGGTGTTGGAGATCCATACGCCCAGTTTCACGATCACCGGCTCCGCCTCGCCCTCGACGGTGATCTCCTCGCCGTGGGCGCGGGGCACCGGCCGATCCGCGCCTTCCCGCTCCACCCACTGCGCGAGGGCCGTCAGGCCTCGCTGGAATGCTTGCTGTGCCTTGCTCGCGCCCTTCGCGGAACGTGGGGCTGCCGGCTCGGGGGGCGGGGTCTGGTCGGGTTGTACGCCCAGCTTGGTCAGCCGCTTCTGTTGCTCGGTCGACAGCTGCACCCAGGTGCCCGGGTTCTTCTGCCGTTGGAGCCATCGTCCGATGTCGTCGCCGTCGAAGATCACGCCGGGTGCGATGTCGGGCAGGTGGCCGTCGGCGTCGACCAGGTCGGCGAGGACGCGGTAGTGGCGCTGCCAGTCCTGCGGCCAGGGGCAGTTCCAGTCCTCGTCGATCGCGGCCAGCTGCTGCGCGCGCACGACGGCCCGCTCCGGATTCTTGCCCAGGCCGCCCTTGCGGCGGAGGTTGGCCATGTGATGCCCGACGGGCACCATCTCGTCGTCCTCGCCCCACACCGCGTCCTGACGCGGCGCGAGGTGCCCCGTGGCCCGCCGGTAGGACCGGAGCGCGGCGAGCTTGTTCTCCCACGCCTCCTCGCCCGGTTCCCACACCATCCCGGCCTCGGGCGCGTCCAGCAGCACCTTGCGCCGCTCCTGGAGCTCGCCCGCCCGCAGCGCCTTCCGCTGCTGATGCACCCATCGCCCCAGGGGGAAGTCCTTGGTGACGCCGACCTCGACCTCGACGTCATAGGGCACGGGGTAAAGGCCGGTGATCCCGTTCTCCGCCCTCCACCGGAGCAGCGCCTGGAAGCCCTCCAGCCACACCAGGGACTCGGGCCGGTAGACCCGGGTACGCAGGAACGCCGCGATGGTCGCCGCGTCGCGCGGGCTGGAGAAGTGCAGCAGCGCCGCCTGGGCAGCGGCGTCGGCACCGTCCTCCTGGTCCTCGCCGCTGGCCCCGATGATCCGTCCGTCTTCGTCGCGCTGGATGTGGACCTTGCGTTTCCCGCTCGTGAGTGCGCGGGAGGCGAGCTGCTCGACGAGTCGTTCATCGTGCGAGCGCAGGCCCTGGAGCACGGCGACGAGTGGCTTGTAGCTGGCGGAGGCGACCATGTCTGTGGGGTCCTCGCCGGGCTCCAGGAACACCGGCACGATGATCCGCGCGATCTTCGTGGTGCCGTCCTTGTTGAGGCGGAGTGCGCGGCCGATGTTCTGGACGATCTCGACCTGCGAGCCGCGGGTGTCCGCGAAGCAGACGGCCTCCACACCCCGCTCGCCGGTGATGTCGACGCCCTCCCCGAGCACGCGACAGCTCGCGAGGAAGGCGCGATGGACGCGCCGGTTGTTCGCGTCGATGCCGTTGGCGAACTGGCGCAGGACCTCGCGCCGCTCGGACACGAGGTGGTCGCCGCACAGCCACGCCGACCAGACGCGGTCCGGCGGGACGTGGCGGCTGGCCTCCAGTTCGTAGAACTCCGCGTCGATCGACGACGCGGGGAGCTTCTCCGCAGCGGCCAGGTCCTCATCCGAGGCGTCGTTCAGGTACAGCGCGGCAGCGGTCTCCGGGAGCTTCTCCGCGAACGCCGCGGCTTCCTCCACCTTCTGGTGGAACGTCATGACCGTACGCAGGTTCCATGCGGCGGCGTGCTCCAGGAGCGCGGTCTGCAGCAGCGCCAGGCGCCGGCCCCGCCGCGCCTCCTCCGACTCCCCGAGAACGGGGAAGGGGTCGCGGATCTCCAGCACGTCGATCTCGAACCCTGCGAGGATTTCACGCTCGATCGCCTCGCTCAGGCCGAGTTCTGCGAGCCACGCGCCGTAGGTGCCGTCCGGGTCGTCGGCCATGCTCGCGAGCTCCGCCTCCTGGCCCTCCGCGCCCTTCCGAGGCCGGGCCGCAGCCAGGATCCGGGGGGTCGCGGTGAGGTAGAGCCGGAAGTCGGCAGGGATCCGCTGGTTGTCGTGGATCGCCGCCCACGGCCGACCAAGATCACCAGCGGTGCCGTGCGCCTCATCCACGATCGCGAGGTCGAACGGGGCCATCTGCTGCCCGTACAGCCGCTCTCCGCCCGCGAGCGCGGTTTCCAGCGGCCCGCGGGTCTTCTGTTGCCCCGTCGGGTCTTCGGGGTCCTCGCGGTCGACGAGGGAGGCGTACGTAGCGAACATGACCACGGGCCCGGCCCCTGCCCACAGGGCGAGCTGGATCGGGTTGGTCGTGGTCTGCACCCCGAGCTGCTCCAGGACGTCGTCCTTCTCCAGCGAGCACGCCGCGACCATCGGGGACCGATGTCCCACCGCCCGCCACGCCTGGGCGGTCTGTACGAGCAGGTCCAGGGTCGGGACGGTCACCAGGATCCGGCCGTACGGGAAGCACTCCAGCGCGGAAGCGGCAGCCGTGATCGTTTTACCGGACCCGGTGGCGGACACGATCGTGCCCCGCGCCCCTTCAGGAGGCACAGATGATCTTGTAGGGAATCCAACCCAGTTCCGGAAGGCTGATTTCTGGTTCACTTGGTGTTCTCGGAGCTGAATCACAGAAACTTCCTTCTACTTGTCCCGCCCGCCTTCAGCAGACCTCGCCACCGCTCCGTTCTTTCACGTGACGGGCCCGTAGATGCGGCCGGCACGGGGAAGCGCTCCAGGCCTCCACCGGCCGGCAGCTCGTCTTCGAAGTCGCACGCGGCCAAAGCCTTCCAACCTCCACCCCACAGTGTTTCCAGCAGGGTCGTGACCGCGGCGACCACCGCACTGGGCTCCGCTCCTGTATCCGCTTCGCACTCAAGCACGGTCGGCCACTCGAGGAACTCGAAAGGGTGCACCTTTCTGCCCGTGGAGTAGTCATTGAAGGCGCCGCTCACCAGCAGCGGCCCCACCGTCAGCTCCTGCCCTCCATCACCTGACCCGAGACGCTCTTTCAGCCAGGTGATGACCGTCGAGCTGTCCGCGGCATCGACATAGACCGAGCAGTCCTCGTACGAGACCCCGGTGTTCTCCGTCATCGACACCCATCCCTTTCCAGTCGGTCCTCAGCACCCTGATGCGCGACGTGTGAGTTGCAGTGGACGGTGACAGCGTTCTGCACTGGGCCTTGGTGGCATTGTTCCTGGTGGCAGGGTTGGGTGGGTTGTGGGGGTGTCGTTATTGGCGATGGCTGTTCCAGCGGACTATGTGGCCGGGGCAGCTAGGTACGGCGACGTCATGATCTCCGACTACGTGTACTTCTGTGGTGCCCGGGGCCTGCGTGCGTATGGGGAGGAATGGAGCCGTCGGCTGGTGGGCTCCCCCTCTGTGCCCTGCTCGGTCCTGCCCTCGCCGGGCGGGGCGCTGCTCTGGGGCCACACGATCGAGGGCGACCGTCTCTTTTTGGTCCCGCAGGCGCACGGTACCTGGACCGTGTCCGCGTTCCGTCGGGGTTGGGGCGACTGGCACGACACCGGGCTCGGCTTCGGCGAGTGGTTCCGCGGAGCCCTCGCCGGCGCACTCGCCATCGACTGGCTGCCGCAGTGGGAGCCGGGACCACATCCCGTGGAGCGAGTGGACTCGTAGGACCGCCTGATCACCTCGGGCGCCACCAACTCCACCCCAGCCGAAAGCCCTCGACCATGCCGCCAACTGCCGTGGCTGCATCGACGCCTGAAGCCATGTGTGGCCTCCCGGCACCCACCGAGCCAAGGTGCTCAGCTCCCCGCCGTCCGGGCTGTTCCAGGGAGTCGAGGCGTACTTGCGCAGCGCCGTGACCCGCAAGGGGACCCCACCCAGAGATCGCCGACGTGCTGCGCGCGGTGATCCAGGAGTGGGACGACGCGCAGCGCACTGGTATGCGGCGTTAGCGAAGGACGGCACGTGCGCGTGCTGCTCGTGCTGTGACCGGGAAGGTTCACCGGGATGGGAAGTGATGGGTTTGGCTGTCCCGTTAGTGTCGTGGTGCCGCCGTCAGTTCAACGTTGAGTGCTGGCGATGAGAGCGCCGACTTCTTTGGCAAGGGTAGTGATGTCGACGGGCTGGGCGGTGTCGACGATCAGAGCGTGCCCGCCCAGTCCGAGCGGTCCTGGGCGGGCGGCCCAGGCAGCGACGCGGTCGCTGATCTCCTCGCGGGTGAGGTCCTGGTCGAGGTGGCCTGGGTGGCGTTTGCGTGTCCGGAACCGTTCAGCGACAAGTCCGGTATCGCAGTCGCAGAACACCTCGACGAACTGGCCGTTGACTTGGTGGAGTCGGGCGGGGGCGGTGTCGCGGTGCCACCAGTTGACGAGGACGGCTCGCCCGGCGTCGGCAGCGAGCTCGAACAGGATGTCGTCGCTGGCCCGGCTCAGTCGGTGGCGCCATGCCTGATCGCCGATGCCGAGGGAGTCGTAGAGCGATTCCAGGATCACGTCCTTGTCGATGACGGGCAGGCTGAGTTCCGCGGCAAGTCCGCGAGCAAGGGTGCTCTTGCCGCTGGCCGGCAGACCGGAGACGATCACGAAGGCGTTGTCGATCACCACGTCAGTGTCACAGTCCGATTTCCGGAGCGTCGACCGACAGTCCTGCTCTCACCCTCGGGACCAGGGCTTCGTGTTGCTGAGCGTCGTTGCGGGTGGAATGGCGGGGCTGCCGGACCGGTGGGCCAATCACGGTGTGCGGCCCGGCAAGCCGGAGGCGCGACGCCGGGGGCGCCTGCGGCTCCTTGGGGGGCGGTGGGGCCGTGCCCGCACCGCGCGGTCAGCGTCCGGGCCGGGGGTAGCGGCGGGCGAGGATCGTCCACTCCTCATCCGTCCGGCCGGGCACGGCTCGTCCGGCGCTCTGCCACCGTGCGGCGAGTTCGATGAAGGTCGGCTCCGGCTCCGGGCGCGGAACCGTTTCATCGCTGCTGCGCTGGACGCCGAGGGCGGGCGTGAGCCGCATTGTTGTGGTCACGCCTCCTTCAACGCCGCCCGGACCGTCCGGGGCGCCCGTGTGCTTGTCAGCAGCCTTCCCGCGCAGACATACCGAAGAGAGGGGATCGGCGGCGACTGCGAGGTGCTGCCCCCTTTTGCTTTGGCCACTGATCCCCTGCACCAGTGCGCGCCCGGCCCTCCGGTGGTGCCGGGGGCCGGGCGCTTACGTAGAGCGGTTCACCCCTGGAGCTTCATGCCCTCGGGTGAAGTGAGGCCCTTGTCTGGGTGGGCGCGGAACGTCGTCGTCCAGACAGTGGGCGGGCAGGAAGTGCCGTTGGGGTGTTGCTCCGTCAGTGTGGTCCGGGTGTTGTCTTCGACGACCGTGTCACCGCTCTTCTCGGACGTCACGGTGAGCCGCACCTGCACGGTGGTGGAACCGATGTCGTCGGGGAGCCGGACCGACAGCGACGCGAACGGGTCGTCGGGACTGCCCGACGTCCGCTCCTCGCAGGTGCCGTCCACACATAGACGGATCCTCACCGCGTCCCGGCCGCCGAAGTCGGCGGGCTGCCACACGGCGGAGACATCTGAGTCTGCGTCGGCCTTGGTACACGGCGTGTCCTGACCGAGGAACGAGCATCCGGCCAGGGCCATCGCCAGCAGTGGTACGAGAAGGACTTGGCGCATGTCAGTGCCACGCTACGGTGCCGGGGAAGGCGTTGTTGGCCAGCCCGATGTCAGTGAAGATCAGCTGGCAGGGGTCGAGGAGCCCGCCGCTGTTGTCACTTCCGCCGCGACCGCCGCCGGACAGGATTCCCTTGGCGTACGCCTGTCCGCTGCCGTCGACGGTGTACACCGGACCGCCGGAGTCACCGTCGACGGTGCAGGATCCGGACGTCTTCCTGGCGACGACCATGTTCCTGGCGGTGGTTCCGTCGTAGTAATGGACGGTTGCCTGGCTCGCGGTCGCCTGCCACCCACACACCTCGCCGGTCATCATGCCTCCTGCGCACACCTTGTCCCCTCTCTGTGCCCAGCGCCGCCAGTAGTCGTGCGCAAGCCGCGACGAGCCGGACGTCTTACCACCCTTGTAGATCCGGGGCGTCGCGATGCTGCTGCTTTCGACGCGGTACAGCGCCAGGTCGCCCGAGTAGTAACTCTGGCCGGCGAGCTTCACGGAGCCGGCATTGTCGGCCCAGTTGTCCCGGACGACAGGGCCGATGTAGTCGCTCCCGCTGGGGTTCATGATGCTCCCGTTGGCGGTGGTGCAGTGACCCGCGGTCACCATGTACCAGTTGCCGCTGTACCGCCACGGGAAGCCCGCTGTGCACCACCTTTGGAGGTGGTGGTCAGATACGACAACATGCATGTGGCTTTGTTCACTTCAAGGCGTTCTGGCTCAACTTCCGTGCTGAGTGACGCTCCGTTATGGCTGGACGTCGAAGAGAGCGATGGAAGGTGGCGGCGGAACAAGCACTGCGCGAAGGCGCGTAAGTATGGACCGGCATTGCTTCCAGTCCTCCGGGTCGACCCAGTCTGAGGCTGGCCCGTCCTCGTCGCTGGCGATGCGGGCGAGGGCTTCGTCGGCGAGTGCCCGAAGGTCGGAAGCGAACACAGGCATGGGTGTTTCCGGACCGTAGGACGTGTCGACGGGTTCGCCTCCCGGGCATTGCGCCGCGATGAGGGAAGCGGCGGCCACCGCTTCTTCCGCTTCCGTGAGATAGCCGGTGGCGTCGATCGTCCGGATGAGGACGCCACGGGTCAGGGCTTCACGTGCCTCGGGCTCGGCGTCGTCGAGAGCGTTGGCGAAGTCCGCAGCTGTGTCGTTGCCGAAGGGACCGGTATCCCAGGTGCCCATGCTGATCTCCTTGCCTAAGGTCGCCCGGATCCTCGCATCAGGAACTGACAACATGACTACGGGGCGAGCTTGGCACCTTGATCCGATTGACGTGGCCTCCGACGACTCCGGAGGTCCAGGGCAGCGTCAGACCAGGCCGCGCCCAGTTCCTTCACAACCCTGCGCGCCGCGCCCGACTCGGACTCCTACTGCTGCTTCGACTGCGGCATCGACCACGACGGCGTGTGCGACAACTGACAGACGGCCGGCTACCTTGCCTTCACGGGCGGGGCCTTCGACATGTGCGACAACTGCTACGAGATCAGCCTCGACAGGTTCAGAGCCCACCTCTCACCAGGAGGACCCCCGTACCGTGAGCACCACCTACCCGCCCGAGTTCACCGGGAGCTGAGACTCCTGCGGCACCTCTGCTGGCCACCTTTGCACATGATCTCCGTACGGCTGGTCTGTGAGCTGGGGCCGACCGACTGCCGTGCTGCGCCCAGCTCGGCAGTCGCGGAGGCCCGAACCGGGCGGGCGGCGCGGCGCCGTCCCGCCCGCCCTTTCCCCCGGCCCGATACCCGCGTGCAGTGCCGCGCGCGCGACCCAGCGGGAGTTACCCGGCTGCGCCTGGAGGACTCGCCGCCCGCTTCGAAGACACCGTCGTGATCGCCGTGATCGGCGAATGACTGTGACCGGCGCGCCGCCGAGGGGAAAGTGGCGTGTTCGGCGGACGCCCCCGCCTGCTGGCGCTGAGCGGCGGCTCAGAGGAACTTGATGTCACAGTGGTCGGACTTGCTGGGCGGCGGTGGTCCTGCGGGGCGTCCCTCGTGCGGGTGTATTCCGGCGGCCAGTGAGATGCAACCAGGCAAGCCGTTGGGCTTCGCCGCTGGTGACGGCCGCAAGCTGTGGCCCGAACCTCCGGGACGGCTTGCTTCTTGTTGAGCTCCGGCCCCCGGGGAGGTGGGTACACCAGGTACCTGCTGTGAGATGCAACCGTCACGACGGCCGTCAGGTGCCGCAGTCGGCTGCATGAGGAGGAAGGCAGAGTGGACGTCATGTCCGTGTTCATTTCTGGTCTAGGGCCAGCATTCGGGACAGCGGCACAGCAATGCCGCCGGTCGTGTGCTGGCCGGGCCGGGATGGTGGCGGCTGCGGGCATGGCGCTCGTCCTGGCCGTGCCCGGTGTCGCCCTGGCCGCTCCGGGGGATTTGGATCCCAGCTTCGACACCGACGGCAGGGTGACCACCGATTTTGGCGGCTTCGACACCGCACAGGCGGTGGCGGTGCAGGCCGACGGCAAGATCATCACCGCCGGAAGGACATTCCCCTCCGGCGGTAGCAACGACTTCGCGCTGGCCCGGTACAACACTGACGGCAGCCTGGACACGACCTTCAACGGCGACGGCAGGGTGACCACCGACTTCGGCGGCGACGAGGTGGCTGAGGGGGTGGCGGTGCAGACTGACGGCAAGATCGTCGCCGCCGGCCGCACGGGCGGCGTCGTCGACTTCGCGCTGGTCCGGTACAACACTGACGGCAGCTTGGACACGACCTTCAACGGCGACGGCAGGGTGACCACCGACTTCGGCGGCGACGAGGTGGCTGTGGCAGTGGCGGTGCAGGCCGACGGCAGCATCGTCGCCGCTGGCGGGTCAACTGTCGGCAGCAACGACTTCGCGCTGGCCCGGTACAACAGGGACGGCAGCCTGGACACGACGTTCGACACCGACGGCAAGGTGACCACCGACGTCGGTGGCAACGACCAGCTTTGGGATGCTGCGCTGCAGGCCGACGGCAAGATCGTCGCCGTCGGAAACGTCTTCGCAGGCCCAGGCGGCAGCGACTTGGCGCTAGTCCGGTACAACACCGACGGCAGCTTGGACACGACGTTCGACACCGACGGCAAGGTGACGACCGACTTCGCCGGCGGCAGCGAGCAGGCTAAGACAGTCGCCCTGCAGGCCGACGGCAAGATCGTCGCCGCTGGCGACTCCTCCACCGGTAGCGACCTCGACTTCGCGCTGGCCCGGTACAACACCGACGGCAGCCTGGACACGACCTTCAACGGCGACGGCAAGGTGACCACCGACTTCAACGGCAGCAGCGACCAGGCCTTCGGGTTGGCGGTGCAGGCCGACGGCAAGATCGTCGCCGCCGGAAGCGCCAGCATGATTCCCGGCCAGGACATGGGGCTCGCCCGCTACGAGGGCGGTGGTGGGGACGCGGAGGTGTCGGTTACCAAGGCTGGCCCGGCCACCGCCAGCTTGGGCGATCAGGCTTCCTACACCGTCACGGTGACCAACAACAGCGCCACGGTGCCCGCCTCCAATGTCATGCTGCAGGACACCGTCACAGGACCCGGTCAGCTGGCATCAGCCACGCCTAGCCAGGGCACCTGCACCACCACAGCCACCAGCGCCAACTGTGCCTTGGGCGCCCTTGCCCCTGGCGCCAGCGCCACGGTGACCGTGACCATCGAGCCCACCGCCACTGGCACCCTCACTGACACTGCCACGGTCAGTGCTACGGAGCCCGACCCTACTCCGGCCAACAACACCGCCTCAGCGACCACCACCGTGAACAACGCCCACGGCTGCACGATCATCGGCACGCCTAACGCTGACAGCCTCGCCGGCACGAACGGCAACGACGTGATCTGCGGCCTCGGCGGCAACGACAACATCAGCGCGGGCAACGGCAACGACACCGTCTTCGGCGGCTCCGGCAACGACACCCTGAATGGCGGCAACGGCGACGACACCGTCTTCGGCGGCTCCGGCAATGACACCGTGAATGGCGGCAACGGCACCGACGCGCTGACCGGCGGCTCCGGCAACGACACCCTCAACGGCGGCAACGGCACCGACACATGCGCTGCCGACCCCAGCGAAACTGTGACCAGCTGTCCGTAACACCTTCCGCTGACCGTTCGGATGCCCGTCCAACGTCGCCCCATCCGAACGGTCAGCAGGATCACCACGCCACTTGATGGGGTTCTGTAACGTCGCTGGACCGTGGAACATCCACCGCCTCGCTCCCCAGACGTGTTGCACCCTGACCTGCGGGCCCTGACTGTTACGGCCACAGCACCGAACCCGGGACATCGAAGAAGCCCGGGGGTCCGTTCACGGCATCGTGAGGCGGTCAGGGGCTTTCGGGGGCGGCCTGGGGGGTGCCCCTATGTCTTTGGTCAAGCTGGTCGGGTGTGGGTTCGGGGCGTCTGGAACGATGTGTCCGTGCATGCTGATGATGAGGTTGGCGAGGGGTCCCCGCGGACCTCGCGGTGTTCCTGCGGGAGGCGGTCGACGGCCGCCCGGTGAAGATCGCTGCTTCCGTGTGTGGGTGCGGCGGCCGGGTGTTCTTCGTGTTGGTCAACGCCTCCGGCGCGGAACGGGAGTGCTCTGGCTGCGGCAGCCGTGCGTTCATCGCGGACAGCGAGGAGTACTGGAACGAGGAGTCCTGGGAGGACGACGAGCCCGGTGCGGCTGGCTGCCCTTGCGGGAGCGAGGAGTTCGAGGCCGCGGTCGCGTTCTCACTCGGCGACGCCGGATCCGTCCGCTGGGTGACCGTGGGTCTGCGGTGCATCAAGGATGGGTTCTGCGGGAGCTATGCCGACTGGAAGATCGACTACGGACCGACGGATCACCTCCTGACCATGGTCTAGGTCTGCGGAGGGACAGCCCGAACGGGCTGCGGTTCGTAGAAGGTTCCGTCGCGGAGCATCGCGAAGAGGACGTCGGCCCGGCGTCTGGTTAGGCAGAGCAGGGCCTGCGTGTGGTGCTTTCCCTGGGCGATCTTCTTGTCGTAGTAGGCCCGCGATGCCGGGTCGCCCAGGGCAGCGAACGCGGAGAGGAAGAAAGCGCGTTTGAGCTGCTTGTTTCCCCTCCGGGACGGCTGTTCGCCGCGGATCGACGACCCCGAACTGCGGGTCGCCGGTGCGAGTCCTGCGCAGGCGGCGAGGTGGGCTGCGGTCGGGAAGGTGCTGCCGTCACTGACCTCAATGAGGATCCTGGCTCCGGTCCTGACGCCGACTCCCGGCATGGACGTCAGGACCTTCGAAAGAGGGTGAGCCTTCAGGAGTTCCTCGATCCGCCCGGCCAGGAGCTTCCGCTGATCAAGTACGGCGGTCAGGGATCCGGCCAGGCTCGGGACGATCAAAGCGGCCGCCTCGGTGCCGGGAACGGTGACGGTCTGCTCGTCCAGGGCGGTGAAGATGTCCTCGACCAGCCGCTCGGCCATCCTCGGGGCCTTGGGCCGTAACAGCGTGACCAGCCGCCGCCGGCCGGCCTTGCGGATCTGGGCCGGTGAACCGAACCGCTCCAGCAAGGTCAGGACGGCCGGGTGCTGGAGCCGCGGCCCCAGCACCCGCTCCAGCGAGGGGTGGATCTGGGTCAGCAGGCCGTGGAGCCGGTTGGCGACGCGTGTCGCTTCGGCGGCCAGGTCGTCGTCGAACCCGACGATCATCTCCAGCTCGGCGATGGTCTCGTCCTCGCTGTCGATCGCCCGCAGCGTGTGGGGCATGGCGCGGGCGGCGTCGGCGATGATGAAGGCGTCCTTCGCGTCGGTCTTGGCCTCGCCGGGGTAGAGGTCGGCGATCCGGCGCATCGTGAGGCCCGGAAGGTAGGCGACCGGGCAGCCCATGTCCCTCGCGACCGCCAGCGGCAGGGCACCGATCGAGGCCGGCTGGTTGACCACGACCAGCACCGTTCCGTGCTTGGCCTTCAGCTTGGCGAACAGTTCGCGGAGTTTGGGTTCGGTGTTGGGCAGGCGCTTGTCGAAGGCCTTCTCTCCGGCCGGGGTTACGGCGGTGGCGTGGTGTTCGCCTTTGCCGACGTCCAGGCCGAGGAAGACGTCGATGTCGCCGGTGTCGATCACGTGCAGGCCTCTCCATCACGCTTTCGTCCGGCCTTGCCAGGGCACCGAGCTGCCACATCCACGTTACGGAGAGCTCTTCCAGCTCGGGTGAAGCCGGTGCTCAGGCCCCTCATCAGCGGTCCATCGATGCCTCCGGACCGGTGACACCACCCCCCGGATCATGAACAACAAGGGGGGAAGTCGTGCCGGACCCGAAGGCTGGTAGCCCCATTGCGGAGCCACGAAAAAGGTAACGGGGGGCGCGTGGGTAACGGACGCCACTCGCGCCGCGTGGACACTGGTCACCAGGTACAGCCTGCCCCGCTAGCGTGGTGATGATCGCCATGGCACCCCCGGGGAGCACTGGCTGTCGACCTCGTAGCTTGCGCTGTACACCGGTTGGCCCCGAACCGCTCTCAGTGCCCCGGCCCCAATCAGGGCCGGGGCACTGCTGTGCCTGCTGCTCGCTGAAGCCGGACCTGGAACGAGGCCGTACTGCACTGGGCCTGCGACGGCCGGCGCAACCGCAGCGGCATCCCCGGCCCGGCGCTCGCCGAGAGCCTCGACGCATGGGCGGCGGAACAGACCCCCGGCACGCCCAGCCCGGTCACCGAGGGGCTGGATGCGACCCGCTTCCCCGGCTCGGTGCAGTACGAGGCACATCAGCGCGCCCGCGCCGAACCCCTCCACACGGCTCTGGCCAAAGCTGTTCAGGAGCGCGCCGAGGCGTGGGACGACCTCAACGCCCTGGCCGACGACGACGCTGACGCCAGTGTCGACCATCCCGTCAACGTACGGGTCGTCGCCGCATGCAGGAACCTGGCAGCGATCTACCGGGACCTCGCCCTCGCCGAACCCGCCTTCTCCCACGACTACGAGGCCGAGGCCGGCACTTTCACCCGGGCGGCGGACCGCTTCGCCGAGCACGGCCGCTCGGCTACCCGGCAGAGTAGAACCGCTAACGATCGTCCTCTCGCGTGGACCGTCCGCCGGGTCAAAGCCGCACGGAACTCGACCCGTCCTGGTCATCCGGGCGATGTCCCCGACTCCACCACCTTCGAGGGGCGTTCTGGCGGGCATGGAACCCATTGACCCGATCCACGTCAGCGAGCCCGGCCTGATCGTCCTGGCCATCACCGCCACCGACGAAGCGACTCTCCAGGAGGCCGTCGAGGAACTCGGCCGGCGCTGGGCGACTTCGGGGGCACCGCGGGTACGGCGCGTTCCCGGAGAGCCGGGTGTGACCGCACGGCTCTACGCC
>NZ_JNZP01000051.1 GCF_000725545.1 Streptomyces exfoliatus | reverse complement strand
CTCTGGCGGCGCCGCCACCAGGCCCGATCCAGAACCAGCCATTACCACCGGCAAGCCGCCGATCAGACATGAAGATCACGATCTACAGCTGGAGTATTAGACAACGAAGTCAGCAGGCAGGAACTCGCTCATTTCTTACGCACTCGACGCGAAAGACTCACTCCGGCGGATGTCCATCTCCCGAACGGCTCCCGGCGTCGCACGCCCGGCCTCCGTCGGGAGGAAGTGGCGGCACTCGCGGGTCTGAGCCTCACCTGGTACACGCTCCTCGAACAGGGGAGGAACGTTTCTCCATCATTCAAGGTCCTGGACAGCCTGGCCGGCGCCCTCAATCTGGCCGAGCACGAGCGCGCGTACATGCACCAGCTCGTCCACAGCCGGACCTTCCCCCAGCGCATCGAAAGACGACACGCGCCCACCGAGGCGGCCCTGCAGCAGGTGGCCGACTCGCTGAGCCCCAACCCCGCGTACATCGTGAACAAGATGGGGGACGTCCTCGGCTGGAACGAGGCCGCCGTCGAGTGGTACACCGACTTCGGCCGCATGCCGGAGGCCCGCCGGAACCTGCTCTGGTGGCTGTTCACCGTGCCGGAGGCGAGGGTGCGGCTGGCCGACTGGCGGCGCGACGCCCGGGACCAGGTCGGCAGGCTCCGCGCGGTGTCGGCCGGTTTCCCCGGCCGGAGCTGCGTCAGCGAGATGGTCGACGACCTCAAGCAGGTCAGCGGCGACTTCCGGACCTGGTGGGACGAGTACCGGGTGCTCAACACGGAACCGCAGGTCCGGCGGCTCCGTCACCCCCGGCACGGCACGGTCCCGATGCGCCTCGTCATCCTCGCCGACGGCATGCACCCCTCGCTCGAGGTCGTCTACCACCTGCCGCAGCTGTCCGGCCGCTGAGCGGCGACGGCGGGGCCGGGGAGCGGACTCCCCGGCCCCGCCGGCCGTCGACGGATCCGCCCGCGCGTGTCCGTCAGCGGGCGCGGACGAGGGAACGCGGGCTGATGACGTGGTCGATCAGCCCGAACTCCAGCGCCTGTTCGGCGGTGAGGACGTTGTCCCGCTCGACGTCCTCACGGATCTGGTCCGGGTCCCGCAGGGTGTGTTCGGCGAGCATGCCTTCCACCAGCGCACGCTGACGCTGCACCTCGGTGGCCTGGATCACCAGGTCGGAGACCTGGCCCTGCGTGCCGTGGCTGTGCGGCTGCTGCAGCAGGATCCGGGCGCTGGGCAGGGCCGCGCGCTTGCCGGGCGTACCGGTGGCCAGGATCACGGCGGCCACCGAGTTGGCCTGTCCCAGACAGACGGTCTGGATGTCGGGCTTGACGAACTGCATGGTGTCGTAGACGGCGGTGAGCGCCGTCAGGGAGCCGCCGGGCGAGTTGATGTACAGGGAGATGTCCCGGTCCGGATCCAGGGACTCCAGGCATAACAGCTGGGCCATGATGTCGTTCGCCACGACGTCGTCGACCTCGTGACCGAGGAAGATGATGCGCTCCTCGAAGAGCTTGGCGTAGGGGTCGTACTCCCTGGTGCCCTGTGACGTGCGCTCGATGAAACGCGGCACGATGTAGCGGCTCTGCGGGAGCATGGCACCGGAGCCGGCCGGTCCGGATGCTGGGGAAGAAGTGGGCGTGCTCATGGCGCGCGGTCCTCCGGGTGGGGATGGGTGCTGGATCCGCCGGGAGGCGGGGGAAGAACTAGCGGGGAGAGACGGCGCCGAGGCCGGGGGTCGCGGACGTCACCGACATGACCTCGTCGATCAGGCCGTAGTCCTTGGCCTCCTGCGCGGTGAACCAGCGGTCGCGGTCCGAGTCGCGGGTGATCGTCTCGGTGGACTGGCCGGAGTGATGGGCGATGAGCTCGGCCATCTCCAGCTTGGTGCGCTTCAGCTGGTCCACGTAGATCTTGATGTCCGACGCGGAGCCGGCGAATCCGGCCGAGGGCTGGTGCATCAGGATCTTGGTGTGCGGCAGCGCGAAGCGCTTGCCGGGCGCGCCCGCGGTGAGCAGGAACTGGCCCATGGAGGCGCAGAACCCCATGGCGATGGTGACGACGTCGTTCTTGATGTACTGCATCGTGTCGTACACGGCCATTCCCGCGGTGACGGAGCCACCGGGGGAATTGATGTACAGGTAAATGTCGCGGGTCGGGTCCGCCGCGAGCATCAGCAACTGCGCGGTGATGCGATTCGCGATCTCGTCGTCGACTTCCTTTCCGAGGAAGACGATACGGTCGTTGAGAAGCCGGTTGTAAACAGCGTCACCGCCAGGCATGTCACCTGCGTCGAGGCCGTAAGGCGGCATCCGGTGCGATCCGAGCGGGAACTGCTCAGCACCCATTGTTTCCACTCCCCATCCTTGCGGGTTCCCGGACGTCCGGCCGGGAACCGTCCATTCGGTCAGCGAAGCGGGAGCGAACAGCCCCCACCCTCACATATGGCGAAGCTAACACGCACTCATGCCGGGGGCTGCTCGGGTGCGGAACAGTTCGCTGAGAGCGGAGGTCACGGCGCGGTGCGATCAAGTGGCCGGAAAACGCTGGGATTTGCGGTTGCGATAGGCCTGATGCCTGCTGGTATCCGTTCGCCTTCCCTCCGAGAACGGTGCATAGGGAAAGAATGGGGAGACGGATCCGGCCAGGTGTGCGGTGGTCGGCATGGCGGCCGAGTCGGTCACTTCCGGCCACCGGAATGAGCGGTTCACATCCCTCCCCGACACCGCGCGGCAGACCGGACCTGCCGGCTCGACGATCACTAGAATCCGGGCTCATGAGCACGGTTACCACGCGCACGGTCGCGTATCCGGCCGACGGCCTGACGATGATCGGGCACCTCGCACTCCCGGCCGGTGACGACCGCCGGCCCGCTGTCCTGGTCGGCCCCGAGGGGCCGGGCCTGAACGACTTCCAGCGCGGCCGGGCCGACTCCCTGGCCGAGCTGGGGTACGTGGCGCTGGCGTTCGACATCAACGGCGGGCGCTGGTTCACCGACCCCGGGGAGATGCTGGCGCGCGTGACCCCCCTCCTCGCCGACCCCGACCGGATGCGGGACATCGGGCACGCGGCACTCGACGTACTGCTCGCCGAACCGCGCACCGACCCCGACCGGATCGCCGCCGTCGGCTACGGCACCGGGGGCGCCATCGCCCTGGAACTCGGGCGCGACGGCGTCGACCTGCGCGCGATCGGCACGGTCAACGCGCTGACCACGGGCCGTCCCGGCGAGGCGGCGCGCATCCGCTGCCCCGTGTGGGCCGGGGTCGGGTCGGAGGACCCGATCATGCCGCCCGCCCAACGGGAGGCCTTCACCGCCGAAATAGAGGCCGCGGGCGTCGACTGGCGGCTCGTGGTCTACGGCGGCGCCCTGCACGCCTTCCACCACCCGCCGGTCGACCAGGCCGTGGTCCCCGGCGTCGGGTACCACCCGCGGCACGCACGGCGGGCCTGGCGCGACGTCGTCGACCTGCTCGACGAGTGCGTTCCCGTGCCGGGGTGAGCCGGTAGGCGACCGCGATCCGGGCTCCGGCCCTGCCGGACCCGGGTCCGCCGCGCGGTCCTATCGTGGGCCGATGCGCGCACACCGTATCGACAGCCCCGCCGATCTCGACGTGGTCCGTGAGTCCTATGACCGCGTGGCCGACAACTACGCCGACATGGTCGTGACGACCGGGATCGGCGACATCCGCCGCCACCCCTGGCACAAGGCGTCCATCGACGCCTTCGCCGACACCGTGGGCGGGCTCGGGCCCGTCCTCGACGTCGGCTGCGGACCCGGAACGGTCACCGCCTACCTGGCCGAGCGCGGCCTCGACGTGTCCGGGGTGGACCTCTCCCCCCGGATGATCGAGAACGCGCGCCGGCTGTATCCGCAGTGCCGCTTCGAGGTCGCCTCCGCGACCGACCTCGACCTCGGGGAGGCGTCCCTGGGCGGTGTGCTCGGGTGGTGGTCGCTGTTCAACCTGCCCCGTGACGTCCTTCCGCAGGTCCTCGCGTTGTTCGCACGGGCGTTGAAGCCGGGCGGGCACTTCCTCACCGCCACGCACGTCGGCGATGAGGACCTGCTGCGCACCGAGGCCTACGGCGGTGTGCCGGTCCGCTGGACGACCCACAAGTGGCGGCCGGACCAGCTCGTGGAGCTGATCGAGCAGGCCGGCCTTCGTCCGGTCGCCGAACTGCGGCTCCCCGCGGACGAGCACAGCGGGCCGGGCCTGGTCGTCATGGCGGGCAAGCCCGGCTGAGGACGGGAGTGGTAGTCGGAGTACCAGCATGGCGACGTTCTGGTTACGCGCGCTCCCGCCGTGAAGGGTGATCCCCGAACAGCCGTCGGTCCGAGGGGGATCCCATGCCAGAACGCCTTGCCGTCGTCACCGGGGGCACCAAGGGAATCGGGGTGAGCCTCAGCAGGCGGCTGCTGACGACGGGCCACCGGGTCGTCGCCCTCTACCGGGGCGACGAGGAGTCCGCCGCCCTCGCGAAGAAGGAACTGGGCGGCGGGTTCACGGCGGTACGGGCGGACGTCTCCGACGCCGGGGACGTCGCCCGGGTGACCGCGCTCGTCCTGGAGGCGCACGGCACCCCGTCCGTACTCGTCAACAACGCGGGCCGCAACATCGACGGACCGTTCCTGGAGATGACCACCTCGGACTGGGACCAGGTCCTCGCCGCCAACCTGTCCGGCCCCTTCTACATGACCAGGGCCCTGGCCCCGGCCATGCTCGCGGCCGGCGGCGGCTCGGTCGTCAACGTCGCCGCCACCACCGGCATCCGGCCGCGGCTCAACGGAGCCAACTACTGCGCCAGCAAGGCCGGTCTGCTGCACCTCACCAAGTGCCTGGCGCTCGAACTCGCCCCGGCCATCCGGGTGAACTCCCTGATCCCCGGAATGATCGACACCGAGGAGATGCGCACGCGTTTCCGTACGGACGAACAGGAACACCGGGACCGGCTGCTCGCCGAGATCCCCCAGGGCCGGATCGGCAGCCCGGAGGAGATGGCCGACGCGCTGGAGTTCCTGGTGAGCGAGAAGGCCGCCTACATCACCGGCCAGAAGTTCATCGTCGACGGCGGCCAGTTCATGTGGTAGCGGCGCACGACGCCGGATCCGAAGGTCACCCCTCCGAGCCTCCCACCGCACGGACAACCGAAAGGGAACACCCCATGCAGTCGCGCATCGATCGGTACGAGGAGTTTCTGAACACGCAGTACCGGGGCGGCTTCCGCAAGCCGGAGGAGTACTCGATCGCCGAGATCACCCCCGCCCTCCGGGACCGCATGAAGAACGGGCACTTCAAGCGGGTCGTGTTCACCGGCATGGGCTGCTCGGCCATCGTCTCGGACGTCGTCCGGGCCTTCTTCACCTCCGTCGGCAGCGAGCTGGAGTTCCACGTCTTCAACGACTACGACTTCCGCTACCTCATACCGGAGTCCGTCATCGAGGACGAGCGGACGCTCGTCGTCCTCAGCTCCTACAGCGGACACTCCAACGAGCCGCTGCACGTCTTCCACCGGCTCGCGCACGCCCACGACCGGGTGCTGCTGCTCACCTCCGGCGGCAGGCTGGGCGACCTCGGCAAGGAGCACGGCGTCTCCATCGCCCGCTGGCAGCTCAGCGAGCCGGACCGCGAGTACCCGCTGTTCCACGTCGGCCAGTACTTCGCGATCCTCCTCGACATGTTCTACGAACTCGGTCTGATCTCACAGGACTTCCGCGCCGAGGTGGCGGCGCTCCCCGACCACCTGGCGAGCGACTTCACCCCGGCCCACCGCGAGCTGGCCCGCCTGGCCGCGGCCCGCAGCGAGGACGCCAACGTCATCATGCTGGCGTCGCCCAAGTGGCACGAGAGCCTGCTGAAGCTGGCCAAGATGCACCTCAACGAGATCGCGATGGTCCCGGCCACGCGCAACTACTTCCACGAGTTCTGCCACAGCGAGGTCGCGACCCTCTCCGACCCGACGCGGAAGCACAGCGTGCTGATCCTCCAGGACGACGAGGACGACGAGTACACCCGGGAGAAGACGGCCAACCTGATCCGGCTGCTGACCGCCGACCTGCCGCAGAACCGCAACGTCGAGGTCACCGCGATCCCGCTTGACCAGCCCACCTTCATGCGGAAGTACTTCACCGCCCTCGAACTGGTCCAGTACCTCACCCTCGACCTCGGCCGGGCCCGCGACACCGAGTCACGGAACCTGATCTCCGAGGCCGCCGGCAACCCCTGGTACCACGGGGACACCATCCGCGCGGAACTCGCACAGGGTTAGGGGGTGTCCTGTCGATCAGGCCGTGACCGTGACCGAGCCGTCCGCATCCAGCACTTCCGGCCGTCGGTCTTCAGCGAGATGAGGGACCTGGCCGTCCGTACCGGGGCCGTCGACCTGGGGCAGGGGGCGCCGGCCATGGCCGCCCCCGCCGCCCTGACGGCCGCCGTCGCCGCGGCCGTGGAGAAGGGCCTGAACCAGTACTCCCCCGCGGCCGGACTCCCCGAGCTGCGCGCGGCCGTGGCCTCCTACCGGCGGCGGACCACCGGTGTCCGGTACCGGCCGGACACCGAGGTGGTCGTCACCGCCGGTGCCACCGAGGCACTGTCGGCCGCTCTGCTCGCCCTCTGCGACCCGGGGGACGAGGTGCTCGCCTTCGACCCCTGCTACGACGCCTACTCGGCCTGCGCTGAGCTGGCCGGCGCCCGCCTGGTGACCGTGCCCCTGGCCGCGCGGGACGGAGGCTTCGCCCTGGACGAGGCCGCGCTGCGGGCCGGCTTCGGGCCGCGCACCCGGGTGCTGCTGTTCAACTCCCCGCACAACCCGACGGGAAAGGTGTTCACGGACGAGGAACTGGCCGTGGTCGCCGCCCTCTGCCGGGAGCACGGGGTGGTCGTCGTCGCCGACGAGGTGTACGAGCACCTGGCGTACGACGGGCGGCCCCACCGCACCATCGCCGCCCTTCCCGGCATGCGGGAGCGCACCCTCGTCGTCTCCGGGGCGGGCAAGACGTTCAACGTGACCGGCTGGCGGATCGGCTGGGCCTGCGGGCCGGCCCCGCTGGTGGACGCCCTTCTGTCGGTCAAGCAGTTCGTCACCTTCGCGGCGGGCACGCCCTTCCAGGCCGCCGTGGCCGGGGCACTGTGGGACGTCGAGAGCTGGGCCGTCGAGCTGCGCGAGGAGCTGTCGGCCCGTCGGGACCTGCTGACGGCCGGGCTCGAAGCGGCGGGGCTGCCCGCGTTTCCCGGCGAGGGCGGCTACTTCGTCCTGGCGGACGTGCGGGGGTGGGGCTACCGGGACGACGTGGAGTTCTGCCGCGATCTGCCGGCGCGCGCCGGAGTGGTGGCCATCCCGTGCTCCGCCTTCCGTCACCACGCCGACGCCCCCCGATGGCTGGCCCGTTTCGCCTTCTGCAAGTCCACGGAGGCCGTCGCCGAAGCCGTGGCCCGTCTCGGGGCGGCGGGAGGCGCGGGCGCCGGGCGGTGAGCCGGGCGTCGCACCTCAAGCCGGTTCCGAGATCCGGTTCCGAGATGCGGTTCCGAGCCGGTTGCGAGGTCCGTACCCAGGAATCCGGTTGCTCATGTCGCGCAGGGTCCACGCATCGAAAGCGGCCGGAGATGCGCGACCTTGCGTGTAACTCCCCTTTACTGAGCACCTATTGACACGCCTCTGATCGCCCCGTCACAGTCGTCACGCGCCCGTGCCGTCCGTATCGAGGAGCGATGAATCCATGACAGGAACCTCCGCAGTCTCCCGCCGCCTGCTTCTGGGAGGTGCCCTGGCCGCCACCGGAGCCCTCGCGACGGGGGTCGGGGCGGCCCCCGACGCCGTCGCGGCGGGTACGGCGGTGCCCGCACCGGCCCGGAAGCCGGGTCAGACGTCGATGATCGACGTGCCCTACGACGTGCACCGGACGGTCCGCGTGGGCGTCATCGGTCTGGGCAACCGCGGCTCCGGCATGACCACGGGCTGGTCGGTCGTGCCCGGCTGCACCGTCACCGCCGTCTGCGACATCCGCGCCGACCGCGCCACCAGAGTCGCCGACCGGCTGGCCGCCGCCGGCAAGCCGCGTCCCGTCGAGTTCGGCGGCTCGGCCGACTCGTACGCCGAGATGCTGCGGCGCGACGACATCGACCTCGTCTACATCGCCACGCCGTGGGAGTTCCACTACGAACAGGGCAAGGCGGCGCTGCTCGCCGGCAAGCACGTCGTCGTCGAACTGCCCATCGCCACCGGCCTCGACGAGCTGTGGGACCTCGTCGACACCTCCGAGCGGACCCGGCGCCACCTGATGCTGTCGGAGAACTGCAGCTACGGCCGCAACGAGCTGGCCATGCTCAAGATGGCGCACGAGGGGCTGTTCGGCGACATCACGAACGGACACGGCGGCTATCTGCACGACCTGCGGGCGCTGCTGTTCTCCGACACGTACTACACCGATTCGTGGCGCCGGCTGTGGCACACCCGCAGCACCGCCTCCTTCTACGCCATGCACGGCCTCGCGCCGATCGCCGCGGCCATGGACATCAACCGGGGCGACCGCATGACCACGCTGCGCGCCACGGCGACCGAGCCGAAGGGTCTGGCCGACTACCGGGAGCGGTTCGTGCCCAGGAACCACCCCTCCTGGAACGAGACGTACGTCAACGGCGATCTGGTCACCTGTCTCATCGACACCGCCAAGGGCCGGGTCATCCGCGCCGAGCACGAGGTGAGTTCCCCCCGGCCGTACAGCCGGATCAACAGCCTCGCGGGCAGCCGGGGCATCTTCGAGGACTACGCGGGCGTGGTGTCGTCCGGCGGCGGGCGGATCTACGTCGAGCCGGACCACAGCGGTCACGCCTGGCGGGACTTCGGCTCGTACCGCAAGGAGTTCGACCACTGGCTGTGGAAGAAGATCGGTGACGACGCGGCGAACAACGGCGGTCACGGCGGGATGGACTACGTCCTGCAGTGGCGGACGGTGCAGTTGATGCGGGCGGGTCTGGTGCCCGACATCGACGTGTACGACTCGGCGTCCTGGTGCGCCCCCGTCCCCCTGAGTGTCATGTCCCTGGCAGCCAAGGGGCGTCCCGTGCAGGTCCCCGACTTCACCCGTGGCTCCTGGGTCAACCTCCGCACGGGCCTCGACTCGCGCACCACCGAGATGCCTCCCGTCGTCTGACCCCTCCGCCCGTCTCGAGAAGGAGCAGCACGTGAGATCAGCAGGACTGATCGGAACGCTCAGAGCGGTGGCCGTGGCGGGGGCGCTCGCCCTCCTGCCGACCGCGACGGCCGTCGGGTCGGCGGCCGCGGCGGAGACGGAGCCGCTGCCGGCCGCCGCCGCCACGGAGGTGACGATCTCCCCCGTGGACCTGGCGGGTCCGGCCATCTCCACGGTGAAGGTGACCGTCACCAACGCCGGACCGGCCCGGATGCGCTCGCTGACGGTGTCCTTCGGCGGACCGGCCGGCTGGGCCGTACAGCCCTCCGCCGTCCGCGTGGACGGCTCCCTCCCCACGGGAGCCTCCTCCGACGCCACGTTCCGGATCCAGGTACCGGAGCAGCGCGACGGCTTCACCGTCCGTACGTTCACGGCGACCGCGACCTACCAGGGCGGTGACGGACGCGGTTCGGCCACGGCGACCAGGACCCAGCGCAGCGGCACTCCCCTGGCCCGGCTGGCCGACGCGTACAACAACGTGGCGGTGACCGACGAGAGCAACACCGCTCCCGGCGACTACGACGGCGAGGGCAACAGCTTCTCCGCGCAGAAGCTCGCCGACGTCGGGCTGCGCCCCGGCGGCACCGTCGACGCCCTCGGCGCGCGCCTCGTCTGGCCGAACGTGCCGAGCGGCACCCGGAACAACGCCACCGCGTCTGGCCAGGCCGTCACCCTGAACGGCTCCGGCAGCAAGCTCGTGTTCCTCGGCTCGGGCGTCACCAGCGGGGCCTCGGGCACCGCCACCGTGTACTACACGGACGGGACGAGCGGTACCGGCACGTTCGGCTTCCCCAACTGGTCGTTCGACCCGGCGAACGCCCACGGGGCGACCCTGGTGGCGTCGAGCGACGGCCGCAACCGGCCGAGCGGGTACGGGAACGCCGGCATCAAGTACCGCGTCTTCGCCCACTCCATCCCGCTGGACCCGGCCAAGCAGGTCGACTTCGTGGTGCTGCCGAGCAACGGCAACATCCACCTCTTCGACATGGCCGTCGCGCCCTGATCAGGCGCGACGACCAGCCGCCCCCGGACCTCGGCAGAGGTCCGGGGGCGGCCCGGTTCCGTCCGCACGGCGCTCCGTCAGACCGCGATGACCTTGACGCCGTGGTCGGTGAGGCTCGCGACCATGTCGGCCGGCACGCCCGAGTCGGTCACGACGACGTCGATGGCGTCGAGTCCGCAGATGCGGGCGAAGGCGCGCTTGCCCATCTTGGACGAGTCCGTGGCCACGACGACGCGCTGGGCGCGTTCGGCGAACAGTCTGCTGATGCTCGCCTCGTCCTCATGGCGGGTCATCACACCGAGCTGGGCGTCGAGCCCGTCGACGCCGAGGACGGCGACGTCGAGGACGACCTCCTTCAGCACGCCGGCCGTCAGGGGCCCCACCAGCTCGTACGTCTGGGGGCGGGCCACCCCGCCGGTGACCACGATCTTGATCTGGGGCCGTACGGCGAGTTCGCCCGCGATGTTCAGGGCGTTGGTCACGACGGTGAAGGCGGGCGCCGATGTCTCGGGCGCGTTGCGCCGCCCGCCGCCCACCCGGAGCGCGAGGGCGCGGGCCACCTCCGTGGTGGTGGTCCCGCCGTTGAGCCCCACGACCTCTCCCTCGCCGACGAGTTCGGCGACCGCCGCCGCGATGCGCTGCTTCTCGGAGGCGTTCCGCGAGGACTTGTACCGCAGGGGCAGTTCGTAGGAGACGCCGTGGGCGATGGCTCCGCCGCGCGTCCGGACGAGCATCTGCTGCTCCGCCAGCTCGTCGAGGTCCCGCCGGATGGTCGCGGCCGAGACCCGCAGGGACGCGGCGGCCTCCTCGACCTCCAGCCTGCCCTCGGCGGCGAGGAGCTCGAGGAGCGCGTTCCACCGCTCGTGTTTGGACATGCTTCGGAGCTCCTTGGCCGTTCACCGATGGACAGGGAGCGTAACGCGTCGGCGGAAGGGCATGCAGCCCCGGGGTTACGCGTCCGCGCCACGCCGGTCCCGGCCGTGCCCTCTGGACCACGAGCTGTCGTTCCGACATACTTCTCGCACCAAATATGCTCGCAAATGTTCGAAGCAAGCGCTGATCATGCGCTTTCACGCACTCCCCGAGGAGCCGTTCCGTATGACCACCACAGCGTCGTCCCGTACCGCCGTCGAGATCGCCACCCAGCCGGACACCTGGCTGCGTGCCAAGGAGTCGCTCGGCCTGTACGCCGACGTCCTGCCCCGCCGGGGCGAGCGCGTGGCCGTCGTCGGCTGCGGGACCTCCTGGTTCATGGCCCTGGCGTACGCCGAACTCCGCGAGCGCGGCGGGCACGGCGAGACGGACGCGTTCGCGGCCTCGGAGTTCCCGCACGGGCGCCGCTACGACCGCGTGCTCGCGATCAGCCGGTCCGGCACCACGACCGAGGTCCTGGACCTCCTGACCCGGCTGAAGGGCACGACGCCGACCGGGGCCATCACCGCCGACCCCGAGACTCCCGTCATGCGGATCGCCGACAGCGTCGCCGTACTGGGCTTCGCCGACGAGGAGTCGGTGGTGCAGACGCGGTTCGCCACCACCGTGCTCGCGCTGCTCCGCGCGCACCTGGAGACGGAGGACGCGCTGCCGGCCGGCGTGGGGCCGCTCGACCGGGCGATCTCCGACGCGCGGCGCGCCCTCGCCCAGGACCTGGACCCCGAGGTGTGCGCCGCCGAGCAGTTCACCTTCCTCGGCACCCACTGGACCTACGGGCTGGCCCTCGAAGCCGGCCTGAAGATGCGCGAGGCCGCCGGGGCGTGGACGGAGGCGTACCCGGCCATGGAGTACCGGCACGGGCCGATCAGCATCACCGGGCCCGGCCGGGTGGCGTGGGTGTTCGGTCCGACCCCGCGGGGGCTCGCCGACGACGTGGCCCGGGTCGGCGGCACGATGATCGCGGAATCCGGGGGCGGCTCCGGCGCGCTCGACCCGCTGGCGGACCTCGTCCTGGCCCAGCGGCTCGCCGTCCGGCTCGCCGAGGCGCAGGGCGACGACCCGGACCGGCCGCGCAACCTGACCCGTTCGGTGATCCTCGACGGCCCGCACGCGTGACACCCGGGCCCCGGCCCGCCCCGTTCTCCGTACCCCAGTCCCGTACGTCAGTCCCCGAGTGTCCGTTTCCGTGGAGAGAGCCATGCCCCTGTCAGCCACTGACGAGATCGTCGCCCCCGCGTACGCGGGAACGTCGGGCGTCGGAGCGTTCAACGTCATCCAGATCGAGCACGCCGAGGCGATCGTCGCCGGAGCGGAGAGCGCCGGGCTGCCGGTCATCCTCCAGATCAGCGAGAACACCGTCCGCTACCACGGTGCGCTCGCGCCGATCGGCCTCGCGGCCCTCGCCGTCGCCCGGGGTGCGGGCGTCCCCGTGGCCGTCCACCTCGACCACGCCGAATCGGCCGACCTGGTCCGCGAGGCCGTCGACCTCGGCTTCACCTCCGTCATGTTCGACGCCTCCAGGCTGTCCTACGCCCAGAACGTGGCGGCCACCCGGGAGATCACGGACCTCTGCCACCGCGCGGGCGTGTGGGTCGAGGCGGAACTGGGCGAGGTCGGCGGCAAGGACGGCGCCCACGCCCCCGGCGTCCGCACCGACCCCGACGAGGCGGTCGCCTTCGTCACGGCGACGGCCGTGGACGCCCTGGCGGTCGCCGTGGGCAGTTCGCACGCCATGCTCACCCGCGACGCCGTCCTGGACTTCGGTCTCATCGCCCGCCTGCGGGCCGCCGTGGGCGTGCCGCTCGTCCTGCACGGCTCCTCCGGGGTCGGCGACGACGACCTCGCCAAGGCGGTGACGGCCGGCATGACCAAGGTGAACGTGGCCACCCACCTCAACAAGACCTTCACCCGGACCGTGCGCGACCACCTCGACGCCCACCCCGAGACCGCCGACCCCCGCAAGTACCTCGGACCCGCGCGGGCGTCCGTCGCGACGGAGGTGGCACGGCTCCTGCGCGTGCTGAAGGTCGACTGGCCTGCGGCGTGAGCCGTAGGGGTGAGCCGTAGGGGTGAGCCGTAGGGGTGATCCGGAGGGGATGAGCCGCCATTCGGCCTCCCCGGCATGCCGGGGAGCGCGCATCCGGGCAGAGTGACATGGAGGCATGGTCCTCGCCGGCGACCAGGCGTGGAACGGAGTGTGCACCCGGATGGCCCGCAGCAACGACGACCCTCTCGACGCCGGGCACGCGGCCGGGCTCGTCGTGGACGCGGGCGGAACCATCCTGAGCTGTACGCCGGCGGCCGAGGCACTCCTCAACCGTACGGCGGACGACCTGTGCGGGCGGCGGATCCGGGACCTGCTCGCGGACCCCGCGACCTGGCCTGCGGTCCTGGCCCAGCGGGACGGACCGGTCTGGGAGGGGCACGCGCGACTCGCCCCTGACGGCGGCGACGACGTGCTGTTCCGGGTCCTGCCGCTCGACGAGGGACGCCTGACCGGTCGCGCGCAGCAGTCCCTCGTCCTCCTCGCCCCGCGCGCGCTGGTCGCGCAATGGCGCCAGGGGCACGCCTTCATGCGGGAGCTGTTCCTCCAGGAACGAATCGGCCTCGCTGTTCTGGACAGGAATCTGCGGGTGGTGCGGACGAACACCCACCTGCTGCCCTACTCGGGTGTACCCGGCGATCTGAGCGGGTTCCGGCTCGCGGACTTTCTGTGGGAGTCGGACGCCCACGTGATCGAGACGCGGCTGTGGGAGGTCCTGGAGACCGGGATTCCGCTGGTCGCGGTCGACGTGGAGGCCCACACCCATGTCGACCCGGGCACCGGGCGGATCATGGCGGTGTCGGCGTTCCGCCTCCAGGAGGCGAACGGCGCGGTCGCGGGGGTCACGGCCCTGTTCCTCGACGTCACGGAGCAGCGGCTCTCGCAGCGCCGCCTCGACCTGCTGCACCGGGTGAGCACGGTGCTGAGCACGAACCTGTCCGCCGAGGAGACGGCACGGGACCTGGCCGAGGTGCTCGTTCCGGCACTTGCCGACGTGGCCGTCATCGAGGTCGCGCAGGCCGTGTTCACGAGCGAGGAGCCCGCCCCCGAGGACCACCGGATGCACACCCTGCGTCTGACGGCGGAGGCGGGCGCCCGCCCCGGTACCGGGGCCGGTGCCGACGTCGAGGTGGACTCCGACGGTGTCCTGTCGGGCCGGATGTGGTCACCGGCCTCGGAAGAGGGAGCCGACGACGACTTCCCCTCCCCGCACGGAATGCGTACGTGGCTGCGCGCCCGTGGCCTGCTCCTCGGCCGGATCCGGGTGGGGCGGGAGGGCGAGCATCCGCCGTACGTCCCCGAGGACCTCGCCCTCCTGGAGGAGATCGCCTCGCGGGCCGCCCTCGTCATCGACAACGCGCGCCGGTACGCCCGCGAGAGGAACGCCGCGGTCAGGCTGCAGCGCAGTCTGCTGCCGTCCCCCACGACCGATACCGTCGCGGTCCACACCGCGAGCGTGTACCTCCCGACCGACACGGCCACCGGGGTCAGCGGCGACTGGTTCGACGTCATCCCGCTCTCCTCCGCGCGGGTCGCGCTCGTCGTCGGGGACGTCGTCGGGCACGGCCTGCAGGCCACCGCCACGATGGCACGGCTGCGTACGGCCGTACGGACGCTCGCGGACCTGGACCTCGAACCAGACGAGCTGCTGACCCATCTCGACGACCTCGTCACCCAGTTCGTGATGGAGGCCGGCGAGGCGACCCGTCCGCCGGGGGGCGAGCCGGGCTTCGGCTCGTTCGGCGCCACGTGTCTGTACCTGACGTACGACCCGGTGACCCGGAGGTGTCTGATGGCCGCCGCGGGACATCCCCCGCCGGCCCTGGTGGCTCCGGACGGCACGGTCCGCTACCTGGACCTCAGCCCCGGGCCACCGCTGGGAGTCGGCGGACTGCCCTTCGAGCCCTTCGAGGTCGAGGTGGCGGACGGCAGCGTTCTCGCGCTGTACACCGACGGCCTCATCGAGCGCGGCCACGACGATCTGGACCAGGGGATGGCGGCGCTCGGGGACGCGCTGTCGGCGGCGTTCGCCGTCGGCCGGTCCCTCGAGGACGCCGGTCCCGAGATGGTGGCGGGACTCGTTCCCGGCCCGCTGTCGGACGACGTGACGCTCCTGCTCGCGCGGACCCGCGGGATCCCGGCGCGATCCACCGCCACCTGGACCTTCGACGCGGATCCGGCGGTGGTGGCCGAGGCACGGGAACACGTACTGGGCCGGCTGTCGGAATGGGGCCTGGACGATCTGGCCTTCACCACCGAGCTGGTGGCCAGCGAACTGGTCACCAACGCCATCCGCTACGCGGGCGGTCCCATCGAACTCAGGCTGATCCTCGCGGCCTCGCTGATCTGCGAGGTCTCCGACCGCAGCGGCACCCAGCCCAGGATGCGCCGCGCCCAGGCCTCGGAGGAGGGCGGCAGGGGCCTCTTCCTGATCGCCCAGCTCACCGAACGCTGGGGCAGTCGCTACACCCGCCACGGCAAGACCATCTGGACGGAACAGACCCTGCCTCCACGGCCCTAGGCAGTGTCTTCAAATGATCACCGCTGGTGGATCATGGTGTCGTGATACGTCGCCATGAACTGTCCGATGCCGAGTGGGAGTTCGTCCGGCCGTTGCTGCCCGAGTCGTTGCGGGGGCGGAAGCGTCTGGACGACCGCCGGGTCCTGAACGGGATCGTGTGGAAGTTCCGCACCGGGACGGCCTGGCGGGATGTGCCCGAGCGATACGGTCCGTGGGCCACGCTGCATACGCGTTTTCGCAGGTGGGCGGCGGACGGGACGTTCGACCGGATGCTTCGGGCCGCGCAGGCGAAGACGGACGCGGCGGGCGACATCGAGTGGCTGGTGTCGGTCGATTCCACGGTCGTCCGGGCCCACCAGCATGCGGCGGGGGCTCGAAAAGGGGGCTCCGCGACCCGGCCATCGGCCGGTCCAG
>NZ_JNZP01000050.1 GCF_000725545.1 Streptomyces exfoliatus | reverse complement strand
CGCAGGACCGAGGCGACCTCGACCCGGTAGACGTCTTGAGTCCAACCCTCGATGTCCCGTTGCTCCTCGAACGCCACCACGCGCCCGGTGAACACGTTCTCGGTGTGGGGCGCCGTGCTCGCCGGGCTGGTGGCGTCGTAGCCGCGCAGCACGTGCCCTTCGATCGGTTCCGTCCACTGTTGATAGCCGAACCACCCGCCCAGCGCCAACGCTCCGGCGGCCGCCGCGCCCGCTACCAGGGCCATCGTCTTCTTGGTCATGATCATCCCCACAGTGCGTGATACGCCTGGACGTCGGTCTCGGTCGGACCGTTGATCTTCTTCCCCGAGATGTGGCCGTAGTCCGCCCACAGCAGCGAGGGGTACATTCCGGTGCCGTAGGACTTGTGGCAGAACCCCAGGGCGTGGCCCAGTTCGTGGGCTGCGACCCTCCGGCGGTGCTCGTCCGTGCCCATTCGCTTCCCGTTGTCCAGGTAGGCGCGGTTCAGCAGCAGGTGGTCCGTGCCGTGCTGTGGGGCCCACTTGCCGTAGACGTCCCGCCACTTGCCCGTGACGCTGTTGGCGTCCCGCCACTCCACGTCGGCGTACGACGTCGCCCCGTCGGCCTTGATCTGCACTTTCTTGAGCGTGCCCGCCGTCCAGACCTTGACCGCGTGCTTGCGTGCGTCGTCGAACTTCGACTCGTCGTCCCACGTGATCTCGCTGCCGTCCACGGAGGAGCGGCCGCGCGAGTCGGACTCGCCTCCCCCGCACGTGTGCGGGGCGGCGGCCGGAGCCGCCCGGACCGGCGCCGGAACCGCCAGCAGGACGACGGCCGCCGAAGCAGTCGCCAGGGCTAAGGGGTTCATCCTCATAGTCACCGGACGATAGCGTTCCGTGACTATCCCGTGTCGAGTCCGCAGGCCTCAACAGGTGCTCAGCAGCACCTCGCAAGCTGCGCCGTTCACGCCCCCGAGATGCATGGCTGAGCACGCCACGAGGAAAGCCTGCGGCGGTGCGCATCTGCCGGGAGTACCCGCGATCCGGCCCGGGGTGCCGGAGTTGGCGTATTTCACCCGATGATGGCGGGAAGTCGCTCATACATCACTGGCCGCGGATGGTGACCTCGGTCACGCACTGCACGCACACTACGGCTCAGAGTGACTTGTTCCCGCAGCTCAGAGCGCACCTCACGCCTCGCTGATCACGGACCGCTCGAAGGCGACCTCGGTGCGTGAAATTCGTTCGGTCGCGCATGCATGTTCGGGCGATTGGGCCGGTTGAGTGATCTCTGGCGGCACCCGGGAGCCGTCACTCCCCGTCAGCCCTCAACGAAGAGGGCCCATGACCGACGACGCCTGTGAGGAGGACGGCCGCATCCCCGTGGCCGAGGCCGCACTCCCGCTCCCGCGGGAGTTCGAGGCCCACTATCTCACCAACCAGGAAGCGTTCCACCGGTACGCCCTCAGCATTCTGCGTACGAACGACCGAGCCGAGAAGGCCGTCCACCGCGCCTTCGTGGAGATCTTGCGGCACTGGGACACACTGCTCACCGAACCCGACCTGCAAGCGCAGACCTGGCAGATCATGCGCCGGGTCGTCATCGGCAAGCTGATCGACGGTCTGCGCGAGAACCTCGCCTCGATGGACAGCGGCATCGGCCTGTACCCGGCCCTCGGCAAGCTGTCCCCGCGCCAGTTCGACGCGACCGTCCTGCGCTACATCGGCGGCTACGACACCAAGCACATCACCTGGTACATGGGCCTCTCGCCCAGCACGGTCACCCACCACCTCCGCAGGCGGCCACGACTCCTCATAGAGCCAGCCGGCGCGCCGCAGGAACTCGATCACGTCCGTCGGCGAGTACGCCATGCCGGAGAGCTGTCCGTGGATCCGGACCCGCCGTCCGCCCCTGGTCGTCCGGCGGGTACACGACGACCCGCGGCTGCTCCTCGTTCATGAGGCGTATCGAGTGACGTCCGTGACCCGGCAGGTGATTTTGGTCGATACCTGAGTCAGACCTTGCGCCGTCACCTCGGACTTCTGCCCCGGCGCCACGCCGTTCGACGACGCAAGAGCCTCACCCAAGCGTTTGTTGGACGCATCGACGAACTCGACGTTCACGATGTAGTTGCTGGCCTTGCTCGATCGATTGGTGATCAACAGTTCCGCACTCGGCCACTTGGTTGCCGAATCAACCGCACATGCCGTGATCCGGACGTCTCCACGGGCGCCACTTTCACCCTCTGGCCGCTCGCGCTCTGCTGACCGTGTGGCGGGGCCTGTCGGAGTCCTGTCTGGCTCGTCGTCACCGCTGGTAGCCATGAGAGCGATCACCAGAACGACGACCAGCAGGATCAGGCCGAGGCACGAGAATCCAACGACCTTGCCCGTGCTCCTCTCGCGAGGCGGGGGCGGCCCTCCCTGACCAGGCGGCTGGCCCCACCCGGGCGGGGGTGCTTGTTGAGACATGAGCACAGCGTCTGCCTTGGATCGGCAGGGTGCATCCGGACTGGTCCAGACAGACGAACCACCGGTGAGCGCCCGCTCATATACCCCCGAGGGGCGGGCGCTCACCTGCGATCCGGACAGCGCTCAGCCTTCGGCGGACGGATCTGGACGAGGCCTTCTCGTGGAACGACACGTCCTAGCCTGCCCCTGTTCCGTCGTACTTGTTCCGCAGCGTCTTCTCCGACAAGAAAGGCGTGGCGCCGTCGATGCAGCCGTCAAAGAAGGCCTCCCGGTACTCCGGCAGGTTGACCGCCAGCGGATCATCCTTCACATACGTTCGAACCTCCTGACGACAGAAGATCCGGATCACCGCCATGTCGGAATCGACAGCGCCAGCCGGAGACCCGTCGCTGACCGGAATCTGGGCACGTTCCGCGGGAGAGAGGGTCACCCGATTCCCGCTGCTGAGGGCCGTGTCTCCGATCAGGTAACCCTCCTCGTACGTACGGCACAGTTCGGTCTCGCAAGGAGGATCCGAAGGCGTCGCCATCGACGATGGCCCACCGCCGCGTGAGCAGCCGTTAATGGCCACCAAGAGCGGCACACACGCCGCCATCCACCAGCGCCTCACTACGCTTCCCCCTCCTCGACCTACGGGCGCCGAGACCACTTCGTGGCGCCCCGCTCAATGTCCTGCACCGTGCCCAGCGACACGCCGAGTTCGGTCGCGATCTTCCGATACGGCATCGGCGGGTCCTGCGCTCGAAGCTCAATCACGAGCTCCCGCCGGTACTCCGTGAACCGCTTGTTTCGTTCCGCCTGATCCTTGAGAAGGCGTCCGATGACCCGAGCCCGAGCCGAGGGGGCCGGCATTGCTTCCGCTGCGTGGAGGGCATCGAACAAAGCAGTCCGTACTGCTGATGCGCAGCGGCCCCGACCAGGCTTCTACACACCGGTTGGGGGCAGCCCACTCCTGATCAGACCAGGAGCAGGCCAGACGCGCAGGAACTCGTCGTGCTGGCCGTCACCGCCTACTGCCCCGAGTACCGAGACCAGGTGGACCAAGAATTCCGCGACAGCGGCGCCTACTGAGCGGGCGGGCGCCCACCCAGTGCTCCTCAACACACCTGGACTGGGCTGCGAGTGGTGGGGCTTCCGCATACCGCTCCCCACCGGCTTGCCTGCACGGTAGGTTCACCTGATCGCCACACCAGGACCACCGGAGCTCACCGTGACTCAGCCGCCCCAGCACGGCCCCCCGCAGACCCCGCCGCCTGGCTGGGGACCCCCGCCCGGCCAGCCGTACCCCGGCGGCCCATACGGACCCCCGCCGCCGAAGAAGGGCCTCGGCGTCGGTGCGGTCCTCGCCATCATCGGCGGCGTCATCGTCCTCGGCCTGATTCTCCTGGTTGTCCTCGTCGCCCTCCTCACCAACGGCAACGACAGCACGACCACGGACAAGCCGAAGGCCGGACAGAAGACCAGCGCCCCAGGCACGGCCGCGCCCCCCGCACCTTCGACCAAGGCGCCAGCCAAGCAGGAAGAGCCCGCCGCCGACGCCCCGGTCAAGGTCACCGCGACGACCGTCACCTTCAAGCCGTCCGTCCTCCACGACGGCATCACCGCTTACACCAGCGTGAAGGTCACCGTCACCAACAACGGCGACGAGAAGATCAGCATCAACCCCCTGTACTTCTCCATCACCGACAACGCCGGCAGCAAGCACACGGCCGAACTCGGCATGGACAAGGACCAGATCGACACCGTCGACCTCGCGCCCGGCGAGAACATCACCGGCGTCATCACCGGCGAGGGCAAGTTCACTGCGGCCTACGTGACTTACGTCAACGGCCTCTTCGGCGACGGCGTGCGCGGCAACGTGAAGTAGATGTTCTGCACCTAGTTGCAAAACCTCTAGGTATGCCCCATCATGGGCGGCAGATCCGGCATGCCCGCAGACATACGCCAGGCCCCGACCACCACCCCGGTCGGGGCCTTTCTCGTACTCGGAGGCGACCTGTGGGAGGCAAACACGCGCGCGTCATCAAGGCAGATGAGCCCCGCACCCACACCGCAGTCGCCGCCGAGGCCCGCAAGGGCGACGCGAAGGCCCGCCGCGCTGGCATCATCGAAGGCTTCTACCACGTCGTCGAAGACGATCTCGCCTACCTCAAGGACGACACCTACGACCTCGTCGAGGGGTTCATGGGTGCACCCGTCCGCTACAACGTCAACCGGCTCCCGGCCGAGGGCCGCAAAGCCCTCGTCACCAGCCTCAGCGCCGCCGCCACCACACTCGCCCGCCTCGAAGCCTCGACGGAGACCTGGCCACCGGTCCGCCGCGGTCGAGCAGGTACGTCTGCTGGGCTGGGGTCGTGGCGCGGCCTGCGTTGATGACATTCGCAGGTTGGTCCTAAGCTGCCATACGGCGGCTGCCCGGGTAGCCGCCGCGCTGCCCTGTCGCCAGGGCCGGTGGCCCGGCGCTCCAGATGTCTCACCGGCTGGTTCGCCGGCGCCGCGCGCGCCTTGAGCACCGTGGCAGAAGCTGCTCGCGAAGCACCTCACTTGGCTCCCCACTCGGCTCCCGGCCGTCGGACCAGAGGTATAGCAACGAGTCGAGGGGCCTACGCCTTCTGCCTGGAATCCGCCGACGAAGGCCCTGGCCCCTGGGCGAGCAACTTGCCGACCGGGGTAGGGCCTCAGGGCCTGAGTGGCCCGAGTCCCTGCATCGTCCCTTCGCTCAGTCCCTGAGAGTTTTACCTGGTCAGGGCATGTGCACCCCTGATCTCAGGGACTCAAGGGACTCAAATCTCTAGTTATGACGTGTACTCACGACACTGTTCATACATGCACGCGCGCATACAACAAGGACCTCTAACTAGCCCATAACTAGAGAATTCAGTCCCTTCAGTCCCTTGCGAAGGGCATGCAGCCCTTCTGACCAGGCAAAACGTTCAGGGGTTCAAAGTCTCTGAACGTCCTTGAGGTCACTCTCGCTCGGTCCCTCCGGACATTCCGGCCCGCGGAGGTCGAAGTCCTGCGCCTTCAGCTCCGTCCGCGAGCCCGGAGCGCAACGTGGGCTGGCTTGGCGCTGGAAGGGACCCAAGGGACCGAGAACCCGAAACGACATCACGGTGTGCGTGGCTCCTGCCAGATCGGGGAGAGATCCGTTCTACACTTCCGGATCAGAGTCCCTTCGGTCCCTCAGTCCCTGTGGAGAACGAGGCCTGAATGGGACCGGCGTCGACCCTGAAGGAAAAGGACCATCCGAGTGCGGAGCCTCGCAGTTCCCCGGCCTGCCCGGCCCAGGCGCGGCACTCCGCACGCTGTCGCGCGCTGGTGCGCCGAGCAGGGCTGGCCGGTCCATCCTTTGGCGCCCGGACGCAAAACGCCCACCGCCAACTGCAAAGCGTGCCAGGCACGGAGTCACGACCCGAAGACCTGCCGGTGTCCGGCGGAAGGCCGGCCCTGCCACGGTTTCCACTCAGCGACGACGGACCCCCTCCTGGTGGATGCCTGGTGGGGGGCTGCCCCGGGTGCGGGAGTCGGTGTCGCCTGCGGTCCGGCGGACCTGGTGGTCATCGACGTCGACGCGCACTCCGCCAAAGTTCCGGACAGAAGCCGCCTCCTGCCGGGCATCGCCATCCACGAATCGGTCGACCTGGCAGGTCTGGCCTCGGGCTTCGACACTCTCGCGCTCCTTGCTGCTTACCGGGGACAGCAGAACCCGGCCGAAGACGCCACCACGCTGCGGGTACGTACCCCGTCAGGCGGGCTCCACATCTGGTACCGGAACCCCGACCCGACAACGAAGTTCCGCTGCTCGACAGGCTCCAGCCCTAAGGTGGCCCTTGCCTGGCAGGTCGACGTGCGCGCCGAAGGCGGCTACATCGTCGCCCCCACCACCCAGACCCCAGACGGGCGTTACGAGGCCCAGGGACCGAGCCGGCTGCCTGCCCCGCTACCGGACTGGCTGAAGGGCGAACTGACCCGGACCGGACACCTCATCCGCCCTGCCGAACCCCGCAGTCAACCTGCCCCGCTCCAGGCGCCGCGCCGACGCAGAGCAGTAGGCGCCCGCCGACTCCTGGAGCCCCTGCTGAGTGAGGTCGCCCACTGCGCGGTCGCGCAGGAGGGCATGTCCTTCACCGAGAAGCTCAACCGTGCCGCCTACACCGCGGGCGGTCTGGCAGCAGCAGGCCACCTCGACAACGAAACCGTCCGAGACCAGCTCCAGGAGATAGCGGACCGAGCCCGCCCCGGGAACTCCCGCCGCAACATGCAGATCATCGACGACGGCCTGGCCGCTGGTGCCAGGCGGCCGCTCCACCCCGAAGGACGATCATGAGCAGGGCCGAAGACATGCCTCGCTTCGACGCGGACGCCGCCGCCCAACAGATGCTCGCCCTCACCCCGGCCGACCCTGCGGTCACGCTTCCGGCCCAAAGCGCCGCCGCCCCCGCGGCCTGGGGCACGCCTGCGCTGCTGCCTCCCTCGCTCACCGACCGGGGCAACGCCCGCCTGTTCGTGCAGCTCTACCGTGACCAGTTCCGTCACGTCGAGGGCCTGGGCTGGCACTCCTGGGACGGCTACCGCTGGAAGCGTGTCGGCGGCGAGAAGGCGGCCCTGTGGGCAGCCGGCGAAATGGCCGAGGACATGGCCGACACAGACCCGCGCGGCATCCACAGCAACAGAGAACTCGCCCACCACAAGAAGCGCACCCTGTCGACCACCGGCATGAAGGCCCTCCTCATCCAGGCGAAGGCCTCACCCGACATGTCCGTGGACCCCGACACCCTCGACGGCGACCCCTACGCCCTGTGCACGCCTTCCGGAGTCGTCGATCTCCGCACCGGCCAGATGCACAAGGCCGACCCGAAGAACGACTTCCACTCCCGCGCCACCGCCGTCGCCCCGCTCCCCATGGACGCCCCCCGATGGCAACTGTTCCTCACCGACACCTTCGGAGACGACGCCGAGGGCCGGGAGATGATCGACTTCCTGCACCTGCTGCTCGGCTACTCCATCACCGGAGACGTCGGCGCCCAGGTACTGCCCTTTCTCCACGGCGAGGGCAAGAACGGCAAGAGCGTCCTGCTCGACACCATGATCCAGATCCTCGGGGACTACGCAGATGCCGCTCCGCCCGGCTTCCTCATGGACCGCGGAGCCTTCAGCGAGCACTCCACCGAGCTCACCGAACTCCATGGCCGCCGCCTGATCGTCTGCTCCGAACTCAAACCCAACGACAAGTTCGACGAAGCGCGGGTCCGTCTCCTCACCGGCGGAGACAAGATCAAGGCGCGGCGCATGAGGCAGGACTACTTCTCCTTCGCCCCCACCCATCACCTCTGGCTCCTCGGTAACCACCGGCCTGAGGTCACCACCGGAGGCTTCGCCTTCTGGCGCCGCATCCGGCTGATCCCCTTCACCCGCACCGTCTCCGAACGACGGCGCATCGACAACCTCGCCTCCGAACTCGTCCGCGACGAAGGCCCCGGCATCCTCCACTGGCTCATCGAAGGAGCCCGCCGCTACCTCGCCACCCGAGACCCCCTCGAAGGCCCCGGCCGCGTACGCCTGGCCACCAGCGCCTACGCCACCACCGAAGACCACATCGGGCGCTTCCTCACCGAATGCTGCACCAGAGCCGACGACCCCGGGGAACTCCGCGTCGAGCAGGGCCTCCTGTACACCGAGTACAGCTCCTGGTGTCTCGCCGGCGAAGGAATCCGCCCGGCCACCCCACGCGCCTTCGCCACCCGCGTCCGGCAGGAGGCCGGCCTCGCCTCACCTGCCGACATGATCAAGTCCAACGGCCGCAAGTACTACCCCGGCCTCGCCCTGCTGACCGACACCCCCGACCCCGCCCCCACCCCCTCAGCAGGCGGCGCACTTCACCCCACACCCGGGTCCCCGTACGATGAAAAACCGGGACCCCGTTCGGTTACACCCGTCCAGACCACCCACTCCCCGCGCCAGGCCGTCGGCCCCGCGAACCCGACTGAAGAAGGGCTGCAGCCATGAGTTCGCTGTTGACCGAAAGCGATCTCATCCACGAAGCAGACGTGGTCTGGCTGGAGGACACGGACAAGCTTGACTACGTCCGACAAGCCCTCGACAAGACCAGGCGGCGCAACACACGACCGCCCTACCTCCGTGACGGCCGCATGATCGGCTACGCGCTCCTCGCCGGCACCGCCGAGTCCGACCCTGACAGCGGCCTGTACAAGCGGCGAGTCTTCTTCCTGCTCCCGCACGACCGGGACAGCGACCCCGACGGCGTCTACAGAGAAGGCGCCCCCGGAGAAGCCGTCGACCCCCGCACCATCGAGCCCCGCCACCCCGGCACCAAGACCCCTCGATCCCAGCGCGGCCCGGCCACCGCCACGCTGCCCGCATAGCCCTCGGCCCCGTGCGCGGTATGCCCGCGGCCATCTGCGCGGCCCTGGCCGCCATGGCTCCACTGGAGGACCTCACACGGGCCTCGAGAGGTGCGGAGCACGTACAGCAGGGTCTTGGCCCTGTGTACGCGCGTCGAGAGGAACCCGCCGCTGGCAGTTGGGCGAGGCGGCCGGGGAGTGTCAATAGGGCCGCTACGCGACGACCGCCTGGCCCTGCTCAGCACGCTGAAGCAGTGCGACTGGTCACCCGCCCAGCACGCCCTCGACGCCCTGCTGCTGCTCTACCAGCTTGAAGAGAGAGTGGAGCCGGCTCGGTGGAACCCACCGAGCGGAGCCCACCCAATCCTTCGTTACTCGGTCCACAGGCTGGACCGGGGGCCGAAGCCGCGGTCGCACCAGCTGGGACACGACCAGCGGCCATGCCATGGGGGTGGGGGAGAAGAGCGAGGGTGGGGAGAGCCGGTCACCGACCGTACGGAGGTCCTCGTAACCAGACCCTTCTTCTCACCGGGCGTGAGCACCAAGCCAAAGGGGCGGCGCTTGCCTCACGGCGACGGCGGTGAACTGCTCGGAAATCTGGTCCAGTGACAGCAGGTCCCACCACATCCGCTCGCCAGTGCCGCATCTATTCCATGTGAAGTCCGTGGACGGCTGGGCTCGCCGAGTGCGCCTAGCAGAGGGTTGGTCGCACTCTGCAGGCCCCGTCCGTTACTCAGTCGCACTCGCGACGACGTTAACCACTCGCTGGTCCCAGCTTCTTGAACGCACAGCGATGTGACCTGCGACTTTCGCTGGACCGATGACATTTTTCGCCACGTATCCAGACAGGTTGCTGTAGCGGATTACCCGTCGTCCAGGCACCGTGGTAGGACTGTTCGGCTGACTGATCATCATCCGACGGGGGATCTTCGACCATGGCTGTCACGGTGCCGGACTGGGCGGACACGCTGCTGGACCTCGTGGGGGTGAACTGGCCCAACGTGGACGAGGACGCCTACCGGGAGATGGCGGACGCGCTGCGGGAGTTCGCGGACGACCTCGCCGACGACGGGCAGCTCGCCAACAACCACATGGAGCGTTTGCTGTCGTCGGGTCACGGCGAGGCGATGGACGCGCTGAACGAGCACTGGGGCAAGGTCAAGGGCAAGCACCTGAAGGACATGGTGTCCGCGGCCCGGACCATCGCGGACGCGCTGGACATGGCGGCGGGTGCGATCGAGGGCATGAAGTGGAAAGCGGTCGCCGAGCTCGGCATCCTGGCCGGCCAGACAGGTCTGGCCATGGCACTGATCCCGGTGACCGGTGGTCTGTCCGCGCTGCTGGGTGCCGGTGCGATCGCCTACACGAAGAAGCAACTGCTGAAGTTCATCACGGGCGCGATGGAAGAGGCGGTCGGTCACATCGTCGGTGTGATGACCGAGCCGGCCGTGGCGGCGCTGGAGAACATGGCCGCGGACCTGGTGGTCCAGGTCAGCATGGACGCCTTGGGCGTCCAGAACGGTGTAGACCTCGGCCAGACCAGGCAAGCAGGCAAGGACGCCTTCGACGAAGGTGTGCAGGGCGCCAAGGAGGGCCTGAACCTCGCCTCGGCCGACACCGGAAATGGCGGGCGACGGTCGCCCGGAGGCAAGGGCTTCCACATCGAGCACGACGAGCACGCCAACGCCGGTACGAAACTGAACAGTGTGAGCGTCGGCATCCATGGCAAGACCGCCGGGAAACTGGCGAAGGCGAAGACGGCTCAGGGACGCAACAAGGGCCGGGACAGCATCGCCGACGCCCTGGACCCGGCCATCGAGAAGGCCATGGGCGCCCTGGTGAAGTCTGCCAACACGATGGGCGACCACGTCGGCAAGACGCTGCCGAGGGTCGTCAAGCAGATCTCCGTCGACCACAAGAACAACGACGACGACACCGCTGCCCGTATCGCCCGGCAACGCAAGGGCGGAGACGACGAGCGGAACAGGGGGAAGAATCCTGGCGATCGCAGTGGCAGGCGCGGAGACGCGTACCTGAAGCCTGATTCGCTCCGTGGCGTGAAATCCGACCCGCGCCGGCACGGGATCGAGCTCACGAAGAAGAAGTGCGCCAACGACCCTGTCGATGTAGCAACGGGTGAGATGACCCTCCCCCAGACCGACCTGTCCCTTCCGGGAGTCCTTCCCCTCGTCCTTCGCCGCACCCATCTCTCCGAGTACCGCTTCGGCCACTTCTTCGGCCGCAGCTGGACCTCCACCTTCGATGAACGCCTCGAAACCGACGTGCCCGGAGCCGGGGCGATCTGGGCACGCGAGGACGGTTCCACCCTGGTCTATCCCAGTCTCCCCCTACCGGACGGCACCGCGGTCCTGCCCGTGGAGGGCCCACGAATTGCCTTGGTCTACGGCGGCCAGAGCGAGGACGAGACCACCTACACGGCAACCGACCTTCACACCGGAGTGACCCGCTCCTTCACCGGCAGCCCCTACCGTGCCTCTCCCGCTTACTGGCTGACCAGCCTGACCGATAGAAACCACAATCGGCTCACCTTCTCCCGGCGCCCGGACGGAACCCCGACCGCGGTTACTCACAACGGCGGCTACACCGTCCAGCTCACGGCCGAAGACACCCGCATCAGTGAACTTTCCCTGCGCACCGACGATGGCCCTGTCACCGTCATGCGGTACGCGTACGACGACTTGGGCAACCTAGCCGAGGTCACCAACTCCTCCGGTCTGCCGCTGCGCTTCACCTACAGCCCGGAAGGCCGGATCACTTCCTGGACCGACCGCAACGACTCGACGTTCCAGTATGTCTACGACACCGAGGGGCGAGTGGTCCGCACGATCGGCCCCGACGGCTACCTCTCGTCGACGTTCTCGTACAACGTCCACCCGGAAACCGGCGACCGGATCACCCACTACACGAACTCGCAGGACGCGACGACGACATACGTCCTCAACAGCCGTCTCCAGGTCACCAGCCAGATCGACCCCCTGGGACACGCCACGCGGTTCGAGTTCGATGCCCACGACCGGCTGCTCGTCCAGACAGACGCGCTTGACCGTTCCACCCGCTTTGAGCGGGATGAGCACGGCAATCTCACCGGTCTTGTCGCGCCGGACGGCGTGCGGACCACCGCCACCTACAGCAAGCTGCACCTGCCTGAGGTGATCACCGAACGCGCCGGAATCTCTCGCCGCTACGACTACGACGAACGCGGCAACCTCACCGGGTCCGTGGACCCGGCCGGAGCCCGCACCGAGTACGTGTTCAATCCCCGCGGGCACCTGTGTCTCGTCCAGGATGCGTTGGGGGCCTCCACCCGCTATACGACCAATGCCGCCGGCCTCCAGGTACAGGTCACGCGGCCTGACGGGACGACCGCCTCATGCACACGTGACGCCTTCGGACGTGTCACCAAGGTCGTCGACGCTCTGGGTGGCGTCGTGCAGCAGGGCTGGAGCGTCGAAGGGAAACTCATCTGGCGCGAAATGCCGGACGGCAGCCGCGAGGAATGGACATGGGACGGCGAGGGCAACCTCGTTTCACACACCGACCGCATGGGCCGCACCACCACTCACTCCTCCGGCCACTTTGACCTGCTGCTGAGCACCCAGACAGGTGAGCACAGCGACTATCACTTCACCCATGACACGGAGCTGCGGCTGACAGCGGTCACCAACGCCGAAGGCCTGGTGTGGGAATACATCTACGACGCTGCAGGCAGGCTCGTCGCGGAGCAAGACTTCGACGGCCGCACACTGACGTACGAGCGCGATCCACTCGGATTCATCGTCCGGCGGACGAACGCTGCCGGCCAGAGCATCAGTTTCGACCGTGACATCCTCGGCCGCGTCACCCACATCACGCACGACGATGGTTCGGTCTCGCAGTTCACTCACGACGAGAGCGGGCACGTCGCGCAGATCACGAACGCACATTCCCGCATCCAGCTGGAGAGAGACCTCTCAGGTCGCATCGTTGCCGAGACCGTCAACGGCGCCACTATGTCCTTCACCTACGATGCCCTCGGGCGCCGCGTCGGCAGGCGCACGCCCTCCGGCGCCGAAAGCCTGCTGGAGTACACGGCGAGCGGCCTGGCGTCTTACACAGTGGGGGAGCGCGCTTTCCGGTTCGAACGAGACGCGCTCGGCCGCGAGACCGCACGCTTCGTTGATGACGCCCTGGAGATGCGGCAGGACTGGGACCCCGTTGGCCGTCTCACCCACATGACCCTGGGCAACACCAGTGAGCCCCTGCTACGCCGTAGCTTTACTTACCAGGCCGACGGCGTGCCTACGAGTATCGAGGACAGCCTGGCGGGGCGCCGCACGTTCTTGCTGGATGCAGCCAGTCGCGTGCGAGAGGTCCAGGCGCGTGGCTGGACGGAGCGGTACGCCTACAACGCTGCTGGTGACCAGAGCCGCACAGCCCTTCCAGCCCAGGCACCGGGCCAATCAGCCGTCGGAGACCGGCAATACGAGGGCGCTCGCCTGGTCCGGGCAGGGCGCACGCGCTACAGCTACGACGAGCAGGGCCGCCTCACACTCCGCCGGACCAAGACACTCAGCGGCACGACTCTGACCTGGCACTTCCAGTGGGACGCGGAAGATCGACTCACCCAGGTCCAGACACCTGAGGGGGATCGCTGGCGTAGGTCAGAACGACGAGCAAGTCACACAGACCACGACCTTCCGCTGGGATGGCGCACAGCTGGTCGAGCAGCAGGACGATGACGCGACCCTGGTGTGGGACTACGCCGGACTAAAACCCCTGAGCCAGCGTGAAATGAAGGCCGGCGGCACACAGCAGGAGGTCGATCGCCGGTTCTTCGCGATCGTCACCGACCTCGTGGGCAGCCCCACGGAAATGGTCTCGGCCGACGGGTCCCTGGCCTGGCGAGCCCGCAGCACCGCTTGGGGCGCCACCCAGTGGAACAAGAACAGCACCGCCTATACCCCGCTGCGCTACCCGGGCCAGTACTTCGACCCCGAGACGGGTCTGCACTACAACTTCAACCGCTACTACGACCCCGAAGCGGGCAGGTACCTCTCGCCCGACCCATTGGGCATCGCTCCGTCGATCAACCCCTACGCCTATGTCGCGAACCCGTTCATTCTGGCTGACCCCCTGGGCCTGGCAGCCTGCGAGCCGGATCCCACATGGGCGGGGCAAGTCAGGTGGGTTCGCGACGAGCACGGACGTCCCTATGAGATGCACGCCATCATCACCCGCAACATGCTTGATGAAGGCACACACGCCCGTAACTCGATCATCCCTCCTGGCTACCAGCCGGACAAGGGACAGGCCCGCGGGCACATGCTGGCGCGGCAGCTCGGCGGATCCGGTGATCATGACGACAACCTGTTCACGATCTCCCAGAACCCGACGAACACGCCAGAAATGAGCATGTTCGAGCAGCGTGTGTACGACGCTGTCGCCGGAAACGACGTCGTCCAGTACAGCGTGTACCTGGAGTACGTAAACGATGATCCTGACTCACCCCCCAAGACCATCCAGCTCGAGGCGTTCGGAGCCAAAAAGGACCGGGACGGCAACCTCCTGTTCGATGAGGGGACCATCCTTAACAACCCTGCTCACGACGAGCCCCGCCCCCGGCGCCGTCCTTAGCCTCCAAGGAATCGGATGACTGCCCTCACAGCACTGACGGCCCTGTGCCCACCTCCCCCTACCGTCCCGCCAGCCCCTGACTGGTCCCGGATCGAGGCTGCACTGGGCATGAACCTGCCCCAGGACTACAAGCAACTCGTCACCACCTACGGCCCGGGCCAGTTCTGCGACTTCATCTCCCTGTACCAGCCTCACGCCCCCAGCGAGTGGGCCGACCTGACCGGGCCCATGCCGGCCCGTCTACGAACGCAGATCGAAGAGGTCCGACAAACTGCCCGACACCCCTGGGCATTGCCGCACCCTCCCGAGGATCTCTTCGCCATGGGAGTCACGGGCAACGGGGACTACCTCTTCTGGGTCACCCAGCCCGCTGGCACCCCGGACGAGTGGACCGTCGCCGTCAACGAAGCCTTGCGCGCCCCCTGGTACATCTACGACGGGTCCTTGACCGAATTCCTCGTCGCCACTCTCAGCGGAACAACACACATCCCCATGTTCCCCAAGGACCTCCTTGAACACGGGGCCACCTTCACCCCTTCAGCTCTCCATAGCAACACACCGGTTGCAGCCCCCCGGACATCCGTCAGCACACGCACCATCCGCGACTGGGCCCACGCCCACGGCTACGACCTACCTGAACGCGGGCGCATCCCTATCGAGATCATCCAGGCCTGGGAACAGGAGAACTCCAACAACGCGTGAAAGGGGCAAACGAGACGTGTGTCGCTCGGTGCAACTTCTGATCAAGAGCATGCGCCAGAGCCCACAACCGGCGCCCCTCCCGCGACAAGCACTCCGACTGCCACGCCGCCATCCAGCGCAATTTCTTCAGCCGGCTGCTCGGCCAGCTCCGCCCGTTACGGCGAACTCGTCACGATCGACGCCAAACAGGCCCGCACACCGTGCACACGGCCCTGACGCCCCCAAGGGTCCCTGCGACGGCGTTGCCGAGTGCCTGCTTCCAGGCGGGCCGGGGGCGCGCAGCGTGGCGCGCGCAACCGATGTGCCTTTGGGATATGCCGACTCGCTGCGCGGCAACGCCTTGATGCTCCACCGTGGGGTGCAGGGTGGCGGTTCGGTGCGCCCTGTGTGGACGAGGAGGTGGACCGGGGTGTCCTGGAAGCGTGATGGGTTCGACTCGCATGTGGGTGGGGTCGGGGTGTTGCTGGCCGATGGCAGCGAGCCGGGCCCGGTCTACATCGACATGGGCAGCAGTGGCCATGTCCCCAGCTTCACCGACTGGTGGGTGTACGACGGAGCGGTGCGCAGGCCGATGGCGACGACGATGCGGGGCAGGTGCGCATGCGGATGGCGCGGCGAGCGGACGTTCCCGATCGACTGGCAGCAGGTCGACCGCGACGACGTCGACGCCTACGACACCTCCGGGCCCGAGCGGGACTGGGGGAGCCACCTGGATGAGGTCGCCGCACGTGCGGTGCCGCTCCCCGAGGACCTGGCCGGTCTGCTGCGGCGGTTGCACGAGCGCCTGGACGAGCTCGTCGACGACGATCCGCTCACCGTGGTGAAGGCGGCTGGTGAGCTGAAGGCGACCGTCGCGGTCTTCGGCCCCCTCGCTACCAGGATCGTCACCAGCAGCGAACAGCTCCCTCTCGCTCGGGTCGCCGAGGTGCTTGGTATGACCGAGCAGGCCGCCAGCTCCCTCTTGCGGCACTACGAGCACATGGACCTGTGACCACGCCCCTCTCGGCGTACGGGGGCGGGGGCGACCCAGCGTCCGGTCGACGACGGAGCCGCGCGAGGCCGGGATGCGCGACGAAGCGCAGACAGATACATCCCGCCGTCATTGGAACGCTCGTCTCGCGTGGGTCGAAGGCGACTGACTCCTCACCTGGTCCCGTCAAGGCCGCGGTGCGCGGTGTCGTTCGTCTGGGTCATCCGCGTAGGGGAGCAGCGGATCGGCGACTGAGGCCCGCTACTGGGATCGTGGATAGGTGAGCCGACTGGTCGTTGGAGCGCCCCCTTGCCCCCGTACTGCGGTGCGGGGGGCACAGTGCTGTCAGGGGGTGTCGGTGCTGCCCGGCATAGTGCCGGTCATGACCAATGACTTGGAGCGTATCGACTGGGCGCCTCCATGGGGCACGCCTACGGTCCTGCAGACGATGTGCCGGGATGGCTGCTCGGTATGGCTTCAGCCGATGCAAAGGTCCGGGACAAGGCGTTCAGCCCCGGCAGCACCGCGCCCGGAATCAGGCCGAACTCGCCGCCGAGACACGCCGCTTCTTCCGCCGGCGGGTCAGCCGCACATCGTCCGCGGCTACTTCGGCGGCCCACCCGTCCGCTACGTCCTGGACGAGGACCCCATGAGTTTCTGATCCATAGAACCAACCACTGCCGTCCGGGTGCCGGACAGGCTGCTGGAGCAGCAAGTCCTCTTGCGCACCCCGCAGGGTCTCGCCTACGCCGATAAATGCGCTGTCGGACCTGTCGCCGCAGTGAGGTCACTACCCACCTCTGGGTCCAAATGCCCCATCGTGACGGCGTCACCGACTTCGCCACAAGGCACGCCCAATGACCGCACGTCGACGCAGGTCTGGAGGACTCTCAGCCATCCAACATGTTGATGTGACGAACTCATGGCCTAAACATCACTGATCGTTGATCAAACGCCGTCCCTTACTTACGGTCACGGTTGTCTTTTTCAACTTCCCAAGGGGGGAAACCCGTGAGATCTACACGTCTCATCACCCTGCGTGAGTCTGGTCGGCGAATAGGCACTGTTGGCCTTGGTGCCGCCGCTGTACTCGGCCTCCTTACCGCGCCCGCCCACGCCGCCAGCTGGTCCGGCTCGCTTACGGGCGTCATTCCGGGCTACGAATCCCGTCGCTGGTATGACACCGGTGGCTCCACCACGATCAAGTTCACCGGCTGCAGCACCGACGGCAGCACCTCGGTCACCAATGTCACCCTGCGCAAGGACACCTTCGGGCCCGACCCGTACTACGTGAGGGCGAGTTTCACGCAGTGCCACGCCAGCAGCACCTCCACCTCCACCGGCACATGGTCTGATCACGGCGCCGGCGACTACTACTTCGTCGTCAACGACGGTGCTACGGGCGTCCGTACCTGGGTCAAGTCCCTTACCGTGTCCTACTAAAACTCTGCTCCTCCGGTTGCGCCCACCCCATGTCGGCGTAGCCGGAGGAGTCCCGCTCCGGCGCCGAGGTACCACCGATGCCCTTGCACTACCAGTCCTGCACCTTCCGTTATCCCCGCACATCACGCCCAGTCCTTAACCAGCTCGACCTGGAGTTTTCACCGGGCCATACTGTGCTCCTCGGACCCAACGGCGCTGGCAAGAGCACTCTGCTCTCTCTCGGCGCTAGTGCCTCGCAGCCGCAGGCAGGGCTCGTCCGCTACGGAAGGCTTGACCCGGCCAACCGGAAACACATGCGGAACTACCGGCACAGGGTGTCCTGGCTGCCGCAGCGCCCTGGATTCCTGCCCGGACTGACATGCAGAGAGCACGTGGCGTATATCGGCTGGCTAAAGGGCATGCGGGAACGTGACGCTTGGCGCGCCGCGCCGGAAGCAATTGAACGAGTCGGGCTCAGCGACAAGATCAACGATAAGATTAAGACGCTATCCGGAGGCCAGCAACAGCGGATCGCTATCGCACAAGCACTCGTCCATAACGCGGAGTTGCTACTCCTCGACGAACCCACCGTAGGGCTAGACCCCCACCAGCGGCGCAGGTTTCTCGACTTGCTGATCTCGTTGCGTGGCACCGTTCATGTGATCGTCTCCACCCACGACATCGGCGACCTCGACCAGGCTTTCGACGAGGTCGTGGTCCTCGAAGCGGGCCGACCGAGGTTCAAGGGGGCGGTTGAGGAGTTCGCCGCCCACGCCCAACCGGACTGCGCGCCGGGCCGACGTCTGGAGAGCGCCTACGCGTCGCTGCTGGAGGCGACCGAATGATCACCTGGGCGAATCTCCGGGCCTCGGCTGCACCGTGGCTGGCCCTACCCGCCTTGTTCTACGTCGGTTTGTACATCGACGATGTCACCTACACTGCGCCATCGGGATACGGCGTGCAATCCGGTGAGCTTGCCGCCTTCGCCATGGCGATCATCGCCCCGGCGGTGGCCGGGGCTGCTGCGTGGGAAGCGGGCCGCCACCGCCAGCTGGGAGCCATGCGAACCACCAGCGCGCGTTGGCTCCCAGAACAGCTCTTGCGGGCCGCTGCACCGGTCTTGACCCTGCACCTCGTCCTCATCGCCGGGGCGCTCGTGATGGCCCGCAGAGCGGTAGGTGTGTGGCCTGGCGGAGCCGGGTGGCTCGCCGCGGTGCATCTGGTCGTACTTCCCTTCGGCTGGCTCATCATCGGCTGGTGTCTAGGGCTCATCCTGCCCAGGAGCATTGCGGCCCCCGTCGTTGGGATCAGCTGTTGGGCCTGGCTATCCATGCCGCACGCGATAGCCAACCCCTGGCTGCGACACCTGGGCGGTTTCATCGACGGAACATCCACCGTCACCGACGTGCGCGAGCCCGCCGTGTTTGTAGTGCCATGGCTCATTGTCGCCGGCCTCGCCCTCGCTTTCTGGACCTTGGCCGGCGTGCGCCAGCGCCCCTGGACCGCAGCAGCCAGCGTCCTGGTAGCCGCGGCCACGTTCACAGCAGGCCATAGTTTGGTGAGCGATTGGGGGTACCGGCCCCCGACAAATCCCCGCAACATCGCCATGGCCTGTACCGGACAAGTACCGAGGGTGTGCGTGCCCCCGGAGTACAAACCCTATGCCGAGCAATTGCGGCGGGATGCACTCACTCCGATAGACAGACTGAAGGCTGCCGGGATACCCGTTCCTCAAGAACTGCGCGTCACCTCCCCAGAGATTCCACTCAAGCCAGGAACGTGGCCGCTGTACTGGTCGTTGCCCTCCCTTCACGGCGGGGGCGACCGTGCCCAATACACGGCGGATTTGGCGGAGTCGGCAGTAGCCGGGGCGGCCTCGCTCGCTGGCGTGACCGACTGCCGACAGCCGGGCTCGCCCGCCGCCGCTTGGGCCGCCCTGGCGATGGGACTGAACGAGGAAGTCATACGGCAGGGAATGCTCCCTGCAGACTGGGCAGCGCTCCAGAAGGTCCGCGGTCTATCGGTCCAAGAGCAGGCCAGATGGTTCAACACAGCAGCCGTGAGCCAGAAGCACTGCGTGCGGGTCATGCCATGAGCCGCTACATAATCGCCGTACGCCGCTGGTGGGTCATTCCCATCGCACTCGCCGTGCTCGTCTTGATGTGCGGGTCTGTGGGGACGAGCGAGATTCCTGTTCCCAGTCTCGTCGGCGGCATGGTCGGGGCACGTCTGACCTACTTCACCCCAGTTCTGATCGTCGTCGCCGTCATGTACTGCCTCGAACGACAACTACGCGAAGCCGAGAGCACAGCGGTAGCTCACGTCCGCCTGTACGACAATGGCGCCCTCATCCTCACCGTGGTGCTTACGCACGCGGCCGGGCTAGTGGTGGGAATGGACGTCGCCCGAAACGTCACCCTCCTTCTCGCTATCGCCCTTCTCACACGTCGCCTCGCCAACGAGGCGACGGCAGCAGCATCAGGGTTGCTGCTGCTCATCTTCAACCTCATCCTTGGTCGCGCCTACCAACCCGGGGGCCACCCCTCCCACGTCTGGTGGGCCCTTCCTCTCTACCCTGCCGAAAGCCTGGCTGCGTGGCTGGTCGCAGTTGTCCTGTTCGCCTTCGCGCTGAAGCTCTCAGGGGCAGGGCGCTCTAACTGATCGTTTCAGAGGGCGGTTCGTGAGGTGTTGGCGCGGCGGCCACCGTCTCTAGGACCGGAAGATCCCGATCATTGCGACCGGTTTGAACCAGCTGCGCCAGCACGGTCCGGCCAGCCAGTGTTCCTCCGTTTCGGCCGAGACCATCCGCAGCCGTTCCTTGAGGCGATCGGCAACCCGCGCCGCGAAGTCGCCGACGTCCGCGAGGAAGAGGAGTCCAAGGCCCGCCAGGCGCAGTACCAGGCACAGGTACGGCGGGCAGCCCGGGAGCAGGCCGCGAAGCAGGCAGCCGAACGCGAGGCCCGCCGTCCTGTCTGCACCGGCTGCGGGGCGAAGTTCACCGACGCCCGCTGGGAGGCTGCACAGGCGACGGACTGGGGAGTCCCGAAGGACCCCCATCCGCACCTTTGCGACAGATGCAAGCGCGCGGCCGTCGCCGACGCCCACGAGGCCGACGACCGGCAGGAGCACCCGGAGGGGAGGGCAACGCGTCAGGACCTGCAGGTCGACCGGGTGTTACGGGGCGGGGGTGAAGATGACGGCGGTCTTCGCGCAGTCGCCGTGGGCGAAGACGGCGAGGGCGTCCATCTCGGCGTTGTCGGCGGCCAGATTCCAGCGGAGCTTGGTGCCGACCCATTCGGAGATGTAGCGACAGTGCGCGCTGGGGAGCGGCGGCATCCAGTCGCGGGGGTCCTGGTCGGCCTTCTGACGGTTGGAGCGTGCGGTCATCGCGACGAGGGACGAGCTGGCGTCCTGGTCGTTCGCGTATGCCTCGCGCCGGGCCGGCGTCCAGGCGGACGCTCCCGAATCCCAGGCCTCGGCGAGGGGCACCATGTGGTCGATGTCGAGTTTGGCGGGGTCGTTGACCTCCTGGCCGTTGTAATAGCTCTTCCACAGGCCGCCGGACAGCTTGCAGCTGGCAGCCATGGTCGGCGCTTGGACCGCTTTTGCCTGGAGGACCTCGGCGCGGGTGTTGCAGCCGTCGGCGGGATCGAGGCCGGTGTTCCAGTGCTTGAACGCATCGCGGCTGTATCCGGCGCGCGCCTCGTCGGCGAGGGGGATCTGCTCGACGGCGTCGACCAGTTGAGCACCTCCGCACCGGCCGGCGCCACCGGGGCCGCGGCGGCCGTGTACGGCAGGGCGATCGGCGCCAGGGCGAGGAGCCCGACGTCTCACCGCTTACCGTGCACGAGCTCGTTAGCCAATGAAGTTGCTGCTGTCAAATACGAAAGGCCTATGCTCGTGTCGGTCCTATACTGCGGACATTCGCAGGTATGCCTGCAGGTCCGACGCAACAGGGGGTGCGGTCAGTGTCGACCCAGGACCCGCGAGAGCAGCTGAGCCAGTACCAAGGGGCCCTTCGGGTGTCGGCCTCTGACGCGGAGAGCTACGCTGCCCGGTGCGGTGTCTTCTTGGCGGCCAAAGTCCGCCGACGCTTTACTGTGGCCGGCTGGGAGCGGCGCCACGGCGACGATCCGTTCATGCTGAAAGTGACCCGGCAGGTCATCGCCGCGCTTCACCGCGACGAGCGCATCGCCACCTGGGAGGGCCTCCAGGAGGCCCTCCGGGAACAGATGGCACAGTACCCCGATCTTCACCCGGGAGTGGAGAGGTACATTGCACACGCGGTGGAGCAGTACCTCGACGCCCACGACGAACTCGCGGCACAGTACGAGGAAGTGCGTTTTTTTGCCTTCGACCCTGCCGTGGGAAGCCAGGGGCGTGAGGTCACCGTCTGGGCGCCTTTGTACTCCAGCGTCGATGGAGTCCGCGAGGTCCGACGACTGCGCGTGAACAAGGCCCGCAGCAGCGCCGAAGAGCATGATCGCTGGGCGACGGTCGCCGCCTTCGCTGCTGCCGGGGCCAAGATGCGGATCCCGCCAGTGAAGATCCGAATCGTCGAGGCTGGCTTGTTTGACGGCTCCACCGAGGTCGTCTTCGAAGCCACGCCGGATGAGGTTCGCACGCGATACGAGACGTATGGACGTCCTGTCATCAAGAAGTTGCTGGATGCCGCTGACTACCGGCCCGGCCAGTCGTGTCAGGACTGCAAGCTGGCAGGGTGCTGTCCGAGTCTGGAGGATCTCTCAGGCTGCCTTGGCCAGCGACGGCCGGGGACGCACACCCGCTCGGTGAGCGCCGCCGACCTTGAGCTCTACCTGAAATGCCCCGCCCGCTGGTACCTCGAAACGGTGTGCAGGCTGCCGCCAGCCCGCATGTCGTCGGAGGCGTCGGACCGCGGCCGCATTATTCACCGGTGGCTCGCTCAAGCCCACGCACGCGGCACGCGGTGTACCGAGCAGGACGTCGCACCTCTCGGACAGGCTGGGGCCTTCACGGGAACCCTCACGGCGGAAGAGTATGCGAAGACTCGTGAATTCCTTGCTGCGCATGCTCGTTTGTGCCCTCTGGCCGACGGCGTCGAAGTTGTTGCCGTCGAACCCTCGGTTTACGGGTACGACGGGACCGCGGACGTTGTGATTGCTTCTCAGCCCGATCTGGTATATCGAGGAGCGAGCGGGCAGATTTTCGTACGCGAGACGAAGACCACGACTCAGATGCCCGCAGACGAGAGCGACGCCTTCGACCGCTTCTTCCCGGTCCCGTGGCTGATGAATATCGCCTCTACTGCGAAAGATGCCTTCGGTGAAACCGAAATGCTCCCCGTCGTCGAACTGGAGGTGATCACTTCAGAGGGGGCACGCGTGTTCACCTGGGATCTGGAGCGCGATCAGGACATGGTCCGCATGGCGCGGGCCGAGGTCCGCCAGCGGGCCAGCTCCTGGATTCGAGATGCCACATGGTCCTCGTCGCCCGGGTCTCAGTGCACCTGGTGCCCCGTCAGGCGGTGGTGCCCCGACGCCGCGGACGCTCACGGTGACGCCGACGGACAGCCGCAGGTGTATGACGAGCCGTGTGCTGGCCTGCAGGCGGGCTTGTCCGACTAGCCCGACGGAGAACACGTGCACGGCAGACTGGCGGGGGGCTAGGCTTGGGTGAGGAGCATGTCGGCAGGTTGTAAGAGTGTGTTACGGGAGGGTAGTTGGATAGGCCGCTACCCACGCCCCGGGTGATGCTGCCACGCGGCCCGAACCTCCGCCCTCGGCCGCCCTTGCCGCCGGTGCGTCAGTACGCGGTCGATTCGTCGCTTCCACGGCGTCGTCGGCCCGTCACCACCGCCCTCGTGGACACCGGCGTCCTCTATGCCCTGGCTCACCGGCCTCTGTACCTGGAGATGTTCCTCAAGCTCTACGGGGAGAGTGTGGCCGTGGCCACGGCGGTCGAGGAAGAGATCCGCAACGTTGCGCGGATCCCGCAGGTCGCCCGTCCGCGTCGGAACCTGGTGCTGATGGCGGCCTGCGCGGACCGCCTCGTCAAGAAGCTCGACGACAAGACCATCACCGTGCTCGAGCCCTCCGAGGACTCGGCCGCGCTGGAGGCTGCGGTGCAGCAGCAACTCCTGGAGCTCGATCGTGCGGCGGCCGAGCGGCGGGGTGCGACGTGGCACCAGATCGATACGGACAGGGCGAAGCGTCATCACGGCGAGAAGGAGAGCATCCTCATCGCCGCCGACGTCATCAAAGCCGGCGGCACGGCCATCGTGCTGACCAACGACGGAGGCGCCAGCCGAGTGGCCTGGCGGCAGGGGGTATCCGCACGGAACCTGCGTGACATCCTTGCCGAACTCGCCTGCGCAGAACCGAACCTGAAGGAAGAGGACCTCCTGGCAGCGCTCAACGAGATGACGGCCCACTTCGCCACCCTGCCCACCGATGTCCGTCCGGCGGACTCCTCTGCCTTCCGGTGCCGTGGTCTCGCAGGTGTGTGCCGCTCCTGCGACCCTTGATGTGTTAGCCCGGTGCCGTCTATTCCGCCGCCGCGGTCAGGTCCCAACCGGCGGCGCTCAGCTGTCGCACGGCCTCCCCTTCGTCCCCGTCTGCGATCACATCAGCCACTGTCTGCAGACTCACCACATTGCTTGCGAATGCGGCCAGGACATGCTCGGTCAGACGAGGTGAGGCATACCGCCGGCCCTCGGCCTCCGCCATCTGAGACCACGCCGTACCGGCTCCGACGCTGACCATCATCGACGCGACTGTCGTGTTCTCGCACTGATCCAGCAGCGCGCTGGAAGGCGTCAGGTGGTATTCCGAATCCCGTAGCGCCTTGACCGTGGCCCGCCTGCTTATTCCGTAGGTGAGCATGGCATCGGCGACAAGACGGTTCACATCCGGTAGATCATTCGAGGGGCCATGCTCTTCCAGCATTTCCTCCAGCGCCTCGTCCGGGAATAGGAAATGTCGAGAGAAAGAGTCCGCGATGATCTCTGGAATTGCGTTGGAATTCTGCGCCCGGTCGATGATTATTTGCCCGCTGTCCTGGTATAGGACATGGCTCAATTCGTGTGCGAGCGTGAATCTCTGAAGCGCCCAATAGTCGTCCGAATTGATGAGGATTGCCCAAGTCTGGCGGTTTTCGTGGATTTCTGGGACTGAAATGCCGTGAACGTTCTTCGGCAACGGCCGGTACTCCACCAGGCAGCCCAGGCTCTCGACGAAGCCGGTGAGATCCTCAATCGGGGCGAGCGGATCCAGAGCGCGCTGGGCCCGTAGCCGGACAGCAGTCGTCCTGCCGTCCTCCTTCGGTTTGAACAACCTCCTTGACACAGGGAGCCGGGAGAGATCCTCAACCGGCGTGCTGAAGCCCCAACGCTCGGTCAGCCGATCTGCGGCTAGAAGCTTCATGGCGTGTTCGACCGGCTCGACCACATCGTGCTCGATTTCCGCCGTGCCCAGGCGCAGGCTCACGCCAAGTGAGGGCCTCCTCGCGCCGGTCAGGATGGTGGGATCCACTCCCAGCAGCGCACCCAGGAGCGAGGCTTCCCGCCGTGAGGGAAGACGCTTCCCGTCCAGCAGCTCTTCCCCGATCTCAGATGACCCGAAAAGCTCTTCCAGTACAGGCGGAGTGACCTCGTAGCGGGAGAGCAGGCTGCTCAGCGCACGGGCATCAAATGTCGCTGCCTCATTGCCCACACGCGTCACCTCCCTGGCCGCCTCGTCTGTGTGCCCGCACTTGCGTCCCCCGCAGCAGCGGGGAAACCGTCCTCAAAGACTCTCCCCCCGACTCTGCCCTGTAGTCCTGACAGCCGACTCTCCGCAGCAGAAAAGTTCACTCTTCGACCACCCCCTATGCCCACAAGGATAGAGGCGGACACTGACAGCCGCGAAGGCGAAGCAGACCGGGTAGGGGCCTTGGCCGAGACATCGCACAAGCCGGTTGACCAGCGATTACGTGTCTCCAGAAGGGGCGCCAGGCGATAGGTGCAGCTCATCGTGACTACGCCCCTTGCGGGGAGGCTGACAGCACCTTGCCGCCTCGACCGACAGGATGAGGATGCGGTCCGGGGGGCGGTTGCCTCAGGGGTCACGACTGTCTGTTCCCTCCCCGGCAGAGCCCGCGATACGTCAGTGCCCATCCGGCAGCCCGCGCAGCGATGCACCAGCATGCCCGATGCCCGCACTATCAAAGCAGCCTTGCCCATGCCGCGTCACCTTATTGGACGGGCGGCACCCGCCTGCAAAGGCGTCAGCCAAGATCCCTTGGTAGGCGTCTATCGGCGCAGGGCGTCGGCTCGGATCCAGTACTGCCCAACAGCGCTTGTCGGCGATAGCGGACCTGGTGCCAGTGGCCGATCTGTTTTTGGCATCAGCGCTCAAGCGTCAGTGAACTTGAGCGGCTCGGACAGAAAAACTTGCAGGCGACCGCAGCGGACGCAGGGCGATCGCCGACATGAGCCGGCCCGTCGGCCTCGTAGCGCATGCTTCGAGGCCCCGCCCTGCCCCCGTACCGCTGGTACGCGGCCGAGCGTCTCTGGACGCGGGCTCCTGGGATCGGAGGCCCGAGTGGCGGAAGGAACCGTGGAGGCGGCCATTGCCGGCAGGCTGTGAGGGGCTGGCGCCTTTCAGCTTGATGAGCAGGTTCAGGCATGCCGGCTCGGGCGAAAGGGGGCAGTCAGCCTCCAGGACTGCTCGCCACGGTTGTGATCGAGGGCGCCAGTCAAGATCACCTGGTGTTCCACGAGCCTTAGGACTTCTTCGAGCAGTCGGTAGACGGGTGTGGCGGTGTGCGATTTGGTGGGCGTCGGCGGCACCCTCGACAGCGCCTGGTTCCAAATGGGCTTGCAGTGCGACAGCGACCAGCTGGGACCTCGCGGCCGGCTTCGTGAGCCTGTGCTCGCGGGCGACGCGCAGGGTCCAGTCGGCAGCCCGTGACCGGGCTCTGTGGCCCGGCATGCCCGTCAGAGGGTCACTGAGCCAGACGGCCGCAGCCGTCCCCTGCGGGGCAAGCCGCAACCATCTGGCCGCCTCCAGCTCCCACCAGGCGACCGTCGAGTTCCCCAAGGCCATGCCGCGAGTCAGCCCTGCCGGAACGAGTGCGTGCCCTAGCTGGTCGGAACGCAAGACGCCCTGCAAATCCAGGAGGCGGGCCGAGGCGCTTGTTGATGCGGGAAGTGAGGCCGCGGCAAAGCTGAGCATGTTGCGTACCAGTTCCATCTCCTCCTGCACGACGGGGGAGGGGCGCGGCCGGCGACGGCCAGGCCCTGGAGATGCGTCCTGCTTTCCGGTCAGGGCGGTCGCTGGCACGGCCGACGCGTCTTTCATCGCCGCAGCGCATGCGGCGCACACGTCAGCCAGCCGCCACAGCCGGCCACCCAGCTCGCGGGACAGGACGAGAAGGAGAGGGCCGGCGCAGCCGCGATGTCGCGGGTGCCAGCGGCAGCCGCGTTCATGGCACTGGCAAGTCCGCAGGTGTGAGGGGAGGAGTGAGCGTCGGGCGTGGTGCGCGACGTGTGCGAGTGCGGCCGAGGGTGCGGTGCGCCGCACCCAGCTCAGGCGCGACCGTAGATTCCGTCACGCCTCTTGCCAGGCCCTTGCCTCCTCTGCCATAGCTGCACGAGCCGCCTTGACCCTGCGGTCGCCCAGGCTTCCCATCTTGGCCAGGTTGAGGGGCGGCCGAAGCACATTGAGCACAGCAGTCTCAACCTCATCGAGGACCACACCGTCAGGTCCTACCCACACCGAGAGCTGCAACCTCGCGTGCATCCATTCCGTCAGCCGCTCATCGCCGCTGCTCTCCAGAGAGTAGTTGGCGCTGCCGTCAGGCCGAGCAAGGTTGCGGGGCACTGCTCGGAGTCCAAGCGGTTCCCGCAGGAGCGCTGAGAGAGTCCGTCGTAGGGTGGAGAAGCCAGTCTTGCCCGTTGCGAAGTGTGTACGCAGGTCGCGCCCTACCAAGCTGCGTTCTGCCTTCCCCACATAGAGGGGGTGGTCAGCGGCACCTGCTGCGAGTTCTTTGACTGCCAGCAGATCACCATGGATCGCATAGAGGCCTGCCGCGTTCGGCACCACCTCAAGGGCCTCCTGCGCCGTGTGCTGCGGGCCATCAGTCAAGGCAGCGAGAGCAACACACACCATGGCTTCGTCCATGGCGAAGAGCCTAAGGGTTGGGCACGACAAACCAGCCGCTCTGAACTACCCGACCAAGCGGTGTGCCCCTTGTACTCATGCCGCTGGAGCCTACGCCGCAGGTAGCCAGCTTAGAACGCCTAATCCAATGAGGTGAGATCACCAGGAGGCGATGCACTGGGTAAGGTTTTCTGACAGGAAGAGCGTGAAACGTCTCTGCGATCCGGCGCCGGTCGCCATGTATACCCGAGCTGTTCCTGCGGCTTGAAGTCCGGTGATGGCTTCGGCGAGTCCGGGCCGAGGTGTGACGCCCGTGTCGAGCATGACTTCGTGCCGCCAGGACCAGGTGTCCCAGAGCTGTGCGGAACCCGTTTGGTTCAGAAAGACCTCGAAGTCCGCGCCTGCCTCCAGCTCGGCCAGAGCGGCGCGTGCAGAGATGCAGCCATCCTGGAACAGTGCGGATTACAGGGCGCCTCGGTTCATGTGATCAGTTTGCCGGGCTGGCTAAGGAACAGCCGGACATACCCCCATCCGCTAGCACGCCGCCGTGGCCGCGATCGTGTCGATCGCAGACCGTTCCCGCCGCATACAGCACCATGCCGACCTCGACCTCCGCATGGACCGCCTACGGGCATCCATCACCACACATGACGCCGGCTTCAAACTGACAGCCGCGGACTTCGACCTCGCGCAGCGCATCGGCACGATGGTGACCGCGCACCAGGCGCTCCCGCTCGACTGACCCAGGGGCAACGGCGAAGTCGACCCTTGCACGGCGTGCGTGCGCCGTCGCCACGCGCTTCGACAAACGGGCGTACGTCTTCCACGGGACGGTCACCGTGGCCGCGATCCGCCTATGGCTCCGTCCGCAGTGAAACGCCCCGTTGAGAGGTCCTTGGCACCTGGGTAGTGGTGGCGCAGTTCGCTGAGTACGCGCTCGTCGACAGCCCTGACGTCCCCAAGATGAGCTGCCGAACTCGGTCTACCAGGGTGAGCGGGTGTCGCGGCGCGCTTCTGGGGTCTGCTCGGGCAGAGCCGTGTTCTGGTCGGTGCGCAGCAGCATGCTTGGGTAGGGTTCGAAGTCCTCATTGGGCTGGTGGAAACGCTCGGTGCGCGGAATGGTGACTTCCACCAGCCGGCCCTCCTGGAACATCCACAGCCCGAAGCAGTCGTCGTCCTGGTCGCGAAGCAGAACCTGCACCGTGTGCGGATGCGGCCACGGCAGCGACTCCAGGTGCCTGAGCAGGCCCTGGCGGCCACGCAATTTCTCGAACTCCAGGGCCCACCCGAACTCGTAGCCCCACTGCCCCGCTATCGGGACGAAGCGACCTCGCCACGTGCGTTCCGGGTCGTCCTGGGTCAGCGGTTCCATCACCTCGTCCGACCAGCGGGCTAGCACGATGACCTCGGCGTCTCTACTCATGCCGGAGTATGACCGCATCCGCCTGATCCACCGCAACCAAATTCCTCAACCGGCCGACGCAGGCAAGGACGGGCGGATTGGCGACGAGCTCTCCGTGCGGGCGAGCCCGACGACGGCGCCTCGGGAGAAGCTCATCTGCGCCTATGCCACGGCCCTGATCAGCTCACACGACCCATCGGACAGCCCCTAGTGCCTGGGCGACCCGGCCGAGCAGGTCCCGCAGGGCGGGCGTGTGCCGGGCGTGCGGCCGGGCCAGTCCCGGAATCTGCTCGGCGAAGGCTGTCGGGCACTCAGCCGCCAGGCACTTGAACCGCCGTATCAGCACCACGATCACCACCGGCAGCCCGCCCACCGGCGCGCCCTTGAGTCGCCGCTCGTACCGGCCGTGTATTCGGCCCGAGGGCCTTCCGCACTGCGGACACCGCGCCGAACCCGTTTGGGAACGGGTACGCAGCATGACCACGCCCGCATCCCGACGCACAGACTCGACCACCACGTCCGCCAGATGCGGGAGAACCTCCCGCAAGTCCCCTGAACCGCACACCCATCCGAAACGATCGAATGGCTGCAACGTCACAAGATCAGCGACAGAGCCCGCTTCTCCGTACCCGCCTGGGCACTTCAACTCGTAGTAGAGGTGACGGTCGGCAGTGCCTGTCACTGGGGTGACCAGGCTGCCGCCATGAGAGGTGGCCTTGCACGCGTAGCCGGAGCTGGCCGTCCGTCACCCGGTGGGACGCGACGGCGCCCAGGTGTGACCGGCTTGCCCTGACGGCCGCCGACGCACCGGGCCCGTGCCGCGGACTCGGTCTCCACGTCGTGGTGGGCCGGGGGGTGCCCCTATGTGTTTGGTCAAGGTCGAAGGTCAGTGGGGCCGAGCCGTAGGGGTGTGCATGAGTGATAGCCAGGTCACGATCAAGAGTTGTCGACGATCCGGCGGTCTGGGTGCCGATCCATCGCATCGCCGGGACGCTGGACAAGTCACTTGCGGGGCTGTTCGCGCCTGACTATGACCAGCGGCTTGAGGCCGCTCGCTGGCGGCTTCGGCCGGAGGAGGACTGACCGGTGAGTCAGAACCGTCACCCGGCCCCTGCAAGTTGGGGTTCGTAGAAGGTTCCGTCGTGGAGCATCGCGAAGAGGACGTCTGCTCGTCGCCGTGCGAGGCAGAGCAGGGCCTGGGTGTGATGCTTACCCTGGGCGATTTTCTTGTCGTAGTCGGCCCGTGAGGTCGGGTCTCCCAGCGCGGCGAACGCGGAAAGGAAGAAGGCTCTCTTGAGCTGCTTGTTTCCTCTCCTTGACGGCTGTTCGCCGCGGATCGAGGAGCCCGAGCTCCGGGTCGCCGGGGCGAGACCGGCGTAGGCGGCGAGGTGGCCGGCGCCGTCGACTACATCAGCAAACCCTTCGACCCCTGGGCCCTACGCGCCAAGGTCGCCGTCTTCACGTCCATCTACCTCGAACGACACACCTCGTAGGGCCCGGCGACACCGCAGCTCCAAGGCGCCGGAACCACACGTCGGCGCTCAAGGCGTGTCTGGAGCACGAGCTTCGCAGTGCTCAGCTGGCGTAGGCCGAGGGCGGTGCGGCGGTGAAGGCTGCGGGGCGTGCCCTGGGGGAGGCGCGCCCCGAGCGGGCGTTCGGCCGGTGGAGCGTCTGGAGCAGCTGGACGAGCCGTAGGTGGTCTTGCCTGCTGAGGTGCTGGGAGTTGTGCTTGAGTTCAGCAGGTTGCGGAGGGTGTGCTGATCCACCAGAGCGAGCTACTCGAGAACAACACCGCTGTCGTGCAGGGCAGGGACGGCGTGCTCCTCGTAGACGCCGGGATAACAGGCGACGAAATGGTCCGCCTGGCGGCCGCCTGCGGTCAGCCGGGCATTACGGTGGGACACGAAGACCTTCGTATGCGGTGTGAGCCTCCACCACACCGGAGGTCTTCGCCATGATCAAGACCTGGCCCCGTTAACAACGCTCGTGATCAATACAGCTAGCGTGGCGGTTTTGCGGAGTGCAGGAGGGATTCGCGGTGCTGGTCATGCCTGGACGGCGGACGTCGACGATGGACCTGTTGGCCGTCGAGGCGGCGGGCCGAGGGATGTCGGTCAGGGCGGTTCGCTTTGCTGGAGCCGGCAGACGGCTGGCTCGCCGAGTTGCCGGAAGAGTTCACCGGCCGCCAGGTACGGGCTGGGACCATTGCGGACGCATGGGTGATCGACCAGCCGACGTTCGTCAAGCCGCCCCGTGACAAGTCCTTCCCGGCCGATGTCTACACCGACGGGTCCCGGCTGTTCTCCGCCCTGGACCCGGCAGCACCGGTGCTGCTGTCTGACGTGGTGACCTTCGCGGCCGAGTACCGGCTGTTCCTGCTGGACGGTCAGATTGCCACGGCGAGCCGGTACGCAGTGTTCGGCCGGCTCGACCCCCGCCCACTCGGTACGGACCGGGCGGACGGGGCCACCGCCGCGCAGATTACGGAGTTCGCCGACCGGCTGGCCACCGCAGCCGGGCACACGCTGCCGAGTGCCGTCGTCGTGGACGTCGGGCAACTGCTGGACCCCTACCGCGCAGGCCACCGCTGGGCGGTGGTGGAGGCCAACATGGCGTGGTTCTCGCATGCCTACGCGGCCGACCCGGCACGGGTGCTGGACGTGGTCCTGCGGGCGGCGGGGCCACGCGAGCACATGCGGCCGCGAGATCTGGCGTTCGCGACTGGTAGGCCCGCATGTTCAAGAGTCGCGTATTCGCCGTAGCCGTAGGCCGATCGTCACCCTGTGTCGGTGCCCTGCGGCATGATGACCGGCGTGAACACCGAGATAGTCATAGACGTCTGGCAGCGGCTTCTCGCCGACCCTGGCAAGTCGTGGGTGCTGTTCGAGCATGGCACTTGTGTCGTGCTGACCGCTCCGGAAGGGGAGCTTGCTGAACAGGCAACCGACCTCCTGAAGAAGTTCGGCCCGGCGCATGCCGGATCTTCGGCAGGAGACTTTGGGGTGATCGACCTCAAGGACGTCGAGGGATGGGTCGTCACTGGGCATCACAACGACGTCCTTACCTATGTCGGCCCCGATGAGCCTCAGGATCAGTCGCAGATCGCTGTCGGGCTGTTCGGACGTTCCAAGCGCCACCGGGACGGCACCGAGCTTCACGTCGTCCATGTTGAGGACAAACGCGGCTCAGCGGACCCAGCGTAAGTACCGTGCTTCATCGCTGGTGGTCGTCGGGGGCGTATCGGCTCCACGCTCCTCCGGCCGGGGCGGAGATCGCGGTACTGAACTTGTGCCGGGCGCCCTTAAGCTCGCCCAGCGTGGTTGGGCTGGATGACGGCGTGCGTCGCCTGCGCCAGACCGTCACCGACGCGGCTGCCGCCCCTTCCGCTGGCTGCGCTGCCGATCACCTGGCAGCGGCCTGGAGGGCGACATGCGGACTGCACCCGGACCCGGTAGGCGCGTACAGCGAGGCCATCAAGGCAGTGGAGTGCGGGCGCGGTGAGCGCGACCGGTGACCAGGCGAACGCTTCGGGCAAGCCAGTCGTCCGCGGCGCCTCCCACGCCAGCACCATGGCCAGGACTGGGGCGTGGCCGAAGTTGAAGACCGGCTCCAGGAGCACCGACGTGAAGAGCGTCCAGCACCTCCTGACCGCCCGGGGCTACGCGGTGTCCGCCGACGGCATCTACGGCAGGAAGACCGCGACCGCGGTCGGGAAGTTCCAGAAGCGCGCCGGCCTGAAGGCTGACGGCGTCGTCGGGGCAAAGACGGCCTCGGCGACCGCAGCCCGGCCGTCAAGGCCGCCCAGGTGCAGCTCGGCGTGAAGACCGACGGCGTCTTCGGCAAGAACACCAAGAGCGCGGTCCGCAGCTTCCAGGCAAGGGCCGGTCTGAAGGTCGACGGCGTTGTCGGCCCGAAGATGTGGAACGCCCTGATCACCAGGTCCACCCCGGTCAAGCCCGAGCCCACCCCCAAGCCCGGCACCGCCAAGCCGGCCGGCAGCTCCGCCGCCCTGGCCCGCCAGCTCCTTACTAAGCGCGGAATCACGTACGCCACCTAGCACTCTGAGACGTCGATTCCCGGTCCACCGCCTACCGGAACATCCACGACATGGCCAAGGGCATCGGTGCCGCCACCAGCGGCAACAGCCACGTCGGCTACAAGCGCGTCCCGCTCGACCCCCGCATGCTCCGCGCCCTGATCACCCTGCACGACAGGTACGGCTACAAGCTGCGGATCTCCGAGCTCGTCGGCGGCGTCCACGGCAAGAACTCCCGCCATTACCGCGGCCTCTCCTTCGACGCCAACTTCATCAACGGCATCCACGTGGGCAGCGGCGCCCCCCCACAAGAAGGTCATGACCACAACACCCACATCCACTGCGCCTGAAAGTAACCCCACCCGCGTATCCGCGGCCGCGCCCCTTCTTGGGCGCGGCCGCTGCAGTGTGTCCGGCCGTGCCGGAGAGGCGACCTCTCCGGGGGCTTACGGCTGGTGGTGTTCGGCGGCGGTCTTGCGGCGTCGTCGGTGTTCGCGTTGTGCCTGGGCGCGGGCGCATTCACGGGTGCAGTACTTGATACCGCTGGTGCGGTTCTGGCCGTACTCCGCGCGGCCGCGCTGGCGGACGAAGGAGCGCCGGCAGGTCTCATTGGCGCAGGTGCGGATGGTGGCTTCCTCGGCGAGGTGGTTGTAGAGCTGGAGGAAGGCCACCGACAGGATGGTGGGGTAGCGGTCGGTCAGGCTGCCGATGCCGATGCTGAAGGGCTGCAGCGCGGAGTTCAGCATCCCGGTGAGGTTAGTGATGCGTAGTTCCAGCAGCACTTGGCGCAGCTCGTCCAGGTCCTTGGGCCAGGGTTCGTCCTGGTGGTCGTTGTCCTTGTGGATCTGGGCCAGTGCCTCGGGTGTCACTTCCGGCTCGACGAGTGCGTCCAGTCCCCCTTCCCGGCGTAGTGCCGTCCAGGTCGTGATGGCTTCTTGGGCCTGGGTGATGAAGACGCCGATGAGGTCGCCGTGCACGGCGAACGGCCCGCGCACGGGGTGGAGGCTGTTCTCGAGCTCGGTGAGCCGGTTGTACTCGTCGTCCTCCCAGCTTCCGGATGCGACGCTGCCACCGAAGTGCCCGTAGGCGCGCATCATGTTCGCGACTGAGTCGAGGTCGGTGGGATCGAGGTCCATGAGCTCGCGCAGGTAGAAGTCCTCCGGCAACGCGACAGGCTCCCCTTCGCTGCGGACCTGGGGCGTCCACACAATCCATTCGCCTTCGGCCCGCGCTCCGCGCACCGGCTTCAACTCCGGTGCGGGCACTGGGGTTCCGGGCCAGAGCGTGGGACGAAACCGTGGGTCTACGTATGCCGTCATGCGGGGCATCATAGTGATGAGGCAGTAGCACGAAAAGGGGATGGTTCGTATCACGCTGGGGAGGGGCATGACGCTCCAATGGCAGGACCGCAAGCGCGTGGGCGATGTGCACGAACAGCGGGTCGCCCGCGCTCTGGAAAACCTCGGATGGACTGTTCAGCTCTGCGGCCAGGGCACCTACGCGCCCCCGATCCGTCGAGCGCTGGCCCGCACGGACTCGGCCCTGCGCTACTTCCCCGACCTGATCGCCGCACGTGACGGCGAACTCGTCACCATCGACGCCAAGGACCGCATGCCCAGCACCCACACCGACCGCTACGCCATCAGCAGCTCCACCCTGAAGGCCGGCCTGTTGTTCACCGCTGCGCATGCCCCCACGCCGCTGTACTACGTCTTCGGCGACCTGAAGGTCCTCACTCCGTCCGAGGTGCAGCACTACACCGCACACGCCCGGCGGCACCGGAGCGGAGCCTGGCTCATGGTCGCCACCCACCAGGCCCACACTTTCGACGACGTCTTCGGCACGCCAGCCGCCCAGGCAGCGTGAAGGCAGAAGCAGATCCCGATGACCCGGCGCCCGCCCGCACCGTCGACCCGACTGTCACCCTTGGGCCGGACATGTAGCTCGTCTCGGTCATCGACGAGCCGGATGCGACCGTACGGTGCCGCCCGCCCGCTACGGTCAGCTGCAGGGGCCGTGCCGACTGGTCAAGCTGGTGCGTTTCCCATCCGCGCCCCGCACCTGTGACCCAGGTGTGGGGCGCAGTGCGTTCCGCGCTTCGGTTACAGGTTCGCGGCTCACTGGAGTGAGGTCTTAGCCCGGCGGAGCTGAACGTTTCTCCGGTGAACCTGTTCGTCCAGCCGGGCGCGGCGGCCGCGAAAGTGGTGGCCGGCATTTGCGCCGGCCGGTACGCCAGCTGTCGTGATCAAGAACATGGCTCGCGGCCTTGCCGCGCTTTCCCTCGCCCTGACCCCGCTCACGCTGCCTGCCGCCGCGCAGGCCGCCCCGGCCGCCCCGCCCGCCGCGGTCGCGGCGCAGACGTTCCCGCTCTCCTACGCGATCGGCCAGATCCCGGTCGCTGAGGAGAGCCGGGCCGGCTACACCCGGGACAAGTTCCGGCACTGGAACACCGGACTCGATCCCGCGGACGGTTGCAACACCCGGGCCGAGGTGCTCCTGGCGGAGGCGACCGAGGCCCCGTCGGTCGCGGCTGGCTGCAAGCTGTCCGAGGGGGAGTGGCTGTCGTACTACGACGAGCAGGAGGTCACCGACCCGGCGAAGCTCGACATCGACCACATGGTCCCCCTCGCCGAGGCCTGGGATTCCGGCGCCTCCGCCTGGGACGCGAAGCGGCGCGAGGCATACGCGAACGACCAGGACGCGGCCACCAGCCTTGTCGCCGTGACCGCGCGCACGAACCGTCAGAAGGCCGACCAGGACCCAGCCACCTGGATGCCGCCGGCCCCGAACGCCACCTGCCGCTACCTCGCCGAGTGGACCGCGACCAAGCTCCGCTGGGGCCTGGCCGCCGACCAGAGCGAGATCGACGCGATCAACGTCTACGCCGGCGGCCCGTGCGAGATGACCGTCGTCCACTACACCCCGGCCCCGTAACCCGCGGACCACGCGCCAGCCCGCCCGTCGGCGGCCGCTCGCTTCGGCTTCAGCGGCCCGTCGGCGTGGTGGGCGGCGGCCGACGACTGCGACGTCGTCGGCCGGAATGTCAGGAACCTCCACCGCGCTCGTCGTGCCCGCAAGGGGTTCTGGCGGGCGGGGAACCGGTTGACCCGATCCATGTGATGAGCCCGTCCTTGTCGTCCTGGACATCACCTGCATGAACACCTGCAGGCGCTGAACACCCGGCGCCGCACCGTCCGCTGCACCGCCACCGGACCGCCTCAGCGCTCTCCGAAGACCAGCCGAAGGGTCATGTCCGAGTACCCGCCCACCGGCTCACCGGGCGGTAGCACCGCCTGTAGCTGCCGGTAGACCATGGCAATGCGGTCAGGAGTGTAGTCGCGCATGTCCTCGGTCGCCTGGAGCGCCAGGCCGCCGTCGACCAGCGGAGTGACCGATGAGAACGCCCCGGAAGACCGGAGCGCCTCAGAACCTCCGAGGCGGCTCGCGACACCGGGGGAGCACACGGTGATCCACGAGTAACCGCGCAGCCGGGAGTCCAGTTCCGGGAGGGTCTCGTCCTGAAAGAGCCCCAGTGACGCTTCCAGGGCCGTCCGCTGGGTGGTCGTCTCGGCGTCGTCCGTCAAGCACCCGAAGAGGCAGGTCTGCCCCGCCTCCACCAGTTGGCGGCGCAGGAACGTGATCCACTGCAGCTGGACGCCGGAAGAGCGATCCGGGGCGAAGAACTCCTCCGAGGACCGATCGGCCGTGAGCCGCACCCACTCGGGAGCCTCGATGTCCCGCTCGGCGGTGACCTTGAGCCAAGGTCCGGCAGGGTACCCGTCCGCACCAAGTCGCGTCAGCTTGAGTGCCACCTCGAAGGGGACCTTCTCGAGACCGTCGAGGAAAGCATCCCACTCCGTCGGCGACCACGCCCGGCTGGAGCGCGTGCGTCTACCGCGGGCCACTTTCGTGGTGAACAGACTTCCCCACAGCTCACCGGGTTCGCCGTACGGGAGTCCCGACTTGCTCAGCACAGCTCCACGGCCCGTTAGATCGAGGCCATGTGTGAAAGGCTCCAGCGCTGCCCCACTCAGACTCCTGGCAGCGTCGACGAACCACTCTTCCACCAGACGCCGATAGCCCTTCCTTCCTTCCGGAACGGCAAAGTTCAACTCCGCATGGACACTCGTGTTGGGTGTAAACCCGCCAGCGATACCCACAGTTCTCCTTCCGCTGTCGAAGCTTGACCCGGCCACACCACCCCGGACCAGCAACGCTGAAGAAGCTCAGTGAAAGTCCAGGTCGTCCTCGGCGCTGTCCGGAACGGGAAGCGATCATCCTGCACCTGGGAAGCGATCTTCAACGGGCCGGGAGATGGCTGGTCAGGAGCACTCGTGAACACCCCGTATGTGCTGCATCGATGGATCGGGAAGCCGTACGACGGGGGCTCGAACAGGGCCCGCGGTAGTGCTTCGGGACCGGAGTCCTGAAGCCACCTCGTCCTGCATGCGCCCGGGCGGCTCCCCGACCTCGCGCCGGCACCGGATCGGGGAGCGGCCGATCCCGCGCGCGCCTCACGCTGGACCGGCCCGCCGTCACGGCCCACCGACACCCCCGCCCCGCGCCACCGTAATCCCAGCGCGTGTCGTGGGGCTTGCCCATACCGGTCTTGGGCAATCCGGTCGGACCGGAACCCTCGCCTGGTACCGGGGCCGCCTGCAATAGGCCGGCACCGGCAGCCGCGTCCAGGTCCGCTACCTCGTCAAACGCGCGCCGGGGCAGCACCCGCTGGGGGACGACGGAGCGCCTCTGAGTTAGCTGCCCGCAGCCTTCTCGCTTGGTCCTTCGCCTGCGGCTTCGGCCTCTGCGGCCTGGTTCTGTCGTGCCGTTCGGGCTGCCGCGCGCTCGCGGTGCTGCTGCATGGCGTGCTCGTTCTCCTCCCGGATGGCAGGCGCGTGACTCTTCTCGAAGACGCCGACCATGCTCTTCAGCTCCCTGCGGATCTTTTCCAGGTTGTCCTCCATCTGCTTTAGGGGCAGCGGAGGGAGCAGCGTTTCCACCCAGGTGCCGAAGTCGACGGCGTACTGCTGCTCCTCCATCCGGCCGAAGGGCCCCTCGCAGCGGACTGTGAAGGTGTACGCGGTGGGCAGCTCGGTGTTTTCCCACCGCATCGGTCCGTCGAAGGTGTACTCGAGCCGGCGCCCTGGCGGAATCATGGGGAAGGTGCGCTCCAGGGCACGCTGCAGACGCGTGGTGTACTCGGCTCCCAGAGCCGATTCGAGCGGGGGATCGGCGGTGATCCGCACGTTGCGGGCAACCGTGGAGCCGATGTTCTCGACGATGAGCAGAAGAAGACCCCGTCTGGGGCCGCCGGCGGGCTGGATGTCGACGATGACGTACGGCTCGTTCTGTTCCCGGTGCACCTTCTGCGCGTGCTCCAGTTTGCGCCGGGCCACGACGACCTGCTCCTGGGCCGCCAGCACCTGGCCGTTGGCATGCCTGACCTGCCGCCAGCTGAAGCCTGCCGCGAGCACCGCCACCCCGGCGGAGCCGGCGGCGATCCATTCTGCTGCGTCCATGGACGCACGGTAGCCGTCAGGTCCGACAACGCTCCCGACGTCGCAGCGGGAGGCGGGGGCGTTCCGTGTGTGGGCGGGTTTGTGTGGTTCGCGTCCTTGGTGGCGGTGCTGGTCAGTCGGCTGGGGTGGTGGGGTGGATGAGGGTGTGGAGCATGTGTTGGGTGGTGGGGTGGGTGGAGTGGATGCGGGTGGTGTGGGTGCCGCGGGTGAGTAGGACGCGGTAGGTGTTGAGGGCGTAGCGCAGGTATTGGTCGGGGGGCAGGTAGCGGAGGGTTTCGTCGTGGCTGTGGTGGGGGTGGGCTTCCCAGTGGTCGTTGTTCCAGGTGAGGTCGGGGCCGATGATGACGCCTGCGTCGCGGTATTCGAGGCCTTGTGCGGTGTAGATGCAGCCGATCTGTTGGTGTCCGCCGGTGTGGGTGGCCCAGAGCTGGTTGTGGGGGGCGAGGGGGCGGCCGTCGTCGGGGTGGGTGAGGGCGGATGCGGCGTTCCAGGCCGCGTGCCAGGTCCGGTCCGGGGCGGCGGGGCTGGTGCTGGGGACGTCGATGGTGATGTCGAGGGGGAGGGTGGTGGCGCCGCGGGGGCGGCTGCGGGTCCAGGGCCAGCAGAATCCGGCGGTGGTGCGGGCGGTGTGCCCGGCGGCCGTGGCCTGTTCGATCCACTGCTGCAGGTGGAAGGGGTCATCAGCGAGCCCCAGGTCGTAGCCGGTGTGGCCCTTCCAGGGGCGGGGCGTGCCGTAGAGCAGGGCGTCGACCCAGGCGGTGTAGGCGGCTGATCCGGCGCAGCGGAACGAGCCGGTGAGCTCCAGGTGGTGGTGGGCGCGGCCCAGGTGCCCGGCGGCGGCGTGGATCTCTTCGACGGTGGTGCCTTCGTCGGGGCGGATGATCTGGCGTTCGTCGAGGAAGACGACGGCGAGCGGGACGTGTTCGATCACGGCGGCCAGGTCCGGCGGCAGCCCGTGGGCGCCGCGCTTGATCCGCTGTGCCTCGTCGATGACGAGCGCGCCGGCTTGCCGTGCGGCGGCCCGCAGGTAACCGATGCCGGGGAACAGTTCACGGGCGGCGCTGTGACCGCTCACGGCGTCCAGGAGGTGGGCGCGCAGGGTCCCGGACGGGGTGATGAAGCGGGGGCGGGTCGTGGGGTGCTGGCGCATGAGGTGGCCCAGCAGCCGCACGGCGAGCGCTGTCTTGCCGCTGCCCGGCCCACCGCGCACGGTGATGACCGCACCCGTCCCGTCGCCGGGTGCCGTACTCCCGCCGCGGCCGGGCAGGTGGAGCGCCGCGGTCGCGCGGATCTGCAGGAACGCGTCCTGCTGGTCGCCCACCAGGGCGAAGGCGCTGTTGCCTTCCAGGACGGAACCGACGTGGTCGAGCAGCCTGCTGGAGGGCTCCCACCGGATGCCCTCGAAGGCCGCTCTTCGGGCGGCGTCCGGCGCGGCCAGGCCCCCGGCCCGCAACAATGCAGCCAGGTCCTCCGCTGGTGCGGACAGGTCCGCACCGCTCAGGACGGGGATATCGGCGACGGCGGGAGCACCGAGGCGCAGGACAGCCGCCTCTTCGGCGCTGGCGTTATGCAGCACTACCACCGCCCGCACATCCAGCCTCGGCGCCCCGGCGGGCCGCCAGTGCCGGAAGAAGCTCCGGTAGGCCGCGACCTGAAACACCGGATGGGCCGTCACCACCCCGTCTGTGCGCAGGACCCGCCCGGCGTCGAGAACCCGGCAGGACTGCCACTGCTTCAGCTCCACGACCACCAGCCCCAGCGCCCCGTCCGCCTTGGTACCGACCAGCAGCGCGTCCAGGCGCCGGCCACCACCCGGCGTGCCGTACTCCAGATACACCCACAGGTCCGATAACCCCGCCCGCACCAGCGCCCGCAGCAGAGGCGGCCAGCTGTTGCGCCAGCTGCGCACCTCCGCCTCGCCCGGCACCCCGAACCCGGCAGCCGTGTACCGGACCGCGCACTGCCTCAAGAACGCCGGATCACCGACGCGGGCCGCGAGCTCACCCACCCTGCCCGACGCCGCGCACGCCACCCTCCCCACGGTCGTCCCCGGCGCGGGACGCGGCGAGGGGAGAATGGCACCGCTGTGCGCGGACGCTGCAGTGGTCTGTTCGAACATGTTCTTCCCCCGGATTCCACGACACCTCCCAGCCCCCCCGGACTGCGGCGAGTCCCTGCTCCGACCGTCCTGGACGGCCCGGACCACGGCTCACACGCACCGGCGGAAACAGCCGCCGGGTTGTCAGAGTCCAGGCTCAGCCTGCGAGTTGTCGTCCTCGACCAGCATCTGTCCTGCAGGCTATCAAAAATAAGGACTTAGCCAGCACTCGATAAGCGCATCACTATGATGGCCTGTATGAAGAGTTCGACGTTCGTCATGGTCCACGTGGGCCAGAGCACCGAGTCCCAGCGCAACCTCGAGCACGGCATCGAGACACTCTCCTGGGGCTTCCCGGAGAAGAAGCCCGAGTACGACGGCGCCCGCCCCCGCTTCGCGGTCCTGGCCACCGGCGCCTCGCCCCGTGTCCAGCTCGAGCAGTGGCTCAGGGACACCGCCACCCTCTACCTCTTCCAGGTCCGCGGCGGCTTCTACGAAGGGAAATCCTGGCACTGGCCCGACGAGGAAGTCGAACGGCGCCTGAAGTACCCCCAGCGCTTCGGCATCGAACCCCTGGCCAAACTCGACAACGTCCCCCTGGGCCTCGACGGACCGCTCACCGAGGCCGGCAGCGACGCCATCCGCCGCTCGGGCACCGACCGCGGCATGGGCAAGCTCGTCCAGATGCCCGCCCAGCGCCTCCTGGAACTCGCCGGCATCCCCTTCGACCCCGACGAGCCCGAGGACATCCCCCTGGACAAGTCCCCGGGCTTCACCGCCGAACAGGTCGAGGGCAGGAAGAAGCCCCAGCGCCGCCGCCGCGGCGCCGGCTACATCTCCGACCCCAAGAAGCGCAAGGCCATCGAGGAGTATGCCGAAGCGTTCGCCACCTCCCACTACGAAGCCGAGGGCTGGACGGTCGAAAAGCTGGGCAAGCCCTACGACCTGCGCTGCACCCGCGGCACCCAGGAACGCCACGTCGAGGTCAAGGGCACGACCGGCGCGGCCACGAGCGTCGAACTGACGATCAACGAGGTCCTGCACGCCCGGGACGAAATCAACACCGTCGACCTCTACGTCGTCAGCGACATCAAGGTCGACACCCGCACCGACCCCTACACCCCCAGCGAAGGCACCGTCTCCCACTACACCGACTGGGAACCGGCCGAGGAAGACCTCCGACCCCGCAAGTACGAGTACCGCCTCCCCGACACGACCGGCTGAGCCTGCCGTTCAGGCCGCTTGCCGCCCTCGGCGTCCTTGCGTGTGCCGCCGTCAGCATCCGGACCGTCTCCGGGGTCAAATCCGCACGGAACTCGACCCGTCCAGGCGATCCGGGCGATGCTCCCGACGCCGCCACCTCCGCAGGGGCGTTCTGGCGGGCATGGAACCGATTGACCCGATCCACGTCAGCGAGCCCGGCCTGATCGTCCTGGACATCACCGCCACCGACGAAGCGACCCTCCAGGCGGCCGTCGAGGAACTCGGCCGGCGCTGGGCGACTTCGGGGACACCGCGGGTACGGCGCGTCCCCGGAGAGCCGGGTGTCACCGCACGGCTCTACGCCGACCTGCGGCCCTGACCCAGAAGCCACACCGGCCGCGGCCGGCTGCGCCGTCCCCGGCCGGACTCTCCGGTCTGCCTGGGGCGGAAGGTGGTGTGTGGGAGGTGGGTTCGGGGGCAGGCGGGTAGTGAGCGCATGGGACCGCTCTGGTAGTCCAGGAGTCTGCCGGATTTCCCCCGTTCCGGCAGACTCCAGGACAGCCGCACGCCCCGCCCCGCCGAGGTGCAGGAGCTGCACCCGACCCAACCGCCCCGCATGCGCGGAGTCCTCGTACGGGTTGCGGGGCTTGCCCATGCCCGTGGTACCGGCCGTATTCGAGGCTTGCCCAGGGTCGCCTAGTGATCTGGTTCGGAGATGCGTGAGCAGTAGCGGCAGATGCGGTCGAGGATCTGGTCGGCGGTCTTGGTCCATTTGAAGGGCCGGGCCTCGTCGTTCCAGACCTTGATCCAGTTCTCCAGCGCGGTCTTGAGGTCGTCGAGAGAGCAGAACACTCCGCGTTCGAGGCAGCGTCGTTCCAGCTCGGCGAACCACCGCTCGACCTGGTTGATCCAGGACGAGTAGGTGGGGGTGAAGTGGAGCTGGAAGCGGGGATGCGCGAGCAACCACTTGTGCACCACGGGTGCCTTGTGGGCGGAGAGGTTGTCACAGATGACGTGGACCGCCAGGCCTTCATCGGTCTGGCGGTCGATCTCGTCGAGGAAGTCCCGGAAGTCCACCGCCCGGTGCTGGGCGGACAGCTTCGTGATCACCTGGCCCGTCGCGGTGTTCAGCGCGGCGAACAGATCGACGGTTCCGTGGCGGACGTAGTCGAAGCTCCGCCGCTCGGGAACTCCCGGGATCATCGGCAGCACAGGAGCGGTCCGCTCCAATGCCTGGATCTGCGGTTTCTCGTCCACCGCGAAGACGACGGCGTTCGCCGGCGGAGCCAGATACAGGCCGACGACGTCACGGACCTTGTCGATCAGGAACGGGTCCGGGGAGATCTTGAAGGTCTCGGTCCGCCACGGCTGCAGGCCGAAGGCGTGCCAGATCCGCAGCACATTCGCTGGGGAGATCCCCACGGCCTTGGCCAGTTCCCGCTTGGACCAGTGTGTCCCGCCGGGAGGTGTCTCCTCCAGGGTGCGGACCACCACCTCTTCGACCTGGGCGTCGGTGATGGTCCGTGGCACCCCGGGCCGTGGCTCGTCCGCGAGCCCGTCGAGCCGGTCACGCAGGAACCCCGCGCGCCACTTGGCGACGGTGCCCCGGTTCACACCCAGCCGGGCCGCGACCGCCAGGTTCGGCCCGCCCTCCGCACACGCCAGCACGATCCTCGCCCGCAGGGCCAGCCCCTGCGCGGTCGTCCGGCGCTTGACCCAGTTGCTCAACATCTGCCGCTCGGTCTCGCTCAGGACCAGCGGCTCCAGCCTGCTGTCACCCACAGCGCACAGCAGACCGAAGCCAACCGGCACCCGTCAGCCAAACCCGCAAATTGGTACGCAAAGCGACTCACGTGGTGTCGAATCAACTCACGACCAGGTCACTAGCGCTTGCCCGGCGGCGAGATGCACCAGGTCAGAAGTCCGCGAACTATTGAATGAGATTCCCTTGGGGCCTTGAGTGCCGGGGAGTTGCGCGGCTAACCCCTTCCTCCTTGAAAGTGCGGATCGCCGCGTCGACCGACCGGCATCCACACACATCTCGAGGGGGAATTCCATGTCCACGACCACGTTCCTGGTCCTGCTGCTCGTGCCCACCGTCGGCCTGCTCGTCCTGGCCGTGCCCGGCTACCTCGTCTGGCGCCACCCCCGCCTCGGCATCCCCCTGACGGTCGCCTGCGCGTTCGGCGCCCTGTACGTCGCCGCCGTCTTCGGCCTCGCCGACCTGTAGCGCGCCGGCCCCCCGGCAACGGGGTCCGGAAGTCGTACGGATGTGACAGTCATTCCCGGGGTGGGCAAGCCCTACCGGCCCCGCCTCGGGAGGGTTGCACCGAAGGTTGGCCCCACCGTTGTCTGCAGAGGCGCACTAGGGGTTGCACCGGAGATGTGACCGGAGGTGGGACGCCCACCTTTTGAGCACGAGCGTTTCACCTAGTCAGGCCACGTGGTCAAGCCTGATCCGCGCGACGACACCTCCTTGTACGCGATAGCCGTATGGAGAGGTTGGGTGTTCATGGGCCGGGCGGGCGGCGGGTGCTGACGGACTCGCCAGGTCGGCTGCGACCATTCGTATGCGTCCCGCTACGGTGCTCGTGATCGGCTTCGACTGCGCGGGGGACTCCCTTGATAGTGACGGCTCGACACACACGCACAGCGGCGCCCGCGCTCGCGCTCCTGGCACTCACGACGACGCGAAGGTGCTGGCCATCACCGCGCCCGTCACGACCACCCAGCCGCCCGCGCCGACGACGTCCCCGGCGACCCGGAAGAGAACAGGCCGTCCTCGCGAAGGCCGATGCCAAGGGCACGGACCTGGAGAGTTACGCGAGCCTGGACGCGCTCGGACAGTTCCGCATTGACCTGGCCCGGATGAAGAAGGCCGGGACGATCGGCACGGGCGAGCTGGGGCACGCGCCGAAGGTGACGGTGCTCGACACGACCCGCAAGCTGCCGAAGGCGACGATCGAGGACTGCCTTGACCTGTCGGGATGAAAGGCGGTCCGGGTCAAGACCGGCGAGCCGATTCCCCTGCCGAGCCAGCACCTTCAGCCGGAGAGTTTCCCGCCGGTGGTGAATCTGCGGCCCGAAGCCGATTTTCCCGACCGGCTTGCGGTGGTCGTGGATCTGGCGAGGGTGGCGGCCGTGCTGCGGCGTGTCGCGCGGCGTCGAAGCACTGGCCCGCGCCTGCGCAGTTTGGACCGGCACGCCCGCGCAGTCCGTCTGTCAAGGCGCGGATGCCTGGACCGCCTACCAGGCCGAGCGCCACCGCCGCGGCGAGACAGACGAGAACCCGTATACCGCGTGTAACCGTTTCCGCCCTGGGTGCGGCTGACCCCATACCTCCGTCCCGCCCCGTTGCTACCCGCCCGGGCAGCAACGCGGGCACTCTTCCCTCCTGGAGCCGTTATCCCATGAGTACCCCCTCACCGTCGGCACCGTCCTGGCCGCACTGTGCCCACGGCGCCCACCCCGCCGATCCCGTCGGTTGCCACGGCATCCAGGTCCCGGGCCACACCGCCTGCCTCGCCCACCTGACCGACACCGACCGCGACACCTACCTGTCTGGTCTGACCCCCGGAGCCGACATCGACCACCGTGGCACCCCCTTCACCGAAGACCTCCTCAATCACTTCCTCGACGCCGTCCGCGACCCCGTCAGCCGACGTCCACACCTGGGGGCCGCCTGGTTCGTCGAGGCGCAGTTCTCCGGCGATGCCTGGTTCGGCGGAGCGCAGTTCTCCGGCAACGCCAACTTCGGCAAGGCACGGTTCTTCGACGACGCTGGGTTTGCCGGGGCGCAGTTCTCCGGCGCCGCGAACTTCGGCGAGGCGCAGTTCTCTGGTATCACCGGGTTCGGCGAGGCGCAGTTTTCTGGCTTCGCCACCTTCCGCGAGGCGCGGTTCTCGGGCATCACCTGGTTCGACCGTGCGCGGTTCTCCAGCGACGTGCGGTTCGGCGGAGCGCGGTTTTCCGGCGACGTCTGGTTCGACGAGGCGCAGTTCTTGGCGGCTTCGTGGTGGGGGCCAGTGGTGTGCGGAGGGACGGTGGGATTGTCGGGGGCGGTGTTCGGGGCGCCGGTGACGCTGGAGGTCGCGGCGAGGCAGGTGCGGTGTACGAGGACCCGTTGGCAGTCGACCGCGACCGTCCGGGTCCGCCGTGCATCTGTGGACCTGGGGCATGCGGTGCTGGAGGCTCCTGTCGCCGTCATCGCTCACCCGACCCTGTTCATCAGCCCACGCAGGACGCCCCTGGACGAGAGCCCACTGGCAGGGAGCGGGGAAGTGCGGGTGATGTCGGTGCAGGGCGTGGACGCCGCGCATCTGGTACTGACGGACACCGACCTGTCCGACTGCCTGTTCTCTGGGGCCTTCCACCTCGATCAGCTCCGGCTGGAGGGCCGTACCACCCTTTCTTCTACGCCCACTGGCTGGCATCGCAAGGGCATATTCCCGGTCCGCTGGACTCGCCGGCGCACGCTGGCCGAGGAGCAGCACTGGCGGGCACAAACCGTCGGCCAGCCCTCCGTTTTCACCGGCACCCCGCCCGAGCCCCGCCGGTGGCGTACCGGCCCGCACCACCCCGACCCCGCCCGGACACCCGACCCCGACGACATCGCGCCCCTGTACCGGCAGCTCCGCAAGGCGTTCGAGGACGGCAAGAACGAACCCGGCGCCGCCGACTTCTACTACGGCGAGTGCGAGATGCGCCGTCACGACCGCACCGGCACCCCGAAAGCCGAACGCCGTCTGCTGTGGGCCTACTGGCTGCTCTCCGGCTACGGCCTCCGCGCCGGCCGCGCCCTGGGCTGGCTCGCCGCCGCCATGCTTGCCACCATCGTGCTGCTGATGGCCTCCGGCCTGCCGATGTCGTCCCCGAAACAGGAAGCCACCGGCACCGTCCCGGCGGGCGGCGGCACCGTCACCTTCATCATCGACAAGCAGGACGTGAAGAACCCCACCGGGGACAGATTCACCAGCAAACGCTTCGACAAAGCCCTGAACGTCACGCTCAACTCCGTGGTCTTCCGCTCCAGCGGCCAGGACCTCACCACCACTGGCACCTATATCGAGATGACCTCCCGCCTCCTCGAACCCGCCCTCCTCGCCCTCGCCGTCCTCGCCATCCGCGGACGCATCAAACGCTGATCGTCCGACCCCAGGGTGTTCAGCAGACTGAACGTCCAACCGCTCGGAGGGCTTCCTCGTGTGACAGCTCGACCCAAGGTGAGCAAGCCTTCCGTACGCGGTAGCCGTACGAAGAGGTGGACCTGAGTAAGGCCGAGACGTGGGCACCGGCGAGACTGGGACGGTGAGCACCGCACGACGTCGGCCCTTCGGGCCCGGCCGCACCGACCTGTCCGAGCCGCTTGTCCGCGATCCGCGGGCGATGACAGCTGCCGAACGCGCCGCCGCCGGCGACTGGACGGCCGACCCCACCCCCGCGCCCGCCGGGCGGCGGTCCCGCCGATCCCGGGACCGCGTCCGCGCCGCTGCCGTGGGGTCCATCGAACGTCTGGCTTTGTTCACGAGAACGGGGTTCTGGCACAGATCTTGGGGAGCCGTCGCGGAGCGTTACCTCGGTGTTCGATTGCGAGTGACTGGCTCGTGCGAGACGGCGTACGCCTTGGTGCCT
>NZ_JNZP01000049.1 GCF_000725545.1 Streptomyces exfoliatus | reverse complement strand
GCGGAGGAGATCGTGCGGCGCAAGCCGTCCGACGACGAGCCGCTGTCGGCCCTCGCGTTCAAGATCGCGAGCGACCCGCACCTCGGCAAGCTCACCTTCATCCGGGTCTACTCGGGTCGCCTGGAGGCCGGCACCGCGGTGCTGAACTCCGTCAAGGGCAAGAAGGAGCGCATCGGCAAGATCTACCGCATGCACGCGAACAAGCGCACCGAGATCGACTCGGTGGGCGCCGGCGACATCGTCGCCGTCATGGGCCTCAAGCAGACCACCACCGGTGAGACGCTGTGCGACGAGAAGAACCCGGTCGTCCTGGAGTCCATGGACTTCCCGGCGCCGGTCATCCAGGTCGCCATCGAGCCCAAGTCCAAGGGTGACCAGGAGAAGCTGGGCGTCGCCATCCAGCGTCTCGCGGAGGAGGACCCCTCCTTCCAGGTCCACACCGACGAGGAGACCGGCCAGACCATCATCGCCGGCATGGGCGAGCTCCACCTCGACGTCCTCGTCGACCGCATGCGTCGCGAGTTCAAGGTCGAGGCGAACGTCGGCAAGCCGCAGGTCGCCTACCGCGAGACGATCCGCGGCACGGTGGACCGGCTCGACTTCACGCACAAGAAGCAGACGGGCGGCACCGGCCAGTTCGCCAGGGTGCAGATCGCGATCGAGCCGATCGACGGCGACGACTACGTGTTCGTCAACAAGGTCACCGGCGGCCGCGTCCCGCGCGAGTACATACCGTCCGTGGACGCGGGCTGCCAGGAGGCCATGAGCTTCGGCGTGCTCGCCGGACACCCCCTGACGGGCATCAAGGTCACGCTGCTCGACGGCGCCTTCCACGAGGTCGACTCCTCCGAACTGGCCTTCAAGATCGCCGGTTCGATGGCCTTCAAGGAGGCCGCGAGGAAGGCGTCCCCGGTGCTGCTCGAACCGATGATGTCCGTCGAGGTCACCACGCCCGAGGACTACGTGGGCGAGGTCATCGGCGACATCAACTCCCGCCGTGGCCAGATCCAGTCCATGGAGGAGCGGCACGGCGCCCGACTGGTGACCGGTCTCGTGCCGCTGTCGGAGATGTTCGGCTACGTCGGAGACCTCCGCAGCAAGACCTCGGGCCGCGCCAACTACTCGATGCAGTTCCACTCCTACGCCGAGGTCCCGCGCACCGTAGCCGAGGACATCGTCGCGAAGGCGAGCGCCGTATAGATCGTGCGCCCGCCCCGGGGGGCGGACGACGCCGTGGCGGGAGACCCGGACCAGGGTCTCCCGCCACGGCGTTCACGCATGTCCGTGCCACGGACGGTGGTGCCCTCAGTTCCGTACCGCACCCGACCGCGCGTCGAGCCGCAGGCTCTCTTCGAAGTCGGGCAGGATGCCCAGCTCCCGGGCCTCGGCGAGCGTCGGAGCCGTGCGGTCGCGCTCCGACAACAGCAGGTCGAGCCCGTCAGGGAAGGGCAGGGCGAGCTCCGGGTCCAGCGGGTGGATGGCGTGCTCGCGCTGCGGCTCGTACCCCGTGGACAGCAGGTACGAGATCGTGGTCTCGTCCTCGAGGGCCACGAACAGGTGCCCCACCCCGATCGGGATGTGGACCGACCGGCGGTCCACGGGGTCGAGCTCGACGGAGTCCCACATGCCGAAGGTGGGCGATCCGACCCGGGTGTCGACGATGTAGTCCAGGGCCCTGCCGCGCGTGCAGTAGGCGTACTTCCCCATGCCCGGCGGCACGGCGGTGAAGTGGATGCCGCGCACGACGCCCCGTTTGGAGACGCTGTAGCTCGACTGCGCCACGGGGTACAGCGGTCGCCCCAGGGCCTCGGTGAAGACGTCCTCCTGGTAGGGGGAGAGAAAGACTCCCCGCGGATCGCCGTACACCTGCGGGGTGAACTCGTACGCCCCTTCGATCTTCAACTCGCGTACCTGCACCGGTTGCTCCTCACATCGTGTGACGTACTTCGTGCGGTGGTGGGGGAAAGGGCGCTCAGAACGGACCCTGGAAGCCGGCGCTCACGCTGGCCAGTCGCGGCAGCACCGCACCCGCCTCGCCGCACACGTCCAGGCAGGCGGACACGATGCTGCTCGCGTTCGGGTGGAACGCCTCCTCCAGCGGGTGCGACACCGGCGCGGGACTGTCGGGCAGCGACACGCGACGGACCGGGGCGCGCAGCGCGTGCGGCACGTGCTCGGCCACGACCGCGGCGACCTCGGCGGTGAACCCGTACCGCGCCCAGCTGGTGTCGGCGACGACGAGCCGGCCGGTCTTGGCGACGGACTCGCAGATGATGCCCTCGTCCAGCGGCCGCAGGCTGCGGACGTCCACCACCTCGACGCTGATGCCGCGTTCGGCCAGCTGCTCGGCCGCGCGCTCCGCCTCGTGCACCATCAGCGACGCCGCGACGACGGTGACGTCGGTGCCCGCGCGCGCGATCCGGCCGACCCCGAACGGGACCGGCACCGGCTCCTCGGGCACCTCGCCGACGAGCGGGTACAGGTTGCGGTTCTCGATCAGGACGACGGGGGTGTCGCCGGTCAGGGCCTGCACGAGCATGCCCTTGGCGTCGGCCGGCGTGGCGGGCGTCGCCACGTGCAGGCCCGCGTAGTGGGCGAACGTCGCGTGCGGACTCTGCGAGTGGGTCGAGCCCTGCCCCCAGCCCCGGCCGACGACGCCCCGGGTCACCACCGGCACGCCGCCCTTGTCGCCGCCGTAGGTGTAGCGCCACTTGGCGGCCATGTTCACGAGCGCGTCCATCGCCAGGAACATGAAATCCGCGCGTACGTGCACCACGAGCGGGCGCTGTCCCGCCGCGGCGGCTCCGACCGCGATGCCGGCGGTGGCGTTCTCCGCGTTGGGCATGTCCACCACCCGGCTGGGGCCGAACCGCCGGAACGCCTCCTTCGTGGTGCCGAACGCCCCGGCCACGTCGTCGACGCCCTCGCCGGCGACGAAGATCCTCTCGTCGCGTTCCATGCACTGCACGGTGGCTTCGCTGATGGCCTGCCAGTAGGTCAGGGTGCGCATGTCCGATCTCCTCTTGCCTGGAATGTGCCGGGGTCAGCGGGCCGCGGGCAGGTACGCGCCCGAGAGCAGCCCGGCGGTGTCGGGGAAGGGCAGGGCCTTGGCGCGGTCGACCGCCGCGTGGACCTCCCGGCGGAACTCGGCGCGCCAGGACTCCACCAGCGCGTCGATGCCGGGCGTCTCGTCGCGCACCGCGCCGGCGGCGCGCACGATGGGGCAGCCCGCCATCCAGGACTCGATCTCCTCCTGCGAGCGGTAGCCGTGGTCGTGGTCCAGGCCGGGTCCGACGTGTGCGCGCCAGCGGTACGTGGCGAGTTCGAGCAGGACCGGGCCCCGGCCGTCGCGCGCGTGCTCCACCGCGTCGCGGGCGGCGTCCCGGACGCCGAACACGTCGTTGCCGTCGACCGCGAGCGAGCGCACCCCGCACGCCTCGGCGCGACCGCGCACCGAGGTGCCCGGGGCGTGCCGGACACCGAGCGGCGAGGAGATGGAGTACTGGTTGTTCTCGCAGACGAAGACCACGGGGACGCGGTGGACGGCGGCGAAGTTCAGCGACTCGAAGAACACGCCCTCGTCCGCCGCCCCCTCACCGAAGTAGGTGAGCGCCACCCGCCGCTCGCCGGCCCGGGCGAACGCCCATCCGGCGCCCACGGCGGCGGCGATCATCTCGCCGAGGATGGCGGCCGAGCCGGCGAACCCGGCGGCCTGGTCCATCACGTGCATGGAGCCGCCCCGGCCGCGCGAGCATCCGGCCTCCTTGCCGTACAGCTCCGCGACGAGCGCTTCGAGGTCGCCGCCCTTGGCGAGGTACGGGGCGTGCGAGCGGTGCCCCGAGTAGACCCAGTCCCGCGGGGTGGTCACCGCGCACACGCCCACCGCGGTCGCCTCCTGCCCGATGGAGAAGTGCGTGGGGGTACGCATCTCCTGCTCGTCGCGGTAGTAGTCGGCGAGCACCTCCTCCACGGTGCGGATGCGCACCATGTCCCGGATCAGCCGGGTGCGGGAAGACAGCATCGTCAAGTCCTTTCTCTGTGATGTCGTCGTCGCCGTCACCGCGGCACGACCAGGAGGCTGCGCAGGCACGCGACGAGGCTGCGGGCCTCGACGCCGAGGTAGTAGCTGTGGCGCAGCAGGGCGGTGAGCTGCCGCAGGGTCACCCAGCGGAACCCGGGCGGCTCGCCCTGGTCGTCGTCCGCCTCGACGACCAGGTAACGGTTGCGGGTGTGGTGGAAGCGGCCGCCCTCCTCGGAGAGGACGGCGTCGAACCTGACGCGTTCCGGTCCGGCGGCGAGCACCTCGTCGAGGAAGGCGGGCCGGGCCGCGGGCGGCAGGACGGCGTAGTTGCGCGGATTGCACTGCACCGTGGGCGCGAGCTCGACCGTGTCGTTGTGGCCCGGCTCGTCCTTGGCCTGCACCAGGACGTGCAGTACGCCGTCGACGCTGCGGGTCAGGAAGGCGATCACGCCCGTGCCCCCGGCCGCGACCAGGGGCTGGGTCCACTGGTCCACCTCGCGTCCGCGGCCGCGCACCCGGACGCCCCTCACGTCGAAGAAGAGGCCGCTCTCGTGGCTGATCCTGCCGCCCTCGGTGTGCCACCCCTCGGCCTGGTTCAACGGCACGATGCGGGAACGGAGTTCGGCGGTGCTGCGGGCGTCCGAGATCCAGTGCAGGACCGAGGACATCGTGTGCGCGCCCTCGTCGGCACCGGCACCGCAGGACCTGAGCAGCGCGGTGCGAAAGGCGTCCGGGCCCGCCGGCGCGCCCTGGTCCAGGCCGGGGCCTTCGAGGGGCAGACAGGACAGCACGGTGCGCGAGTCCATGTTGACCACGTCGTCCAGGGCCAGCAGCCGGTGTATCTGACCGAGCGTCATCCAGCGGAAGCCGTCCCGTACGGCGACGGGTTCGCGGACCTCGACGACCATGTTGCGGTTGCGCTTGCGGAAGAACCAGGCGCCCTGCTCGGACTGGCGCACGTCCGCCAGGACCATGTGCCGCGCGGCGTCGCGGAAGTACTCGACGTACGGGACCGGGCGGCCGCGGTGCGCGCCGGTGTAGTTGCTCCGGGTGGCCTGCACGGTGGGCGAGAGCTGGACCCCGTTGTGGTTGCCCGGCTCCATCTTGGCCTGCATCAGGAAGTGCGCGACCCCGTCGATCTCCGTCATCAGCAGCCCGAGGATGCCGGTCTCCGGCTGGTTGATGACCGGCTGGCACCACCGGTCGACGGCCGCCCCCGGACGCTCGACCGACAGGCCCTCCACGGAGAAGAAGCGCCCGCTCTCGTGGACCAGGTCGCCGGTGTCCGGCCTGCGGTGCCAACCGGCGAGCTCGTCCAGCGGCACGGGCTCCACCTCGGCGGCGAGGCGCTCGGAGCACTCGGCGAGCCACTGGTCGCAGTCCGCGGCCGTGCCCGCGCTCGTGGACAGGGTCGCGGCCGAGCGTGCCAGGCGCAGGGCCGTCGGCACGTGCGCGGGAGCGGCCGCGGGCAGCGCGGACACGGTCATCGCGCCGTCTCCGCCCATTCCTCGACCCGGCGCTCCAGGGTGGCGACGAGGTCGGCGGGGGAGGGCTGGGCCAGCAACTCGTCCCGCATGCGGGCGGCGCCGGCGGCGAAGCGGGGCTCGTCGAGGAGCCGGGCGACGCCGTCGCGGACGGAGCCGGCCGTGGCGGCGTCGGCCGCCAGGGCGAGACCGGCGTCCAGCTCCTCCTGGCGCCGGGCGATCATCCACGTGTCGTAGCCGTAGCCGAGGACCAGCTGGGGCACGCCGTGGTGCACCGCGGTCAGCCGCGAGCCGATGCCCCCGTGGTGCACGACCGCCGCGCACGTGGGGAGCAGGTCGTGCAGCGGTACGAAGTCCACCAGCCGGACGTTGTCCGGGAGCGGGCCGAGCCCGGCCGCCTCGTCCCCACCGAGCGTGGCGACGACCTCCACGTCCAGGGAGGCGAGCCCGGTGAGGATCTCGGCGACCGTGGTCCCGGTGTTCTCCAGCTCGTTGGAGCGCCCCAGGGTCAGGCACACGCGCTTGCGGCCGGCGGGCTCGCGCAGCCACTCCGGGACGACGGAGGCACCGTTGTACGGGACGTAGCGCAGCCCCTCGACGGGGCCGCTGGTGTCCAGCCGCGTGCTGGGCACCGAGGTGTCGATGGTGAACCCGCCGGTGCGCAGCCGCTCCGTCCAGGAGCCGCCGTGCCGGAGCATGACCGGCTCGAACCACTCGCGGGTGGGGTCCTCGCGGTGCGCCCCGGGCTGCTCCTCGTACCGCCGCAGGAACGCCTCGCGGGCCCGGCCGATGAAGTCGAGGCCGTACACGAACCGGGCGTGCGGCACGCCGAGGAGCTCGGCCACCACCGCGCCCGCGACGGTGAGCTGCTCCCACACCACCAGGTCGGGCTGCCAGTGGCGGGCGTACGCCAGCAACTCCTCGATCATCGGGTCGTTGTTGATCCCGGCGTACAGCGCGGGGACGAGCACCTTCTCCAGGCCCAGGAGCCCCTCCCAGCTCCAGGCCGACGCGTCGGTCATCGGCCAGTCGAAGGACCCCAGGAAGTCGGACGCGCCCTCGCCCATCAACCGCCCGTACAGGCCGGGTTCGTAGGGGTCACCGGCATACCAGGCGGGCGCGCCGACCGGCACCGCGGTCATGCCGGCCCCGGTGGACGTCTCCGTCAGGTCGGGGTGCCCGGCGACCCGTACCTCGTGGCCGGCCGCGCGCAGCGCCCAGGCCAGGGGCAGCATCGGCTGGAAGTGCGTCGGGTGGGGCATGCTGACGAAAAGGATCTTCACGCTGGGTACTTCCTCACTGGGCCCGTCCGGTGGTGGCGGGCCGTCGTCGTTCAGCCCGTGACGACGGGGCAGGCGAGCAGGGACGGGGACACCGGTGCGGCGGTGCGGCGGACCAGGGGCCCGGGGGCGGGGCGGGGGCGGAGCGCGGCGAGCGTGAGCAGGCCCCGCGTCGCGCACGCGACGGCGAAGGGCAGCGCGCCCTCGCGGGCCGCGCCCGGCACCAGCACGGCGGCCAGCTCGTCCCCGGAGCGCTCCGGGTCGAAGCGGTCCGGGTCGGTGAAGACCTCGGGGTCGCGGTTGGCGGCCCCCAGGTGCGACACCACGCGCTCCCCGGCGGCGATCTCCTCGCCGGCCAGGACGCACCCGGTCGCCGCGGTCGCCGCTTCGAGACGTACGGGCGGGGCCAGGCGCAGCGTCTCCAGCACCGCGCGCCGCGCGCGGTCGGGGTCCTGGTCCAGCAGGTCCCAGGAGGGTTCGCCGTCCGGTGCGAGGCCGAGCACGACGGCGCCGGTCACCAGGTCGGTCGCCATCGTGGTCCCGGCGACGGCGCCGGCCAGGCCCCCCGGCGCAGCCGCGGGGACGAGGCGGCGCAGATCCGCCATGGCCTCCGTGATCGCGAGGGTGCGGTCCAGGCCCTGCGGGTAGAAGGGCGCGTCGAGTGCTCCCGCGGTCCGCGCGACGGCGGTGCGCAGGGCCTGTTCGGCGTCCGCGCCGAGCCCCCACGCGGCCGCCAGGGTGCCGAAGGCCGCGTCGCGGGCGACGGCGACCAGGTCCGTCACGCCGCCCGCGCGGCCCAGCGCCCGCTGCCACGCCTGATCGGCGTGGTGCGGGGACGCCGCCCCGGCATCCGGCCACGGCGCGTCCTCGCCACCGTCCGGGAGGTCGAGGAGCGGGGCGCCGCGCAGGGCGGGGGCCGACTGGGCGGCGCTGACGGAGGCGTGGCGCGCGGCGACCCGGTCGCCGGTGCCGCCGCGGGTCAGCACATGCTCGCGCAGCCGCTGCCAGTGGGCGCGGGGGTCGCTGTCGAGCCCCCGCAGCAGCGCCGCGTGGCTGTCGCCCCGCGCGGCGGCGAGCCACACCAGGGCCTGCCGCAGTTGCAGTCGGCGCGCCAGTCCGCGCTCGGTGGTGTCCACGCTGGGAGTTCCTTTCTGGCGGGGGCAGGGAAGCCCCCTGGTCACGGCTTGTGGAGAGGACGGGCGGGGCTCGTCACGGCGCGACGGGCCCGGCGCGTCAGGTGAGGACGACCGCCTGGGCGGCCCCGTGGCCGGCCGGACCGCCGAGGGGATGGCCGTGCAGCCAGTCCACCGCCGCCAGCAGGTCGTCCGGGGAGAGCGACGCGAGCATCGCGTCGCGTTCGACGGCCGCCGTGCCCCCCGGGTGGTAGAGGGCGTGCCCCATCCACGTGGAGACCTCCTGGACCCGGGCGGCGCGCTCGCCGCGCAGTTCGGCGAAGAGGGCCAGGCGCCCGGCCACGTCCACGGGCGCGCCCTCCAGCACCTCGCCGAGCACCACCGCGTCCTCCAGGGCCATGCAGGCACCCTGGGCCGCGTACTGGAGCATGGCGTGCGCGGCGTCGCCCGTGAGGCAGACGCGGCCCTCGGTCCAGGTGCCGGTCGGCGGCCGGTCGCACAGCACCCAGGTCCGCCACTCCCGGCCGAGGCCGAGCAGGGCGCGGGCCCGCGGATGCAGGTCGGGGAAGCTCGCGAGCACCTCGTCGCGGCTGGTGGGGACACCGGCCACGGCGGCGCGCGCCCCGTCGTCGCGCGTGATGGCCAGGTTCAGCTTCTCGCCGTTGGCGAGGGGGTAGTGCACCATGTGCCAGCCGGGGCCGGCCCACAGGTTCACCGAGTTCCAGCGCAGCTCGGCCGGCACGTCCGCCATCGGTACGACGGTGCGGTGGATGGTGTGCCCCGAGACCCGCGGCGGCCCGTCGTCCAGCATCTGGGCGCGCACCCGGGAGCGGATGCCGTCCGCCCCCACCAGCGCGTCGGCCTCCACGGTCCGTCCGTCCGCCGTGATCACGTGGACCGCGTCGGGGGTGTCGCGGTAGCCGGTCACGGTCGTGCCGGGGTGTAGTACGACGCGTTCGTGCTCCTGACAGGCGCTCAGCAGCGCGCTGTGCAGGTCGCCGCGCCGCACGACGGCGTACGGGTCGCCGAACCGCCTCTGGTAGGCGTCGTCCAGGGGCATCTCGGTCAGCAGTGCCCCGGAGCGGGCGTCCAGCAGGCGCAGGGCCTCCACGCGCACGGCGCGCGCGCCCACCGGTTCGGCGACGCCGAGGCGGCGCAGGGCCTGGAAGGCGTTGGGGGCCAGTTGGATGCCCGCCCCGAGTTCGGCGAAATCGGTGTTGCGTTCCAGTACGTGGGCGGTGTGCCCCGCTCGGGCGACGGCGAGGGCGGACGCGAGGCCGCCGATCCCGCCGCCTGCGACGGCGATGTTCAGCACGATGTCCACCTCGTGGTCGACGGGGACGGAGGGGAGGAGGCGAGGACGGGAGCGCCCGCCAGGGCGTCGTCCGGCGCGGCGAGCAGGGCGGCCACCGTCCCGGCCAGGACGGCCACGCCGTCCCGGCTCAGCAGTGACTCCGGGTGGAACTGCAGCGAGGCGAAGCCGGGGCCGCGCAGACCGTGCACCTGCCCGGTGTCCGGGTCGCGGCTGACCTCGACGGGGGCGTCGAGCCCGGGGACCTCGACCACGCTGTCGGCGCTGGTCAGGGCGAAGGTGTTGTAGAAGCCCGCGATGACGGGCTCACCGAAGTGGCTGATCTTCTTCTGCACGCCCTGGTTGGGCCGCTCGCGGCGCACCAGTTCCAGTCCGAGGAGCAGGCCGAGCACCTGGTGGCTCAGACAGACCGCGAGGAAGGGCGTCGAGGTGTTCATCAGGCGCCGGATCCCGTCGCGCAGCGCGGTGATCCGGGCGCTGTCGGTGTCGCGGGGGTCGCCGGGGCCCGGTCCCATGACCACCAGGTCGTACCCGGCGGTGTCGCCCGGGTCGTCGAACCGCCGTACGTCGACGCGCAGTCCCAGGGAGCGGAGCACCACGGCGATCATCGCGGTGAAGTCGTCCTCCGCGTCCACGACCAGGACGCGCCGGCCCTCGTACGGCCGCAGCGGAGCCGGGACGGCGGTGGTCGACGAGAGGTCCAGCCAGAACGGTGCGAGGTCCGCGTTGCGGTCCTCCAGGGCCTCGCGCACCAGCGGGTGGTCGGCGAGCCCGGAGCCGGCCGGCCGCCGCGTCGCCGAGGAACCCGCCACGCCCAGGGCGCTGAGCACGCCGCGTGCCTTGGCGTGCGTCTCGGCCACCTCGGAGAGCGGGTCCGAGTCGCGCACCAGCGTCGCACCGACCGCGAGGCGCAGCCTTCGGCCCGTGACGGCCGTCGTCCGCAGCATGATCGCCGAGTCGAGCGAGGGGTTGCTGTTGACGTCCCTGCTGATCAGGGCGACGACGCCGCTGTAGTAGCCCCGTCCGCGCGGTTCGTACTCCCGCACCACCCGGCAGGCGCTCTCCAGCGGACTGCCGATGACCGTCGGGGCGAACATCGACTCGCGGAGGATCTCGCGGACGTCCCGGGTGGTACGGCCCTGGATGAGGTACTCGGTGTGGGCGAGGGTGGCCATCTCCTTGAGGTACGGACCGACGACGCGACCGCCCCCGTCACAGATGCGGGCCATCATCTTCAGTTCCTCGTCGACCACCATGCACAGCTCGCCCGCCTCCTTGGAGTCGGCGAGGAAGCGCATCACGTCGTCGAGGCCGGCGCCCCCGGGCGGGTAGCGCAGTGTGCCGCTGATCGGGTTCATGACGGCGGTGCCGTCGAACAGGCTGATGTGCCGCTCGGGGGTGGCGCCGACGAAGGTCCGGTCACCGGTGTGCACCACGAACGTCCAGTACGCGCCCCGTTCGCCGCCGAGCAGCCTGCGGAACAGGCTCAGTGCCACGGTGGGCGACCAGTCGGTGAGGTCGGCGGTGAAGGCGCGGCTGATGACGAAGTTGGCCCCCGAGCCGTTGCCGATCTCCTCCTCCAGGACCCGGCGCACCAGCGAGGCGTACGCGTCGTCGTCCATGTCGAAGCGCGCGTTCGACAGGTCGACCGGTACGTCGGGCAGGAGGGCCAGGGCTTGGTCGAGGGGGTGGGTGGCCTGGTCGGAGACGCTCAGGGCGAGCAGGGGGGAGCCGTCGTCGTGGCAGGCGAAGCCCCGCTCGACGACCTGGCGGTAGGGCACCAGGACGAGGGTCTCGTGGCCCGGCCCGTCCTCGCGCGGCCGGGCGTTCAGCGGGATGTCGGCCAGCCGGGTCACCTCGCTCACGTCACCGAGCAGGAGCTCCACCTTGTCGCCCACGGCCTCGGGGCGGTGCAGCACGGCGAAGTCGGGGGCGTCCCCGGTGAGCACGCGGTCCAGGAGGTCGCCGAAGCGACGGTCCTCGGATGCCATCGCCTCAGCCCTGCCCGACGAGGGCGCCCGCGCCGAGGTCGGCGAGGACGGTGTCCGTGGGGAGGACCACCGAGCAGCGCGCGGCGGCGTACTCCAGGGCCGAGCGGTGGTGGGACTCGGAGAAGTCGGCGACGGCGTCGGCCACCAGGAAGGTCTCGACGTCGTGGGTGAAGGCGTCCACCGCCGTCATCAGACAGCCGACGTGGGCGTACACGCCGCAGATGACCAGCTGGTCGCGGCCCAGGCGCCTGAGGTGGTCCCGCAGGCCGTTCCCGTGGAACGCGCTGTAGCGCCACTTGGTGAAGACCGCGTCCGGCGCGTCCTGCGGGGACGGTGCGACCTCCTCGATGATCGCCCGGTGCTCGGGCGCGGTCTGCATGCCCGGCCCCCAGAAGTCCTTGAGCAGTCCGCGCTGGCCGTCCGTCATGTCCCCGGGCTGCGCGGTGTAGACGACCGGGATGCCCAGGCTCCGGCTCCGCTCCACGAGCTTGCGGGTGTTGCCGACCAGACTGAGCGCGGGCTCCTGGCCGGCGGGGAAAGGGGCCACGAAATAGCGCTGCATGTCGTGGACCAGGACGGCGGCGCGTCGTGGGTCAGGGCGCCAGGGGGCCGTGTTCGCGGGGAGCTCGTCCCGCTGCGGCATGGGGTAGGGGGCGATGCCGGGTATGGCCATGGGAAGTTTCTCCTGCGGGAGTCGAACCGGGTGTCGTACGGCCTGCGGAGGCGCGACCTGGGGACCTGCCCTCAACGTCGCGTCGTCCGCCCGAAGGGCGCCGGGCGGGAAGGCGAAGGCGTGAGATCCGGACGAGAGGCCCTAGGGCCTGTCCGGCGGACAGGCCCTAGCGGCCCAGGGCCGCGCCTCCGTCCACCTGGAGGTCGTGCATGGTGATGTGCGTGGCCCGCTCGGACAGCAGGAACGCCACGGCGTCCGCGATGTCCTCGGGGGCGGCGAACCTGCCGAGCGGGATGCCGACGCGGAAGTCCTCCAGGGACCCGCGCAGCGACCGCTCGGGACCGCTGTCGTCCGACCACAGGGAGCGGAGCATGGCGGTGTCGGTCGAGCCGGGGCAGACGGCGTTGCAGCGCACGCCGTGGCGTGCGAGTTCGAGGCCGAGGTTCTTGGTGAACGCCACCGCGGCCGCCTTCGAAGCGGCGTACGCGGCCATCCCGGCCCGGGGGACGACGGCCGCGTTCGACGCCACCGTGACGACGGCGCCGCGGCCGCGCCCGGCCATGCGGCGCCCGACGGCGGTGGAGACCCGGAAGACGCCGGAGGCGTTGACCGCGAAGGTACGCTCCCAGTCCTCCTCGGTGAGCGACAGCACGGGCCCGGCGACCATGACGCCCGCGACGTTGACGAGCTGGTCGATCGGGCCCAGCCGCTCCTCCACGGCGGCGACGACTGCCTCCACCTCGGCGGGCGAGGTGACGTCCGCGGCGAACGCGGTCACCGGCAGGCCCTTGTCCCGGGCCGTCCCCTCCAGTTCGGCGAGGGCGGGCGTGTCGAGGTCGACGGCGGCCACCCGCACGCCCGCCTCGGCGAGGGTGCGCACGACGGCCTCACCGATGCCGCCGGTCGCGCCGGTCACCAGCGCGACGTCGCCGACGAGCGCGGTGCCCGCTCGCCTCCCGGTGTCTTCCCTGTTCTTCAAATCTGCTTCTCCTCACGTCACTTGGTGGCCGGGCGGACCGATCCCTCAGGGGCCGCCGGGTCAGGCGTGCCAGGACCTGGCGAGGTGGCCGGCCTGGGTCAGGTCGAGCCGGGGGTCGCACAGCGTGGTGTACGGACCCGCGGGGGCTTCGTCGGGGGACCAGACGCACTCGGCGACGTCCTGGGCGGTGGCCTCCAGGTGCAGGCCGCCCGCGACGCCGCGTTCGGCGAGCACCACGTCCTGGAACGCCTCCACCTCGTCGACGAGGGACGCCACGACGCGCGTCTTGCGGCCGTCCGCGGCGAACACCGTGTTCCCGTGCATGGGGTCGCACAGCCAGATCACTGGGTGCCCGGCCGCCCGTACCGCCCGCACCAGCGGGGGAAGCGCGGTGCGGACGTGATCCGCGCCCATCCGGGCGATCAGGGTGAGCCGCCCGGGGCTGCGGCCGGGGTCCAGCGCGGCGCACAGGGCCAGCAGTTCGGCCTCGGTCGTGGTGGGGCCGACCTTGCAGGCCACCGGGTTGACGACCTGCGAGAGCAGCCGGACGTGGGCGCCCCCGGGCTGCCGGGTGCGCTCCCCGATCCAGGGCAGGTGGGTGGAGGCCAGGAGCACGGTGCCGTCGGGCAGTTCCCGCAGCAGCGGCTGCTCGTAGTCGAGCAGCAGCGCCTCGTGGCTGGTGTACACGGACGCGTCGCCGGCCTGAGCCGGTGCGCGTCCCTGCGCGGCCAGGGCCGAGTGGACGGTGGCGGCCAGGTCGTAGCACCGGAGCAGCCGGCGGGGGTCGGGGCGGCGCGCGACCGGATCGGGCTCGGGCGCGTTCACCATCGGCCCACGGTAGGCGGGCAGTTCGCGGTCACCGACCCGTTCGGTGGGCCGCGAGCGCGGCTTGGCGAACTGGCCCGCCATCCGGCCGACGCGCAGGACCCCGCGTCCGGTGCCGTCCTCCATCGCGGCGGCCAGCTCGTCGAGCAGGCGCACGGTGCCGCGCACACCGTGCGGGGTGCAGTGGGCGGGGTCCTCCGCGCAGTCGCCCGCCTGCAGCATCCGCAGGTTCCCGGCGGCCACCTCGGCCAGCAGGGACCTGAGGCGGGCCGTGTCCTCGGCGGTGACGAGGCCGGGGCGCCCGGCGAGCGACGCGCGGACGCGTCCCAGCACCTGCCGGTCGGGCCAGCCGGGCTGCTGTTCCGCGAGGGGGCCCGGGGCTGACTCTTCGGTCCCCACCGTGTGGACTCCGGCCGTGCTCTGCCCCACCTGGTTTCCCCTCCTGAAATGGCGAAATGCTCGTGCGAGCGGTGTGAAGTTCGCTCGCAAAAAGGCATTCGAGTCGAATTCCGGCCGCCGCCACCGGCAATGCGGCACGTAATCGATCTGCAAGGTACGTGCCTCGTTCGAGCCCAGTCAAGTGCAGATATCCGCACGTCAGAAGCGTTCTTACCTGCAGTGTTGATGTGGTTGCCTGCAAAGGCCTCAGGAATGTGCGGTTACATGCATCGCTTTACCTGTAATTGTTTTCGGCCTCAAAAGAATGGGGCTTTACAGTCCTCTCCCGGTTGATTTAGGTTCCTGCCGTCGCGCTGTTTTCGGGTGGCCGATCGTCATGCTTTGATTTCCCAGGAGGGGTACATGCAGAAGGGCACGCACCTGCTCGTCACCGGGGGTGCCGGCTTCATCGGATCCCACTACGTCCGCATGCTGCTCCGCTCGGTCGACGCGGAGGTGCGCGCGGTCACCGTCCTGGACAAGCTCACCTACGCCGGGAACCGCGCCAACCTCGCGGACCTGGCCGATGACGACCGGCTGCGCTTCCGCCGGGGCGACATCTGCGACCGCGCCACCCTCGACGCGCTGCTGCCCGGCGTCGACACGGTGGTGCACTTCGCCGCGGAGTCCCACGTCGACCGTTCGATCGAGGACAGCGGCGCCTTCCTGCGGACCAACGTCCTGGGGACGCAGAACCTGCTGGACGCCTCGATCCGCCACCACGTCCGCACCTTCGTGCACATCTCTACGGACGAGGTGTACGGGTCGATCGAGCACGGCTCCTGGGACGAGAGCCACCCCGTACGGCCCAACTCCCCCTACTCCGCCTCCAAGGCGTCGTCCGACCTGCTGGCCCTGGCCTGCCACCGCACCCACGGCCTCGACGTGCGCGTCACCCGCTGCTCCAACAACTACGGCCCGATGCAGCACCCGGAGAAGGTCATCCCCCACTTCACCACCCGGCTCCTCGACGGACTCCCCGTCCCGCTGTACGGGGACGGGGCCAACGTGCGCGACTGGCTGCACGTCGAGGACCACTGCCGGGGCATCGACCTCGTGCGCCGCGCGGGCCGCCCGGGCGAGGTCTACAACCTCGGCGGCGGAAAGGAACTGAGCAACCATCAGCTCACCCGCCGACTGCTCGGCGCCACCGGCAGGACCTGGTCCTCGGTGGACCGGGTGGCCGACCGCAAGGGCCACGACCTGCGCTACTCGGTCGACTGGAGCAAGGCGCGGGACGAGCTCGGCTACCGGCCGCTCCACGACTTCGACACCCAACTGGCCGCCACCGTCGACTGGTACCGGGACAACCCCGGCTGGTGGCGCCCGCTCGGTTCCGGCCTGCCGCCCCGCACCCACCGGTCCGGTGCGCCGACCGGCACCGTCAACTGACTTTTCCCAGGGCAAGGAAACCCATCGCGATGCGCGGAATTCTGCTGGCCGGCGGCTCCGGAACCAGGTTGCTGCCCCTGACCACCATCAGCTCCAAACAACTGCTGCCCGTCTACGACAAGCCCCTGGTGTACTACCCCCTGTCGGTGCTGATGCTCGCCGGGATGCGCGAGATCCTGGTCATCACCAACAGCAGCCACCTCGAGGCCTTCCGCTCCCTGCTCGGCGACGGCGGCCACCTCGGCCTCGACCTGCGGTACGCGGTGCAGGACGAGCCGCGCGGCATCGCCGAAGCCCTCGTCATCGGGCGGGAGTTCGCGGGCGACGAGGACGTCTGCCTGATCCTCGGCGACAACATCTTCTACGGCCAGGGGCTGCCCGCCACGCTGTACCGGGCCACGCAGGAGGTCGACGGCTGCACCGTCTTCGGCTACCCCGTCTCCGACCCCGAACGCTACGGCGTCGCCGTGCTCGACGCCGGCGGCGAACTCGTGGACATCGTGGAGAAGCCCGCGGAACCACCGTCCAACATCGCCGTCACCGGGCTGTACATGTACAGCAACGACGCCCTCGCCTACGCCGAGAAGATCTCGCCCTCGGCCCGCGGCGAGCTGGAGATCTCCGACGTCAACCGCCTGCTCGTGCGGGAGGGGCGCAGCCGGATCGTCCAGCTCGGCCGTGGCAACGCGTGGATCGACGCGGGCACCCACGACAGCCTGATGGAAGCCGGCCAGTACGTGCAGGTCCTTCAGAAGCGCCAGGGCATGCAGATCGCCTGCCTGGAGGAGACCGCCTTCCGCATGGGCTTCATCGGCATGGACCAGCTCAGGGAGCTCGCCGACCGGCTCACCGCCGGCTCCCTGTACGGCAGGCACGTCAGAGCCCTCGCCCAGGTCTGACCCCACATCGCCCCGACTCAGGAGATCCCCATGGAGAGCGCCGCGGGTGCTGCGCGCCACCACCGCCTCGATTCCCTCACCGGAGCCCGGTTCATCGCCGCTGCCCTGGTGTTCGTCTGCCACCTCGCCACCGGCGGCCTCTTCGCCGCGGGCTCCGGCGCCGCCGACGGACTGATGACCGCCACCAAGACCGCCGGGACCATCGGCGTCTCGTTCTTCTTCGTCCTCAGCGGCTTCGTCCTCACCTGGTCGACGCGCCCGGGGGAGACGTATGCCCGAGTGCTCCGTCGCCGCCTGGTGAAGATCTTCCCCAACCACGTGGTGACCTTCGCCCTGGCCATGGCCGTGTACGCCGCGGCCGCCACGCCCCTCGGCACGGCCGTGCTCAACCTGCTCCTGCTGCAGTCCTGGTCGACCGACCCGATGGTCTTCCTCAGCGTCAACGGAGCAAGCTGGTCGCTCTCCTGCGAGCTGCTCTTCTACGCCCTGTTCCCGCTGCTGCTCCCCCTGGTCGGCCGGATCCGCGCCGGCCGCCTGTGGTGGTGGGCCGCGGGCTTCGCCGCGGCCGTCATGCTGCTGCCGCTCGCGGCCGCCCACCTGCTCCCGTCGTCGCCCGCGTTCCCGACGGTCGGTTCGTGGCTGGACGGCGTGTCCGTCAAGGGGCTGTGGTTCGTCTACATCTTCCCGCTGTCCCGGCTCCTCGAGTTCGTTCTCGGCATGCTGATGGCACGCGTGGTCCTCAGCGGCCGGTGGATCGGCCTCGGCGCGCTGCCCGCCGCCGCGCTGACCGCCGTGGCGTACGTCGTGGGCGTGTACACCCCGATGCTGTTCACCGCCGCGGCGGTGACCGTCGTCCCGCTCGCCCTGTTCATCGCGGCGCTCGCCACCGCCGACGCCGAGGGCCTGCGCACGGGCCTCAAGGGCCGCGTGATGCGCCGCCTGGGCGAGGTGTCGTTCGCCTTCTACCTCCTGCACGGCATCGTGCTGGCCTACATCGGCGATCAACTCGCGGGCTTGTCGCACCCGTTGACGACCGCGCAGAGCGTGCTGGTCTCACTGCTCGCCCTGGTGGTCAGCCTGCTGCTGTCCCTGGCCCTCTACCACGGGGTCGAAACACCGGTCATGCGCCGCTGGGGTCGCCCCCGGCGCGCCGCGTCCCCCGTGTCCGCGGAACTCCCCGAGCCCGCCGCGTCCCCCGCGTCCCCCGTGTCCGCGGAACTCCCCGAGCCCGCCGCGTCCCCCGCGTCCCCCGTGTCCGCGGAACTCCCCGAGCCCGCCGCGGAAGGCGCCCTGCCCCGCGCCTGATACGACCCTCCCGCCC
>NZ_JNZP01000048.1 GCF_000725545.1 Streptomyces exfoliatus | reverse complement strand
ACTAATCTGGCGTTGATTTTTGGCACGCTGTTGAGTTCTCAAGGAACGGACGCTTCCTTTGTACTCACCCTCTCGGGCTTTCCTCCGGGCTTCCCTTCGTGTTTCCAACCTTACCAGATCATTTCCGTTCCGTTTCCGGTTCGGGGTTTATATCCGGTGGCCTGTTGGCTGCCTTTCGCCTCTCGGCGTGTTCACTACTTTAGCGGATTCCTTCGGCGCCTCATAATCGAGGCATTCGAATTCCTATTCCGGCATGCCGGAATAGACCCCAACCGGGGTGTCATCTTCAGTAGTGGGTGGCCGCTGCGGAGGTGCTTGAAGAAGCAGGTCCGTAACCAGCTGCTCGGGCTACGTTAGGCGGTCGGTTCTCAGGAGTCAAGTCTCCGCTTCCGGGGCGTGTGAGCACGGTAAGGACTCACCGTCGGGTCCTCCGTGAGCCAGAAGCGCCAGGGGTGCGGGGCGCCCTCGCCGCCGACGCCCGTGCGGGGGCCGTTGCGGATGTGGTCCCGGTCCGGTGGGGTGCCGGTGAGGAGGGCGAGGGGGGCGTCCGGGCCGTCGCAGGTGTCGGTCCCGTTCATGGAGAGGGTGACGTCGAGCGCCGTGGCCAGACGTGCCGGGCCCTTGGCCAGCTCGTGGTCGTTGCGGGCCGACCGGCGGCGTACCCGGGCCTGCTCGGCGCCCCTCAGGAACTCCCCCGCGCGCAGCAGGACCCCGCTCGCCTCGCCCTCGGGGCCGCACACCAGGTTCAGGCAGTGCCACATGCCGTACGTGAAGTAGACGTACGCGTGGCCGGGCGGGCCGAACATGACGGCGTTGCGTGCCGTGCGTCCCCGGAAGGCGTGTGAGCCGGGGTCGATCGCGCCGGCGTACGCCTCCACCTCCGTGAGGCGCAGTTCCATGCGGCCCGCGTCGGAGTTGCGCACGAGGGTGCGGCCGAGGAGGTCGGGGGCCACCTCCAGTACCGGGCGGTCGAAGAAGGCCCGCGGGAGCGGCGTACGGTCGGGGCTCTCGCTCATGGCGTCCGAGCGTAGTGGGGATCCGAGGGGAACCGGCTACGGTCGTCGCGCGTATGTAGGGGTCAGGACCGAGAAGGAGTGAAGTTCATGGGATTCAAGAAGCTGCTCGCGAGCCTGGGTGCCGGTGGGGCCAGCGTGGAGACGGTGCTCACCGAGGCGAACGTGGTTCCGGGCGGTGTCGTCCAGGGCGAGGTGCGCATCCAGGGCGGCAGCGTCGACCAGCAGATCGAGGGGCTCTCCGTCGGCCTGCAGGCACGGGTCGAGGTGGAGGGCGGCGACCAGGAGCAGAAGCAGGACATCGAGTTCGGCAAGGTGCGTCTCGGCGGGGCCTTCGAGGTGAAGGCCGGCGCGGTGCACGCGGTGCCGTTCGGTCTGGAGATCCCGTGGGAGACGCCGGTGACCTCCGTCGCCGGGCAGCAGCTGCGGGGCATGAACATCGGGGTGACGACCGAACTGGAGATCGCCCGCGCGGTGGACTCCGGGGACCTGGACCCGATCAACGTGCACCCGCTGCCGGCGCAGCAGGCGATCCTGGACGCCTTCCTCCAGCTCGGCTTCCGCTTCAAGAGCGCGGACATGGAGCGCGGTCACATCCGTGGGACCCGGCAGAAGCTGCCCTTCTACCAGGAGATCGAGTTCTTCGCGCCGCAGCAGTACCGGGGCCTGAACCAGGTCGAGGTCAGCTTCGTCGCGGACGACCGTGAGATGGACGTCGTGCTCGAGATGGACAAGAAGCCCGGTCTGTTCGGTGAGGGCAGCGACTCGTTCCGCGCGTTCAAGGTGGGTCTGGACGACTTCCACACCACCGACTGGGCGGCTTACCTGAACCAGTGGCTCGCCGAGGTCGGCGGCCGCCGCAACTGGCTCTAGGCTCGGCCCGTCAGCGTTGACGGACGATTTCGGAGGTACTCGACGTGTCCGAGGGCAAGAGGGCGCCGCTCCCCCATGACTTCCATCCGCCGGTGGCGGCGTTCACCGTGGTGAGCGACGACATCGCACCGGGTGGGGTCCTGAAGGACGCTCAGGTGTACGCGGCGGGGAACACCTCGCCGCAGTTGCGCTGGGAGGGCTTCCCGGCGGGGACGAAGAGCTTCGCCGTCACCTGCTTCGATCCGGACGCCCCTACGGGCAGCGGGTTCTGGCACTGGGTGCTCTTCGACATCCCGGCGTCGGTGACGGAGCTGCCCGCTGGTGCCGGTTCGGGGTCGTTCGAGGGGTTGCCGGCCGGGGCCGTCCACGCCCGGAACGACTACGGCTCGAAGGAGTTCGGCGGTGCGGCTCCCCCGGCGGGGGATCCGGCGCACCGCTATGTGTTCACGGTGTACGCGGTCGACCGCGAGAAGCTCGGGCCGGACGCCGACACCTCACCGGCCGCCGTCGGTTTCAATCTGCGGTTCCACACGCTTGGTCGGGCCCAGTTGATCGGTGAGTACGCGGCTCCCGCGGCGGTCTGATCGTTCGTTTGTTGTTTGCCCGCTTCTGGTCTTGGAGAGATCAGAAGCGGGCATCTTTTGTTGCGCGGGAAATATTGCGTTGTCCGACCCCGGCCGGCCCGGCCATCGTTGATCCAGGCCCCATCGCCCCGCCCGGGGCCGGGCCGGCACACGGGAGGTGGGCACAATGCGGGACACGCTGGTACTCAACGCGAGCTTCGAGCCGCTGTCGACGGTCACTCTCAACCGTGCGGTGGTGCTTGTCCTGCAGGCCAAGGCCGTCGTCGAGCACGCGCATCCCGATCTCCGGGTGCGGGGTGCCGAGGTCGATCTTCCCGTGCCGCGGGTGATCAGGCTCTGCCGGTACGTCCGGGTGCCCTTCCGAAGACAGGCACCGTGGTCGAGGCGGGGGGTACTGGTGCGGGACCAGCACCGGTGCGCGTACTGCGGGAGGCGGGCGACCACCGTCGACCACGTGGTGCCGCGCGCCCAGGGCGGTGGGGACAGCTGGCTGAACACGGTCGCCTCGTGCGCCGAGGACAACCACCGCAAGGCCGACCGGACGCCGGAGCAGGCGGGGATGCCGCTGTTGCACCAGCCGTTCGAGCCGACGCCGGCGGACGCGATGCTGCTCGCGATGCGGGCGAGCGAGCGGTCCGAGCTGCCGGAGTGGCTGGCCAGGTCGGCCGCGTAGAGACGCGCGTGCGTACGGTGCGGGCCCGCCTCCCCGGTGTGGGGACGCGGGCCCTTCCGCTGTGACGGTGTGACGTGTGGCGGTTAACGGAGGGTCAGTTGGAGGATCGCGGCGATGCCGACCGCGATGATCACTCCGCGCAGGACGGTGGGCGGCAGCTTGCGGCCGACCTTGGCGCCGATCTGGCCGCCGATGGTCGAACCGACCGCGATGAGCAGGACGGCCGTCCAGTCGAAATCGGCGACGAAGAGGAAGAACACCGCGGCGACGCCGTTGACCAGGGCGCCGAGGATGTTCTTGACGGCGTTGATCCGCTGCAGGCTGTCGTGGAGCAGCAGGCCCATCAAGGAGAGGTACAGGACTCCTTGGGCGGCGCCGAAGTAGCCGCCGTACATGCTCGCGAGGCAGAGGCCGACGAGGAGGGCGGGGCCGCCGTCGGGGTGGGCCTCGGTGCCGGTCTGTTCGCGGCGGCGCTTGACGGCGGCGGCGATGCGGGGCTGGAGGAGCACCAGGACGAGGGCGAGGCCGATGAGGATCGGCACGATCGCGTCGAAGGCCTCGGACGGCAGCGCCAGGAGCAGGATCGCGCCGACGAGGCCGCCGACGAGGGCGGCGGCGCCGAGGCGGATGACGCGGGCCTTCTGGCCCTTGAGTTCCCGCCGATAGCCGATGGCTCCGCTGATGGAACCCGGGACGAGTCCCAGGGCGTTGGAGACGTTCGCGGTGATCGGAGGGAGTCCGGTCGCGAGGAGGACCGGGAACGTGATGAGCGTTCCCGATCCGACGATGGTGTTGATGGTGCCGGCGCCGATGCCGGCGGCGAAGACTGCCAGGGCTTCCCAGATGGACAACGCCATCTCCTTACATGGTCAGTGAGTCGCCTCCCCGCCCTGAGGCTGCCGGGGTCGAGGGGCTCGCACCGATCATGCACGAGGATTACGTGTACGTGTCAGTCAACCGGCGGTTCGTCTCGCCTTTCGGTCCCGCCGCCCTTGGTGTTGAAGCCGGGGGCGCCGTTGCCCATGTTGCCGAAGGCGCCGGAGAGGCCCTTGAGGGCGTCGCCGATCTCGCTGGGCACGATCCAGAGCTTGTTGGCGTCGCCCTCGGCGATCTTCGGGAGCATCTGGAGGTACTGGTACGAGAGGAGCTTCTGGTCGGGGTCGCCGGCGTGGATGGCCTCGAAGACCGTACGGACGGCCTGGGCCTCGCCCTCGGCGCGCAGGGCGGCGGCCTTGGCCTCACCCTCGGCGCGGAGGATGGCGGACTGCTTCTCGCCCTCGGCGGTGAGGATCGCGGACTGGCGGGTTCCCTCGGCGGTGAGGATCGCGGCGCGCTTGTCTCGCTCGGCGCGCATCTGCTTCTCCATCGAGTCCTGGATGGAGGTCGGCGGCTCGATCGCCTTGAGCTCGACGCGGTTGACGCGGATGCCCCACTTGCCGGTGGCCTCGTCGAGGACGCCGCGCAGGGCCGCGTTGATCTCCTCGCGGGAGGTGAGGGTCCGCTCCAGGTCCATGCCGCCGATGATGTTGCGGAGGGTGGTGACGGTGAGCTGCTCGATCGCCTGGATGTAGCTGGCGACCTCGTAGGTCGCGGCCCTCGCGTCGGTCACCTGGTAGTAGATGACCGTGTCGATGTTGACGACCAGGTTGTCCTGGGTGATCACCGGCTGCGGCGGGAACGGGACGACCTGTTCGCGGAGGTCGATCCGGTTGCGGATCGAGTCGATGAACGGGACGACGATGTTCAGTCCGGCGTTGAGCGTGCGGGTGTAGCGGCCGAAGCGCTCCACGATCGCCGCGCTCGCCTGCGGGATGACCTGGATCGTCTTGATCAGGGCGATGAAGACGAGCACCACCAGAATGATCAGGACGATGATGACTGCTGACATCGTGTTCCCCGTGTCCTTCGCTGCCGGTTGACTGCCGGGTGGCCTTGCAAGATCGAGTTTCGCAGACGACGGAACGTCATGGGCGAGGTTCGGTCACATGACGACTGCGGTCGCTCCGTCGATCTCGACGACGTCGACCTGGTCGCCCGGTTCGAAGGTCTGTCCGGCGTCGAGCGCGCGGGCGGACCAGATCTCGCCGGCGAGCTTGATCCGGCCGCCGCTGCCGTCGACCCGTTCCGTGACGACGGCCTGACGGCCCTTCAGGGCGTCGACGCCGGTGGCGAGGCCTCTGCCGTCGCGGTGGCGGGCCGCGATGGGGCGTACCACCGCGATGAGCGCCACGGAGACGGCGACGAAGACGATCACCTGGGCGACCACGCCGAACCCGAGGGCGGCGGTCACCGCCCCCGCGACCGCGCCGACGGAGAACATGCCGAATTCGGGCATCGCGGTCAGGACCAGCGGAATGCCGAGCCCCACCGCGCCGATCAGCCACCAGACCCATGCGTCGATGTCCACATGGTCATGGTAGGGCGGTGGGGTCCTCGGGGACAGGGCGCGGGCGGCTGTGCGGGACGCCGGCGCTGTTGCCGCTACTTCAGGGGCAGACCGTGGGCGGTCCAGCGGTCGGCGACGCGCTCGACGACGAGCGGGAGGCCGAAGCAGAGCGAGAGGTTACGGGAGGTCAGCTCGGTCTCCACGGGGCCCGCGGCGAGCACCTTGCCCTGACGGATCATCAGGACGTGGGTGAAGCCGGGCGCGATCTCCTCGACATGGTGGGTGACCATGATCATGGAGGGGGCGTACGGGTCGCGGGCGAGGCGGCCGAGGCGGCGGACGAGGTCCTCGCGGCCGCCGAGGTCGAGACCGGCGGCGGGCTCGTCGAGGAGCAGGAGCTCGGGGTCGGTCATCATCGCGCGGGCGATCAGGGTGCGCTTGCGCTCGCCCTCGGAGAGGGTGCCGAACTTCCGGTCCAGGTACTCGTTCATGCCGAGCCGGTCGAGGAAGGCCTTGGCGCGCTCCTCGTCCACCGGGTCGTAGTCCTCGTGCCAGGTGGCGGTCATGCCGTACGCGGCGGTGAGGACGGTCTGGAGGACGGTCTGGCGCTTGGGGAGCTTCTCCGCCATGGCGATGCCGGCCATGCCGATGCGGGGACGGAGTTCGAAGACGTCGGTGCCGACGCCGCCGAGTCGCTCGCCCAGGACGTGGGCGGTGCCCTTGGTGGGGAAGAGGTAGCTGGAGGCGATGTTCAGAAGGGTGGTCTTGCCGGCGCCGTTGGGTCCGAGGATCACCCAGCGCTCGCCCTCCTTGACCGACCAGGAGACCTCGTCCACCAGAGCCCGTCCGTCGCGGACCACGGATACGTCCACCAGCTCCAGTACATCGCTCATGAGCGCGTTGTCTCCCCTTGCGGTCGAGTCGTGTCGTCGCCTTGCGCCGGGTGGGCGCGGCGTCCAGGGGAAAACCTACGTTATCGAGGGAGCGGGGCCGTCCCTGGGCCTGCCCGGAAAGCGGCGCCGTCCGCCCGGTGCGCCGGGCGGGACTTCCCGGGCGGGCCCGGGGGCCTCCTTCGAGTCCCTAGTCTGGGGGGATGCTTTCGGAACCACGCTCAGGACGCCTGGCCGCTTGGGGCAATGCCCTGCTGGCCGGGGCGGTGTCGCCGGACGAGGCGGCCCTTGCCATTGTCGGGGAGGACGCGGTGCACCGCGTGGAAGGACTGCCGGGTGAGGCGCGGCCCGTGGGGCTGACGCTGGCGCTCGGCCGGCTGCGGCGGCTCGGGGTGACCGGGTGGCGGGTGGCGCTGCCCGCGCCGGGGCATCCGCTGGGGCTCAGCGGGCCGCCGGACTTCAACGCGCGCGCGTTGGAGGCGGAGGAGGCGGTGGTGGGCTTCGGTGCGCCGTACGGTCTGGTGCCGGAGGTCTCCGAGGCGGGTCCGGTGGGTGACGTGCACGTGGAGGTGGTCTGGCGCTGCCTGGCGGTGCGGGAGGCCCCTCCGGCGGACGTGCCCTCGCTCGGCGAGGCGGAGCGGGAGCTGGCGGAGGCCCTGCGGGACGCGACCGCGGTACTGACCCGGCTGGATGTGGCGGCCTCGGGCCCGGCGGCGGACGCGGCGCGGGAGGCGTACCGGGCGAGGGCGGAGGTGGGCCGGGAGGTGCTGGCCCCCGGGTACCCGCCGCGGGCGGTGCGGGTCCTGGAGCTGGCGCAGCGGATCGGCCGGGAGGCCCGCCAGGGCCGAGCGGTGCGAGAACCGCGTCCGGAAACGGGCACGGGTGGCGCGGCGGGCTCAGGTCGCCGCCTACAACGCGTACGTCGAGGAGCGGGAACGGGACCAGGGGTTCTGACCCCCACCGGAGACTCACCCGGGCCGACGGACGGAGTCCGGCGCAGCGGGCCGAAGCCCGGGAGGCCCGCCAGGGCCGAGCGGTGCGAGAACCGCGTCCGGAAACGGGCACGGGTGGCGCGGCGGGCTCAGGTCGCCGCCTACGACGCGTATGTCGAGGAGCGGGAGCGGGACCAGGGGTTCTGACCCCCGCGGAACGATGGCCCGCCGGGGCGGCGGGGAAAAGGGGCCGGCCCCCGGGGGGATCGTCCGGGGGCCGGTGGTTCTGGGGGTGCTCAGCCGTTGACGGCGCTGTTGCCGAAGGCCGGGTTGAGCAGGCCGATCACGTTGACCGTGTTGCCGGAGACGTTCACGGGGACGTGGACCGGGACCTGCACCAGGTTGCCGGAGGCGACACCCGGCGAGTTGAGGGCCTTGCCGTCGGCCTCGGCGCCGTGGGCGGAGGCGACACCCGCGCCGGCGGCGACGATGCCACCGGCGACCATGGTGAGGGCAGCGGCCTTCTTGAGGTTCTTCACTTGGTACATCCTCCTGGTCATCGCTGCGGCCGATCAGCCGCAGCACGCCATGGACAACGCCGTACGCCCCGACAGGTTGCGCCGAACGGGGGACATACACACGACGGTATGAAGGACTGAACGGTCGTGCGCCCGGCGCATTGAGGGGCGCCATGGAGTTCTTCAGTCGGTCAGGCCGTTTCTCACCGCCCAGAGGGCCGCCTGGGTGCGGTCCGCCAGGTCGAGTTTCATGAGGATGTTCGAGACGTGCGTCTTGACCGTCTTCTCGGAGAGGACGAGCGCGCGGGCGATCTCGCGGTTGGACCGGCCGTCCGCGATCAGGCCGAGGACCTCGCGCTCCCGCTCCGTGAGGGTCGGGCCGCGCCCCGTGCCTCCGGACGACTCGTCCTGGGCCAGGAGTGCGCCCGCGACCTCGGGCTGGAGCAGGACGTGCCCCGCGTGGACGGAGCGGATCGCGCCGGCCAGCGCGTCGGGGTCGATGTCCTTGTAGACGTACCCGGAGGCGCCCGCGCGGAGTGCGGGGACCACCGTGCGCTGCTCGGTGAAGCTGGTGACGATCAGGACCCTCGCCGGGTTGTCGAGCTCACGGAGCCGCTTCAGCGCCTCGATGCCGTCGGTGCCGGGCATCTTCACGTCCATGAGGACCACGTCGGGGCGGAGCTCCTCGGCCCTGGCGACGCCCTCGGCGCCGTCGGAGGCCTCCCCCACGACCTCTATGTCGTCCTGTACCTCCAGGAACGTGCGCAGGCCCCGCCGGACGACCTGGTGGTCGTCGACGAGCAGGACACGGATCCGCTTGTCAGCCACCGGGAACCTCCATCTCGATCGTGGTGCCCTCTCCCCGGGCCGAGGTGACGGTGAGCGAGCCGCCGACGCCGCTCGCCCGGTCCCGCATGGAGACCAGGCCGAGGTGGCGGCCTGCGCTGCGGACCGTACGCGGGTCGAAGCCCTTGCCGTCGTCGGTGACGGTGAGCCGCGCGCCCTGGTCGGCGCGGGTGAGGGAGACGGTGACGAGCCGGGCGTCCGCGTGCCGCAGCGCGTTGTGGAGGGCTTCCTGCGCGACCCGGAGGAGGGCCTCCTCCTGTGCGGCGGGCAGTGCGCGGGTCCCGGGGCTCTCGAAGGTGACCCGGGCGGTGTGGGCGCGGTCGAGGACCTGGACGTGGGTACGGAGGGTGTGGACGAGGCCGTCCTCGTCGAGGGCGGCGGGGCGGAGCTCGACGACGGCGGCGCGCAGCTCGTCGGCGGCCTCCGCGGCGAGCGCGGCGACCTGCTGGAGTTCGCCCTTGGCGCGGACGGGGTCGCGGTCGACGAGGGCGGCGGCGGCCTGGGCGGTGAGCCGGAGCGAGAAGAGCTTCTGGCTGACGGCGTCGTGCAGCTCGTGGGCGAGGCGGGAGCGTTCCTCGGCGATGGTGAGTTCGCGGCTGCGCTCGTACAGACGTGCGTTGGTGAGGGCGATGGCCGCGTGCTGGGCGAGGATCGAGAGGAGCTCCTCGTCCTCGGCGGTGAAGCCGCAGCCGCCGTCCTCCTTCGGGCAGCGCTTGTTGGCGAGGAAGAGGGCGCCGAGGATCTCGTCGCCGTCCCTGACGGGGAGGCCGAGGAAGTCGGACATCTCGGGGTGCGCGTCGGGCCAGCCCTCGAAGCGGGGGTCCTCGCGGACGTCGGCGAGCCGCTCGGGCTCGGCCTTGTGGAGCATCGACGCGAGGATGCCGTGCTGACGGGGCAGCGGGCCGATGGCCTTCCACTGTTCGTCGCTGACGCCGTCGACGACGAACTGGGCGAAGCCGCCGTGGTCGTCGGGGACGCCCAGGGCCGCGTACTCGGCGTCGAGCAGCTCGCGGGCGGACGCGACGATCGTCTTGAGGACGTCGCGGACCTCCAGGTGGCGGCTCATCGCCAGGAGGGCGGTGCTCACGGCGGCCAGGCCTGAGTTCGGTCGATGGCTCATGTGTTCACCGTACCGGCGGGTCGTGACGGTGCGTATCCGTCCGGGGACGGCCCGGGGAGGGGACCCCGGACCTAGGTCCTACGGCTTTCGGGACCTTCTCATCCCTCGGGTGGAGGGGCTCACTGTGCGCATTGCGCACGCAACCGGGGGTGAGGTTGTTACCCGGCCGATGTGAGCCCGCGCATAGGACCCACATCACTTACGAAGCCCCCTAGTGGACGTCAGGAGGGGTGGGCATCGTGGGGTGAGCCAGACATAAGGGCGCTTCCGTGGCCCGTGCACGGGCCCCTGATCCACTACCCGGGTTCGTACGTCACACCTTTGCCACGGCATTTTGCTGCCGCTAAGAATTGCCCCCGTCGCCGCCCAGCAGGCGCAGCGCCGCCCCGGCGGAGTGACCCCCAGCGATTCGAAGAGGTAGTCCGGAATGTCTGCGAACACCCCTGGCCACAGTCGTGGTCTCAAGAAGACCCACAAGGCCACGATCGCCGGCGTCGCCGCTCTGGGCGCCGCCGCCCTCACCCTCTCCCTGGTGCCCGGCAACGGCACCACCGAGACGGAGCCGCAGGCCCTCTCGGGCACCCAGCAGGTGGCGTGGTCGTACAACGCGAACAGCCCCCAGGCGAAGGCGCTGGCCGCCAGCGTCACCGAGCAGCAGAGCACGATCGGCCTGAAGGCCAAGCAGGAGGCCGCGGCGAAGGCGAAGGCCGACGCGCTGGCCAAGGCCACGGCGAAGGCCCAGGCCGAGGCGAAGGCGAAGGCCGACGCGAAGGCCAAGGCCGCTGCCAAGGCCAAGGCCGACGCCAAGGCGAAGGCCGCGGCGAAGGCGAAGGCCGACGCGAAGAAGCGCGCCGCGGAGAAGGCGGCCGCGAGCCGTTCCGTCGCCCGTACCCCGGTCTTCGCGAACAACCTCGACGGCTGGATCCGCGAGGCGCTGTTCATCATGGACAAGCACAACATCCCGGGCACGTACAACGGCCTGCACAAGAACATCATGCGCGAGTCCAGCGGCAACCCGCGGGCCATCAACAACTGGGACATCAACGCCATCAACGGCGTCCCGTCCAAGGGCCTGCTCCAGGTGATCTACCCGACCTTCAAGGCGTACCACATCCCCGGCACCAAGTTCGACCAGTACGACCCGGTCGCCAACCTCGTCGCCGCCGCCAACTACGCGGCCGACCGGTACGGCTCCATCGACAACGTCAACAGCGCCTACTGATCCCGGTCGGTCCGCTGTCGTACGCCGGAGGGCGGCACCCCCGTGCGGGGTGCCGCCCTCCGGCGTACGGGCGTGCGCGGTGACTACTTGCGCATGACCTCGGGCTCGTGGCGGCGCAGCAGGCGCGCCACGACGACGCAGCAGACGGTCGCCATGAGCAGCTGGACGCCGAGGTCGAAGCCCCACTGGCCGGCCGTGTGCTCCCACAGCGAGTCGGTGTTCGTGGGGTCCTTCGGGTCCCACGGCGGCATGAGACGGGCCAGGTCGAGCGTGGTGCCGGCACCGGCGATGCCCCAGCGGGAGGGCATGAGCCAGGCGAACTGCTCCAGGCCGGGCGAGCCGTACACCTGGAACAGGATGCCGGTGAACACCACCTGGATGATCGCGAACATGACCAGGAGCGGCATGGTCTTCTCGGCGGTCTTCACGAGCGCGGAGATGACCAGGCCGAACATCATCGAGGTGAGGCCGAGGGCGATCACCTGGATGCACAGCTCGACGGCCGGCGGCATGAGGAGGCCCTCGGCGGGCAGCGCGCGGGTGGAGAAGCCGATGCCGCAGATGATGACGCCCTGGAAGGCCGTGATCAGGCCGAGGACGATGACCTTGGACATCAGGTACGCGGAGCGGGAGAGGCCGGTGGCGCGCTCCCTCTCGTAGATGACCCGCTCCTTGATCAGTTCGCGGACCGAGTTGGCGGCGCCGCTGAAGCACATGCCGACCATGAGGATCAGCATGATCGTTCCCGCGTCGCCGTTGAAGCGGGACGGGGGCGTCGGCGAGCCGAGGCCGAAGTCCGCCGGGATGACGACCGAGACCGCGCCGAGGACGGCCGGCAGGATCACCATCAGACCCAGGAAGCCCTTGTCGGAGGCGATCACCGACACGTAGCGGCGCATCAGGGTCCACAGCTGGGAGCCCCAGCCCTGCGGCTTCGGCGGCCTGGCCATGGCCTGCTGCGGCACCTGGACGGGCTGGGCGGCGACGGCGTCGATGTCCGCGGCGTAGAGCTGGTAGTGCTGCGAGCCCTTCCAGCGGCCCGCCCAGTCGTAGTCGCGGTAGTTCTCGAAGGCGGAGAAGACGTCGGCCCAGGTGGAGTAGCCGAAGAAGTTCAGCGCCTCGTCCGGCGGGCCGAAGTAGGCCACCGAGCCGCCGGGGGCCATGACGAGCAGCTTGTCGCAGAGGCCCAGCTCGGCCACCGAGTGGGTGACGACGAGGACCGTGCGGCCGTCGTCCGCGAGGCCCCGGAGCAGCTGCATGACGTCGCGGTCCATGCCCGGGTCGAGGCCGGAGGTCGGCTCGTCCAGGAAGATCAGCGAGGGCTTGGTGAGGAGCTCCAGGGCGACCGAGACGCGCTTGCGCTGACCACCGGAGAGGGAGGTGACCTTCTTCTCCTTGTGGATGTCGAGCTTGAGCTCGCGCAGCACCTCGTCGATCCGGGCCTCGCGCTCGGCGGTGGCGGTGTCACCGGGGAAGCGGAGCTTGGCCGCGTAGCGCAGCGCCTTCTGGACGGTCAGCTCCTTGTGCAGGATGTCGTCCTGCGGGACCAGACCGATGCGCTGGCGCAGCTCGGCGAACTGCTTGTAGAGGCTCCGGTTGTCGTAGAGGACGTCGCCCTCGTTGGCCGGGCGGTAGCCGGTCAGTGCCTTGAGCAGGGTGGACTTTCCGGAACCGGACGGGCCGATGACGCCGATCAGCGACTTCTCCGGGACGCCGAAGGAGACGTCCTTGAGGATCTGCTTGCCGCCGTCGACCGTGACCGTGAGGTGGCGGGCCGAGAAGGAGACCGAGCCGGTGTCGACGAACTCTTCCAGCTGGCCGCCGACGAGCCGGAACGTCGAGTGACCGACGCCGACGATGTCCTGCGGGCCGAGGAGGGCCGTGCCGCCCTTGGCGATCGGCTGACCGTTGACGTATGTGCCGTTGTGCGAGCCGAGGTCGCGGATCTCGAAGCGGCCGTCGGGCGTCGCGTGGAACTCGGCGTGGTGCCGCGAGACCTGGAGGTCGGAGACGACCAGCTCGTTCTCGAGGGCACGGCCGATGCGCATGACGTGGCCGAGCGCCAGCTGGTGGAACGTGGTGGGGCTGCGGTCGGCGTAGGCCGACGACGCCCCCGCGACGACGCCGTGCTGACCGTGTCCCTGCTGGTGCGGGACGTGCTGCTGCGGCACGTTCGGCTGCTGCGCGTTCGGCTGCGGGGGCTGCGGCTGCCACCCCTGCTGCGGACCCTGGTGCTGCGGCGGGTTCTGGTGGGTGATCCACTCGGCCTGCTCCGCGGCCTGGTGCGCCGGAACGGGCTGCGCCACCGGGGTCTGCGGCTGCTGGGCCTGCGGCGCGCCCTGGGCTCCGGCGGCGAGATTCAGCCGCGGGCCGTCGGTCGCGTTGCCCAGGTGGACGGCCGAGCCGGGGCCGATCTCCACCTGGTGGATCCGCTGCCCCTGCAGGAAGGTGCCGTTGGTGGAGCCGTGGTCCTCGATGACCCAGCTCCGGCCTCCCCAGCTGATGGTGGCGTGGCGCCACGAGACCCTGGCGTCGTCGATCACCAGGTCACCCTGCGGATCGCGGCCCAGGGTGTACGACCTGGACGGATCGAGGGTCCAGGTCCTTCCATTCAATTCCAGTACGAGTTCTGGCACTCCATGCCCCACTACTTGTCCCCCGATGTACCCCCGTCGCTGGGAGTCTAGGGATGGCGAACATCGGGGGGAACTATTTCAGGCCCCGTACCCTCTCCGAAAGTCGGGCCGCGTGAAGACCCCGCGCAGGCGTGCCGAGAACATGACGTGAAGCGGCCGGCGCGGTACCCCTGAGGGACGTCTCCGGGGCCCGCGCGCCCCCGCTCCGCGGCCCGTGCGCGTCCGCTCCGGTGTCCGCTGGGCGGGACGGGGGGTCGAGCGGCACGCGGTGCCCGATACGGTGGAAGCACCATGAGCGCATCGCAGACCTCAGACGTTCCCACCCTTCTCGTCAAGATCTTCGGGAAGGACCGTCCCGGGATCACCGCGGGACTCTTCGACACCCTCGCCGCCTACTCCGTCGACGTCGTGGACATCGAGCAGGTCGTCTCCCGCGGCCGACTCGTCCTGTGCGCGCTCGTCACCGAGCCGACCGTCGCCTCGCAGGGCGAGCTCAGGGCCACCGTGCACAGCTGGGCCGAGTCGCAGAAGCTCCAGGCCGAGATCCTCTCCGGTACGGGTGACAACCGGCCGCGCGGCAGCGGACGCTCGCACGTGACCGTGCTCGGGCACCCGCTGACCGCGGAGCAGACGGCGGCCATAGCGGCCAGGATCGCGGAGACGGGCGGCAACATCGACCGCATCTTCCGGCTGGCGAAGTATCCGGTCACGGCGGTCGAGTTCGCCGTCTCCGGCTGTGAGACGGAGCCGCTGCGGACCGCGCTGGCCACCGAGGCGCACAGCGTCGGGGTCGACGTGGCCGTGGTCTCGGCCGGGCTGCACCGGCGGGCCCAGCGGCTCGTCGTCATGGACGTCGACTCGACGCTGATCCAGGACGAGGTGATCGAGCTCTTCGCGGCGCACGCGGGCTGCGAGGACAAGGTCGCCGAGGTGACGGCGGCCGCGATGCGCGGCGAGCTGGACTTCGAGCAGTCGCTGCACGCGCGGGTGGAGCTGCTCGCCGGGCTCGACGCCTCGGTGGTGGACAAGGTCCGCGCGGAGGTGCGGATGACGCCCGGGGCCCGGACCCTGATCCGCACGCTCAAGCGGCTCGGCTACCAGGTGGGTGTCGTCTCCGGCGGCTTCACGCAGGTCACCGACGATCTGAAGGAGCGGCTCGGGCTTGACTTCGCCTCCGCCAACACCCTGGAGATCGTGGACGGCAAGCTCACCGGTCGGGTGACCGGCGAGATCGTGGACCGGGCGGGCAAGGCGCGGCTGCTGCGCCGGTTCGCGACGGAGGCCGGCGTGCCGCTGGCGCAGACGGTGGCGATCGGCGACGGGGCGAACGACCTGGACATGCTGAACGCGGCCGGGCTGGGGGTGGCGTTCAACGCGAAGCCGGTGGTGCGCCAGGCCGCTCACACGGCGGTGAACGTGCCGTTCCTGGACACCGTGCTCTACCTGCTCGGCATCACCCGCGAAGAGGTCGAGGCGGCGGACGGTCCCGAGGACCTGCTGCACTGAACCATGGCGGCGTGGGTACGCCGGAGGGGCCCGGTCGTCAGATGACGGCCGGGCCCTTGTCCGTACGGTTCAGGAGCGGCTCTCCGGCGTGCCTCAGGCGTGCGGGGTCCAGAAGTCGACGAGCCGGCCGACGCCGTGCTCCAGGGTCTTCCAGTCGCCCTTGAAGGTGAGGACGGCGAAGGCGGAGGTCGGGAAGCCGCTGCGGTTCATCCGGTCGAGGACGTCCCCCTCGGACGCGCCGGCCAGGGCGTCGGCGAGCGCGTGCATGCCGGGGTTGTGGCCGACGACCAGGAGGTCGGAGACGTCGTCCGGCGTCTCGTTGAGCAGGGCGATGAGCTCGCCGAGCGAGGCCTCGTACAGCCGCTCCTCGTACACGGTCCTGGGGCGCTCCGGCAGTGCGTGCACGGCCAGCTTCCAGGTCTCGCGCGTTCTGACGGCGGTCGAGCAGAGGGCCAGGTCGAAGGCGATGCCGGTCTCGGCGAGCCTCCGGCCCGCCACGGGGGCGTCCGCGCGGCCTCTTTCGGCCAGGGGACGCTCGTGGTCGGACTCTTCGTTCCAGTCCGCCTTCGCGTGTCGGAGCAGCACGATCCTGCGGGATGTATCGACGCTCATGTTGCTCAGCTTCGCACGAAACGGCTCGCGCCGACTCAGAGAGAGAGCGTTTGCTGGATCTGCTCCAGGACCCGTCCGACCCCCGGGTCACCGGCTGTCGCGTGGGCCCCGCCGGGTCCGGCCATGAGCAGCAGGAGCGCGGTGAACGCGGCGACGGGAAGGGCGAGCGCCCACCAGGGCAGCCGGGTGTCGACGCCGGTCGGCAGGGGCCGGGTGCTGGTGTGCGTACGGGCCGACATGGGCCGCCTCCGGGGGATGGGGAACCGGTTTCCGCCGTCTCCAGCGGTGTTCTCCAACGTACGGATCCGGAGGCTTCCGGCCCATCAGGTGATCCACCCAGTCGACCCTGACACTCACCCCCTAGGGGATGCGGGGGTTGTCCCCACCCCCGGGGGTCACGGTGAGGCGATGGAGGCGATGACGGCGATGACGACCGTGATGCCGAGCATCGCGCCGAGCACGAGGAGCAGCTTCTTCTGGCCGTTCGGGGGATTGGGTTCGAGGACTGGCATGCCGACAGTCTCGCATCTCAGCATTCGTCCTCGACGGTCCGGTCCCTGCCCGCGAGGGTTCCGACGATCATCTGCGGCACCATCAGGCCGGCCATGAGCGCGATCGGCAGTCCCCAGCCGCCGCTGTGCTGGTAGAGCACGCCGACCAGGAGGGGGCCGGGGACCGAGATGAGGTAGCCGACGCTCTGCGCGAAGGCGGAGAGCCGGACGACCCCGGCGCCGGTGCGCGAGCGCAGGCCGATCATGGTGAGGGCGAGCGGGAAGGCGCAGTTGGAGATGCCGAGCAGCACGGCCCAGAGCCAGGCTCCGGCCTCGGGGGCGAGGAAGAGCCCGGTGTAGCCGGTGAGTCCGCACAGGCCGAGCGCGACGACGATCGGGCCCTGGTGCTTCATGCGGGTCGCGAGGCGCGGGATGACGAAGGCGAGCGGAACGCCCATGACCATGGTGACGGCGAGGAGCACGCCCGCGGTGGTGGCGGGGACGCCTGCGTCGCGGAAGATCTGCGGCATCCAGCCCATGGTGATGTAGGCACCGGTTGCCTGGAGGCCGAAGAAGCAGCCGAGGGCCCAGGCGGTGCGGCTCCGGGTGACGCGCGGCGGGGCCGTGGCCTCGGGGGCGGCGCGCTCCTTCGTGCGGCCGGAGTCGTCGCGGTCGCGCAGGAGCGGGATCCAGGGCAGGACGGCGAGTGCGGCCACCGCCGCCCATACGCCGAGTCCGAGGCGCCAGTCCCCGCCGAGGGCCTCGGTCATGGGGACGGTCGCGGCCGCGGCGACCGAGGTGCCGAGGGCGAGCGCCATGGAGTACAGGCCGGTCATGCTGCCGATGCGGTCGGGGAAGTACCGCTTGACGATGACGGGCATCAGGACGTTGCTGACGGCGATGCCCATCAGGGCGAGGGCGCTGGCGGCCAGGAAGCCGGCGGTGCCGCCGGCGAGGGGCCGCAGGACGAGGCCCGCGAGGATCGCGGCCATGCCCGCGCAGACGACGGCGGCAGGGCCGAAGCGGCGGGCGAGGCGGGGGGCCGTGATGCCGAAGACGGCGAAGCAGAGCGGGGGTACGGAGGTGAGGACGCCGGCGACGGTGCCGCTCATGTGGAGGCCTTCGGTGACCTCTTCGAGGAGGGCGCCGAGGCTGGTGATGGCGGGGCGCAGGTTCAGGGCGGCCAGGACGAGTCCGACGGTGACGAGGCCGAGGGTCCAGCGGTGCGTCGCTCCCGGCGGTGCCGTGGGCGTCGGGGCGGGGGTCCGGGTTCGTACGGCGGTCTTCGGCTCGTCAGGCATGGAGCCATCATAGAATCATGGGATGATTGGTTGTCCAATCCCGAACCAACTCCAGGACGGTGTTCCATGGCCCTCGGTCACCCCCGGCGCGCAGGCCTCTCCGACCAGGTGATCGCCGAGCTGCGGAACCAGATCACCTCCGGCGAGTGGCCGGTCGGTTCACGCATCCCGACGGAACCCGAACTGGTGGAACAGCTGGGAGTGGCCCGCAACACCGTGCGCGAGGCGGTGCGGGCGCTCGCCCACAACGGGCTGCTCGACATCCGCCAGGGCTCGGGGACGTACGTCATCGCCACCAGCGAACTGGCCGGCGTCATGCACCGCCGCTTCTCCGGCTCCGATCCCCGGCACGTCGCGGAACTGCGCTCGACCCTGGAGTCCGCCGCGGCGCGGTTCGCGGCCCGGCGGCGCACCGAGCGCGACCTGAAGCAGCTCGACGCCCTGCTCGCACGACGCGAGGAGGCCTGGGAGTCCGGTGAGGCGGAGCGGTTCGTGACCGCCGACGCGGCGTTCCACCACGCGGTCGTCGCCGCCTCGGGCAACGAGGTCCTCACGGAGCTCTACGCGGACCTGGGCGATCTGCTGCGGGAGTGGCTGCGCGACGACGTGGGGCAGGTGCTGCTGCCCGAGAACCACATGGACCACGCGCGTCTCGTGGACGCGATCCGGGACGGCGATGCAGAGCGGGCCGGCACGGAGGCGGCCGGCTACCCCTTCATGTGTCTCAGGAACCCCGGACCGGAGCCGGCCGAGGAGCCTCGTCCGCCGGCTCGTGGGTGACCCAGGCGGACCGGACCTCCTTCCAGCAGCGGCCGCCGACCCGGCCGTAGTCGGCGGGTCCGACGTCCACCGGCGCGCTGTCGCTGTCGACGTCCCACCAACGCTCGCACTCGACGTGGAGGCGGATCCGGTCGGTGCGCGGGTACGGGTTGTGGCAGTGGGCGGTGACGCGGGAGCCCTGGACGACGGTGCGGCAGGAGGCTCCGAAGTTCTCCGGCTCCCCGGTCGCCGGGGCGGTGGCGGGGAGCTCCTCGGCGGGGGCCGGGGCCGCCCGCACCTCGGCGGCCACGGCTATCCCGGTGAGCAGAACGGCGACGGAGGCGAAGGCGCCGAACCCGTTGCGTATCGCGTGCATGCCCGTACCTCCTCCCCGTCCGTCGCAGGAACCGCAGTAGCAGGAACTTCACGCTCTGCCCCAGTCTGGGGTGATTCGCGCGACTTTTCGAGTCGGGCAGGAGTTGCGGAACGGCGAGGGCCGTGTGCCGCCCGGTGGGGGCGGGCACACGGCCCTCTCTAGCTGCGGTGGGGAGGTGTCAGGCGCCGATCGCGTGCAGGCCGCCGTCGACGTGGACGATCTCACCCGTCGTCTTCGGGAACCAGTCGGAGAGCAGGGCCACGACGCCGCGGCCGGCCGGCTCCGGGTCCTCGAGCTTCCACTCCAGCGGGGAGCGGCTGTCCCACACGGCGGCCAGCTCGCCGAAGCCCGGGATGGACTTGGCGGCCATCGAACCGATCGGGCCCGCCGAGATCAGGTTGCAGCGGATGTTCTGCTTGCCCAGGTCGCGCGCCATGTAGCGGCTGGTGGCCTCGAGGGCGGCCTTGGCCGGGCCCATCCAGTCGTACTGCGGCCAGGCGAACTTCGCGTCGAAGGTGAGGCCGACGACGGAGCCGCCCTCGGTCATCAGCGGCAGCAGCGCCGTCGTCAGCGACTTCAGGGAGAAGGCGGAGACGTGCATCGCCGTGGCGACGGACTCGAACGGCGTGTTGAGGAAGTTGCCGCCGAGCGCGTCCTGCGGGGCGAAGCCGATGGAGTGCACGATGCCGTCGAGCCGGTCGCCGAGGTGCTCGCGCACCTGGCCCTCCAGGCGGGCGAGGTGCTCGTCGTTGGAGACGTCGAGCTCGAGGACCTTGACGTTCTCGGGCTTGGGCAGCTTCTTGGCGATGCGCTCGGTGAGCGACGGCCGCGGCCAGGCGGTGAGGATGATCTCCGCACCCTGCTCCTGGGCCAGCTTCGCGGTGTGGAAGGCGATGGAGGACTCCATCAGCACACCGGTGATCAGGATGCGCTTGCCCTCGAGAATTCCGCTCATGGTGATCAGTGACCCATGCCCAATCCGCCGTCAACCGGGATGACGGCTCCAGTGATGTACGAGGCGTCGTCGGAGGCGAGGAACTTCACCGCGGCGGCGATCTCCTCCGGCTGCGCGTAACGGCCCAGCGGCACCTGGGACACGATGCCCGCGCGCTGCTCGTCGGTGAGGACCGCGGTCATGTCGGTGGCGACGAAACCAGGGGCGACGACGTTGAAAGTGATGTTGCGCGAGCCGAGCTCACGCGCGAGGGAGCGGGCGAAGCCGACCAGGCCGGCCTTGGAGGCGGCGTAGTTGGCCTGGCCCGCGGAGCCCAGCAGACCGACGACGGAGGAGATCAGGACGACGCGGCCCTTCTTGGCGCGCAGCATCCCGCGGTTGGCGCGCTTGACCACCCGGAAGGTGCCGGTGAGGTTGGTGTCGAGGACGGACGTGAAGTCCTCCTCGGACATGCGCATGAGGAGCTGGTCCTTCGTCACGCCGGCGTTGGCCACGAGGACCTCGACCGGACCGTGCTTCTCCTCGATCTCCTTGTACGCCTGCTCCACCTGCTCCGTGTCGGTGATGTCGCACTTGACGGGGAGGCAGCCGAGCTCGACCAGGGCGGCCGGAGGCTCGCCGGAGCGGTACGTGATCGCGACCTTGTCGCCGGCCTCGGCGAACGCGCGGGCGATGGCGAGGCCGATGCCCCGGTTTCCTCCGGTGACGAGAACCGAGCGGCTCAACGGATCACCCTTTCGATAGCGGTCTGGTAGCCGAAAACCTATCGGTATCGCCCTCGACATGAGGAATCGACCTCCGACAGTGGCGTAGGGGTGTCACTGTCGGGTCCCTACAGCTCGGAGGCGGAGCGGGGCGGCCCGTCGCCGTTCTCGGGCGCCGTCTAGCGGGCCCGCAGATCGGCCTGGGACAGCTCGGCGCAGAGGTCGTCGAGCGTCCGGTCGTACATCACGGAGCGATGCGAAAGTACGTTTCTGGCCATAACCAGCAGCCTGAGGAGCCGCGCGTCGCTCTGCGGCAGCGCGACGGCTCCACCGATGTGGGCGCGCAGGAGTTCCCCGACCTGGAGCTCCAGGAAGGTCCGTTCCGGAGAGCCGCCCGGGTGGGCGGGGGGACGGTCCGCGTGGTCGGCGACGACGACGGCCGCCGGGCGGTTGAGGTGACCGAGCGCCCGTACGGCGAGGTGCTGCCTGGCCTCTTCTATCCAGGGCGTGAGGACCCGCTGCTGTGCCTGGGAGACCAGGGCGGTGAGACGGGCCCGTGCGTCCGCGCCGGCCCCGTCGACTTCGGCCGCGTCCGCCCCGTCGGAGGGGTGCCAGACGCCCGCGTGCGGGCGCAGTCGGCCCTCCCAGGAGACGACGGCGCCCCTGGCCCACGCCTGGCGCAGCTCCGCGCCGGGTCGCAGCAGGGCTCCGACCCGCCGCAGCGGCGGGCAGTCGGCAGGAACGGGGCCGGAACCCGCGGCGAGGCAGCGCCCGAGTGCGGCGCCGAGGGTGTGCTGCGCGCCGTCCCACTCCCCCGCGAGCCGCCGGGCGAGCTCCAGGTCGGGGCCGCAGATCTCGACCACGGTCTCGGACCGCACGGCGCGGCGGATCCGCTCCCGCAGCGGGTCCCGGTCGCGGCCGGAGGTGTCGGGCCCGTGGTCGAGGAGGGGCGCGATGGCGATGGCCGTGTCGAGCCTGCCGAGCACGCCCCACCACCAGTGCACGGCCGTGTCGCCGAGGCCGTTGCGCAGTTCGTCGGGGAGCGATTCCGGCAGGTCGCGAAGGCGGGCGACGACCAGGAGCCGGGGGCGCTCGCCCGGCGTGAGCCCGGCCGCCTTGACCGCGGCGGCGAGGTGGCGGAAGAGCCGCTCGACGGCGACGCCGCGCGGCCCGGTCCCCGCACGCGCGCCGGTGGCCCTCCCCGCACTCGTACGCGTACCGCTGTCGTCCTCCGCCCACGCGCGGATGCCGACGACCGGGCGGCGGTCGCGGCCGGGGGCGACCAGGGTCGCGACGGCCTCGTCGGCGTCGACGGAGAGTTCCTTGCCGAGGCGGGCGAGGAGGCCGTGCGGTTCGTGCCGGGGGCCGGCGGGCTGCCGGGGTGCCGGTACGCGGGGCGGGCGGCCGTCGAGGGACCAGCCGAGGTCGAGGTCGAAGCCGTCGTCGGGGAGGTCGAGATAGGGCAGCTCGTCGGCGTCCGCCCACCACTCCGCCGCCTCCTCGCCGCCCTCCCCCGCGAAGGGATCGCCCGCGAAGGGATCGTCCGTACGCGCGCGTGCGGACGTCGGAGGCGGTACGTCGACCCGTGCCGGACTGCCGAACAGGGCGCCCCGGTACAGCTCGTCCGCGAGCCCCGACTCCACCATGGCGTCGGTGACCAGCCAGAGGCAGTTCCGTCCTGCCGCGAGGTCGGCGGTGACGCCGCGCAGCTGGGCCCGTACCCCCGGCAGGTCGTCCGGGCGCACGGCGGGCACGCCCGTACGGGCTTCCGCGTGCGTCACCTCACTTCTCCCCGGCGGCCGCCCGGGACCGCACGGCGCGGTACGTCACCGGTTCCACCGCGAAGCCCTCGGGCGTCTCGTCGAGGACGCCGAGCCGGCCCAGGTGGTGCAGCCAGGCGTCGGTGTCCGCGTCGGAGAGCTCGATCGCCGCGCCCACGTCGTCGCGGGGCACGCCCTGGCCCTCGCCCACGTAGCCCGTCCAGGCCGCGAGGAGGTCGAGGTCCCGGGCGTCGAGCCCGGAGAGGCGCAGGTGCTCCTCGATGTTGCGGGGGCCGGCGATGAGGGCGCGTATCCGCTCCACGGCGTTGTCCAGGGTCGCCCCGTGCACGGACACGTCCGTCACGGCGGCCTCCATCCAGCGCGGCCAGCCACCGGTCGCGGCGACGAGCCGGTCGCGGTCCTCGCGGGACACGAAGGGGCACTCGGACCAGGCGCGCAGGGCGTCGGCGGTCCACCGGTCGGGACGCAGCCACCGTACGGACAGCTCCTCGTGCCCGTCGTCGGCGGCGAGTTCGGCGAGGCCCGCGGCGTCGGCGAGGACGACGACGGAGCGGTTGTCGTTGCCGCCGCTGCGCCGCTCGGTCTGCCGCAGGAGGCGGTCGGCGGCGGGACCGGCGTGGACCAGGAGGGCGCGGACGGTCTCGCGCAGCGTGGCGGTGGTGGCGCCGCGCAGGTCCGCGATGATCACGTGGGCTTTGCGGCGGCGGCTCTTGAGGAGGCCGGCGAGGTCCTCCCCGAGGGCGTACGGGACGACGTCGACGCCGCGGTTCACGGCGAAGGCGGTGACCGCCTGGCGGACGAGTTCGGGCCGGTGGAGCGCGGTGGTGCCGATCAGGCTGACGCCGGACTGCGCGGTCTCGTGGAGCTGTTCCTCGGTGAGCGGGCTGTACGTCTGCACGTGCCGGGCGTCGCGGCCGAGGATGCGGCGGGCGGCGTGCGGGTTGTAGTCGTAGGGCAGGCCGAACTCGGTCTCCCGGAGTTCGAGTTCGAGCTCCTCGCGGGTGCCGAGCATGTTGACGACGTTGGGGCTGCGGACGGCGAAGCGGGAGCGGTCGCCGAGCTGGATGAGCAGGCCGAGGCCGACCATCTCGGTGAGGAAGATCTGCGCTTGTTTGGCGCTGAGCATCTCGAAGCCCTCCGGCCACGCCTCCCGGGCCAGCTGGAGCAGTTCGCCCGCGGAGTAGTCGCCGCGGTAGCCGTCCTTGAGGCTGCGCAGGGCGATGACGAGGGCGAGGACCCGGTAGCGGTCCTCCAGGTTGATGGTGAAGCGGAGCCGCTCGGCGATCTGGCGGCGCACGGTCTCGGACGCGGCGACCTTCCGGACGTCGTCCTCGGTGATCCGGACGGGGCTTCCGGCCCAGGTGTACGGGCGGTCGTGGAGGACGCGGACGAGCTCGCGGCAGAAGATCTGCACCAGGTTGGCCTGGTAGTTGGTGATGGCGAGGATCCGCCAGACCAGTTCGGGGCGCTCGAAGAAGTAGCCGAGCGCGGCCATGGGTTCGGTGACGAGACGGACGGCCGCCTGGGTGCCGAGGGGGCCGACGAGGACGTCGGGGCCGCCGTGCACGGTGGAGACGTTGGAGAGGTGTCCGAAGCGCTGCACCTGGTGCAGACCCGCGAAGACGATCTTGAAGCGGCGTTCGGTCTGTTCCATGAGGCGCTGGAAGTGCATGACGTTGGGGAAGGTCGACTCGCTGCCGACGCGGTAGGCGCGGCGCGAGTCGGTGTTGAGGAAGGCGTCGGCCTCGTCCGCGAGGACCAGGATCCGCCGGGTGTCGTCCTCGTCCAGCCAGGACTGGATGTTGCGTACGACGACGTCGGGGTTGGCCTGCTCCGACATCTTGCTGTTGAAGACGCCCTTGCGCTTGAGGTCCTCGACGAGCCGGCTCCAGATCCGGTCGGGGGCCTCCGCGTGGCCGATCTCCGCCTTCAGGAGGTCGAGGTAGACGGCGACATGGGCGTCGGCGCGGCTCGGGAAGATCTCGGCGACCCGGCGCAGCAGCGCGGACTTGCCGAGCTGGCGGCCCCCGTAGAGGAACATGCCGCCCTCGCGGCCCATCACCTCCCGCATCTCCTCGTCGCGGCCGTAGAACACCTCGGGCGGCACGAGGCCCGCCACGAACGGGGTGTACGGGTTGTACGCGGCCCAGGGGAGGGTGACGCGCTGGAGCGAGCGGAAGGAGCCGGGGGCGCGGGCGGCCATCCAGCCCATCACCGCGGAGTCGACGACGAGCGCCTGCTGGGCGAAGGAGCGGGCGGACTCGGCGAGGCCGCGCCGCCCCTCCATGCCGAGCGGGTGCAGGTAGAGCACGATGTTGGCGCCGACGTCGGCGTCCTCCAGATGGGCGAGCGGCCCGTCGGCCGGCTGCTCCTCCCAGATGAGCAGGACGGTGTACGAAGAGGCCCGGGAGCCGAGCGCGGCGACGTACCCGGCGCGCTCGGCGACCCGCGCGCGCACCTTGAAGCGGCGCATGCCCTGGCCGAGGGCCACCCGCTCGGCGCTGACCTGGTGCGTGGACAGTTCGAGGCCGAGCAGACGCAGCAGCCGGGGGATGTGCTGCTGCCATTCACCGCGCCGGCCCTGCGGGGTGCAGAGGGCCGCCCAGGACTCCAGGCCGTTGCCCGCCGCCGGGGTGAGGGAGGCGTCCGGGGCGCCGTAGTGCTTCGCCCACCAGGCCGCGTCGATGCCCTCGCCGCCGGCCTTCGGCGCGTCGGGCGCGGTGACGCCGGTGAGGAACGCGGCGAGTTCCGAGCCGTCGTCGGCGGGCCGCTCGGGCAGTGGCTTGTGGCTCGTGGCGAGGGCGAGGAACTCCTGGGCCGTGACCGTGTCCCCCTCCTCGATGAGCCGGGCGATCCGGTCGTGGTCCCCGGCGGACAGCGGCCGGTCGGGGCGCGAGCGCAGCACGGCGAGGTTCTCGCGGAGCTGGCGGGTGTAGTCGGCGACGAGGGTGCGGAGCTCCGCCTCCAAGGTGCGCAGGGAGTCCACGGCGAAGCGGTAGCGGCCCGACTCCTCGCCGTCGGCGAACTGCTGGAGACGGCCCACGAACTCCCGTTCCTGATCGGCCGCCAGCTGGTTGAGCGTCCGCATCTGGGCGAGCAGGCCGGCGGCCTCGCCGTGGCGGACCGCGACCTCGCGCCGCCAGTCCTCGTGGCTCTGGGCGAGTCTCCGTACCGCCGTCTCGCCCCACTCGGGGTCGGTGCAGCCGTACGCCTCGGGCTCGCTCGCGACGGCGGCGACGAGCGCCTGGGCGAGGTGCAGGTCACCGTCGTGGAGGTAGCTGCCGAGGGCGTACTCGGCGTCGGCGGGCGTCAGGAGGGCGGCGATCCTGCGGGCCGCCCTGGGGTCGGCGAGGTCCGGGTCGCCCAGGGCGTCCCGGGGCAGGTCGGGCAGCGGGAGGAGACAGTCGGCGGGCGGCACGGGGCCGCCGTTCTCGCGGAGCCGGTCGGCCGCCGGGTCCGCGGACCGCAGGTGCTCACCGGTCAGCCAGGCGCGCAGCAGCGCGAGCGCCGCACCGCCGGTGCCGGCCGGGGCGGGCTCCTCGGCGACGTCCCGGAGCACCGAGGCCAGCTCGGGGACACCGCGGTCGCTCATGCCCTGGTGCGGCCGGGCGGCGGCGTGGGCGTGGGCGGCCTCGGCACGCATGAGCAGCTCGCCGACGGACCGGCAGGCGGTGTGCAGCTGGCGGAGCGCGCCGGCCGTGATCGGCTCCTTGGCCTGCTTCGACGTACGGAACAGGGCGTCCGTGTCCTCGATGAGCCGGTCGATGTCCTCCGCCCGCCACAACTCCTCGCCCAAGGCACGGAAGTTCGGCGTGCCGGCGTACTGGGCCGGGCTCTGGCCGGACCACTCGACGACCTCGTTCAGCGCGTGGCGGACCGGGCCCGAGGGCCCGACGAGGTACTGGAGCACCTGCGACGCCCGCTGGTACTTCATCTTGCGGCGCGGCAGGTCGTCGAGCAGCTGCCGGGCGGTGAGACCGATCTCCTCGCGGGTGGCGGCCTCCTGGCCCTCGGCGCTGCCCTGGAGCATGCCGGGCTCGAAGACGCGACCGTCCCTGACGGCGGCGACGAGCACGGTGAGCAGCTGCTGCCAGGGGCCGGTGAGCCCGGACGGCATGACGAAACCGCTGATCAGGCCGTGGGCCCAGCGGGCGGTGAGGCCGGTGCGCAGCGCGGCGGCGAGGGCCACGAGATGGGCCTCCCGGTCCTGCGCGGCGAGCGCGGGGTCGAGTTCGTGCGCCATCTGTACGGGGGTGGCCTCGCTGTCCGAGACGCAGCCGAACGCGGCGGCGGCGAAGGCGAGGGCGCGGGCCCGGACGTCGCTCTCGCGGGAGGCGACGGTCATCCAGTACGCCTCGGCGAGCCGTCCGTCGCGCAGCAGCCTGCCGACGGGCGGCTCGCTGCCGGTGTCCCAGGGGGCGTACGGGTCCCAGTCGGGCGCGTCGACGCCGGAGGGCCACGGCTCGTCCTCGACGGGGAGGGGCCGTGGGGTGGGGACGGATGTGGGGGCCGGTACGCGGAGGGGCGGGGGC
>NZ_JNZP01000047.1 GCF_000725545.1 Streptomyces exfoliatus | reverse complement strand
CGAATTCTGGGGGCGGCCATGCGGGTCACCGCGCGCGAGAGTGTTCATCCGTGGCAGGTCGGCCTGGCCGCGTGCGCCGTGGTCACCCCGCTAACGCCGGTCATCGCCTCCGGCGACCCCTTCTTCGTACTCCCCCTCGTGGTCGCGACCACGATGTTGACCGCCGTACCGCTGTTCCTGTACGCCCGGCCCTCCGCCTTCCAGTGGGCCACCGGGACCATCGCGGCGGTGCTGCTGCCGTGGTCGCTGATCGGCTCCTGGGTCGGGATGCTCGTCTTCTCCCCGTCGGTCCCCCTCCTGCTCCTCTCGGCGTTCTCGGACCCGCGTCGGCGCCCGAGGGCCGCCAGGTTCCTGGCCGGGGCTGGTCTCCTGCTGGCAGCGGCGGTGACGCTGTTCTGGTGGGGCCGCGGGTACTGAAGCTTTTCCTGCGGATCATCTGATCGTTGGTTGATGAGTGTCCTTGACTCAGCAGCCGTGGCGGCAGGCCAGCGGCCTTCGACTGCGAGGCCTACAGGAACGGAGCACCGTCGAGCGTTGAGTCACCCCGCTCAGGCCGTGGCGTGGCCGGGCCACTGGATACGACAGTCCGAAAGAAGCCGCCTAGCTTTGGCCGCGTAGGTTCGCCGGGTCATGCAGGCATCGGCGGCGAGGGGGCGTCCGCCCCAGCGGATGCCCTTCTCGCTGCGGATGCGGGCGTTCCTTGCGTTCGGCGGCCAAGACGTCGCGGTGGCGGGCGTTGGCGTTGCGCCAGCCCAGGTAGGCGTGCAGAACCCGGGACTGCACGGAGTGGTTGGGGTGCGTATCGGCTGGTGCGCCCGGCCTCAAGGACGCGGAGCCAGGGCGGCATGATGTCCCCCGTGATGAACAGTGCAGACCTGCAGCCTGCCCGGATAGCGGGTTACGACGGTGGTCCCCTCATGTACCAGGTCGGGCTCTTGAACGAGCCGCTCTTCTGGCTGGGGCACCTCTCCTCGTGTATCCAGAGCGAGGAGGCCGAGGAACTGCTGTTCGGCGCGGACTATGACGCGGCCGGCGACTTCCAGAGGCAGCTCTGGGAGCGGGCCGAGTGGCCGGCATTCACGGTTCCGCTCGCTGCTGATCATCGTCTTCACGTGGTCTACCGCACTGTCCCGGACGACACCGGAACCGACTACCTCCTCCACCACCCCGACTGGGGGCAGGCCGAGCTCCTCGCGCGGGATGACGGGCACTTCATGGGTCCGGGCCTGTCCTGGCCCGAACTCGTGGCAGCTGCGGACAACATGCTGCCCGGCGGCAGCACCACCGATCCCCACTCCCGTCTGTTGCTCCTGCTGCCTGCGTTCGGCGACGATGCGGTACCCGACGACGCTGTTGGCCGCCTGGCAGGTGCGCTACACGCCCGCACAAGCGTGGAAGACCCCGAGACCCTCGCCTCTGCCCTCCTGGAGGACCAAGGGGCACCCGGCCCCGCGCGCTGGACGGTAGCCGGGCACGGATTCTCCGTGAACGATGGCAAGTACTCCTTCCGCAACCCCACCAACCTCTTCGCCTTGTCAGCCGATCGCTTGGCTCAGGTGGCCACCGCGCTGGCGCCTTGACCCACTCAACAATGTCCAACGGCGGAGGGGGCTGTTTCGTCGTTCGGTTCAAGCTGCGTCGGTCTGCGCGTCTGGCAGAGCCTCAATGGCGTTGAGGACCAGGGCGCGTGCCGCTGCCCCGTACACCGCCATGCCGCGGAGCTGCTCGAACGCTACCTCGTACAACGCCACCTCGCTTGGCTGCGTGATGTTCACCTCCGCGGAGAGGAGCTCCACGGAGGCAAGGGTGTTGTCATACAGGTGGAACACCTCCTGCGGCCACAACCTCCGGTTCGGAGTGCTCATGGGGATGATGCCGAGCGAGACGGCGGGCAGTGCGCCGGCCGTCAGGAGGTGGCCGAGCTGCGCGGCCATGTCGTCGCTGCTGCCGAGCTGGTAGCGGAGCGCGCATTCCTCGATGACGAACACGAACCGGCGTCCCGCACGGTGGATGATCTGGGACCGCTCGGCGCGGGCAGCAGCGGCCTCGGCAGAGTCGTTCGGAATACCGAGCAGCCCCGCGTTGCTGGAGAGCACGGCGCGGGTGTAGCCCTCGGTCTGAAGGAGCCCGGGGACGAGGGTGGGCGAGTAGACCCGGAAGTGCCGGGTGGCGTTAAAGAGGTCGCGATAGCTGCTCTGGAGCTGGCGCAGCCCGGTGCGCGCCTTCCTCCTCCACTCCTGGTACATGGTCTCGGCGTCGCGGGAGAGGGCGACGAGGTCGCGGGCCCGGTTCTCGGCGCCGCACGCTCGGCACCATGCGGCGATGTCGGGCGAAGACGGAGGGGTCTTGGCGTTTTCGATCCGAGAGATCTTGGAGTGGCTCCAGCCGCACTGGGTGGCGAGCTGTACGAGCGTCAGCCCCGCGTCCTGGCGCAGCTCGCGCAGCTGGCGCGCGACGCCCTCGCGGGCGGTCTGCGCCGAGGACGACGGGGAGACGGACATGGGCACTCCTGCTAGCTGATCTTGTACTGGTGGTGCGGAACGGCGCGGTCCCATGCTGCCTCGACCGCGTCGGCGTAGGCCTGTATGAGGTCGCTCTCGGTACGCAGCTCCATGGGCGGGGTGGCCCATGTGCCGGAGCCGGTGAAGTGGTTGACGAGCAGTTGGTCATCGATGAGCCAGCCGTCCACGGCCGGCAGAAGGAGGCCGACCGCCTGATGCCTGGGCAGCCAGCGGACCTCCTCGCCCGCGAGCACGTTCACCACGGTGCCAGCATGCTCGTACCGGATGTAGTCGCTCACCGGCTCTGAGATGATCCGTACGCGCCGCATGGCGACGCCGCGGGCAGTGGCGGCCCTCACCATCGCGACCCATGGGGACCAGTACGCGGAGGCGGGATCTACGTCTCGTTCGCCGGTCTCTCGCCATCGCCGATAGTCGTCCGCCTCGTCCGGGACGGCGTAGACGTCCCGCATCTCCAGGTGGGTGGCCGTGCGGCGTGCGCCGGCGAGGAGCTCATCGAACCGCGGCTCGCTCGGCGGCATCACAGGCCTCCCTCAGGATGTCGATCATGTGAGCGGGGATCCGGATCACGGTCTCGCCCTCGGGGATCGTCTTGTCGTGCCCGGGGGCGTTCTTCTCGATGCACTCGGTCCGGGTCGCCTCGTCGGCGACGTAGCTCTGGAGCACGATGTCGCTGGTCTGTCCGTCGACCCACGCGGTCGGGCTTCCGGTCTGACCGGACTCAGGGTCTACGCCGATGAACTGTAGGGACATGCTCGGCCTCCCTCGCAGGGCTGTGCACTGATGTGCACCAACTTCGCTTCGTTTTGGCGCCCGGTCAAGGGTGCAGACTCGCCTGGACATAAGGTCGCAGCAATCTGTGCACACTCGTGCACAATGCTGGTGTGCGTGCACAGCCGCTCCCTACTTTCATGTCGTCCCCGCTGACCGGCCGACGGGAGCCACAGGCATGATGACGATCAAGGTGTACCGGGTGAGACCGGATGGGACGACAGACTCCGTCTCGCACGAGCAGATCGCGCGCCCCACCGAGATCCCCGCCTTCAGCCCCTTCGACCCGTGCGGATGCCCCCGCCACAAGCGAGGTTGGTGCGACTTCCACGGGGGGCCGTCCACAACCGCTGAGCTTGTGGACGAACACCGCGTCGCATGCGCGCCGTGCCGCGAGCAGCGGGGCCTGGCCTCACGCACCGAACCGGTGCGTCACTGATGGCCTGCGAGGCGGGCCAGGTGGTCCTGCCCGACTGCCAGTTCGGCGAGCACTCCTGGTGCAAAATCGGCGAGGTCCGCGTCGGCCGTACGTTGGTTTTCCCCGCGAAGCGATGCGACTGCCGTTGTCACCGCGCCTCGCGTGCGACCCCGAGGTCGGACCGGTGATCCGCTGCGCTCGTGGGAGTCGTGAGTGCGCGGGAGCGCTCCGGCTGGTCGCGGGAGCCGAACGGTCGGCCGATGACGTGTACGCCTGCGCGACGCACGCGGCCGAGCTCGCCGCCCCTCGCGGCGACATCCTGACCGACTTGGCGCAGTACCAGGAGATGGCCCGCCACCGGGCCTCATGACTCCTGTCCGTGGGCGAGGAGCGCTGGCCGTCCACGGCCCCTTGGCGGCCTGGAAGCATTCTTCGACGCTCCAGCGGGTGCCTGTGCCGCGTACGCTCGGATCATGGTGCAAAGCCGGGCGGAAGACGTGGACAGCTATCTCGCCGAGGTACCTGAGGAACGCAAAGTGGCTCTGACCCGGCTGCGTGAGTTGTGCCGTGCAGAGCTGCAGGGGTTCACCGAGGTGATGGCCTACGGCATGCCCGCCTATGAGCGGGAAGGCATCGGGGAAATCGCCTTCGCGAGCCAGAAGCAGTACATCTCCTTCTATCTACTGCGCAGCGATGTCCGCGAGGCGTTCGCTGAGCGGCTGGCAGGCTATGACATGGGCAAGGGATGTCTGCGCTTCCGTCGACCGGAGAAGATGGACTTCGTGCTCCTCCGGGATCTGCTGCGGGCCACGGCGGCCGGGCCGGGCAAGATCTGCTGACTACTGCGACGCATAGCCTTCGTCTGGATGTAAGTGTTGATCAAGGTCGTGAAACGATCTTCGGAGGGCTCGTGACGACCTGACGGATGCACAGTGGGAGGGGCCGGAGGCGGTGTTGCCGCCGCTGCCGAGGATGGGGCGCAAGCCGCGGGACCGGCGGCAGTGCTTCGACGGGATCTGGTGGCGGGCGCGCACGGGTTCGCCGTGGCGGGACGTGCCCAAGCGGTACGGGCCCTGGGAGACCGCGTACACACTCTTCCGACGGTGGCAGATCGACGGGACCTGGGCCAAGGTCCTGAAGAAACTGCAGGTCGAAGCGGATTCCGCAGGGCACATCGAGTGGGAGGTCTCGGTGGACTCGACTGCCTGCCGGGCTCACCAGCGGGTTGCGCGGGCATCCGCGACGTCTTGCCGGAGTTGTCCGAGGTTTCTGTGCGTCGGTGCCGCGGCTCGACCGCGACTGAGCCGCGGGCAGTCGGTCATTCGGATACGAGGGCTGGCAGCGGATGTGACGCAGCCCTTCGCGCGCACCTAGCTTCCGGGCTGATTGCCCCGCCGTTCGGGTTCCGGGCCGGGGCGGGGGTTGAGACCGAGCAGTGCTCTCCGCGCAAGCAAAGGTGTGTCGCCTGCCGCCACCGGCAGCACTCAGCTGGTGCGCGAGCTCGCCCCCTCATCGACCACCACGGCAACGCCAGCACCTGGTTGGCCGCCACCGTCGTCCACTCCACTCCGGCCCCTTAGGACCTGTCCGGTCGATCATGTTCGAAGCCAGATGATGAGCCTTTTCCAACCTGGCATCCGCACTGGTCAGGGCCCTGGTGCCCGTCGGGTCCCCGCAGTTGGCGCGAGCTTCTGACCAGGGCTCCGCAGCCGGCCGAGGACTCTGGAGACCATCTGCTGGCGGCTCACGCCCCCATACGCGCGCCAGGTTGGAAAAGGCTCACTGGCAGCTATATGGCCTTCGTCTCCTCACAGCAGCAGCGCCCGGTGGCTCCACGCGTGAGAGCGGGAGCCGCTTGTACCGGCGATGACAGGTGCGTCGAAGCGGGCGGCAGCAGGGGTGAGGCCTGAGCTGCGGATCCTGCCAGGGTGCCTTGACCAGCGGGTTCGTGTGGCTGAAAGTGGATCTCCTGATCGACTGGGGCGGGAAGCATGACACATGAGGAATACGCCGACCGCTGCGAGGAGCTCTTCGCAGTGGGCGGGTTCGCGAAGGCCCGGAAGGTGGCCGAATCCGGTCTGGGGGAACTCGGACCCGATCCGGTGCTCTACCGGTGGCTCGGCCTCGCCCACGCGGCGGAGGACGAGGACGACCACGATGCCGAGGCGGAGAAGGCTTACAAGACGGGGCTGGCGGAGTGGCCGGACGACCTCGGACTGCTCGTCTCCTACCTGGAGCTGTGCCTGCGGGCCGACGCGTGGACGTATCCCGGTCGCGTCGCTCGGGTGGATCGGCTCAAGGAGCGGATCGCGGAACTGGCGCCCGCGGGGTCGCCCGAGGCGGCACGGGTGGAGGCCGCGCTCGACTGGGCCGGGCGAGGCTACTGGCAGGACGTACGGGAGAGGACGGCTGCCGCGCGGACCGATCGAGCGACTCTGACGTCCCACAGCGTGGATGTTGCTGAAGCGCTGGAGCGGGGCGGCCAGGCGCCCGCCCATCCGGAAGACCTGCGGGCCGCCGAAGTCGCGGCCGCGCTGGACCTGCTGGCCGGCCCGTGGCAGGCCCCGCTCCGGCTCATGGTCCGCCACCGGGTGGCCGCGTATGCCACTACTTTTGTGCTGGTCTTCGCCACCAACAAGGCCCTAGTGCTGAGCGGGACCGTTTCCTACAGCATGTGGGGCTGGATCTGGTTCGCGCCCCTCCTGCTGGCCGACTCGAAGCTCAAGCAGGCCCGGCGGCTGGCCCGCCAGCGGGTGATCGCCGCGATGGAGGCCCGGCACGCCGAAGCCGACGCCGCGGGCTAGGAGCTCTCTTACGGATCACTGACAGAGAGATCGCAGGACCTGCTGGTGGCGGCGAAAGTGTTGCCTGCGACGATGCGCCTGTGAGCTACGACCTTGCTGTGTGGGACGGCGACCGTCCATCCGACAACCGTGCCGCGAGCTCGACGTATGACGAGCTCTACGAGCGTTACCTGGAGTCGGACGATGTCGCCGTGCCTCCGGCACCGCGCATCGTGGCGTACGTGGAAGCCCTCGTCGCGCGATACCCGGACGACGTCGACCACAGTGTCGTGTGGACGTCGACCCCAGTCATCGACGAGGCATCGGGCCCGATCGTGTACCTGCTCATGTCCTACGGCAAAGCCGAGGAAGTATCCGAGTACGCCGCTGCACTGGCCCGCGAGCACGGCCTGGTCTGCTTCGATCCGCAGGGAGAGTGCCTCCGGTCGTGAGCTGCCTGTTCTTCAGCGGGCGGACCAAAGGAAGATGCCCGCGATGAGGAGACCGGCACGGTAGACGGTGGCGGTCTTCTCGTAGCGGGTGGCCAGGCCGCGCCATTGCTTGAGGCGGTTAATTCAGCGTTCGACGGTGTTGCGTTGCTTGTAGGCATCGCGGTCAAATCCGGGCGGGCGCCCGCCGCCGCGTCCCTTGCGTTTGCGGTTGGCGATCTGGTCGGCAGGCTGCGGGATCACAGCCCGCACTCCGCGTCGTCGCAGATGGTCCCGGATGGCTCGCGACGAGTATGCCTTGCCCGCCAGCACCGCGAAGGGGCCTGATCCTGGGCCTACCAATTCGACGCGGGACACGGATGGCAGCCATCACGTCCTCGAACGCCGGCGCATCTCCGGCCTGGCCGGGCGTGAGCACGAAGCACAACGGACGACAGCGGTTGTCAGCGGCGAGATGGACCTTCGTGGTCAACCCGCCACGCGATCGTCCAATCGCGTGGTCGGCGGGCTCACCAGCCGGAGCCCTTTTTTGCGGGCCCCGGCGCCGTTCTGGTGGACGCGCACGATCGTGGAGTCGACCGCGACGACCCACTCCAGGTCACCGTCGGCATCCGCTTGAGCGAGCAGCGCGGTGAAGACACGTTCCCAGGTGCCATCGATGGCCCAGTTCCTCAACCTCGTATAGACGCCCTTCCACGAGCCGTACTCGGCGGGGAGGTGCACCCACTGAGACCCGGTCTGGAACTTCCAGGCGATCGCATCGATCACCTGGCGGTGATCACGCCACCGACCGCCCCGTCGCGGCGTCCGATCAGGCAGCAACGGTTCTATCCCCGCCCACTGCGCGTCGGTCAATGGCACGACCAGACCAACGATCCGATGATCGGAAAGAAACGCCCTAGTACTGCAACGGAAAGAGGCCCTGCCGGCCGGAGCGCAGGGCCGTCCGGCGAGGGCTGTCGGCCGCCCCGCCAGCTCGCTCGCCGACTGGCCGGTGGGGCGAAGATCGGGCGGACCATCCGGCTCCGGCGTCCCCCGAGAAAACACCTGGCCCCGCCGCGCACCACTCGATACGATCATCGTGATGACGACCTACTCTGCTATCAGATCGGGGGTCCCGTCCGCGCAAGGTGAGTGCTGATGCTTACTCCCCCCGCGAACGGCGATACCCGCCTTTCCCTCTGGCTGCGCGTGCGCGAGTTCGCCGTGCCGCCCTCCATGATCGAGACCGCTGGCCTCCGCCGCTCCGTCGGTGACTGGTCGGGCGCCTGCGCCGCAGCGGGCGTCGACGTCGATCTCGACCTGCGCTCCGCTGCCCGCACGTACGGGCGGGAACGCGCCGCCCTCGTCAGGGCGGACCTCCGCCGACTCGCTCCCGACCTGCTGCGCTGGCACATGCCGCGGATCGCTCCCGACGGAGTCCTGCGCCCGGGCCTCACCGTGCCGCTGGCCCGCTACGGGCCCCGCGGGCAGGACGACTCAGACACCGCACCCCCCGGGGACGCCCCGTCCCCACCGCTCTACCTCGTGGTGCGGACCGCGCCCGCCTGGGCGGACGCCGGCCAGCGGATGAGTCTCGCGCTGTGGGACGGATCCCGTTCCGCCGGCGACGAGCGCCGACATCCGCATCCGCGCCCGAGCCGGCGGTACCGCCTGGATCTGCACCGCCATCTCTGGGACGCGACCCGCAGCGACGAGCTGCGGATCCGCTCCGGGGCCGACACCGCGCCGTCCGCGGATCCGCCGCGGCCGGACGAGGAGGCGACCGGCCATGCCGTCGACCGCTGGGCGGCGGAGGCAGGGATCCTGCTCAGGGCGGAGGGACGGGACTCCGGACGGGTCAGGGTACGGCTCGGAGCCCGCCGGCAGCTGGTGCTCGACGTATCGCCGGGCGGTGGACCGGTCACGGCCGTCCCCGTTCTCTCCCCGGCGGCACCGGGGGCGCTGCCCACGCTGCCCGACGCCGCGACCTGGGTGCTGCCCGACCTGGAGTTGCTGCGCGCCAGGCTCGTCGAGCCGGGGCGGCTGCATCCTCTGGTGGCCGCGGCCCTCGCCCCCGGTCATCCGCCCGCGGGACCGGCCCCGGCGGCGGACCCGCCCGGACGGCCCCGCCTGGTGGACTGCCGGGGAGTCCCGCACCGGATCGGCCTCTCCGATGGCGTACTGGCTCCGCTCGACCACGGCCCCGACGAGATCCGGCGGGAGGAGCTGCTGGTCGCGCTCGGCGGCCCTCCGCTCCCCTGCTTGCAGGCCATCGACGAGGCCCATCGGAGGCCGGACTGCCTCACCGGCGTCCGGGAACGCCTGGACCACGGCGACACCGCGGGCGCGCTGGCCGTCGTGGAGGGCCTGCTCGGTCCCGGCGCCGCGCTGCGCAACGGCGCGCTGCGGGACGCGCTGGAGTCGGCCGCCCGGCGGCGGATCGCGTACGGGCTCTACCGGACGGACCTGTACGGCCCGGGCCCGGGCCGTGTGCTGCCCGGGCCCGAACGCCCACGCAGTCATCGCGCCCGCCCTCGCCACAGCCAGTCCCTCTGACCGACGCGGCACCCCGCCCACGCGCCGGTACCTCGACCTCCCGCGCCACCACCGGTGTGTGCCGGTGCCGCCGACCGCAGCGGCAGCGCCGGTTCGCCCCACCGACAACGAATACACAGGTGATCACCCATGCCCTTGAGCACCCCCTCGCCCGCCCAGCTCGACGTCGCCGACACCCTGCTCGCCCTGTTGCGCGACTCCACGACCGAGCCGCGCCCCGACGACCAGCTGGAGGCCCTGACGCTTGCGGTCGCCGCCGACCTGCCCGTACTCCTCTGGGGTGAGCCGGGCATCGGCAAGACGGCCGCGCTGACCCAGCTCGCCGAGTCCCTCGACCTTCCGCTGACGACGGTGATCGCCAGTGTGCACGAGCCGTCCGACTTCTCCGGGCTGCCCGTCATCGGTGACGACCCCGCCGAGCAGGGGGTCCCGATGGCCCCGCCGGACTGGGCGGTACGGCTGGTGAAGGAGGGCCGCGGTCTGCTGTTCCTCGACGAGCTGTCGACGGCTCCGCCAGCGGTGCAGGCAGCCCTGCTCCGCCTCGTCCTGGAGCGGCGGGTCGGCGCGCTCCGGCTGCCGTCCGCGGTGCGGATCGTGGCCGCCGCCAACCCGCGGGCCTCGGCCGCCGACGGCTGGGAGCTGAGCCCTCCGCTGGCCAACCGCTTCGTGCACCTCCAGTGGACCCACGACCACGACGTCGTCGTCCGCGGCCTCGGCGGCACCTGGCCGCAGGCGACGCTCCCCCGGCTCGATCCGGAACGCCTGCCGCACGCGGTGGACTTCGCCAGGCGCGCCGTGTGCGGGCTCCTCGCCACCCGCCCCTCGCTGGTGCACCGCCTGCCCAGCGGGGAGGCCCGGCGGGGCGGCGCCTGGCCCTCCCCCCGCAGCTGGGAGATGAGCCTGCGCCTGATCGCCTTCGCCACCGCCGCCGGCTCCTCTCGCGAGGTGCTCTCTCTGTTGGTCAGGGGCACGGTCGGGGACGGTCCGGGGCTCGAACTGCTTGCGAGCCTGGACCGCATGGAACTGCCGGACCCCGAGGTGCTGCTGGCCGACCCGGCCGGCGCCGAGCTGCCGGAGCGGGGCGACCTGCGCCAGGCCGCGCTCGACGGTGTGGTGTCCGCAGTCGGCGCGCGCCCGGAGAAGGCCCGCTGGGAGGCCGCGTGGGCGCTGCTCGCCCGGGCTGCGGAGACCGGCGCGCCGGACCTGGTCGTCGTCCCGGCGACCACGCTCGCCGGGCTCCGCCGTGCGGAGTGGGACGTCCCTCCCACCATCGAACGGCTTGCCGGCGTGGTCTCGTTGTCCCGGCGTGCGGACGAGGCCGCGGCCCTGGTTGGGAGCGGCGCACGGCGGGTGAACGGCGTGGCTTCCGCCGCGGGCGCACGATGAGCCAGGTCACGGGCACCGACGCGGGCGCATCCGGGCGCTCCGGCGCGGTGTCCGAGCCCGCCCTCGACCTCGACAAGCTCTTCGCCGCGCGGCTGTTCGCCGTCCGGGCCCGGCCCTATCTGGCGACCGCGCTCTTCGCCCTGCACGTCGTGGAGTCCCGACGGGTGCCGACCATGGCCGTCGACCGGTACTGGCGGTGCTACGTGTCGCCGGTCTTCGTGCGGCGGACACCGGTGGAGGAACTCGCCGGGGTCTGGGTCCATGAGGTGGCGCACCTTCTGCGCGACCACCACGGGCGCGGTGACCGGGTCGCCTGGGAGCGCGGCCTGACCGGCCCGGGTGCCCGGCTGCTGATGAACATCGCGGCGGACTGCGAGATCAACGACGACGTGTTCGGGGACGGGCTCGTCATGCCGGAGGACGCGGTGACCCCGGGCTCCCTGGGGCTGGCCTCCGGAGAGTTGATGGAGGACTACCTGCGCCGGATCGGGCTCGGCTCCGGCATGGAGCACCTCGCCTGGCTGGACTGCGGCAGCGGTGCCGACGGGCTGGAACGCGAGTGGGAGCTGGGGGCTGACGGCGCGGACGGGCTCAGCGAGCAGCAGCAGGACGCCGTCCGATTCCGGGTGGCGCAGGCCGTCAAGGGCCGCCCCGGGACGACGCCGAAGGCGTGGAAGCGGTGGGCCGAGGAGGTCTTCCACCCGCCGCAGCCGTGGCGGGACCTGCTGGGGGCGGCGGTCCGCTCGGCGGCCTCCGCGGCCGGGGCGGGCGAGGACTACTCGTACGGGCGGCCGTCGCGGCGCTCGGCGGGGGTGCCGGGAGCCGTGCTGCCGAGCCTTCGGCGCCGACCGCCGCGGGTCTCGGTGATCGTGGACACCTCCGGTTCGGTGAGCGACGCGGAGCTCGGCGGCGCGCTCCTGGAAGTGGCCGCGATCTCCCGGGCCGTGGGCGGGCGCCGCGACTTGGTGACGGTGATGTCCTGCGACGCGGCGGCCCGCACGGTGCATCCGTTGTGCAGTGCTGAGGGCATCCCGTTGGTGGGGGGCGGCGGTACGGATCTCCGGACCGGCTTCGTCCGGGCGCTGCGGACGGTGCCCCGGCCTGACGTCATCGTGGTCCTGACGGACGGACAGACGCCCTGGCCGGACGAACGGCCTTCGTGCCGGACGGTGGTGGGGCTGTTCCCCCGCGCCGGATCGGGCCGCAGGGCGTGGATCGAGAACGATCCCGACTACGAGCCGGACGTCCCGCCCGACTGGGCGCGCGTGGTGACCATCGGCTAGGACCTGTCCGGCCGATCACGGCTGTAGGCAGTCGGGGGTGATCCCCGGGTGAGCACCATCGTGAAGTTCTTCGTGGCGCCGGACGACACGTCAGCAGGTCTGGCCCTCCAGTCCGGGCCGGGACCGGCATTCGAGTCGGGGTGCCGGTAAGAACCGTGTCACCAGCCGCAAACGGCGGTGATCACTCCTTGGGCTTGGCCGGCCGCGGCAGCTCGGCCGTGGTGGTCGCCTCGGCGAGCGCTTGGCGGCCGCCCTTCAGTTCGGGCACGTAGTTGTAGATGGTGTTGCGGGAGACGCCGAGCAGCTTCGCGATCGAGGTCACGGTGTTCTCGGGACGGGTGAGCAGGTCGCGGGCGTGACGTACTTGCTCGGGCGTCATGGCTGGCGGTCGTCCGAGGCGGGCGCCGCGGGCGCGGGCGGCGTCCAGGCCCTCGTTGGTGCCCTGAACGATGAGTTCGCGGATGAATTCCGCGAGGGCCGCGAACACGTGGAAGACCAGGCGCCCGCCTGGCGTGGTGGTGTCGAGTGCCTCGTGGAGCGAGGCGAAGCCGATGCCGCGCTTGCGTAGGCCGGACACGATCGCGATGAGGTCCTGGATCGAGCGGCCGAGCCGGTCCAGCGACGGGACGACGAGGGTGTCGCCGGGCCGTAGATAGTCGAGGGCCTTCCACAGCTCCTCGCGTTCGGCGTTCTTGCCGGATTTCTTGTCGGAGAAGATCCGGCTGCATCCGACATCGGTGAGTGCGCGGATCTGCCGGTCGAGCAACTGGCCCCTGGTGGACACGCGTGCGTATCCCACAAGATCGCCGGTCCGGTCGGCTGGGACGGGAGCGAGGAGATCGGCGGAGTCGTCGTCCGGAAGCTGCTGCACCCGCCAGATCGTACAGAAAACGGTGCTGCCCGGATTCTTGAGCACATCGACTTTCTGACACCGTTTCTTGTGCATGATCCGGTGCCGATCCGGCCGTGAACCGGTACTGATCGATCTTGCTCATCAATCGGTCGATAGATGAGCGCCGTGCGAACGAGTCGTGTGTTCGCGAACATGCGCGGCGCCTTTCGGGCACCCGTGCGTTTGTGCGGTCTGCGGGTTGTTGGTCCCGGCGCTACTGATCGGCATGTTGCTGATGGTGGTCGGAGCCAGCGGTGCTCGGGGAGGACGACACGGCGTGGGGCTGAGGCGTTGCCGCCGGAGTCGGGGGTGTGGTCCCGCTGTGGTGAACCCACAGGAGAGCTCCTGCCAGCAGCACGGTGCCTCCCAGCAGCCAGGGCGGCGCGCCTGATGGAAGGACACCAATGATCAAGCCGGTGAGCGCTCCCACCAGTTGCAGAGCGAGAGACTGGACGGACAGCGCGGTGGCCCGGCCCGAACTTGGGACACGGCGGTGCAAGAGGTCCTTCTCACTCGGCCCCGCCGCGCCGAGCCCGAGGTAGACCAGGCCGTAGCCGATGGCCGCGAGGACCATGGGGGCCACTCCTGTGAACGCTGCGGTGGCGCCGAGCAGAAGCAGGCCGCTCGCGCTAGCGCCGAGGCTCACCATGACCGCATACTCACCACTGCCTGCAAGCCGAGCGGTCAGTGGTGCAAGGTGGCTGCCGATACCCGCGCAGATGAATCCGGCGCAGGCGAGTGCGGCAAAGAGCACCGCCCCCGACTCCGATGCGCCCGTGAGGGCCGCGGCACGGCCCGGCGTGAGCAGTTCGATCGCGGCCAAGGCGCTGCCAGCGGCCCCTGCGCTGAGGAACACCCGGCGGACCAGCGCATCGCGGCCCCCCAGCCGCAGTCCGCCCACGACGGTGGCCGGGATGCCTCGGAGTACGTCGGGCAGGGTGGCTGCCGGTCGGGGCGGCTCCCGCAGAGCAGTCAGGACATACAGCACGAAGGCGATCTCGACTGCTGCGCCCAGCAGCATCGGGACGGAAAGGGGCAGCACCAGCTCGGACGTTGCTTCGCTCAGTCTGGCGCCGAGGTCGGGGCCGAGGCCGAGCTGCCAGGGAAGGGCGCCGCCGAGCAGGGTGCCCGTGGCGAGCGCGGCGGATGTCGCGGAGCCGCCGCGGGCCAGTCCGGTGCGCAGTTCGGCGTCGGGGCCGGAGTGCGCCTGGACGGTGTCGACGTACCAGGCTTCGGCTGGTCCGCTGGACAGGGCACGGCCCGCGCCCATGAGGGCCATGCCGAGGCCGAGCTGCCAGGGAGCAGTGCCCAGGCCCACGAGGGTTAAGGCGGCCAGGTTCAGCAGGCCGGCGGCGGCCAGAACAGCGCGGCGTCCGAGGACGTCGGACAGTCCTCCGGTGGGCAGTTCCAGCGCGGCAGCGGTGAGGGAGTGTGCGGCGAAGAAGCCCGCGATGGCCGCCATGGCCATGCCGCGCTCGGTGAACAGCATGATCAGGGGAGCGATGCTCAGTCCCAGCGGCAGCCAGAACAGAACGCAGACCGTGATGTAGCGACGGCGTGCGGTGCGTATGCCCAGCGGCCCGGTCATGACGCGTCCTCGGTGTCTGTCCCCGCAGTGGCAGAGGCGTCCGCCGCAGTGGCGGGGTCGCGCGGTGCCAAGGGCAGCCCGGCGGTGAGGAATACGACCTGCGCTGCGCGCGGATCTTCTTCGTCGCGGGTAGTCAGTTCCTCCAGCTTCCGGCCAAGCACCTCCCAGAGTTCGGTGAGCGACTCCGGGGTCAGGCGGGGCATCAGGTCGTTGATTCCGGACGGCTCCACCCACTCCTGGCCCAGCCGCCCATCGGCGATGTCGGCCTCATGCCGGGCGAGAGATGCCTCAAGGTGCTCGATCTGGGCCCGGCGCGACAGGCTGACCCAGGCGCGGCTGCCCGGCGCGGCCTCCATTGCCTTGTTGCTCCAGGAGGTCACGGAGTGCACCGCCTGCCAGCGGCGCTCCCGCCCGTCACGGTGCTCGGCCTCGGCGACGAACGCGTACTTCGCCAGCACCCGCAGGTGATAACTGGTGGAAGCGGATGACTCCCCAGTCCTGACCGCGAGTTCGCTCGCGGTGGCCGGGCCATCCTGCCGCAGCATCCCAAGCAGCCGGATGCGCAGAGGGTGCGTGAGGGCCTTCAGGGCTGCTGCGTCCCGCTCGGGATCGAGTACGCGTTTCTGCTCTTCGCTGATCATGACGGGAGGGTAGAGCGATCTAAGGACTTTCCAAAAGTATTTTTGCAGAAATTCTTTTGGAAAGTTTGCTGGTAGCCGGGATCGCGTCCGTGACGGGACTGGACAGCCTTACGCGTCCGCACCTTCCTCGGCCGGCTTCTCATCGCCCGCTGTACGGGGGCTGGGCACGGTGACCGCGGTGAGGTTGAGGCGGGCGGCCATGTCGAGGTTCACCTCGCCGTACGGGCGCACATGAGACCAGAACAGCGGCGTCAGGCCGCGCCGGTCGGCCGGGGTGAGCAGGTCCGCCCACTCCGGCTCGTCCAGGACGTCCTGGAGCATGAGGGTGTTCACGTAGACCAGGGCGGATTGCAGGATCCGCAGGCAGAGCACGAACATCTCCTGCTCGTCGCGTCGGTTGGATGCGATCTCCCCGCCCTTGCCGTAGGCGATCACGGAGTTCGCGCCGTTGGAGGACTCCATGACGTTCAGGCCCTCCTCGATCTCCCGCTGAAGGTCCCGCAGCCGCAGGTAGCGGGCGACGAAGATGGTCTTCTGGGCGCGGCCGACCTCCAGCATCGCCGCGTAGGTGGGGTGGGAGGCGTTGCGGGTGAAGCGGCGCAGGATCGCCTCGGTGGAGGCGGTGCGGGTCCGGATCGCGGTGGCGTACTTGATCATCTGGTCGTACTGCTGGGTGATGAGTTCCCAGCGGATAGGGCGGGTCAGGGCCGGGGTGAGGTGCGGGTAGGCGTCCGGTTCGCCGGCCACTGGCCGGTACAGCTTGACCTTGTTGATCCGCTTGATCCTGGGCAGCAGGTCGAAGTTCAGCAATCTCGTGATGCCGAATCCGATTTCCGACTGGCCGTGCGAGTCCGTGTAGTTGGCTTCCACGTCCATGGCTGTGCCGTGCCGCATGGCGCCCTCAATCATCGCGGCGACCTCGGAGGCGGTGCAGTTGATCAGCTGGGAGTGGATGGCCAGGGACTTCTTCTCCACATGCCAGTAGATGAGCACCCCGCGGCCGCCGTAGCGCGAATGCCACTCGGTGAACAGGTTCTGGTCGTACGCCCGGACGTGGGTGGAGTCGGAGGCGACCGCGGTCGAGCCCTGGCCCCACAGTCCGGCGCTGCGGGCGGCAAAGGTGGCGTTCGCAATCTGGACGGCGATCGCACGAGCGGCCTCGGCGGACAGATACCGGCGCCGTACGTACCGCAGCTCATCCTCGGTGTGGCCGTGGCCGCCGGACGCCACGGCCTTGATCCCGGTGTTCGTGCCGTACGCGTAGATGACCAGCAGCAGGCGTTCGGCCAGCACTTCCGACGAGAGGCTGCCGCCGCCGGAGACGGAGGTGACCGCGTCAAGGCAGCCGGTCCGCAGCACCGCTTCCTTCAGCATGTCGACCAGCGGCACGATGCCCCACCTGCGCTGTACCTCGGCCTTGATCCTGCGCAGATTGCGCGGTTCGGGCTGGGCCTCGGCCGCGGTCAGGCGGATCGCCCCGGATTTTCGCTCGGCGATGTCCAGCCAGGACAGGCTGGGCATGTTGTCGTTCAGCAGGGTCAGCTCGGCCGTCATCTGCTCGCGTAGCTCGTCGATGAACACTGAGGCGTCCAACGGCTTGCGCAGCTCCCGGTAGTTCTCCGACCGCCGGGCCTCGAAGTCCTGCGGCAGGTCCTCATCTGGGTTGCGCCACCTGTCGGCGCCGACCACCCAGATTTCCTTGCACTTGAGCTGGTCGCGCAGGGCCTGGAAGGCGACGACCTCGTAGACCATGCGCACCACCCGGCGCCGGCCGCGCTTGTCGGTGCGGTGCACGACCTCCGCCCAGTCCCCGCCCATCGCCTTGTGGACCGGCACTGTCTCACCCAGCGGGTAGTACGTCGTGTTCCCGGCGTTCGCGTACCGGGCCACCAGTGCCAGGGCCTCGATTACGGGCTGGTGGGTGTGGTTGCTGGAGCGGAACTCCAGCACGTCCAGCAGCTTGATCAGCCCGCGCCGGTAGTGGTTGGTGTACGAGGCCTTCAGCGTCGTCTGGACCGTGCGCCGGTAGACCGGCCCGCGGGTCTTGAACTCGTGCACCAGCTCCCGCAGCGTCGTCTCTCCCCCGGACACGGCCGGGAAGACGACCTGCCGGACCGTCCCCTCCGGCGTGCCGAGCGACGCCTCGGCGAGCTTGAAGAGGATGTTCTCCTTGCCCGACACCTTCTTGAACGCGTTGACCAGTTGCTCGGTGACCTTCCTCTCCGCCCGTGCCCCGATCCGGTGCACTGTGGAGATCAACAACTCCACCAGGGTGTCGGTGATCTCCCGCTCCCGCTCGTGCAGCAGTGCGGCCAGCAGCGTTACCCGAAGCGGCATCGGATGCGTCCGCAGATGAGACGGAGACTCCACCGCGGCCCGCGCCCGCCATCCGGCCACCACCTTCGGCGCCACGTCCACGAACAGGTCCGCTGGCAGGCCGATCGCCCGTACCGAGAGAAGCTTGTCGATCTCGGTGAGCATCGTCTCCAGGCTCACATTGCCCGGCGCTTCCTTGATCTTCCCCAGCAGCGGCGGCGCGTCCTCGCCCTCGGTAACCCCGTCGACGTTGTCGTCCTGGTCGTCGGCGCCGCTGGCCACCAGCGCAACCATCCGCTCGACGTGCTCCGCGGTCAGCCGCGAGGAGATGTGCGCCGTCAGCGCCTCCTCGGCCGCCCGCAGGGCAGCCGCCACGATCCGGTCACACCGGCCCGGCGTCGGCGGCTCAATTCTCTCGGCGCGACACCGCGCCAGCATTTCCACCCTCACCTGCTCCGGCCTGCGTTCCTTGCGCGCAACGTGCTCGGCCAGGTAGGCCGTCAGCTTCTCCGCGTCCGCGACGCTGCACTCCCGAAAGCCCAGGTGCTTGCGGATCTGCGCGCGGTGGTACTCGACCGTGCGGCCCGTCCAGTCGTAGAGGCCCAGCTCAGACGCGAGAACCTGCACCTGCCGGGCGACGAACTCCACGGCCTCGCCCGGCAGCTCGGAGCGGCCCCGGGGGAACCGGCCGTACTGCGTGTAGAACTTCAGCAGCACGGCGAAGCCCAGTCGCGTTGCACCGCGCTTGCCGGACACGAGCTCCTGCTCGTCCTTCAGCAGCGTCCAGTGCTCGACCAGCTCATCCAAGTCCAACGGTGTACGGGCCACGAGCGTTGATCGTCCTCGCGGAACTTCACCCACCGCAGCCGTACAGCGTCGGGCTCACCCGCACGAGGGACCCCTCGCAAGATCGCCGCCGTTTGCGGCTGGTGACACCGTTCTTACCGGCACCCCGTGTACCGGGTCGCCCCGGTCCCGGTGCCCGCCGTCGGATACGTGCACATCAGCGACCCCGCGGGCGAGCACGTCTTCATCATGGCCACGTTCGCCGACAGCCTGGACGGCCTTGTAGCCGCCTACCAGCGCGAGCCGGACCTGATCGGCCGCCCGTTCGCCTTCACCGACAACGACACTCAGATCACCACGGCGGTCTGCCAGTGGCTCCTGGACGCGGCCAAAAGGTCCGACCAGCCCCCGTCGGTCCTGGTCGGCTCGATCGAGAAAGGCCGCTGGGTCAACTGGAACCTGCCCGGCGTCCCGCGTCCGACGCTCCCTTTCTGAGCAAGGACCCTTGGCAGGAGATCTACCGCCGTTCACGCCCAGGCCTCGTGGCTGCTGCCCTCGTACGGGCTGGCGGCCGACGGTTGGCCGATCCGGGCAACCCGCCGCCTGCGCGCTCCCGACGCCTGCGCGCGATCTCAGATCGACTCCACCACTGCGTGCTGCGGTCGAGAACGCGCCCGCCTCCCAAAGCCCTTTGCTCAATGGGTGGTCGGCCGCGCATGATCGGATGGCTGTACGTCCCCTGCCCGACCCGCGCAGTGCGCTCCGTCGCAGACACCCTGCCTGATCAACCCCAGGAGGACTTAGATGCAGAACTTACCGTTTGACCAGCCGGGCAGCTTCTGGCGAGGGAATCTCCACACGCACTCCGACCAGTCCGACGGTGCTCTGTCTCCCGGAGCGACGGCACAGTACTACCGGGACGCGGGGTACGACTTTCTGGCCGTCACCGATCACTTTCGGGCCGAGTACGGCTTCCCGCTGACGGACACCACTCCGCTGCGTACAGACGGATTCACGACCCTGCTCGGTGCCGAACTCCATGCACCGCGTACGGAGGCCGGACCCTCGTGGCACATCGTCGCCGTCGGGCTCCCGCTCGGCTTCGCACCGCCCGGACCGGACGAGCCCGGGCCCCAGCTGGCCCGCAGGGCCCGAGCCGCCGGCGCGTACGTGGGCATGGCGCACCCGGCCGCCTCTCTCCTGAGCATCGCGGACGCGGAGAGCCTGGACGCCGCGCACGCGGTCGAGGTCTACAACGCGCTCGCCGACCGCGAGGACCGCGGGGACAGCTGGCACCTGACCGACGTCCTCCTCAACCGGGGCCATCGGCTGCACGCCTACGCGGCCGACGACGCCCACCTCCAGCCCCAAGACCCCCCGGGCTGCGCCGCCTGGATCCAGGTCCGCGCCAAGTCCCTCGACCCGGACCAGCTCCTGGCCGCGCTCAAGGCCGGGCACTACTACTCGTCCACCGGCCCCGAGCTGCTCGACGTCAGCCTGACGAGCGAGCACATCAGCGTCCGCTGCTCCCCTGTCCGCAAGATCCTGATCACCGGCGGTGCCCCGGGGGCGCAGGTCGTGCAGGGCAAGGACCTGACGGACTGCACCCTGCCGCTGGCGATGTTCAACGGCGGATTCTGCCGGGTCACGGTCGAGGACGAAACCGGCGGACGAGCCTGGAGCAACCCCATCCACCTGGCGCCCAACGCGGCCGCCAGCACCCGATGACTCCTGTCACGCCTCCCACTCACCTGCCGAAGGGAACCCCTGCCATGCTCTGCCCGCTCTGCGCGCTCGCGAGGGCTGAGGACGGCTTGTCTGTTCCGTAAAGTTCCATCGAGCGACCATTGAACGTAGCCCCCGTGGTCAGGGCGCCCCGGCGCCCCGGCCCGGCCGTCACTCAGTGCCGCCACTGGCCGATCGCCGCACTCCACGTCACAGCCAGCCCAGGAGTGTGGTGCAAGGTGCACCCGATGCGTCTGAGGGAGAACTGAATTGCCCCGTCCCCGTGCCGCCCGGCGGTTCGCCACCGCCCTCGCCACCGTCCTGTCCGTCACGTTCGGCGCAGGCGCTGTAGGCACCCCGGCAGCCACGGCAGCCTCGACCGAGGACGGAATCACGCTTATCCGGCATACCGTGCCGCCCGTCATCGACATGACCAACCGGCAGTACATCTGGCTGGACTGGGAACTGTCGGGGGGCGCGTGGGCCACCGTCGTCATCCGCAACATCCGCACCGGTCACACAACGACCGACCTCCTGGGCACAAGCTCGAATTCGAACACATTCCGCCTTTCCTGGGACACCCACGACCCCGAGAAGGGCGATGTCCCCAACGGCGACTACACCTGGACGATCACGCCGGAAACGCTTGACGGCACCCCGCTCGGCTTCAAAGCCTCCGGCTCCTTCAAGCTCGTCCGCCAGCCCGCTGCGCACGACCTCAATGTCAACGGCGCCTTCGACCTTCTCCAGCGGGACTCCGCCGGCGGCCTGTGGCGCACCGACAGCACGTACTACAGCGGTGAGCTGGACATGCACTCGCACCGTCGTGAGTTCATCGGTCCCGGATGGCAGATCTACGACCGGATCGAGGCGGTTGGCAACCTCGGGAGCTCGGCCGTGAGCGACATCCTCACCCGCGACACCTCCGGCGTGCTGTGGCTCCACGCCGGCAACGGCAACGGCGGCTTCTACGGCCGTATCAAGGTCGGCACCGGATGGCAGGTCTACAACCGGATCACCGGAGGCAGCGACCTGACCGGCGACGGCAGGCCATCGCCACCGGAGACGTCTCCAAGGACGGCCGCCCTGACCTGCTCGCCATCCGCGGTAACGGCGACATGTCCCTCTACCGGGGGACAGGCAGCTGGAAAACCCCGCTCCTCAGCGCCCAGCGGGTCTGGTCCTACAACATCGGATTCGGCTACAACCACGCTGCCTGAACGACGCCACTCCATCGAACCAACAGAGCAGCAGCCCGCCCTGACGGCAGACCAGAACCTGCATACGGCCCAGCGGGCGCCGTACGGTCGTCACGGACTCCCGACAGGACGGGCCGCCCGCAGCCGGTCCCGCGTCCCCGCACGTGCGCGGGACCGGCCCCACCCCCGGCGCCCCACCCCAACGAGTCGGACCCCGCCCCTGACGGGCGCCGAACCGCTCCTGCGAGGGACGACGTGTCGGCGGTGCCCCGCCTGACCGCTACCGTGATCCGCGGGAGTCGGGCCGACTGGTCGTTGGTACGCCTCCCACGTGCCCCTCACACCCCCCGGTGCGAGGGGCACAACACGTTCCCCAGGGCCCGTTACGGAGCAGCGGCGTAGTGGACGACGGTGGCCTCACACGGCCCCTCGGCATACACCGTCAGCGCGTCGACCTCGGCCTGGTCGGCCGCCAGGCCCCAGCGGAGCTTCGTGGCGACCCACTCCGAGACGTACCGGCAGTGAGCATCGGGCAGCGGCGGCATCCACTGCGCCGGGTCCTGATCCGCCTTCGACCGGTTCGTGCGGGCGGTGACCGCGACGAGCGAGGTGGCGGCGTCCTGGTCGTTCGCGTACGCCTCCCGCCGGGCGGGCGTCCAGGCGCTCGCCCCGGAATCCCAGGCCTCGGCAAGCGCGACCATGTAGTCGAGGTCGAGCTTGCCGGGATCGGTGACCTCCTGGCCGTCGTAATACGACAGCCACTTGCCGCCCGACAGCTTGCAGCCGGCCGCGACGGTAGGGGACTCGACGGCCTCGGCGAGGAGCACCTCCGAGCGGGTGCTGCATCCGTCTGCGGGATCGAGTCCGGCGTTCCAGTGCTTGAACTTCGTCCGCTCGTATCCGGCGCGGGACTCATCCGCGAGCGGGATCTGCGTGACCGCGTCGGCCAGGTTCAGGACCTCGGCGCCCGACGGGGGCCGTCGGTGCAGCGGCGGCCGCCGAGGGAAGAGCGAGCGGGGTCAGGGCGAGAGAGAGCGCGGCGACGCCGCGCAGCATGTTCTTGATCACGACCACAGGGATAGCGGCCCAGGCGGTCGCAACTCGCGGGATCAGACCGCGCGCCAGCCGTCTGGAGGACCCATGTTCACCGCCGAATCGATCCCGCACCAGGGACGGGCCCGCCCCTTCGGGCTGGCGTCAGCGCGCGCGGGCGACCGCGCGGGCGCACGATGGCCGTAGAGCCCGCCCGGGAAGCCACCGCACGTTGCACCGGGCGGGCGCACTTCGTGTCGGCCATGGTCCTGGCGCAGATCTGCACCCGGCCCCGCGCTGTCGGTGTCTGGCACTACCGTGCTGCCATGCCACGACCCCGACCTGTGGGCCGAGCTGAACCCCCGCCAGCAGATCTACCTCACCGAGATCTACTACGCCGGCCAGAGCGCGGAGAGCCGCAGCAAGGGCGGGGCGTTCGACTGGGGCCATGGACCGCCGGCCAGCGAATGACGGTGGCTGACCTTCTGTCTCAAGGCCTCGAAGGACCTCGTGGGCCGCACGAGCCTCCAGTACGCCCTGGGGTTGAGACTGGTGAGCTCGCATGTTGAGGTGTCGCGTATTCCAGCTCAGAGCGCCCCGATCGGTCACTTTGGGTCATGCGGGCGGTGTCCAGGGTCCGGCCCGGAGTAAGTATGTTCGTCCGATGGCGCGTTCGAAGCGCTTCGGGAGGGGAGAGTGCCGGTGGACGTCGTCGCGATTATGGAAGCACTGGCTGAACAGGGCGTAACGGTGCTGCTCAAGGCCGACGCTGAGCGGATGGCAGAGAGGGGCAAGCCTTGGACCTTCGTCGCCAGTGGAGCGCCGTTGCGCGAGGACGTCCTTGTGCGAACCGATGCCGCGTCTGTGGAGCTATGCCTCGCAGTGTGCTTGCCCCGCCTGCGTGAGCTTGGCTTTTCGTTCCCTGAGTGAGAGAGCGGGTGTGACCGAACCGCCGCCCTGGATGTCAGTGCCGGCTGCTTACATGAGCCCATGGACACCGTGCACACGACCGCCGCCCTCCTCCCGGACCCCGCCGGGCTCCGCGCGCACCTGCGCGCGCTGGCCGTGCTGGACCAGGCGATCTGCCGCGATCCGCGGTTCTCCCGCTACTCCTTCTCCACCACCTGGGGGCCTGGGATGGAGGCGGCCCTGATGGACAACGGCTCGGGTGACGACTTCTCCGTCCTCTTCACCCCGGCCGGTGTACTCGTCCGCGGCTTCGACCACGAGTCGGAGATGAGCCCGTACGCCACGGACGACGAACAGGTCTGGCCCGGTGTCATCGACGAGGTGCCCGCCGCGCTGCGCCCGCTCCTGGACGACATGGCCTTCGTCGACGAGGGCCTCGGCGCCCCGCGGGTCACCGCCTGCCTGTGGTGGGAGACCGGCGGCAGCGCCTGGCGCACCGGCTCGGGCATCGAGTTCCCCTCGGGCAGCCCGGACCCGGACGGCTCCGGGCACCTCTTCCGCCTCCTCACCGACCGCTCCCCCGAGGCCGTCCAGGCGCACTTCGAGGAGGACTACGGGCGGCCCGTCCCCCTCGACACCGTCCGCCACGTCCTCGCGGGCCACCCCCTGACCCCCGAAGCCGCCCACGGCCTCAACCCGGCCGCCCTCTCCGACGAGGCCCTGCTCCGCCGGATCGCCGCCGACCCCGAGGTCGAGGCGTACCTCGCCTGCGACGGCGAGTTCGACCTCACGCGGACCGACCCCATCGAGTCGATCGCCCTGCCGGCCGGTCTCCCGGTGGAGCCCGTGGCCGGCTGCAACGCGGGAGGCACCCACTACCTCTGCGGCCCGGCCGGCTCCGACCGCGTCCGCCCCGTCCTCTACACCGACTCCGAGGGCCAGGCTTCCCTCATCGCGGAGTCCCTCGCCGAGGCCCTGACCCTGGCCATCGTCCTCCCCTCCTGGCACGACGCCCTGGCCGGCTTCCGTCCCCCCGCGCTCAACGCTGACTACCTTGAGGACAACCCGGACCACCCCGAGGTCCGCGACCGTCTCCTCGCCGCCCTCCGCCTCCCCCCGGCCACCGAGCCCGAGGTCCTGGCCCGTCTCCTCACCACGGCCGCCCGCACCGTCCCGGACGGCTTCCTCCCTTTGGTCGAGGGCGAGGGGGACGCGGCCTTCGAACCGATGCTCCGTCTGCCGGCCGAGTAGGACAGCCCCGCCGCGCGCCGCCTTCCGGACCCGACGCACCGCTACGGCGAAGCCATGACCGCACTGCCCGACTGGATGCGCCCGCCCCGTGCGGAGGGCTGCTCGCCCGCCCGGCTACCGGGCCGACGTTCCTCGAGCACCCGCCTCTTGCTGCTCCCGGATCGTTTCCAACGCGTCCTGTGAGTCTCCACTGGAACCACTGGATGCGGTAGCCGCCCCGGGTCTCGCGGTGTTGGTAGGCGATGCGTGCTCCGAAGGGCTGTGGCGGCACCCCGGGCGGGAGGCGCGGAGCTTGCAGCGCCGGTCGCCCTCACGAGTGACAACCAGCATGGTGACCCACTCCACGAGCGTTTGCGGCAGGTCGAGTGCGGCAGGATGGATGACCAACGAGGCCCCCGAGCAACGTGATTGAGACGTCAGACGTCTCGATCAACAGCTCGGGGGCCTCGTCCGTTGCGCTTCACGGCCCATCACCCGATCGGTGGCCAACTCGAAGAAGCTCATTGTTCCCCGATGCAGTCGGTCCGAATGGATGGTGCAGTCCGCACGGTGGCACGCGTGAGGGGCAACCGGCGGGCGGGGCAGTAAGGCAGGTTCGAAAGCCCCCCGGGTGCCCGGGGCGCCGACGCCCGGAGCACACCCGGCGGCCTTGCGGCTTTCGGGCGTGAAGGAAGCCCTGATGAGGCGGGACGGCGAAGAGTCAGTCTGTGCGGGCTCCCCAGACCTGGCCGTCGTCCGTGACGTTGAGGTTCTTCGGGCGCCGGTCCTGCTTGCCGGAGACGGCGTTGAAGGAAGTGAGGGCTCCGGTGGCGGAGTCCAGGACGAGGAGGTTCGACTTCGACCACGTTCCTGAGAGCGGGCCGTCCAGATCCTGGTTGCCCGCGAGCGCGGCGTTCGTTCCGAGGTCCTCGCAGCTGTTCTCGTCGAGGTCGAGTACCGCCAGCCGGTAGCCGCCGTCGGCGCGGATCGTGCTGGCGTACCAGCGCCCGGTGGCGTCGAGGGAGCCGCGTCCTACCGCTTCGCCTTGCGTGCACTGCGGCGCGTTCGCGGTGTCCTTGTCCTGCGCGTCGTACACCTTCATGCACGCGGCCCCGTCGCAGTCGTTCTGCTTCCAGATCAGCCGGTGGCCGCCGGCTGCGAGGAGCACTGCGTCCTGCGCGAGGCTCTGGCGGGGGGTCATGGTGTCGGAGTCGAGGAGGACGAGGTTCGTGCGTGCCCGGTTCGTGTCGTCCTCGGTGGTGGTCTGGGCCGCCACGATTCCCTGGTCGGTTTCGGCGAGTGGCTGCAGGCCGCACTGCGGCGTGTGGGTGCGCTGTGACGGGCGGCCCGACGTGTCGTGCTCCGTCACGGTGAAGCGGGAGTTGACCGATGCGGGAATCTGCTGCCCCGCGCACGCCGTGGCGGCGGGTTCTTCGGAGACGGCCCAGATCTTCTTGCCGTCCGCGGTGGGGAACCATGAGGTGGCCGGCCCCAGGAGCACCTGCTGTTCGGGCTTGGCGGGCTCGATGGCCACGACCGTACCGTCAGAGATTCCGACGATGTGTCCGGTCGCCAGCTGCCTCGGGGCGGTGAGCTTGTAGACGTCGAGTCGCTCCGTGCCTTCCGGGCGCTCGGCGACGATGTCCGGCTCGGAGTCGATCTTGTCGAGGACGGCGATGCGGCCTCCGAGGTTGACGACGATGCCGCGCGGGGCGCTCTCGTCGCCCTCGGTGCACCCGGCCGCCCCCAGGGCGGCCGCGAGCACCACCGCGGTCAGTCGGTGGCGCCGCCAAGGGGAAGTCCTGGCGGGATGGTTCTGTACTGCCATGTCGGTTCCCCCTGGCGAGTTGTGTACGGGTGGAGCGGGGTACGGCTGGTCAGTTCCGTACCCCGCTGGTTGTTTTAGGGCTTCGGGGTGCAGGCGCTGCTGGCGATGCACTCGGAGAAGAACGGGAACGCCGTGATCCCGCCCAGGGTGCCGTCGTTGCCGAGGAACCTCGCTCCGCAGGCCGCCGTGTCCTGCCACCGCTGGATCACGTACTTCGTGCGCTCGATCTTCGGGGTGGTGTAGCCCCACTTACCCCCTGGCACGTCCATCCAGTTCTGGACGGTGACGCCCTTGTCCGTCGAGTCGGTGATGTCGCGGCCCACCTTGGCCTCGACGGTGGCTACGCCCCAGGACGCGCTGCCCCCGAGTTCGGACGACCAGGTCGTCGCCTTCGAGGTGGTGGTGGTCATCGCGTAGGTCAGACGCGATGTCGTGGTGGAGCCGTTCCTCTTACCAGCGGTGTTGCCGATGGACTCGTATCCGGTGCTGATCTTCACCACCTTGTGCCAGACGTCCGGCGGGCACCCCTCGGGCCCCGGGACACTGGCTGACGCGGCCGACGGAGCCAGTAAGAGACTGGATCCGACAACCATCGCTCCCATCAGAGCGGCATGACGCATGACAGAACGCATGCTTTCCCTCCCGTTTATCGCCGGTTTTCCCCACCGGCGTTGACGAGAGGCAACCACCCCTCGCGGTGGGAAAGCTTCTCTTTTGATGAACATCTGAGATTCGAGGGGAGGTAAATGGCTAACGCCACGCGCGATGCAAATGCCCCCTTGTGTCCGCCGACGAGGCGACAGCCAACCGGGCATCACACCCCAAATGATCCCTGCGGGAAGCCGAGCGCTCCCTCCATGGACCGTAACGACGGCCTACAGGTGGCCGGTTCACAGTGCACCGTTTTGATGACGAGTTCCTGATGGCTGAGGACGCCATGGCGCCTGTAGAGCACGAGAGGCCGCCGACTGCTCTTATGGCCGAGGGTGCGGCCGGGACAGGGTCAGTTCGGCAGAGCGGCGATGCCGAGGACGGCGGTGACGAACACGGCGCCGACGGCGGCGGCCACCGTGAGAGGGGCCTTGAGGTGGGGGTGGCGCCAGAACGAGGTAGCCGGGTACGACCGCTACGAGCAGGGCGGTGACGGGCAGGAGTAGCAGGACGAGGAGCGTGGTCGTGGACATGGAGGTCCCCCTGAGTGGGTGTGGGATGCCGGTCGGTCGACGCGGCGGTCCGCACTGTGCAGGGGTGGGGGGTTAGCCGCGCAACCGCCGAGAACTTCGCAGGGGGGCGGGCTCTATTCAATGAATCGCGGGCTTCTTGGCCTGGCCTTTCGCCGGACGGGAAAGCCTTGGGCCGCCTTGGGCAAGTCTTGAATACGGCGGCGGATACGGGTACGGGCGAGTCTCGCACCCCTTGGTCGTGCAGGTGGGTGGGTCGGGCTGTGGGCCGTGGCGGCGTGCGGGGAGGATAGGGGCATGACCATGAGCCGCCCTCTTCTGACCCAACGTGAGGCCGCGTCGGCGTGCGGGGTGAGCCGTTCCACGATCCGGCGGCGGGGGGTCTGCCGGGGGCAGTCCAGGACGAGGAGCGCGGGTGGCTGATCCCGGTCGAGGCGCTGCTGGCGGCCGGCTTCCGATTGAACGCCCCGGCCCCGCCCGAGGACGCGGTGGCCACCGGACCGGTGGCCGTTTCCCCGGCCGCGGGGCCGGCCGGGGTGGTCGACGGCGGCGCGGCGGCGCGGGAGCGCGAGCAGGCACACGCGCTGGAGCTGGCAGAGGCCCGGCATGCGGCCGCCCTGGCCGCGGCCGAGGCCCGGTATCTGCGTGAGCAGCTCGCGGCGAAGGAGGACCACATCGAGGACCTGCGCGCCGCGCTGCGGGCGCTGACGCCCGCGCCCGAGCGCGCGGTCATCGAGCGGCCGGCACCCCCAGCCGCCGGGGAAGGGACGATGGTGCCGGGCCCCCGGGTCGACTCGTGGACGAGAACGCTTGCCCGCCCCCGGGTGGGGAGCGGGCCGCCGAGATGCGCCGGTCAGGCTGCCTTGAGTCGGGCGACGTGCCGCGCGCGTTCCTCTAGGTCGCGGACTCCGGCGATGCTCCGGTACGCCGGCAACTCGGTGAGCATCGTCTTCAGGTGCTCGTCCCCGCGCGCGGACGCGATCGTGACGTGCTCGTCCAGGAATGTGGCCCACGTCTGGCAGGCCGCCTCAACGTGCCGCATCCGGAACTGTCGCTCGGCGATGACGCCAAGGCAGTGCAGCCGCCCCTGACGCTCCAGCGGGCTGCGGACCGCGTTGGACCGCCGCAGGGCCTTGATAGACCCCTCGGGGTCCTTCAGGTGCCAGCGGACGTGCGCCTCATGGAAGTGATAGGCGGCCTGGTCGTAGCCGCCGACGGAGTCACGTCGGTTGTCCGCCTTCGACAGTGCGTCCTCGGTCTCGCGGAGTCGCGTGAAGGCGATGTGCCGGTCGCCGGTCATCGCCGCGGCGGCGGCCTGCTGGCCCCGCAGGAAGGCCACCAGACGCGGGCCCGCGCTCGGGGCTGCTTCGGCGGCCGAATCGGCCAGTTCGAGCCCCTTCTTGCCGTGCCCGAGGTGGGTGGCCTGGAGGCTCATCCCGCGCAGCGTGCGGCAGTAGGTGAGGTGGTCACCGCCTTCGCCGGCGAGGTCGAGCGCCTTCAGGTAGTACTGCTGGCCGAGCCCCTGTCGGTTCTCGTACATCGCCATCCACCCGGTCAGGTAGACCAAATCCGCGGCGGCGCCCTGCATGGCCCGGCGCACCCGCTCCGTACTGGACGCTCGCAGGTACGTTCCCACGGAGTTGACGAGGAAGGCGGCGGCCATGGGCCGGGCGTGGCCCGCTCCCACCTGGTCCAAGATGTCGGCGATCTTGTCCGTCATCATCCGAACGGTCTCTACGTCGGACTCGCCGATGTGCACCGTCCGGCCCGTGCTCGCGGCCTTGTCCCGGTCTGCGGCCTCGGCGTGCCCGGCGAAGGTGGCGAAGACCGGGACGGCCATGCCGACGGAGTACATGCCAGTCCTGAGTACCCCCCGGCGCGAGGGGTCCATGTCTGCTCGGCTCAGGTCGATCACTCCCGTTACGGTGTCGCGCTGTTGACCGGCGGGGGCCTCCCATCCGATCTCGGCGCACGTTACGGGGCGGCCGAGGAGCCTCGAGAGCGCTTCGGCGACCGCCGGGCGAGCCTCCGGCTTCGGGACGCTTCCCGCGAGCCAGTGAGACACGGTCGACTTGTCGTAGTGCAGGGTGAGCCCGAGTTCGCGGCCGGTGGCGTTCACCCGCCGTGCGAGCTGCGCGTTTCCGATCCCTCCCGTCTGCATGATCTCCGCAAGAGCGGTGTTGGGCGTGCGTGGACGTCGTGGCATGTGGCACCCCCGAGTGCGTTCAACCAGTTCAACCCTCCCTCCACTGTGCTCCCTTACTCGTCGTCGCGCACCGGTGTTGGGTGATTACCGGCCGCGTTGACGTTCTGTCGGGCGGTCGGATGACGGCCTGCCGGTCCTTCCCACCCCCGAGAAGGACCGGCAGACGCAGAGACGGACGAGAAGGCCGACGATGAGCAGACCCATCGCCCCCGTTCCCGGCGGGCTGACCGACGCCCCCGCCATCCACGCCGATCAGCTGAGCCCCGCGCAGCGCGACGGCCGGTCCTGCTGCTGGTGCTCGGACTGGGCGCCCGGCAGCTTCCCGGTGCCGATGCTGCGCGGCGCCGCGACTCTTGGCGCCTGCGAGCAGTGCGCGGGCCTGTACGGCGTGCCGGAGGTGACCCGATGAACCGCGACGAGAAGTTCCCGGCCGCGCTGGACGCCTGGATGCCCGACGACTGGCAGGAGTACCGCGACCGGGTGGCCGACGGCGAGCCGACCACGACGGCGATGGACACGATCAGCCGCCGCCGCGAGCGCGAGGCCCGCCGCGAGACCGGCATGGAGGCGACCCGGTGACCGCCCAGACCGAGCAGGCCGTCACCGGCGAGCCGATGCCCGGGGTCGGGGACCTGGTCCGCGACCAGGAGCGGGGCTGTGACGCCGTGGTCACCGACTTCCAAGGCGGTAAGCCGCTGCTGCGCCATCGGTACGGCGGCGGCGAGCCGTGGGCTGCTGAACCGGTCGCCCTGCGGATCATCGCCCGCAGCGGCGAGTGGACGCAGCCGTGAGCGCCCGGTGGGTCGGCGTCGACGAGCCACGATTACGCCCCGCTCCCCGCCACGCCAAGCCGGCGCCGCTGCCGTGGCGCGACCGGCTCACGCTCGGGCTCGGCCTGCCGCTGCTGTCGCTCGGCGCCCTCGGCGCGACGACGCAGGCCCGCGCCGAGCAGCCTGCGGCCGTCACCCCCGACCTTCCGCCGGCGGACACACTGCCGGACCGGCCCGACCCCCACCCGGACCGGCACGGCACCCGGCCCCCGTTCCCCACCCCTTGAAGCTCCGGCGCGGTCCGGTCGTCACACCCGAGGCCGCCGCCGGTCACCAACTCCGTCCGGTCGGTGGGCACCCCCTCCCACGCCCGCCCACCGACCGGGACGGCCCGCAGACTCCCGCCGCTGAAGGACTGGCGGGACGGCCCGGGAGGCGCCCCCGTCGCCACCCGGGACCACGAGGCCCCGCCCGCTACCCGTCCAGGCAAGACCGGGCGGGGCTCTCCGGTGCACCACTCGAACCCAACGATCGAGAGGGCAACACCATGAATCTCCCGCTTCTCCCGACTGCGGCCCCGGCCGTCGACTGGACGGCCCTGCACAACTTCGCGGCTCTGCGCGGCCAGCTCCGCGTCTCGCTCACGCCGCGCTGCAACCTCGCTTGCTGGTTCTGCCACAACGAGGGAGACGTTCCGCCCCCGCTGACGCGCGCTGACCGCAAGCACCAGCCGCGAAACGGGGAGCTGGACGCCGCCGACTACGTCGACATCCTCACGGCGGCCATCGGCTCCGGCCTCAAGCGCACGTACTTCACCGGCGGCGAACCGCTCGCCTCCCCGCTCGCCCGCCCCGTCCTCAACAGCCTGCCCGACCCGGGTCCCGACGGCTCTTACACCCTGATCACGAACGGCACCCTCGTACGCCGGAATCAGGAATGGCTCGCGACCACGCGCCTGGACAAGGTGAAGGTCTCCCTGCACTACTTCTCCAACGAATCGCTGTGGGAGATCGCGAAGTACAAGAAGGAAGGCGCCGGAGGTATCGGCGTCATCCTGGACGGCATCGAAGCGGCCCGCGAAGTCTTCGAGCGCGTCGAGCTGAACACGCTTCTCCAGCGCGAGAACGAACACGAGATCCTCCCGATTCTCGAATACGCCCTGGAACGCCGCCTGCCGGTTCAGTTCATCGAACTCGTGGACACCGACTACAACGCCGGTCAGCGCTCCTCGGCGGTCTCGGCCGACGGCATCATCGGGCACCTGCGCACGCTGACCAGCGACGAGCGGGTAGAGACCGCTGGAGTCGGTCAAGGGCGCCGCGTCTTCCGTGTCGACGGTGTGGAGATCGACGTCATCCACAAGGGGCTGGGACGCCACCACGTCGGGCAGTGCGGAACCTGTCCCGTCCGCCCGCAATGCGTCGAAGGGTTCTGGGCGCTGCGCATGGACCACGCCGGCGGGATCCAACCGTGCCTCCTGCGCACCGACCTGCGCCTGAGTACCATCCTGCGGCGCGACGACCCGGAAGCGGTGATGGAATCCGTCGCCCGCCACGTCGCCTCGTTCACGGACGGCACCCTCACGAGCGGCATCCTGTGACCGGCCTGCACGGCGCCTACGACCCCGGTGCGCCGGTCGACCGGCGCGGACCGCTCGTGATCCTCGAAGGGATCTCCGGCATCGGGAAATCCACCCTCGCCCGGGTACTCGCTGACCGGCTGGACGCCGCCACCCTCCACACCGTCCCCGACCACTACATGCCGTGGGCGCCGGTCATGAACGCCCGCACGGCGGCCCTGCCGCAGTTCGCGTTCTACCTGTCTGGGGTGCTGCACGCCTCCGACATCATCCGCGGCCACCTGGCGCGCGGGCCGGTCGTCTCCGACCGGTACATCTCCTCTGTCGTCGCGTACCACTCCGCCGTACACGAGCTGGACATGGACCAGGTACGGGCGCTCATCGGCCCGTTCCGGCCCTACCTCGTCCAGCCGGACCGGACGTTCTACCTGCGGTGCACGGACGCGACCCTCAAAGACCGCATGGCGTCGAAGGCGGACTACAACCGCGACGACGACGACATGATGCGCGTCCCCGGCCGCCTGGAACGGCTCCGCGCCAACTTCGACGCGGTGGCCGCCCAGGACCCCACGACGGTCATCGTCGACACCGACGACCGCACCCCCGAAGACCTCGCAGACCTGATCCTCAACCGAATCTGAACGAAGTGGCGCGAATGCCTGCAAACCAGCCTGGGCCGCGAGTAACCTCGCGGCCCATGGACACCACCCAACAGCCTTCCCCCCTACAAGACGCCTCCATCGTCGTCGCCATCGACGACCGCAACCACGTCGCCCTGATCACCAACGGCGAAGACGACCACCTGTTCATCCCCGGCGGCCGACAGGAACCCGGGGAGACCCCTGAGCAGTGCGCCCGACGCGAAGCCCGCGAGGAAGCCGGGGTCACGGGCGAGTCCTGGAGCCACCTCGGAACGTACGTGATCGCCCCATACAGCACAGCGAAGGTGTCCCTGTTCCTCGCCCGCAACCTGACCCTGGGACCCCAGGAACTCACCCCGACTGAGGCCGGATTCAAGGTCGAATGGTGGCCCCTCGACGACGCCATCACCGCCGCGACCCAAGGTCGCTTCCAGCTCCCCGCCGGTCCGCTCGCCCTACTCCTCGCGCAGCGACTCACCGGAGATCAGTGACCGGCTGGAACGACTGACCGACCGCGCGTCAAAACGCCGCCCCTCCCGCGTCTACGCCCGGCGCAACGCTGTGAGCATCCCCGGTCTGCTGCCCGACGGCACTCCCTCGGAGCTGACCGTCATGCAGACCCTGCGCAAGCGGGGCCAGGTCCGGGACGTGTCCGCCGAGGCCCTCGCCGACCTCAAGGCCCTGACACGGTGCCGGTCGCCCGTTGCTTCCGAGCGTCCTGCGGCAGCCCGACGGCCATCAGCAGCACACGGTGACGAGCATGGTGGCCGCGAGCGAGCCCAGGGCGCGCGAGGCGCACATGCCTAGCCGGACAGCGCCCAGTAGGCGGTCAACAGGCTCCGCTCGCTTCGAGGGATGTCGTCGGCGTGCCGGCGCATCCCCATCTCGCCGTAGTAGAAGTCGGCGGCGCCGGGGTCATGCTTGCCGCCTTCGAACGCCTTGCGGAGCGCGCGATACACAAACGCCAGTTGCAGCGGGCCGACACGTTCGACCCCGAGCACGGCCACGTTCCAGCCAGGGGCGGCGCCTGTTTGGCTCGCGCGCCAGTGGTGTTCCTCGGCGAGGGGCCTTGGCCGACACAAGTGCGCCCGCCCGGTGCAACGTGCGGTGGCTTCCCGGGCGGGCTCTACAGCCATCGTGCGCCCACGCGGTCGTCCGCGCGCGCTGACTGCAGCGTGAGCGGGACGGGGCCAGCCTGTGCGGAATCGGGACCGGGGCCTCGAACAACGGCGACCTCGCGGATAGCCTTCCCGCATGACTGCATCGGCCCCTGTCCAGCGCTCTTTGCCAACGTGGGATCAGGTGGTCGCGCTGCGGGACTTCATCCACGGACGGACATACGCCGCCGCGGTCCCCGCAATCCGGCTCAACGGAGAGCCGCCACACGCCCCTGGGTCCGCTCTGGCACGCGTGGCGGAGGTCAATGGGGCCCTGTACGAAGTCACGTCCCACCTGTGCGGTCGGCTGTACGCCGAGCTTGCGACGGGTCGCCCCGGGCCCATCGCTGAGGCGTCGTGGGAGGCCCTCATCTCGATCACCACGGCCTGGCGCGAGGACCCGGAGCTGCCGGAAGACATGAGAGAGCTACTGCCGGTCAAGCCACAGTGACCGTGGGGCAGGCGTGGTGGGAAACGCGGACAGTTTGTCAAAGAGTTCGCGCTTCTGGAGACAGTGGTAGGGCTGGCCGATGCGGTTGAAGAGGTTGCGCTGGGCGCACGCCGAAGGCCCCGTGGTTGGCCGCCACCGTCGTCCACTCCACTCCGGCCCCTTAGCTGCCCGGCCTGGAACGTGCTGTGCCCCACACCGAAGTGTGGGGCACATGGGAGATGTACCAACGACCAGTCGGCGCAACCTCCCACACCTCACCGTAGCGACTCGAGGACAGCCCAGGCAGGGGAACCGACCATCACCACCTTGACGAGCGACAGCGTCGAGTGCGTGGTGACGGACTGCTTGACGAGCCGGTCAGGGGCCGGCGATCAGCCACAGGATCAGGACGGCGTCGAGGTCGGCGTCGTGCCGGTACACGACCGAGATACCGCGACCGCCAGTCTGCTCGGGAAGGACCTCGACGGTGAGGGTGTCGGTGCCAGGCAGCGGCCGGCCCCGGCCAGGGTCCCCCTCGAGGGAGCGGCGAACGGTCTCGACGGCAGCCTGCTCGCGTGTCGTGAGTTCGGCGAGGATCTTCTCGGCGGCGTCGGAGTGGAACGCGAAGGTCACCGGCTACCGGCCTCGTGGAGCTTGCGGCGGAGTTCGGCGGCGACGTTGTCAGTGGTGCGGGTGATCGCGGCCGCAGCATCCGGGTCGAGGCGGAGCAGGACCCGGTGGCGGTAGGCCTGGGTAATCTCGCGGACACGGGTGAGGTCATCGAGGTCGACAGCGCCGAGTTCGGCGTCGAACTGCTGCCGGTCGCCGGGGAAGCCGTGCGCGGCGAGGGCTTCACGAAGCTCGGCAAGGGTCCGCATGGGCGGCACCGGGCCGGTCTGGCCGGTGTACTCGGGTTGTGCGCTCACGAGGACCTCCCCAGGGCGTCGTTCCTATCGACTGTCAGCGTACGCCGCACTTCACACTCGAGTCGGTCACCATTCAGCTCTTCCTGCTCCAGCCCGCTGTACCCGGATACAAGCGGCCTTCGAGGAGTGCTAGGTTCTGTCGTCAAATGTCACGCCCACATCAGGAGTGATGCGAGGGTGACGGCTGCTTCGTAGGACTGGGCGGTTTTGTCGTAGCGGGTGGCGATG
>NZ_JNZP01000046.1 GCF_000725545.1 Streptomyces exfoliatus | reverse complement strand
CCGTGCCATCGGCGAAGCCCGCCTGATCACCCCGCTGCGCTCGGAGGGCGGCCACCGCCGCTACTCCCGCTACCAGCTGCGCATCGCCGCCCGCGCCCGCGAACTCGTCGACCAGGGCACCCCCATCGAAGCCGCCTGCCGCATCATCGTCCTGGAAGACCAGCTCGAAGAGGCCCAGCGCATCAACGCCGAATACCGCCGCGCAGCCGAATCGGCCAGCCCGCCCGCCGCGGCCTGAGACGGCGCGCGCTCCGCCGTACCTCGGCGGGGCCGTTCCCACTCGGAGGAGCTCTTCTCGTCCCGCTCCCACTCGGAGGAGCTCTTTTCGTGACGAGGTGTGCGGACGGGTACCGTCCCCGTTAGCTGTCGTGGTTCGGAAGTTCCCTTTGCCCACGCCTTCGGCGTGGCTTTTCGCTGTGCTGTGCCGCAGGAACCGGGGCGATCGCCTCTGCCTCCCGCACCGTGTGGGCGATCAACTCCTCGGGCTTCCGTGAGCTGCTGGAGGGCCAGACGGTGACGATCGACGTCATCCAGGGGCAGAAGGGCGCTGCGGCTACGCCTGGTGCGTCACCCTGACGGGGTGGCCGCCCAGTGGGGCGGTGAGGCGGGCAACGCCCGGCACGGCCGACGCGACGTCGGCCAGCTCTCCGACCGGCCCCCGCGGGGGTTCTGGTTCGGTCACGGGGGCCGAGCTCCGCGTGGGCGCATCGGCCGGGGGCGTCATGACGTTCTCTGCGGTCTGCGGTCCTCCGTCCGCCTCCGGGTCCTCGTGGAGGTCCGTGACGCGCAGGTCGACTGTCGCAGTGCTCAGGCCGAGTTCTTCGCCGGCCGCCTTGAGCAGAGTCGTCCTCAACTGTTCGGCGGCTTGAGGTACGGGCAGCGTCACGGACCCGGTGAAGGCCGCCTCGACCCTGAGCGGGCCGGGCGGGAGCGCGCCGACGGGCGGGCGAACGGCCGATTCGAGCACGGGTTCGTCCGGGACCGGCCCGATGCGCATGCTCTCCAGTCGAACGCCGGGAACCCCGGCGGCCTTGCGCCAGAGAGCCCGGACGGCCGCCTGTTCGGTGATCCACGTGCCGTCGTCCGGCCCTCCGAGGGGCAGCAGTCGCCCCAGGCCGAGCCGACCGCGCACTGACTGCATCAACGCCTCGGTCTTCACCTCTTCCACCCTCTCCCTCGACTCACGACGACCGGATAAAACGGCCCATAGAGAATATAATTCGAATAAGGGATGCACGGCTGACTTCTCGAGGCAGGAGTGCCTGATGACTGAGCACACCGGCGCAAAGTATGGCGGCGCGCCCGGTTCCCGTGGCCGGACATCCATCGCCGATGTGGTGGTGGAGAAGATCGCCGGGATGGCGGCACGGGACGTGCGCGGCGTCCACGCCCTGGGCAGCGGGTTCGCGCGCTCGATGGGATCCGTGCGGGAGCGGATGCCTGGCGCCGGTAGTGGCAAGTCCGTCACCCGCGGGGTCAGCGTCGAGGTCGGAGAGGTGCAGACGGCCATCGATCTGGAGCTCGTCGTCGACTACGGCGTCTCGATCACGGACGTGGCCGGGGCGGTGCGGGAGAACGTGATCTCCGCGGTGGAGCGGATGGCGGGTCGGGAAGTCGTGGAAGTCAACATCATGGTCGGTGATGTGAAGCTGCCCGACGAGGAGGACGAGGACGGCGAGGGCCAGGAGCGGCAGCGGCTCCAGTAGCCGGACGGAGTCGGCCGCCGGGTGAAGGAGCGTGTGATGAGCAGATCCGTGGTGGGTTTGGCCGCCGGAATGGCGCTGGGTTTCGCCGCGTACTTCGGTGGCTTCTGGGCCTTCTTGCTGGTACTGGCGCTGGGTGTCGTCGGGCTCGTGGTCGGGCGTTTGGCGGAAGGTGATTTCGAACCCGGTGACTTCGTCCGCCGCCGGGACGATCAGGAACGTATTCGTGACGACCAGCGCCGGGCACGGAGAGACTGGCGGCAGTGACCAGGGAAGCCGACAGGCGCCCGGCCGTGCCCCGCCGGGAGCGGGGTGCGACCTCGGTCGCCGACCGGGTCGTCGCGAAGATCGCCGCCCGGGTGGCGCGCGAGGCGCTGAGCCGTTTCACCGAGCCGACCGGTCACGTGCCCCCTGGCGACCGCACACCTCACGTGACGGCGGTGGTGCGGCGGGCGCCGGAGGGGAACGGCTCGGAGGGGGCAGACGGTCCTGCCGAGAGCCGACCGGTGCTCGGGCAGGTGCGGATGCGCATCGCCGTGGAACTGGGCTATCCGTCGGACATCGGGGCGCAGTGCGCGGCGGTGCGCCGAGAGGTCACCGAACGAGTCACGGCATGGGCCGGTGTGGAGGTGTCCGACCTCGTGGTGGCCGTCGAGAGGCTGCACTCGGCCCACTCGCGGCGAACAGAACGGGAGAGGGTGAGATGAGCGCGCACACGGGGCGGCAGCTGCCCGGCGACAGCGACCCTCCCTCGGAGCCTGCGAAGACGGATTCCTCCGCAGGGCACCCGGACACCGGCGCGATTCCGACAGCCCGTGCATCGCCGCGTCGTTTCTGGTCCGCGCGGCGGGTCCCTGCGATCGTCGTGGCTCTGCTGTCCCTCGCAGCCGTCGGGCTGCTCCTGTACGACGTGGTCTCGGTGCGGGCGGGCCGGCCCGGGATGGGCTGGCGACGCCGGCTCGCGGACGAGCTGGCCACACGGCCGCTGGACGACGTGTGGGTGATCGTCGGGGCCGCGGTGGCGATGGCCCTCGGCCTCTGCCTCGTACTGCTGGCGGTGACACCGGGACTGCGCAGACTGCTTCCCATGCGGCAGCCCCCCGGCACCGGAGGAACAGGCGAGGTCCGCGCGGGTCTCGACCGCCGGGCGGTCGCCCTGCTCCTGCGTGACCGGGCCGTACGGGTGTCCGGTGTCGAGTCGGCTCGTGTCGACGTGAGTCGCCGGAAGATCAAAGTCCGGGCGCAGGTGCATTTCCGCGATCTCGACGAGGTCCGTGCCGACCTCGATGCCGCGCTGGGCGAAGCCATGACGAGTCTGGGTCTCGCCCGGCGCCCCACGCTGGCCGTCCACGTCCGGCGCCCGAAGAAAGGCTGACGGTCGATCCCGATGATCAAGACAGTGAACCGGGTTCTGCTGGGGCTGCTCGGCCTCGGACTGTTCGCCCTGGGCGGCGGCGTGCTCCTGGGCGGTCTGGATCTGCAGCGCCGGTGGGGTTTCGACGTGCCGGGCTGGTGGCCGTTCCGAGGTCCGGCCGATGTCGTCCTGGGCGACGAGGGACGCCTGCGGTGGCGGGCGGAGGACTGGTGGTGGCCGACCGTCATCGCGGTGCTCACCGCGGTGCTGGCGCTGCTGCTGTGGTGGCTCTGGGCACTGCTGCGCAAAGACCGGCTGCACCAGGTCCTCGTCGACAGCCAGGACGGTGCGACGGCCCGGCTCGGCGGCCGCGCCCTGGAGGACGTGATCGAGGCAGAGGCGCAAGCCTTGGACGGAGTCGCGCGGGCACGGGTGCGCCTGACGGGTCGGCGTACCGCCCCGGTCGCACGAGTGCGGCTGTGGCTGGAGCCTCACGCCGAACCGGAACGGATCCTGGACCGACTCGACCGGGACACGCTCGTACACGCGCGGGACTCGGCGGGCCTCGACCGTCTCCCGGCGGAGGTCAGCCTCCGGGAAGTCCGCCACCGCGCTCATCGGGTCGACTGAGAATTCTCCGCCGTATCCCGTATCCCGTATCCCGCATTCAGGGACGGATCTCGCCCGGCGGCTCCTGGTTGCCGCGGCCGTCACACCGCACCTGACCGGCTTGCCGGTCGGACGGCTTCTGGTCGCGCGCGCGGGCAGGGCAGGAAAGTGACGGCCTGACAGGCCGCCTTGGCGGCTTGTGCCTACTCTGGAAGCGAGGTACCTGCGAGACCGGAGGTCACCATGATCATTCTCGGGATCATCCTGCTTGTCATCGGGTTCGTGGCCAGCATCTCCATCTTGTGGACGATCGGGATCGTCCTGGTCGTGATCGGCGTCATCCTGTGGATCCTCGGGGCGGCCGGTCACGCGGTCGGCGGACGCCGTCATTACTGGTAGGCGGTTCGGCTCCGAGTCGACGCAGCCCCGGTAGTCGAGTCTTCACCAGGCCGCCCTGCCGCAGGGAGGCGTAGCGCGATGTTCCTCTTCCTGATTGTGCTCAGCAGCGCCATCGCCCTGATCGTCATCGGCGCTGTCGTGGACGGAGCGCTGTATCTGCTCTCCACCGGGGTGCTGCTTCTCGTCGTCGCCGTGCTGTACCTGCTGGTGCGCTCGATACTGCGTACCCGCCGAGGCAGGCCCACCACGGTCGGGCGGTGACGGCTGCGACGGTCAGGGCGTGGAAGACGACGGTCAGGGCGTGGACGACCTCGTGGAAGCCGAACCAGCGGGGCGAGGGTCGGGGCGCTGGAGGGCGTAGACGGCGGGGCTGGGCCATGGCGGTCCGCCTGTCCGGTCGGGGCTGTCGACGTGGCTGTCGGCGAGGTGGGTTTCCCGCCGGAAAGTCATCTGCTCGGAACGGCTCGTCCGGGCACGGGGCGGAGTAGGCTGGATTTACCGGGAGTAACTCGAGCACCCGCTCCCACGCGGACGTCGTTTCCGGCGATCAATACACTGGGCCGCCCTGCAGGGCGGCCCGGAGACGGATCCGCGATCATGAGCATCGCCCTCGCACCCCCGCTCTCGGCGCGCCTGTCGCTGACGCCGAAGTCCACCCTCGCCGGCCTCCTGGACGGCGCCTGGTGGCCTCGTTCGCGTGACCTCGCCGCCGAGCTTCCGCCCTTGGCCGACGCGCTGGAGGAGCACTACGGACGCATCACTCGCGTCACGGTGAACCCCACCCGCTGGCCCGTCGTCCCGCACACGGTTCCCGCCACCGGGCACACCGTGCACGTGGGCTGGTTCACCGAACAGGATCCCGACAAGATGATCCTGCTCTCCTACACCGTCGGCCGCTGCGACCTTCTGGTGATCCCACCCGAGACCGAACCCGCCGCAGCCGCCCGGCTCATGAACGCCGCCGCCCTCCCCGGCAGCGTCCTGCCCGCCGGTGTCCTCATCTCCGACGAAGCCGCGACCGGCCGCCGTACGCGCGACGCCCGCAGCGGTGTGGACACCTGGGAGACCGACGGCGGGTCCGCCCGGCCGCCGCTGCCCCACGCGGTCGTCGGAGCCCGGATGATCGCGCTGCCGCGAACCCCGCGGAGGTGACGTCATGGAGACCCTGATCGCGCTCGCGGCAGGAGCCCTGCTGATCGCGTTCGGCATGCGCCTGATCCACCGCCTCAACGCCCAGCACGACGCACGCATCGCGGCACACCACTTCAGCGAACCGTTCCCGGCCATCATCCGGCCGCCCGGCCACAGCCACCCCACGCCGACGGCCCAGGCCTCCCGCCGCCGGCTCACGGGCACCTGGCCCTGACCGCCTCAGACCATTCCTCCGGCCGAGGGCCGCGGGTGGGGCACCCGACACCCGGGACAACCCACCCGCCGGCCCCTCACTCGCCGGCCCATCGCCCGCCCCTTGAAAGGACCCCCACCTCGCACCCCACCGGCACCGCGAGAAGAACGCGGCTGAGTCGGACCCCCGAAGGCCCGTCGGTCCGCTCGCCTGTCCCGCGCCACAGTCGTAAAATCGAATGTGGATCGAGCACGCTCACGTGTGGCGATCCGGAAGGGCGGCCTCGGCGGAGTGAATGCGCTGGGGCCGTTGTGACGCCGCCGTCATGAGGCCCGCGCACCGACACGGACGCGGGGCCCTTGCGTGTGATGGCCTGGCTGACCGGCCCCTTCATGAGCTCCCGAGAAGGTGCCGTCAGTTCCCGAGAGGGCGCCGTCCATGTCCGGAGTCGCGCATCAGGCCGCTGACGTCTGTCGAGACCGCTCCCATTCGGTCCGGGAGAGTTCGTACTCCACTTCACCGTGCTCAGAGCCCTCGATCTGCTCCGGCCAGTCCCCGGTGCGGTTCCGGATGAAGGACAGGCCCGACTTTTCCACGACGCGACGGGATCGGGTGTTGACGGCCATGGTGTTGGCGGTGACCCGCTCGACCTCCAGGTCCGTGAACCCCTTGTGGACCAGGGCCTGGGACCCCTCGGTGGCGTAACCGTGTCCCCATGCCGCCTGGTTCAACCGATAGCCGAGTTCGACCACGGCGGGGCTGTCCTCTTCCAACGGCCGGAACTCGAACCAGCCCAGGAAGGTGCCGGTGGACTTCTCCTGCGCGGCCCAGTAGCCGCGGGTCCTCCAGCACGGGTAGTCGTGCAGGAGCCGCGGGAGGGTTCTCGTCTCGATCGCCTCCCGGCTTGTGGGGCTTCCGCCGTTGATGAAGCGCATGACCTCGGGGTCGTTGTCCAGGGCGAGCAGATGATCGATGTCGGCCGTCGTGAACGCACGCAGGACGAGCCGGTCGGTCTCGAGGAAGTGGGACATGCCACGATCGTCACCGCGGTCAGACCGGGCATGCCACCGATTTTCAGGCCGCCGACAGACGGTGGTGTTCATGCCGCGAGGACCTCGGATCGCTCGACCATGACGCCCCGTTCGTCCTGCCCGCGAAGCCCGACATCGATCCCCGGGTCTTGAGTACCGCTCCGGCCGGACATTCGCCCGCCCGCGTAGCGTCCTGGTGGCTCAGGAACCCCTGACCCGGCCCGTCGCGTCCTCGCGTCTCGCCTTCGTCACCGCGATCGCGCTGATCGTCGCCACCCTGGCCGCCTTCTGGGCATGGCGGTGGTGGGAGGGCGAGACTCACTCCGCGATCCGGGAGGCGGCCATCTCCCACGGGGTCGGCTCCGCCACGTCTTCGTGCTCGTCGGCGTCTTCCCGGTACCACCCTGTTCCGGCGAGCCAGGTTTCGAGCCACTCGGCCAGACTCCAGGCGTCGACGAACCAGGCGGCGGCTCCGTCGTCCGTCATGGCGTTCGCGTCGAAGAGGAGGACCGTGGCGGTCTCGCTGAGGCAGTCCACCGCGGCGTACATCGCACAGCCCCAGTCGAGGATCGGCAGCACGCCCGCCGGCCAGTACGGCGTGTCGTCCTCGGCCGATGCGGATCGCTCGGACTGGTACTCGCTCAGCGCCGTACGCCCCGGCCCGACCAGCGGAAGGAGCCGGTGATCGGGGCCGTAGCCACCGTTGGCCACCTCTCGATACAGGCTCGCCAGCAGGGGCGGGAGGGCGAAGCCGAGAACCGCCTCCGCCTCGGCGACGTCCTCGGTGCCGGCGGCGGGAGGCAGCGTCGTCGAAGTGGCCCTGGCCTGCGCCGCCACGCGGGAAACGAGATCTTCGATGGCTATCACGTGCGCGATCCTGCCAGGCGCCTACGACAGAGGGAGCCGTACTGCCGGCCAAACCGCCTGGTCTCCCCTTGCACGTTGCGTCAGACGCGCAACGCCCTGAACAGGGAGAGGCATCAGGGGTGATGCGAAGACCCCCATAGATGTCGGCTGAGGGTCTTCGCATCCCGCGCACGGCGGGGTGCGCGCGGCCGTCGCCCGGGCCTGTGCTGCTGTCTGCGCCCCGCTCCAGCTCAGGCGGCGCTCTTCTCCCGGGCGGGTTCCCGCGTCGGCCACCGGCGGTGCAGGGCGTCGATGTGGAAGTCGTGGCGGTGGCTGCGACCTCCGACACCGGCCAGGTGGGGGTGATCCGGCGCCAGCTCCGGGTGGACGTGCTCCAGCTCGGCCGGGTCCTCGCGCGGCCACAGGCGTACGGCCGTCACGGCGGCGGCGAGCGCGAGCGCCGTCAGTACGGCAGCGGAGACGGCGAGTCCGGCCTGCGAGGCGAGCCAGCCCGCGAGCGGGTACGTGATCAGCCAGCAGGCATGGGTGAGGGAGAACTGCGCGGCGAAGGCCGCCGGAAGATCCGGTGCGGCGGCCGAACGGCGCAGCAGGCGCCCGCCGGGCGTGAGGATCGCCGCGGTCGCCGCCCCGATCACCAGCCATGCGGCCCACAGCGCCGGCCAGGACAGCCCGCCCGTGCCGAGCCCTGCCGCGAGAAGGCCGAGCGTGGCGGTCACGACGAAGGCGGCGGGCAGCATCAGGGCCCGGTCGCCGAGGCGCCCGACGACCCGGGGCAGCAGGAGGGCGACGACCATGGAGCCCGCGCCGTACGCGGCGAGGGCGAGGGAGACGTCGCCGGCCGAGCGGCCGAGGGTGTCGCGGACCAGGACGACCGTGTTGACCAGGACCATGGCGCCGACGGCGGCGGCCACGAGGTCGAGGGCGAGCAGGGCGCGGAGCCGGGGTGTGGCCAGGAACAGCCGGGTTCCGAAGGCGGCCCTCGCGTACGTGCCTCCCGTGCGGTCGACCGGCCGCGGCTTCGGCAGGAGGACGGAGACGACCAGGACGCCGGAGGCCAGGAAGCCGGCGGCGGTGCCGGTGAAGAGCCAGTTGTACGAGATGAGGGAGAGCAGCGCGGCGGCGAGTACGGGGCTGAAGAGGCTCTCCAGGTCGTAGGCGAGGCGGGAGAGCGACAGCGCGTGGGTGTACTCGTCCTCGTCGGGCAGGACCTCGGGGATGGTCGCCTGGAAGGTGGGGGTGAAGACGGCGGACGCGGCCTGGAGCAGGAAGATCAGGACGTGGACCTGCCACACCTGGGTGACGAACGGCAGTGCGAGTGCGACGCCGGCCCGGGTGAGGTCCATGGTGACGAGCAGCGTCCGCCGGGGTATTCGGTCGGCGAACGCGCTGATCAGCGGTGCTATCCCGACGTACGCGACCATCTTGATGGCCAGCGCCGTGCCGAGGACGGCGGAGGCGTTCCCGCCGGCGATGTCGTACGCGAGCAGGCTCAGCGCGACGGTCGCGAGACCGGTGCCGACGAGGGCGACGACCTGCGCGGTGAAGAGGTGCCGGTACGTACGGTTGCGCAGCACGGACAGCATGGGGCACGCCCTCGGTCGGCTACAGGGGTGTTTCCACGGTAGCTGACGCGTGCATAGGTGCGCACCTGTTGATTTACGGGATCGTCCCGACCGGCCTGATTCAGTCGTGCCAGGGCTCGCCGCTCACCTGGTGATCGGCGTGACTGATCGCCTCGACGACCAGGCGCTTCAGGTGCCCGTCCGGCAGCGAGTAGACCACCCGTCGCCCCTCCTTGCGCGACTCGACGAGACCCCCGAGCCGGAGCTTGGCCAGATGCTGACTGACCGCGGGCCGCGCCGCGCCGACCGCGTCGGCGAGGGCGCTCACGTCCGACTCCTCGCGCGCGAGCAGCCACACCAGATGCAGCCGCGTGGCGTCGGCGAGCAGGGCGAAGACGCCCGCCGCCAGCACGAGCTCGCGCGGGCCCGGGGTGCGCTGATGCGTACCGCTCGCAGCTGAGGGTGTGTCGCGTGAAGGCATGAGGAAAGGGTAGGCCGCGTGGGGAACCTCCCGTGAGGACTCGGTGGCGCCGCCCACCTCGGCCGACCCATGAGGAGGGACGATGCCGACATGGCAGACGACTCGAAGCGCTCCCTCGGCGAGCTTCACGAAGGTGAGACGGTCCAGGCGACGATCACCAGTCATCAGCCGTGGGGACTCACGGCGACGCTGGACGGGTACGAGCCCGTAGGTGCTTCGTTGGACGTGCTGCGCCGAGGCGGCGAACCCGGAGTGCGGCGGCTTGCCCAGGAGCCGCCCCTCGTGGGGGCGACCGTCGACCTCGTCGTCGGGGAAGTGCGGGCGTGGCACCAGAAGCCCTGGATCTGGGTGGACCTCACGGCACCCAGGTGCGCCGAAGACTGACTTTCCTCCCCGGTCAGGACGGTCAGGACGGTCCGGCGTTCTTGTGTCCCCGGGCCACGTCGGTCCGGGACACTTGTGCGTCACGGGGGTGTACCGGTGGCGTGGGGTGTTCTGCGGGAGGGGTGGGGCTGATGAGTCGGCGTTCCGGGGGGCTGATCGGTGTCTGGGCCGAGCAGCAGCGGGTGGCGCAGCGGCAGCGGGAGGGGCAGCAGCAGGCGGTGCTGCGGCAGCAGCGGGATGCCGAGCGGGCGCAGCGGGCGTACGAGCGGGACGTCTCGCGGATGCAGCGGGAGCAGCGGGCCGCGTACCGGCAGCATCGGGACGCTGACGCGCTGCGGAAGACGCGGGAGCTCGACGAGCGGGTCGCCGTTCTGGAGGGGCTGCTCGCGGCGGGGTGCCGGGCGCCGGCGTTCGGTGTGGAGGCGCTGCGGCGGGCCGAGCGGATCGAGCCGTTCGCGCCCGGGCCGCTGGGCGAGCCGGTGCCCATGCCCGATCAGCGGTACTACCAGGAGCACGGCGGCCGGGCCCGGTTCGAGCGGGACTGGTACGCGGCGCAGGCCGCCGAGGCCCGTCGTGTCGAGCAACTGGCCGCGTACCGGCGGGCGTACGACGAGTGGGCGGCGGGCCGCCTCGCGGAGATCCGGGCGCACAACGCCGGCGTCGCCGGGACCGCCGAGGCCCTTCGGGACGCCGAGCCCGAGACCGTCGTCGACTTCTTCTCCGCCGTCCTCTTCGCGTCCACGGCCTGGCCCGAGGGGTTCCCCCGCGAGGTGTCCGCCGCCTACGACCGGGTCCGGCGCACGCTCGTTCTCGACTGGGGCCTTCCCGCGTACGACGTCGTGCCCGCGGCCAAGGGCGTCAAGTACCTGCCCGGCACGGACCAGGAGAAGGAAGTCCCGCGGCCCGTGACGCAGCGGCGGGCGCTCTACCGGGACGTCCTCGCCCAGAGCGCGCTCCTCGCCGTGCGGGAGCTGTTCGCCGCCGACCGGTTCGGCCTCATCGACCGTGTGAGCCTCAACGGATACGTCGGTGGGGTAGACCCGGCGACCGGCCTCGCCGGGAGGACGTGCGTCGCCTCCGTCGTGGTGGAGCGCGGGGACTTCGACCGCCTCAATCTGGAACGCGTCGCGGCTGTGGACTGTCTCACCGGGGCCCTCGCCGGGCGGCTCTCCGCCAAGCCCGACGAGCGGGTGGCCGTGGCGCCGATGGCGACTCCCGACCAGGTCGGCCCGGACGTCGTCGTGCAAGGGGACGGCGAGGAGCCCGATCTGCTCGCCATGGACCCGATCGCGTTCGAGGGGCTCGTGGCCGAGCTCTTCAGGGCCCGGGGGCTCCAGGCCGTGACCACGCGCCGGTCCAACGACGGCGGTGTCGACGTCGAAGCCCTCGATCCGGACCCGATCAGCGGCGGCTCCATCCTCGTCCAGGTGAAGCGGTACCGGAACACCGTGCCGCCCTCCGCCGTACGGGACCTCTTCGGCACCGTGCAGGGCGCCGGCGCCAACAAGGGCGTCCTGGTCACCACGTCCGGCTTCGGGCCCGGCTCCTACACCTTCGCCAACGGCAAGCCCCTGACCCTCATCTCGGGGACCGAGCTGGTCGACCTGCTCCATCAGCACGGCTTGCGGGGGCGCTTGGGGCCCGGGGCGTCGCGGGCCACCGCCGTGGACACGCTCGTGGACACCCCCGTCGAGGCCGACGCCGACTTCAATCTGCTGGGCTTGGTGTGGTCCGGCGCGGCCGCGCTCGACGTGTGCGCCCTGGTCTGCGCCGGCAACCGGGTCCTCGGCGACGAGTGGTTCGTCTTCTTCAACAACGCCTCGACCCCGGACGGTTCGGTGGCGATGGCGGCTGCCGCGCCCGGCGACCGGGCAGCGGTGCGGGTCGGCTTCGACGCGCTTCCGTCGCGGGCCGACCGCCTCGTGCTGGTGGCCGCCGTCGACCCCGAGGTGAATCCGGACGCGGACCTGAGCGGGTTCACGGACGCCGCGATCCGGCTGCGGGACGACGCCGGTGGCGAGCTCGACCGGCTCGTCGTCTCGGACGGGCGGCCCGGGGAGACGGCGCTCGTCCTCGGGTCGTTCCGGCGGCGTGCCGGGGGCGACTGGGACTTCGTCCTCGGAGGGAAGGGCTACCGGGGCGGTCTCGAGGAGCTCGTCGGGGACTTCGGGATCCAGGTGGAGTGAGCGTCGGCGGGCGTGGCCGTGTCGTGGCCACGCCCGCCCACCCGGTCGTCGTCAGCGGTCGCTGAGCCGACCGTGTCGTGCCCACGCCACCCGGTCGTCGTCAGCGGCCGCTGAGCCGGTTCGCCAGGACCGCCACGCGGTCCGTCGCCGCCGCGTGGCCCGCCGACTCGCGGTGGTCCGCGCCGCGGAAGGCCGCATACATGGCCTGGACGCCGAGCCAGCGCAGCGGCTCCGGTTCCCACTTGCGGACCTTGTGGTTGACCCAGGGCAGGGACGTGAGGTCGGTGGGGCCCGACTGGCCCGAGTCCTGCTGAATGAGGTCGCGCAGGGTGCGGGCCGCGAGGTTGGCCGTGGCGACGCCCGAGCCGACGTAGCCGCCCGCCCAGCCCAGGCCCGTCGAGCGGTCCAGGGTGACCGTGGCGCACCAGTCGCGCGGCACGCCGAGGACGCCGGACCAGGCGTGGTCCACCCGTACCCCCGCCAGCTGCGGGAAGAAGCGGACCAGGATGTCGCGGAGGGCCTCGACGGTCTGCGGCTGGGTACGGCCGTCGTTGTCCGTCTTCGATCCGAAGCGGTACGGGACCCCCCGGCCGCCCAGTGCGATCCGGCCGTCGGCGGTGCGCTGCGCGTACACGTACGCGTGCGCCATGTCGCCGAGGGTCTCGCGGCCGTCCCAGCCGATGGACTCCCACTGGGCGTCGTCGAGTGGCTCGGTGGCGATCATCGAGGAGTTCATGGGGAGCCAGGTGCGGCGCTGGCCGGTGAGGGAGGCGGTGAAGCCCTCGGTGCAGCGCAGCACGTACGGGGCGCGGACCGTGCCGTACGGGGTGACCGCGTGCTTCGGCTTGATCTCGGTGACCGGGGTCGACTCGTGGATCGTGACGCCGAGCGCCTCCACGGCGGCGGCGAGGCCCTTGACCAGCTTCACGGGGTGCAGGCGGGCCCCGTGCGGGGTCCAGGAGGAGCCCACGGCGCCGGTGACGCGGATGCGGCCGGCGGTCTCGCGGGCCCCGTACATCTCCCGGTCCGTCTCGCCGAACGCGAGCTCGGCGGCGTGGAAGGACTTCAGGCGGGCCAGTTGGGCCGGGGAGAGCGCGACTTCCAGGACTCCGCCCCGGTGGACGTCGGCGTCGATCTTCTCCTGCTCGCAGACGTCGACGACCTCGCCGACCGTGGCGTTCATGGCCTGCTGGAGGCGGACGGCGGCCTCGTGGCCGTGCAGCTTCGCGTAGCGGTCGCGTCCGGCGATGCCGTTGTAGAGCCAGCCGCCGTTGCGCCCGGAGGCTCCGTACCCGCAGAACTTGGCCTCGAGGACGGTGATGTTGAGGAACGGGACGGCCTTCTTGAGGTAGTAGGCGGTCCACAGGCCCGTGTAGCCGCCGCCGACGATGCAGACGTCGGCGCTGATGTCGCCGGGGAGCGGTTCGCGGGGAGCGGGGGTGCCGTCCTGCGCGTACCAGAACGAGATGCCGCCGTTGACCGTACTCATGTGTATCCCTCTTCCGGGTGCGTGGGCGGGACGTTACCCGGGGCCTCGGTCCCCTGGATACGGTCGCCCGCATACCGTCGCCGCGGGCGCTCCGGGAGGCCGGTGTCTAAGGTCGTGGGGTGATTCACGTACCGGAGGAACTGGTCCGTTCGCAGGTGAAGTACAACGGAGAGGCAGGACGGGCGTTCGTCGCCGGGCTGCCGGGGCTCGCAGAGGAGTTCCTCGGCCGGTGGGGGCTGCGGGTCACCGGCCCCTCCCTGCACGGGGTCGCGTCCCTCGTGCTGCCCGTCGAACGGCTCGCGGACGGCACGCCGGCCGCGCTGAAGATGCAGATCCCCGACCACGAGACCGAAGGCGAGCCCGTCGCCCTGCGCGCCTGGGACGGGGCCGGCGCCGTACGGCTCCTCGAACACGACCCCGCCACGGGGTCGATGCTCCTGGAACGGCTCGACGAGACCCGGCCGCTGACGTCCGTCGCCGACACCCGCGCGGCCCTGGGCGTCGCCGCCGGGCTCCTCGCCCGCCTGGTGGCCGTCCCCGCGCCGGAGGGACTGCGGGGACTCGGTGACATCGCGGCCGGAATGCTCGCCAGGGTGCCGGACGCGCTCGTACGCCTCGGAGCGGAGGACGCGCGGGGCGCGGCGGTGCTCCGGGACTGCGCGGCGGCCGTACGGGAGGTGGCGGGCGAACCGGGGGACCGGCTGCTGCACTGGGACCTGCACCTGGGGAACGTCCTCGCGGGCGGGCGCGAACCGTGGCTGGTCATCGACCCGAAGCCCCTCGCGGGCGACCCGGGCTTCGAACTGCTGCCGCTGCTGATGGACCGCTTCGCCCCCGACGACGTCCTGTGGAGGTTCGACCTGCTCACCGAGGTCGTCGGCGACCGGGGGCGCGCGGTGGCGTGGACGCTGGGCCGGATCCTGCAGAACGGCCTGTGGGAGCTGGCGGAGGGCGAACCGGGCCTCGACGAGGAACAGGTGGCGGTGGCACGGATCCTGCTGGCCGGGAGGGCGTGACGGTCATCTCTCCTCGCCAAGACCGCCGCGCCCTTGGCAGGCTGTCCCCATGATCCGTACAGCCACGCCCGCCGACGTTCCCGTCATCCACGCCCTGATCCGCGACCTCGCGGAGTACGAGAAGGCCCTCGACGAGGTCCGGACGACCCCCGAGCAGCTCCACGAGGCCCTCTTCGGCGACCGGCCCGCCGCCTACGCGCACCTCGCGACGGACGGGAACGGCGAGGCCGTCGGCTTCGCGCTCTGGTTCCTCAACTTCTCCACCTGGCGCGGGGTCCACGGCATCTACCTCGAGGACCTCTACGTCCGCCCGGAGGCCCGGGGCGGCGGCCACGGCAAGGCGCTGCTCCGCGAGCTGGCCCGGATCTGCGTGGAGCGCGGCTACGAGCGCCTGGAGTGGTCCGTGCTGAACTGGAACGAGCCGTCGATCGCCTTCTACGAGTCCCTCGGCGCCCGCCCGCAGGACGAGTGGACGGTCTACCGCCTGACGGACGGGGCGCTGGCGGAGCTGGGCGGGGGCGGGGTGTAGGAAAGAGCCCATGGATGACATGAATGACATGGGTACGGGCATCGAGCAGCGGTTCCAGCGGATCACGGCCTTCATCGAGGCGCGGTTGACCCCGCTCTTCGACCCGGCGAACGGGAGTGACCACGGGTTCGGGATGGACGACACCTCCCGGGCCCTGCGCGCCACGCGCTACACCGTGCAGGCCGCGGCGGCCGTCAACGGCCTCGTGGAGAAGCGGGAGTCGGCGCCGGAGCTGCGCCAGGTCGTGGACCAGGCGCTTGAGCAGAACTGGGACGTGCTGCGTTCCATCGCCCGGATGTGGGAGGACCACCCCGACTTCCTGAAGGAGTACAAGGCGCACTCCTGGGACGTGGTCGGGGTCTGAGCCCACCCGGGGTCTGATCCCACCCTCGTATCCCACCCCGGGTCCGATCCCGTCCCGTGCCGCCTCACGGCACCAGGACCACCTTGCCCGTCGTGCCCCTGGTCTCCAGGGCGCGGTGGGCGCCCGCCGCGTCGGAGAGCGGGAAGCGGTGGACCGCCGGGCGGAGGCTGCCGGTGGCCGCCGCTTCGAGGGCGGCGAGTTCGAGGTTGCGGACGTCACCGCCCGCCTTCTGGATCATGACGGGGCCGAGGACGGACTCCGAGGTGATGCCGCGGGCGGCGAGCTCCTCCGGCGTGAAGGTGAGCGGTTCGCCCTCGCGGAGACCGGTGCCGGACCAGCCGAAGACGACGTGCTGTCCGCCCTTGCCGAGCAGGTCGACGGCGGCCCGGCCGGTGTCGCCGCCGACCGAGTCGTAGACGACGGTGGCGGTGCGCCCGTCCAGGTACGCGCGGACCTTCTCCGCCCAGTCGGGTTCCTTGTAGTCGACGGCCAGGTCGGCGCCGTTCTCCTGGACGAGGGCGACCTTCGCGGGGCCGCCGGCGAGGCCGATGACGGTGGCGCCGGCGTTCTTGGCGTACTGGACGAGCAGGGTGCCGATGCCGCCGGCGGCGGCCGGGACGATCGCGATCGAGTCCGGGCCGAGCGCCGTGAACTGCAGGATGCCGAGGGTGGTGCGGCCGGTGCCGATCATGGCGACGGCCTTCGCCTCGTCGACGTGGTCGGGCAGGGCGTGGAGGCGGGCGGCGTCCGTGACGGCGAGTTCGGCGTAGCCGCCGGGGGCCATGCCGAGGTGGGCGACGACCCGTCTGCCGAGCCAGCCGGGGTCGGTGCCCTCGCCGAGGGCGTCGACGGTGCCGGCGACCTCGCGGCCGGGGACGGTGGGGAGCGCGGTGGGCGCGGGGAACGGGCCCGGCATCCCCTCGCGGAGCGCGGTGTCGAGGAGGTGCACGCCGGCCGCCGCGACCCGGATACGGACCTGGCCGGGGCTCGGCACGGGGTCGGGCGTCTCCTCGTACGTGAGGTTCTCGGCGGGTCCGAAGGCGTGGAGGCGGATGGCGTGCATGACGGTTCCCCTGTCATCGGCGGCGGTAAGCGAAGTGGTGCGGCGTGAGTGGTGGTGCCAGGGGAAAGCCTCCGACCTCAAGCGCGCTTGAGGTCAAGCCCTCCTCAGGGCGTGGCTGTCCGCGCGCAGCGCCAGGGACACCGCCTCGACCGCGCTCGTGAACGACACCTCCGACAGGACGCCGGGCGCCGCCACCTGGTCGCCCACCAGGTACACGCCGTCGCCCCTGTCGACGGCCGGCCGGTCGCGCCAGGTCGTGCCGGGGCGGTCCACCGCGCCCGTACGGCCCTGGGACACCGACTCCCGCCGCCACACCGTCCGTTCGCGCCAGCCGGGGAAGCCCAGGTCGAGGAGGCGTTCGGCGTGGGCGACGCCGTCCGCCTTGGCCGCGCCGGGGCCGATCGGCAGCTGGGCCTGGATCAGCTGCTGTCCGGCCGGGGCGAGCGTCGGGTCCTGGGCCGTGAACCGCTCGATCCAGCCGGGCGCGTCCAGGTCGGAGATCACGAACGGGTCGCCCCGCCGGGCGCGAAGCGCCAGGTCGAGCAGGACCGCACGGCCGCTCTCCCAGGTCAGTGACGGGTCGCCGAGGAGCCGGGCGGCGGCGGGCAGCGCGGTGGCGACGATCACGGGACCCTCGCCGAGCGGCAGGCTGTCGACGCGCGACGACGTCTCGATCCGTACGCCCATCTCCCAGGCGCGCGCGATCATCCGCTCGATGAGCTGGCCCCAGCCGCCCCGCACATAGTGCGCCTCGGGCGGCAGGGCGGCGGCCCGGTGCAGCCGTTCCTGGACGAAACGCGCGGAGAGCGCGCCGGGGTCGTGGTGGAAGAGCGCGACCCCGGCGTACGCGGCGGCCTCCCGCGCCACCCGCTCGCCCGCGATCCCGGAGGCCCAGGTGTGGAAGTCGAGGTCCACGGGGGCGCTTCCGGCGGCACGGAGGGACTGGCGCAGCATGCCGAGCGGCGGGGTGCGGCGCAGGACGCCGCCGCGGTGGAAGCGGAACCGGAGGCCCTCCGCGGCGGGCAGCGGGGCGAGCGGGCCGAGGAGGCCGCGCTGCTTGAGCCAGGTCCAGTGGGGGCCGCCGCTGTAGATCGCGTGCGGGCCCTCGTTGGTGCGGTACGGGCCCTCGGCGGTGCGCGCCCGGCCGCCGGGGGTCCGGTGCGCCTCGTGCACGGTGACCTTGGTGCCGGCCTCGGCGGCGGTGATGGCCGCGGTCAGTCCGGCGAAGCCGCCTCCGATGATCGTGAGCTTCCGCATGTCCGTCTCCCTCGTGTTGGGTCCTGAGGGTGCGACGGGCGGCGGGGTCGCGTTCGTGACATCGGGGCGTTGTCAGTGGCGTACATCACCATGGGGGCATGGCGACGACGCGGAATCGGAAGAAGCAGGCGCCGGTGGCGGCGGCCCGGCGGCCGGAGGTGCGGCTGCCGCCCCTGCAGGCGTACGGGGGCGGGCTCGAGCCGGACGGGGACTACGACGGGCTCGAACTGGCCGGACTCGACCTGGCGGGGCAGTCGGGGGAGGGCGCGCGGTTCCTGGACTGCGCGCTGCGGGAGTGCGGGCTCGACGAGGCGCGGCTGTCGGGGGCCCGCTTCCTCGACTCGGTGCTGACCGGGGTCAGGGGGGTGGGGACGGTCCTGGCCGGGGCGCAGCTGCGGGACGTGGAGATGGTGGACGCGCGGCTCGGCGGGGTGCAGCTGCACGGGGCGGTCCTGGAGAGAGTCGTGGTGCGGGGAGGCAAGAGCGACTATCTGAACCTGCGGTCGGCGAAGCTGAGGGACGTCGTCTTCGAGGGGTGCGTGCTGAGCGATCTCGACTTCGGGGGCGCGGTGCTCGAACGGGTGGAGTTCGTGGACTGCGTCCTGACCGGGGTCGACTTCTCCGGGGCACGGCTGAAGGACGTGGATCTGAGAGGGGTGCAGCGCCTGGAGATCGAGCGCGGGGTGGAGTCGCTCGCGGGGGCCGTGATCTCGACGGCGCAGCTCCTCGACCTCGCGCCGGTGCTCGCGGCGCGGCTGGGGGTGCGAGTGGAGGAGTGACGCCGGGGCCGGGGGCCGGGGGGCTACGGCAGGCGGGGGAAGCGGGCCTGGAGGGACCAGACGGCCGGGTTGTCGGCGAGGCCCTCGTGCATGTCGGTGAGGTCGGCGATCAGGTCGTGCAGGAAGTCGCGGGCCTCGCGGCGCAGTGCGGCGTGGCTGAAGGTGACCGGGGGCTCGTCGCCCGGCATCCAGTCGGCCTCGACGTCCACCCAGCCGAAGCGGCGCTCGAAGAGCATGCGGTCCGAGGACTCGGTGAAGTCGAGTTCGGCGTACTGGGGCTGGGAGGCGCGGCTGCCGCGCGGGTCCTGGTCGAGCTGCTCGACGATGTCGCACAGGGCCCACGCGAAGTCGAGCACCGGCACCCATCCCCAGGCTGTGGACACCTCGCGGTCCGCCTCGGTGTCGGCGAGGTACACGTCCCCGCAGAACAGGTCGTGCCGCAGGGCGTGGACGTCCGCGTGGCGGTAGTCGGTCTGCGGCGGGTCGGGGAAGCGACGCGAGAGGGAGTAGCCGATGTCGAGCACGGGATTGATGGTGTCACGCCCCCGGGCCGCGCCCGTACGCGAGGCCGGGGGCGTCGGGCCGCGCCCGTACGCGAGGCCGGGACATCGGGCCGCTTCAGTGGCGGCCGTGGACCGCCCTCGCCACCCGGGGGCCGAGCCAGCGCTTGAGGCGGCGCAGCGGTTCGAGCTGCTCGGCCGCCCGGTCGATCCGGTAGTAGAGCTGCGGCGGGATGTGCGGGAGCAGGGGGGAGTGGCGCTGGCCGAGGAGGGCGAACATCCGGGCCGGTTCGAGGTTCATGTAGCGGGGGAGGTTCTCGTACCACTGGGCGCTGTAGCGGGCCGCGCTCTGCGCGGAGACGAGTTCGGCGCGGCGCCGCCTGCCGTACGCGGTGAGGGCGGCGTCGAGGGCGGCTGCGTCCTGGGCGCTTCCCGGTCCGCGCAGGGCCTCCGCGAGGGCGAGGGCGTCCTCCAGGGCGAGGGTGGTGCCCGCGCCGATCGAGTAGTGGGTGGTGTGGGCGGCGTCGCCGAGGAGGACCAGGTTGCCGCGGTGCCAGACCCGGTTGGTGAGGGTGCGGAAGGTGAGCCACTGGGCGGCGTCGTCGGCCCGCTCCCGGCCGATCAGCTCGTGCCCGTCGAGGAGGTCGTGGAACAGCTTCTCCAGGAGGCGCAGGCTGTCGCCCTCGCCGCGCGTGTCGAGACCGAGACCGGTCCACGTCTCCCGCGAGCACTCGACGACACAGGTGGAACGCTCGCCGCTGAACCCGTAGGCGTAGCACCAGATCCAGCCGTGCTCGGTCTCCTTGAAGGCGAAGCTGAAGGAGTCGAAGACCTTGGTGGTGCCGAGCCAGATGTACTGGTTGCGGCCGCTGGTGACCTCGCTGCCGAAATGCCCGGCGTGCGCCTCGCGGAGGGCGCTGTTGACGCCGTCGGCGGCGACGACCAGGTCCGCCCCGGCCAGTTCGGGCGCGTCGGGGCCGGTGATGTCGTGCTCGAACTCCACCCGTACGCCCAGCTCCTCGGCCCGGTCCGCGAGCAGTGCGAGCATCCGCCGCCGCCCGATGCCGAAGCCCGCGTCACCGCGGTGGACGGTCCGCTCGTCACGGACGATCGCGACCCCGTCGTTCCAGGTCACGGACGCCTCGGCGACCGCCGCCGCGGACTCGGGATCGCCCGCGCGCAGTTTGTCGAGGAGCCCCGCCCAGTACGTCACGCCCCAGCCGTACGTGGAGCCCGCCGGGTTCCGTTCGTACACGGTGATGTCGTGCGCGGGATCCTGCCGCTTCAGCAGGATCGAGAGGTAGAGGCCGGCGGGGCCGCCGCCGACGATCGCGAGCTTCACGTGCGCTCCCACTGAGAACCGGGGCATGGCGTGACACCATGCGGTCGAGCAGTAGCGCACAGTAGCAGTGGCGGCGCCTGCGCGGTGCCGGACGACGCGAACCGGCGATCCGAAGGACACGCCCTACGGCAGCAGGCGGCGCTCCTTGGCGACCGCGACCGCGCCGGCCCGCGTGTCGACGCCGAGCTTCGCGTAGATCCGGCCCAGGTGCGTCTTCACCGTCGCCTCGCTGATGAACAGGGCCCGCGCGATCTCGCGGTTGCCGAGGCCGCGCCCCAGCTGGCCGAGGATGTCCCGCTCCCGGTCCGTGAGGCTCGGGCCCGCCGCGCCCCGCATCCGGTCCATGACCCGGCTGGCGACCGGCGGGGACAGGGCGGTGCGGCCCTGGGCGGCCGAGTGGATCGCGGCGAACAGCTCCTCGGGCCGTTCGGCCTTCAGGAGGTAACCGGTCGCGCCCGCCTCGATCGCCCGCGTGATGTCGGCGTCCGTGTCGTACGTGGTGAGGACGAGGACGTGGACGCCGGTCGGCGCGATCAGGCGGGTCGCCTCCACGCCGTCGATGCCCGCGCCCAGCTGGAGGTCCATCAGGACGACGTCGGGCTTCAGCTTCGCCGCCATCGCCACCGCCTCCTCACCGCTGCCCGCCTCGCCGACCACCTCGATGTCGGGGGTGCTGCCGAGCAGGGCGAGCAGCCCGGCGCGGACGACGATGTGGTCGTCGCAGAGCAGGATCCGTACGGACATCAGGACTCCAGGGAGAGCGGGATCGCGGCCGAGAGCACCGTGCCCTCGCCCGGGGTGGACTCGACTGTCAGGGTGCCGCCGAGCTGCCGCGCGCGCACGCCCATCGCGGGCAGTCCGTGGCCGCGCACCCCGCCGGGCCTCTCGGCCGGGTCGAAGCCGCGGCCGTCGTCGGCGATGTCCAGGACCACCTGGTCGTCGAGGTACGTGAGGGTCAGGGCGGCGGATTCGGCTCCGGCGTGCTCGCGGATGTTCGCGAGGGCGCCCTGCGCGATGCGGAGGAGCGCCGACTGCACCCGTTCGGGGAGCGGGACCGCCGTCCCGTCGACCCGGAAGGCCGCGGACTCGCGGGTGGCGAGGCCCCGCAGGGCCTCTTCGAGGCCACCGCCCCCGGCGAGGTCGGCGGGCGCGAGGTCGTGCACGAAGCGGCGCGCCTCCGCCAGGTTGCGTTCGGCGATGGACTCGGCGGTACGGACGTGGCGGCGGGCGGTCGACGGGTCGCTGTCCCAGGTGCGGTCGGCCGCCTGGAGCAGCATCTGCTGGCTCGACAGGCCCTGCGCCAGGCTGTCGTGGATCTCCATGGAGAGCCGCTGGCGCTCGGCGAGGGTGCCCTCGCGGCGCTCGATCGCGGCGAGCTCGCGCCGGGTGCGGATCAGGTCGTCGATCAGGGCCCGCTGGCGGGCGGCCTGCCGGTCGGAGTACACGAACACCCCGGTGGCGATGGCGGCGACGGCCGGCGGCGCCACGATCAGGTTCGGGTCCCAGCCGCCGTGCGCCAGCTGCACCTGCGCGAACACCACGAACGCGGTGAGCAACGTGACCAGACCGAGCGCGGCGCGCGCCGGGAGGGTGCGCAGGCCCGTGTAGAAGAGCGGCACCGCGCACCAGGCGAAGCTGGGCGCGAGGACGACCAGGAGGATCCAGACGGCGACGACCGTGCTCAGCCAGGCGATCCGGCGGGGCGCGGCGCGGGTGCCGACGACGGGGCCGAGGAGGTAGAGGGAGGCGAGGGCGCCGGAGAGGGCGACGATCCAGGGGCTGCGGTCCTCCCAGGGGTGGCGCAGCAGGAAGCGGACGAGCGACGCGCCGAGGAGGAGGAAGAAGGCGATGTGCATGACCCGCGCCAGCCAGGCGGCGTCCGGGTCCCGTTCGCTCTCCGCCGGCCGGGGGGCGGCGGAATCCTGTTCGGTCTCCGCCGGGCGGGCCGCGGTGCCGCCGCGCTGTGCCTTCGGCCGTGTCACGTCTCCGCCCTCCTGCCCTTCCGCCCCTCCCGGGCCGCCGGGCCGTCCGGCGGCCCGTGGTCTCCGCCCATGCCGTTCCGGCCTGTGCCTGTAGGCCTTCTGACCTGGGGCTATCAGTCCATCCTGGCCCGGAGGGACCACGACGGCATCAGCCGATCGGCTGACCCGGTCGTCCTCCAGTGTGCGCGCGGAGGACAGCCGGACCGTGGACCGGACGGCCCGGGTTCCGGCCACAGGATGGATCTCAGAGCGAACGAGGCGGACGAGCCGCCCCACCGCTCGGCCCCCCGGGCCTCATGGCCCGAGTCACGGCCCCACGGCGCTCAAGCCTCCGGCTCACGGCCCATGGTGCTCAAGCCTCCGGCTGACGGTCCCACGGCCTGCCGCCTCACCCGCCCCACCTCACCCTCACGGAGTTCCTCATGAAGAAGATCCTCTTCGGCGCCACCGCCGCCGCTGTCCTCGCCGCCGGCACCTTCGGCGCGGTCTCCGCGAACGCCTCCGCCCCGGCCGCCGCCCCCGCCGCCGTCATGGCCGACGCCGCCAACGGCAACCTGCAGCAGTCGACGCACCTGACGATCGAGGCCGCCACGAAGGCCGCGCAGGCCACCCTGGACGCCGCCGAGAAGGAGAACCAGCGCGTCTCCGTCGCCGTCGTCGA
>NZ_JNZP01000045.1 GCF_000725545.1 Streptomyces exfoliatus | reverse complement strand
AAAGGAACCTCGCCATCCGAAGATGGACGGGGTATCAACTAATCTGGCGTTGATTTTTGGCACGCTGTTGAGTTCTCAAGGAACGGACGCTTCCTTCGTACTCACCCTCTCGGGCTTTCCTCCGGGCTTCCCTTCGGTACTTCGTTTTCCTGCGTTTCCGACTCTATCAGATCTTTCCGATCCGATTTCCTCGGTGCTTTCCGGTCCTTTTAGCTTTCGCTTGGGGGCCTTTCAGCGGTTCCGACTTTATCAGAATCATTTCGGCCGACCTAATCGGCGGCTTTCGTGATTCGGATGGAATCGGGGCGACTCCGTGGAATCGAATTCCGGACCGGAGCGAGTGAGACTCTAGTTGGTCGCTGCCGAACTGTCCAGTTCCTAGGCAACCGTTTAAATCTACCTCCCCACGTCCGCCGTGTCAACAGCTTTTGTGGGCACCGGAAGACACTAACAGGTTGGCGGGGTCGTGCGCACATCAGGCGGCGGTGGGCAGCTCGGCGCTGCGGTCCTGCTCTTCGAGGTCCCCCTGGGCGCCGGCGCGGGAGGCTCGGCCGCCGAGGACGTAGACGTACGCCAGGAAGGCCAGCTCAGCGACGATGCCGATGGTGATGCGGGCCCAGGTGGGCAGACCGGACGGGGTGACGAAGCCTTCGATCAGGCCCGAGACGAAGAGCACCAGGGCAAGACCGATCGCCATGCCGACGGCGGCCCGGCCCCGTTCCGCGAGGGCCGCGCGACGGGTCGTGGGACCTGGGTCGATGACCGTCCAGCCGAGGCGGAGGCCGGTGCCGGCGGCCACGAAGACGGCGGTCAGTTCGAGCAGGCCGTGGGGAAGGATCAGGCCCAGGAAGACGTCGAGGCGGCCGGCCGAGGACATCAGGCCGATGGCTACGCCGACGTTCAGCATGTTCAGGAAGAGGATCCAGAGCACCGGGATGCCCAGGAAGGCGCCCAGGACCAGGCACATGGCGGCGGCCCGGGCGTTGTTCGTCCAGACCTGGGCGGCGAAGGAGGCCGCAGGGTGGCTGGAGTAGTACGTCTCGTACTGGCCGCCCGGGCGGGTCATCTCGCGGAGTTCGACGGGGGCGCCGATGGCGGCCTGCACCTCCGGGTGCGTACCGATCCACCAGCCGATGAGTACCGCGAGGAGGGTGGAGAGGACGGCCGTGGGGATCCACCAGTGCCGTGAGCGGTAGACGGCTGCCGGGAATCCCGTGGTGAGGAAGCGGGCCGCGTCGCGCCAGGAGGAGCGGCGGGTGCCGGTGACGGTGGCGCGGGCGCGGGCCACGAGCTGGGTGAGCCGGGCCGTCAGCATCGGGTCCGGAGCGCTGGACCGGACGATCGAGAGGTGGGTCGCCGTGCGCTGGTACAGGGCGACGAGTTCGTCGGCCTCGGCGCCGGTGAGCTTGCCGCCCCGGCGCAGGAGCTGGTCGAGGCGTTCCCACTCGGCGCGGTGGGCGGTGACGTAGACGTCGAGGTCCATGATCGGCTGCTGCTCCAGGCATCGGCTGGGACGGGTCCGTACTGCTGCGGCGCGCTGCGGGTCAGCTTGGCAGACTGGCGTTCGGAGGGGTCGGGAAGGGCGGAGAAGGGTGGGTGCCGTGAGCGGGTTGGTGACGGGAGACGCCGTCGTACTGGAGTTGCAGCCCGCGCGGCTGCCGAGCCGGGCGCTGGCAGTGCTCATCGATCTCGTGGTGGTGTGGGCCGCGTATCTGCTGGTCGCGCTCGGGCTCGCGGTGGCCACCGCGTCCCTTGACGAGGCGGCCGTGATGGCCGTGTCCATCGCCTCCTTCCTGTTGATCCTGGTGGGGGCGCCGATCGCGGTGGAGACGCTGTCGCACGGGCGGTCGCTGGGGAAGATGGCCTGCGGCCTTCGCGTGGTGCGGGACGACGGGGGGCCGATTCGGTTCCGGCACGCGCTGGTTCGCGGGGCGATGGGGGTCGTCGAGATCCTGATGACCTTCGGGGTCGTCGCCTGTATCGCGTCGCTGGTGTCGGAGCGGGGGCGGCGGCTCGGGGACGTCTTCGCGGGGACCTTGGTCGTACGGGAGCGGATACCCGCGGCGCGGACGTCGGCCGTGCCTCCTCCGCCGCCGTGGCTGGTGGGGCGGTTCTCCGGGCTCGATCTCTCGGCGGTGCCCGACGCTCTGTGGCTGGAGGTGCGGCAGTACCTGACGCGTGCGCGTGAGCTCGATCCCGCGGTGGGGCGGCGGCTCGCGGAGCGGCTGGCCGACGAGCTGGTGGCGCGGACCGGTGCGCCTCCGCCGACCGGCGTGCCTGCCGACGCCTATCTGGCGGGCGTGATGGCCGAGCGGCAGTCGCGTGAGGCGCGGAGGGCGTTCGCCTCGCCCTCCGAGGCGGTCGGGACGGCTGGGACCGTCGGTACGACTGGCGTGCCTGGGATGGTCGGGATGCCTGGCGCGGCTGGGGTTTCGGGGGTGCCTGGTGGTGGGGCGGGGAGTTCTTCTCCGGCCGCTGCTGTGGCTCCTCCGCCCGCTACCGGGTTCGCCCCGCCCGCCTGACTCTCAGGGGAAGACCGACGGCGGGGTCTCCAGGGCTTCGAGTTCGATTCCGGGGGCCGCGAGGACCACGTCGCCGGCGATGTGGACAGTGTGCCGTTCGCCTGTTTCCAGGGCGCTGACCTGGTACTCGTCCACCATCAGGGGGCCGTTGTCAGTGGCGTGCGCTTCACTTTTCAGCAGGGCCCAGGACTGGTCGAGCGTGAGGGGGGCGAGCACCGGATCCGTGAAGGCGACGAGCCGTACACGGGTCTCGGGGGAAGCGGGGGTGAGACGCAGGAGTCGCGTGAGCGCGACGAGGAACGCCGGGGACGTGCCGGTGAAGGCGTGGGCGCGCACACTGCCTTCGGTGGCATCGGCTCCGGTGGGGTCCGTGCGGACCCAGGTGACGCCGTCGAGGGCCGCGCCGCGGACCTGCCAGCCGGCGGCGTGGAGTTCGAGACGGATGGGGCGGCCGAGTTCGTCGACGGCCAGGTCGACGGAGCCGCGGTGGTCGCCGGAGGGGGTGGTGATCTGCGAGACGTAGCGCCAGCCGGAGGGGCCGGGCGCGCAGTGGAAGTGCTCTTCACCGAGGGGGGTGTGGTCGTGCGGGTCATGGAGCGAATATCGGCCGCGGGGCATGGGTCGGTCCTCGGGAGGGGGCGCTTCCGGCAGGGCTGAGCGGGGGCGGGACGGGGCAGACCCCCCGGCACGGGGGTGCGGGGGGTCTGCCTGATCCTCTACGGGTGTCCGGAGCGGCGTCGCGTCAGTGCGCGGGCGCCGCCGGCCGGGGCATCAGTAGCGGTAGTGGTCCGGCTTGAACGGCCCCTCGACCTCGACGCCGATGTAGGCGGCCTGCTCGGGGCGGAGGGTCGTCAGCTTGACGCCGAGGGCGTCCAGGTGGAGGCGGGCGACCTTCTCGTCCAGGTGCTTGGGCAGGACGTAGACGTCGGTCGGGTACTCCTCCGGCTTCGTGAAGAGCTCGATCTGGGCCAGGGTCTGGTCCGCGAAGGAGTTCGACATGACGAAGGAGGGGTGGCCGGTGGCGTTGCCCAGGTTGAGGAGGCGGCCCTCGGACAGGACGATGAGGACCTTGCCGTCGGGGTAGGTCCAGGTGTGGACCTGCGGCTTGACCTCGTCCTTGACGATGCCCGGGGTGTTGGCGAGGCCGGCCATGTCGATCTCGTTGTCGAAGTGGCCGATGTTGCCGACGATGGCCTGGTGCTTCATCTTGGCCATGTCGGCGGCCATGATGATGTCCTTGTTGCCGGTCGTGGTGATGAAGATGTCGGCCGTCTCGACGACGTCCTGCAGGGTCGTGACCTGGTAGCCGTCCATCGCCGCCTGGAGCGCGCAGATCGGGTCGATCTCCGTGACGATGACGCGGGCGCCCTGGCCGCGGAGGGACTCGGCGCAGCCCTTGCCGACGTCGCCGTAGCCGCAGACGACGGCCGTCTTGCCGCCGATGAGGACGTCGGTGGCGCGGTTGATGCCGTCGATGAGGGAGTGGCGGCAGCCGTACTTGTTGTCGAACTTCGACTTCGTCACGGCGTCGTTCACGTTGATCGCCGGGAAGAGGAGGGTGCCGGCCTGGTGCATCTCGTACAGGCGGTGGACGCCGGTGGTGGTCTCCTCGGTCACGCCGCGGATCTCGGACGCCAGCTGGGTCCACTTCTGCGGGTTCTCGCCGAGGGTGCGGTTGAGGAGACGGAGGATGTAGCCGTACTCCTCACTGTCCGCGGTGGACGGGTCCGGAGCGGAGCCGGCCTTCTCGAACTCGACGCCCTTGTGGACGAGGAGGGTGGCGTCACCGCCGTCGTCGAGAATCATGTTCGGGCCGCCGGTGGGCGTGTTCGGCCAGGTGAGGGCCTGCTCGGTGCACCACCAGTACTCCTCCAGGGTCTCGCCCTTCCAGGCGAAGACCGGGACGCCCTGCGGGTTCTCCGGAGTGCCGTTCGGGCCGACGGCGATGGCCGCGGCGGCGTGGTCCTGGGTGGAGAAGATGTTGCAGGAGGCCCAGCGGACCTCGGCGCCGAGGGCGACCAGGGTCTCGATGAGGACGGCGGTCTGCACGGTCATGTGCAGCGAGCCGGTGACGCGGGCGCCGGCGAGCGGCTGGCGCTCGGCGTACTCCCGACGGATCGACATCAGGCCGGGCATCTCGTGCTCGGCGAGGGTGATCTCCTTGCGGCCGAAGACGGCCAGGGAGAGGTCGGCGACCTTGAAGTCCTGGTGGGTGGCAGTCGTCATGACTGGGCTGCTCCTCGTGTGATCGAGTGCGAGGGTCGGTTGGGGCGCCGGGCGCCACGGAGGGTTCCTGGGCATACGAATGCCCGGGGTTCTCCACGGTGCCGTCGTCGGAGGCCCTCTCTCCCTCGGACGATCCGTACGGACCGCCCGACCGCCATCAGCAGCGACGTCTGGCTGGTCACGAATCTACACCGGACGGCCCGGCGGGCCACAGTCCGCATCGGGCGGCACGGCGGTCCCGGCGGCCCCTGCGGACGCACGAGACCCCCGGAACCTCGGGGTCCCGGGGGTCTGGTGACGGCGAAGGTCAGTAACCCGTGCCGTCCGGGGTCTTGGCGGGATTCCGGCCGTTCGACGCGGCCGTCTCGCTGTAGATGTCGGGCTCCAGGTAGATGACCCGGGCGATCGGGACGGCGGCGCGGATGCGCTCCTCGGCGGCGTTGATGGCGTTGGCGACCTCGGTGGCCGACTCGTCGTGCCGGACGGCGATCTTCGCGGCGACGAGGAGCTCCTCGGGGCCGAGGTGGAGCGTACGCATGTGGATGAGACGGGTGACGGTGGCGCCGTCGACGACCGCGTCCTCGATCTTCTTGACGTCCTCGACGCCGGCGGACTCGCCGAGCAGCAGCGACTTGGTCTCGGCGGCCAGCACGATCGCGATGACGATGAGCAGGATGCCGATGCAGAGGGTGCCGATGCCGTCCCACACGCCGTTGCCGGTCAGCAGGGCGAGGCCGACGCCGCCGAGGGCGAGGATCAGGCCGACGAGGGCGCCGAGGTCCTCCAGGAGGACGACGGGCAGCTCGGGCGCCTTGGCGCGGCGGACGAACTGGGTCCAGGTCAGTCCGCCGCGGATCGCGTTGGACTCCTTGATGGCCGTACGGAAGGAGAAGGTCTCGGCGATGATCGCGAAGACGAGGACGCCGACCGGCCAGTACCAGGCCTCGATCTCGTGCGGGTCGTGGATCTTCTCGTAACCCTCGTAGATGGCGAACATGCCACCGACGGAGAACAGGACGATGGAGACGAGGAAGGCGTAGATGTACCGCTCGCGGCCGTAGCCGAAGGGGTGCTGCGGGGTCGCCTCGCGCTGGGCCTTCTTGCCGCCGAGGAGGAGCAGGCCCTGGTTGCCGGAGTCGGCGAGCGAGTGCACGCTCTCCGCGAGCATCGACGACGAACCACTGAAGAGGTACGCCACGAACTTGGCTACGGCGATCGCCAGGTTGGCGGCGAGTGCCGCCACGATCGCCTTGGTTCCGCCTGACGCGCTCATGGGTGTAAGTGGTCCCTTCGTCGGTGCACCGGCTCTGTCGCCGTGGTTCGGCCGGTCATTGTTGCATCAGGCCACGACGGTGGCGCGGAAGACCGTCCCCGTACCGGTCAGTTCGACCGGCTCGCCCGCCGGCACGAAGACGGATTCACCGGAGGCGAGGGTCGCGTCGCCCGCCGTCGGGTTGCCTGCGACGGCGAGGAGGATCTGCGGCGTCGGGCTGGTCAGGTCGGTCGGGGCGGCGCCCTCGGGCCGTACCAACCGGGACAGGCGGAACTCGTCGATCGGGGTGTCGTAGACCTCCTCGCCGGTCGGTGAGGCCTCGGGGCGCAGGACGCTCGGGTCGGTCGGCTCGAAGCGGACCACGCGCAGGAGTTCGGGGACGTCGATGTGCTTGGGGGTGAGTCCGCAGCGCAGCACGTTGTCGGAGTTGGCCATGATCTCGACGCCGAGGCCGTCGAGGTAGGCGTGGGGCACGCCCGCGCCCAGGTAGAGGGCCTCGCCGGGCTGCAGCCGGACCCGGTTGAGCAGCATCGCGGCGAGGACGCCGGGGTCGCCCGGGAAGTGGTGGGCGAGGTTCGCGTACGGGGCGTGGTCTCCACCGAGGCGGTCGGCGGCGGCGGCCGCCTCCGCGACGGTGTGCGCCGTCTCCTCCGGATCGGCGGTCAGCAGGGCCGTCAGGACCTCCCGGAGCGCGGCCTCTTCGGGGTGCGCGTGGAGGAGGTCGACGTACGGCTTGAGCGAGTCGACGCCGAGCGCGGCGATCGCGTCGGCGGCGTCGGTGGGGGCGCGGAAGCCGCACAGTCCGTCGAAGGGGGTGAGGGCGCAGATCAGTTCGGGCTTGTGATTGGCGTCCTTGTACGTGCGGTGCGGGGCGTCGATCGGGATGCCGGCGGCCTCCTCGGCCGCGTAGCCGGCCTGGGCCTGCGCCAGGTCGGGGTGGGCCTGGAGGGAGAGGGGGGCGCCGGCGGCCAGCACCTTCAGGAGGAACGGGAGGTGCGGTCCGAACTTCTCGACGGAACGCTCACCCAGTTCGCGTACGGGATCGGTGTCGATCAGCTCGTGCAACGAGCCGCGCGCGGTGAGGGAGGGGGCGCCGGGGTGGGCGCCCATCCACATCTCGGCCTGGGGCTCGCCGGTCGGGGCGACGCCGAGCAGTTCCGGGATGGCCGTCGTGGATCCCCAGGCGTAGGGGCGAACGGTGTTGACGAGGCGGTCCATGGTGCCTGCCAGCTCCTCGGGGCGGTGACGGATGGTGAGGGGTGTCGGGAGACAGGTGACAGGGGGCGGGTGACGGGTGGGTGACGAGGTGGTGGACGGGGTGGTGGACGGCGGCTGTCCGTGGTGTGCGGTCGGTGGGGAGGTCGGTGGGGCGGCCCTTGCAGGGACCTTTGGGGGCCTTGGTGGGCCTTGGGGGGCCTTGGTGGGGCCTTGCCTAGGGGGCCGGGCGGGCCGGGGTGGCCAGGGAGAGGTAGACGGCTGCGAAGTCCGTCACCGCGAGCAGCTCCGCCAGCGTCTCCAGGTCACCACCCTCCTCCGGTTCCAGCTCGCTGACCGCCGTCTCGTGGCTGAGGGCCAGCTCGCGGGCCGCGTGGGCGGCGGTGAGGCCGTCCGACGGGCGGTCGCGGAGCAGGACCACCCTCGCCCGCAGGGCCTGCGGCTCGTCGACCCGGTCCCGGAAGAAGTCGTCCGGGTCGGCGCCGCCCGCGTAGTCGCCGGCGAGCAGCACGCCATGGGCGGGCAGGGCCTCCGGGAGCTCGGCGGCCAGGGCAGGCAGTCCGGCCAGCTCCGCCAGGACCGCCGCGAAACGGCGGCCCGCCGGGCCCGCGGCGGCGCCCTCCGTCCAGATCAGCGGCAGCGAGTCCGCGAGCTCGGCGGCGAGCGTCTTCGCCGGATTGCTGTACGTGGCGATGGCCGGGCCGCAGCGCTCGGCCGTACGGTCCAGCCGGTCGGCGACCTTCTCCAGGGTTTCCGGCGGGGCCTCCAGGAGACCCACCCGGTCGAGGAGCACGAGCAGCGGGGTGAACAGGGCCCACAGGGCGCCCGGGCTCGCCCCGATGTTCTCGGCGTACTCGTCGGGGGCCTCGTTCGGGGCGACGGCCATCGGGACGAACAGGCCGCGGGAGCCGTTGACGGTCTCGGCGAGCGGCGAGGCCTTCGGGGCGACGGCGACGACGCTGATGCCGCGGCGGTACGCCTGCTCCGCGAGGAGGGCGAGGCCAGGCTCCGAACCGTCCGTGGTGGGCAGCAGCAGGAGGTCCACCGAGCCGGCCCAGCCGGGCAGCGCCCAGCGCAGGGCGCCCGCGGCGGGGGCGACGCCGGTCGGCTGGAGGCGTACGACCGGGGCGGAGGCTCCTGCCAGGGCGCCGATCAGGTCGGCGACGGCCGCGGCGGCGGTGCCGGGGCCCGCGACGAGGACGGCGCGGGGGCGGCCCTCGGGCTGGAGTTCCGCGACTCCGGCCTCGGCGGCGTGCCGGGCTGCCGTACGTACCCGTGCGCCGGCCTCCGCCGCGCCGCGGAGGAGGCCCCGGCGATCGGCCAGGGCGAGGTCGTCCGGGGCGTCGAGGAGGGTCTCGTCGAGCATGGGGCGGTGCCTCCGGTCGCGTCAGGTTGGTGCGGGCCTGGTGGTGCGGGGCGGTTCTGTGCGGGCGGCAGCCTGGTGCCGGGTCTCATGGGTGCCCGGCCTTCGGCCGGGCTTCTCGGTTCCCACCCGCACCACGCGTGCGGCTCAGCGCTCGCCGTCGGCGGCGGACCCTCCTGGGCGGGGAGGGCTGAGGGGTGTGCGCACCGGCTTCGGCGGCCTGGGCCGCCTGCCGGACGCCCCCGCCGCCCAGGTGGCCGTGGCCTGGGCCGGGTGTGCTCGGGCCCGGGCCTTTGGCCGTTGGGCTGCTCTCCGCGGTCGGGTGGTCCCGGGTTCCGGGGTCAGGCCGGGCGGCGGGCCTCGTCCGTCAGGAGGACCGGGATGTTGTCGCGGACCGGGTAGGCGAGGCCGCAGTCCGGGCTGGTGCAGATCAGTTCGGGGGTCTCGTCCGCCGTGCGGTCGTTCAGCGGAGCGTGGCAGGCGGGGCAGGCCAGGATCTCCAGGAGGCCGGCTTCGAGCGGCATGGTGTGTCCCTTCGGACAGACGGTGGTGGTGCCCCTTCGGGCCAGGTCAGCCTACCGCCGGGGAACGGGGGGCGCCCCGTTCCCCGGCGCTCGGCCAGGTCAGTCGGTCGCGCGGACGAGGGCGAGGACCTCGTCGCGGATCTTGGCCATGGTGGTCTCGTCGCGGGCCTCGACGTTGAGGCGGAGCAGCGGCTCGGTGTTGGAGGCGCGCAGGTTGAACCACCAGTCCTGGGCCGTCACCGTCAGGCCGTCGAGCTCGTCGAGCGTGACGTCCCCGCCCTCGTACGCCGCGCGCACCTTCGCCGCGCTGGCGGCCTGGTCCGCGACCGTGGAGTTGATCTCGCCCGAGGACGCGTAGCGGTCGTACGCCGAGACCAGGTCGGACAGGGAGCCCTCCTGGCCGCCGAGGGCCGCCAGGACGTGGAGCGCGGCGAGCATGCCCGTGTCCGCGTTCCAGAAGTCCTTGAAGTAGTAGTGCGCCGAGTGCTCGCCGCCGAAGATGGCGCCGGTCTTCGCCATCTCCTCCTTGATGAAGGAGTGGCCGACGCGGGTGCGGACGGGCTCGCCGCCGTTCTCGCGGACGACCTCCGGCACCGACCAGGAGGTGATCAGGTTGTGGATGATCGTTCCGCCGGGGTGCTTGGCGAGCTCCCTGGCGGCCACCAGGGCCGTGATCGCCGACGGGGAGACGGGCTCGCCGCGCTCGTCCACCACGAAGCAGCGGTCCGCGTCGCCGTCGAAGGCGAGGCCGAGGTGGGCGCCCTCCGCGAGGACCCGGGCCTGGAGGTCGACGATGTTCTTCGGGTCGAGCGGGTTCGCCTCGTGGTTGGGGAACGTGCCGTCCAGCTCGAAGTACATCGGGACGACGTCCAGCGGCAGCCCGTCGAAGACGGTGGGGACCGTGTGGCCTCCCATGCCGTTGCCCGCGTCCACGACCACCTTGAGGGGGCGGATCGCCGTGAGGTCGACCAGGGCCTTCAGGTACGCGGCGTAGTCCGCCAGGGTGTCCTGCTCGGTGATCGTGCCCGGGGTCTCCGCCGCTTCCGGCGCGCCCGTCTCCGACCACTGCTCGGCCAGCTCGCGGATCTCCGCCAGGCCGGTGTCCTGGCCCACGGGGGCGGCGCCGGCGCGGCACATCTTGATGCCGTTGTACTGGGCGGGGTTGTGCGAGGCGGTGAACATGGCGCCGGGCAGGCCGAGGCTGCCGGACGCGAAGTACAGCTGATCGGTGGAGCAGAGCCCGATCAGGGTGACGTCGGCGCCGAGGCGGGCCGCGCCACGCGCGAAGGCGTCCGCCAGGCCGGGCGACGAGGGGCGCATGTCGTGGCCGATGACGATCGCGTCGGCGGCCGTCACCCGGACGAAGGCGGCGCCGAAGAGTTCGGCGAGGTCCTCGTCCCACTGGTCGGGCACCACTCCGCGGACGTCGTACGCCTTCACGATCTGCGACAGATCGGCAGTCACGGATCCACCCTCCTGAGTTCTCGGCACGCGTGTGCGGCACGTGTACGGAACGCCAAAACTACCCGGAGGGGGGACACACATACGCGGACGGTGGCCGGTTGTGGCCCCGCGTCGGCTCAGTTGTCGGGAGAGCGGAGCACTCTGAGGTGCCCTCTGCGGCCGACCTCCATGGGGTCTCCGCCGCGGCCTCCGCCGCCCTTGGTGCCGCCGCCGGCGGTGCGGTCGTGGGGGCGGGCCGCCTCCCGAACCGCGTTGGCCAGGGCTTCGAGGTCGTCGCCGCTGGGGCGGGACGGGGCGGAACCGTCGGTGAGCCGCACGACCTCCCACCCGCGTGGGGCGGTCAGGCGCTCGCTGTGCTCGGCGCACAGGTCGTAGCAGTGGGGCTCGGCGTAGGTGGCGAGCGGGCCGAGGACCGCAGTCGAGTCGGCATAGACGTACGTCAGTGTCGCGACGGCAGGGCGGCCGCACGCAGTGCGCGAACAGCGACGTACAGGGCTCACGACGTTGGACGGTACCGCACTCTTGAGCGGGCCGCGACGACTCTCCCTCAGGTCACTCCACCGTGTCGCGCTGTGACCTCCGCCACACGCCCGCCGGGGGTGGTCGCCGTGACCTGCGCGGGAGGGGGCGCAAGGGTGCGGCGGTGGGAGTCGATCCGGACAGTCGGGGGTACGGATCCGGACAACCACGGCCAGATGGCCGATCGGGAGCGGCCGTCGAATCGAGCGGGTGGTTGGCCGGAATGTTCAGGTTTCGACATGGGGTGTGGTGGCGGGGCCACGGCGGCGGGAAAGGTGGCGAGGACGTGCCTCGGTGCGGGGAGACCGATGAGGGTTACGCTGCGTCAGTGATGGACAGTCCTGTGCCGCCGAGCCCTCAGCACCGTTCCGCGGAGCCCCCTGCGGAGCCCCGGGTGCGCCGCCGCGACCGGCACGGCCGCGGGATGCGGGGCCCCGTCGCCCCGCCGCAGGTGCCGCTCTCCGCGAGCCGGGCCGATACCTTCCGCGATCTCGTCCTCGACTCCGTGGAGCGCCTGGAGCGGCGCTGGCCGCAGCTCGCGGACGTCGAGTTCATGGTGATGGAGGTGCCGCCGACGGTGTCGGGCGAGACGGTGCCGCTGGGCGGCTCGGCGCCCGCCGACAAGAACGAGCCGGCGCGGGTGGTCGTCTACCGGCGTCCGGTCGAGATCCGGTCGAAGAGCCGGGACGAGCGGGCGCTCCTGGTCCACGAGGTCGTCGTGGAGCAGGTCGCGGAGCTTCTCGGGCTCTCCCCCGACTCGGTCGACCCCCGTTACGGGCAGGACTGAACCGTCCCCCGCCCCCGTTACGGGCAAGGACTGACCCGTCCCCCGTCCCCGTGGCAGGCAGTACTGACCGTCCCCCGTCCCCGTGGCGGGGCGCCGTTCAGTCCAGTACCCCGAGGTCCTGGCGGGCCGTCGGGACCTCGACCGTTCCCCGGTCGTCGACGAAGGTCTGGATCGTGAACATCGGGGTGCCGTCCTGGGGCAGCGCGAGGGTCCGTGACGCGTACACCGCGCCGCCCGAGACCGGTTCGACGGTCAGCGCGTAGGAGCCCTTGAGGCCCCCGGGGACCAGGTCGGTGAGGACCGAGGTGGTGCCCTCCTTGACGGTGACCGTCTTCGACACCGGCGTACCCCCGCCGGAACCGGCCGAGGCCGTGACCTTGACCTGGGCGGCGGCGCCGGGGGCCGTGAGGGAGAGCGTCGTGCCCTTGGCCCGGTTGTCGGCCACCGTCGCCCGGGCGGAGATCGCCGCGGTCGCCGGCACGAAGGCGACCTCGGTGTCCGCGCCCTTGCCACGGACCACCCGGAGGGCGGCCACGAACGGGGTGGCCTTCTTCGGGTCGCTCGGCGTGAGCAGCAGGGAGCCCACCGCGCCGCGGGTGAGGTCGGGCAGGTCGAGGGAGGCCGTCATCCCGGACTTCACGTGCAGGGAGCCGGCGCCCGCCGGCACGATCGTGCCGGACGGGGTGACCAGCTGGACCTTGAGGTCGGCGTCGTCGTCGCCGGGGACGAAGGCCACGAGCCGTACGGAGGTGGCGTCGGCCGGGATGCCGGGGAGCACCGCGCTGTTCGCGGGGTCGGCCGAGGCCGCGATCCAGTCGACGCCGAGCTTGTCGTCGGCGGCGCCGATGGCGGCGCCGACCCGTCCGCTGCGGGTGGTGACGTGGACGGCGACGTCCTCCTTGGCGGCCTCGCCCGTGAGGGTGGAGAGGAGGACGGGGACCGTGGAGCGGGCGGGGACCGAGACGCCCTCGGTGTACTGGGACTTGAGGGCGCCCTCGGGGCCGTACAGCTCGATGTCGGCGACGGCGGCCGTGTCGTCCGGGTTGGTGAGGTGGACGTAGTCCTGGCGGCCCTTGGCGGTCGAGGCAGCGGGGAACCAGAAGTCGGTGTCGGGGGCGCCGCAGCCGAGGCCGAGGAGGCCGCGTGCCGCGCCCGCCGGGACGACGGTGGTCTGCTGGACGGTCCAGCCGGGGGCGAGGGTGCCGGTCGCCGTGCCGGCGAGGGCGGGAGCGGCGGCGCCGTTCGCCTCGGCGGTGACGGGCTTGCCGGTGGCGGTGACGGTGGCCGGGGCCTTGGCGGGCTTGGGCTTCTTGCCGTTCTTGGCGGTGCCGCCCGCGGTCGTCGTGCTCGCGGCGGGCAGGAGCCGGGCGGTGGGCTGCTCGGCCTTGCCCTGGTCCGGGGTGCTCTTTCCCGCACCCGTACCGGCGCTCGGAGGGGTGTACGAGGTGTAGAGGGTTTCGGCCACCTCGGAGGTGCTGGGTACCGGGCAGACCACGCCGACGCGGTCGACCGGCAGGCGGGTGGCGGCCTTGGGCTCGGGGGCGGCGGCGCCCTCGGGGGCGGTGAGGGACGCCAGGCCGGTGACGGCGGCGAGCGCCGTGGCGACCGCGATCAGGGAGAGGGTCGTGCGCTTCACTGGTTGCTGCTCCCGTCGGGACGCTGCTCGGTCTCGTGGCCCTGGGGCTGGCCGTAGCCGTAGGGGTCGTACTGCTGGGCGTCGTACTGCTGCTGACCGTCGTACTGCTGCTGGGCGTACTGCTGGTTCGGGTCGTAGCCCTGTTCGGCGTACGGCTGCCGCTGGTCGTACTGCTGCGCCTGGTCGTACTGCGGCTGCTGGTCGTACTGCTGCGGCTGCTGCTGGTCGTAGCCCTGCTGGGGGTACGCGTACGGCTGCTGCTGGTACGGGTCGGCCGCGTACTCCTGGTAGTAGCCCTGCTCGGCGTACGCCTGGGGCTGCTCCTGGTTCTGGTCCTGGGCCTGGGCGTAGGCCGGGTCGTAGCCGCCGTCCCACTCCTGGGGCTCGTACGTCTGCTGCTCCGGGATCGGGGCCGGTTCGGGCTCGTCCGCGGATCCCGTCCCGACGGCGTCCGCCTCGGCGGCGGCGCGCAGGCGGCGGGCCCGGCGGCCGTCGCCGTCGGTCGCCTGGGCGGGGATCGCGAGCTCCTCCTCGGGGAGGTCGTCGTCGATCTCGCGACGCCGTCCGGGCAGGGCGAGAACCAGTAGGACGACGGCGAGGCCGACCTGGGTCCAGATCCACACGGTGTGGGTGAGCGGCTGGTCGTACGTGAGGTCGAGGCGGCCGCCCTGGGTCGGCAGTTCGAAGCCCTGGGCCCAGCCGTCGACGGTGGTGCGTGTCAGTTCCCGGCCGTCGAGGGTGGCGGTCCAGCCCTCGTCGGCGCGGTCGGCGAGGCGCAGGACGCGGCCCGTGGGGCCGGCCGGGATCGCGGTGTGCGCCTCGACGGGGCCGGCGGCGACGGCGACCGGCTTGGCGGTCGCCGTCCCGGCGCCGTCCTCGGCACCGTCCTGGGCCGCGGCACCGTTTCCGGCCTTCGCCGCGGGCGGGACGATCATGACGCGGGCGATCTCACGGTCGACGCGCCAGAGCGCACTGCCGTCGAGCTGGCTGAGGCGGCTGAGGCCGGGCGTGGAGTCGAGGACGCGGTTCATCTGGCGCGGCGCCCCGTCCCTTACGAGGACGTAGCGGATCGCGTAGCCGCTGAGCTGCTCGGTCTGGTCGGCGCCCGAACCGGCGACCAGGTGGGCGACGACGTCGTCGAGGCGGGGGTCGCCCTCGGCGGCCGCGGTGAGTTCGGCGTCGCCGAGGCGGGCGCCGGAGCCGCGGACCAGGGTGTAGGCGACCTCGCCGGGCGAGCCGCCGGCGAGGACGAGGGTGCGGGGCTGGTCGCGGGTGCCGCTCTCCTCGGCCACGAAGGCCGGGACCTGGACCGGGTCGCGCCGGGTCAGCGGTCCGTCGGCGCCGCCGATCATCCAGCCGGCGGCGGCGACGGCGGGGCCGAGGGCGCAGGCGAGGGCGATCAGGGCGGCGACGGGCTGGCGCCAGCCGAAGCCGTGGGCGGCGACGCGGGTGCGGCCGCCTTCGGCGCCGATCATGCCGGCGGCGATGAGGGCGGCGCCGTAGACGAGGGTGGCGGGTCCGGCCCAGCCGGTGCCGCCCGCGCCGTTGGACAGGACGGCGAGGACGAGGCCGGCGAGGGCGGCGGCCCAGGCGGTACGGGCGGCGAGCTGCCGCTCCTCGCGCAGGAGGCCGGTGAGGGCGGCGAGGACGAGGCCTGCCAGGAGCAGGCCGCCGGTGGTGCCGGGGCCGCCCGGGCTGGTGCCGAGCAGGTCGAGCGCGGTGGCGGTGCCCGTACGGATGTCGAGGCCGGCCTCGCGCAGGAAGGCGGCGGGGTCGGTCAGGAGGGTGAGCGACCAGGGCGCGAGGACGAGGATCGGGGTGCCGACGGCGGCCAGGAAGCGCAGTCCGTACGCGGTGATGTCGGAGCGGCGTACGACCAGCACACCGAGGCCGAGGACGACGGCGAGCGGCCAGACGACCGGGGTGAACGCGGTCGCGAAGGTGAGCAGGAAGGTGTACGCCCAGGTGGCGCGCCAGCTGCCCCGGTCGGGCCGGGTGAAGCCGTGGGCGGAGACGGCGGCGCGGGCCATGAGCGGGAGCAGGACCGCGAGGACGGCGGTGCCGAGCCGGCCGGTGGCGAGGGCTCCGGTGACGGCGGGCAGGAAGGCGTACGCGATGGCGCCCCAGGCGCGGAGCAGCCGGGACTCGACGATGCCGCGGGCGGCGAAGTAGGCGGTGAAGCCGGCGAGCGGGACCGAGCAGACGAGCAGCAGGGTCAGCGCCGTGGAGGTGGAGCCGAGGAAGAGCGCGGAGAGCGCGGCCAGGACGGCGAGGTAGGGCGGGGCGGTCTGGGTGCCGCCGGTGCCGAGGGCGTGCCAGGTGTCGGCGTACCGCGACCAGAGTCCGGAGACGGTGTCGGGGGCGGGCAGCAGGGTGCCGCCGGCGAGGGAGCCGCCGGTGAAGAGGTTGCGGCAGGCGACGAGGGAGACGAGGAGGAGCAGACCGAAGAGGACGGGGCCCGGTTTGCGGGCGATCTTCTTGAGCCGGGCGAACTGCTCGATCTCCAGGTAGTCGGCGTCGTCGCCGCCGGGGCCCGACTCGACGACGCCGTGACGGGAGCCGCCGGAGTCGGCCTCGGAGCCGCCGAAGTTGGCGGTGGCCTGTTCGACGGCGGCGCGGACGGTGGCGCCGGGCGGCGGGAAGAGGGCGCGGAGTTCGCTCGCGGCGACGGCGGGGTTCTTGCGCCGTTTGCGGGCCGCGAGGATCTTCTCGGGGCGCAGCAGGGTGGCGAGGAGGCCCATGACCTCGTCGACGGCCTGCCCGGGGACCTTGCCGACGAGGTAGGCGAGGGTGCGGAGCACCGTGCTGAGGACGAGCCGCAGGAAGACGTACGGGAGGGCTGCGCCGCGGGTGTTGGCGAGGAGGGTGTAGACGGCGCCGGCCTTGTCGACGCGGTGCGGGTTGGCGGCGGTGCGGCCCGCGCAGTCGACGGTGCGGCGCTCGCGGGCGGAGGCCTCGGCGTGCCGGAGGACGGCGTCGGGGGCGATGAGGACGTGGTGTCCCGCGGAGTGGGCGCGCCAGCACAGGTCGACGTCGTCGCGCATGAGGGGCAGACGGCGGTCGAAGCCGCCGAGTTCCTCGAAGACGTCGCGCCGGACGAGCATGCCGGCGGTGGAGACGGAGAGGACGGAGCGGACCTGGTCGTGCTGGCCCTGGTCCTGCTCGCGACGGTCGAGCCCGGTCCAGCGGCGGCCGCTGCGGGCGATGGAGACGCCGGTCTCCAGGAGCTGCTTCCTGTCGTACCAGCCGCGCAGCTTGGGGCCGACGACGGCGGCGTACGCGTCGGAGTCGGCGACGCGCAGGAGTTCGGCGAGGGCGCCGGGTTCGGGGGCGCAGTCGTCGTGGAGGAGCCAGAGCCACTGGACCGGTTCGCCGTGGGGCAGGTCGGGGAGGTCGTAGGCGTCGTCGTTCCAGGTCCGGCTGACGGGGTCCCAGCCGCTGGGGCGCTTCAGGTAGGGCAGCTCGTCGGGTCCGAGTACGGGCGCGGTGCGGGCGGCCTCCTCGACCGCGGCGCCGAAGCCGGTGCGGCGGGCGAGGTGCAGGACGCGGTCGGCGCCGACGGCGTCGGCGAGGAGCTGCGCCGAGTCGTCGGCGCTGCCGGTGTCGGCCCCGACCACGTTCTGCACGGGGCGTTCCTGGGCGAGCAGCCCGGCGAGGGCGTCCGGCAGCCAGCGGGCGCCGTCGTGGGTGACGAGCACGGCGGTGACGACGTGTCGCGGAAACTCAGGAGTTGAGGACATCGAGCTACGGGCCCTCCGGCCGGGGTCGCCCGCGGGGGGCGTGGGGTGCGTCTCGGACGGAGGCCCACACTAACGGCTGCACGCGGAGCGGTCGGCCCCTGTGGACAGAGCGGGCGGAACGGGCTCGCGGCCCGGGGACGACGGCGCCGTGAGGAACGGCCTCGTGGGCGACGTCCCCCACCCTGTGCGCACGGCACGCAGAACGGTCCGCCTCCTGTGGTGTGAGCACAGGGGGCGGACCGTTCCCGGGACGACATCCGTCGTCCTGCCGATTCCGGGGCGCGCGTAGCGGCGCGCGTGGCCCGGCGGGCTTCCCGCGGTTCAGACGGCGGCCTTCTTCAGGCGGCGTCGCTCGCGCTCGGAGAGACCGCCCCAGATCCCGAACCGTTCGTCGTTCTGCAAGGCGTATTCGAGGCATTCGGAGCGGACCTCGCAGGCGAGGCAGACCTTCTTGGCCTCGCGGGTCGAGCCGCCCTTCTCGGGGAAGAAGGACTCGGGATCGGTCTGGGCGCACAGCGCGCGCTCCTGCCAGCCGAGTTCTTCGTCCGCGTCCTCGACCAGCAGTTCCTGGAACAACTCGGTCATGTGCGCCCCTCGTCTGTTCTGTGCGTCCCCGTGATGTAGCCGTTGCGAACCCGGCCGAACGACACGAGTGAAATTACAAGTTCGTGCTCTGCGCGAGTCAAGCCGAGATCTGCTATTGGGCCCGGTATTCACTCTGCGGAACCAAGCGTATGCGGAAAGTGTTCAAATCACCAAAAAAGGTGACACATGCCACCGGCCTGGGTGCATCGCGCGACCCATAAGGGAGGACGTCCGAGACTTCGATCTTGTTGCGATCGAGCCAGGGAAGCGATCCGGATCACGTTTGCGGGCGCGGTTGAAGCGCCATCTGTCCTGGTCCACGCCTGAGCAAACCTTTCTCCGGGCGCCGTAACCGGAAGAGGTGAAACATTACCCCCAAATCGGTCATTGAGTTGACAGTCGGGTCCCGTTACGGCCACCTTTGGTGGCATGCCAGCGACCGCAGCGCCCTCCGCGACCCACAGCCGTGGGTTCCGCCGCGCTGTCCAGGCGCGCTGTTGCTGTTGTTGTCCCAGCTGTTGATGCCGCAGAGCTCCAGCTGTTGATGCCGTAGCGCATCGACTCCTTCCCCCAGCGTCACCCTGCGTCACACGCGTCACCTGTTCTTCGTGACCCCCACCGCTTCTGTTTCTGCTGAGGAACCACCCCACCCATGAACATGGACAGCGACCTTCAGATCGCCGGCGACATCCTCGAGGTCCCCCACCTCCTCCAGCCCGAGCGCGCCCACCCGGTCACCGTGGCCGAGTTCGCCGGCCTCGCGCGCTCGATCGCCGACGACCGCGCCCAGTGGGCCCCGTACGTCGAGTACGACGCCACCACCCGCTGGTACCACCGCCTGCGCACCGGCCCCGGCTACGAGGTCTGGCTGCTCTCCTGGGTGCCCGGCCAGGGCAGCGGGCTCCACGACCACGGCGTCTCCTCCGGCGTACTGACCGTCCTCGACGGAGAACTGACGGAGCGTACGGACCGGGGCGTACGGACGCTCGGCGGAGGCGCGCAGCGCGTCTTCGCGCCGGGATACGTCCACGAGGTCGTCAACGACTCCCTCGAACCGGCGGTCAGCCTGCACGTCTACTTCCCGGGTCTGACCGAGATGCCGATGCACGAGTCGCTGCAGGCGCAGTGCGCCCCGGCGACTCCGGTTGCTCCGGTGGCGGCCGGGACGTCTTCCGCCCCGGCGGCACCGGGGTTGATCAGCTCCTGAGAGACTGCTGTGCATGCGCATTGTGGTTCTGGCCGGCGGCATCGGTGGTGCCCGTTTCCTTCGCGGCCTCAAGGAGGCCGCGCCGGACGCGGAGATCACGGTCATCGGCAACACCGGTGACGACATCCATCTCTTCGGGCTGAAGGTCTGCCCCGACCTGGACACGGTGATGTACACCCTCGGCGGTGGCATCAACGAGGAGCAGGGCTGGGGCCGCGCGGACGAGTCCTTCGCCGTCAAGGAGGAGCTCGCGGCGTACGGGGTCGGACCCGAGTGGTTCGGCCTCGGCGACCGGGACTTCGCCACCCACATCGTCCGTACGCAGATGCTCGGCGCGGGCTACCCGCTGAGCGCCGTCACCGAGGCGCTGTGCGCCCGCTGGCAGCCAGGCGTCCGCCTCCTCCCCATGTCCGACGACCGCGTCGAGACGCATGTGGCGATCGAGGTCGACGGCGAGCAGCGCGCGGTGCACTTCCAGGAGTACTGGGTGAAGCTGCGGGCCTCGGTGGACGCCAAGGCGATCGTGCCGGTCGGCGCGGAGGCCGCGAAGCCCGCGCCGGGCGTCCTCGAGGCCGTCGCCGAGGCGGACGTGATCCTCTTCCCGCCGTCCAACCCCGTGGTGAGCGTCGGCACGATCCTCGCCGTGCCCGGCATCCGTGAGGCGATCGTCGCGGCCGGCGCGCCCGTCGTCGGCCTCTCCCCCATCGTCGGTGACGCGCCGGTGCGCGGCATGGCCGACAAGGTGCTCGCGGCGGTGGGCGTGGAGTCCACGGCCGCGGCGGTCGCCCGGAACTACGGTTCCGAGCTCATCGACGGCTGGCTCGTCGACACCGTGGACGCGGGCGCGGTCGCGGAGGTCGAGGCGGCGGGCATCCGCTGCCGGGCGGTCCCGCTGATGATGACCGACGTCGAGGCGACGGCCGCGATGGCCAGGGAGGCGCTGGCCCTCGCCGAGGAGGTCCGGGGATGACTCCCGAACCTCGCGCGGGAGGCCCCGGGGTGACGGCCGCGGCGCCTTCGTACCGGGTCTGGGCGCTGCCCGGGCTGCCCGAGGTCGCGGCCGGGGACGATCTGGCCAAGCTGATCGCCTCCGTCTCGCCGGAGCTCGCCGACGGGGACGTCGTCCTCGTCACCTCCAAGATCGTGAGCAAGGCCGAGGGGCGGGTGATCGCCGCCGACGACCGCGAGGAGGCCATCGACGCCGAGACGGTACGGGTGGTGGCGCGGCGCGGCGCCCTGCGGATCGTCGAGAACCGGCAGGGGCTCGTCATGGCCGCCGCCGGGGTCGACGCGTCCAACACCCCTGCCGGGACGGTGCTGTTGCTGCCCGAGGACCCCGACGCCTCGGCCCGGCACATCCGTTCGGGGCTACGGGAAGCGCTCGGCGTCGACGTGGGCGTCGTCGTCACGGACACCTTCGGGCGGCCCTGGCGCAGCGGGCTCACCGACGTGGCCATCGGGGCGGCCGGCGTGCGGGTCCTCGACGACCTGCGGGGCGGGACCGACGCGTACGGCAACCCGCTGAGCGCGACCGTGGTCGCCACCGCCGACGAACTGGCGGCCGCCGGTGACCTGGTGAAGGGCAAGGCGGCCGGTCTTCCGGTCGCCGTCGTCCGGGGCCTGCCGCACGTGGTGGCCGCGGACGGGGAGCCGGGGGCGCGGGCGCTGGTGCGCGGCGCGGCCGACGACATGTTCCGGCTCGGCACGTCCGAGGCGGTGCGCGAGGCGGTGACGCTGCGGCGGACCGTACGGGAGTTCACCGACGACCCCGTCGACCCGGGCGCGGTACGGCGTGCGGTGGCCGCGGCCGTGACGGCGCCGGCCCCGCACCACACCACGCCGTGGCGGTTCGTGCTCCTGGAGTCGGCGGCGTCGCGGGTGCGGCTGCTCGACGCGATGCGGGACGCGTGGATCGCGGACCTGCGGCGGGACGGGAAGTCCGAGGAGTCGGTGGCCAAGCGTGTGCGGCGCGGGGACGTCCTGCGCAACGCGCCCTACCTGGCGGTGCCCTGCCTCGTCATGGACGGCTCCCACCACTACGGCGACCCGCGCAGGGACGCGGCCGAGCGCGAGATGTTCGTGGTGGCGGCGGGCGCGGGCGTACAGAACTTCCTGGTGGCGCTCGCGGGTGAGCGTCTCGGCTCGGCGTGGGTGTCCTCGACGATGTTCTGCCGGGACGTCGTACGGGAGGTCCTCGGGCTGCCGGAGGGCTGGGACCCGATGGGCGCGGTGGCGATCGGGCATCCGGCGGCGGCGCCGAAGGAGCGGGCCGCGCGGTCGGCCTCGGAGTTCATCACCGTGCGGTGACGCACTCCGCGACCCCCTACAGCGCCCTGATGTCGTTCGGCGTCATGCGGGGTGCCCTGCGGGGCGGGACGCGGCCGCTGAGGAGGATCAGGCGGGCCGCGCGGTGGCGTTGGCCCGCGTAGGGGGCCAGCAGGTCCAGCATCGCCTCGTCGTCGGTCGTACGGTCGCCCGCGAGGGCCCAGCCGACGATCCCGGGGAGGTGGAGGTCGCCGGTGGTGACCTCGTCGGGGGCGCCGTTGCTGCGCTGGATCGTTTCGGCGCTCGTCCAGGGGCCGATCCCGGGGACCAGTTCAAGGCGCCTGCGGGCCGCCGGCGGGTCCATGTGCGCGGCCTCCTCCAGGCGGGCGGCGACCTGGGCGGCGCGGACGATCGTGGCCGAGCGCTTGCCGTCGACGTTCGCGCGGTGCCACTCCCAGGACGGGATGCGCGTCCACGTGCGGGCGTCGGGCATCGCGTACATGCCCTCGGGGGCGGGGCCGGGGGCGGGATCGCCGTACTTCCGCACGAGGACGCGCCAGGACCCGTACGCCTCGGTCGTGGTGACCTTCTGCTCCAGGACCGACGGGATCAGCGACTCCAGGACCAGACCGGTGCGGGTGAGGCGGAGGCCGGGGCGGCGGCGGTGGCTCGCCAGGAGCAGTCTGTGGCGGGGGACGAAGGCGGTCGGGTCGTCCTCGGCGCCGAGCAGCGCGGGGAGGCGGTCCAGGAGCCAGGTCGCTCCCGGGCCCCAGGCCTCGGCCGCGGGCCGTCCCTCGCGCATGCGGATACGGAGGGTTCCTGGGCCGTCGGGGGTGCGGCTGGCCCGCCAGACGGAGCCGTCGGGGGTGGTGCGGAAGGTGGGGTCGGCGGGGCCGCGGCGGAGGGGGCCGAGGGTGAGGCCCAGGTCGAGGTCGGCCGGACCGTACCCCTCCCCGTCGCCTCCCAGGGCGTGGGTCTGGGGGAGCTCGCCGCCGCGCACGGTGGTGCGGGTGGGGGTGGTGGGGGGTGTGAAGCGGCCGGCCATGGCTATGAGACTACGCGGGGCCCTGCGGGGGCGGGGCCTGGTCGGGGGCGGGGCCGGCGGGAGTGACGCGGTTC
>NZ_JNZP01000044.1 GCF_000725545.1 Streptomyces exfoliatus | reverse complement strand
GGGTCCCACAGCGCTGCGCGCTGTGCAAACGAACACCCGCGCTGCGCACGGGTGTTGCGCTTCCGCTCCGCGGAAGCGCTGCCGGGCCGATGCCGGCCCGTTCAACCGGACTGTTGCACAGTCCGGTTGACGCTCCGTCCGCTGCGCTCCCGGAGCTGCGGGACATTGTCCCGCTCCCGGTCTTCCGCTTCGCTCCAGACCGGGGCGGCAGGTCCGCTGCGCTCCCCTGCCGCTGGGGACTTTCGGCTGCGCCTTCAGTCCTGTGGCCCGCTCGCGCGGGCCAAGCTGGCTACGGGGAGGGTGGTGCTTCGTGGTCGTCGGGGAGGTGGCGCCCCCTCAGGAGCGGGACCAGGGGCGCCGTCTGGCGCTGTGGCCGGCGCCGATGCCTGCCACCTGTAGGGCCAGGGCGGTGAGCCCGAGCAGCATCACGTTCGTCGAGGTGAACGCATCGTTGGTGCCGATGTCCGCCGCGTTGATCAGGAACGCGATGAAGAACAGCACCGCCGCCACTATGCCGAGCATGAGCAATCTCCTTTCGAAGGGTGCTGCTCGTATGCCCCCGCATCGCCGTTGCAAGCCGGCGAGACTGCCTGCGGGCGAGCCGTCACTCTCTCCAGGCTCGTGACGGTCGGATGCAGTGCTTCGTGTGCAGGGCGAAGCGCGATGCCGGTCATCGAGCCGGGGCGGGTCTCAGGGGCCTTGCCGCGGCTGTGGTGTGGCGCGCGGGGTCAGAGATCGCTGTCGATGCCGGTGACGACCGGCGGGCCGAGCGGAGCGTTGGCTTCGGCAATTCCCGCCTCCTCCAGCGCGGCTGAGACGAGCCTTGTGGCGTCCAGTTTGGCCTCGTACCGGTCTGCGGCGTCGACTTCGAGCCGGACAGCGAAGGTGTCGTCCTCGTTCAGTGTGAGGAGGTTCAGGCCTTCGCTCTCACTGACGTCTGTGTGCTGGGGGGCCAGCTTCCGTTCGAGGGTCGATCGGGCGGAGTCGGTGATGCCTGAGGTGAATGTGCCGGGAATGGTGATGACAAAGGTGGCCATGGCGGCTCCTCGCGTGGGACGGAGTGTGGTGTCGTCCTGCTTTCCTCATCCTCCGTGATGAACTGGTCCTGAACGGTCTCTGACGTGCCATCGACTGCTTTGAACAGTGACGTTTTCGCCTTGGCCCGCGTTTCTGGCGCCGGCGGGCAAGGGGGATGCGACCACCCGTGCGCGCATCCGAAACCCAGGTTTCGTGCGGGTCGGGTTCAGGCGCTCGCGTGACGTGAGGTGATGGCCCGTCGGGGTGCGGCGTGGTGCGCAGGCCGGCGACCTGGGGCGGTCTGGAGGCGCCGCAGCCATACGCAGGCCGTGCATAGGAGGCCCGCGAAAACCGCGAGGAGGAGCAGGGAGACCCACATCTGCCGGCTCCCGGGATGCGCCCCTCCCGTCCAGGCCGCGGCTACCGCCCACAACAGGACGCCTGACATGTAGAGGGCACGGACCCGGCGCAGTTGCCGTACGGCCCGCAGGAGGTGTTCGGTCTTCGGTGCCATGCGAGGCCGTGTACCCCGATCCGCTCCATCCACCGGCAGTTCGCCTCGCACTTCTCAGGCCTGGGCTTCCCGGGTCCATGCCTTGGGGGTCCACGGTTTCGCGGGAGGCGGCGGGTCCTCCAGTGCGCTGCGGAGTCTGTCCTTCAGGCTTTTCTGCCGGGCCGGCTCGTCGCCCGGTCGGGCATGCCGGGCCAGGACTGCCGGTATGTAGTGCAGGGCCGCGTCCTCGGCTACTGCTTTGGCTTGTGCCTCGGTGCCATTGATGAGGTGAGTGCCCGCCAGCTTCAGCGGTGCAGCTTCAAGTCGACGCCGTCGGCGCGCTCCGTCACCCTGGTGTCCTCCTGGATGAGGACGTACCACTCAGCTGTCATAACGAGAGCCCATCTACTGCTTCTGGGGCGGGAAGCTTCGAGCTGAGTTGATGCAGTATGTAGAGTTGGAGAAAATACGGCACATGTTAAAGGGCTGATCATCGTCGATTCAGGGCCGAGCCTCGCCTCCTCACAGGTCATGCCCTAAGGGCTGTCCCGTATATGACCTCCGTGCGGTCTCGGCGGCGGTCGCACACGTTGCGAGGCGTTCCGCTGCCCGGCGAGGGTGAGGTTCATGCGGGCGAAGACGTGCTCGACGCGGGCACGGACCCGCTTGTGGGACCGCTTGTGCTCCTCCTTCCAGTCCGGGAGCTCGATCTGGCCGCGTTCGCGACGGTGCGGGATGAGCAGTCCGGTGCCGGGATAACCGCCGTCGGCGATCGTGAGGGTCTTGCCGACGGCGGCCTTGGCACCGGATTCCTCCCATGCCTTGCAGTCGTTGGGTTCCCGGCGAGGGACCGGCCGACCACGACCACCAGGCGGGTGTCGGCGTCGATGACGACCTGGTGATTGGTGGAGTACCGGTAGTTCTTGGACTGTGCGGCAATGGTGTGGTCATGGGTGGGCACCAGGGTGCCGTCGACGATGAGCACGGTGTCCTTGGCGAACCTCTTGCGGGTGCGGGCCTCCACTGACTTCGATACCCCGAACAGCGGTGCGAGCTGCCGCATCGTCAGGTTGGTACGCCCGTACGCCGCGACCAGCAGCGCCCGGTCCTCCAACGGAAGGCTCCACGGAACGACCCCGGCGGGCAGCGTCCGCGCCGTTGTGCAGGTGGCCCACCCAGAACAGGTGCTCGTCCAGAAGGTCGGGCTGGTGGTGGAAGGGACCGCCGTCATAGCCCGGGATCCGAGCTGGAGGTGTCTGCGGGCTGTTCGTCACAGGGGGCATCATGTCCCGAGCCTTAGGGCACGACGTACGGCGCCCCGACGATCCAGCCGCCGCGGACCGGCTCCGGCCACTCCTCGTCGGTCAGCCGGACCTCGTCGCCCTCGGTGACGGTGCCGGGGGAGGCCACCCAGCAGTCCAGCGCGAAGGTGCCGTCGTACAGCCGGTGGATGTCGCGCAGGACGTCGTGGTTCCGCTCGCCCGTGTCCGGGTCGACCGTCGTCATGACGCAGCGGGACCGCAGCTTGAGGACGCCGATGACGGCGTCGCCGATGCGCAGGGTACGGCCGGGCCAGTCGCGTTCGGAGAGGCCGGGGACGCCGCCGATCACCAGGTTGGACCGGAGCCGGCGCGGGTCGTGGCCGAGGGCCTGGGCGGCCCCGTCGGTGATGACGGTCAGGTTGAGGACGTCGAACCTCTCCCGGCCGGCGTAGCGCACCGCCTCCGCGTCGGGGCCGGCCGCGCCGCGGATCAGTTCCGCGGCCTCCGGTCCGTCCCAGGGGTGCCCGTTCACCAGCACCCCGCCGTCCTCGGCCGTGGTCGCCGACAGACCCAGCAGCCGGGAGCGCACCCGTGCGGTCAGCAGGCCGCGGGAGTCCCGGACGTGGACGTGCCGGTCACCGGTCAGGCCGTTGTCGGTGAGTTCGACGCTCTTCAGCCGTTCCCCACGCATGGACTTGACGGGGAACCGCCAGATTTCTCGAAGGTGCACGTGATTCTCTTTCGGGTCCCGGACTGCGCTGTCGGATGGAGCGAACGGGGACGGCGCACCGGACCCTCCGCTTTCGAGGCGTGCGTGTCGTACGCGTCGCGCACGCGGTCATTCTGATGTCGGCCGGTGGCGTGATCCAGTAAGTCCCAGGTCACCCGTGGGCGTCTTCCTGCCATCTCGCGGCTACCCACCTGAGGATCGGCCGGAAACGGGGTAGCTGTCGGACCGGGGCAGCTTCCTCCCGCAGACCTCGTCCGTGAGCGCAGAGTCCCGGGAGGGCGCCCGTCCGCCCGCCGACGGGGGGGTCGAAGGCGTGCCAGAGGTCGCCGGCCTTGCGGACACCTGATGGCGCGGCACCGACTCGCTGATCGCCGTCTACCGCGGCGAAGCCGAAATCATGGAATCACCGCGTTGCCACACCGCCACCATCTACGCCGGACTGGACTCGTGGGGGATCAGAGGACTCGACGACATAGGCACACCCTCGAAAATAACCTCAGCCCCGGCAACCTGAAGTCCGCCCCGGAAAAGGGAACCAGAAATTGCAGGTCATCTCACTCAGGGAACACCAGGTAAATCAGAAATCTGCCTTCCGTGCATGGGTCGGATTCCCTGCAAGGTCATCCGTGCCGCCGTAGGGGTCCTGCGGCACGATCGTGTCAGCGACGCAGCGAGGTGGGCGGGCCGGGCGCTGATTTGCAGGGCCGTCCGGGCGCGCGTCACCCTGATAGTCAAGGGCAGGTGCTGACGTGCACACGAGCGACGAGATCTACCACCGGGTGCTCTGGGACCCGCGCTTCGACCCCGAGCGGTTCGTGATGGGGATCGCCGAGCGCGGGGCCCCGCCGAAGCGGATCCTGCTCGGCGACTTCGTGCCCGGCGGGGAGATCCCCTGGCACCGGGTGGTGTTCTTCGAGGCGGACGGCCAGGTCGTCTGGGACCGCGCCTCCGGCATCGACCGGCTCGACGAGACCCTCGTCGGGCAGGTCGGTCCCGTGCCGGCCCCGGCACCCGGCGACGTCCTCGCCGTCCCGCCGACGAACCGCACCGCCGTCGCCTGGCTGCCGCCGGCGGAGTTGTGGCCGCCGATCCAGCACATTCGCCGCGAACACGACCGACAGATCCGCCGCTGGCCGCCGCACGTCAACGTGCTCTTCGGTTTCGTCCCCGAAGCCGAGTTCGTCCGGGCCCTGCCGCTGGTCGCCGCCGCTCTCGCCGAGACGCCGCCGTTCACCGCCCGCCTGGCGGGCATCCACTGGTTCGGCCACCGCGAGGACGCCACCGTCTGGCTCGACCCCGCCGCGGCCGACCACGAGCCCTGGGCGCGGCTGCGGGAATCCCTGGAGCTCCGCTTCCCTCTCTGCGGATCGCACTCGCACGGCTTCACCCCACACCTGTCCCTCGGCCGGACCACGGACCCACACGCTCTTGCCCGCAAGGCGGAGGCCCTCCTCCACCCCATGACGGCCCGGGTCGACGAGCTGATCCTGCTCTCCCGGCGCGGCGACCAGCCGATGCGGGTCCGGTCCCGTGTCCGGCTCGGCAGCGGCGACGTACGTCACCCGGAGAATCCGGCCCTTCCAGGCAACCATCCGCCGTCACCGCCCGCCTAAGGTCGACTGATGCCCGCGAAAAGGCCCGGCAGAGCATGAAAGAGGAGAAGCCGTTGAGTGATCAACGACTTCCCCAGGAACGATCCTAAGCGTGCGCGAGGACTCGGCGCCGACCTGTGCTCTCCGGGTCCTACGGGCGCCCAGAAGGGGTGGCAGAGCCGTCGGCGCTCGACACCCGAGACCGACAAGTGAGGAGCATGCCGGGGGACTAGTCCGCGGTACAGCCCCAGTAGGCGATCTCGGCTGGTTCGCCATCCCGGTACAGCACTGTGCACCGTCCCATTCCACGGTCGATCGGGTCGAGCAGCCGACGCATCTCGGCTTCCCATTGGTCGTGTGTGGGCCAGCCGTCGGGAGCCCAGCTGCGTATCTCGTCCTCGGTCAAGGGGCGCATCATGGCGAACTCGTCACCTGCATCGGCGTCGATCAGCGCGTAGAAGTCGAGCACCGTGCAGGTACCGCCGGTCAGGATGTACTCCCGCCAGCCCTCGTCCTCCCACAGTTCGACGATTCCCCGTCCCGGAAAGCCGTGATCATCCTTCGCCAGCTCCAGGTGCTGAGCCTGCCGGAACGCCGCCGCCAGATCCTCCTGGTACGGCCCGGTCGCCGTCCACGTGTTGCCACCCACCGCAGAACCTCCCTCGTCGCCGACCCTCGGCCTTCCCGCAAGCTAACCGCCACCACTGACACAGGCAGGCGGTAACACCAGGTGAACCGCTTAGTGGGCCTGTGGTCGGCCCCGGGTACGCGACCTCCGCCAGGTAGGTCGTGGTCTCTTGCTGGGAGAATCGGCTGATTCGAGCGAGACGACCGGCTCACGTCGGCTCCGATGTCCTCCCGAGCGACGGAGGGGAATCCGCAGCGCGTCGTCCCGAGGAGCGCAAGGCAGGAGCCCGGGAGCGCGAGCGCGCCTAGCAGAGACGTTACGAGGTCCAGCCGCCGTACGGCACGGTGATGAGTTCCAGAAGGTGGCCCGCCGGATCCACGAAGTAGACGCCGTGGCCGCCGTCGTTGCGGTTGGTCGCGCCGGGCCGCTTCCGGTGGGGATCGGCGTAGTGCTCGATGCCGTGCTGCCTGATGCGCGTGTACGCCGTGTCGAACTCCTCCTCGGAGACCAGGAAGGCGTAGTGCTGGGGCGTGATCTCGTCCGCGGGAAGGGTGGCGAAGTCCAGCGTGACGCCGTTGTTCAGGTCGACGGCGATGAACGGGCCCCATTCGGCGGTGATCTCAAGGCCGAGCAGGTTCGCGAAGAATTCCGCGGATTCCCGGTTGTCCCGGGCGTGAATGATCAGGTGGTTCAGTTCGACTGGCAAGGAATGCCTCCGAGGGCATGTCCTGACACCTCCATGTCTCACCCGGTCGGTGACCGACACGCGATGTCGCCACTGATTTTAGTCGCCGGAGCCCGCTCGGTCAGCGCGGGCGGCCCTCCGCACCCTGGTCATCGAGGGGTCGTGGGTAGCGTAGTGTTGTACCTACCGACGCGGGGTGGAGCAGCTCGGTAGCTCGCTGGGCTCATAACCCAGAGGTCGCAGGTTCAAATCCTGTCCCCGCTACTGAATGACATGAGGCCCGGATCCTTTGGATCCGGGCCTCATGCGTTTCCGTTTCCTACAGTTCGAACTCCAGGCTCAGGAGGTCGTTGATCTCCACCTCTCGCAGGGAGCCCGCTCGGCGGCCGTCGTCCTGGAAGTAGACCTCCCGGAGGGAGTTCGCCGCGATCTGCTGGAGTTCGTTGTCCGCGGCGCCCTGTTGCTGGGCGTCGAAGAGGCGGGCCGCGTACGGGGGCGGGAGGGCCACCGTGAGATGGCGGATGCGGTCCTGGTCCGTGGTGCCTTCCGGAGCCCCCGTGTAGCCGAAGCGGGCGTGGATGTCGATGACGATGCCGGTGGTCGACGCCGCCTTCCGCCGGGCCCTCGCCTGGATCTGCGGCTGCCACCTGAGCTTCACCTCGCGCTCCAGGCGCGCGGCGAGGTCGGGCCGGGGCTTCTTGATCTGGTCCTTCACGTACCGCTCGACGGTGCGCTGGGAGATTCCGAGCAGCTGGGCGACCTGCCTGGTGCCGCCCAGCTGCCTGACCAGGAACCGCATCCGTGCGCCCGCGCTCTTCGGCACCGGGCGGGTGAACGCCTTGTGCACCGCCTCGTCGAGGCTGTCGTCGAAGTCGCCCATCGCCTACCTACTCCCCGCTGTCGGCATCGGAGACGATGCCGGCCTTGATGTAGCGGGCCAAGTTCAGTTCGGGTGCTTCGTACTGCTCCCGGACTCCCTCGCCCCACAGGACGGTCTGCGTGCCCTCGTGCTTGACCAGGCCCGGGTTGACGCCGAGCTTGAAGCCGCCCGGCAGCGCCTTGCCCTGCCGGTAGGGCAGGAAGTCGAGCGGCGACGTGCCGTCCACGGCGTACACGACGCAGTCGGACAGGATCGCGACAGGGTACTGCCCCGTGAACGCCGCGTGCTTCACGACCTTGCGGTGGAGATTGACGCGGGTGCGGGAGATGACCGCCGCGCGGATGTCCGGCCGCCAGGTGGAGCGGGACAGGGCTCGCCACGGCTCGCCCGGCCGCCAGCCCTCCCCGCGCGGGCGCTCGCGCAGCTTGCCCAGGCCGCCCTTCACCGTCGCCTTGATCGCCGAGACGACGATCGCCAGCTCCGGATCACGCTTCTTGTAGCCGTCCATCGCCTTCAGGAAGTCCTCCGGGCTCGTGTCGGCCCGGACGCCGAGGTCCGCCATCGTGGCGAGGTACGCGTCACGGAGCCTGGCGTACCAGCTGTCCAGGTAGCGGCCGTTGTCGTGGCGGACGTACGCCTCGGTGGGCGCCACCTCGTAGCCGAGCTCGACCGCGTACGCGACGGTGGGCGTCGCGTACCAGGCCGGGCCCGTCGGGCGGTCGCCCTTCGGCGTGAACGGCGACGGCAGGAGGTCGCCGCGGAGGTCCGCCCACTCCTTGCCGACCTTCACCCGCGACAGGTCCACGTGGGAGAGGTCCACCAGCCACGCGCCCGGAAGCTTCGGGTCGAAGACCGGGTTCTTCTCGCGGGTCGGCGCGCCGAGGCCGACGATCAGGCCGTTCGCGCCGGCGGCGAACGCCATGTTCACGTCGAGGCCCACCAGGTGGCTGCGCATGCACTCGTCGTCGGTGAGCGGCCTGGCCCAGTCGTACGCCTCCTCGAAGATCTTCTCGGCCGGCCCGCGGACGTGGAAGCGGGGCAGGTCCTTGAGGAGCGGGTGGCCGTCGATCGCTTCGCACGGCGCCGGGTCGACCGGCTCCTTGCCCAGGCTGCCGGGGTTGTGCTCGGAGTGCCGCTTGCCGTCCGCGTCGGGCTCGGACGCCCGGGTCGGCGGGTGCAGGGCGGTCATCAGCTCCAGGCCGGTCACCGCCGTGGAGCCGCGCGGCGTCATCACCCGGGCCGCGAAGACGCCCAGTACGCGGGCGAGGTCCGCCGGCGGCAGGGAGCCGGCGCCGTCCCAGTGGCGCGGATCGAGCGCGCCCCAGGACGGGATGCACAGCTGGACGCAGGCCCGCTCGGAGCCCGTGGCCGGACGGTAGATCCGCGCCCACGGCCCGAAGCCGCGCTTCGTCAGCTGCCACTGCGCGCGCTTCAGCTGCTTGACGACCTTGTGGGCCTCCGGGATCCGCCCGGCGGTCCGCTCCTCGGGGGTGAGGGACGTCGGCAGGCCGAAGCGGTTCAGCGCCGCCTCAGTGAGGACGAGGAGCGGGTCGGCGTCCTTGCCCGGGCCCGAGAGCCTGGGCTGCCCGAGCCTGCCTTCGCTCAGCGTCCACTCGACCAGGGACGGGAGCGACTTGGCGGGCACCTCCAGGATCAGGCCGCCCTGGCAGTACGCCAGTACCTGGCCTGGGGCGTCGCCGTCGCCGTCGCTGTCGACGTCGATGACCGCGAGTGGGCCGTTCGCGAAGCGGTCGTCCGTGGCGGCGGTGGGGGTGGTGCCACCTGTTGTCCGAGCTCCCGTTGTCCGCGTGCCCGTTGTCCGCGTGCTCCTTGGCGGAGTGCTCGCTGGCGGAGCGCTCGCTGGCGGAGTGCTCGTTGGCGTCGGAGTGGCCGTGGGTCGGGTGGCCGGGGTGGAGTCGGTGGGGGGGTCGGGCTGTTCTTCTTCCTCCACCTCCTCCTTTTCGTCCTCGGCCGGCGCCGGGTACAGCTTGGCCAGGCCGTCCAGGAGGCGTGCGTACGCGTCGCGCTCCGGCGGGCGTGGTTCCGTCCTGCCTGACTCCCAGCTGGTCACCGTGGCCCGGCGTACCTGGAGCGCGGCGGCGACCTCGTCGACCGTCAGGGCATGGGCCTGCCGCAGCCGCTTCCGCTCTTCCGGCGGCGGCAGGGCGGCGCGAGACGCGAGCAGTGCGTCGACCGCATCGAACAACCCGGGCATGAGAGCACCTCCTAGGAGGAGCCTACCCTCGTCGTTTGTACTTTCCGCGCACATGCGCCGCTCATATGGCGTACAAGATGCGTGCTCATCGCGTGCGATCCGCGTACAGCGATATCGTCGTACTCCGCCATCAGCCGATCGGCTGATGGCGCTTCGAGCTCGATGGGCGATGCCCCGGTTCTCTGTGGGACGCGAGCATCTGCGTATGGCAGTCATCGAAGTCAGAGGCCTGCGCAAGGCCTACGGGGGCAGGGCCGTCGTCGACGGTGTCGACTTCGCCGTCGAGGAGGGCGAGATCTTCGGGATCCTCGGCCCCAACGGTGCGGGCAAGACCACCACCGTCGAATGCGTCGAGGGCCTGCGGGTCCCCGACTCCGGCACCGTACGGGTCGCGGGCCTCGACCCGGTCGCCGACCACGACCGGGTCACCCGGCTCCTCGGGGCCCAGCTGCAGGAGAGCGAGCTGCAGGCCAAGCTCACCGTGCAGGATGCGCTGGAGCTCTACAGCGCCTTCTACCGCCAGCCCACCGACTGGCGGCGGCTCGCGCTGCGCCTCGGTCTGACCGACAGCCTCGGCACGCGCTTCGGCCGGCTGAGCGGCGGCCAGAAGCAGCGCCTGTTCATCGCGCTCGCCCTCGTCGGCGACCCCAGGGTCGTCGTTCTCGACGAACTCACCACCGGGCTCGACCCGCGTTCCCGGCGTGACACCTGGCAGCTGATCGAGGAGGTCAGGGACTCGGGTGTCACGGTCCTGCTCGTCACCCACTTCATGGAGGAGGCGCACCGACTCTGCGACCGGATCGCGGTCATCGACAAGGGCCGGGTCGTCGCGCTCGACACCCCGGCGGGAGTGATCGGCCGGGCCGCGAGTTCGACCGTCATCTCGTTCACGCCCTCGAGCCCGCTCGACGAGCGGGAGCTCGCGGAGCTGCCCGGCGTCGCCTCCGTGGTCACCTCCGTAGTCGCTTCCGGACAGGAGGGGGCGGATCGCCGGCTCGTCGTCAACGGCACCGACGAGACCGTCACCGCCGTTCTCTCGCTGCTCGCCAGGCACCGCATCACGGCGGGCCGACTGCGGGTCGTGGACGCCACCTTGGACGAGGCGTTCCTCGACCTCACCGCTCAGGAGGCCTGACGTGTCTGTTCCCACCGCCCCTGCCCCCTCCCCCGGTTCCGTCAGGTCCGGTGCCTCCGCCGCCGTGCTCAGGTCGGAGGCCCGGCTCTTCCGCCGCGAACCCGCCGTGCTCTTCTGGATCATCGCGTTCCCCAGCCTGCTGCTCACGATCCTGGGACTCGTCCCTTCCTTCCGGGAGGCGGACGAGGCGCTCGGCGGCCGCCGGGGGATCGATCTGTACGTCCCCGTGGCCGTGGTCCTGTCGGTGCTCGTGGCGGGCGCGCAGACCATGCCCGGCGTCCTCACCGGCTACCGCGAGCGCGGCATCCTGCGGCGCCTGTCCACCACCCCCGCCAGCCCCAAGTCCCTGCTCGCCGCACAGATCGTGCTGCACGGAGCGGCGATCCTGCTCTCCGTGCTCCTCGCCCTCACGATCGGCAGGCTCGCCTTCGGCGTCGCGCTCCCGGAGCAGCCCGCCGGCTACGTCCTGGCGATCGTCCTCACCGTGCTCGCCGGGCTGGCACTCGGCGCCGCCGTCTCCGCGCTGTCCCGCACCACGAAGATCGCGCAGACCGTCGGCACGATCGCCTTCTTCCCGATGATGTTCACCGCCGGCGTCTACGCTCCCGTACAGGTCATGCCCGAACTGCTCAGGGACATCGTCGGCCTGACGCCGTTCGGTGCCGCGTCGCAGGCACTCGGCCAGGCGGCCGCGGGTGACTGGCCGAGCTGGTCGCACCTCGGGGTCACCGGTCTGTGGGCGGTGCTGCTGGTCGGCGCCGCGGTCCGCTGGTTCCGCTGGGAGTGATCGTGCGGGGCGAGGTCGAGAAGCGTGGGCCGCGGGCGGGCGGACACGGCATCCTTGACGCCATGACGAGCCAGGTACCCACCGCCGAGGAACGGTGGGGGAAGTTCTACCGCTGGGGTCCGTACGGGCTGCTCGCCTTCGCCTCGGCGGTCGGTGCGGGCACCGCGTCCTTCTTCATGACCCGCGGCGAGATGTACGCGGCCGGAGTGCTCGTCGCGGCGGCGTTCGTTCTGCAGGTGTGGTGGGACAGGGCCCGGCGTGGGCTGCCGGGTCGCTCGGGTCGCTCGCTTCCCGGGTGGCTCTACTACGCCGTACGCACCGCAATCGCCTTCGTGCTCACCTGGTTGAACCCGCTCTTCTCCCTCTTCGCGGTGATCGGCTACTTCGACGCCAACCACCTGCTGCCACCGCGCCGGGTCAGAACCGGACTCCTCGTCACCGCCGTCACGATGGCGGGCTCGCAGTCGGGCGGGCTTCCCCCGGCCTCCCCCTCCGCGTGGCTGCTCTTCGGCGTGATCTTCGCCCTCCATGCCGCGCTCGTCCTGATCTTCGGCACCCTCGGCGAGAAGGAGGCCGAGGAGACCCGGGCCAAGGCCGCCACCATGGCCGAACTGGAACGGACCAACGCCCGCCTGGAACAGGCCCTCGCCGAGAACGCCGGGCTCCACACCCAACTCCTGCTCCAGGCGCGCGAGGCGGGAGTCGACGACGAACGGCGCCGGCTCGCCGCCGAGATCCACGACACCCTCGCCCAGGGACTCACCGGAATCATCACCCAGCTCCAGGCGGTCACCGCGGCCGACGATCCGGCCGTCGCCCGCGACCACCTCGAACGTGCCCAGGCCCTGGCCCGGCAGAGCCTCGGGGAGGCCCGCCGCTCGGTGCAGGACCTCGGCCCCGGCGCCCTCGAGCACGACGCGCTGCACGAGGCCCTGAAGAAGACCGTCGCCGAGTGGTCCGTACGGGCGGGCATACGGGCCGAATTCACCGCCACCGGTACCGTCGAGCCCCTGCACGAGGAGATCGAGGCCACGCTCCTGCGGATCGGCCAGGAGGCCCTGGCCAACGCCGCTCGGCACGCCCGCGCCACCCGCGTCGGCGTCACCCTCTCCTACATGGACGGCGAGGTCACCTTGGACGTGCGCGACGACGGCCGCGGCTTCGATCCGTTCGCCCTGCCTCCGCGCGGCGCGTCGGGCGGCTTCGGGCTCGGCGGGATGCGCGCCCGCGCCGAACGCCTCGCCGGGACCGTCGACATCGAGTCCGAGCCGGGGCACGGCACCGCGATCTCCGCCCGCGTACCGTTGGTGCGCCATGACTGACCGGACGATCACCCTTCTCGTCGTCGACGACCATCCCGTCGTACGCGACGGGCTGCGCGGCATGTTCGACTCCGCCCCCGACTTCGAGGTCCTCGGCGAAGCCTCGAACGGCGTCGAGGCGGTGGAGCTGGCCGGCCTCCTCGACCCGGACGTCGTGCTGATGGATCTGCGGATGCCGGGCGGCGGCGGGGTCGACGCCATCGCCGAACTCGCGCGCCGGGGTGCCAGGAGCAAGGTCCTCGTCCTCACCACGTACGACACCGACTCCGACACCCTGCCCGCGATCGAGGCGGGGGCCACCGGCTACCTCCTCAAGGACGCCCCGCGCGAAGACCTCTTCACCGCGGTACGCGCCGCCGCCGAAGGCCGTACGGTCCTCTCCCCCGCCGTCGCGACCCGCCTCGTCTCCCGGGTCCGCGGCCCCTCCGTCACCCGCACCTCCCTGAGCGCCCGCGAGCGCGAAGTCCTCGTGCTGGTCGCCCGGGGCACGGGGAACCGGGAGATCGCCCGCACGCTGTTCATCAGCGAGGCGACGGTCAAGACCCATCTCACGCACCTCTACGCCAAGCTGGGCGTCAGCGACCGCGCGGCCGCGGTGGCCGCGGCGTACGACCGGGGGATCCTGGGCGACGGTCGGCAGGGCTGATCGCGGGGGTTCGGTGCGTGCCGGTCGCTCGGGGGGGGCTTGGGCTGTCGCGTCGTCACGGGCCGCTCTTCATAACCGGGTTATGAAGGCCCCCGCCGGGCCGGGTCTTCATAACGGCGTCATGAAGGGCCTCGCTCGGACGTCCCTCATGGCCGGGTGGTGGAGGTCCTCGCCCTGCCGGTCTTCATAACCCGGTTATGAAGACCCCCGCCCGGGCGGCCCTCATGGCCCGGTAGTGGAGGGACCCGCCCTGGCGGTCTTCATCACCCGGTTATGAACGACACCTGCCCGGGCCTCCCCCACCAGCCGTTGCGGAGGCGCCCTCCCGGTCCGGCTTCATAACGGCGTTATGGAGGTCCCCGGCCGGCTGGTCTTCATAACCCGGTTATGAACCACCGCACCCCGCCGTCCTTCATAACGCCGTTATGAAGGTCCGCGCGGTCATTTCGTCGGTGAACCTACCGTGTTGATGCTTGAAGCGATCTTGGATGTTAGTAAGGTGTCGCGTATGACTCAGCCCTCCCCCGGCGACCGCGAGAAGGTCGTCTCGAAACTTCCCGCCGAGCTGCAACGCGACCTGAAGGTTCGCAGCGCTCAGCACGGCATCGGCATCCAGAACGCCGTCGAAGCCGGCATCACCGCCTGGCGCGGGCTGGGCTCCAACCTGCCCCCCATCGACACCTCCGGCGCCAAGTCCTTCTCCACCTTCCTTCCCGAAGGACAGTGGGACGGCTTCCGCGCCGACTGCGCCGCCCGGGGCGTCTCCATCGTCCAGGGACTCTCCCAGTCCGTCGCCCTGTGGCTCGACAAGAACCCGGCGCCCGCCGTCCTCCGGCCCCGGTACGTCCGACGCATCATCGTCTGCAACCAGAAGGGCGGCGTCGGCAAGACCGCCGTGGCGGCCGGCGTGGGCGAGGCGATGGCCGAGGACTCCGACCAGCTCCACATGGTCCGCATCTCCAAGCACCTCGCCGCCCTCATCGAGGAGACCACCGACGCCTTCGACCACGAGGAGCTCCCCGGCCTCGGACTGAGCGTGCTCCTCATCGACTTCGACCCCCAGGGGCACATGACCAGCCAGCTCGGTCACACGCCCCTCCCCATCGAGGGCGACAGCCTCACGAAGCACATGTCCGGCGAGGCCAAGGGCCGGCTGCAGGACCTCATCGTGCAGGTCGACGACGAGCGGTTCGGCGACCGCCTCCACCTGCTCCCCGCCTGCACCGACGCCTTCCTGCTCGACGTGAAGCTGTCCGGCGTACGCGCCCGGGAGGCCGCCCTCGAGCGCGCCCTCAGCTCCGTGGAACAGGACTACGACGTGATCGTGGTCGACTGCCCGCCGAGCCTCGGCCTCAGCATGGACGCCGCCGCCCACTACGGACGCCGCCGCGACGGAGAAGAGCCCGGCAACTCCGGCATCCTCGTCATCGTCCAGGCCGAGGACAGCTCCGCCGACGCGTACGACCTCCTCACCTCGCAGCTGGAGGACCTCCGTACCGACATGGCCCTCGACCTCGACTACCTCGGCATCGTCGTCAACCAGTACGACGCCCGCCGCGGCTTCATCGCCACGTCGTCGCTGCAGGGCTGGATCGACATAAAGGATCCCCGCGTCGTCGGCGTCATCGGCGACCTCAAGGAACAGAAGGAGGCCGTACGCATGAAGAGGCCGCTCCTCGCCTACGCCCCGCGCTGCGACCAGGCCGTCGGCATGCGCGCACTCGCCAGGGAGATCTCGTGAGCAAGGCCGAACTCCTCGGGGCCGGCAGTTCCTTCCAGCGGGCCCGGCCCGTCAGCGCCCGCCGCGCCGCCATCAACCAGGCGACCAGCGCCCCCACGGAAGGCGTCGCCGCGCCCACCGAGCTGCCTCTCGGCGCGGTCAGCCTGAACCCGGACAACCCCCGGAGCGAACTCGGCGACCTGACCGACCTGGCCAACAGCCTGCGGGACCACGGCCAGAAGACGGCCATCAGCATCATGACCCGCTTCGCCTACCTCCAGGCCCACCCCGGTCGCGAGGCCGACCTCGAACCCGACACCCAGTACGTCGTCATCGACGGGAACTCCCGCCTCGCCGCGTCCCGCGAGGCCGGCCTCGACACGCTCAAGGTCATGCTCGACGACGAGCTCGGAGCCGATCCCGACGCCGTCCTCGAATCCGCGCTCGTCGCCAACATCCATCGCAGGGACCTGGATCCCCTCGACGAGGCCAAGGCCCTTCAGCAGCTCCTCAAGCTGCACGGCACGCAGGAGAAGCTGGCCGAGCGTCTGCACCGGACGCAGGCCTGGGTGTCCCAGCGCCTTGCCCTGCTGAACCTCACGCCCGAGCTTCAGCAGCGACTGAAGGACGGGACGGAGCAGGCCAAGCACCTGCGCAGGGTCGGAAACAAGCGACCGGAGGAGCAGGAGGTCCGGCTCAAGCAGATCAAGGCGCAGGAAGCGGCGGCGAAGGATGCCCAGCGGCGGGTGCTTCAGGACGGCGGCGCGGACGACGGGACGGACGTCCCGGGCCGCGGCTCCGGATATAACCGGGTTATGAAGACGCCGGGCGACGAGCAGGGCGACGGCGGTCCGGGGGGCTCGTCCGCGGCGCCTCTTCATAACCCGGTTATGAAGAGCTCGCTCGACGAGCGGAGTGGCGCCTCGGGAGGCTCGTCGGCGGGGCCCCTTCATAACCCGGTTATGAAGACCGCTGCCCAGGCCGTTCCCGAGCCTCGGGAGAACCCCGTCGGTCCCGGGCGGGCCGCGGGTGGTTCCCCCGAGTCGTCGTTGCAGGTGGGGCTGCGGATTCCCTGGCACGACGGTGAGGCCGTCGCCGATCTCCTGCTGCGCAGGATGGACCGGGAGCAGCAGTCGATCCTCCTCGCGCGCCTCCGTGCCGTGCACGACGCCGCGTCCTAGCCGCCTGCGCGGATCAGGCCCGTCTCGTAGGCGAGGATCACCAGTTGGGCGCGGTCGCGGACGCCGAGTTTCGCGATCGCGCGGGTGACGTGGGTCTTGGCGGTGAGCGGGCTGATGAAGAGCTGTGCGGCGATCTGGGCGTTGGACAGGCCGGTCGCGATCAGGCGGGTCACCTCGCGTTCCCGGGCGGTGAGCACCGCGAGCCGTTCGGCGGTGTCGCCGGGGGGCGCCGGGCGGTGCGCGAACTGCTCGATGACCCGACGGGTCGCGCCCGGTGAGAGCAGGGCGTCGCCGGCCGCCACCGACCGGACGGCCTGGCGCAGTCCGTCCGGTTCGATCTCCTTGGTGAGGAAGCCGCTCGCGCCGGCGCTCAGGGCCGCGAAGACGTACTCGTCGGTCTCGAAGGTGGTGAGGACGATGACCCGGCAGCCCGTCAGGCCGGGGTCCTCGGTGATCGTGCGGGTGGCGGTGAGGCCGTCCGTGCCGGGCATGCGGATGTCCATGAGGACGACGTCGGGGCGTACGGTCCTGGCCGTACGGACGGCTTCGTCGCCCGTGCCCGCCTCGCCGACGACCTCGATGTCCTCGGCGCGGGCGAGGAGGCTGCTGAATCCGGCCCGTACCAGGGCCTGGTCGTCGGCGAGGAGCACCTTGATCGTCATGCCGGGAAGCCTGGCACAGGGATGACGGCCCGTACGACCCATCCGTACCCCTCGTCGAGCGGTCCGGCGGAGAAGTCTCCGCCGAGCGCGCGGACCCGCTCTCCCATCCCGCGCACCCCGTGTCCGGCCGTCCCCGGTGTCACCGGCGGGGTCCGGCCGTCGTCGGTGACGCTCACCTCCACCCGCCCGGCGCCGTACCGGACGGACACGTCGGCACGTGACGCCCCGGCATGGCGGACCGTGTTGGTGAGGGACTCCTGAACGATCCGGTGGACGGCGAGGGAAACCGGTGCGGGGACGGCGCCGAGGTCGCCGGACGTCTCCCACCGGATGTCCAGCTCCGTCGACCGCATCCGGTCGACGAGCGCGGCGACCTCGTGGACTCCCGCCGCCGGCTCTTCCGGCGCGTCCCCCGGTGCGCGCAGCACGTGGACGAGCGCGCGGAGGTCCCGTACGGCCTCGGTGCGGACCCGCTGGGCGTCGGCGAGCGCGGCCCGTGCCTCCTGCGGTGAGTCGTCCAGTGCCTCGGCCGCGACCCGGAGTTGGATCCCGACGACGGTGAGGGTGTGCCCGACGACGTCGTGCAGTTCGCGGGCGATGTCGAGACGGGCTTCCGCGATCCGCCGGCCGGCTTCCAGGTCCCGTTCCCGCGCGGCCCGCAGCAGGCGTTCGTCGAGTTCGGCGCGCCAGCGGAGGCGGTTGCGGTAGGCGGTCGCGGCGGCGAGGAGCACCGCCAGCCACAGCGCCTCGGTGCCCAGGGAGCCGAGGACCTCGCGCGGGGGAGTGCCGCCGACCGTCATCTCCCAGTCCGCGGCGTAGGCGAGTTCCGTCAGGCCGATCCCGGCCGCCCACGGGAGGCCGGGGCGTCGTCCGGGGCGGTCGTCGGCGGCCAGGGTGGCGTACGCGGCCGAGACCGGCCACACCCAGCCGGCGTCGGTGAGTCCGGAGGTACGGAACACGAGGACCGCCAGCACGCTCAGCAGCAGCACGGCGAGCGGCCACCGGCGGCGTGCCAGGAGGAGCAGGCCCAGCCACAGGGCGAGCGGCAGCGCTCCGGCGACGTCCAGTCGGCCGCCGAGCCGGGCGGTGCCTGCCAGGACGGCGACGGCGGTGAGGGCCGCGAGGAGCCAGTCGACGGGCCGGACCGTGCCGGGGTCGGCAGCGGCAGCGGCGGGGACGGGGACGGGGACAGCAGCGGCAGGGGCGGCAGCGGCGGGTCGGTCCATGCGGCGATCATGCACGGCGGGCCCGCCTCTGCTCCCCGCGGGGGCTCGTCGCCGCCGCGGCGAGCGCGACCCATGCGACGTCGGCGGCGATCACCAGGCGTTCGACGAGGCCGACGAGTGTGGGAGCGCCGCCCAGTCCCAGCGACGGGCCGCCGTCCATCACGTCGACCAGGAAGACGGCGAGCGCCGCCGTGGCCGTGACCGAGACCGCGGTGAGGGTGGTCAGGGCCGTACGCAGGTCCGGCCGCCGGGCGGCGAGGGTCCCGTGGAGCAGTACGGCGGCGGTCGGCAGGGCGGCGAAGGCGAGGAAGGCGGCGTTGCCGTGGACGAGTTCGGCGGGGGAGGGGCGGCTCCAGTGGCCGGGCGGGTCCGCCGGGAAGAGGGCGGCGATCAGGATGCCGGCCGTCCATACGAGGAGCGCCGCCCTGCCCGTACGCCGGAACCCTGCGCCGAGCCGTATCGCGAGGACGGCGGAGGCGGTGCCGACGGCCAGCAGTCCCGCCGGGAGCAGCCAGCCGGCCCTGCCGTGTACGTACCGGCTGAGGGTCTCGCTCACCAGGTCGTACGCCGGGTTCAGCATCTCCAGCGCGGCCAGTGCGAGCGCCCCGGTGGCGAGCAGGGTGAGCGGGGCCAGCTTGGTGCGCTTGGTGAGCGGGGTCCGTGGTCTCGCTGCCGGGGCCGTGTTCGTCACCGTCATGTCGTCCTCCTCCGTGTCCTTGCGGTGGTCCAGAACCTACGGAGGGCGGGGGAGTGGTCGCGTCGACCCGATGCAGACATCCGGCCGTACACCGGATGGCGTCCTCCGGCCGGCCGGCTGCACCGTTCGGTGTACGGGCCCGGGGACCGCCCGTACAGCGCGCTTCTGTGCGGCCATGGTCAGTCGCGCACCGACGGGGTTGGGCGGCAGGGCGCGGAGGCCGGGGCCTTCAGGACGGCGGCGCGGACCACGGGACGGACGTCCCGGGCGGCGGCTCTGGATATAACCCGGTTATGAAGAGCCTCGGCGACGGGCGAGGCGACGACGGTCCGAGGGGCTCGTCGGCGGGGACCTTTCATAACCCGGTTATAAAGAGCTCGCTCCACGGGCGGAGTGACGCTCCGGGAGACTCGGTACCGGTCTTCATAACCGGGTTATGAAGACCGGTACCGGGAGCGGCCTGCCGGGCGCGTGGCCCCGCTCGCCGTGGCGGGCACGGCGAGCGGGGCGGCGGCGGTGGTCGGTGGCCCGGAGCTATGAGACGGCCGGCACCGAGTCCTCGAAGGTGGTGCCCGCCGAGCGGTACGCGCCGATCTTGGCCGCCACCTGTGCCGGGGTCAGCACCTGGTCCTTGACGTGCAGGACGTAGTCCACCTTCTGGTCGTAGGCGCGCGGGGTCGTCGAGGTCTGGCCGGCCAGGTCGATCAGCCACTGGTTGAAGTTGATGGACATGGGCCGCTCGGGCAGGTACCGGGCGTCGTGGCGGCCGAACTCCTGGCCGTCGACGTAGTAGACGATCGTGTTGTCGTCGATGGTCAGGACGAGGTCGTGCCAGCCTGCGTAGCTCGCCCGGACCTCCGAGTGCTGGTTGACGGCCTCCCAGGGATCGGGCCGGTACGTCTCCCACGAAGTCGTGTAGAGGATGTTGGCGGGCTCGCCCCAGCCGCCGTTGGGCAGGTACTCGAAGTCGTACTCGGCGTAGTCGTCCGCCATCGGGGCCTTGAGGTCGTTGATGGTGAAGAAGGTCTGGACGACGCGGTCGCCGTCCGGCCCGGACAGCGGCGCGTCGGAGAAGCGCACGCGCGCCGCGTACGTGCCGTTCTTGAACTTGCTGGCACGGGTGAGGATCTCGGTGTGCTTGGTCGATTCGCCCGTCCCGGCGGTCGAACTCCTCAGGTTCATGATGGAGTTCGTGCCCTCCTTGGCGAAGGTGACGTTCTCCGGGGCCCAGGTGGCACCCGGCACTCCGGGGCCGCCGGAGTTGGACCGCACGCTCCAGCCGTGGGTCGCGATGGCCGGGTCCGTGTGACCGGTGTAGTCGAAGTCGTCGAAGAGCGTGGCTCCCGTGGGCGGGGGAGTGGTCGGATCGGTCGGCGTCGGCGTGGGTTCGTTGCCCGCGGGGGCCGTCCCCCAGACCTGGACGCCGCCGACGGTCGCGGTGACCTTCGACCAGTTGGCGTACGTGGTCTGGGCCTGCCCGAAGGAGTAGTCGTCGTTCTGGTTCAGCGGCTGCCAGTTGGAGCGGTGGAAGCGCAGCTGCATGTCGCCGGTGTCCGCGCCGGGCGCGAGGGAGCCGGCGCCGGCGGTGAAGCCGACCTCCAGATAGCGGTCTGCGGTCGCGGTCGGGGTGGCCGGCGTCCCGAAGGTGCCGGTCAGGTTCGCGCAGCCCTTCACGGCCCAGGAGCAGGCGTAGGTGTACGAGGCTCCCGCGTCGGCCTTGAAGTAGTACCGCACCTTCACCTGGCTCAACGGCACGCTCGACGTGCCGGTGTTGACCACCTTGAACCAGGGCTCGACCTGGTCGCTGCCGGTCGCGCTCTGCCGGTACTGGACGGTGAGGGCCTCGCCGGCCGCGGCCGCCGGCAGCGCGGTGAGCGCGGTGGCACCGAGCCCGGTCACCGCGGCCACGGCGAGGGCGGCGCGGATCCGCAGACCGCCCGCGGTCTTCTTCGTGGGGTCGTTCATGGTGGTGGTTCCTCTCCTCAGGTGGGGACTGATGTGGGCGAGAGACGGCGCGGCACCCCGAGGGCGTCGAGCCGGGTCCTGTGGTGGCTGAGGCGTTCCTGGAAACCGGGCCAGTCGTGGCGGCCGGTCCAGACGACCTCGGCGAGGGCGCAGAGCCGGGGGAACGTCAGGTACTCGGCGTGCGCGGCGGTGGGCACGTACTCGGTCCAGAGCTGGACCTGGGAGCCGAGCACCCGGGCCGACTCCTCGGGGCTCCAGTCCGCCGGCGCCGGATCGTTGCCGTGCACCGCGTGGAGGTCCACGACCTCCCCCGCCTGACCGGGCGGCTCTGCGGGACTGGCGGACTGGGGGTAGTCGAGGTACGTGGTGCGGTGGGGTGCCATGACGACGCGGTGTCCGCGCCGGACGGCGACCCGGCCGTGGTCGGAGTCGCGCCAGGGCATGACGGTGAAGTACGGCGGGAGGTCGGCGCCGTTCTCGGTCCAGCCGAGCGGCTGCCGACCGGCGTCGAGGAGGTGCCGTCCGATCCGCTCCATGAACCAGCCGTGCAACGCGTCGGGGCCCGCGAGTCCCTCGTCGGCGGCCCGTCGCCGCGCCGCCGGAGAGGTGTGCCACTCGGTGGTGGGGCACTCCTCGCCGCCGATGTGGACGTACGAGGAGGGGAAGACGTCCATGACCTCGTCCAGGACCGTGCGGCAGAAGTCGAGGGCCTCGTCGTGGACACCGAGGATGTTCTCGCAGACGCCCCACCGGTCCCAGACGTCATAGGTGCGACCCGGGTGGTTGCCGAGCTCCGGGTAGGCGGCGAGGGCGGCCCGGACATGGCCGGGCATCTCGATCTCGGGCACGACGGTGATGCCGCGCTCCGCCGCGTACGCGACCAGTCCGGTGAGGTCGGCGCGGGTGTAGGCACCCCCGTGCGGCACCCCGCCCATCTCGGTGAGCCGGGGGAGTGCGGCGACCGGCATGCGCCAGCCCTGGTCGTCGGTGAGGTGGAGGTGGAGGACGTTGAGCTTGTGGAGGGCGAGCAGGTCGACGTACCGGCGCAGGTAGGAGACGGGGCGGAAGCGGCGGGCCACGTCGAGCATCGAGCCGCGCCAGGGGAAGCGCGGGGTGTCGGTGATCTGCACGCAGGGCACGGACCACACGACGCCGGGCGCGGGCTCGCCGCCGAAGGCGTCCACGGGCAGGAGCTGGCGCAGCGTCTGGACCCCGGCGAGGAGCCCGCCGGGGCGGGCGGCCCGCAGCAGGATGCCCTCCGTGCCGACGGTGAGGCCGTACCCCTCCTCGCCGAGACCGGTGAGCGCGCTGTCGAGGGCGAGCACGACGGAGCCGTCCGGGCGGGCGGGCAGCGGCAGGCCGGTGGCCGGCCCGAGCAGGGTGCGCAGCAGCCGGGCGGCGGCGTCGGCGCCGGGTGTGACCTTCAGCGCGGTCGTCGTGTCGAAGGTGAACCGGCCTGGCAGCCGCGAGAGATGGGTGGGATCGGGGACGAGTCGGGGCAGGGGCATCGAGGTGCGTTATCCCTTCACGGCTCCGCCGGTCATTCCGGCGGCGACCCGGCCCTGCAGGACCAGGAAGAGGACGAGGACGGGCAGGGCGAACAGCGTGGAGGCGGCCATGGTGGCGCCCCAGTCGGTGCCGAAGACGTTCGAGAAGGACGAGAGCCAGACGGGCAGGGTGCGGTCGTCCTGGTTCTTGATGATCAACATGTTGGCGAAGGCGAACTCGTTCCAGGCGGTGATGAATCCGAAGAGCGAGGTCGCGAGCAGCCCGGGGGCGAGCAGGGGGAGCGTCACGCGGCGGAAGGCGACGGCGCGGGTGCAGCCGTCGACCTGCGCGGCCTCCTCCAGCTCGGCCGGGACGGCGGTCAGGAAGGAGCGGAGGGTGACGATGGTGAAGGGCAGCGTGATCATGAAGTAGACGAGGCTCAGGGTCGCCAGCCGGTCGAGCAGGTCGGCGTCCCGGGCGATGACGTACATCGGGATCAGAAGCGCTTCCCAGGGCGCCACTTGTGCGAGGAACACCATCAGGATGAAGCCCCGTCGGCCGCGCCAGCGCATCCGGGCGACGGCGAAGGCCGCGGCGAGCGCCACGACCAGCGCGAGCAGCACGCACCCGGCGGTCACGAGCAGGCTGTTGCGCCAGAAGATCCAGAAGCCGTCCGCTGCCATGGCCTTCCCGAAGTGCTCCAGGGTGACGGACACGGGGAGGAACCGGGGGGTCTCGGACTGGATGTCGCGGGTGGGCCGGAAGGCGGTGAGGAGCATCCAGTACACCGGGAAGACGGCCAGGACGAAGACGAGAGCCGCCGCCGTGTTCAGGGGGAGTCGGCGCAGGGCGCGCGGGGTCACCGGTCGGCCTCCTGTCGGAGCAGCTGGCGGAAGTAGGCGATCAGCACCGCCACGAGGAGGAGGACGGTGAGCGTGGACACGGCAGCCCCGAGGTCGTAGCGGTGCAGGGACTGGGCGACCCGGTAGGCGTAGACGGGCAGGGTGGTCGTCGCCTCGCCCGGACCGCCCTTGGTGACGGCCCAGATCTGGGCGAAGCAGCGGAAGACCCAGATGACTTCCAGGCAGAGGACGAGACCGAAGATCGGCCGGAGGATCGGCAGGGTGATCGAGCGGAAGATCCGCCGGCTGCCGGCGCCGTCGAGACGGGCCGACTCGTACAGCTCGGCGGGGACGGTCAGCAGCGCCGAGTGCAGGGTGATCGCGGCGAAGGGGACCGACTGCCAGACCACGAGCAGGACGAGGACGGTGAAGGCGGCAGGGCCGTCGGCCAGCCACGAGTACCCCTCGAAGGACTCGAAACCGAGCCGGACGAGCAGCCAGTTGACCACGCCCAGGCGGGAGGCGAAGAGCCATTGGAAGACGGTGGTGGTGGCGATGACGGGGCTCGCCCACGCGAGGACGAGGCCGCTCGTCACCAGGATCCGCATCCACCGGCCGAGCCTCAGCATCATCAGGGCGACCAGTGTGCCGATCACCATGATCAGGACGACGTTGACAACGGTCCACCAGAGGGTGCGGTGCACGACCTCCCAGAACTCGGGGTCGGAGAGGACGGTCGTGTAGTTGCGGAGGCCGACGAAGGGGGCGTCGCCGCGGATGAGTTCGCCCAGGCCGTACCGCTGGAAGGAGATCAGCAGGTTGCGGACGAGGGGGTAGCCGAGGAGGAGGACGCCGCCGAGGACAGTGGGGGCGACGAGGAAGTACGGCCAGAGGGCCTGCCGGTGGGGGAGGCGGGGGAGGTAGGGGAGG
>NZ_JNZP01000043.1 GCF_000725545.1 Streptomyces exfoliatus | reverse complement strand
CTCACGGACCGAACCGCCAAGACCCGCGTCCAGGAGACCGCACACCTCGTCAAACGCCGCCGCGAACGCCGGAAACGACGCGTACAACTCCTGCGCCATCCCGGCACGCTGCGCACCCTGACCCGTGAACAGGAAGCCGAGCCGGCCGTCCCGTACGTGTCCGGTGACGACTCCGGTGCCCGGTGTGCCGTCCACGAGGGAGTCGAGACCCGCGAGGTACGCGTCCTTCCCGTCCGCGAGGACGACCGCGCGCTCGTCGAAGGTGGTGCGGGTGGTCAGCAGGGACCAGCCGAGGTCGGCGGTGCCTGCCTCGCTCGTGGCGGCGAAGGCGCGCAGCTTCGCGGCCTGGGCGCGCAGCGCGTCCGCGTCCCGGCCCGAGAGGATCCAGGGCAGTGCGGCCGGGGCGGCGTCCGGGGCGTCGACGGTGGCCGGCCCGGCCTCCGCGGTCTCCGGGGCGGGCGCTTCGGTGAGGACGACGTGGCAGTTGGTACCGCCCATGCCGAAGGAGGAGACGCCCGCGACGAGGGGGCGGTCGGGGTGCGGCCAGGCGGTGAGTTCGCGCGGCACGGAGAGGCCGAGGCCGTCCAGGTCGATCGCCGGGTTCGGGGTCTCGAAGTTGAGGCTCGCGGGGATCTCGCGGTGCGTGAGGCTGAGGAGGGCCTTGAGCAGGCCGACCATGCCGGCGGCGCCCTCCAGGTGCCCGACGTTGGTCTTGGCCGAGCCGACGAGCAGGGGGTCGCCGGGCGCGCGGTGCGAGCTGAAGACGTCGCCGAGGGCGCCGGCCTCGATGGGGTCCCCGACGGGGGTGCCGGTGCCGTGCAGTTCGACGTACTGAACATCGGAGGGGCTAATTCCGGCCTTTTCGTAGGCCTCGCGGATGACCTCGCGCTGGGCCTCGCGGCTGGGCACGGTGAGTCCGGGGGTGGCGCCGTCGTTGTTGACCGCGCTGCCCCGGATGACGCCGTAGATCCGGTCGCCGTCGGCCTCGGCCTGGGCCAGGGGCTTCAGGATGACGGCGCCGCCGCCCTCGCCCCGTACGAAGCCGTTGGCGCGGGCGTCGAAGGTGTAGGCGGTGCCGTCGGGGGAGAGGCCGCCGAACCGCTCCTCGGTCACGGCGCTCTCGCCGAGGATGTTGAGGTTGATGCCCGCGGCGATGGCGGTGGTGGACTCGCCCGACCGCAGGGACTCGCAGGCCAGGTGGACGGCGACGAGGGAGGAGGACTGGGCGGCGTCGACGGTGAGGCTCGGCCCGCGCAGGCCCAGGTAGTAGGAGACGCGGTTGGCGATGACGCCGCGGTTGAGGCCGGTCATGGAGTGCTGGGTGATGACCTGTTCGCCGTACTGGTTGGCGAGGCTCGTGTAGTCGTCGCGGAGGGTGCCGACGAAGACGGCGGTACGGGAGTCGCGCAGTCGGGCGGGGACGACGCCGGCGTCCTCCAGGGCCTCCCAGGCCAGTTCGAGGACGAGTCGCTGCTGCGGGTCCATGGCGGCGGCCTCGCGGGGCGAGATCCCGAAGAAGGCGGCGTCGAAGTCGCCGATGCCGTCGATGAATCCGCCGCGGCGGACGCCCGATCCTGCGGGGGGTTCCGTGGTGTCCCAGCGGCCGGGCGGCACGTCGGTGATCGCGCCCGTGCCGCCGTGCAGCAGCTGCCAGAAGTCGGCCGGGCCGAAGGCCATGGGGAGCCGGCAGGACATGCCGATGACGGCGATGGCCTTGTCGTCGCCTCGCGACGCCCGGCTCTCCACAGAATTGCGATTAGTCGTCATGGCGCTCGGCTGCCCTTTCCAGACTGATTTCGAAGCGGCCTGAGTATCCCGGATATGGAACCCCGCATTGTCGACCCTAAGTCTCCTCGGCCCGTTACCTCTCAATACCGGCTCATGCACGGGTAACCGTCCGTTTCGGCCATCAGGTGGCCGGTCCGTTACCTATCGGTGGGCGGCCGGTGAGCATCGACCCGTTAGGTTCAGGACAGATCTGCGTGAAACTCCTCGTATTCCCGGGTGCCATGCCGGAAGAAAGCAGGAATGGTCTCGCCATGAGCAATCTCACCAGCGATGTCGAAAAGCACACCGCGCTGTACGAAGCGGCCTTCAACGCCGGCGACGTCGACGCCGTGAACGCGATGTACACCGACGAGGCCGTCGCGGTCTGGGAGCCGGGCAAGCCGCTCACGGGCCAGGCCCGGAAGGACTCCGTCAAGGAGTTCCTGGCGCTCAAGCCGAAGATGAGCGCCAAGCCGCGCCAGACGTTCGTCACCGGCGACACCGCGCTCCTGATCGTGGACTGGTCCATAGCGACCGTCGACGAGTCGGGCGACCCCGAGCTCCTCACGGGCGTCGGCGTCGACGTGCTGCGCAAGGGGGACGACGGCAACTGGCGCTACGCCATCGACGACCCGTACGGCGAGCAGAACTGAACCGCTCCCCGTCGCGCCAGGCTCAGCAGCCATCCCCTGACCAAAGAAAGTGGTGTCGCAGACCATGAGCATTCCCGGTATCACGGTCGACTTCGACGTCGACAACCCGGATCTGACCGGCGACTCGGACACTCAGAACGAGATCTTCATCCAGCTGTTCAATTCCGGTGACGGCGCCCTGTTCGACCTCCTCTACCGCGAGGACGCGATCTCGAACTTCTCCGGCTCGCCGCTCACCGGGAAGGAGCGCACGGAGTTCTTCAAGGAATTCCTGGCGCCGAAGCCGTTCCTGAAGGCCGAGATCACGCACGCGTACGTGGCCGGCGACGTGGCCCTGATCGGCGTGAAGTTCAGCGTCGACAGCACGGGCCCCGACGGTGAGCCCGTCCGCATCGAGGGCAACTGCACCGACGTGCTCCGCCTCGGCGAGGACGGCCGGTGGCTGATGTCCATCGACCGCCCGGTCGCCGGCACCCTGCTGCCCCAGTAGGGCCCCCTTCTCCTGGCCTGCCCGGTCCTTCCCCCGCCCGGGCAGGCCAGGATCCGGACTCTCGCGCTCCGGCTGGGTGCTTCTTTCAAGACGCCCGTCCTGTCGGGCGATAGCAAACCGCAAGCGCGGTTCATTACGCTGGACGTTCTTGAGGGGCCGTCAGCAGAGCCCCCAGGCATCCACGGAGTGCACATGGCTAAGCAGGAACGCGCTGTTCGTACACGCGAGGCGCTCCTCCGCTCCGCTGCGGAGATCTTCGACACCGACGGATTCGTGTCGGCCTCGCTCTCCGCCATCTGCAACCGGGCCGGAGTGAGCAGTGGCGCCCTGCACTTCCACTTCGCCAGCAAGGGGGCACTGGCGGACGCGATCGAGCAGGCGGCAGAGCAGAGACTGCGACTGATCACCGGCCCCGAGCCGGGCGGCGACGAGCGGTACGGCATCGGGCGCCCCGGCACGCCGGAGGCGGCCCCGCCGGAAACGTCCCCGGCGGACGTCGACCCGATCCAGAACCTCGTCGACACCTCGAGGCGGCTCTTCGACCAGCTGAACAACGATGTCGTCCTGCGCGCCGGGTTCACCCTCGGCTGCGAGCCCTCGTGGCAGAGCCGGGTCGACCTGCACGGCCAGTGGCGGGACTGGATCGAGTCCGCGCTGCGGCACGCCTCGGACCTGGGCGCGCTCGCCGACGGCACCAAGCCGGAGGACGTCGTCACGGTCGTCGCCGCGTCGACCGTGGGCTTCGAGGCGCTCGGCCGCAAGGACCCCGCCTGGCTCTCCCAGGAACGGCTGGGCCAGTTCTGGCAGTTCATGCTCCCCCGTCTGGTGCCGCCGGGTACCGGCCCGCAGAAAGGGACGTAATGGATAGCACGTGGTTCAGGCGCTTCGGGCCGACCCCCGAGGGCCGCATGCGGTTGGTGTGCTTCCCGCACGCGGGCGGCGCGGCCAGCTCGTTCCTTCCCCTGTCGCGGGCGCTCGGCGGACGTCTCGACGTGCTGGCCGTCCAGTACCCGGGCCGTCAGGACCGGCGCCGTGAGGAGCCGTACGGCGCCATCACCGCCCACGCCGACGCCCTCGCCGAGGCCCTCGAGCCGCTGACCGGCGAGCCGTACGCCCTGTTCGGGCACAGCATGGGCGCGGTCCTCGCGTACGAGACGACCCGCCGGCTCGCCGCGGCCGGACGGCCGGGGCCGCGCCGGGTCTTCCTCTCCGGGCGCGGAGCGCCCTCCCGGCTGCCCAACGCGCACGACCGGCTCGGCAGCGACGCCGAGATCCTGGCCGCGGTGCGCGGCCTCGGCGGCACCGGCCACGCCGTGCTCGACGACCCCGAACTGCTCGACATGGTGATGCCGGCCCTCCGCGCCGACTACGGCGCCCTCGGCACGTACACCTGGGACGGCGGCCCCCCGCTCGACTCCCCCGTCACCGCCATCGTCGGCGACGCGGACCCCGTGGTGGCGATCGACGAGGCGGCGGCCTGGCACGACCACACCACCGGCGACTTCGGTCTTGAGATCCTCCCCGGCGGCCACTTCTACCTGGACGAGCGCACCGCCGACGTCTGCGAGATCATCACGAACGGCCTGCTCGCCGCGGGCTCGACGGCGTGACACCGCCACCCCCTGACGGCCCCTCCCCCACCGGCAGTCTGCTGGCCGTCAGCGACCTGCACGTGCGCTACGCGGAGAACCGCGCCGTCGTCGAAGCGCTGCGGCCCTCGTCGGACGAGGACTGGCTGCTCGTCGCCGGCGACGTCGGCGAACAGATGGCGGACATCGAGTGGGCCCTCGCCACGCTCGCCGCCCGCTTCCGCAAGGTCGTCTGGGCGCCCGGCAACCACGAGCTGTGGACCCCGCCGGACGACCCGGTCCAGGCCCGCGGCGCCGCCCGCTACGACGCCCTGGTGCGCCTCTGCCGCGACCTGGGCGTCACCAGCCCCGAGGACCCCTACCCCGTGTGGCGGGGGCCCGGCGGGCCCGCCGCGGTCGTCCCGCTCTTCCTCCTCTACGACTACAGCTTCCGGCAGCCCGGCGTACACACCGCCGAGGAGGCGCTGCGGCGCGCGGACGAGGCGGGGGTCGTCGCCACCGACGAGTTCCTGCTCCACTCCGACCCGTACCCCACGGTCGCGGACTGGTGCAGGGCCCGCGTCCTGCGCACCGCCGAACGCCTGGCGGCGCTCCCCGCCGACCTGCCGACCGTGCTCGTCAACCACTTCCCCCTGGTGCGCGAACCCACCGAGGTGCTGCGCTACCCGGAGTTCGCCCTGTGGTGCGGCACCGAGTCCACCGCCGACTGGCCGGTGAGGTACCGGGCGGCCGCCGTCGTCTACGGGCACCTGCACATCCCGCGGCTGATCCGGAAGCAGGGCGTCCCGCACCACGAGGTGTCGCTCGGCTACCCCCGCGAATGGCGCCACCGCTCGACCGCACCGGGCCGCCCCGTACGGATCCTGCCGGCCGCGGCACCGGGCACGGGGAGGCCGGCGTGACCGGCCGCGGCACCGGGCACGGGGAGGCCGGCGTGACCGGCCGCGTCGCCGGGCACGGGGGGACCGTCGTGATCGCGTCGCCGGGGAGGCCGGCGTGATCGCGGCGCTGCTGCCCCCGCGGGCCGCCACCGCCGAGCTGTTCCACGACGTACCCGAGCCGCTCGGCCTCTTCCCCGAGGAGGAGCGGGTGGTGGCGGGGGCGGTCGCCGCCCGCCGCAGGGAGTTCGCCTCGGTGCGGGCCTGCGCCCGCCGGGCGCTCGGCAGCCTCGGGCTGCCGCCGGCGCCGCTGCTGCCGGGCCCGCGCGGAGCGCCCCGGTGGCCGGACGGCGTCGTCGGCAGCATGACGCACTGCCAGGGCTACCGGGCGGCCGCCGTGGCCCGTCGCGCCGACCTGATGGCGATCGGCTGCGACGCCGAGCCGAACGCGCCCCTGCCCTCCCCCGACGTGCTCGACCTCATCTCGCTCCCCCAGGAGCGGGTCTGGCTGCGCGAACTCGCCGCGCGGCGGCCCGGCGTCTCCTGGGACCGGCTGCTGTTCAGCGCCAAGGAGAGCGTCTACAAGACCTGGTTCCCTCTCACCGGGCGGCCTCTGGACTTCGACGAGGCCGTGATCACACCCGATCCGTCGACGGGCACCTTCCGCGCCGAACTCCTGGTCCCGGGACCGGTGGTCGAAGGCGTCCGGATCACCGCCTTCGACGGACGGTGGCGCGCGGGGAACGGGCTGGTGGTGACCGCCATCGGCCTGCGCACCGCGCAGCACACGACGTCCGGCCCCGGCCCGGCCTGAATCCAGAGGACAGGCCGCTGGGCCCTGTCCTGCGGATCAGGGCCCGGCGCCGGAGCCGACCCATCCGACGACCGGAGGACATGATGCGCGATCTGTACGAGCCCGATGTCGACCACTCGTTCCCCGAGGCGCTGCTCCATGTGCTCCGCGAGGGCCACGCCCTCCCCGAGGCACTGCGGCGCACCGTGTTCCACCCGCCGCTCCAGCTCGCCGGCTGCGACGACGAGCGCCCCGGCGAGACGCACATCGTCCGCGGCATCGACTGACCGCGGCGCGACCGACCGCCGCAACGGCTGACCGCGTACCGGGGGCTCAGCGCTCGGACGACCGCGTACCGGAGGGTCAGCGTTCGGACTCGTCCGTCCACATGCGGCTGGACAGGTCCGTACCCCGCAGCACCTGGATCCGCCAGGGGTCGATGCGCAGCACGTGGTACTCGGGGTCGGTGGGCCCGCCGCGCCAGAAGTTGCGGGGGTCGTAGCCGACCCCCGGCGGGCTCCCCTTGCGGTAGAGCTCCCAGGCGTACTGCCGGGTCTCCGGTTCCGGGGCCCACGTGGTGACGCTGTCGACGAAGACCGCGTTCTGCCGGGGGTTCCAGTACGAGTACGTGGTGTGCGGGTTGTTGGCCAGATGGGCCGTCTTGACGGGCGTCCGGTGGACGGCGAGCCAGCCGACCGGCCGGCCGTCGACGACCTCCCAGACCGGCAGCAGGACCCGGGCCCTCGGCCGGGACTTCCTGTCCACGGTGATCATGGTGCAGTAGACGATGTCCTTGACGTAGTCGAAGAATTCCCCCTCGATCTCCGAGAATGTCTCCACCTTGACGGCCATGGCGATTCCTTCGGACAGGCTGAGGGGGTGCGTACGTGTGGGGCCGGGGGCACCTCACGGATCAAGCATGCAGCAGTCAAGCCGATCACGGAACCACGCACTTTCAGGTCAGTTGGTTATTCCTGGGATACCGTCCCCGGGCCTCCCGATACCCTCCGCGCGCGCCCGAACGCGCTTACCAGACGGGCGGGAAGGACTTCAAGGGGACCTCAAGAAGCCCCTGCCATACTTCGAGCCGAATCCTCCGACCGGGGCGACTCGGGCCATCTGATGCTCCAAGAATTTCCACTCCGATTCGGGTCGGAGAGCCATTCGATGAGAGGGAATGTTCTGTTCCCGGAGAGCGGGGGGCTATGCAGTTCGGATTGCTGGGGCCTTTGGAAGTGACGGCCGAGGGGGAGCCCGTTCCACTCGGGGGGACGAAGCAACGGGCGACGCTGGGCTATCTGCTGCTGCGGACCAACCGGGTCGTCGCCGCCAGCGAACTCGTGCAGGCGTTGTGGGACTCCGACGACGCCCCGGTCACGGCCCGGAAGATCCTGCACAACGCCATCTGGGGACTGCGTTCGATGCTGGCCTCGTTACCCGCCCCGGAGCTCGGGAACCCGCCGGCCCTGGTGACCCGGACCCCGGGCTACGTGCTGCGCGTCGACCCCGACCACCTCGACCTGTCCGTCTTCCAGCGGCGCGTCTCCGAGGGGCGGGCGGCGCTCGCCGCCGACGCCCCCGAGACGGCGGCGCAGCTCCTGCGGGAGGGCCTCGACCTGTGGCGCGGCCCGGTCCTCGCCGACCTCGCCGAGTCGGGCTTCGCCTGGCCGGAGATCGAGGCGACCCGCAGGACCCGCCTCGACGCCCTCGAGGACCTCTTCGACGCCGAACTGGCGTGCGGACGCCATCACTCGGTGATCGGCGACCTGACGACGCTCGTCGACACCGAGCCGCTGCGCGAACGCGCCTGCGGCCAGCTGATGATCGCCCTCTACCGCTGCGGCCGCCAGGCCGACGCCCTCAACGTCTACGACCGGGCCCGCTCCGCCCTGGTGGACAACCTCGGCCTGGAGCCGGGGCACGGTCTGCGGATGCTCCAGCGCTCGATACTGACCCACGACGCCGCGCTGACCCAGGAGGTCGGGTGGCCCGTGATCCGCAGGGCTTCCGCCACCCTGGCCCCGGCGCCGTCCGAGACGCCGCAGCCGGCCGCCGTACCCGCGGGACCGCAGGACGAGCCGCGGCCGGCGCCCGCGACGGCCCGCACCGGCGGCGCGCCCACCACGGTGACCCAGCGCATCGCCGTGACCGCCGTCCTCGTGAACGTCCGCCACAACGGCCTGGACGACGCGGCCCCCGGCGAGATCAACAGCACGCTGTGCAGCGCCGAGGACGTCGTCGGCCAGGTCGTCGAACGGTTCGGCGGTACGGTCACGGCCTCCATCGGCTCCGTCTCGCTCGCCCTCTTCGGGGTGCACGGGCCCCGCCACGACGACCCCGAGCGCGCCGTACGGGCCGCGCTCACCCTGAGGGAACGGTTCGCCGACGACCAGGAACCCTCGCTGCGGGCGGCGGTGACCACCGGTCAGGCGCTGATTCGGCTCCGCAGCGGCGCCGACGGGGCGTCCCCGCTGACGGCGGCGGGCTCCGTACTCGACGACGGCAGGACCCTGCTCACCCGGGTGCCCGAGGGCGAGGTGTGGATGAGCGGCGCCACCCGGCGCGCCACCGGCACCGCGGTCGTGGCCCGGCCGGCCGGGGACATCCCGGACGCCTGGCAGGCCGTCTCCCTCGCCCGGCAGGAGACCGGCGGCGTCCCCGACCGCGCCTACGAGCTCGGCGTGCTCAACGGCCTGCTCGACTGGGCCAGGAACCGCTCCGTACCGCACCTGGTGACGGTGCTCGGCGCGCCCGGCGTCGGCAAGTCGCATCTGCTGCGGGAGTTCGGGTACAGCATCGCCCGGCAGCCCGAGACCGCCGGCCGGATCCTCGTCGCCCGCGGACCGACCGCGCAGGACGGGCCCGAGACGATGCCGGGGCAGATCCTCGCCGAGTACAGCGGAATCCTGCCGGGCGACCCGGCCCGGGTGGTGCGGGAGAAGCTCACGGCGGCCCTGTGGCGGCTGCCGGTCACCGAGGAGCGCCGGGGCAGACTGCGCCGGACACTGCTGCCGCTGCTGCCGGGGATGCCGGCGCCGCAGCAGGTCCGGATGCCGGAGGTCCTGGCGGTGTGGAGCGAGTTCCTCGCCGTGGCCGCCGCGCTCGAACCGCTGGTCGTGGTCCTCGACGACGTGCACCGCGCCGACGACGCGCTCCTCGACCGGCTGGAGCAGCTCGCCGACGGGGCCGGGTCCGTACCGCTGATCGTCGTGGCCACGGCCCGGCCGGAACTGCTCGAACGCCGCCCCGGCTGGGGCGGCGGACGGCGCCGGGTCTCCACGCTCACCCTGCTGCCGCCGAACCACCCCCCGGCCGCCGTGTCGGCGGCGCGGAAGGTGGCCCTGGCGAGCCCGGTCGGGGTCTGATCCGGCAGGGCGGCGTCTGAACCGACCGACCGGGGTCTGATCCGGCAGGCCGGGGTCCGATCCCGCCGGGTGGGGGCGGGACCCCGTCGAGGTCCGACCGACCCGCTCAGGCCTCGGCGGCCGTCCCCGTGAGACCGGCCCCGTCGTGGGTGCGGAAGAGCAGGCAGGCGCCCCGCAGTCCCCCGTCGAGCTGCTCGATCTCGGCGTCGGTCAGATACAGCGAGGGCTCGAACCGCAGGGTGTTCACGGCGCTCGCGGTCGGGAACGTACGGATCCGGTGCTCGCGCATCAGATAGCCGGCGACCGAGTAGCCGAGCAGCGGCGCGGCCTCCCGGATCGTCTCGGAGCCGGAACCGGACTGGTCGTGGAACTCCAGACCCAGCATCAGGCCCCGTCCCCGCACGTCCTTCACCACGTCGGGGAAGTCGGCGCGCACGGCCTCCAGCATGCCGAGCAGCTTCTCGCCGCGCTCGCGCACGGTCCTGTACGCGGCGCCGTCATCGGCCTCGAGGATCTCGAGGACCTTCCTGGAGATGGAGCACGAGAAGGCGTCCTTCGCGAACGTCGAGCTGTGCACCAGCTCGAATTCGGAGCGGTAACGGGACTGGCGGGTGAGCATGACGGACGTCTTCGCGATTCCGCCGCCCAGGCTCTTGGCGAGCGCGTAGTAGTCGCCGCGCAGGCCCATCGCCGAACTCGCCAGGAAATCACCGCTGCGGCCCATTCCGCTCTGCACCTCGTCCACGATGACGGGGCAGTCGACCTCGGCGCACGCCCGCTGGATCTCCTGGGCGAATTCGTCGGAGAGGACACGGATGCCGCCCTCGCCCTGAATGGGCTCCAGGACGAAGGCGCAGAACACCGGGGAGTTCCGTTCGGCGACCGAGACCGCGCCGTCCTCGACGACCAGGTCGAACACGGTCGCCCGCTCGCTCTCGAGGACGGCCTTGAGGGCCTGCGCGCTGCCGGCGGGGATGAACCGGGCGGGCGTCGCGAGCGCGGCGAACGGCGCCCGGTAACCCTCGTTGTGGGTGAGCTGGACGCTGCCGACCAGCTTGCCGTGGAAGCCGCCCTCCAGGGTGAGGAGGACGGGCGGCCGGCCGGTCTGCTCGGCGTTGCGCCGCTCGATCTCGGCCGCGAGCGCCTCGAAGCCCGCCGTCCCGTCCCGCGCCTCCACGCCGACCAGGCGGTACGCCTCCGCCGCCACGGCCGCCCCGCTGGCGACCGCGGCACGGGCGGCGGCCAGGTTCTCCGCAAGGCGTGAGCGGAGCTCGGCGAGCCGGAGCCCGCGGTCGAGCTCGGCGTGCTTGACGGCCGCCTCGACCGCCTCCGCGCCGGTGTTGGCGAAGATGGCGGAGTAGTTCTCGTCCGTGCCCAGTTCCCGCTGGAGGATCCGGTTGAGCGCGACGGCGACGTCGTTCGCGTACGGATGGCGGGAGAACTGCGCGTGCACCGGCGTCTGGGACGCGAGCAGCCGCTGCGCGTACTCCGTGATCTCCGGATGGTTGTGTCCGAGGATCAGCGAACCGTAGCCGCCCGCGAAATCGAGGACGGGAATCTCCTCGCCGCTCTCCCCGAGGTAATAGAGAGTATTTCCCTCGGCCCGTACGTAATCGACGTCGAGTCCGAGTGAAGCCAGCCATCCGAGCAGATACGGTTCCGCGAGCTGCGGATCAGCAGAGACGGTATTCATGCCACCCCTCACCAAATAGTGCCCTGACCGAAACGCCCAGATCCTACCCACGGGGAAGTAACCCCTCATGAACACCCGCTCACGAGACGGTAATCCTCCGCTCCTGAGCGCACTGCTGAGCGGACAGTTACTCGGCGGTTCCTCGCCCGCGGGGCGCCGCCCTTACATTTCTTCCCATGGATTACATGAAAGGCGCGGCATGAATTCCGTATCCACTGACGTCGCCATTTCGCGGGGGCCGGCGGCGAATCCCGCCCCCCTGCGCGAGGTCATGTCCCTGTTCGCGACCGGTGTCACCGTGCTGTCCGTCGGCGGGGAGCACATCCACGGCATGACGGCGAACGCCTTCGCGTCGGTCTCCCTCGACCCGCCGTCCGTCCTGTGCTGCATAGCGCACAACGCGGTGATGTACGAGGCGATCACGAAGGCCGGTCACTTCGGCGTCTCCATCATGGAGGCCGGCCAGGAGGGCCTCGCCCGGTTCTTCGCCGACAAGAAGCGGCCCCTCGGCCCCACCCAGTTCACCGGCGTCGACTGGGTGGAAGGCCCCCGGACGGGCGCGCCGCTCCTGAGCGGGTCCATGGCCTGGCTGGAGTGCGAGGTCTCCGCCGCCTACGAGTCGGGCGACCACACCGTCTTCATCGGCGACGTGGTCGGAGCGAGCCGCGGCGAGGCCGAGGACGCGCTGCTCTTCTTCAACGGCGCGTTCCAGCGCGCGGACTCCCCGTCCCGATGACCGCCCCCACGGTCGGCGGCTGGGAGTCCGTCATCGGCCCCGGTTTCGCCGAGGCCCTGCAGCAGGGGCTCGTCCGTGTGGCGAAGCAGGCGTCCCCCGGGCCTCCCCCGGCGCGCCAGTTCGTCCCCAGGATGCCGGAGACCGCCGCCCCCCAGGGACCAGGCCCCGCCTACCTGGACGCGGTGCTGCGCCGCTTCGAGTCGGCGCTGCCCGCGATCCTGAGCACGACGGAACGCTGGGACAGCTCCGTACGCCAGGCACTGAACGACCGGGCACGCGCCGTCCTCACCACCGCCTTCGGCACCGGCGTCGACCGTGAGCCCGAGTCCGTGCGGTCCGTCGCGCCGCCCGTCGTGTCGTCCGTCGTGTCGTCCGTCGCGCCGGTGCGGCTCGCGCCGCACCACGGCGCGGCGGTGTCCGTCCTGCTGATGGAGTGCGCCGTACTCCAGATGCTCGAGAGCGGCCGCCTCGACGAGGGGTCTGTGCGGGCCCTCGCCGAGGCGGTCCGCCGGGCCGACGAGAACGGCGGCCCGGTGGACCAGGCCGTGTGCTGCTGGCAGGAACAGCGCCGGATCTCCCGCGAACTGCACGACGCCGTCGGCGACGACGTCACCGCGGCCCGGCTGGCCCTGGAGGACTGCGACCAACTGCCCCAGCGGGTCGCCGCCGAGCGGATCGCGACCGCCCGGGAAGCCCTGCGGGCCACGGACGCGCAGCTGCGCGCCCTGGTCGGCGGCGTACGGGAGCGGTCGACGGTGCCGCCGCTCGACATGGCGCTGCGCGAGTTCGCCGCCGAGGCCGCCCCGGCCGGGGTCCGCGTGACCGTCAAGGTGACGGGCGACGAGGGCCTCCTTCCCGACGTACGGCGCCGGGATCTGTACCTCACGGTCCGTGAGGCACTGCGCAACAGCTTCACGCACTCGGGTGCCGGGCGCGTGAAGGTCTCCGTACGGTCCACCCGCTGGTGGGCGTACGCGAGTGTGGAGGACGACGGCCGCGGCTTCGACGTCGATCGGGTGCTGCGGCCCGGCCATCCCCATCAGGGGTTCCGTTCCATGGCGGAGCGGATGGAGGACGCCGGCGGCCGGCTGACCGTCAGCAGCTCGCCGGCCGAGGGGACCCATGTGGAGGCCCACCTGCCGCTGCGTCCGCACCGGCACGGATCGGCACGCGTATGGGCCGCCCGAATATGAGACACAGGTGTGAGGAGCCGTCGTGCGCAAGGTCCTGATCGCCAACCGTGGCGAGATCGCTGTCCGTGTGGCCCGTGCCTGCCGGGATGCCGGCATCGGCAGCGTGGCGGTGTACGCCGAGCCCGACCGGGACGCCCCGCACGTCCGGGCCGCCGACGAGGCGTTCGCCCTGGGCGGTGACACCCCGGCGACCAGCTACCTCGACGTGGCCAAGGTCCTGGAGGCGGCGCGCGAGACGGGCGCCGACGCGGTGCACCCGGGGTACGGCTTCCTGTCGGAGAACGCGGAGTTCGCGCAGGCCGTGCTCGACGCGGGCCTGACGTGGATCGGTCCGCCGCCGCAGGCGATCCGGGACCTGGGTGACAAGGTGGCGGCCCGTCACATCGCACAGCGCGCGGGCGCCCCGCTGGTGGCGGGCACCCCGGACCCGGTGTCGGGCGCCGACGAGGTCGTCGCGTTCGCGCGGGAGCACGGCCTGCCGATCGCGATCAAGGCAGCCTTCGGCGGCGGAGGCCGCGGCCTGAAGGTAGCCCGCACGCTGGACGAGATCCCGGAGCTGTACGACTCCGCAGTCCGCGAGGCGGTGGCGGCCTTCGGCCGGGGCGAGTGCTTCGTGGAGCGCTACCTGGACAGGCCCCGCCACGTGGAGACGCAGTGCCTGGCGGACAAGCACGGCAATGTAGTGGTCGTCTCCACCCGAGACTGCTCCCTCCAGCGCCGCCACCAGAAACTGGTGGAGGAGGCCCCGGCGCCGTTCCTGACGGCCGAACAGACCGCGGAGCTGTACGCGGCGTCGAAGGCGATCCTGAAGGAGGCCGGCTACGTCGGCGCGGGAACGGTCGAGTTCCTGGTGGGCACCGACGGCACGATCAGCTTCCTCGAAGTGAACACCCGCCTCCAGGTCGAGCACCCGGTGACCGAGGAGGTCACGGGCATCGACCTGGTACGCGAGATGTTCCGCATAGCCGACGGCGAGGAGCTCGGCTACGGCGACCCGGAGATCAGGGGACACTCCTTCGAGTTCCGCATCAACGGCGAGGACCCTGGCCGTGGCTTCCTCCCGGCCCCCGGCACGGTCACCCTCTTCCAGCCGCCGACCGGCCCGGGCGTCCGCCTGGACGCGGGCGTGGAGTCGGGTTCGGTCATCGGCCCGGCGTGGGACAGCCTGCTCGCCAAACTGATCGTGACGGGCGCGACCCGCGAGCAGGCGCTCCAGCGGGCGGCCCGCGCGCTCGCGGAGTTCAAGGTGGAGGGCATGGCCACCGCGATCCCGTTCCACCAGGCGGTCGTGGCGGACCCGGCGTTCACGGCGGACCCCTTCCGGGTCCACACCCGCTGGATCGAGACGGAGTTCACGAACGACATAGAACCCTTCGCCCCCGCCGGCACGGACACGGACGAGGACGAGTCGGACCGCGAGACGATCGTGGTAGAGGTCGGCGGCAAGCGCCTGGAGATCTCGCTCCCGTCCTCCCTCGGCATGACCCTGGCCCGCCAGGGCATCGCCGCGGGCGCGAAGCCGAAGCGCCGCGCGGCCAAGAAGTCGGGCCCGGCCGCCTCGGGCGACACCCTCGCCTCCCCGATGCAGGGCACGATCGTGAAGATCGCGGTCGAGGAGGGCCAGGAGGTCAAGGAGGGCGACCTCATCGTCGTCCTGGAAGCGATGAAGATGGAACAGCCCCTCAACGCCCACAAGTCCGGCACCGTGATCGGCCTGTCAGCCGAGATCGGCACGTCGGTCACCTCGGGCGCCACGCTCTGCGACATCAAGGGCTGAGCCCCCTTCGGCGGGCGGCCGCCGCCCGCCGGAGGGGCTACCCGCCGACGGCGCGGAGGTGGCCGCCGGCGCGGCCGCGTTCCTGCTCGATGCGCGGGTCGAGGGCGTAGATCCTCACCTGGCCGACACTGCCGACCTCCCGAAGCCAGCCGAGGGCGACGAGTTCCTTCCGGGTCCGGGAGAACACGGGGGCCGTCATACCGAGCAGCTCCGCCATCTCCGTGGCCTTCACCATGACTCCGCCGTCGGCACGCTGCTCCGAAGCGGCGTACTCGAGGACGACGAGACGCTGGTTCGGGGTCAGCACCCGGCCGGTCCGTCTGAGCAGGTACAGAACGTCCTCGCGGTCGTGGATCCTCATGACGCCTCACCCTTCGTCTGCTTCTTCGTCCGGCGCTCGGCCGGGGTCCCCACCTGGACGGCAGGCGGGTTCCACTCCTTGACGGCCTCCCGGTGAGCGAACCCCGAGCCGATGAACGCCAGGTGCGGGTTGGTGCGGTAGAACGTGGTCCTGCCGATACCTCCTGCCTCGACCAGGAGGCGGGACGCCTTCAGCATCTTCACGGTGCGGCCGAGGGCATCAGGGCTCATACCCATCTCCTTGGCGACATCGGCACCGGTCATCTGCACGGGCCCCTGCGCCTCCTCCGTGGCGAACCAGTACCAGACCAGCACACGGAACTCCCGGTCACTCAGACCGGATCCCTTGGACGCGAGTTCGCGGCCCCGGCGGATTCCCACGTTGATATGAGGCCCGTCAAAGGCGTACGGCGCCTGTGGGATCTCCTCCATCTCGCCCGTGGCCGGATCCACGAACGCGAGGACCCTCCCTCTCACTGCCGCCATGAGGCCCCCCGAATCACCGGTCACTTACCAGAACGAACATTACCGCCTTGGTAAGCGACCCTGCCTCCCGAACCGATCGCTTACCCTCACAGTAATTACCAAAATGGTAAGCGATCCGACCTCAGGGTCGGGATGATCCGATCCTGGGATCGGGTTACCCGCTCCCAGGATCGGGTTTCCCGACTCACGGATCGGATCACCCCGGACATTTCCGCAGGTCAGAGCCTCGCGGAGGCTGCGCGCTCTTCATACATGGAAACCACCGCAACCACGGCGACTTCCCGTGGCCTGTGCGCTTCGCGCACAACAGGCTCCCGGCGGCGCTTCGCGCCCCGCTCCAACGGCAGCAGCTCGTCCAGGCGGGGCCCACCAAGCTCCGCCGACGCCAGGCGACATCGAACGAACCCTGGGGTTCCCTCGATGTCGCCTGGCGACATGCCCGTCCGCCGGACTCGTGTCGTCACCACCCGCCGTCGGAGCCGCTCCGGCAGATGTACGTGGAAGGGCCAGATGGTTAGCCATGGGGGCTGTCGACTCGTACACGGCGAAGATGGCGCCGCACTTCGTGCCCTGAGGATGAATGAGGCCGCGCTCCTTCAACTCGTCGAGCGCGCGCTTGCCCCTTGTTCAGTATTCCGCTACTGGAATATTGCGAGGGTCCGAGAGCCGTCGAATATTCCTCCTGGGGGAATGACCTGCCCGGCATCGTCGCAGGTCAGAGGCATGCGCCCTGCGGACTCCTTCTGTAAGACACGGACCACCGCCGATGTGGTCACCGGACGAACTCCGGGGTTCCCTCGACGTCGCCTGGCGTCATGTCGCTCAGCGACATGTATCGGCATCCTGGGATGCCGATCGGCAACAGGAGCCCGTCCGCCGGACTCGTGTCGTCACCACCCGCCGTCGGAGCCGCTCCGGTTCGCGGTGGCTGGGCCGCCGGTCGATGAGCAGGGTGGCTGAGGCCGCACGTGGCTCAGGTGACCTCCTTGCGGCCGTCGCCGAACCTCCGCGCCGTCGTGGCTGGCTTTCGGTGGCTCGCGTTCAGGCACGCCGGCAAGGAAAGGGTCGATGCTTGTCGTGCAGGCTCGGCCCCTGCGCGCACGAGTACGAGTACGGGGATCCTGATGCGGACTCAGCGGTCGGCGGCCCGCACGGAGACCCGTCCAGGGGCCCTCGCCGGTCGATTCCGGCGAGGGCCCGGCCGTGGCTCCGGACGAGCGGCTGTCCTCGTCGTCGTTCGCCCGGAAGCGAGCGGGTCAGGACTGGGTTTCGGGGCGGTCGGCCTTGGCCCAGTGGGTGTGGAAGGAGCCGGGGCGGTCGGTGCGCCGGTACGTGTGGGCCCCGAAGTAGTCGCGCTGGCCCTGCAGCAGGGCCGCCGGCAGGCGGTCGGCGCGCAGGGTGTCGTAGTGGGCCAGGGCGGCCGAGAGCGCGGGCACGGGGATGCCGCGGCGGGTGGCGGAGGCGACGGTCTCGCGCCACGGGACCTGGGCGGCGGTGATCTCCGCCGCGAACTCCGGCTGCGACAGCAGGCTCGGCAGGGCGGGGGACTCGGCGTAGGCGGCGCGGACGCGGTCGAGGAAGGCGGCGCGGATGATGCAGCCGGCCCGCCAGATCCCGGCGACGGCGCCGAGGTCGATGTCCCACCCGTACTCGTCGGCCGCGTCGCGGATCATCGTGAAGCCCTGGTCGTACGCGATGACCTTCGACGCGTACAGGGCCTGCTCGACCTGCGCGGTGAAGCGCGCGGCCTCGCTGCGGGTGAGGTCCGGGCTGACTCCGCCGGGCAGTTCCCGGTAGGCCGCGCGCAGGGCCTCCTGGGAGGAGGCGGCGCGGGCGAAGGTGGCCTGGGCGATGGCGGTGGCCGGGGAGCCGAGGTCGAGGGCGCTCTGCACGGTCCAGCGGCCGGTGCCCTTCTGGCCCGCCGCGTCGGCGACGATGTCGACGAACGGCAGGCCGGTGTCGGCGTCGGTGTGGGCGAGGACCTCGGCGGTGATCTCGATGAGGTAGGAGTCGAGGCGGCCGGTGTTCCACTTGCGGAAGATGTCGGCGATCTCGGCAGGGGCGTACCGGCCGACCTGGCGCAGCAGGTCGTACGCCTCCGCGATGAGCTGCATGTCGGCGTACTCGATGCCGTTGTGGACCATCTTGACGAAGTGTCCGGCGCCGTCGGTGCCGACATGGGTGCTCATCGGCTCGCCGTCGACCTTCGCGCTGATGGCCTCGAACATCGGGCCGAGGACCGCGTAGGACTCCGCGGACCCGCCGGGCATGATCGACGGTCCGTTCAGGGCGCCCTCCTCGCCGCCGGAGACGCCGGTGCCGACGAAGTGGATGCCCTGCTCCCGCAGGGCGGCCTCGCGGCGGCGGGTGTCGGCGAAGTGGGCGTTGCCGCCGTCGATGATCATGTCGCCCGCCTCCAGGAGCGGGGCGAACTCGTCGATGACGGCGTCGGTCGCCTCGCCGGCCTGCACCATGACCATCAGGCGACGGGGGCGCTGAAGCGCGGCCACCAGCTCCTTGGGAGTCTCGGCCGGGACGAAGGTGCCCTCGTGGCCGAACTCGTCGACGAGGGCCCGGGTCCGGGCGGGGGTGCGGTTGTGGACGGCGACGGTGAAGCCGTGGCGGGCGAAGTTGCGGGCCAGGTTGCGGCCCATGACCGCGAGGCCGGTGACACCGATGTGGGCGGATGCGTCGCTCATGAGGTCTTCCTGATGCTCGGTTTGATGCTCGATTTGATGCTTGAAAAGGGGCGGCCCGGCCGGGCCCCGGCCGTCGCGTCGTGGGGTCGGTGAGTGATGCGGTCCCGGCTCAGCGGTCCCGGCTCGACGTCGCCGCTCAGAGGTCCCAGACCCCCCGCGACGCCGCGTCCTTCACGTAGTCCTCGAAGTCCCGGGGCTCGCGCCCCAGGACCCGGCGCACCGTGTCCGTCGGGGCCGAGTTCTTGTTGTCGCGGATCTGGGCGACGAGTTCCGCGAGGAACAGGGCGTAGTCGGCGGCCACGTCGTAGCAGACGAGTTCGTCGACGTAGTCCTGGTGCCCGACGGGCGAATACCGGATGTCCCGGTTGGTGGCGTGCGCGATCGAGGTGATGGCCTCGCCGAAGGTGAGGGCGCGCGGGCCGCTGAGTTCGTAGGTCTCGCCGGCGTGGCCGTCCTGGAGGAGCGCGGCCGCCGCCACCGCGGCGACGTCCTCGGCGTCCACGAACGGCTCCCGGCCCTCGCCCGCGGGCAGCGGCAGTTCGCCCGCCAGCAGGCAGTCGAGGAAGACGCCCTCGTCGAAGTTCTGGAAGAACCAGTTGGGCCGCAGCACGGTCCACTCGGCCCCGCACTCCTGTACGGCCCGCTCCCCCGCGATCAGGGACTTGCCGCCGACCCGTTCGGTCACGCGGGCCTGGAGCAGCACCATCCGGCGCACCCCCTGGTCCACGGCGAGGTCGGCGAACGCGCGGATGCAGCCCTCGGCGTCCCACTGCCCCGGCCTGTCCTGCGCGTCCACGAGGTAGACGGCGTCGGCGCCTTCGAGGGCGCGCTCCCAGGTGTTCGGGCGGTCCCAGTCGAACCGGACCGGGCCCCGGCGGCTGGCCGCCCGTACGCTCGCGCCGTGGTCCTGGAGGAGGGGCACGAGCCGGCGGCCGGTCTTGCCGGTCCCGCCGAGCACGAGCACCGTCGTGTCGGAGTGGTCGTCGTCGGTCTTCGTCGTCATGGTCGTCATGGAGGTCATCGCGGCGCTGCGCCTTCCTGGGGTGGCCGGTTCGGATGGTCCGGGGCGGTCACAGGAACGGCGTGTCGGGGGCGAGGCCGAGGATGGCCCGGCCGTGCACCTCCTGGTTGGTGGTGAACGTGAACAGGGCGTGCAGCGACAGGCCGCGGATGTCACGGTGGAAGCGCTGCAGCGGCTCGTCGCGCAGGATCACCGAGGCCCCGCCGGCCTCGAACAGCTCGTCGACGGCCTCCTTGGCGAGCTGGACGGCGTACGCGGCGCGGCCGCGGGCGGCGGCCCGCTCGGCCAGGTCCGGCTGGGTGCCGGCGTCCGCGTGTTCCTGGAGCCGGCGCAGCCAGCGCTCCTGGAGCGCGTCCGCGGCCTCGATCTTGTTGGCGGCGACGGCCACCTGGATCTGGGTCAGGGGCGACTGGCTCTGGTCGGTCCAGGAGGTGTACGTGATGCCGCGCCCCGGCAGCCGCTCCAGGAACCGCTCGTACGCGCCCTTGGCCATGCCGATGTAGGCGGCGGCGCCCTGCGCCATGAAGTAGGGCACGAAGGCGTAGTCCCCGCCGGCGAGGACGTCGGCGAGGGGCAGCACCCGGTGGGCGGGGACGGTGACGCCGGCGGCCGTGACCGTGGAGCTGCCGGTCCCGGCGCCCGCGGAGGAGTACCAGTCGTCGGCGACGGAGAGCGCGGAGAACGGCACGAGGGCGGCGTACGGGACGGGGGTGCCGTCCGGGCCGGTGAGGAGCGCGGCGAGCACGGCCCAGTCGGCGCCCCTGGAGCCGGATATCCACTTCCAGGAGCCGTCGAGGGTGTAGTCGCTCGGCACCCCGGAGCCAGAGCCGGAGTCCGCTGTCTCAGAGTCCGCTGTCTCAGTGTCGGCGGCGGTGCCCGCCGTCAGCGTCCCGGAGGGGGTGAACCCGGTGGAGACGCGGACCGCGCCGGCCGCGTACACCTCCTCCTGGGCCTGTTCGGGGAAAAGGCTGGGAACCCAGGAACTGGACACCCAGATCATCGAGACCCATCCGGTGGCCGAATCGGCCCGGGCTATCTCGTTCAGGACCGCGGCCTGGTCGGCCACCGGCACGCCGAGGCCGCCGAACCGGCGCGGAACCGCGAGCCGGAATACCCCGGCCTTTTCGAGCAGTTCGATGTTCTCGTCCGGAATCCAGCGGCGCTCCTCGCCCTCGATCCCGCTCTCCCGAAGCACCGGGACCAGGGCCGTCACCTCGTCCAGTACCGCGATGACACCGCTGTCGTTCCTGGCCATCCTGACTCCTCAGCAGTCGCTTCCCGTATGAGACTCGCTCCCTTGCCTCAGCTACGAGAACCCGCTCCGAAGGCAGCGGCGAGTGCTCCGCATCCTCCCGGACACAGGGTCATATGAAGCTCATCCGGAACTCTGCGAAATACAGGGGGAATCCGGTGATCACCGGGTGAGGAGAAGAACACCCGCGCGTGAATCGGCGCGAGTACGGGGCCCGTGCACCGCCCCGGCCGACCGGGGCTTGGAAGCCGGGGCGATGCGGTTCGGGGACCCCATTGATCATGCGTCACGGCACAGACGCGCGGAAGTACGTACTTCCAGGTCAGTTACTCATTCCCGGGGAAGCCGGCCGATGAAGCCGGGGTCACCGGGATCGCCGTCGTCCTGGTCGCAGAGTTCCAGCGTGTCCACCGCGTACGCCGCGGAGACCAGCGTCATGTGGTGGTGCCACCCGGGGTACGAGCGGCCCGTGAAATCGCCCATTCCGTAGTCCTCGTCGACCGCCTTCAGCGCCGCGCCCGACGTGCCCTTGAGCCGCAGCAGCGCGAGGAGGTCGTTCGACGCGCCGTCCAGCAGGTTCGTCAGCCACACCTTGCGGGGCCTGTCGCGGGCCGGGGACCACTCGGCGAGCAGCCGGAACCGTCCCGCACCGGCGGCGCCCCGCAGGTCGAGGCGTGCCGGGGAGGCCAGGGTGACGAGCGGTCCGCGCACCGGCGGCTTGAGGACGTTGGCCCGCCGCTGCTCCTCGGCGCCCAGGGACAGCAGGAACCCGGTTCCGCGCTCCATCAGCCCGGCGGCGGCGCGGGCGGTGTCCCCGGTGCCGCGCAGGTCGAGGATCACGGGCGGCGTACGGCCCCGCCGCGGCTCCGGGGCCCGGTCGAGGAGGTCGAGGGCCAGGTCCTCCAGGGGGCGGCGGCGCACGTCGGCGGGGATCCGGGCGCGGCGCCGGTGCTGCTCGTCCTCGCCCCAGGCCCGGTTGAGATAGAGCTGCCAGTCGACGGGCAGGCTCCGGTCCTGTTCGGTGAGGAACATGCCGAGGGCGACCTGACAGTTGACGGAGCCTCCGGTGGGGGTGGGGCGCCTGTGGACGCCCACGATCTGCTCGCCGTACTTGGGTACGAGGGCGAGCTCCAGGACGGTGGCCCGCGGGTTCATCCACTCCGCCGCGAGGCGGGTGAGCGCCCGGCGGGCCGGCCGCCAGTCCCAGGGGCTCTGGTTCACGAACTGCTGGAGGGCCTGGAGGTCCGTGGTGGAACCGGCCATGGCGCGGACGGTCTTGCGGCCGGGCGAGGTGAGCAGCGCCCGGAGGTACGACTTGGCGCAACGCCGCTGGTCGGAGCGGGGCAGGTTGCCGAACACGGTGTTCACGAACCAGGCCGGAACGGGTTCGGCGTCGCCCTGCCCGGTGTCCGTCGCCGGCCGCTCGCTGGTGAGCTGCTGCACCATCCCCGCTCCTCGTCGCCCTGGCACTGTCGGAGCACACCTTGGCGAGTCGCTCTTGAATTTCGCGTGGAGCCGGAGCGTCACGGGCCACGGGGACCGGCTGGGGGAGGCCCGGGGCGGCCGGCCGCGGGAGGCCTGGGGCGGCCGGCCGCGGGAGGCCCGGGGCGGCCGGCCGCGGGAGGCCCGGGGCGGCCGGCCGCGGGAGGCCCGGGGCGGCACCGACAGCCGGACCGGAAGGCGCGCATCCACCCGCCGCCCGCGGGTACCGTGCCTGCTCATGCTCGCTATACGGTTCGACCGTTTCGGCGGTCCCGAAGTCCTCACGCCCGTCGACGTGCCCGCCCCGGTCCCCGGGCCCGGCGAAGTCCTGATCACCGTGGAGGCCGCCGGCGTCAACTTCGCCGACACGCTCCAGGTCGACGGCTCCTACCTCGACCCGAGCCTGTTGCCGCACGTCCCCGGCAGCGAGGTCGTCGGCCGGACCGAGGACGGCCGCCGGGTCCTCGCCAAGGTCGGACGCGGCTACGCGGAACAGGTGGTCGCGAACGAGTCCGCCCTGGTCGAGGTCCCCGAGGAACTGGACGCGCCCCGGGCCCTCGCCCTGCTGATGCAGGGCCTCACCGCCTGGCACCTGCTGCGCTCCGCGGCCCGGCTGCAGGCGGGCGAGAGCGTCGTCGTGCACTCCGCCGCGGGCGGCGTGGGCAGTCTGGCGGTGCAGCTGGCCCGGGAGTTCGGGGCGGGCCGGATCCTGGCGCAGGCGTCCACGCCGGAGAAGGAGCGGCTGGCCCTGGACCTCGGCGCGGACGAGGTCGCGCGGTACCCGCTGCCGCTGCGGGCGGACGTCATCCTGGACGCGGCCGGCGGCGACCTCTTCGACCACGCGCTCGGCTCCCTCGCCGACTTCGGCCGGCTCGTCACGTACGGCAACGCCTCCCGTACCGCCTTCGCCGCGCTCGACCCGGCCCGGCTCAGCCGGCTCAACGCGGCCGTCGTCGGCTTCTGGCTGCGGCCCACCCTGGCCAGGCCCGGGGGGCTGCGCGAGCCGCTGGAGGAGCTGTTCGCGCTCACGCTCAAGGGGCGGCTGCGCCCGGTGACCGGCGCCGAGTACCCGCTCACCGAGGCCGCCAGGGCCCACACCGATCTGCTGGAGCGGCGCACGACGGGCAAGGTCGTCCTGCGACCGTGACAGGCCGCGCGGAAGCCGCTGTGGAGGCTTCCATGGAAGTCTCCACAGAAACCTCCGCAGAAGCCGCAGCCGAAACAGACCGACCACGCGGAATGTGACACTCTCGCCGCGCGGTCTTTGGCCCCCCGCCGGGCGCCGGGTGAAGCTCTGGCCACGAGACGGCGCGGGGCCAGGTCCTTTCATGCCCTGACTGCCCCTGCCCCGTGCCGCCTCACCGTGACAGCTCCGGTGCCTCCGACGGTGCCGGCCGGAACCGAGAGGCGGGGGGACGCGACGTGCCGGAAGAGAACCAGCCCCCGTCCACCGTCCTCGCTCCCCCTCTCGTCCCCCGCGCGTACACCGGTCCGAGCGCCGCCCCGTACACACGCCACGCACGCCCCGGCATCAGCTCCTACGCGGCGCTCGGTGACAGCTTCACGGAGGGCGTCGGCGACGAGACCCCCGGCGGCGCCGTGGTCGGCTGGGCCGACCGGCTCGCCGCCCGGCTGGCCCCGCACTCCCCCGGGCCGGAGTTCCGCTACGCCAACCTCGCCGTCCGGGGCCGGCTCCTCGACGAGATCGTCGAGGAACAGGTGTCGCGCGTACGGGACTTCGCGCCGGACCTGGTGAGCCTGTGCGCCGGCGGCAACGACATGCTGCACCCCGGCAGCTCCCCCGACGACATCGCGGCCCGCTTCGACGCGGCGGTCACCGAGCTGACCGGCGCGGCCGGCACGGTCCTCGTCTTCACGGGCTTCGACCCCCGCGACACGCCGGTGCTGCGCCGACTGCGCGGGAAGATCGCCATCTACACGGCCCACATCCGGGCCATCGCCGACCGGCACGGCTGCGTGGTGGTCGACCTGTGGTCGCTGCGGGCGATCCAGCATCCGCGCGCCTGGAGCGAGGACCGGCTGCACCTCTCCTCCGAGGGCCACGAGCACGTCGCCCGGCGGGCCGCCGAGGTCCTCGGCCTTCCGCCGCAGCCGGAGCCCGCCTCCGTGCCGAAGTCCGCCTTGCTGCCGGGGCCGGAGCACCGCCCGTGGCCGGCCGTACAGGTCGAGGACCTCCAGTGGGCCCGCCTGCACTTCCTCCCGTGGCTGGTGCGGCGGCTGACCGGCCAGTCGGCGGGCGACGGCATGGGCCCCAAGCGCCCGGACCTCTCGCCCCTGTGACCCCCACGCCGCCCGGACACCCCGCCGCGCACCCCCGTACCGACCGCCGCCAACCCATCCCCCCACCCCCCACACCCTCCCCATCCCCA
>NZ_JNZP01000042.1 GCF_000725545.1 Streptomyces exfoliatus | reverse complement strand
GAACGTGTTCACCGGGCGCGTGGTGGCGTTCGAGGAGCAACGGGACATCGAGGGTTGGACTCAAGACGTCTACCGGGTCGAGGTCGCCTCGGTCCTGCGGGGGAACCTGCGCGGCACCGTGCGGGTCACCTACGGGCTGGACGAGGGAAGCACCGCCCCGCTGAAGGAGGGAAGCACGTACGTCTTCGCCACCAACGCCTGGGCGGATACCGCGAAGGACGGTCACGCGCAGGTGTACCAAGGCGAGATGAAGCCCGTGGACGAGGCACAGCTGAACGTGTGGAAAGGGACGATCACGATTCCTGAGGCACCTCGATAAGCAGGTCGGTGAGCGGGCGCCTCGCCAGGAGTCATCCTCCCCCAGTCGCAGTGCGGGGCGCGGTCATGCCTTCGGCTCGGGGTCTCGCCGTGCGCTTCGACGTTTCGTCCGCACCGAGTAGGCCGACGCCGCACGACTTGCCCAGCGGTCGCCCGTCGCCTCGACATGCCGACCACCCGCCGCCCCTCCGAGTGAGCCCTCCCGCTCGGACGTCCTGACGAATCCTGACCGGAGACCCGGTGCCATCCTGACCTGGCGGGCGGGCGCCGGCGCCGGCGCCGGGGAGGATTCCGGGCATGACCACGGAACACACCCTCGTCCCGCTCGGCGACGATCGTCTTCGGCAACGGGTGCTGCGATCGGAGTGCTGCTCGGCGTCGTCCAGCTGCAGCGCCCGCGCGACCGACTCCAGGACGGCGTCGGAGACGCCGGCCAGGTGAACGCGCTCGATCTTGGCGTAGTACTCCGGGCTCACGTCCGCGAGCATCGCCACCTCACCACGGCGCAGGCCCCCTACCCTCCGGTGCCCGGAGACCGGCAGTCCGGCCTGCTCGGGAGTGAGGTTCGCTCGACGGGACATGAGGAACTCCCGTGCTTCGTTCCTGGCGTCCATGCCATCCACGCTAAGGCGCGAAGCCGCGGTGAGGGGATGCCCTGCCAGTACACCCCTCACCGGGGACTCCCTCGTTCGGCATGCCCGGCGATGTCATTGACGTCGCACAGTCGAAGATCAACCGGCAGACATCCACCGCAGGCAGGAAGAGATCATGGCTGAGAACACGAGCACCGGCCGGACCGGCGGGCAGAACACCTGCGGCGACTTCGCCCTGTGGGACGGTCCATTACACCGACAGGGTCCTCTTCGACGAGGTCTGGGAGCGCGAGGGCCTGTCCGAGCGCGACCGCGGCCTCGTCACCAGTTCCACTCGGCTTCGCCCGCCAGAACGGCGTCAGCGACGAGGAGCTGAAGGAGGCCCTGGCGTTCTACTCCGGCTGGCCCAACGGCAGCACCCCCACCGCACCCTCGTTCGGCTCAAGACCGTCCCGCTCCCAGCCCATTGAGCTCGCCTCCATGCAGCGCTCGCACCGGCGCGGATCCACCGGTCGTCCATCACCACGATGCCGACACGAGCCGCCCCCGCAGCAACACGGGCCCTCCGCCCGTGGGCCCCTGCCGGAAGGCACACGGGCCATCGACGCAGAACTCCCGACGTGCCTCGTGTCTTACAGGTTTGTCCATGAGGCACGGTGGGACAGTGAAGTCCGCGGCCGGTCGGCCAGGGCGCGGCCGGACCTCTTCGACGCCCGGACTCGAACAGGAGCCCTCGTTTGCGCTTCTACGCCCAGACACCCGCACGCCGAAACCGTCAGGTGCTTGTGGACCTGATCGCCGTAACCCTGATCGCCACCGCCGTCTGGGCGGCCTTCGCTGTCCGCGAGGCGATCATGCTGTTGGCCGAACCGGGACGCAAGGTGGAAAGTGCCGGCAACAGCCTCGCCGAGGAACTCGGCAACGCCGGTGACGCGGCATCGGACGTGCCGCTCATCGGCGACATCCTGAAGAAGCCGCTCCAGTCCGCGGCCGGCGCCGGCTCCGGCTTCGCCGACGCGGGAGTGTCGTTCCAGGAGACGGTCAGCCAGGTCGCCGACGTGATCACGGCCGCCCTCATCCTCATCCCGGTGCTCTTCGTCCTGCTGTTGTGGCTCCCGCCGCGTCTGCTCTGGATCCGGCGCAGCAGCACCCTGCGCCGCCTCGCGGAGGGCCCCGGAGGCGCAGACCTGCTCGCCCTGCGCGCCCTCACCGGTCCTCCGGGCGCACTCGCCGAACTCCCGGCCCCGCCAGGAGGATGGGCCGACGCCTGGCGTCAGGGGGACCGGCAAGCCATCACCGACCTCAGCATGATCGCCCTCAACCGAATCGGACTCCGGCCATGACGTGGGGCTCGCACTCCTTCAGCGGGGGACGTAGAAGCACCGACGCCCAGCTGAAGGGGGCTTGGCGCCCATCTGCTCGCCCAGTGCCGCGGGCCCGCAGCTCCCGCTTGGACAGCGACCAGTGGTCGGCCTGGGTGGCCGGAGTCTTCCCGCAGACCACGCACGCGGTGTCGCGGTCCAGGACGCCGGCGCGGAACCGCTGGACGTGCTCGGCGTTACAGCCCCTGGCCGCGGCCGAACGGCGCGGCCACCGCTTGTCGTGCACGGCACTTCGAGGCAAGAGGGGTGGCCATGGCGCCACAGCCAGGCGTCGGCCCCCCCGTTCGCCAGGGCCAGTAGGTAGGGCTTGCTGAGCCCCAGGTCCGGGTGGATTTCGTCGTCGAACGTGTACCCGGGACCGCCCGTCCCGTTGCTCAGGGGATAGCCACCCTCGGCAAAGGTCGCATTCCGCGTGTTCCGCCATGGGTGCGTTCTGACAGTGCGGGAGCAGTCCGACGGCGCCGGCATTGTCGGTCTCCGGTGCTAGCGTCGCCACCATGGCAAACCGTTCATATCTCTACTCCGCAGACTCGATGCCGAGCGAGGCAGAGGTCCCCAAGCGGATTCGATGCATATCCGAGCACAACTGGGACATTCCGCTCGCGCACAAGCTCATGGTGGGGCGCGGAACGACGATCGTCCCCTCCATGATCTGGAACCCTCCGATCGGCATCGCCGGGGACTACGCCGACGGGGCGGCCCTGCTCCGCGAGCTCCTGCGCACGGTCGGCAAGGGCCTGGAGGACGACGCCGAGTTCGCCGAATGCGTTGCCAGGACCAAGGCCCACCTCGAGAAGCAGCAGGCTAAGTATTTCCTCCTCGAGACCGGGGAGATTGTCTCGATGACGGACGACGACCCGGAAGCGAGCGTGCGACGTCTGGCGTCCGAGGACATCCCCGACGCCGTCGCCAAGGCCGAGGCGGCAATCGCCGGCCAGAACGACGACTGGCTGACCTCGGTCCGAGCCGACTGGGAGAGACACTTCGCGTCCTTCTACAGCGAGGCTCTCTACTTCTCCTTCCCCAGCTGACGGGGTTTCACGGTGATGACCAGGCCGGTCCCGTTCAGGTGTGTGGTCTGCATGCCTCCACCCCCGGCCTGGTGAAGACTCAGGCAGGTGTTGCCCGTTGCTCTGGAGAAGACGCAACGGGCAACGAGACCGCGCGTACCGACGGGCGGGGCGTCCGGGTCGCCTCCGCGAGCAGGGTGTCGCTGGACCAAACGCCTTACTGGTCACGTGGAGTGAAAGGGCCGCGTGCCTCGTTTCCCAGGCCCGGGTGGGAAGCATTGGTGGGGATGCGAGTACCTCAACCACCGCCCCGATACGGCCCGCGACTCTCGCCGCCCCTGCCCCCCGTCATGCACGACTCGGGCGCGGACACTGCGCCCGGCGTCCTAGTCATCGACTCCTGCACCTGAACGCATCTGCCGCAGCAGGACAACAGCTGGCCCAAGCCGGCTCATCGACGGCGGTCACGCCATGACGTTCATATTCCTGACCTGCGGCCCGATGCTCGCAGCGGTCCTTCTTGCGCACTGGGAACCCCGGGGCACACGGCGCGATGCCCCCGCCCGACTCCCCTGGCGCGCGCCTCGCAGCACCTTCATCCACTGCCTGGTGGCCCCGCTCCCGCGATCCGCGGCATAGACACAGGAAGGTGTGGGGCCCGTGTCGACCTTGCGGGCCCCGCATCCGCACCACCATCCCCCTGAACCACACACGGCGCTGATCAGGCTGCCCGCGCGGGGGCCGACCAACTCGCAGCCGCGGCGAGCAGGCCATCGCCGCCGACTGCGAGATCGCACTCGCCGAGCAGCTCCTGGCCGGGCTCGACCGGTGCGCCGCCACCTTCACCGCACAGGTTGCCGCACTCGTCCGCCACCCCGGCAGCCCGAGTTCAACGTTCACCGAGCGTGCGGTGGCCGGGCCGGGGCCTCCAGTGATACGGGCCGGGGACGCCAACCTCGCCGCGCGAGACCACCAAGCTCGGCCCCGGCCCGGCTGACCGTCACAGCGGCTTCCACTCACGCCCAGGCCCTCGCCGTGCTCCTCGCCGTCCGTCGCGAACAGCCACGTCAGGCACCCACCCATGAGGACGGACCCCGCTGAGGCGCGGCGCCTGCCGACACGGCCGCAGCGTGCCTCGCGGGGGCGTCAACCCGGGAGCACTCAGGTGGCCACAGCCCTAAGCACCCCGCCGACGCTCCGGCCCGGCCCCGACGCCGAGGGCTCGGGTATGGGTAGCAGGGTATCCACGCCAGAGTCGTGCACCTACGGGCTGACGCGATGACACACTCACTTGGTCTTCTTGGCCCACAGGTAGCCGCCCAGGGCCGTCAGGGCGCACCAACTGATGGGCAGGGTTGCACTGTTGCCGCAGGGTTGCGATGAACGGGGTGAACGGCAGGTAATCGGCGAACCGTTCAGCCCGTCCGTCAGCATGTTGTTCGCGGTGGCGACGCTCTTGGCGACCATGGCCAGGGCCCGCCAGTCAGGTGAGCGCGAGGATGCAGGACCCGTGCGGCGCCTGCGCGTCAGCCCCGCCTCCATCTCCGAGGCGGTCGGCTACCTGGAAACCCAGGCGCTCATCAGGCGCGAACGCGCCCCTCACAGCCGCGCCGAGCGCTACGCCAGCGACGACGACGTAGCGTTCCAGTTCCATCGTGGCCAGCGCGCGCAACCAAACCCAGAAACTCGGCACCACCACCCCCGCCGACGCCCGGATGGAGAACACATGCCAGTTCCTCCTCCACGTCATCGACGACCTGGTCCGCTCAGAAGCCGTTGCCATACCGATCATGGAGTCTGCCGATCGAACGGAAGTCTCGATCGGGTGATCGCGGGCCATGCCGGGCATGGAGCCGGGCCTGACGGTGTACGGGGAAAATCCAGGGCAACGGACGGCCGCGCGCTGCTACGGTCGGGCTCCATGAGCTGGCTTCCCGATGACTTCGTCCACCCCGTCCTGGTACCGCTGCCGGGCGGTGACCATCACCTGCGGCCGATCCGGGAGGCGGACACCCAGCTCGACTATCCGGCTGTGATGGGTTCGCGCGAGCGGCTGTGGACCATCTACGGCCCGGCCTGGGGCTGGCCCGCGGCAACCATGACCTACGAGGCCGACCAGGCCGACCTGTTGCGGCACGAGAAGGAGATCGCCGCACACCAGTCCTTCAACTACGCGCTGTTCGACGCGGCGGAGACAGCTCTGCTCGGCTGTGTCTACATCGACCCACCGGAGAGGTCCGGCGCGGACGGCGAGATCTCCTGGTGGGTGGTGGACGAGCTGGTGGGCAGCAAGGTCGAGCAGGCCCTCGACGCGCTGGTGCCGCAGTGGATCGCCGCCGACTGGCCGTTCGAGCAGCCGCGCTTCCTCGGCCGCGAGATCTCCTGGTCGGACTGGCTCGCCCTGCCGGAGCATCCCGACACGTAAGTGGTTGTTGGCCGTACCGATCTCGAAGGCTGTCGATCGAACGGGAGTCTCGATCGCCCTCGCGCATGTGCACGGCAACGCCGACCATCCGGACCGGGTGCGCCGGTATCCGTCGGACATGACGGACGCGGAGTGGGCGGCCGTCCGGCCGTTGCTGCCGGTGCCGGCCTGGTTCCAAGGGCGGGAGGACGGACGGCTGGTTCCCTGCCGCGCCGAGGCCGAGCTCATGCGGGTGTGGAGGAGCATCCCAGGTCAGCGGGGTCCACTCATTCCGTTTAGGCTTCCGTCCCGGACCGTCCAGTCGGCCGGTCGGGGATCAGGGGGTCAGTCCGATGAGCAGCACCACCGAGCTGTTCCAGCCGCTCCAGGCGGACGACCCTCCGGTCGTGGCCGGTTACCGCCTCGCGGCCCGGCTTGGCGCGGGGGGCATGGGCCGGGTGTACCTGTCGCATACCCGGGGCGGCCGCCCGGTGGCGATCAAGGTGGTGCGGCCGGAGCTGGCCGACGATCCGGCCTTCCGTCGGCGGTTCTGTCGGGAGGTGGAGGCCGCCCGCCGGGTCCGGGGCGCCTACACCGCGGAAGTCATCGACGCCGACACCGACGGCGTACCTCCCTGGCTCGCCACGCTGTACGTGCCCGGGCCGTCCCTCACGGAGGTCGTCGCCCGGCGTGGTCCGCTGCCGGTGTCCGCCGTGCTGTGGCTGGTGGCCGGCGTGGCCGAGGCGCTCCAGGCGATCCACGCGGCGGGGATCGTGCACCGGGACCTCAAGCCGTCCAATGTGTTGCTGGCCGCCGACGGGCCGCGTGTGATCGACTTCGGTATCTCGACCGCCGCCGACATCTCCTCGCACACCGCCACCGGCTCCACCATCGGTACACCCCACTTCATGGCCCCCGAACAGGCGACCGCTGGTGAGATCACTCCGGCGACCGACGTCTTCGCGCTCGCCCAGACGGCGGCCTTCGCGATGCTGGGCGAACCGCTGTACGGGGACGGCATCGCGCCTGTCGTGCTGTACCGGATCGTGCACGAGGAACCCGAACTGACTCGGCTGCCAGAGCCGTTGCGCCCGCTGATCACCTGGTGCCTGGCGGCCGATCCGAGGGAGCGGGCCACTCTGGCGGAGGTCGTCGAGTGGTGCCGCCGGCGACTGGACACGGACGCGGGTGCGGGGCCAGCCGTCTGGCGCGAGGTCATCGGATCCGAGGCGACCGTTCCGGGCCCGGTGAGCGACCCCGTGGATCCGTCGACGGCGGGCGCGACGCTGTCGCTCGGGCACGCTCGCCGGCGTGCGCCCGGACGGCGCACTGCGCTGATCACGGCCGTGGCTGTGACGGCCGGCGCTCTGGTGCTGACGGGCCTGACGTGGCTCGCCGGGGACCGGTTCGGCCTCGGCGAGCGGGCCGCGGACACGCACACGTCCACACCCGGCCCGACCAAGCCCGCACGGTCCACGGTGTCGCCGACATCGCCGACACACACCCTGCCGACCACCGGCGGCTCCCCCCGGGCTTCGCAGCCCGCCCCGAACGCCTCCCCGGCGCCGGGAGCCGACGTTCGGTCTCCCGTGTGGCTGAACGAGAAGAACTCCCTGAGCCTGCGCGAGCCGATGCTGCGCGAGGACCGCGCGGGCGACATCCGCCTCGACTGCGAGGACGATGTCTCCTGCGAGCTGCAGAGCGACACCAGCGTGTTCGTGCAGATGTTCAACGGCAAGGCGGCTTCACTCGACGGCTGTCGGCACCTCCTCAGCGGCGCCACCGGCTCCGCGTACCGCACCTCGACACTCGCGGCGGCGGACGACGGCTCCCAGCTCTGCGTCAAGAACGCCTCTGGCGACATCGCGGTGCTCACCATCCAGATCAAGCAGACGACCCTGCGAGAAGCCGCCTTCCTGCAGCTGAGCATGCACGTCTGGAAGACGGCGGCCTGAGGCGTGGAGCCAGAGGCACCTGTGCCCCGGTCCCGAGAGCGATGCGGGGCACCTGGCGGGACTGACGAGGCGTCCCCTCCGACGGGTGGCGGCCATCGCGCCGCGCCCCTGAGGCCCGCGCGGCCGATTCCCTGGCTCGGGAGCACACGACTGTCCGCCGCGTCGAGGACGGGCGCATGTGGCCTGGTTCAGTCGCTGACACGCTCAGGCCGGCCGTTGTTCGTTGTGGGATCGGGTGGTGACGAGGCGTCAGGAGCCGGCTCCTGTCTTGATGATGGTGCCGCCGAAGGCGAGCCGGTCGACGACAACCGTGCAAAGGCAGGGCGCAGTGGGGTGCGGGGGTGTGTCAGGTGGGTGGTTTGTGGGCGACGGCGACGATTGCCGCGCGCGGTATCTCGGCGATGAAGGCGTCCTCGGAGCGGTAGACGACGGGCCCCGGTGTGAAGTCGGTCTTCTCGGGCAGGGTCGCCAGATACGTTTCGTGCTGGAAGTACTGCTCCAGGAGCTTCCAGCGGGCGTCGGTTCCGCCCAGGGTCGCGAAGAACGCGCCGACTCCGTACATGTCGGCCACGTACGCGCACATGCGGCGGCGCGCCTCTTCCTGCGTGGTGCCGCGGACGACGAGGGGGTCGTACAGGTCGACGACGCGGGCCGGTGTGCCCGCTTCGGCGAAGAGTTCGACCAGGGGGCCGCGGGAGAAGTGGCGGTAGTCGTGGCCGGCTGTGGTGTGGGGGTGGACGATGTCGGTGAAGAAGCGTGCCATGGGGCTGGTGTCGTCGAAGTCGTGCAGGACCACGTGGCCGCCGTCCTTGACGACGCGCAGGGCCTCGGTGACGGCGTCGAGCCTGTCCTGCGGCGCGATGTGGTGGGTTCCGTAGGCGAGCAGTGCCGCGTCCATGGTGCCGTCGGCGAGAAAGAGGTGGTCCGCGGCTTGCCGGATGGCGGCCAGGCCCTGGGCGAGGGCTTGTTCGACCATGTCCCCCGAGAGGTCGCTGGTGAGGATGTGGACGCGGTCGCGCAGGTCGGGGGCGTTGTCGTGGACGGCGCGGGCGATGGTTCCGTCCCCGCCCAGGACGTCGAGGACCGTGCGGGGGGCGGCCATGTCGGGCGTCATGCCGGAGGGGGCGGCCAGTTCGAGCAGTTGTCGCATTCCCTTCCAGCGGACGGAGGAGTCCTGCTGGGCCCTGCGGTAGGAGTCGCCGCGTCCGGTGTCGTCGGAATCGAATTCCGTGGTCGTCGCGGCCAGCGCTCTGAGTGCTTTGTCGGCGCCTGGGCGGCCGAAATCCACCGACGATTTCAGGACCGGGTGGGCCGGGACCGTATCGCGCAGATAATCTTCGAGGGTCAGGGACGGTAAGTAGGCGTCCGTTCCCACCGGTGCATCCGTCTGCATTTCCACCAATCCGGTCAGTCGATGGTTCTCATCGTGGACGACTGGTCGTTCCGTATGCAGGGTTTTCACCCTCCGCAACACATGAACGGCCCGTGATTGCGTCGGTCGGCACCGGGGTGCGCGCCGGGCGGATTTTCGGGGCGCCGGCGCTAAGCCCGTCCGGTCCGCAGTTTCACCGTCGCACCCTTTCAGGGCGCTGATCCCGCGTCAAGAGTGCTCACGCGAGGGTGCGGTCCCCCGGGGCTGGCCGCGTGGCGCACCCGCTGTGAAGGTGTTCACTTCGTGTCGTGATGGAGAGTGGTTTCCATTCCTCGCCTCCGATTCAGACGGACATTCCCCGAAATTCCCCTTCCCGTCAGCTCCGGTCGATGAATCGCCACTCCCCCTCGCCTTCGGTCGGCGAGTCCGCCGTGCCCCGTCATCCGGCGGCGGTTCCCTGGTAGATTGGCGTCCCTTCGCCCTTCTCCGCGCCCCGTAGCGCTCGGCCGGGGATGCGCCCGGTGAAACGGGGAAGTCGTTTCCCTGTTCCATTCGGTGAGTTCTCGAAGAAGGGGCGCGGGATTCCAGGGGCGCCGCCGAGAGGGCTCCACGAGCGAGGAGAGGCGGAACAGGGCTGCCATGTCTTGGATGAGCGATCTGCTGAACGATCTGCTGGCAAAGGTGTCGGAGATGAGCCCGGTCGCCAGATTCGCCCTGGCCTCGGCGTTCGCGTTCGCCGAATCCGGCCTCGGGGCCGGCATGGTCGTCCCCGGCGAAGTCGCGGTCCTCGCCCTGAGTGCCGGAACCGAAGGGACCCGCCCGCTGCTGGCCCTCTTTCTCGTCGTCACGATCAGCAGCTCGGCCGGCGACCACATCGGCTACTTCCTCGGCATCCGCTACGGGCAGCGCATGCGGGAGACCCGCCTGGTACGCCGGATCGGGCAGCACCATTGGGACCGTGCCCAGGAACTGTGCCACCGGTACGGGGCGAGCGCCGTCTTCCTGACCCGGCTGCTGCCCGTGGTGCGCACCCTCACCCCCGCGACCGCCGGAGTCGGCTCCGTGCGCTACCTCCGCTTCCTGCCCGCGTCCCTCGCAGGAGCCGCGATGTGGTCCGCGCTCTACGTGTCCGCGGGAACGCTGGTCTCGGCCTCCCTGCGCGAGGCCGAGACCCTGCTCTCCACCATCCTGTGGGCGCTGCTGGGCGTAGCGGCCGCCCTCACGCTCGCGGCCGTGTGGTGGCGGCGCAGGCACCGCCGCCGCAGCTCTTGACCGTACGTCGCGTCGACCCATGCCGCCCGCCCGAGATGGCACGATCCGCCGGCGAGTCATCGCGGTCACTCGTCGGGCGGTCGGCGGAAGCCGCGCGCGGCGAGGACCATCATCACCGCCATCAGGCCCAGGGCCGCGCACAGCGCTGCGGGCACCTCGCTCCCGACCTGCCCTCCCAGGGCGAGGCTCCGCGACGCCTCCACGGCATAGCTCACCGGATTGACGGTGGCGACGGCCGCCAGCCAGCCGGGCAGCACATCGACCGGTACGAACGCGCTGGAAGCGAACATGAGCGGGAAGTTGACGAAGAAGCCGATGCTGGAAAGGACCTCCACCTTCCGCAGCCACGCGGCGAGCGCGATGAAGATCCAGATCAGGGACCAGATCACCACCGTGGACAGCGACAACGCCGCCACCAGACCCCCCACGCCTCCCCCGGCCCGGTAGCCGAACAGCAGATGGCCCCCGATGACCAGGACCAGCAACTGCATCCCCGAGCGCGTCAGATCGGCGATCGAACGCGCCACAAGCACCAGCGGCAGCGACAACGGCAGGACACGGAAGCGGCGCACCATCCCGCCCTCCATGTCCCGCACCAGCCCCACCCCCGCGGACTGCGAGGTGCCGAGCCCGGTGGTGACGAGGAGAGCAGGCAGCAAGAACTCGATGTAGGACACCCCGCGCGGAAGGATCGAACGGTCCGCGAGGCTGCCGAAGACCTGGCTGATCAGCAGCAGCATCACCACCGGCTGCGCCACGCTGAACAGCACCACCCTGCGGTCCGCGTAGACCAGCCGGATCTGGCGTGCCGTGAGGACCCGAAGTTGCGCGGCCCTGCCCGCCGGTCTCCAGCGCGGGACGCGCGCTCCCGCTGCGGGCTCGGCCAAGGGCGCCATCTTCACAGGTACGTTCACGGGGTCTCCGGGGTGTCGCCGGAACGCCGTTCGGCCTCCGGGGTGGTGCTGCGGTGGGCTGTACGCGCCGGAGCGGGGGCAGCAGGACGGCCGATGGCACCCGGCGCCGGGGCGGGGGTGTCGGGGGCCGTAGCGGTGAAAGCGAGGTAGACGTCGTCCAGAGAGGGCTCCGCGTAGCGGATCTCGCTCACGTTCTGCCCCACGGCGTCCAGCACCCGGATGACCACGGCCAGATCCGCCGAATCCCCCGCCGGCACGGTCAGCTCACTGGGCTCGCCCTCCACGCCCGGCGGGAAACCGGCCCGGCGCAGAGCCTCGGCGGCAACGGCCCTGTCCCCCTGCGGCCCGACCCTCAGCGAGATGGAACCGCTACCGGTCTGGGCCTTCAACTGCACCGCCGTACCGGAAACCAGAACCCGGCCCTCGCCCAGGACGGTGATCCGATCGGCGAGCCGGTCGGCCTCCTCCAGATACTGCGTCGTCAACAGAACCGCCGTACCTTCCCGTGCCAGCCCCTGCACCATCTCCCACAACCCGAGACGGCTGGGCAGGTCCAGCCCCACAGACGGCTCGTCCAGGAACAGGACATCAGGACACCCGACCAGCCCCAGCGCCAGATCCAACCGACGACGCATCCCTCCCGAATACGACACCGCCCTCCGCCCCGCGGCTGCGCGGAGGCCGAACGCCTCCAGCAACTCGTCCGCCCTGCCGACGGCCTGCGCCTTGGAGGCTCCGCACAGCCGGGCCACCAGGACGAGGTTGTCGTATCCGGAGAGCTGCTCGTCGAGAGCGGCGAACTGCCCGGTGACCCCGATGCGCCGACGGACCTCGTCGGGGCGGCCGACCACGTCGAAGCCGGTGACCGAGGCGGTGCCCGACGTGGGGGGCGTGAGGGTGGACAGGATGTTGACGAGGGTGGTCTTGCCCGCCCCGTTGTGGCCCAGGAGGCCCATGATCTCCCCGCGCGCCACCGTCAGGTCCACGCCGTCGAGTGCCTGGACCGTGCCGAAGCGCTTGCGCAGGCCGGTGGCGTGGATCACCTGGTCCGACGCCATCAGCTCAGCACGCGCCCGTGCTGCGCGCGCACGGCACGGGACCGTCGGTGGTCCAGGTGGACGAAGGTGCGCTGGAGCCAGCGGTCCTGACCGTCGTAGCGCGGGACGAAGGCACTACGCCCGTGCAGCGCGACGCGGTTGTCCACGTACACCAGGTCGGCCGGGTCCAGGACGAGTTCCTCGGAGACCGCGCGGACGGCGTCCGCCAGGGCGTCCATGGCCTGCCTGCCCCAGGGGTCGCTCGTGTGGGTGGCGTGGAAGTCGACGCGGATGTCCGGGTCCTCCGCGTCACCGGTGAGCACGGCGTGCGGCTTGGTCGCGCTGTCCGGCCGCCCGAAGGAGGGGGGCGGCTCGGTGGTGAACAGGGGGCGCCGCAGCGTTTCGACTGTCCCGGCGTCCAGGTGGTCCATCGCGGCGCGGACGGAGGCGACCCGCAGGCCGGCGGCCCGGTCGTGGTCGCCGCGGACGCAGAACAGGCCGACGTAGTCGGGGCGGTGGGGGTGGAAGGCGTTCTCGGTGTGCATCTCCAGCGGCACGGAGCCGGCGTTGGACTGCTGGCCCTCCCGGCCGGGCACGGGCACCACGTTCTGCACGAGCGCCCCATGTTTCTCGTTGCGGTAGGCGATGACGTCGCCCAGTGCCATGGACAGGGCACACAGCACGGAGGCGCTCAGGGTCGCCCTGCGCTCCACGGAGTCGGCCTCCTGCGGAGTGGCCGGCACATCGTCGGCGGCGGGGAGGTTGCGCAGGAGCAGTCTGCCGGTGGGGCCGGGGTCGTGGCGGAAGGCGCGGAGCCGGTCCTGGAGGCGGGCGGGCAGGTGGCAGGAGGCGGTGCGGCACCGGTCGAGCCATTCGCGTTCGTCCACGAGGCCGGGGGGCGTGCGCGTCAACTCCTGTGCCAGGGACGCCACGTCGCCGCGTTCGGCGTCGGACAGGGTGAAGCTGTTCTCGGGTTTCATGCTGTTTCTCCGGGGGTGGGGAACCGTTCGGTTCGGATCTGCGAGGGGCGGCCGGGCGGGGGCGTACCTCAGCCGCGACAGGGCTCCGCGACGGCGAACACGCTGTGGCGGTCGCTGCCCGCGTACCGGTCCTCCTGCTCGGTCAGGACGCTGAACCCGCGCCGCTCCAGCTCGTCGGCCACCGCTCGCAGCCGACCGGCGGTGTTGCTGCCGGGGCTGTCGTGGACCTCCATGGCGATCTGGCGGACCAGTGGCCAGTGCCGGTCCGCCAGGCCCCGCAACACCTCCTGCTCACCGCGCTGAACGTCGATCTTCAGCAGGTCGATCCGGTCCACGGGGTGCTCGTCGAGGACCGCGGAGAGCGGGCGGAGCCGGCAGTTCACCTTCTCCTCCCGGAACCGGAAGGCGAGGAGCTCGTCCAGCATCCGCTCGGCCTCGGGCAGGTGGTCGGTTCGCACCTGACCCCGGACGAAAGCCCGTTCCGCCTCGGTGTCCGCCAGGGTGCTGCGCGTGGACATGGTCGAGTAGCCGGGATAGTGGGTGAACTCGACCTGCTGTTCCGCCTCGGCGAGGCCGTAGGGGTGGGCGAGCCCTGCCACCGCGTGGCGCTCCCGGTTGCGGCGCAGGAGGTCGTACACCTGGGGGACCGGTTCGAAGGAGTGGACCGTGGCACCTGGTCTCTCGGAGCGCACGAAGAGGGTGAACATGCCGATGTTGGCCCCGACGTCGAAGACCACGGGGTCCTCGGGCAGGTGCAGGGCCTCGGGCAGGTAGGCGCGGCGGGTGAAGATCTCGTCGTAGAGGAACTCGGTCTCATGCTTGTTGAGGCCTGCCACGTCGGCGAGGGCGATGGTCATCGGCGGCCTTCCTGTGGGGTGGGCGGCGGCTGTCTGTGGCGGTGGGAGCGGGCCCAGGGCCTGTCCGGCCCTGATCGACCGGACAGGCCCTAGTCCGACATGGCGACCAGGATGCGGCGGTCGCCGGTGAAGGGCCTGCGGCCGTGGGCCGCCTGGACGTTGTCGACGAGCATGAGGTCGCCGGGCCGCCAGTCGTTGTCCACGGCGTGCTCAAGGCCGCGGTCGCGCACCTGGCGTACGTGGTCGGCGGGTATCGGGGTGCCGTCCGCGAAGGCCACCGACTGGGGCAGTTCCTCCGGGGGCAGCATCCCCAGCAGCGCGGCGGCGGCCTCGTCGCCGAGCGTGGCCGGGTGCCACTGGTCGCTCTGGTTGAACCACAGCCGCTCGCCCGTGTCGGGGTGCTCGATCGTCGCGGGCCGCACGTGGCTGACGCGCAGTCCGTTGCGGGCGTTCCACTGCCAGGTGGCGCCGGTGCGGGAGAGGTAGTCCTCGACCTCCGAGCGGTCCTGCGTCTCGAAGGTGTCCTGCCAGCTCTTGCCGAGCCCGCGCCCCCCGTGGAGGTTCTGGGTGTAGCGCAGGCCGCCCGCGAAGGCGTCGCGGACGTCCTGGTCCAGTGCCCGGTACCAGGCGGCGTTGTCCACCACCGGTGTCGCGCCACCGCTGTCGGCCGCCCGCTCGCAGTAGAAGAGCAGCCGGGCCGGCCACTGCGCGGCGTAGGACATCTCGCTGTGCATCGAGATGGTGAACTCGGCCGGGTACTCCGTGGAGGTGTACACGTTGTGGCCGACCTTGGTGCGCGGGGAGTTGCCGAAGACGTAGGGCAGGCGGTCAGGCAGCAGGAGCGGCATGATCTTCTCCAGCTCCTCAGGGCCCACTCCGAAGCCGCTCAGGACCAGCACTTTGTGGGCGGCCAGGAGTTCGTCGGTGCGCGCGGAGTCCTGGAGGAAGCCGGCCAGGGCGTCGGCGGTGGCGGGCAGCGCGTGGCTGTCCGGGCTGATCGCGGCGGGCCGCCAGGGGGTGGTCGGTTCCATGGAGGGGCTCTTTCATGCGTCGAGGAATTGGGTGATGAGCCGGTTGACCATGTCGGGCTGTTCGAGGTAGCCGTAGTGGCCGCAGTCGGGCACCACGTGGTAGTCGGCTGTGGGCAGGGCGTCGGCGATCTCCTTGGCCAGGTGCGCCGGCGCCACGATGTCGTCGGCGAAGGCGATCACCCGGCAGGGGGCTGTGATCCGGGCCAGGTCCTCCCCGTGGTCGTCGGCGGCGCTGATCTCCCTCTGGGTACGGACACCGGGGCCCGCGGTCGCCGTCAGCTCGAACAGGTCGAGCCAGTCGGCGATCCGCTCGTCGTCCGCGAGCGTCCTGGGCGAGAGGTTCTGCATGGCCCGCACCACCGCCCGGTAGCGGGGCGGCACGGTGACGCCGCTGTCGGCGAGATCGATCTCGGCTGCGGTCGCGGCGGCCCTCATCCGGTCCGCGCGGGACCGCGGCGCCATCAGGACACACCGGGAGACCAGGTCGGGGCGGATACGGGCGACCTCGAGCGCGACCCTGGCCCCCAGGGACGTCCCCACGACCGCGCACGGGCCCAGACCGAGGTGCTCGATCAGGCCGATGGTGTCGGCCGCCATGTCCTGGAGGGTGAAACCGGGACCCCCGCCGCTGGGGGCGATGCCCCGGTTGGTGAACGTGACGGCCTCGAAACCCGCGGCGACCAGCGCGGGCACCTGGTGCAGATGCCAACTCGTTCCGGCGGCGCCGCTCCCCATGATCAGGAGGACGGGGGGACCGCTGCCGGTGCGCGCGTGATCCAGGTCGATCCCGTTGATCCGTGCCAGCATCCAGGCTTCCTCGCAGTTCGTCGGCGGTCTTCAGGACCGGGGTCGGTCGGTGAACGGGCGCGGGGGGGGCGCGGGCGGGCGGGTCCCTGCACCGGGCCGCCCGCCCGCGCCCCCGAGGTCACTTGGTCGCGCCCGCGGACTTCTCGTGGGCCTCCATGGCCTCGATGAGGCTCTGGGGGCGCATGTCGGTCCAGTTCGCCTCGATGTAGTCCAGGCACTCCTGGCGCGGGCGCTCGCGCACCACGGCCCGCCAGCCCGCGGGGATCTCGACGAAGTGGGGCCACAGCGAGTGCTGGTTCTCGTCGTTGACCAGGACGTGGAAGGCGCCCTCGGCGTCGTCGAAGGGGTTGGTCATCGTCATACCTCTCGTTTCTTCGTGGTGGCTCCCCGGAGGGAGTCCAGTCGGCGGGTCAGGACGCGGCCGGCTTCGGCGACCGACGTCGGTTCGGTGAGCATGGACATGTGGGCGGCGTCCAGCCGGTGCACCTCGACGCCTCCGTCGGTGTGCGCCTCCCACGCCGCGGGATCGAGGCCGCGGGTGCGTTCCGCGGTCATCAGGACGATTCCGCACCGGACACGGCCGGGGGTGAAGGAGCGCATGAGCCGGACGTTGTTGACGTAGACGTCCTTGGCCGCCGTCAGTTCGGCGTCGTCGAGGTGCCCGAGCGAGCTGTCCACGCGGCGCAGATGGGCGCGGAACCGCTCCAGCGGGAAGCGTCCCGCGCGCTGGTCGGCCTCCTCCCACGCGAACCCCGACTCGCGCAGGTTGGCCGCCACGATCTCGGCCTCGGACCCCTCGGCCCGTCCCCCGGGGTCCCCGGTGCGGTGGGGTGGGTAGGCGTCCAGCATGGCGAGCAGGTCCACCCGCTGCCCGTCGCGCTCCAGCAGGCCCGCCGCGGTGTGGGCCACGTGGGCGCCCAGCGACCAGCCGAGCAGCCGGTAGGGGCCGTGCGGTCGGACGCGGCGGATCAGCCGGACGTAGTCGTCGGCCATCTCCTCGACACTCCCTGGCAGACCGACACCGTCCGCCGGCGTGCGGGCCTGCAGCGCGTGGACGGGGACGTCGGCGGGGAGCCACGGCAGGAGACTCGCGTACGCCCATCCCAGACCGACGGCCGGGTGGACGCAGAACAAGGGCGGCTGGTCGCCCCGGCCCCGCAGGGTGAGCAGGGGTGCCGGGGCGCGGCGCTCGGTGCCCCGGCCGATGCGTACGGCCAGGGCGGCCGGGGTCGGCGCCTCGAACAGGTCCCGTGCGGCCAGGGGCACGCCCAGGCGCTCACGGACCCGTGCGACCAGCCGGACGGCGAGCAGCGAGTGCCCCCCGTTCTCGAAGAACCCGTCGTCGGCGCCGACCGACGTGCGCTCCAGCACCTCGGCGAACACCTCGCACAGGGCGGCCTCGCGTTCGTCGCGCGGCGGCCGCCCCGCCTCCTCGGCCAGCGGTTCCGGCGCGGGCAGGGCGTCCCGGTCGAGCTTGCCGTTGGCGGTGGTCGGCAGGGCGTCCAGCACCAGGAAGGCGGCGGGCACCATGTAGGGCGGCAGCAGGGCGGTCAGGTGTGCGCGCAGTTGGGTCGCGATGGGGCGGGGCGGGCCGTCGGCCGGTACCGCGTAGGCCACCAGCGCGCGTCCGCCCGGCCCGTCCTCCCGCAGGACGACCGCCGCCTCCCGCACGGCGGGGTGCTCGGTGAGCCGGGCCCGGATCTCACCGGGCTCGACGCGGAAGCCGCGCAGCTTGATCTGCTCGTCGGTGCGGCCCATGTGGTGGACGCGGCCCTCCCGGTCCCGGCGCGCCAGGTCGCCGGTGCGGTACATCCGCTCCCCCGGCTCTCCGAACGGGCAGCCGACGTACCGGCTCGCGGTGAGCGCCGGACGGCCGCCGTAGCCGCGTGCCAGTGACGCGCCGGCCAGGTACAGCTCGCCCGTCACGCCGGGCGGGACGGGTCGCAGCCGGTCGTCGAGCACGTAGGCCCTGGTGTTGGGCACGGGCGTGCCGATGGCGGGCGGCGGGCCGCCGGGGGTCAGGGCCTCGCTGGTCAGGGTGACCGCGGTGGTCTCGGTGGGGCCGTAGATGTCGAGCATGCGACGGCCGGGGGCCCAGCGGTCCACGAGGGGGGCGGTGACCGCCTCGCCGCCGACGACGAGGCAGCGCAGACCGTCCAGCCCTTCGGAGGGGAGGCCGCTCAGCACCGCCGGGGGGATGAAGGCGTGGCTGATGCGGTGCTCGGCCAGCATCTCGGCGAGCGGTTGCCCGGCGAGGAGGGGCCCGTCGGGCAGGACGAGGGTCCCTCCGGTGGTGAGGGCCATGAGCAGTTCGAGTACGGCGCCGTCGAAGGACGGCGAGGCGAGTTGCAGCACGCGGCTGCCGGGCTCCACCGGGTACCGCTCGCGCTGCGCCGTGGCCAGTGACAGCAGGCCGCGGTGTTCGGTCACCACGCCCTTGGGGCGGCCGGTGGATCCGGAGGTGTAGACGACGTACGCGGCGTTGTCGGCGGTGAGGGGGGCGTTGCGGTCGCCGTCGGCGAGGTCGGTGGCCGGCTCCTGGGCCGGTTCGTCGCCGGGGACGAGGACCGGGACGCCGGCGATCTCCTCGCGTCCCGCCGCGTACGGGTCGGCTGCCAGGACCAGGGCGCAGGCGCTGTCGCGCAGCATGAAGGCGATGCGCTGCTCGGGGTGGCCGGGGTCCACCGGTACGGCGGCGCCGCCGGCCTTGGCGATGGCCAGCAGGGCGGTGATCTGCCCGAGGGAACGCGGCATCAGCGTGGCGACGCGGTGTTCCGGGCGGATGCCGCGCCGCACCAGCACTCTGGCCAACCGGTTGGCACGGGCGTTGAGTTCGGCGTACGTCAGGTGGTGGCCGGCGTGTTCGAGGGCTGTGGCGTGCGGGGTACGGGCGACCTGCTCCTGGAACATCCGCGGCAGTGTCGCGACCAGGTCCGCGCGCCGGGTGGCGTTCCATTCGGTGACCACCGTGTGCCGCTCGTCGGCCGCGAGGAGTTCTCGTGCGCCGATGGTGCCGGCCGGTTCCGCCGCCCAGATCGCCAGCATCCGGCCGAAGCGGTCGAGGAGGCTCTGCGCGGTCTCCCGGTCGAAGAGGTCGGCGCTGTATTCGAGGGCGGTCTCGATGCCGGTGGGCTGCCCGTCCTCCCCGTGGTTCTCCAGGAAGGTGAACATCAGGTCGAACTTCGAGCGGGCGGTCTCCACCTGGTGCGGTGTGACGGTGAGCCCGGGGGGACGGCCGCCCTGGCGGGCCATCTGCTCCTCGGTGTTGTTGCAGGACAGGGCGACCTGGAAGAGGGGGTGCCGGCCGAGGGAGCGGGTCGGCCTCAGCCGCTCCACCAACTGCTCGAAGGGCAGGTCCTGGTGGGCGTAGGCGCCCAGCGCGGTGTCGCGAACCCGACCGACGAGTTCGGTGAAGGTGGGGTTCCCGGAGGTGTCGGTCCGCAGGACCAGGGTGCTGACGAAGAATCCGACCAGCTCCTCCACCGCTTCGTCGGTGCGCCCGGCGACCGGGGCGCCGATGGGGATGTCCTCCCCGGCGCCCATCCGGGTGAGGAAGGCGGCGACGGCGGCCTGGACGACCATGAACACGCTGGCCCGGCAGGTCCTGGCCAGGTCGGCCACGGCGGAGTGGACCGTCGCCGGGAGCGTCAGCCAGACCTGGCCTCCGGTGCGGGTCGGGCGGGCCGGGCGCGGCCGGTCGGCGGGCAGCCGCAACTCCTGGGGAAGCCCTGCCAACTGCTTTTCCCAGTACCCCAGTTGGACGGCGGATGGGCTGGCGGGGTCTGCGGGGTCGCCGAGGTAGCGCCGTTGCCACAGGGCGTAGTCCGCGTACTGCACCGGCAGCGGCCGCCACTGGGGGGCCTGGCCCGCGCGACGCGCGGTGTAGGCGGTGAACAGGTCGCGCAGGAGTCGCCTGCCCGACCAGCCGTCGCTGGCGATGTGGTGGAGCACCAGCACGAGGACCCGGCTGCGCGGACCGCTCTCCAGCAGCCAGGCGCGCATCGGCGGTTCGGACTCCAGGTCGAAGCGGTGGGCGGCCAGCTCGGTGAGGGTGCGGTCCACCTCCTGGTCGGCGACCGGGAGGACGGTGAGGGCCCCGGCCGCCCGTCGGGCCGGGAGCACCTTCTGGTAGGGGCCCTCGGCGCCCTCGGGGAAGACGGTGCGCAGCGTCTCGTGCCGTTCGGTCACGTCGTGCAGCGCGGCCTCCAGCGCCGGGACGTCGAGGTCGCCGTCGAGCCGCAGCGCCCGGTGGATGTTGTAGGTGGCGTCGGGGCCGGTGAGCCGGTGCATGATCCACAGCCGCTGCTGGGCGTAGGAGAGCGGGACGTGCTCCGGTCGCCGCGCGGGCGTCACCGGTGGGCGTCTGCCGTCCTGGGAGTCCAGCAGTGCGGACAGGGAGCGGACCGTGGGGTGTTCGAAGAGGCGGCGCACCGGCATCTCCGCGTCCAGGGCCGCCCGCACCCTGCTGGCCAGGCGGGTGGCCAGCAGGGAGTGCCCGCCCAGGGCGAAGAAGTCGTCGTCGATGGAGACCTGCGGGCGCCGCAGCACGTCGGCGAAGATGCCGCACAGGATCTCCTCGCGGGGGGAGCGGGGCGCTCCCCCGGCCGGGGCGCCGGCGAGGGAGGGCTCCGGCAGCGCGCCCCGGTCGATCTTGCCGTGGGGCGTGACGGGCAGCGCGGGCAGCTCCACCAGGTGCGCGGGGACCATGTAGGGCGGCAGGGTCCGGCGCAGGTGCTCCAGGATCTGCTCGGTGGGCAGCGGGGGCGCGGAGGGCGGCGTGCCCTGCGCTCCTTCCGGCTCGGTGGGGACGGCGTAGGCGACCAGTCGGGCGTCGCCGGGTGTGTCCTCCCGCAGCACCACCGCGGCGCGGCGGACCGCGGGGTGGGCCGCCAGCGCCGCCTCCACCTCGCCGGGCTCCACCCGGAAGCCGCGGAGGCTGATCTGGTCGTCCACCCTGCCCAGGTACTCCAGCAGGCCGTCCTCGTTCCAGCGGACGAGGTCGCCGGTTCGGTACATCCGCTCCCCGGCGGCGTAGGGGCAGGCGACGAAGCGCTCGGCGGTCCTGCCCGGATCGCGGAGGTAGCCGCGGGCCAGGCCGGCGCCGGCGACGTACAGCTCGCCCGGAACGCCGACCGGCACCGGGGCGAGGCCGGGGCCCAGGACGAACAGGCGGGTGTTCCACAGCGGCCGTCCGATGGGGACCGGCCCGTCGCCGACCGGGTCACGGGGGGCGATGCGGTGCTCGGAGCAGTTCACGGTCGTCTCGGTGGGCCCGTAGACGTTGTAGACGGTGACGTCCGGGTGGTCGGCGCGCCAGCGCCGCAGGTGGCGGCCGGTGAGCTGTTCCCCGCCGAAGGTGATCGCCCCGGTCGGGCTGACCTCGCCCGGCAGCCCTTCGAGAACGGGCAGGTGGCTGGGGGTCACCTTCACGAAGTCCGGGGACGCCTCGCCGGGGCGCAGGACCGGTTCGTCGTCCAGGGAGGCGAGGCGCACCGTGCCGCCGCTGATCAGCGGGACGTACAGGGCGCCGACGGTGAGGTCGAAGGAGACCGGCGAGTGCACCAGGGAGCGTCCGTCGGCCGGGTACTGGTCCGAGCCGCGCAGCAGGTAGCCGACGAGGGAGCGGTGGGTGGCGACCACGCCCTTGGGGCGGCCGGTGGACCCGGAGGTGTAGATGGCGTACGCGGCGTTCTGCGGGCCCACGGGTGCGGGGAGTTCACTCGCGTCCAGCGGGCCGCCCGGCAGGCCCTGGAGGGCGGCGGCGGTGCTCGGGGCGTCCAGGACCAGCAGTGGGAGCCCTGCCGGCAGCCGGTCGGCCAGGTCGGCGGTGGTGACGGTGAGGACGGGATCGGCCTCCCGCAGGAGCCGGGTCACCCGGTCGGCCGGGTGGGCGGGGTCCACCGGGACGTAGGCGGCTCCGGTCTGCCACACCGCGAGCGCGGTTTCGACCAGTTCGGGCGAGCGCGGCAGCACGACGGCGACGAACCGCTCGGCCCGCGCCCCGTGCTGCGCCAGCAGGCGGGCCAGCCGGCCGGAGCGGTCGGCGAGCCGGGCGTAGTCGAGGGAGCGCTCGGCCGTCTCCACGGCGATCCGGCCGGGGGTGCGGGCGGCCTGCCGGAGGAACAACTCGGTGGCGGTGGTGTCCTCGACCTCGCGCGCGGTGTCGTTGAACTTCTCCAGTACCAGGGCGCGTTCGGTGTCGTCGAGGACGTCGAGCCTGCCCAGGGGCAGGTCGGGGGCGGCCAGGAAGGCGTCGACGAGCCGCAGCAGGCGGTCGCGCAGGGCGGCCGCCAGGCGCGGCGTGACCGCGCTGGGCCGGTGGCCCAGGCGAAAGCGCATCGGCGGTCCGGGGGAGGCCAGGAGACCGAGCGGGTAGTGCATGGCGTCGCGCATCCTGGAGGCCACCACGCGCACACGTCCCGGCGCGTCGGAGGACGGGTCGGAAGGCTCATCGGCGGGGCCGTCCGGGTAGTTCTCGAACGCCATCACCGAATCGAACAGCTCGCCCCGGCCGGCCAGGCGCTGGATGTCGGCCAGCCGTAGGTGCTGATGGTCGAGGAGCGCGCTCTGCTCGCGCTGCAACCGCCGCAGGAAACCGATCAGGGGTTCGTCGACGGGCATCCGGGCCCGCAGCGGGACCGTGTTGGCGAACAGGCCGATCATGGACTCGACGCCGTCCAGCTCCGGCGGACGACCGGAGACGACCACCCCGTACACCACGTCCTGATTGCCGGTGGTGCGGGCCAGGGTCAGGGCCCACAGTCCCTGCACGACCGTGTTGAGCGTGAGACCGGCGCCTCGCGCGGCCGCGGCAAGACCGGCGGAGGCGGTCTTCGACAGGGCGAAGTCGAGCCATCTCGGCGCCTCCGCGGCCCGGTCGGCCCGCGGGGCGATGAGGGTGGGGGCCTCCAGGCCCGCCAGAGCCCCGCGCCAGGCGTCCTGCGCGGCCCCGGTGTCGCGGCTCCCCAGCCAGGCGAGGTAGTCCCGGTAGCGGCGCACCGGCGGCAGGGCGGAGGCATCGCCGCCGGTGCGGTAGAGCAGCATGAGTTCGCGCAGCAGCATCGGCATCGACCAACCGTCCAACAGGATGTGGTGGTTGGTGAGCGCGAAACGGTAGCGGTCGTGTGCCGTACGCAGCAGCAGGAACCGCACCAGCGGCGGCTTGGAGGGCCGGAATCGGCGCCAGCGGTGCTCCTCCAGCCGTCGGGCCGCCTCCGCGTCCGGGTCGTCGGCCGCGCGGAGGTCGGCCTCCTCCCAGGGAAGTTCGACCTCTCGGGGGACGAACTGCACCGGGTCCTTCAGAGCGCGGGTCGCGAAGCCGGCCCGCAGGTTGTCGTGGCGGCGCAGCAGGGCCTCGGCGGCCGCGCGCAGCGCCGGGACGTCCAGCGGTCCGCGCAGCTCCACCTCGGTCTGGACGGTGTAGACGTCGACGGCCTCGTCCCCAACGTATTCGCTGTGGAAGAGGAGGCCCTCCTGCAGCGGGGAGAGGGGCAGGACGTCCTGTAGGGATCGGCGCATCAGCCGGCCTTCCACTCTGCTTCGAGCTGGTCGAGTTCGGCGTCGGAGAGTTCGACCAGGGGGGCCGGGTCCGACAGGGGCGGGGGGCCGACCGGGGTCGGTTCGGCGGAAGCGAGCTCCTCCAGCTCGCGGAACCAGAGTTCGGCCAGTTCGCGGATCTCCCGCTGCCGGTGGAGCCGGCCGGCCCAGGACCAGGTGGCGATCAGACGCGGGCCCTCGGGCCCCTCGGCGGCGACCGCGGTGACCTCGATCTCGTGGGCCAGGGGAAGCCCGGCGGGCTGGCCGGCGAGCCCGCTGCCCACCGGCGACCAGTCCGGCGTCCGGTCGGCCGCGTCCCGGTCACCGGCCGAACCGCCGAACCTGCCCAGGTAGTTGAAGCCGAAGCGCGGCGCGGGCAGGGAGGCGAGGCGTTGCCGTGTGCGCGGGTTGAGGTAGCGCAGCAGGCCGTAGCCGAGACCGGCGTCCGGCGCCCGGTCCAGGATCGCGCCCAGCGCCCGCAGTGCGCCGGTCCGGTCGTCGTCGGGCCCGGCGGCGGGCACCCGGACCGGGTGGGCGGCGGTGAACCAGCCGACCGTGCGGGAGAGGTCCGCTCCCGGGACGACGTCCTCCTCGCGGCCGTGGCCCTCCAGGTCCACCGTGACACCGTCCGCGGCCTCCGCAGGACGCCAGCTCCGCACGGCGGCGGCGAACGCCCCGAGCAGGACTTCGGTCACCCCGACGCCGAGCGCGGCGGGCACCGGGCCGAGCACGGCGCGGGTGGCGGCGGCCGGGAGGGTGAGGGAGAGGGCCTCCTCGGTGCTCCGGTCGTCGAGGGCGGGGTCGAGGCGGCCGGTCTCCCAGGGCCTCGCCGACTGCTCCTCCCAGTGGGCGCACCGCTCGGCGCGGCGCGGGTCGGCGGCCAGCTCCTCCAGGTGCCCGGCCCAGATCCGCAGCGGGGTGCCCACCGGGTCGAGCCGGGGTTCCCGGCCCTCGGCGAGGGCCTGCCACGCGCTGCCGAGGTCGGCGGTGAGGATGCGCCAGGAGACGCCGTCCACGACGAGGTGGTGGGCGACGAGCGCGAGGCGTCCCGGCTCCCGCGGCCCCCGGTCGAACCAGACGGCGCGCAGGACGGAGCCCTTCCGCGGGGCGAGCCGGTCGCGGGCCGCGGCGCAGTGCGTCCGGACCATCCGGTCCAGCTCCTCCTGCCCGGCGCCCGCCGCGTCCACCCGCTCCAGTACGGTGACCGCGTCCACCGCGCCCGCCTCGGCGATCTCCATCCGCCAGTGGCCGTCCTCCGGTTCGGCCCGCATCCTCAGCGCGTCGTGGTGGTCAAGCAGCGCCTGGAGGGCACCGGTCACGACGGCCACGTCGGCCTCGGCGGGGACGCGCAGCAGCATGGACTGGTTGTATCCGTCGACCGCGCCGCCCAGCTCGGCCAGCCAGGAGCTGATCGGCGTCGGCGCCACCGGCCCGGTCCCCCGGCCGCCGAGCACCTCGGTCGCCGGGCCGCCGGGGCGCGAGCGGGCCGCGAGGGCGGCGGGCGTGCGCTGCTCGAAGACGTCGCGGACGGTCATCCGACCGCCCGCCGCGCGCACCCGGCCGACGAGTTGGATGGAGCCGATGCTGTCGCCGCCGAGGGTGAAGAAGTCGTCGTCGGTCCCGACCTCCGCGACCCCCAGCACCTCGCGGAACGCCTCGCACAGCACGCCTTCCCACGCGTCGCGCGGCGGCCTGCTCTCGTGCGGGGCGTCAGCGGGCGCCGGCGGCTGGGGCAGCGCCCGGTGGTCGAGCTTGCCTCCCGGAGCCAGCGGCAGGACGTCCAGCCGGACGAACGCGGCGGGGACCATGTACCGGGGCAGCCGGGACGCGAGCGCCTGACGGAGCGCGTCCGGGTCGAACCGCTCCGGCGGGGCCGCGACGTAGGCGACGAGGCGTTCGCCGCGCAGGACGACGGCGGCCTGGCCGATCTCCGGACGGTCGAGCAGGGCGGTCTCGATCTCGCCCGGTTCGACGCGGAAGCCGCGCACCTTCACCTGGTCGTCGCGGCGGCCGAGGTACTCCAGGTTCCCGTCGGTGCGCCAGCGGGCGAGGTCGCCGGTGCGGTACATCCGCTCCCCCGGATTCCCGAACGGGCAGGCCACGAACCGCTCGGCGGTCAGCCCCGGCCGGCCCAGATAGCCGCGGGCCACCCCGACTCCGCTGACGTACAGCTCGCCGGGGACGTTGGCGGGCGCCGGGCGCAGGCGATCGTCCAGGACGAACAGTCGGTGTCCCGGCAGGGGGCGTCCGATCGGCACGGTGTCCGGGGGCAGTGCGTCGCCCGGTTCCAGGACGAAGTCCGCGCAGCTCACGGTGGCTTCGGTGGGGCCGTAGTCGTTGTAGACCCGCATGTCCGGGTGCGCCTGGCGCAGCCGGGCCAGTCGGGCCGCGGTCAGTTGTTCGCCCCCGACGACCAGGTCGGCCGCGGGGGCCGCCCAGGAGGCGATCGTGTCCAGGAAGGCAAGATGGGAGGGGGTGACCTTGAGCAGGTCGGGACGGGCCGGGGCATCCTGCTCCGGCGTGTCCAGGTCCGCCACCACGATGCAGCCGCCGGCGATCAACGGGGTGAACAGGGTGGTCACCGTGAGGTCGAAGGCCGGGGAGCCGTGCAGCAGCGCGGTTCCGGCGGCTCCCCGGTACCGGGCGGCCGAGCGGACCAGGAAGGCGGCGAGGGAGCGCTGTTCGACCACGACGCCCTTGGGCCTGCCGGTGGACCCGGAGGTGTAGACGACGTAGGCCGGGTCGTGGCTCGCGGCCGGTGCGCGGCGGTCGGCGTCGGTGCAGTCGCCGCCGTCCAGCCCGGCGAGCGCCGCCGCGGTGGCCGGGGCGTCGAGGCACATCACGGGGCCGGCCGCGGCAGGGAGGGCGTCCTGTGTCCCGGTGAGGGCGAGGACGAGCACCGGGCGGGCGTCGTCCAGCATGTGGGCGATCCGCTCGGCGGGCAGCTCGGTGTCCAGGGGGACGTAGGCGGCCCCCGCCTTCTGGACGGCCACCAGGGCGGTGATCAGCTCGGGGCCGCGCGGCAGCAGGACGGCGACGGTGCTCTCGGGGCCCGCTCCACGCGTGGCGAGGAGCCGGGCCAGCCGGTTGGCCCGGTCGTTCAGCTCGGCGTAGGACACCTCCCGGTCGCCGTCGCGGACGGCGGGGGCGTCCGGGGTGCGGGCGGCCTGCGCCTCGAACAGGTCCGGGAAGCGGGCGCCGTCCGCGGGCGCGGCGAGCGGTCCGGGGTCGGGCTCGCTCCACGCGCCCTCCAGGAGCCCGCGTTCGCCCGGCAGCAGTATGTCGATCTCGTCGAGCGTGGCGCCGGGCGCGGCCACCGCGGCCTCAAGGACCCGACCGAACCGCTCCACCAGGTGCTCGGCGGTCCCGCGGTCGAACAGGTCGGTGCTGTACTCCAGCATCCCGAACAGTCCGGCGGGGCCGCCGTCGTGGGCGCGGGTCTCGGTGAGCGCGAAGGTGAGGTCGAACTTGGACGTGGAGACGCCGAGCCGCTGCCCGCCCACGGTCAGCCCGTCCAGTTCCGGTGCGGCTTCGCGTGCTCGGGCCGTCTCGGCCGTGTCGTAGTTCAGCGAGACCTGGAAGAGCGGGTGGCGGGCCAGCGAACGTTCGGGATCGCGGAGCTCCACCAGGCGTTCGAAGGGGAGGTCCTGGTGCGCGTAGGCCGCCAGGTCGGTGGCCCGCACCCGCTCCAGCAGCTCCCCGAAACTCGGATCGCCCGAC
>NZ_JNZP01000041.1 GCF_000725545.1 Streptomyces exfoliatus | reverse complement strand
ATGTTCGCGAGGTCGTCGTCGGTGATCGGGATGACCGAGTCCTTGTGGATCTCGTAGCCCTTGCCGATCTCGTCCTCGGTGAGGACCTGGCCGTCGCTCTCGCACGTCTTGCGGTACCGGACGCGACCGCCGTCCTCCAGGTGCACCTGCCGTAGCGAGACGTCGTGTTTCTCGGTCGCCGTCTCAAGCTTGATAGGTACCGTGACCAGGCCAAACGACACCGCTCCGGACCACAGGGGACGGGGCATCCGTGTTCCTCCAGGACCCCCCTGGACGTGCTTACAGGCTAGGCAGACCGGACCTGTGATCGCACGCCTCCGGGCCTACCGGGTGATGCGGACGCGGAGCTCGTACGGGGCGCCGCTGCTGATCGCGCAGGCCTGCTCGGCGAGGTCGGCGTCGGTGAAGCCGAGGAGCGCACGGTCGGCCGCCTCGCGGAGCAGCGGCACGATCTCGGCGACCGGGCGGCCGCGGTGCGAGGCGGCGAGCTCCGTGTAGGCCCGCTGGTACGGGGCGCCGTACGCGCTCGCGGGGTCGTGGAGGAGGTGGTGCATGTCCTGCGCACTGACCGTGATCTCACCCATGACCCGCTCCCTACGTCGCCGGGCCGACCGGTGCCGGCCCTCTCCTCATGACGCTACGAGCCGGGTCTGACAACGCCGCCCCGAGCCGGTCGGAGGTCATCCGCCATCGACGTGGTGGTACAGGATGACGGGAGTGGGGTCGGTGGCCGGCGCGTACTGACCAGTCGGGTCCGGTGGCTCCGCGTAGAACTCCTCGTCCGCCATGGCAAGGACCGAGGCGACCCGCCGGTCGGTCATCCGGGCCAGGCGCCGGACCAGGAACGTCTCGTCCTGCGCCTGGAAGCGGGGGATGGTCTGCAGGCGAGCGAGGAGCTGCGCGCGGGCCGGGTCCAGCTCGTGCGTCATGGCAGCACTTCTACCAGGGCTACTCACCGGGCCTGACCAGAACGACCTGAACGTCACTCACACCGTCCTCGGCGGCCTTGCGCGCCTTGTAGTCCTCGGCGGCGGCCAGCCCGTAGGTGACGGCCGCAGTAAATGCGTACACCTCATCCGCGGAAACGCGGCCGTTACCCCTGATGGGTGGCCCGCAGTCGCAGTAAATCCGGCATTTACCGCGGCACCGCTCTGCCTGTCCGATGAGCAACAGCAGAACCCCCTTGCCCGCTGATGCGTCATGGTGTCTCCTCAGGTAGCTGTCGACGCGTAGGGGGAGGGGTTTCATGGGCCGTCTCAAACGATGTGAACAGCCTGCCTGCCGACGGGTGGCACGCCAGCGTCCGTATCCGGAAGGCTTCATGTGCCGATGGTGTCGGCAACGCCACGAGGCTGAACGGCTCCGTCAAAAGAAGGCGCAGTACGCCGAGTCGGTACGGCGGGAACGTATGAAGGCGCACTACGAGGCCCGCGAGGCGGTTGCCCGCCTCGCTCGAAGAAGGCAGACGCCGCCAAGTGGGAAAGCTCTGCAGCCACCGGCGCCTGGCCCTCTGCGAGAGCTGGGCCCTGGCTGGTGGGACTCCGCATCGGGCGACCGCTGGTAGTGCGGGGTCGCCCCTTAGCGTCACGCAGCGCTACATGTCCCTTGGCCGTAGCTGTACGAGAACAGGGCCTACGCGCCTGTGGCCTCCCGTGGGGAGCCGGGAGGCGGGCGCGGCCCGGCCCCCTGCGGGCGACGCGGGGCCGGGCCGGCGGCCGCGCCGCAGGGGTCGGGATGCGGGGGCCGCTTGCGGTTCACCCTGCCACCGGGCCGGTCCGGTACGCCAGAGTCGTGCACGAACCAGCCTCCGGCATATGCGTCCAGGGATCGGCGGTGACCCGCGAGGCGCTGGTCGTCGTACGCCCCGGACCCCGTGGAGACCGCAGCAGGGGCCGCCTTCACCAGGCTGCGCTCAGGCGTCTGGCAGGACACACACCTCGTCCGGAATCAGCCGCACAGGAAGTGGCGTTCAACCCAGCCCTGGGAACGCATCGCCGAGCTGTATCTGCGCCCAGGAAGCTGGCAGGACGATGTGCGAATGCTGTGGCCGGTATGGCGGTCGAATGCATAGGTACAGAGCGCAGTTGCCGTCCTCATGGGTTATGGCTATCAGCTCCCCGGCTCTTCCATTGCTCGGCAACTCTGGGACCCCGTAGTCGATGCTGAAGGGGGCCTGGCTCGGTACGAGTTGGATCTGTCCGCGTGCATCCGCCTCGAACACGCCGCCCGATCCCTCGCTGCTCTTGCAGGTAATTCCTGCGGTTCGGCCCTCGAAGTCTCCACCTGATTCACTGTTGCCTTTGCACTTTATGCCGATGGTTCCCCCCTCGAAAATCCCGCCTGCCGCATTCGTGCTCCAGCTGTTCATGCCCGGACCGGTTTCGGCCTTTGCTCGGACGCCGGTTCGAATTCCCTCTCCGAATACGCCAGTTTTACCGAGGCCGTGGACTCCCTCGCTTTGGTTGCCTGTACCCTTCCCGTATATGGCGATGGGGCCCTCCCCTCGGACTCCTTGCCCTCCGCTCGCTTTGGACGTTCCCTCTACACCGATGTAGCCCTCCCCTTGCACCCCTGTGCCGTTGGCGCCGGAGACGTCGACGCCTTGGACGCCAATGCTGCCCTCACCTCGGACCCCGGGCCTTCCCGTGCCGAGGAGGCCTGCATATTTGGAGGACGTTCCCTTGACGCCGACACCCGTTTCACTCGTGCCTAGGACGCCGGTGCCATCACCCGCTCCGAGTGCGTAGATCGCGTTGTGGTGGAAATTTCCGTTGAGTAGGTCCGGATTTGGCTTGACTTCTATGATATTGGCGCCGTCGAAATGTTCCAGGACGTCCGGTCCGTGGTCGCCTTTCCTGCCAACCAGGTAGGTCGTCGACTTTGAGTTGTTGTATCCCTCGAGTTCCAGGTCGGCCATGATGTCAACCTCCGACTGCCTAATGGCATCCGAATTTCCCCTCTTTCAAGGTAGCCTGGGCGTGCTCGGGCGGCTTCTTCAGCGGCGGCCCGCGAGCCGCTGATCGTCGTACGCACCCGTCCCAGCCAGGGCCGCGGCGGGGTCTGCGAGCTCGGTGAGCGCGTGCACGGCGGCGTCCATGCGGTCTGGGGAGTCCATGCCGGGGATCCAGGTGACGAGCTGGCCCTCGAGACGAGGGTGTTCGCCGACGTGGTGGACGAGGCCCTGGGCGTAGAGTTGCGCGATCGGCTCGGCCCTGAGCCTCTTGCCCTGCTTGGCGTGGACTTCGATGATCGCGGGCATGAGTCGGCCCTTGGTCTCGCCCTTCTCGGCGAGTTCCTTCCAGGCCTGGGTGACGATCTGCTTGGCCATGTCGCCGCCGAAGTTGTTCTCGACGATGATCGCGTCGGCATCGACTTTGAGGGCGAGGCGGCAGGTCTTGTGTCCCCAGGTGTCGGCGCCCATCCGGCCTGACTCGTCCGCGACGACGTACATGTGGCCGTCGGCGGTGCGTCCGGCCGCGACCAGGCCGGTCTCGTCGTTGACGTCGTCGGCGCCGCCGGCATGGTCGACGGCGACGACGATGCGGGTCAGGTCGACGCCTCGGAACCCGACGGGGCCGATGCGGTTGTCGGTGATCCACGGCCACTTCCACACGCCGCCTTCGAGGGGGCGGGGCTTTTCTTGGAACAAGCTCCACCAGACGCGTTCACCGACTGCCGGCTCCGCACCACCTGCCAGTGCTGCACCCAGGGCCTGGACACCGAACGGAAGAGGTGCTGCGCCATCGGCGAGTGCTGCCAGAAGCAGCTGTCCGCTCTGACCGTGACCTACGTGCACTCTGTGCTCAAGTCGGCACTGGAACACGCCGTCCGCGAAGGCGAACTGCCCCGCAACGTCGCCCGCAACGTCAAGACCACCACGCACCAGCCCAGGCGCTTCCGTCCGCTCACCGCAGCCGAGGCCCGCCAGTTCCTCGACGCCGCCCGCGCCGACCGGCTGCACGCGCTGTATGAACTCGCCCTGCGCACCGGACTCCGCAAAGGTGAGCTCCTTGGCCTTCACTGGGAAGACCTCGACCTCACCACTGGAACGGCCAGCATCCACCGCTCACTCCAGCGCACCCGAACAGGCGGCCTCACCCACCTGCCCACCAAGACCCGCGCCTCCGAACGCCGCATCGCCCTCCCTACCGAATGCCTCCACTCCCTCAAGGAGCACAAGGGGCGGCAGGACAAGGAGCGAGAGACCGCTGAGTCAGCCTGGCAGGACAGCGGCCTCGTCTTCACCACCCCGACCGGCGGGCCTCTCGACCCTGCCAACCTCACCCGCCGCTTCCGCAGCTTCCTGGACCGGGCTGGACTCCGCCGCATCCGCTTCCACGACCTCCGCCACTCGACCGCCACCCTGCTCCTGGAGCAGGGGGTCGACCTCGTCGTGATCAAGGAGCTCCTGGGCCACGCCCACATCGGCGTCACCGCCGGCGTCTACGCCCACGTCCGACTCCGCCTCCAGCGCGACGCCATCGACACTCTGGGCCATGCTATCGGCAGCCAGGAAGACGACCCCGACCCACCAGTCGCGGCCGTCGTCCGCTGACGTTGCCGTCACCGTTGCCGTCAAACGACTCAGAAGCCCCACCAGAAACAAACTCTGGTGGGGCTTCCGGCGAGATAACTATCTTGCGGATTGATGCAACGTGGCACAACGCCACGCTGACATTGCGACATTATGCGCTTCCACCACGCCGGAACCTGCGCACTGTCCGCTCGCTCCACACCCTGGTGCCTAGTTCTCTATTCCACCGGGGTCGTTACCAACTCCTGAAAATTTCCTTTCGCCAGGGCTTCTACGACCCTGAAGATCTCGGCCCTTGTTACCGATCGGACGACCAGCAAGTTAGGAACGGCAAAATACGCGCGATCCGAATCCAGCTCATCATCGAGTTCTTGAACCAGGCGAGCCCGGTCGTAGACCGTAAGTTCGAATGATCGATTCCCTGCACTCACGACCACTCCCACCAGATAGCCTTTGGCCTCGGTCTCGGCCTCATAGCCATCGAGATAATCAGGAAATCTGACGTGGTACGACGTTGCCAAGTTCATCCGCCTCCACCGCACATGCATCGAATTTTCGATAGCTCCTCGGTGTACCTCGCCGGGGTTAGATTTGCCCCTGGCGAAGGTACGATTTCATAATGCCTCAGATCCTTGCCTCGTTGAATGACTCGAAGCGTGCTGGGCATAGATGCCGGATCAATTCCATGTGACTCGAAACCACGGCTCGTGATACTTCCAGGATTATCGAACAAGGAAACGCCGTGCGTTTCCTTAACGAATCCTGTTGCGGGGTCCACCTTGTAGTCGTTCGGTCTCGGCACAAAGCTCGGCCCTCCACCCTTGGCGCCGCGGTAATACTCCGCTGGCCCGCAGTTGGAATTGTGCACGAGTACCGGCGTCTCGCCCGCCAGCACATAGTACGTGTGTAGGTCGTCGACGGTCAGGTTGTAGGTCCGGGCGTGTTGCGTGTATGCGCGGTTCGCCAGGACTGTGACGGTGTCATTGTCGTCCGTAAGGAGCGTCATGCCCGATGTCAGGCGGCCGGCTTCGATCCAGTTGCTCTCGGAAGGAGACCAGAAGGGGTGCTCGTGTGTTGCGGTGAGTTTCTCGAGGCCGACTTCCGTGCCGATCGTGAGCTCATTGAAGTGCTTGTCGTCTTCAGTGACGATCAGGCGCGTTACCGTCCGCGGACCGGACTCACCCGTCAGGGGATCTGCTGCCAGGATTTCGTCGCCGGGCTCAATGTCCTCGATATTCTTCGTTGACCTGTCGGACATGAGAACGTCGGTTCCCGCGAGGAAGCACCTGGTGCAGTCGCCCTTCCCCTTGCCCGTGCCCTTGCCGGCGTGCCCCTTCAGCGGCCTTCCATTACCGTCGAAGCCGGCTGCCTCCGCGAAAGACAGAAGGCTCTTCCACTTTAGGTTGTCCGTGCACTCGACACCGTCTGTCAGGCAAGCAAAGTAGTGAGCCCTGAGCTTAAAGAATTCTGCTTCCATCCAGGTGCCAGGTTTGTAGCCCCACTTCTCGAGGTTCCGGTGGTAAGCCTCCAGATACTGCTCTTGTCCTATTTCGGGAACGGGGAGTGGATTACTTCCTGGGCCGTACTCCAGGTAGGTCGTTTCATTGACCGAAGTTTCCGATACCACTCCCTGGTTGGTCGCTCCACCATTACCACTTTCGCCACTCGACGGATCGGGCCTGTTGACCTCGGTTTCCGGGAATCCGCTACCGGACTCGCAGCGACCATTTACACCACAAGCGGGCATGAGGCCGGTGGGGTCGGAAAGTGTGGTCGGGTTGTTGTTGGCGTAGGTGTACCCGTTCATCTGGAGCGGGCTGGTGAAGTCGATGATGGGGTCGGCGGAGAGGAAGCGGCCGGTTTTCTGGTCGTATTCTCGGGCGCCGATGTGGGTGAGGCCGGTTGTGGTGTCGTCGATGCCTACGCCGAGGTAGCTGCGCTTGTTGGGCCAGGTGGTCGGCTTCGGGCCGCGGAGTTCGCCGTAGGGCTTGAAGCTGCGGCGGGTGACCGGCTGGCCGGTGGACAGTTCGACCGTGGTGTTGGCGGTGCCGAGGTGGTCGGTGATCAGGGCGCTGAGTGTGTGGCCCGTGGTGGTGCCGTTGGTGGTGCGTACGACGGTGGGGGCGCCTGCTTGGCCGTAGGAGCGGGAAGCCCGGGTGATCAGGCCGACCTTGTCGGTGGTGAGTTCCGTTTCGCCGAGGTAGAGGGTGCTGCCTGTGGGGGAGTTCTCCAGGAGGCGGTTGCCGGCGGCGTCGTAGACGTAGGTCGTCTTCGTGGCCGTGGTGCCCGTGCCTACGGTGTTCGACTCGAGCTTCTGCTCGGACGTCCACATGAGGTTCTGGTCCAGGGCGTCACCGGGGAAGCCGCGCGTTCGGGTCGTGCCCGTGGGGTTGTAGGTGTACGTGCTGCTCTTGGCGGTGTCTGCGGAAGCGACGGAGGCCAGTGTGTGGGGCTGGGTTGCTAGGTAGTTGTAGGTGTAGCTGGTGTTGTTGGCGGTGTTGCCGGCCGGGTCGTGGTCGGTGTGGGTGGCGCGGTTGCCGAGCCAGTCGTAGGTGAAGGACTGGCGGTAGGCGGTCGTGTCGGTGGCAATGGTGCCGGCGAAGGGTGCCGTGCCCGCGAGGCTGGCGGGTGCTGACGCGCCGGCCTGGTGGGCGGCGTCCGCAACCGGTCCGCTGGAGGAGGCACCGTCGAAGCGGTGGCCCCATGTGGCTCCCGATGCCGACTTGCAGCCGGTGCCGCCCACCGCTCCTTGTGTGACGGGCGGCGGTGTGATGGAGGAGGTCCAGGCGTTGACCAGCTGGCCCATGGCGTCGTAGGTGAAGCACTGGTTGTCCCAGGTCCTCACGGCCCCGTCGGCCAGCTCCCGGGCGCTGGCGGTGATCATGCCCGAGGTGTCGTAGGCGTACCGTGCGTCGGCGATGCGATGGTAGTTCGTCGCTTCCCGGTCGCTGACGGTGCGCTGGAGGCGGCCGGTGTGTTCGTCGACGAAGTTGGTGGTCCAGACGCGGTAGGGCTGGGCGCCGGAGACGGTGCGGAGGACTTCGCCGTAGGGGGAGTAGGTGATGTCGGTGGTGTACCAGCTGTGGCCGGAGGTGGACTCGGGAAGGCCGTCCTCGGTGTAGCGGGTGATGACCTTCTCGCTGTTCAGGCCACCCTTCGCGGGGAGCGTGACCGACAGCGGCTTTCCGGTGGGCGTGTACGTGTACGCGTACGAGTAGGTGCCCGACAGGCCCGTGGTCATGGTGTTCTGCGGGATGACCGTCTCGCGCCCGGTCGGCCGGTACTCGGTGTCGTAGCCCGTCACCCGGTCGATGTACTCGCCGGCGCTGGTGACCCGCTTCGACTCCCAGGGCAGGCCGAGTGCCCCGGTCATGTCGTAGGTGAACCTCTTGATCTGCGGGGCGGTCGTCGGCCCCCCGTTCACCTCGGTGATACGGCCGAGCGTGTCGTAGGTCGTCTTGGTCACCTGCTGGAGCTGGTCCTTCACCTCCACCGGGCGGTCGGCTTCGTCGTAGTGCGTCTCGGTGGTGCCAGTGTCGGGGTCGGTGGAGGAGGTCACCCGGCCCCGGGCGTCGTATATGTACGTCCAGGCGTTGCCGGCCGGGTCGGTGACGGAGGTGCGGTTGCCGCGCCGGTCGTAGCCGTACGTGGTCGTGCGGTAGGGACCGCTGCTGGCGAGGGTGGTGTAGTGGCGGATGTCGGTGACGCGGCCGAGGGCGTCAGAGGTGGTCGTCGTCTTCGGCACTGTGGAGCCGGGCGGGTCCACGGTGACGCTGTTGTCGACGTAGCCGGTGTACGAGGAGTACTTGGCGGTGGCGCCGTGGAAGGTGGTCTGGCGCGTGGCGCGTGCCAGGCCGTCGTAGACGGTCTTGACCCGGCTCGGTATGAGGGAGGCGGACTTGACCTCGAAGGCCTTGGTCTCGGGGTTGCCCTTGGCGAGGTATCCGCTGGTCTGCTCTGCGGGCAGGCCCTGGTCGTTGTACTTGGTGTCGCTGATGATCCGCCCAGGGCCGACGGCCTCGGACTGGGTCTGGACCTGCCGCATCAGCCCGTCGTAGACGGTGATCTGAGTGGCATACGTGCCGTCGTCCTTGAGGGACTTGACGGTGACCGCTGCCGGGCTGGTCTCGGTGGCGGTGGCGATGGCCGGTTGGTAGTCGATCTCGACGTTCGGGCTCTGGCTGCCGGAGGAGCGGGAGGCGGACCAGCCCTTGACCAGGCGGCCGAGTGCGTCGTACTGGGTACGGGTGACGCGGCCGTTGGGGTCGGTCACCGTCAGGGGCAGTGCTCGGCCGGGGTCGAAGGTCGTGGTGGTCTCGTGGACCTTGCCGTTGACGGTCTTGCTGGTCTTGACGGCGGTGACGGGGCCGCCCTCGTCACCGGGGGTGTACTCCGTCTCGGTCGTGCCCGAGCCGGGCGCGATGGTGGTACGGATCCGGCCCAGGGGGTCGTAGGTCGTGGTCGTGGTGACCGAGTGGGAGGTCCCGGTTCCGTCGATCTCGGAGACCTTGGTAGGCAGGCCCCTGGTGAGGGCGGCGCCGCCGTCGTAGGTGATCTCCACCGAGCCCTTCAGCTCCGTGGCGGGAATGGCCGTGTCGACGTTCGCGCAGGAGGTGGCGGTGGTGCGCTTGGACTGGGGCAGGCCGATCAGCCAGTCCGACGTGCTGTCGATGTACACGGTCTTGGTGCAGGTCTGCTCGGAGAGATTCTCCCCGCCGGTGCCGTTGGGCTTGACGACCGCGGTCTCCACCTTGGTCGGCAGGCCGTGCTCGTCGCGAGCCAGAGTGGCCGTCCGCACCGCCTGCCAGCTGGTGCCGATCGTCTGTATGGCGTCGGACTGCTTGACGCTGATCCTGTGAGCGACGAGTGGTCCGGGGTCGCTGCCGTCCTCGGCCTCGCGGCTTCGCGAAGCGGTCGGTGTGGACTCCGGAACGCTCAGGGTGCGGCTGACGACCTTCGGCATGCCGCCGGCCGGCCTGTCGGAGTTGAGATAGCTGATGGTCTCCGAGGTCATGCCCGCGTACTGCGGCTCGTTGGCCACTGGCAGGGCCTTGCCCGTGGAGTCCTTGATCTCGCCGCCGATCCCCTGGAAGTAGCGGGCCTCGGAGAACGACTGTGACTGCGGGGTGTACCACGTGCCGTCGCCGACACTGCTGCCCTTGGTGACGGTGACCCTGCCATAGCCGCGCCAGTCGCTGTAGGTGCGCAGTGCCGGGCGGGTGAATTCGTCGTTGCTCTTCGCCCAGGCCGGTCCGTAGTACCGGTACTTGGTGTAGATGGGCTTGCTGAAGGGCGAGGTGACCTTGTCGGTTTCGGTGATCGAGTCGACGACGTACTTGTTGAACCAGGCCTTGGCCGGTGTCTTCTCTTCACCGTCAGGGGACCAGCGCACCGGGTAGCAGTACGTGTTGGCCTGCCCCTTGTCCTCGGCCGGTTCGGTCGCGCAGCCTCCCGCGTACTCGACTTCGATGCTGCCGCCGGTTTCGGTCGCCACCGTGCCGATGCGAGGGCGCGTGAACGGAGGCCGCTTGTCAGCCTCGCCGGTGGGAACGAGATTGCGGAGCTGCTGGTCCTTGAGCCGGCCTCGCAGCGGGGAGGTGGTCCCCACGGTGTACTTGGCGAAGCTGACGCCGTCCTTGGACTGCTTGGTGCCGGTGGTGTCACCGGGGCCGAAGCCGGTCCGGGTGATGGAGTTGAGCCACAGGCCTGGGGAGGAGTCGTACCAGTCCTCGGGGAAGGACTGGTAGAGGTTCCAGGTGTCGACCTTGCCCAGGCTCGTCTGGCCGGCCCGTGCCGCCCATGTCGTCACGGCGCCTAGACGCATCTGGGTCCAGAACGAGGGGAACGCGGGGCAGAGGGTTGAGGTGGACTTGCAGTTCAGCGCGCCCGGGGTGTCCCACCACGCGCGGTAGGCACCGGCGTCGCCCGTCTTGTCGAAGTTGGCGGGGGCGCAGACCGTGTCGGACTTGAGGCAACGCTGCTGTACGCCGAATTCGACCTTCGCGGCCGGATTGGTCAGGGTGCCCGCGCGCATCCCGTACTCGATGCTCGTGGGGTACGCGAACCGGTCGTACTGTTCCGGGGTCTTCCGCTTCTCTCGGACCGCGTAGTGGTTCTTCTCCTGGGTCCAGTTGATGACCATCACGTTGCCGTGAACGTCGACGACCTTGTCGAGGCCCCAGCGCCATGCCTGCTTGCTCGTCCCGCACCGGGAGTTGGCGAACGTCTCCTGGTAGCAGGGTTCGGTCGGGTGGTTGCCGAAGACGGGCACGGTGGAGACGGAGTTCGTATTGGCGTGGCCGCCGTCGACCTTGTTCTGGCCGAAGTAGTACTTGGTTCCGTCGGTCGTGGTGACGACCCAGTACTCGCCGTTGTTGTCGCCGTTCGTGCCGCCCGTGTGGCGCTGGATCCGGGTGCCGTCGTCGTTCTGGGAGCGGTACGTCTCGGTGCCGGTCTCGGCATTGGTGGTCGCCGCGTCGTCGCGCACCAGTTCAGTGGTCTTGCCGCCGAGTGACATCACGGCGTTGTAGGACACCCAGCACAGGTCGCTGGTCTTGTCGGCCTTGGCGGTGTTGTTGGGTACACCGGCCTTGAGAGTCTTGGTGTCGTCCTTGCAGGCGCGGTAGCGGCGCTCGATGTGACCCGGGTCGTAGTCCCAGCCCTCACCGATCCACGAGGCCTGAGGGGAGGAGACGGAGGTCTTTCCGTCCACCGTCTGCGAGCTGTAATTGAACGACACGTTAGGTGCGGGCCCGGCCGGCGTGGGCGGGATGACCAGGGGGTAGCTCCAGGTGAAGGCACCGGAGGAGCCTCCCGCCGACCACTTGCCGCTCGAGGCGAGCGGGGTCGCCTTGAACGAGCCCCCGTTGCCGGCGCCCGAGTCGACGGCGCCGACGACGGCCTTGTCACCGCCGGTCGCCGTGGGCGTCGCGGTGGTGTAGGACGCCTGCATCATCGCGGGCCCGGAGGAGGAAGTGCCGCCGGTGAAGGATGCGGGCGCCGTCGTGCCGTCGGCTGCCGTGTCGACGGTCGCGGTGATCGAGTCGGCGCCGGCGTCGTTGACCGATTCCAGTTCCGTGTACGCCTGGCACGCCTCTTCGAGCGGCGTGGTCAGGTAGCACTCGGGGAACTGGACGAGGCGCAGACGGGAGGACCAGTCGGCGCCGTAGAGATTCTCGAACGAGCTGTAGTCCAGCTGCACCTTGATGGGCACGGACCCGGTGGTGGGCGCCTCGACGGTCACGAGTGTGCCGACCGTCAGCGCGCGGTCCATACCGGCGGTGATCTCTTTGGTCCGGTCGATGACCGTGGCCGCCCAGGTTCCGGTGGGCATGGGCTGGCCATCGGCCTGGCCGAGCCTGACCGGGACGCCGGGAACCGGCTTCGGTTCAGCTGTCGTCTCGGCAGCCGTCTCCGTCATCAGAGCGGCACTGAGGACGGTACCGAAGGAAACAGTGCCCGTGCTCGCCGGCGGCGGCGTCGTGGTCCCGGTAGGGGCCTGCTGGAGGTCTGGCGGAACCTCTTCCTTGAGCGTCTCGAGGTCCTTCTCGAGCGTCTCGCCCTCGACCGGCTTCTCCGTCTCGATGGCTTCGAGGTCGAGCGGCACGGTTTCGAGGGATTCCCGGCCGGTCTCGGCCGTCGCTGGGTCGGGTGGCAAAGCCAAGGACTGGGCAGGCAGTAGACCCACCAGCAGGGCTGCGCCCAGGGCGGGTATGACAGTTCGCCGCACGCGACGGCGTGCAGGCGGGATTCGACCGAACAAGGTGGGGTCCCCCCGGACCACTTGGAGCGGGACCGGAGCGGACCGCAGGTGATGACACTTCAGATTGGAAGATTCTGCGGGCGTGTCGTGAAGGAATGCCAGGGCGTGACTGCTCTACGTGATTAACGTCACGGAGCGTAACTATGTAGTCCCGCACAGAGAAGGGTTAAGCGGTTCCTTCCCTGGCAGATGAGAGAGCACCCCATTAAGCCCGGCAAACAGCGTGATTAATACATCTACCCCTGAAGTGCCTCTCCCTGACGACTATTCACCCCGGTTTCCTGCAAATCATTCCCTTCGGGATACCCCTTCTCATGCCTCAAGGGCGTCGCTCACTCCCGGGGCCTGCGTTCGCGACCTGCTGACAGCGTTCCGTGTCCCGGCGACGCGCAGGGTGACGGCGCGAGATTGATGGGTCATCATCGGCTCGCCCAGTCATGCCCTTGCGGGAAGGTGCTCCGCCGCGGACTCACTCATCCACACGTCATGGCCGGCTCAGTGGTTTCAGCCGGTGCCGTGAGTGCCCGGGTGCCGAGAAGGAGTCCACACCGAATGAGACAGACATGGCGTCGGCTGCCCGGTCGGCGGGTGAGCGCTGTAGTGGTTGCCGCCGCGCTCGCCGCAGGCGGGATCACCTACGCGGGCTTCGAGGCCGCGACCTCCGAGAACACCTCCCCGGCACCCGCCGCCGGCAAGAACGACAAGACCCGGCAGCAGCAGGCCAAAACAGTGACGCAGGACGTCGCGTCCGCGCAGGCCCGCAAGAGCGGCAAGCAGGTCGAGGTGACGGCGCTGCGAACCGCTCGCTCGACCACATGGGCCCGCCCCGACGGACTCATGACGAAGAAGCTGTACGCCTCCCCGATATGGGCGAAGGTCGGCCAGGAGTGGAAGCCGGTCGACACCACCCTGCGCCGGACGGACGAAGGCTGGGAACCCAAAGCGACCAACACGCGGGTCACGTTCTCCGCAGGCACCAAGGACGCCTCCTCCGGCCGCGCTTCCCGCACGAACGCCCGGCGCGTTTCGCTCCTGCCCGCAGCAGCTGCGGAGGAGGTGGCGAGCCCGCTGGTCACCCTGACGGTCGGCGACACCCAAACCCACCAGATCCAGCTCACCTGGCCGGGCCCCGTACCCACGCCCATCATCGACGGATCACGGGCGCTGTATCCGGAGATCTTCCCCGGCGCCGACCTGGTCCTGACCGCCGACGACGACGGATTCGCACAGCTGATCGTGCTGAAGAACCGTCAGGCCGCCGCCGACCCACGGGTCGCCCAGCTGTCCTACGGACTCTCCTCACCCACCCTGACCTTCCGTCTCGACCCGGCCTCCGGCATCGTCGCGGCGGAGAACGCAGACGGTGAAGAAGTCGCGCTGTCACCGACCCCACTCATGTGGGACAACAGCGGCGCTCCCGCTGTCACCGACGGCCAGCTGGGCGCCTCGTCCCAGCCCACCGCCTCCGAGGCACCGCAGCCGACCATCAGCACGAGCTCCGCACCTGCCCCGAGCCCCAGCGCGACCGAGGAACTGGCCAACGACCAGGTCGACCCCGAGGGAGAAGTACTGCCCGCGGCGACCGATGAGGCCGCCCCCGCGCTGACCGATCCGCCGCTTCCCTCCGCCCCGGCCGAGCCCACACCAGCCCCGTCCCAGACCGGCGCGGCCGCCACACTGAGCCTGCCCCTGCTCAACGGCCCGTCCCCCGAGTCCCACGGTGAAGTGGTCGAAGCCGAGCTGTCCGGCGGGAACTGGCTGCTGACTCCTCACCAGGACTTCCTCAACGACCCCACCACGGTCTACCCGGTCTTCATCGACCCCACCGTCAAGAAGCACACCCAGGACTGGACCACCGCCTACAGCCGCCACCCCAACGCCACGTTCTTCAACGGCAAGGACTTCAACCAGGGCGGCACCCACGAAGCCCGCGTCGGGTTCGAATCCGACACCTGGGGCACCTCCCGCTCGTACTTCAACATCGCCTTCGACAAGAGCCTCCAGGGCGCCAAGATCCAGAAGGCCACCCTGCGCCTGCTGGAGACCTACTCCTGGTCGTGCAGCGCCCGGTCCATGAGCGTCCACCACACCGGCCCGATCAACGGACGCACCAACTGGAAGAACGCCCCCGCCCTCACCGACGGCAACCTGGCGGCACCAGTCAGGAGCTTCGCGCACGGATACAAGTCAGGCTGCCGCGACGCCTACGAGACCTTCGACGTCACCTCGGTCTCCCAGATCACGGCGAACAAGGGCAAGAGCACCATCACGTTCGGGATGCGCGCCAGGGACGAGAAGTCCCAGTACGCCTGGAAGAAGTTCCAGGCGAACGGCGAAAGCGCACCCGTCCTCACGCTGATCTACAACCGGCCGCCGAGCAAGCCGACCAACCTCGACCTCGGCCCCGACTTCAAATGCACCACCGTGCCCCCGTACGTCAGGGTGGGCTCGGAGTCCATCAACTTCACCGCCAAGTCCACCGACAAGGACGACAACCTCGACCTTCTCGACTTCACCATGTGGCCGACCAACAAGTGGTCCACCACCGGCGACATGCTCAAGTCCACCGGAACGGTCTCAGTCGGCGGCGACACCAGCGCAGCCCTGCGCACCACACCCAGCTTCTCCACCAGCGGCATGGTCAACGAGACCATGTACTCGTGGTCGGTCCGCGCCATCGACGACGCCGGCGCCACCTCGGCGTACGCGCCGGGCACGGTCCCCTGCCGCTTCATCTTCGACAACGCCAAGCCCAAGGCGCCCCGCGTCCGCTCCACCGACTTCCCCAACGCTGACGGTGGTGACAACGCCTTCGGCAACGAAGCCGAGGACGCCGACAACTGGTCCACCAAGAAGTTCGGCACCCCGGGCACGTTCTACTTCCGGGCTCTGAACCCCGACGTCAAGCGGTATGAGTACGGCTTCAACGCCAACAGTTACCCCTACTCCCTGGCCCGGACAGCCGGCGCCCCCATCACGGTTGAGGCAATGCTCTCCGGCGCCAAGCCTCCGGCCGCGGGCCCTAACGTGATCTACGTCAGAGCCGTCGACGGCGCGGACCATGTGTCCGATCCCACGAAGTACTTCTTCTACGTGACCCCCCGGGACCAGGCCGACACCGCAGGCGACTTCACCGGCGACAAGCACCCCGACCTGCTGGCGATCACCTCAGGCGGCAACCTCCGCCTGTACCCCTCGCACACCGACAGAACGGACGTGAATTACGTCAAGGGCAATGGAGACCTCGACTACTCCATGTCCGGTGCGTACCGCGAAAACCCTGCCAAGGACCCCAACGGCGGCGACACGGAAGCAGCGTTCATCGCCCCGGTCTCCGGCTACTTCTCCGGCGCGCTCATCACCCACAACGGCGACTTCTACGGCGGCGACGGCCTGCAAGACCTCATCGCGGGCGTCGGCGGAAAGCTGTGGGTCTACCCCGGCGACGGCTACGGCGCCGTCAACACCACCAAGCGCCGCGAACTCCTCCTCCCGCCCAACGCACCCACCAACACCTCCTTCACGTACACACAGCTCCTTGCCACAGGTGACGTCACCGGAGACGGGCGCCCTGAACTGTTCGCCACCGTCGGCGACCAGCTCTGGGTCTTCATCGGCTACAACGGAGCCTCCTTCACCGAAGCCCGCATGCTGACCAGCTCACCCTGGGCCAGCCGCGACCTGGTCATGGTCGCCGACTTCGGCGGCGACGACATCCCCGACCTGCTCTTCCGCACCGAGGAAACCGGGCGCGGCCTGCTCCTGCGACACGGCAAGCCCGGCACGGGAGGCGGCGTCGACCTGAACTCCCTGGCAACGGCCGCCGACTCCAAGACCGGCCGGGACGAGACCTACGGAACCGGAGGCTGGGACAAGGCATCCATGCCCAAGATCATGGGAACCCCCGATGCCCATGGCGACAGCGAAGGCATCCCCGACATCTGGGCAGTCGCATCCGACGGATACCTCTACTTCTACGCCGGCGGCCGCACCGAACACGGGGCCCGCTTCGCCGCCAGCGGCGTCGGCTGGGGCAGCAACCGCGCCATCGGCTGACCACAACCTGGGGCACGGCCCGTCACAAAACGCGGGAGCTGCCTGCAGCTCATGCAGACAGCTCCCGCGCCGTCGAGCCACCCCGATGCGTACATCCCAGAAGAGCACATCAAGTGGCCCCGCAGGGTGAGCAGCCTCCCCGCTGCGGGGCACGCGTGGGCGGAGGACACCACTCGCGCCGCGTGAACACTGGTCACCAGGTACAGCCTGCCCCGCTGGCGTGGTGATGATCGCCATGGCACCCCCGGGGAGCAATGGCTGGCGACCTCGTAGTTTGCGCTGTACACAGGTGGCTCCGAACCGCTCTCAGTGCCCCGGCCCCGATCAGGGCCGGGGCACTGCTGTGCCTGCTGCTCGCTGGAGCCGGCCCTGGAACGAGGCCGTACTGCACTGGACGTGCGACGGCCGGCGCAACCGCAGCGACATCCCGGCCCGGCGCTCGCCGAAAGCCTCGACGCGTGGGCCGCGGACAAGACCCCTGGCACGCCCCGTCCGGTCACCGACGGGCTCGACGCGTCCCGCTTCCCCAGCTCGGCGCAGTACGAGCCGCATCAGCGTGCCCGCGCCGAGCACCTTCACACGGCCCTGGCCAAGGCCATCCAGGAGCGCGCCGAGGCGTGGGACGACCTCAACGTGCTGGCCGACGTTCTGCCGGGGGATGTCAGTGCTGCCCGGCATAGTGCCAGCCATGATCAATGACCTGGAACGTATCGACTGGGGCTCCTTGGAACACGCCTACGGTCCCGCGGACGACGTGCCGGGATGGCTGCTCGGTATGGCGTCAGCTGACCCCGAGGTCCGGGACAAGGCATTCGGCGACTTCTACAACCAGGCCCTCCACCAGGGGAGCGTGTACCCGAGCACGGTGGCCAGTCTGCCCTTCCTCTTCGCCATGGCGGACGATCCAGCAACGCCTGATCGTGGGGCGGTCGTTGCGCTGCTGCTCAGCATCGGGCGGGAGGTGATCGACGCCGAGGAGATCTACGCCGTCATCTGCGGCCCCGACGGCGCAGAGTCCACGATCTACCCGGACACCGCGAACCTGATGCGCGAGCACGCTGACGCCTTCGTCTCCTACGCCAGTGATCCCGACCCCAGGGTGCGCAGGGCCGCGATTGAGGGCTTGGGGCTCTTCCTGGACGATGCCGAGCGGGCGGTAGCGCTCCTGCGGGACCGTCTGGTAGAGGAGAGCGAGGTCGCCGCGCGTGGGCTGGTGGTGCGGACGATGGCGGATCTGGTGCTCCGCCTGCCTGCTGCCGCTGTACCGGCGCGGAGATGGTTCGACGCCCTGGCCGACAGCAGCGCTACGGACCCCGACACCCGCCTTGCGGCCCTCGTCCACCGGGCTCGCTGCGCTCCCGAAGGCATCGACGACCGCACGGTGCCCACCGCCATCGGACTCCTGCGCCAGATCACCCCGACACCCGCGCCCGAGGAGAACAAGGAGGAAGGCCGGGACGCGTCGCGTCCCTGCACGTGCGTTTCCGAGCCCGAAGCCGACGCGGATGTTCCCGGCTACATCGCCGCCGCGTTCGCCGACCTCGAACGTCACGGACGCGTCCACGCCCCCACCACCGCTCTGCTGACAGCCTTCCACGCGACCCTGGACGCACGCCTCGACGACCGGGCAGCCCTGCTCGCCGAGCAACTGTGCAGTCCGGACCCGGGCACCCGGTACGACGCGATCGACATGGCACGCCATCTGATCACCGCCTGGCGTGGTGATCACACCCGTCTCGTCCGGCTCATCGGCGACTGCCTGCTCCCGCGCGACGCCTACACCGCCGCGGCAGCGGCCGAGGCCCTCGGCTCACTGGCCGCCCTCGCCGAACCGGCCCGCGAAGCCCTCGCCGCCTACGTCACCGCCCACCGCACCGAGCACCGGCCCGATGCGTGGGCGAGCCCGCACCCCGATGTGCGCCGGGCTCACCAGATGGCCGTCGTGGCGCTGGCCGGCCTCGGGGACGAACGTGCCCTGCCGAGCCTGCTGACCGCGTTGGACACCGGCACCGACGCCTGGCGCGCGGTGAACGCGGCAGGCCACCTGCCCCAGGCCGCCGCCGAACTCACACCCCGCCTCATCCGCCACCTCGCCGACATCGACCCCTCCCGGGAGCAGCCCGGTTTCGGCTTCACCGCGCTCACTACCGCTCTGTCCAGGCTCGGTGATCCGGCGGCCGTGCCCGCCCTCACCGACGCCCTCCGGGCCGCCGTCCGGCACGAGCAGTGGCACACCGCACAGGCCGCCCTCAAGGCACTTGCCTCGTTCGGCACCCGCGCCTCCTCCGCCCTGGACCTGGTCCGTTCCCTCACCGAGGCGGACAACGTGACCCTCCGGACGGCCGCGGCGAGCGCCCTCTGGGAACTCGAACACCGCCCCGAAACCGTCGTGCCGCTGCTGACCGGACTCCTGGAGCACCACCGGAACTTCGACGCGATCGACCTCGCCGGCCGGATCGGCCCTCCCGCCGCTCCCGTACTGCCGCGGCTGCGGCAGATACTGGCCGGGCAGGTCGAGGAGAACACGCGCAACGAACAGAACGCCTCAGCCGTGCTGAACGACTCGTGGACCCTCGTCCACGCCGCGTCGGCCCTGTGGGACATAGGCGGCAACAGCGAGGCCGACACGGTGCTGCCGGCGCTGCGGGACGCCTGGAAGGACAACGACGCCACCGCACCCACGGTCGTCGCGTGCCTCGACCGCATGGGCCCGGCAGCACGTCCCGCCCTGCCTCAGATCCAGGCGGCACTCGCACAGTCCCACCGCTACGACCAACGCTGGAGCGGCGCGGTCGCATCCGACCTCGACATCGTGCACACCTGCCGCACCATCCTGACCCGCCTGCACAACCTCTCAGAACGTGCGCCCGGCGGGGAGGAGTAGACCCCGCCGGGCCGGTGCAGCGCCGCCGAGGCGGGAGTGGCCCGCGCCGCCGGCGAGCGCAGCACGCTCTGGAGACGGAAGGTCAGTCCGCGATCCAGAGGCGGACTTCCGCTGTCTTCGTACGAGGGAAGGCCATGTCGAAGTTGGTGCGGTTTCCCCAGCCGCACACGTCCGCGGAGTCGTGCCCGCCGTTGCCGGAGTGGGCGCTGACGAAGGCGCAGTGGTCGTCCGCGCGGGTGTCCTCGACCCAGCCGTAGACCTTGAGGGTGCTGCCCGAGCAGGTCAGCGTCCAGTGGGCTTTGGCACCGGGGATCACCGGTGAGGCGGAGGACGGGCAGGATGCTGCGGCGGCCGGGCCGGCGGCGGTCAGGGTGAGCCCGGTGGCGAGCACGGTCGCGGAGAGGGCGGCAACGAGCATCTTGCGCAAGGCCATGGGAGGAACTCCTTGTCCAGTTGGGAGCGTGCAGGTCGGCAGGGTTACGGGGCGGGGGTGTAGTGGACGACGGTGGTCTCGCAGGCCTCGGCGTATACCTTCAGCGCGTCGGCCTCGGCCTGGTCCGCGGCGAGGCCCCAGCGCAGCTTCGTGGCCGTCCACTCGGCGACGTAGCGGCAGTGTGCCTCGGGCAGCGGCGGCATCCACTCGGCCGGATCCCGGTCGGCCTTCGCCCTGTTGCTGCGGGCGGTGACCGCGACCAGGGAGGTCGCGGCGTCCTGGTCGTTGGCGTACGCCTCCCGTCGGGCCGCCGTCCATCCCGAGGCCCCGCTGTCCCAGCTCTCAGCGAGCGGCACCATGTGGTCGATGTCGAGCTTGGCGGGGTCGTTGACCTCCTGGCCGTCGTAATAGCTCTTCCACAGGCCGCCGGACAGCTTGCAGCCGGCCGCCATGGTCGGGGCCTGGACCGCCTCGGCCTGGAGGACCTCGGCGCGGGTGTTGCAGCCGTCTGCCGGGTCGAGGCCGGTGTTCCAGTGCTTGAACGCATCGCGGCTGTATCCGGCGCGCGCCTCGTCGGCGAGGGGGATCTGCTCGACGGCGTCGACCAGGTTGAGCACCTCTGCACCGGCCGGCGCCACCGGGGCAGCGGCGGCCGTGTACGGCAGGGCGATCGGGGCCAGGGCGAGGGAGAGCGCGGCAGCACCGCGCAGCATGTTCTTGATCATGCCTGTAGGAGTAGCGGTGATCACGCTGGTGACGTGGCGGAACCGCGCGTTTCATCAGCCATGTGGGGTACGGCGGTTCACCGGAAAAACGCTTCAGCTCGACCCCATATGGATCATCCAAGATCAGGTGAAACGGCGAGCAAGGATCCTTACGTGATCATTGGTTGTCCACACAGCACCTAATGATCAACGGCTCCTCACCTGCTCGGACGCCACCGAAACCAGTAGCTGAGCCCCTCGACCCGGTAGCGAGCGCCAGCAACGAACCGCAGCTCGTCCACAAGCCGACGCGCGCTGTCCGGCGCCTCGCGGTGCGGCGCCAGCAGCAGCTCCAGCTCCTGCCCTAACGAGCCAGCCAGCCCGGAGAACCGACTACACGTGCAGACGACACGGAGAAGCACTGACACGGCTCACCACCACGGGCGCCCAGCACCGCGAGGACCTGCAGAGCCACCGCGTGGGGTCCTCGGCGGGCACCGTGGTCTCCTGCCTCGTCGGGTAGGAAGCCCCGTGGGGCGGCCCTGCGGTCATACCCAGGTGTAGTTGTCGTCGGTGACGGCTTCGAGGGCGGCGTTGGTGACGGCGGCGCGGGGGTCGGGCAGAGCGGCGAGGGCCGGCCCGATGGGCGGGAAGATGGGTAGTTCGGCGGTCTTGCGGTAGTCGATCCACTTGATGACGCCGGTCTCGTGGCTGCCGTCGGGCTGTTCGTCCAGTTCGACCTCGGCGAGGGTGGCGCGGACCTCGGGGGTGATGTGGAGGCGGTAGATCAGGTGGAGCTTGCGCGGCGGCGGGGTGGGCCCGGGACGGGTGACGCGCTGGTCGACGACCCACATCAGGTCGCCGCCTTCGGCCTGGTCGACATCGAGGTCGAGTTCCTCGGCGAGCTCGCGGGCGAGAGCCTCACCGAGGTCTTCCCCGTGCTCGACGTTGCCGCCGGGCGGGGTGTAGTGGGTGGAGCCGACGCGGTCGCGGCGGATGAGGGCGACGTCGTTGCCGCAGAACACCAGGGCCCCGGTCCGGATCTTGATCCGGGAGTAGGGGGCTGCGGTGGGGGTTTCGGGTGTGCTGGTCATGGCGGTCAGTATCGTGGCCGCCCGGGCGGCCAGGGCAGGCTCTTTCCCCCGCTCGCCCGGCGCCGGGCGAGCGGACGGTGGGCAGGACGGGCAGCACGGCCAGCGGTCATGCTGGTGCGCTGCCAGCGGGAGCCGAGCACCTATGGCCACGGCTACTTCGTATGGGGCAGGGCAGGCTGCGAAGTGCACCGGTCGGAAAACATCGGCTTCTGACCCTTCCCGGGACCCCACGTCCCAGGCCCCATGCCGCGCCCCGGGCAACGGGTTCTGCAACCTCGCAGTCCCGCACGGTCACATCCCCGTGCTCAGGTGCCGGGAAACCGCAGCAGCGGCAAGCCCCCGACCCTGGAGCAGCTGACCGCACTCCTGGCGGCCTATCGCGCATCACGCGAGACGATCGCTGGGATGCTCGCCGCGTACCGGCGGATCGTCGCCGAGCCCGATCCGCCCGCCGTCTACCCCTGCGACATCGTCGAGCGGGCCGAGAACGACCGGGAGGCGAGCCTCGTGCAGGAGGAGAAGAAGCTCCGGTACCGCGGCATCGAGCCCGAGGCGGAGCTCGACTGGTACGACGAGCAGTTGCGCGACGCCCAGGAGACGGAGGGGCGGCGGCTGGAGAGGTGGGTCGACAGCCTCAGCGCGGAGGAGCTTGCCGCCCTGAACCATCAGGCCGCAGCCGCGCCGGGGCGCGATCTGCGCGGAGAGGTGATCAACGCCCGGGACTGTCTGGGCGAGACGTCCGGCACGCCTCCCACCAGTTGACCGCTGCGCTTCACTGCTCGGTCCCGGCGGGTGTGCCCGGTTAGTGCCTGGCCGCCACCGGGCAGCGCTCCGCGCGCGGGACTTGAAACCTCGGCCGGGCGCCGGGGCGGGAGGACCATTCCGTGACGGGCCTGCCCCGGCGTGCCGCGTGAGGGCCTCGGAGCAGGCGATCGGCGTGAATGGACGGTTCGCATGCCCTGGCGAGCGGGGTGGCCGTGCTTGCGTCTGCGCAGGTGGCCTTCCATGGCCCGCACGAGCCGGTGCGGGCCATGGAGGGGTGTCTACCTGCGGGGCAGGCGGAGGCTTTCCTGCTGTGTCAGCAGTCCGAAAACCGCGCGGCTGTGGTGGTGGTCGAACCACTGCTGGGCCAGGTCGCGGTCCACGAACCGTCCCAGACCCTTTTCGGCCGAACTGGTCAGCTCGATCGCCTCCCATCCGCCGAGGGACTCGGCGAACTCTGTGGCGATCTCGTTGAACGAGGGCCCCTGGAAGTAGGACACCGCGGTGTTGGTGGTGTCCAGAGGCTGCCCTGAGGAGTCCGAGCGCAGGGTGCCGGTGGCCCGGCGCGATTGGAAGTAGTCGGTCTTGGTCTGCTTGACCTCGTCGCCCATCACGTTGAGGACCTGCTGGCGGTATGTGCGGGGCTTGAGGCACGCCAGGTAGGAGAAGTCGATGTGGGTCCCATCGGTCCGGATCACCCGGAATCCGGGGTGGGGGCCGCGCTGCGGCGGGGCGATGGTGAAGCTCTCCACACCGGGACCGATCTTGTCCTCGGCGTCGGGGTGCATGTCGAGGAGGTCCAGGAGCAGCAGGTGATGCTCCTCGTTGTCCACCGTGCTGCCCACCGGGTAGCTGTACAGGATTGCGCGGATGGTCTCCTGCGCGTCCTTCTTGGTCGGGTAATCGCGGTGGCCTATCGAGAACTGCGGCATGGGCCGCCCCTTTCTTCAGTTGTCCTGTCCATCTTGGAGCGCTTTTGCCCGCAAGGACAGCGGTTTTCGATAGAAACACATGATTCCGTATACTTATTCCCGTTCGCTCGAGGCGTGCCAGCGGCTGGGGCCGGGCAGTAGAACGGGGGTGTTCCGCAGCGCCAGGGCCGGGCAGGGCGGGGACCCCCGGCACGGGGGAGCCGGAGGTCCCGGGTGGTGCTGCCGCATGGGGTCGGCGGCGCCCCGCAAGCGTAGCTCTGCGTGTCCACTCACACGCCTGGAGTGATGGAGTCCGTCAGGTCGGTATCCGCGTACTCGAGAAGGCGCTCAGCGGGCGCCCGCCGGTGCGTGGTCGATGGGTGAGGTCAGCGCCGGGGTCGCGCAGCCACTGGCGGTAGGTGCGGGTGTCGCCGGGCTGGGTGAGCTTCTCGCCGCGGCTGTGGCGCAAGGAGGCCTGCTGGTAGTGGCGCTGCCAGGCGAGGTCCCACGGGGGTTCCACCAAGGGTCGATCTCGAAGAGGGCGTGCTGAGGCAACCACCTGGCGCCGCCGGCGGCGACGACCCGCTTGGCTCCGTCCTGCTGCCGCAGGGTTCATGAAGCTGATCGACGAGCAACATCCCGAGGCCCGGCGCGCGGGAACGGAAGCCAGGGGCGGTCGGCACCTCAAGGCCGAAAAGCGGGCGGTTCGTGCCAGCGGCCGGACGTTTACGGTAGCCCCATGGATCCTGAAAAGGCCTTCGCTGGAGAAGAGTTGTTCCCCGACGCCCAGCCCTGGGACACGGTGTATGACGCGATGTGGGTGTCACACGGCGAATTCTGGCTGTCTGCCGGTGACGGGCCTGGCACCGACATCGTGACCGCCATCCCTGAAGGTGACTCCGTGAAGGGCAACGGAGAGGCCATCGGCATTCCCACGCTGGGCTCCTCGACTGGTATCGCGGCTGTGCTGTCAGTCTGGGAGTCACCCGCGCCGGACGCCCAAGGCACTCTGCTGGGCATGTCTCGCATCACGTCGCCCACCAGGGAGCTTTCGCTCGTCAACGTGGAAGGCCGGGAGCCCGGCCCTGTCCTGGTGCTCCCGGACGAGGGCGAGCACGAGGTGAGGGTGTGGCGGTGCGCAGCGAAGGGTGCCGACGATCCCGAGCGCTACGACATCCGCGTGTGGCTGTACCCCACTCGTGATTGAGAGAAGGCACAAACTGAACGCTGAGCTACGGCCACGATGTCACTGCGGACGTCAGGGCAGATCTGTCTGACGGGTGAGCACTAGGGCGCTTCGTTTGGATCACTGATGGCGGAGGCGTCCTTGGGCCCTGCGGGTAGCCGCGCTGTCGGTACCACGGTCTACGGTGCGACCATGTCGTTTGCCCTGCCCGATGGTCTGCCTCCCGGCCGGTTCTTGTCTTCCGGTCCCGCACGCGTGTGGGTCTCGGACGAATTTCCTCAAGACGTCGAGCATCTGTGGCCTCGCCTGCTGAGTGAGCAGCAGGCCGGTGGCCTGGTTCCGCTCCTGTGCTGGCCCGACGCCATGGAGAGACCGCTCGGCCTGGACCGCGTTGATGCCGTCCGGCTGGAGGAGGTGCTGGCCACGGACTTTGCCGAGTACCGGCGCAGGAGGCTGCCCTTCTGGATGGACCCGACACCGGCTCCGGTACCTGAAGGAATCGAGCCGTGGCCACACGACCCCGGTCCGCCCTTCGAACAGTGGCCGGGCCTGGCGCCGCAGATGCCGGCTACGTCCGCAGACCCGACGCCCGAGGAAGCGACGGCAAGCCTGCTGGCCTGGCTCATCGAGACGGGCCAGTTCGGGCTGGACGAGTGCCGCCTTGTGCTCGTCCCTGCCCGTCGCGGCAGCGATGCTCTGGCGTTGATCGGCTGGTCCGCGCAGGCACCACTGCCTCTGCTGTTTGCGCTCCTGCGGAGCTGGGAGGACCGTTTCGGCGCCCAGGTCGTGGCAGTGTTCGGCAGCGAGCTGCACGTATCGGTGGCGAGACCCCCTGCTGAAGCAGAGCACGCGAACCTGCTCGCTTTGGAGCACGTGCTGTCGACCGCGAACAACATCGTCGATGACCCGCCCACACCGTTCCCCGAGTACGCCGCGGACCTCGTGGGACGGACTTCCTGGTCGTTCTGGTGGGACTAGGCATGACTGCCGGGCTGCCTCCTTCGTTGGTTCGGGTGTGCCGATGACTGATGCGCAGTGGGCGCGGATCGAACCGTTGCTCCCGGACCGGACGCCGAAACGTGGGGGCCGGTGGAGAGACCACCGTGAAGTGATAGACGCGATCGCCTGGAAGTTCAGGACGGGCTCGCAGTGGGTCCATCTGCCAGCCGAGTACGGCAACTGGCGAGGCGTCTATAACCGGCTACGGATGTGGGCCATCGACGGCACGTGGGAGAGGGTCTTCACTGCGCTCATCTCGCAGGCCGACGCCGAAGAAGACCTCAACTGGGCCGTCTCGGTCGACTCCACCATCGTGCGCGCTCACCAGCACGCAGCCGGAGCCCGCAAAAGGGGGCCCCGGCCGGCGAGCCTGACGACAATGCCATCGGCCGGTCCCGCGGCGGACTGACCACGAAGATCCATCTCGCGTCCGATGCCCGCTGCCGGCCTCTGGCCTTCTACCTCACGGCCGGACAGGCCGGCGACGCGCCCGCCTTCACACACGTGATGGCCCGACTGCGAGTTCCGCGTCGACGAGGACGGCCCCGCACCAGGCCAGACCTGGTCCTGGCCGACAAGGCGTACTCCTCCCGCGCGATCCGCGACCACCTCCGCAAGCGCGGGATCCCCGTTCCAGCCGATCAACGGGGTCACCGGCTTCGTCGCGGAAGCCGCGGCGGCAGGCCACCCGCGTTCGATCGCGAGGCATACAAGCAGCGGAACACGGTCGAACGCTGCATCAACCGCTTGAAACAGTGGCGAGGGCTCGCGACCCGCTATGAGAAGACCGCGACCATCTACCTGGCCGGACTCCACATCGCGGGCATCTTCCTCTGGTCAGCGCGCTGATCCAAACGAAACTGCCTAGTTCAATCCCCCTTCACCAAGCGGGCGCGTGTCGCCGCCGATCTGGCCCATGCCCGCCTACACGGCGACCCGACGCGCGTACCGTTGCGCTAGGACCCGCCGCCGGGAGGAACAGCCGATGAGTGCCCAGCCCGACCACGCACCCCCCATGCCGCACGCTCCCGCGCCCGGCGCGCCGGCCGAACTGCGTGCCCAGCTGCGCGCGGACCGCCGGGCAAAGACGTGGGTCCCGGCGTTCGAGCGGGACTGGGCCAAGGCCCTGGAGGACGCCCGGCACGCCTTCAGTCTCACCCCCCTGCACGAGGTCGTACGCACCTGGCAGCTGCGCGCCGCCGCCGCCGGGGACGTGGATGCCTTCATGGACGCAGGACAAGACGACTCCGACTTCGTGGACCTCGACGACGTCCTCGGCGGCCGCCCGTGACCGAGCAGCCGTGGGCAGCGCGCCTGTCCCCGCAGGCCGCTAAGTCGCTCACCGCGCTCCCTGACCCCGCCCGGGAGATGGTCCGCGACCTGCTGGACATCGCGGTCCGCTCCCCGTGGGGCTGGCCGCAGTGGAACCCCGGCGACCCGGAGGGCGAGGACGTCCGCGCGGCATCCGTCGGACAGCTCTCCGTCGTCTACATGGTCAACCGCCTCACCCACCGCCTGTCGGTCTTGAGCATCGTCTGGCTCGGATAGCCCCAGCCTGCCCCTTCAGGTCAGGAAGGGCAGCGCCCGCAGCCGGCCGCGGCGGTCGACCCGGACCGCCTGCAGGCGCCGGCAGAGCCTTGCCGTTGACGATCCGCCAGGCCGTTGTACGCGGCGGCGGCTTATGCCCGAGGGTAAGACGGGGATCGCTCAGGCAGGGAGCACCAGCCCCTTCGTACGCCGCCGCCAGGGCAAGGCAGAGCTCCCGCCCGACGGGCTCCTGGAGGCCCGCCTCGCCCGGCGGCGGCGTCTCAGCCCCGGCCCGGTCGATCCCGGCACCACATCTGCCCAGGACTGACCGTACGAAGGCGGTGAACGGGGGCGCGAAGCTTGGTCAACAGGGGCTAGGGTCGGCTCCAACCCGCGCCGATATGGCGTGCGCGGGCGAGGCCCGGCGCCCAGATGCGCTCTGGGAGCAGTACCGCCGGGCCGCCCCAACCCCTTCTCGCGCGCGCAACTGGAGGCGGAGATTGCGGGTACCGGTCGGCACCGGCCCTGCGCCGGGGACGAGGGCATGTGCTCGCTCCTCGCCCTGCCCGGCATGGACCTGTGCGTGGTGTGCCTCGGCGGCGAGCAACCGGTCTGCGCCAACGGGTGCGGCCGTGGCGTGGTCGCGGACGGGAAACTCTGCCTGGTGTGCGACAAGCCTGTCGACGGTCATGTATTTCCCCATCGCGAGCGTCAGCTTCCCCGCCCAGACGTTCGACCCGTCGTCACGCCAGCGTGGTCGTTTCTCGACCGACCGGGGGGTTGAGGCGAGGTTCGGCCGGTCAGTCCCAGTCGGACGCCGGCTGGTCGACTCGGCCGCCTTTGTGGGGTGTGGGGATGTAGTCGCGAGCACCGCCAGGTAGCACGGCAACACATGCCGCCGAGCAAGCGTTGACCAGCAGGGGAAGTACGTCAGTGGCCACGCGCAGTGAGATCCACACCTGACGGAGTCCGCTCTGTTC
>NZ_JNZP01000040.1 GCF_000725545.1 Streptomyces exfoliatus | reverse complement strand
TACGCCCGCAACTGATCACCCACACGGACATACACATCCGCACACCGGTCACCATTCAGATCACCCACCGGCACGAACACCGACGACGTCGCGAACTTCCCCCCCGAACCAGCCATCCGCGCCGACACCGCACCCGTACCAGTCCCCCGGTACAACGACACCAGACCCGCCGTATCCATCACCAACAGATCACCGAAACCGTCATGACCAGCAAGGTCACGCCACACGGCGGCCCCACCCGTCACGGAGAACGCCCCGGAGACCGCGAGATCCACGCCCTGACCATCCGCGGCCTTCACCGTCAACGCCCACGCGTAGGCACCGTTCGCAACCAGCTTCCCAACCGCGTCCTTCCCGTCCCACGCAGGAGCGACCAGACCGCGCGCCTCGCCCCCGCTCAGGCTCCGCACGACCTTGCCGGTCGCCTTGTGCTTGAGGGTCAGGGACCAGGAGGCGGCGGGCTTGGACAGCCACCAACGCGGCTTCCAAGAAGCCGTCTTGAGGTTGACCGCGGGGGTGTCGGAGTCGAGGACGGCCAGGCGGCCCGTGACCCCGCCGAGGTCGACGACGTGGATCTTCCGCAGCGAGTCGACGAAGGCGACGGCCCCGCCGAACCGGTCGATCGCCCAGACCTGGTTCGGGTCCGAGACGTCGGCGTCCGCGAGGTTGCCGAGGACGCGGTCCACCGCCACACCGGAGCGGACGTCGGTCGCCATCAGGGTGTAGCCGTAGGCGCCGTAGTAGGCCGTGACGAGGAAGCCCTCGCCCAGATGGGCCTCGGTGTTCCGGTCCACCCTGACCTTGACCGCAGCCTTCTTCTCGCGGTCGTACACCACCGCGGCCGACGAGTCGGAGGAGCAGAGCGCGTAGATCCACCTGCCGACGACCTCCAGGCGGGACGAGCGGCAGCCGGTCCCGAGGTCGTGGGTCTCGACGGTCGCGCCCGTCCGCAGGTCGATCGCGGAGACGGTGTCGTCCGTCGCGGACGCCGTCCAGAGCAGGTTTCCCCAAAGGGCCTGCCTGGAGGTGGCGGCGGAGTTCCGGAGGATCTTCCCCGTCTCGATGTCCGCGACGATCGAGCGCACCCCGGAGGTGGTGGTGCCGCGGAAGTGCACGTAACGACCGGAGACGCTGTCGACGAAGTCCACCTGGAGCTTGCCCGTGTGGGCGAGCGTGACCGTGCGCGTGGTCCCCGCGGATCCGGGCGTGGTCACGTGCGCCTTGACGATGCAGTCGGTGCACGACGTCGTCGCGCCGGACGGCGTGCCGTTCGCCTCTTCCAGGATGACCAGCCGGCCGTCGCCGGTGTCGTGCCACCACTTACCGGAGCCGGCCGACTTGAGGAGCGCCGGGCAGTTCGGGGCGGTGCCGGACAGCGCGTCGCAGGTCCAGGACGGCGCCGCCGTGGGCGCTCCGGTCAGGGACAGGCCGAATCCCCGGAGGGTGTGGGTCGTGGTCCGCGTCTCCGTCACCACGCGGCCGTTGGCCATGGTCACCGCGGCGTACGGGACGGTCGCGGGAGCGGCCAGGACCTGGGAGGTGACGGGGGCGCCGTCGGCTCCCGAGGCGATGCGGCGTACACCCCAGTGGGCGAGGTCGGTGCCCCCCAGCGCGTACAGGGCGCCGTCCGCTCCGGCCTCGACCGCGCCGCCCTTCTGGGCGACGATGCCTAGGTCACGCGTGGCGCCCCCGGCGATCGGCGTGGCGACGACGGGGAAGGTCGCGAACTCCCACGGGTCCGTCGGCCCGTCGTAGCGGCCCACGATCCAGTCGCCGACGACGCCGAGCCGCGCGTCGGTGTCGTCGCGGTCGTTCGGCAGCTTCACGGTCCTGCCCGCGTCGCCGTGGTCCTTGCGGGAGACGACGAACGCCTGGTCGGTGCCGGTGGCGTCGTACTGGACGATCCAGTCGGCGCTGAGGACCGCGCGGCGGGAGGACGTGGAGAACGGCGGCTCGGGCACGGCGGTGAGCGTGCCCGTGGCGAAGTCGATCAGGGCGGTGTGCGGGGACGCGGCGCCGCCGTAGGAGATGAGCGCACCGGCATCGTCGTAGGTGACGAGGGAGGGCGGCCCGTCGGCGCCCGGCACGAGCACCTCCAGGTCGGCGGGCGCGTCCGGGCCGTAGCCCAGCAGGTGCAGGACGGCGCCGCCTCCGCTCCCGGAGTCGGCGGCGATCAGCCGGTCCGCGGAGACGGCGGGGTACACGTGCGCGTACTGGAGGGGCAGGGCGAAGGTGGCGCCGCTCGCGAAGTCGTGGACGGACGCCTCTTGGCCCATCTCGTCGAAGCAGGCGACCCTGTCGCCGTGGAAGACCGGGTCCGCCGACCAGCATCCCGGGCCGTGAGCGACTCGTCCGTCCTTCAGGCTCTGCCAGGAGGTGTACGCGGCTTCTCCGTCGCGGATCAGCTGGACGCCGGTTCCGGCGCCGTAGAGCTGCGTGTCGGGTGTTCCGTCGGGATCGGCCGGCGCCGGGATCGTCACCTCGTAGGGCGCGTCGGAGGCGGCAGCGGTGGCGGCGGATGCGGTCGCGGTGGCCGTCAGGCCGGTGAGGCCCAGGGTCGCGCTCAGTGCGAGCGCGACGGCTCTTCGGACGGACAAGTACGTGTCCCCTCGTACGGGTGGGCAAGCGGGTACGACGAGGGAGGGCGAGCACGACGGGCACGACAGGCAGGGCGCAGTGGGCCGCGGCGGCCGGGGGGCCGGCGGGACCCCCCCTGTCGGCAGCCGGATCGTACAGCCACTCGAATCCAAGGCGCCAGAAACCTGCCCTGGCGGGGCCCTGGAAGGCCTCTTCCCGGGCCTGGAGGCCCTCCTCCGGGGGCCCGCACACCCCGCCCGCCCCCGAGCCCTCGCTCTCCGGTCACAGCCCCGCCATACCCCGCACAGCACCTCCGCACACCGCCCCTGACCTGGGCTTTTACCTCAACTCCCCCTATCCTTAAGGGACTCGGAGGGGAGATTCCACATGCCAGAAATCGACCGCGACGTCCGCACCGTCGACGACGTCCTGAACCTGCTCGACAGCCTGTTCGCCCCCGACGCCGACCGCTGGACCGGCGGTGGCGCCGACTGGTGGGACGGGTTCTACGCCGACCGGGACAAGCCGGTGCCGTTCTTCGTCGCGAAGCCCGACGAGAACCTGGTGTCGTACGTCGAGCGGGGCCTGATCCCGGCCGGCGGCCGGGCCCTCGACCTCGGGTGCGGGCCCGGGCGGAACTCCCTGTACCTCGCCTCGCTCGGGTACGACGTGGACGCCGTCGACCTCTCCCCGACCGCCATCGCCTGGGCCGGGGAGCGGGCCGGAGAAGCGGGGGCGGGGAACATCCGGTTCACGTGCGGCGACGCCTTCAAGGGCGCCGCCCCCGACGGCCCGTACGACCTGATCTACGACTCCGGTTGCTTCCACCACCTGCCCCCGCACCGCCGTGTCAGCTACCTCGCGCTCCTGGAACGCGTCCTCGCGCCCGGCGGGCACTTCGCGCTCACCGCGTTCGCGGCCGGCGAGGGCGGCATGGGCTCGGAGCTGCCGGACGCCGACTTCTACAAGAAGGGCCGCCTGGAGGGCGGTCTCGCGTACACCGAGGAGTCGCTGCGCGCGATCTTCACGGACGCTACGAAGCCGAACGGACCGATCGGAGACGGCCTGACCGCGATCGACCTCCGCCGGATGCGCGACGAACCCGCCCACTCCCCCGCCTTCGGCGAGTCCTTCCTCTGGACGGCCCTCTTCCGCCGCGCCTGACCCTCGCCGCCGGTAATTCAACAGCAGCCGCGGGGCCGCGCCCCCTAACCTGCCTCCATGGGACACGCCAAGACCTCATACGTCTGTCTGCCGTGCCGCGCCTCGTACAAGCAGCCGTACGACCGTGAGCGCGAGCGGCGGTGTCCGCGCTGCGCGCGCACCCTCATCCACGCAGGATCGGCCTTCGCACCGCCCCGCCGCCGGGACGTCTCCGGCTGGCGGGCGCTGTCGGTCGTCCTGAACGCCGGCATCCGCTTCCACAAGTCGTGCTGCGGGGGCCCGGGTTACCGTCCCCGCACCCTCTCCGAGGTGAAGTCGGGTCTGGCGCGCGCCCGTCGCACCGGAGAGCCGATCGCGCAGGCGCTGCTCCGCGTCACGTGAGAGGCCCGGTCACATGGTCTTCAGGTGCTCCGCAAGCCGGTCGTACTGCTCCCGCACCCCCGCCTCCATGCCCGCGTCCAGCGCCTGGTCCCTGATCTCGTTCGAGGGCCAGACGGACGTGCTGGTCAGGGCGGTTCCCCCGTCGGGGGTGGCGTCGAAGGTGAGGGTGACGTGGACCGGCTCGGCGTCCGGCATCTGCTCGAAGGTCTCCGTGTAGTCGAGGCGTTCCACCGGGACGATGTCCTCGTACGTGCCCGAGAAGACGATCTCCTGCCCGTCGGGTGCGGTCTGGCCCCAGCGCCAGGCACCGCCCACCCGCAGGTCGATGTCGACGACCGTCGTGGTCAGCCCGGACATCCCGTACCACTCCCGTACGTGCTCGGGGACCGTCCAGGCCTCCCAGACGCGGGCCGGTGGGGCGTCGAAGGTGCGGGTGACGACCAGCTCACGGTCGGCCGGTGTGGTGAGGAGGGTGACCATGGTCTGTTCCCTTCACGAAGGGGCACTTCCAGGATCCGTTAAACGCCCGAGGGCGGCACCCCCTGGTGGGGGTGCCGCCCTCGTTCTTCGCGTTCGGCTCGCGCGTTCAGCTCACGCGTCCGGCGATGAACCACCGATCCCGGAGGATCAGAAGTCCATGTCACCGCCCGGCATGCCGCCGCCGGCCGGCGCGGACGCCTTCTCCGGCTTGTCGGCGATGACGGCCTCGGTGGTGAGGAACAGCGCGGCGATCGACGCGGCGTTCTGCAGCGCGGAGCGCGTGACCTTCGCCGGGTCGATGATGCCCTCGGCGATGAGGTCGACGTACTCGTTGGTCGCGGCGTTGAGGCCGTGGCCGACGGGCAGGTTGCGGACCTTCTCCGCCACGACGCCGCCCTCGAGGCCGGCGTTGATCGCGATCTGCTTCAGCGGGGCCTCGAGGGCCAGCTTCACGATGTTCGCGCCCGTGGCCTCGTCGCCCGAGAGGTCGGCCTCGAGCTTCTCGAAGACCGAGGAGGCCTGGAGCAGGGCCACGCCACCGCCGGCGACGATGCCCTCCTCGACGGCCGCCTTCGCGTTGCGAACGGCGTCCTCGATGCGGTGCTTGCGCTCCTTGAGCTCGACCTCGGTCGCGGCACCGGCCTTGATGACCGCAACACCGCCGGCGAGCTTCGCCAGGCGCTCCTGCAGCTTCTCGCGGTCGTAGTCGCTGTCCGAGTTCTCGATCTCGGCGCGGATCTGGTTCACGCGACCGGCGACCTGCTCGCTGTCACCGGCACCGTCGACGATGGTGGTCTCGTCCTTGGTGATGACGACCTTGCGGGCGCGGCCCAGCAGGTCGAGGCCCGCGTTCTCCAGCTTGAGGCCGACCTCCTCGGAGATGACCGTGCCGCCGGTGAGGATGGCGATGTCGTTCAGCATGGCCTTGCGACGGTCGCCGAAGCCCGGGGCCTTGACCGCGACGGACTTGAAGGTGCCGCGGATCTTGTTGACGACCAGGGTCGACAGGGCCTCGCCCTCGACGTCCTCGGCGATGATCAGCAGCGGCTTGCCCGACTGCATGACCTTCTCCAGGAGCGGGAGCAGGTCCTTCACGGAGGAGATCTTGGAGTTGACGATCAGGAGGTACGGGTCGTCGAGGGACGACTCCATGCGCTCCATGTCGGTGGCGAAGTACGCCGAGATGTAGCCCTTGTCGAAGCGCATGCCCTCGGTGAGCTCGAGCTCGAGACCGAAGGTCTGCGACTCCTCGACGGTGATGACGCCTTCCTTGCCGACCTTGTCCATCGCCTCGGCGATGAGCTCGCCGATCTGGGTGTCGGCGGCGGAGATGGAGGCCGTCGAAGCGATCTGCTCCTTGGTCTCGACATCCTTCGCCTGCTCGAGGAGGGCGCCGGAGACGGCCTCGACGGCCTTCTCGATGCCGCGCTTGAGGGCCATGGGGTTGGCACCGGCGGCCACGTTGCGGAGGCCCTCGCGGACGAGCGCCTGGGCGAGGACGGTGGCGGTGGTCGTGCCGTCGCCGGCGACGTCGTCCGTCTTCTTGGCGACTTCCTTGACCAGCTCGGCGCCGATCTTCTCGTACGGGTCCTCGAGCTCGATCTCCTTGGCGATGGAGACACCATCGTTGGTGATCGTGGGGGCGCCCCACTTCTTCTCGAGGACGACGTTGCGGCCCTTGGGGCCGAGGGTGACCTTGACGGCGTCAGCGAGCTGGTTCATGCCGCGCTCGAGACCGCGCCGGGCCTCCTCGTCGAACGCGATGATCTTGGCCATGTGAAGTGGTCCTCCCGGACATGGGGTGGATAACGCTCCAGGACCGCGCCGACGCCCGCGACGGACGGCCTCCGGGATGTCCGCGTGGTTCCTTGCCCCACCCGGCCGGCGGCCTCGTCTGCCCGATCCTCGTAGCACTCTCACCTTCCGAGTGCTAACGCCAATGATTAGCACTCGACCTAGGAGAGTGCAAGCGACTCTCGATGATCGGGACGTGAACCGGCCCGGGCGGGAGCGGGGGGAAACGGGGCGGGAGCAGGGGAAGGCGGGGCGGGAGCGGGGCCGGAAGCGGGGCGGAACGCAGCGAGGGGCCCGCGTCCCCTCAGGGATACGGGCCCCTCGACGGCGTTGCGTCGGTGGCCGATCGCGCCGCGCTCAGACGGCGAGCTTGACCATGTCCGCCTGCGGACCCTTCTGGCCCTGCGAGATCTCGAACTCGACTCGCTGTCCCTCTTCGAGGCTGCGGTAACCATCCATCTGGATCGCGCTGTAGTGGACGAAAACATCCGCACCACCGTCGACCGCGATGAAGCCGTAGCCCTTCTCCGCGTTGAACCACTTGACGGTGCCCTGAGCCATGCCTAACTCCCCTATTACTGGCCCTTGCGCGGGACCGCACTTCGCGGACCCGGGTCAGACCCTGCGCCGGAACGCGTCGACCGCGGCTGAATGTATCTGCCCAACTGCCCTCTGCAACAGGTCATTCGAGCGAGAATTCTGGGCGTGACGGAAAGGCGAATTAGGGAGAATCCCCAGGATGACGGGGCAAGTCGGGCCCGGCAAAGCGTGCAGAAGGTACACAACGCGCACACACTTTGGCTGCTTCTTGTCGCGCAGGGACGCATTCTCATATGCGTCCGGCATGAGCAGCGGCGGGGACTTCCCCAACTCTACCGCGTTCAACCCTGCAGAATTGCCCCCTCCGCTTATTGACGCGGAAGGGGCAATTCGAGAGTTTCGAGAAAGATGGGGCAGCTGATAAGGCTCAGCAGCCTCCGGCGACGGCCGGGATGATCGAGACGCCGGCGCCGGCCGGGGTGGCCGTCTCCAGGCCCTGCTCGAAGCGCACGTCGTCGTCGTTCACGTAGACGTTGACGAAGCGGCGCAGCTTGCCCTGGTCGTCCAGGACGCGGGCGGCGATGCCCGTGTGGTTCTTCTCCAGGTCCGCGATGACCTCGGCGAGGGTCGCGCCCTCGGCCGGGACCTCGGACTTCCCGCCCGTGTAGGTGCGGAGGATGGTGGGGATGCGGACGTTCACGGCCATGTCTTCGTAACCTTTCGGAGAGCCGGGAGAGTGGGTCGGCTCAGAGGGCCAGGCCGGCGTCGCGGAACGCGTCCAGGCTCGGGCGGATGGTGACGGTCGCCTGAGAGGTGTCGGCCACCGCGTCCAGGGTCTTGAGTCCGTCGCCGGTGTTGAGGACGACGGTGGTGAGGTTCGGGTCGATGAGACCGGCCTCGACGAGCTTCTTCGTGACGCCGACGGTCACGCCGCCCGCGGTCTCCGCGAAGATGCCCTCGGTCTGCGCGAGCAGCCTGATCGCGTCGACGACCTGCTCGTCGTTCACGTCCTCCACGGCGCCGCCGGTGCGGCGGGCGATGTCGAGGACGTACGGGCCGTCGGCCGGGTTGCCGATCGCAAGCGACTTGGCGATGGTGTTCGGCTTCTGGGGCCGTACGACGTCGTGGCCGGCCTTGAAGGCCACGGACACCGGGGAGCAGCCCTCGGCCTGGGCACCGAAGATCTTGTACGGCTTGTCCTCGACGAGGCCCAGCTTGATGAGCTCCTGCAGACCCTTGTCGATCTTCGTGAGCTGGGAGCCGGACGCGATCGGGATGACGAGCTGGTCGGGGATGACCCAGCCGAGCTGCTCGCAGATCTCGTACGCCAGCGTCTTGGAGCCCTCGCCGTAGTACGGGCGGAGGTTGACGTTGACGAAGCCCCAGCCCTCGCCGAGCGGGTCGCCGATGAGCTCCGAGCAGAAGCGGTTGACGTCGTCGTAGTTGCCCTCGATGGCGACGAGGTCACCGCCGTAGACACCGGCCATGACGACCTTGCCCTGCTCCAGGTCGTGCGGGATGAACACGCAGGAGCGGAAGCCGGCGCGGGCGGCGGCGGCGCCGACGGCGCCGGCCAGGTTGCCGGTGGAGGAGCAGGAGAGGGTGGTGAAGCCGAAGGCGCGGGCGGCCTCGATGGCCTGGGCGACGACCCGGTCCTTGAAGGAGTGGGTCGGGTTGCCGGAGTCGTCCTTGACGAAGAGCTTGCCGGGGGCGACACCGATCTCGCGGGCGAGGTTGTCGGCCTGGACGAGCTTGGTCCATCCCGGGTTCAGGTTCGGCTTGTCCGCGACGTCGGCGGGTACGGGCAGGAGGGGGGCGTAGCGCCAGATGTTGGCGGGGCCGGCCTCGATCTGCTTGCGCAGCGCCTCGGGGTCACCGGTGGGGAGGTCGTACGCGACCTCGAGCGGTCCGAAACAGAGTTCGCAGGCGAAGATCGGGCCGAGTGCGAAGACTTCACCGCATTCGCGACACGAGAGCCCGGAAGCGGGACCGAGGTCGACGGTGGTGGCGGGGGTAGCGGTCTGTACAGCCATGGAGGCGAGGCCCTTTCTCCTCATCTTTCCCATGACGAATTTTTCGCCATGAGACGGATTTGGCACCTTCCCTAGTCGGGAGCCTCGCTGGAGGACGAGTAACCGACTGGAGGGTTGCCGGGGCTTCAACGGGCCGTTTCCCTCTGCCCCTCTGGATGAGCGGTATTCGATTGTGAAGCGGGGTGAAGTTCCTTGCGGGCTTCGTTCCTGCGCTCCGACGCGGTCGGCACCCCGACGTGCATCGGGGATCCGCGTTGTTCAAGACTGTAACCGAAGGCCCGGACCCTTGGACCGGCCGTCCGAACCGCGAGATGGAGATCACGTGCTGGAAGAGGTGGAGCGCTGGCTGGCCCGGCGGTCCTGGTCCGTGGCGGACCGGCCGCTGGAGCGGATCCTCGCCGCCAAGCGTTCGACGCGCGTCAGCGTGGTGCTGCCTGCACTGAACGAGGAGGCGACGGTCGGGGACATCGTCGCGGTGATCCGGCGTGAGCTGATGAGCGAGTCGGTGCCGCTCGTGGACGAGCTGGTGGTCATCGACTCGGGCTCCACGGACCGTACGGCGGAGGTGGCGGCGGCGGCCGGGGCGCGGGTGGTCGCGCGGGACGCGATCCTGCCCCGGATACCGGCCGTGCCGGGCAAGGGCGAGGTCCTGTGGCGGTCGCTGATGGTGACGAGCGGGGACGTCGTCTGTTTCGTGGACGCGGACCTGCGGGACTTCTCGGCGGACTTCGTGACGGGGATCGTGGGCCCCCTGCTCACGGACCCGGACGTCGACTTCGTGAAGGCGATGTACGACCGCCCGTTCGGCGACACCCCTGGTCAGGGGGGTCGGGTGACGGAGCTGGTGGCGCGCCCGCTGCTGAACCTGCACTGGCCGCGGCTGGCCGGTTTCGTGCAGCCGCTGGGCGGCGAGTACGCGGCGCGGCGCTCGTTGCTCGAACGGCTGCCGTTCCCCGTCGGTTACGGAGTGGAGCTGGGGCTGCTCGTGGACGCCCTGCACACGGTGGGTCTGGACGCTCTCGCGCAGGTGGACGTGGGGGTGCGCAAGCACCGGCACCAGGACGGGCAGGCGTTGGGCCGGATGGCGGCGGCGATCTACCGGACGGCGCAGTTGCGGCTGTCGCGGGGGCATCTGGTGCGGCCCTGGCTGACGCAGTTCGAGCGGGGAGAGGCGGGGTTCACGCCCCGCACGTACCCGGTGGACACGGAGGAGCGGCCGCCGATGGCCGAGATCACGGAGTACGCGCGCCGCCGCGTGGCGTAACGCCCCATGATGATCCGTTTTGCCTACATTGCCCTTTTATGCGCTTCAGACAACACCACCTGGGCAGAGTGCTCGCGGCCATCGGGCTCGCGGCGGGCTCGCTCGCGTTCTCGGCGGCGGGACCGGCCGTCGCGGACGTGGTCGAGCCGTTCGGCAAGCGGTACGACGAGTCGCTGTACGGCGACTTCACCACGATCGGCAACACGGTCACGGGCTGTCCCACGGCCCCCGCGGACCTGGCCGCGCGCTGCGCGACGGCGGCGGCAGGGCAGGGCTCCGACAACAACAACACCTTCGTGATGCGGCGGATCGACACGGCCGGCACGGGTGGCGGCCACGGTTCGAGCACCGGCAAGGTCACGGTCCCCGCGGGCGCCGAGGTCGCGTACGCCCGGCTGTTCTGGGGTGGCAACGACGGCACGTACAAGGGCCCGAGCGGCACCCTGCTGAAGCGCTGCGACATCTCGGGCGCGGACGTCGACCCGTCCCCCGGCGACCCCACGACGACCGCCCCGGTGATCAAGGTGGGCGCGGGCCCCGTGACGCCCGTCTCGATCGACAGCATGGTCGCCGACCCGGCCGACACCAACGGCCCGCACTACTACACGGGCGAGTCGGACGTGACCGCCGCGTTCGCGGGCGTCACGGGCACGGACGCGCAGGTGGCGGTCGGGAACGTCTGGGCGCCGAACGGCAAGGGCTGCGTGGCGGGCTGGTCCCTGACCGTCGTCCACAGGTTCCCCGGCCCCGACCCGTTCCTCGCCCCCGAGCGGCGGAACGTGTACGTGTACGGCGGCCACGTCCTGCAGCGCTCGACCTCCCCCGCCACGACCCTCACCGTGGACGGCTTCCACCGGGGCCCGGGCACGGTGCGGGCGAGTGTGACCGCGTACGAGGGCGACTGGAACACGCCGGGCGACAAGTTCCTCGTCGACGGCAGGAACGTCACCGAGTCGCACACCGGCAACACCGACAACTTCTTCGTCAGCGAGGACGACGGCGCCGTCGCCCCGAAGCTGGTGAACAACCTGAGCATCGACGCCAAGACCTTCGACATCCCGGCCGGTGCCGTCCCGGCGGGCGCGACCTCGGCCGACCTGACGTTCTCCACGAGCGGCGACACCTACGTGCCGTCGGCGCTCGCGTTCTCCGTCCCGGTGCCCGACCTGGAGATCACCAAGACGGCGAGCCAGCGCACGGTGAAGCCGGGCGACACGCTCACGTACACGATCACCGCGAAGAACGTCAGCGCGCTCGACTACCCGAACGCCAAGTTCAGCGACGACCTCACGGGGAACCTCGACGACGCCGACTACGCCGGTGACGCCCGTGCGAAGCTGGGGACGGTGGCGTACACGGCGCCGAAGATCACGTACACGGGGACCATCCCGGCCGGGAAGACGGCGACCGTCACCTACTCGGTGAAGATCAAGGACCCGCCGGCCGGGGACGGGAAGCTCCGCAACAGCGTGGAGGTGGAGACACCCCGCTCCAACTGCGGAAACGGCAGCGAGGACCCGTCGTGCGCGGTGACGCCGGTGATCGAGAAGCCGAAGCCGACCCCGACCCCGACGCCCACCCCCACGCCCACCCCGCCCCCGGTGGATCCCACGCCGACACCGACCCCGACGCCTCCGGTGACGACCGATCCGCCACTGCCCCCCGCTCCCCCGGCTCCGGGCCCTCACGGAGGCGCCCCGTCCGGCGGCTCGATGGCGGAGACGGGCGGCAACGGCGAGCGGCTGTGGCTCCTGGGCGCGCTGGCCGTGGCCCTGGCGGCGACGGGCCTCGTGGCGAAGGCGGCGATGCACGGCCGACGCGAGAACTGACGGCGGAACCGACCCGGCCCCGGGCCCGGACTGCGGCGCTCACGGACCGTGGCCGAATCAGCCCGTCTCGTATACGTACGTTTGAGCGTTTACGGGACGGGCTAGGTTCGCCACATGGCTACTGTGCTGGTCGCATCAAACCGGGGCCCGGTCTCGTACACGCTCGGCGAGGACGGTTCGCTCACCGCGCGCAGAGGCGGCGGGGGCCTGGTCTCGGGCCTGAGCGCCGTGTCCTCGCAGGAGAGCGTGTGGGTCTGCGCGGCGCTGGGCGAGGGCGACCGGGAGGCGGTCCGACGCGGGGTGGGAGAGCCGGGCGTCCGCATGCTGGACATCGCCCCGGACGTGTACGCGGACGCGTACAACGGCATCGCGAACTCGGTGCTGTGGTTCCTCCACCACCACCTGTACGACATCCCGCGCGAGCCGGTCTTCGACGCGGAGTTCCGGCGCCGCTGGGAGTCGTACCGCGCCTACAACCACGCGTTCGCCGAGGCGCTGGCGGCGGAGGCGGCGGAGGGCGCGGCGGTCCTGGTCCAGGACTACCACCTGGCCCTTGTCCCCGGCCGGCTCCGCGACCTCCGCCCCGACCTGCGGATCTCCCACTTCACGCACACCCCGTGGGCGTCGCCCGAGTACCTCGGCATGCTCCCGGACGACATCCGCGAGGAACTGCTGCGGGGCATGCTCGGCGCGGACGAGCTGGGCTTCCACACGCGCAGATGGGCGTCGTCCTTCACGGAATGCGTGGGCGCGTCCGGCCTCGGAGGCACACGGGTCGCGGTGTACCCCCTGGGCGTGGACGGCGACGACCTGCGGGCCCTCGCGCACCGCCCGGAGGTGGACGAACGACGGGCCCGGCTCCGCCACGAGATCGGCGACCGCAGAACGATCGTCCGAGTGGACCGCACGGAACTGTCGAAGAACATCCTCCGCGGCCTGCAGGCCTACCGCGAACTCCTGACGACCCACCCCGAATGGCGGGACCGGGTGGTCCACCTGGCGTCCGCGTACCCCTCGCGCCAGGACCTGGAGTCGTACCGCGCCTACACGGCCGCGGTGACGGCCCTGGCGGACGAGATCAACACGGAGTTCGGCACGGCCGACTGGCAGCCGGTCCTGGTCTCGGTCCAGGACGACTTCCCCCGCTCCCTGGCCGCCTACCGCCTCGCGGACGTGGCCCTGGTCAACCCGGTGCGCGACGGCATGAACCTGGTCGCGAAGGAGATACCGGTCGTCTCGGAGGCGGGCTGCGCACTGGTCCTGTCGACGGGCGCGGGCGCGTACGAGGAGCTGAAGGAGGACGCCCTGACGGTGAACCCCTTCGACGTCTCGCAGACGGCGGAGGCCCTCCACCAGGCCCTGTCGATGCCCCCGGCCGAACGCACGGACCGCACGAAACGCCTCACGGCAGCGGCCACAGCCCTCCCCCCGCAACGCTGGTTCCTGAACCAGCTGGAGTCGCTCAGGGACCGGACACCCGCTCCCTCCCCCACGCCGCCAGGGGCTCCAGGGCGTCGTTGAGGCGGATGCCGTCCTTCGTCAGGGCGTACTCGACGCGGGGCGGGACCTCCTCGTACGAGACGCGGTCCACGATGCCGTCCGCCTCCATCTCGCGGAGGTGCGAGGCGAGGACCTTCTCCGTGATGCCCGGGACCAGCCGGCGCAGTTCGCCGAAGCGGCGGTGGGGCTGTTCGTGGAGGGCCCAGAGGATGAGGACCTTCCACTTGCCTCCGATCACCTCCATCGCCGAGTCGATGCCGCAGATGTGTCCGTCGTCCGCTCCGGGCCGGTTCAGCGTCGCCATGTGTCCACCCTTCTGAGCTGCTCGCTGACCTCAGGGTAACTGCCCACTTCGAAGTGGGTACTTGAGCAGGTCAGCGGGCTGCAGCAGCCTTGAGGGCATGACGCAGAACACCGCAGCGAAGTCCCCCGTCACCCTTCTCGGCCTCGGTGCGATGGGCACCGCCCTCGCCCGTACCTGGCTCGACGCCGGTCACCCCCTCACCGTCTGGAACCGCACCCCCTCGCGCGCCGACGCGCTCGTCTCCGACGGCGCGAAGGCCGCCGACAGCGCGGCCGCGGCCGTCGCCGCGAGCGGCCTCGTCATCGTCTGCCTGCTCGACGACGCCTCCGTCGGCGCCGCCCTGGACGGCGTCGACCTGACGGGCAAGGACCTCGTCAACCTGACCACCACGACCCCCGCCCAGGCCCGGGCCCGTGCCGCGTGGGCCACGGAGCGGGGTGCCCGCTACCTGGACGGCGGCATCATGGCCGTACCGCCGATGGTCGGTGTTCCGGAAGCCGGCGGGTACGTCTTCTACAGCGGCTCGCGTGAGCTGTTCGAGCTCCACCAGGAGGCCCTCGCGGTGCCGGTCGGCACGGTCTACGTCGGCGAGGACGCCGGTTTCGCGGCGCTGCACGACGTGGCCCTGCTGAGCGCGATGTACGGCATGTTCGGCGGCGTCGCGCACGCCTTCGCCCTGATCCGCAGGGAGGACATCGACCCGTCCACGTTCGCCCCGCTGCTCTCCGGCTGGATCGCGGCGATGGCGGGTCCCTCCGTGCTGCAGACCGCCGCCCAGCTGAAGAGCGGCGACTACACCACGGACGTGGTCTCCAATCTGGCGATGCAGGTGGCCGGCACGCCGACGTTCGAGACGACGGCCGAGGAGCAGGGTGTGAGCCCCGAGCTGATCCAGCCGTACTTCGAGCTGATGCGCCGCCGGCTCGCGGTGGGCAGCGGCGAGGAGGACCTGACGGGCGTGGTGGACCTTCTCCTCAAGTAGCCGGTGGGGCGGCGGCCGGTGGCCGATGGACCGGTAGTCGGTAAATCGGCTACCGGTAATCGGTGCGACCCCCTCCTCCTGGGGGGTGCTCCCGTGTCAGACTCTGCGGCGATCGTTCCCCCAGGCGATCCGTTTTCCCCCTCAGGCAAGCGGAAGGATCGCAACAGACGTGAAGAAGATTGTCGTGGGCATGACCCTCGGGTCGGCGCTCACCGCCCTTCTCGCCGCGGGGCTCACCCCCGCCACCGCGCAGGAGGCCCGGGACACCCCGGCCGGCACCGCCGCGCACCGGCCGGACAACCGTCCCGGACCGCTCACGAAGCAGCGCACCGAGCTGCGGGAGAAGGCGATCGACCTGGTCGCCAAGGGCAAGGCCAAGGCGAACGCCGAGGGCGTCGTCGAGGTCGCGCCCGGCAAGTTCACCGAGATCGAGACCACCACCGCCGACCGCCAGGAGAAGATCTTCACGATCCTCTCCGAGTTCGGCACGGACGGCGCCGGCAAGTACGGCACCGTCCCCGGCCCCCTGCACAACGAGATAGCCCAGCCCGACCGGAGCGTGGACAACTCCAACGCCTGGACGGCCGATTTCGACAAGGCGTACTACGAGAACCTCTTCAACGGCTCCGGCGAGTCGATGAAGACGTACTACGAGAAGCTCTCGGGCGGCCGCTACTCGGTCACCAACACCGTCGAGGACTGGGTCAAGGTCCCCCACAACGCCTCCTTCTACGGCGACAACGCCATCGAGGACAACGGCGGCTCGTGGGCCTTCGTCCAGGACACCGGCGACGCCTGGTGGAACGCGCAGCTCGCGGCCGGCAAGACCCCGGCCGAGATCGACGCCTACCTCGCCCAGTTCGACGTCTGGGACCGCAACGACTGGGACCACGACGGCAACTTCGACGAGGCCGACGGCTACATCGACCACTTCCAGGCCGTCCACGCCGGCATGGGCGAGGACGCGGGCGGCGGCGCCCAGGGCGAGGACGCCATCTGGTCCCACCGCTGGTACGTCAACGGCGACGACTACGGCCTCACCGGGCCCGACGTCTCCGGCACCCAGAACAAGGCGGGCGGCGCCCGCATCGGCCAGTCCAAGTACTGGCTCGGCGACTACACCACCGAGGGCGAGAACGGCGGACTCGGCGTCTTCTGCCACGAGTTCGGCCACGACCTCGGCCTGCCGGACTACTACGACACCGACGGCGGCGAGAACTCCACCGCCTTCTGGACCCTCATGAGCTCCGGCTCCTGGCTGAGCCACGGCGCCGCCGCGAACGCGGGCATCGGCACCCACCCGGGCCTCATGGGCGCCGAGGAGAAGCTCTTCCTCGGCTGGCTGGACTACACCGACGCCCCGCTCGGCGCCACCGGCACGTACACCCTCAACCCGGCGCAGCTCCAGGTCACCGGCAAGGACCAGGCGGTCCGCGTCGCGCTCCCGGACAAGGCGAGCAGCACCACCTACACCACGCCCACCTCCGGCACCCACGCCTGGTGGACCGGCTCGGCCGACGGCCTCAACCAGTCCCTCACCCGCTCCGTGCCGGCCGCCTCGCGCGTCACCGTCAAGGCGAGCGCCTGGTACGAGATCGAGGCCGACTTCGACTACCTCTTCGCCGAGTACTCCCTCGACGGCGGCGCCAACTGGGCCCGCGCGGGCGCGGCCGTCGACGGCTCCTCCGCCGGGAAGTGGACGACGCTGCGGTACGCGTACGACTCCGCGGGCAAGCCCTCCCTCTTCCGGTTCCGCTACCAGACGGACGGCGGCGTGCACTACGCCGGCGCGTTCCTCGACGACATCTCGCTGACCTCGGGCGGTACGACCCTGGCCACCGACGACGTCGAGCAGGGCGCGGGCGCCTGGACCGCCACGGGCCGCTGGAACATCTCCACCGGCACCGAGACGGCGACCTACCCGCGCTACTACCTCCTGGAGAACCGCGAGTACGTCGGCTCCGACGCGCTCCTCGCCGAGGGCCCGTACCAGTTCAGCAAGGGCGTCACCGCGCCGGACTGGGTCGAGTACTTCCGCTACCAGAACGGCATGCTCGTCTGGTACGTCGACCGGTCCTTCGACGACAACAACGTCAGCGCCCACCCGGGCGGCGGCCAGGCCATGGCCGTCGACGCCCGCCCGGCCCCGTTCCGGTACGCCGACGGGACCGCGCCCAGCAACCGGCGCCAGCCCTTCGACGCGACCTTCGGCCTGGAGGCCACCGACGCGACCTGCCTCCACAAGGAGGTCCTGGTGGGCAAGGGCAACAGCCAGACGGTCGAGACGCAGGCGGCCTGCGCCCCCTCCGTCCCGGGCATCCCGGTCTTCGACGACACGGACCCGAACGCGTACTACGACACGTCGGCCCCGCAGGCCAGCGTGAAGGTCGCCGGCCACGGCGTCCGCGTCACGATCACCGGCGACGCCGGTGACGACCTGACGATCAGCGTGACCAACCCGGCCGCGCACTGATCCGTAAGAAAGCCCGCGGGGCGGTACGGGAGGGGCCTCAGGCCTCCTCCCGTACCGCCCTCGCCAGTTCCGCCAGGAACGTGACCACGCCCGCCGGGCCCCGGACCGCGAGGTCGGCGCGCTCGGCCAGCTCCGGGACCTCCGTGGAGCCGCTGCACACCAGCAGGCCCGGGGTGCCGTCGGCGCGGAGCTTCTCCACGGCGGCGAAGGCGGGCAGGTCGCCCAGGTCGTCACCCGCGTAGAGCACGGACCCGGCGCCGACCTCCCGTACGTACGCGGCCAGGGCCACGCCCTTGTCCATCCCCGGGGGCCGCAGCTCCAGGACCATGCGGCCGGGTTCGAGGACGAGGCCGTGGTGGGTGGCCAGCTCGCCGAGAGGGCCCTTCAGCGCCTCGAAGGCGCGCTCCGGGTCGAGGGCGCGGCGGGTGTGGACGGCGACCGCGCGGCCCTTCTCCTCGATCCAGACGCCCGGCCAGGCCCCTGCCCGGTCCAGGAAGCCGGGCAGCTCGGCGCGGACGGAGGCCACGCCCGGGTGGGGGGCGGCGGCCTGCACGGTGCCGGTGACGGCGTCCCAGCGCTCGGCGCCGTAGTGGCCGAGGACCACGAGGCGCTCAAGGCCGGGGATCCCGGCGAAGCCGCCGTAGCGGACGGCCACGCCGGCGGGGCGGCCGGTCACGACGGCGATCGAGGCGACCTCGGGGGCGAGGGCCGCGAGCGCGGCGACGGCGCCGGGATGGGCGCGGGCCTGTTCGGGGTCGGGCACGATCTCGGCGAGGGTGCCGTCGAAGTCGAGGGCGACGACGGCCTTCGCGGGCCGTGCGAGCAGCGCGGCGAGGCCGTCGCGGCCGGTGGACGTGGTCGGGTGCGGAAGGCTGTTGACCATGCCTCCGACCCTACCGAGGCGCGGCGCCCGCGTCAGGAGGGCCGAGGACGTGGCCGACTACCGCCGCCCCTGCTTCTCCTCCCGGACCCTGCGCAGCCGGTTGACGGTCACCGGGTCGTGGGCGAGGGCGCGCGGGTCGTCGAGGAGGGCGTTGAGCAGCTGGTAGTAGCGGGTCGGCGAGAGGCCGAGCCGCTCGCGGACGGCCCGCTCCTTGGCACCGGGGCCGGGCCAGGAGCGGCGCTCTACGGCGAGAAGAGCCCGCTCCCGCTCACCGAGCCCGCCATCCGTGACTTCGCGCTCGTCGGTCATACGAACAACCTATTACCCGGCGTTCCCGGCCGCCGTCCTACTCGGCGTTCTCCGCCGTCGTCGCCATCCGCCCGATCGAGCCGAGGACGTCGGCGGGGCGCCCGGCCGGGGTGACGGCCTTGCCGATGTTCTGCTTCACGTTCTCGCTGACCTTGGCCCAGGACGTCTTGCCGACCGGCGGGAGCTGGCTGTCGGGGAGGGTCTTGAGGAAGACGCGCAGGTCGGCGTGTTCGGGCTCGGTCTCCATGCGGCTGGAGGCGCTCACCGTGACCGGCAGGAGGTCGTTGTCGCCGGCGAACTTCAGGACGTTGTCGTCGGCGAAGACGAAGTTGAGGAAGGCCCCGATCTCCTTGCGGTGACCGTTCTGCTTGAAGCCCATGATCCAGTCGGCGACGCCCATGGCGGCCTTCGGCGGGCCCTCGACGCCGGGGAGCGGCACCTGGCCGACCTTGACGCCCTTCTTGGCGGCCTCCTGGAGGAGCGAGGGGTGGCCGTTGAGCATGCCGACCTCGCCCTTCGCGAAGGCGGCGAAGGCGGCCTTGCGGTTGAGCTTGCCGGGGGCGACGGGCCCGGTGAGCCCCTTGCCGACGAGGTTCTTCTTGAGCCAGTCGAAGGTCTTGATGTTGGCGTCGGAGTCGACGGCGTAGCGGTCGGTGGCGTCGGTCCAGCCACCGCCACCGCTGAGCAGCCACATCAGGGCCTCGGCCTGGGCCTCCTCGGGGCCGAGCGGCAGCGCGAAGGGGGTGCGGACACCGTTGTCCTTCAGCTTCTCGGCGGCTTCGGCGAGCTCGGCCCAGCTGGTCGGGGCCTCGATCCCGGCGTCGTCGAAGAGGGTCTGGTTGTAGAAGAGGGGCCGGGTGGAGGCCACGAAGGGCAGCCCGTACTGGGTGCGCTTGTACTCGCCCGCCTCGACGAGCGGGGCGAGGAAGTTGGCCTGTACGGGGATGGTGAGGAGTTCCTCGGCGGCGTAGAGCTCGCCGGCGGCGGCGTAGTCGGCGTAGGCGCCGATCTGCGCGATGTCGGGCGCCTTGTCGGCCTCGACCATCTCGGAGACCTTGCGGTCGACGTCGTCCCAGGACTCGATGCTGACCTCGACCTTGATGCCGGGGTGCTGGGCCTCGAAGGCGGCGACGAGGTCGTTCCAGTACTTCTCGGTGGTGTCGCCACCGGTGAGGTCGTAGTCGGCGGCGACCAGTCGGAGGGTCACGTCGCCGGAGTCTCCTCCGAGGGAGCCGCAACCGGTCATCGTCGCGGTCAGGCCGAGTGCGGCGGCGGCCGCGGTCAGTCCAAGGAATCGTCGCCGCTCCACGGCTTCATCCACCTTTTGCTCGTCGTTGAGCTGCTTCGAGCCCCAGGTTTGCTCTGCGCAGGGCCGTAAGTCTCTCCCGCGCGCGGGCATGAGGTCTACACCACTCGGGTATCACTTCCGCAACGCCGGGGGGACCATGAGCCCATGACGGGTCCCGAATTTGTATCCGTACGCAACAATCCTCGGCAGTGGACTAGACCTTTTGGGTCCCCGCGCGCCAGACTGTCCCCCGTGAGACACGTCATCGCCCTGGATGTGGGCGGCACCGGCATGAAGGCCGCCCTCGTCGGGGCGGACGGCACCCTGCTCCACGAGGCCCGCCGCGCCACCGGGCGCGAGCGCGGCCCCGAGGCCGTCGTGGAGACGATCCTCGACTTCGCCGCAGAGCTCCGCACCCTCGGCCACGAGCGGTACGGCGAGCCCGCCGCGGCCGCCGGAGTCGCCGTCCCCGGCATCGTCGACGCCGAGAACGGCATCGCCGTCTACGCCGCCAACCTCGGCTGGCGCGACGTTCCCATGCGCGAACTCCTCAGCCGCCGCCTCGACGGCGTCCCCGTCGCCCTCGGCCACGACGTCCGCACCGGCGGCCTCGCCGAAGGCCGCATCGGCGCGGGCAACGGCGCCGACCGCTTCCTCTTCGTCCCCCTCGGCACCGGCATCGCCGGCGCCATCGGCATCGGCGACCGCATCGAAGCCGGCGCCCACGGCTACGCCGGCGAGATCGGCCACATCGTCGTCCGCCCCGGCGGTACGGAGTGCGGCTGCGGCCAGCGCGGCTGCCTGGAGCGCTACGCCTCCGCGTCCGCCGTCTCCCAGGCCTGGGCCGAGGCGAGCGGCGACCCCGAGGCCGACGCCGCCGACTGCGCCAAGGCCGTCGAATCCGGCGACGCCACGGCCCTCCGGGTCTGGCGGGACGCCGTCGACGCCCTCGCCGACGGACTCGTCACCGCCCTCACCCTCCTCGACCCGCGCACCCTCATCATCGGTGGCGGACTCGCCGAGGCCGGGGAAACCTTGTTCACACCACTACGGGCCGCGGTGGAGGAACGAGTCACGTTCCAGAAGCTGCCCGCCATCGTGCCGGCAGCCCTCGGGGACACCGCCGGATGCCTGGGCGCGGGCCTCCTCGCCTGGGACCTTCTCTCCCTCGACTCGGAGGTTTCCGCCTGATGGCCGATCACAAGGTTCTCACCGGCGCACGCGTCGTGCTGCCCACCGGGACGGTCGAGAACGGACGCGTGATCGTCGCGGGCGACCGGATCACGGGCTCGGCCCCCGAGGGCGCCCCGGCCGTCGACCTGACCGGCCACTGGCTCGTCCCCGGCTTCGTCGACATGCACAACCACGGCGGCGGCGGCGCCTCCTTCACCTCCGGCACCGTCGACGAGGTCCTCAAGGGCGTCCACACCCACCGCCTGCACGGCACCACCACCGTCGTCGCCTCCTTCGTCACCGGCGAGATGGACTTCCTCGGCCGGCGGGCCGGACTGCTCTCCGAACTCGCCGAGCAGGGCGAGATCGCCGGCCTCCACTTCGAGGGCCCGTTCATCTCCCCCTGCCGCAAGGGCGCCCACGACGAGACGCTGCTCCGCGACCCCGACCCCGCCGAGGTCCGCAAGCTGATCGACGCCGCCCGCGGCCAGGCCAAGATGGTCACCCTCGCCACCGAACTGCCCGGCGGCCTCGACTCCGTACGGCTGCTCGCCGAGCACGGCGTGATCGCCGCCATCGGCCACACCGACGCGACGTACGAGCAGACCGTCCAGGCCATCGACGCGGGCGCCACCGTCGCCACCCACCTCTACAACGCGATGCCCGGCCTCGGCCACCGCGCCCCGGGCCCCATCGCCGCCCTCCTGGAGGACGAGCGGATCACCGTCGAGCTCATCAACGACGGCACCCACCTCCACCCCGCCGCGCTCGAACTCGCCTTCCACCACGCGGGTCCCGAGCGCGTCGCCTTCATCACCGACGCCATGGACGCCGCCGGCTTCGGCGACGGCCGCTACATGCTCGGCACCCTGGAGGTCGAGGTGAAGGACAGCGTCGCCCGCCTCGTCGAGGGCGGCTCCATCGCCGGGTCCACCCTCACCCTGGACCGCGCGTTCAAGCGCGCCGCCACCGTCGACGGCCTCCCCGTCGAAGCCGTCGTGCAGGCCATCTCGGCCAACCCGGCCCGCCTCCTCGGCGTGTACGACCGCGTCGGCTCCCTCGATCCCGGCAAGGACGCCGACCTCGTCGTCCTCGACGCCGGGTTCGACGTCAAGGGCGTCATGCGCAAGGGCGAGTGGATCGTCGACCCGACCGCGGTCTGATCAGAAGTCACACGGAAGGGCGGTCGGCCGCGGGTCTGGGCCAACCGCCTTTCGTTTGGCATGATCAGTGCCCGTCGGAGCACACGTTCCGCAGCACTTCACACGCACGACGAACGACGGAGGGTGGACAGGTCGTGATCCTCACGGTCACCCTCAACACGGCACTGGACCTGACCTACCGGGTCCCCGCCCTCACCCCGCACGCCTCGCACCGCGTCACCCAGGTCATCGAACGCCCCGGCGGCAAGGGCCTCAACGTGGCCCGCGTCCTCGCCGCCCTCGGGTACGAGACCGTCGCCACCGGCTTCGCGGGCGGCGCCACGGGCGGCGTGCTGCGGGACCTGCTCGCGGCGACCCCGGTCCGGGACGAGCTGGTCGGGACGGCGGGCCCCACCCGCCGCACGGTCGCGATCGTCGACGCCTCGACGGGAGACACCACCCAGCTCAACGAACCCGGGCCCACCGTCACGGCCGACGAGTGGACCGCCTTCCGCACCCGCTTCACGGAGCTCCTGGACGGCGCCGCGGCGGTCGCCCTGTGCGGCAGCCTCCCGCCGGGCATCCACGTCGGCGCGTACGCGGACCTCGTCCGCCTGTCGCGCGCGGCCGGAGTCCCCGTCCTCCTCGACACCAGCGGCGAACCCCTGCGGCGCGGCATCGCCGCCCGCCCGGACCTGGTCAAGCCGAACGCCGACGAGCTCGCCCAGCTGACCGGCTCCCGCGACCCGCTGCGCGCGACCCACGACGCCCGGGGCAGGGGCGCCCGCGCGGTGGTCTCCTCGCTGGGCCCCGAGGGCCTGCTCGCCGCGACCGCCGAGGGCCTGTGGCGCGCGACCCCGCCCGCCGCCGTGAAGGGAAACCCCACGGGCGCGGGCGACTCGGCCGTCGCGGGCCTCCTGTCGGGCCTGGTGGACAAGGCCCCCTGGCCCGAACGCCTCGCCCGGGCGGTCGCGCTCTCGGCGGCGACGGTGCTCTCCCCGGTGGCCGGCGAGTTCGACCCGACGGCCTACGGGGAGCTGCTGCCCCGGGTGAAGGTGACGGCGGAGCCCCAGGCCGCGTGAGCCCGGAGGTCACCTACCGGTCTTGCCGGCTTCCAGGTAGACCTGGTCCAGTATCGCGTCGCAGCTGTTCCCTGCCTCGCAGGAGATCTTCAGCGCGTTGTCGCCCTTTTCGAGGTTCACGTAGGCGTACGTGTACGTCCAGCCCTTCTCCCAGTCGCCCTCGGCGGCCTTGGCGAAGTTGGACATGTTGACCTCGCGGGGCGGCGCGTTGTTGACCGTCAGCGAGGTCTTGGCGTCCTTGCCCGGCACGCTGTAGATGATCCGCAGCGTGTACTCGCCGGAGTCCGGCACCTCGACGGACCAGCTGGCCGAACCACCCACGCCGTTGAAGGAGACATAGGCACCGTTCGGCCCCTTCGCGCCCTTCACGTCCTTGGCAAGGCTCGCAGGGCCGCCCAGCTTCAGGGTCGCCGCGTCCTGCTTCGGGAGCTCGGCCGGGGTCGGTTCCGTGCTGGGGGCGGTGCTGGGCTCCTCGGAGACCTGGGACGGCGCGGTCGACGGCGTGCCGCCACCCGCCTGGCCGCCCTTGTCGTCCTCGTTGCCGTTGTTGTTGATCACGGCCGCGGTGATGCCGATCACCACGACCGCGACGACCGCGACCGCGCCGATCAGGAGGCCCTTGGTATTGGGGCCGCGGCCGGAGCCGCCGCCGCGCTGGGGCGGGATCGGGGACTGCGGGCGGGTCTGCTGCCCGCCGTACGTCTCGGGCGCGGCGTACTGCGCCTGCGGCTGACCGTACGGGGCCTGCTGCTGCGGCGGCACGTACGGCGGCTGCTGCTGGCCGTACTGGCGCTCGCCGACCGTCCTGACCTGGTTGTACGAGGTCCGGGGCACGCCGGGCTGAGCCGCCGCGGGGCCGGGGTAGCCGTAGCCGCCACCGCCCGGGGGCTGGGCGCCCGCTGCCTGACCGTCCGCGTACAGGTAGCCGAACGGGTCGTCGTTCTCGGGCTTGTTCGCGCCGTCGTTACCGGCAGCCATCCGGGTTCCTCTCCATGCTCGCCAGCCGTCGCCGACCGGCCGAGCCTACCTCGAACGGACCAGCCCCCGAAGCGGCCCCGGGCGTGTCAAGGGCCTCAGCCGGCGCGGCGGTGGACCTTGGCGCGGGAGCGTTTCTCCACGTACATGCGCTGGTCGGCGGAGTTCAGGACCTCTTCCACCGACATCCCGCATTCGGCCCATCCGATGCCGAAACTCGCGCCGACCCGGACCGCCCGCCCGTCCACCCGGATGGGCGGAATGATCGCGTTGCGGAGGCGTACGGCCAGGTCGGCGGCGTCGGCCGCGCCGAGGCCGTCGGCGAGGACGACGAACTCGTCCCCGCCGAGCCGGGCCACGGTGTCCCCGTCGCGTACGCCGGTGGTGAGCCGGCGGGCGACCTCGATGAGGACGGCGTCACCGGTGTGGTGGCCGAAGCGGTCGTTGATCGACTTGAAGCCGTCGAGGTCGCAGAAGAGGACGGCGAGTCCCTTGGTGCCGTCGTCGGTCTCGCCGCTGGAGGGGGCGACGGTGTGGACGTGGTGGTCGTACGGTCCGGCGCCGCCCGCCGGCTCGAAGCCGAAGCCGTGCTCGTGCGCGGGCTCGTACGGCCGCGGTTCGTAGCCGGAGTCGTACGACGGGTCGTAGCCGCCGCCGTGACCGGTCTCGTACGTGCCGCCGTCCCGCTGGGCCTCGTAACCGGCGTAGGGGGCGTACGTGGCCTGGTCCCCCGCGGCCGCCGGGCGCTCGCAGAGGCGGGCGGAGAGCCGGGAGCGCAGTTCGGCGCTGTTCGGGAGGCCGGTGAGGGCGTCGTGCGAGGCCCGGTGGGCGAGCTGGAGCTCGTGGCGCTTGCGCTCCTCGATGTCCTCGACGTGGGTGAGGAGGAAGCGGGGGCCGTCGGCGGTGTCGGCGACGACGGAGTTGCGGAGGGACACCCACACGTAGGTGCCGTCGCGCCGCCCGAGCCGCAGCTCGGCGCGGCCGCCCTCGGCGGAGGTCCTGAGCAGGGTCCCTATGTCCTCGGGGTGGACGAGGTCGGCGAAGGAGTAGCGCCGCATGACGGAGGCGGGCCGGCCGAGGAGCCGGCACAGGGCGTCGTTGGTGCGGAGCAGCCGGCCGTGCTGGTCGCCGCCCATCTCGGCGATGGCCATGCCGGAGGGCGCGTACTCGAAGGCCTGCCGGAAGGACTCCTCGCTGGCACGGAGGGCCTGCTGTTCCCTTTCGAGCCGGACGAGGGCCCGCTGCATGTTGGAGCGGAGCCGTGCGTTGCTGATGGCGATGGCCGACTGCGAGGCGTACATCTGGAGCGCCTCCTGGCCCCAGGGGCCGGGGTGCCGGCCGTTGCGCGGGCGGTCGACGGATATGACGCCGAGGAGTTCGCGGCCGGATCCGGAGGCGTACATGGGGGCGTAGAGGCGGTCGTGGGGGTGCCACTCGTCCTCGAAGCGGGGCGCGGGGCCGTCGGTGTGCCACTGGGGGACGTCGTCCTCCATCAGGACCCAGCCCTCGGTGTGCGGGATGAACCGCAGGTCGCCCCAGGCGTCGGCCATGGAGAGGCGCCGCTCCCAGGCCTCGCGGGAGCCGACGCGGCCGGTGATCAGGGCTTCGGCGGCGGTGCTTCCGGCGAAGGCGGCGACGACGAGGTCACCGTCGGGGCGTACAAGGTTGACGCAGGCCAGCTCGTAGTTGAGACCGGCGACGACACCGTCGGCGACGGTCTGCAGGGTGTCAGCCAGGCTGCGCGCAGTGTTGAGATCCGCCACGACCTGATGCAGCTGCCGCAGGGTCGAGAGACGGACGTACGGCTCCGACTCGGTCTCCATCGCTCGCTCTCCCCGAGACCTCGACAGCAACTCCAGGGTTCTCATCGGCTTCGTGTTGCACTGTCCCTGCCACTGAATCACAGCGAGCTGCGCACCCGGTACACAGGGTCAGCAAATACTCGCCTCTGTGACTCAAGTCACAGCAGTTCAGGGCGGGTCGCGCGAACCCTCCGGGGACGGGCGTCGCACAGACCCCGATCCCTCATGCTGAGGGGGTGAGCAACGACGATTTCCGGGCGGCGATGTCCCGCCTCGCGGCGGGCGTGGTCCTGGTGACCGCGCACGATCCCGACGACGGCCCGCGCGGCGAGGACGTCGGCATGACCGCCACCGCCTTCATGTCGGTCTCCCTCGAACCTCCCCTGGTCCTGGTCAGCCTCCGCGAGGGCTCCCGCATGGACGACCTGCTCACCGATGTCCCCGTCTGGGCGGTGTCGATCCTCTCCGAGGGCCAGCGGCACATCGCCGGGCGCTTCGCGATGAAGAACCGGGTCAGCGACCGGCTCCTCTTCGCCGACCTGCCGTACACCCGCGGCGAGGTGAGCGGCGCCCCTCTCATGGGCGGCGCGCTCGCGACCCTGGAGTGCCGTACGGAGAGCCGCGTCGTGGCCGGCGACCACACGCTCGTCGTGGGCCGGGTCCTGGCGGTCGGCGACGTGTCGGCGACGGGCGGCCCGCTGACGTACTACCAGGGGAAGTACCGGCACCTGTCCTGAAGATCCTGAGGTGTGCTCAGCCCCAGTCGCGGGACTGGCGGGTGCGCTTGGTCTCCGACCGCTGCTTCTTCTCCCGCAGCCGCCGCTCGTTGATGCCGCGCGGGATCTTCGTCGCCCTGCGGGGCTTCGGCGGCGGGGCCGTCGCCTCGGCGAGCAGCGCGGCCAGGCGGACCGCCGCCGTCTCGCGGTTGCGCCACTGGGAGCGGTGCTCGGACGCGCGGACCGTCACGACGCCGTCGACCAGGCGGGAGGCGAGCCGCTCCAGGGCGCGCGCCTTCCACACCTCGGGCAGCGCGGCCGTGGCCGCGAGGTCGAAGCGCAGCTCGACCTGCGTGTCGCTGGTGTTCACATGCTGTCCGCCCGGGCCCGACGAACGCGAGAAACGCCACTGGAGCTCGGCCTCTGGGAGCGAGACGGAGCCGCGAATGGGATAGGGACCGGACATGCCCCCCATGTTCCCCGCAGGGGGCCATCGGAGTCATCCTGTTTTCGCCACGCCTCCGTCGGGAACCGCCGGAGGCGCGCACGCGTTCCTCCAGGCGACGGACATCACGATGAAAGGGACTTTCCATGGCTGTGAGCCTGTCCAAGGGCGGCAACGTCTCTCTGACCAAGGAGGCCCCGGGCCTCGCCGCTGTCACCGTGGGCCTCGGCTGGGACGTCCGCACGACCACCGGTACCGACTTCGACCTCGACGCCTCCGCGATCGGCGTGGACGGCGCGGGCAAGGTCGCGTCCGACGCGCACTTCGTCTTCTTCAACAACAAGTCGACGCCGGACCAGACCATCGTCCACACCGGTGACAACCGCACCGGCGAGGGCGGCGGCGACGACGAGCAGATCAACGTCAACCTCGCGGCCCTCCCGCCGAACGTCGACAAGATCGTCTTCCCGGTCTCCATCTACGACGCGGTGAACCGCTCGCAGAACTTCGGCCAGGTGCGCAACGCGTACATCCGCATCCTCAACCAGGCCGGCGGCGCCGAGCTCGCGCGCTACGACCTCTCCGAGGACGCCGCCGTCGAGACCGCCATGGTCTTCGGCGAGCTGTACCGCAACGGCGCGGAGTGGAAGTTCCGCGCGGTGGGCCAGGGCTACGCCTCGGGCCTGGAGGGCATCGCCCGCGACTTCGGCGTCAGCCTCTGACGTATCCGTAGGACACACCCGTAGAGCCCCGGCCGGGATCTCCCGCCGGGGCTCTACCCTTGCCCGCGTGATCGTCGAAGCCCTCGTGCCCAAGGCCCTGGAGGACGGTGCGGCCCTGCCCGGCGCGCTGCTCACCGAAATCACCGCGCTCTACGCGTCCGACGAGGGGTTCCAGCAGCTCAGCGGCGAGTTCCCCGACCCCTCCGACATCCGTCCCGAGCAGGTCGCGGCGGCCCTCGCCGACGAGCTCGCCCGGCCCACCGCCGAGATCCTCCTCGCCCGCTCCGAGGGCCGGCTCGTGGCCCTCGCCGTGATCCTCGGCCGCCACCCCGACCCGGCGGAGACCGAGCCGTGGCTCGGGCTGCTCCTGGTCCACGCGGACGAGCGGCGCGCGGGCCACGGACGCCGGCTCGTCGCGTACGCCGAGGACCGCTTCCGCGCCGAGGGCCGCACCGGTCTGCGGCTCGCCGTCCTGGAGAACAACCCGAAGGCGCTGGCCTTCTGGACCTCCCTCGGTTACGAGGAAACGGGCCGCCGCCCCGACCTGACGCACGGCCGCCCGTGCGTGGTCATGCGCAAGAGCCTGCGCTGACACCGATCAGGGACAGCGCGTCGGCCGCCGCCGGGGACAGTTCGGCCGCCGTGAGCCCGGCGAGCGGCCGCCACGCGACGGCCTCCGTGCTGCCCTCCGTCTCGGTGACGACGAGCGGGCCGCCGGGCGCGAGCTCCACCGCGTAGAAGAGGGCCACCAACTGCCAGGACACACCGTCGCGGTGGGCGGCGTACGTCCGGGCGTCGACGAGCCGGGCACCGGCGAGGCCGCGGCCCGTCTCCTCGTACAGCTCGCGCGCCAGCGCCTCCACCGGCTGCTCGCCGGGGTCCATGCCGCCGCCGGGCAGGTGCCACAGTCCGGGTTCGAAGACCGGCGAGGCCTCAGAGAGCCGGGCCAGGAGCAGGCTGTCGCGCTCGACGGCGATCGCGTAGGCCGAGACGCGCTTCTGTACGGACGTGTCCACGGTGTCCCTCCGAGGTGTGGGGTTCTGTGCGGCGACCAAGGCTTCTGGCGACTAAGGCTTCTTCGGCTTGCCCTCGCCGTACAGCCACACCTTCCACAGCCCTTCGAGGTCCTTCCCGGCGACGCTCTCCGCGTAGGCCGTGAAGTCGGCGGTGGAGGCGTTGGCGTGACGGTACTTCGCGGGCCAGCCGCGCAGGATCTCGTCGAACGTCTCGTCCCCGACGGTCTCGCGGAGTTTGTGGAGGACCATGGCGCCGCGCTGGTAGACGGGCGGGTCGAAGAGGTTCTCGGCGGAGGGCGGGTCGGCCGGCGGGAAGGCCCAGTTGATGTCCTGGGCGAACTCCCGGGCGAAGGTCCTGCGCGCGGGGACGTGTTCGTACTCCTCCGCGTACAGCCACTCGGCGTAGGTCGCGAAGCCCTCGTTCAGCCACAGGTCCCGCCAGCTCGCGGGCGTGACGGAGTTGCCGAACCACTGATGGGCCAGCTCGTGGACGAGGGTCGTCCGGTCGAAGGAGGCGGCGGGGAAGACGGGCCGGGTCTGGGTCTCCAGGGCGTAGCCGAGGGTCCCGTCCTCGGTGACGATCGCCCCGGCGGCCGAGAAGGGGTACGGGCCGAAGCGGCGGGTCTGCCGGGCGAGGATCTTCGGGATCTCGTCGAGGAGCGCGGCGCTGCGGGCGGCGACGGACCGCTCGGCGGCGGTCAGGACGGGGAGGGAGCCGGGCGGGGCCGAACGGGGGGCGGACGGGGCAGGGGCCGCCGAGCCCTGGGCGGTCGCCGCCTCCGTCCTGTACCGGCCGATCGCGACCGTCGCCAGGTAGCTCGCCATCGGCTCGGGTGCGTGCCACTCGGTCGTCACGCGGCCGTCGTTCTCCGTCCGGCGGGCGGTTCTCACGCCGTTGGAGAGCGCTTCGAGACCGGCCGGGACGGTGAGGGTGATCTCGTACGCGGCCTTGTCGGAGGGGTGGTGGTTGCCGGGGAACCAGCTCATCGAGCCCGCCGGCTGGCCGACGGCGACCGCCCCGTCGTCGGTGCGCAGCCAGCCCTCGCGGGTGCCGTCCGCGGCCGTGACGGCCTCGGGCACGCCCGCGTACGTGACGGTCGTCCGGAACTCCCTGCCCTCGGGGATCTCCTGGCGGGGCCGGAGCGTCAGCTCGTTCCCCGCGCGGTTGACCGCGGCCCTCGTGCCGTCGACGGTCGCCCCGTCGACCGTGAGCCCGGCGAGGTCGAGGTTGAAGGCGCTGAGGTCCTGGGTGGCGCGGGCGGTGATCTCGGCGGTGCCGTCGAGCCGTCCGCTGCGCGGGTCGTAGGCGAGGGTCAGGGCGTACCGCCGCACGTCGTAGCCGCCGTTCCCGAGCTTCGGGAAGTACGGGTCGCGCAGTCCGGCGGCCCCGGGCGTCCCCCGGACGCCACCGGTGGCCCCGGCGGTACAGCCGCCCGCGAGCAGGGCGAGGGCGGTGAGGGCGGCGGCCAGGGACGCGGCCGCTCGGGGCCGGCTGTGGTTCACACACCGATCCTAAGCAGGCCGCATGCGGAAAAGGCGAGGGCGCCCGGCGGGGGATCCGGGCGCCCTCACCAGTCGTGGGGCCGTGCGGTCAGTTCGCGAGGGCGGCGACGCCGGCCTGGGCGAACTTCTCGTCGAGGTCGCCGGAGGGGGCGCCGGCGACGCCGATGCCGGCGATGGGGGCGCCCTTGGCGGCGA
>NZ_JNZP01000039.1 GCF_000725545.1 Streptomyces exfoliatus | reverse complement strand
TCAAAGTTCAGTGAAGCAGAACTGTAGGTGTGGAGCTCATTATCGAACGCCACGATGACTCTCCGCGACGGCTCCCCAAGATCCGTGCCAGAACCCAGTAGCGACGTCGCTTGTCGATGGGTTTGGGAGGCGCCCTGTTCCACGGATGGGTGGAAGGCGGGCGCCCGTGGTCCCGTCGACGAGGGTCCGGGGCGGCGTGGCCGGCTGGGCGGGCGTGGGCGCGGGGGAGGCGTGGTCGAGGACGGACCTCGTCCCGCTCCTCGACCAGGCTGGCCGGCCGGCCACGTTCACTCACTGGTACATCGAGTGGCTGCAGAAGGCTGAGCTCATCGCACACCAACCGTCGACAAACGCCTGAGGCTGGGCATCGGTGTGCACGGAGCTGCGCCACCGAGACGATGAGCGCTGTAGTTGGCCACAGGGGCCAACTACAACGCTCAGTCACATCAGGGCAGCGCTGTGACTGAGCGTTTCCGTTGGTTTCTGAGCGTTGTACTTGGCCCGGCTGAGCGTGGCGGTTGGCAAGGGCCGTCCGCGGGTGGCGCGCCGCCGAGCTGTTCGGCTGCAGCGTCATGGGTTTCTCGTTGCTCCACGGTGCGGTCGATGAGTTTGTGGCTCCCGGCCAGTCCAAGCTCGTGACACCCAAGGGAAGGACACTGTCATGTCGGAGCTTCTTGTTGACTTCATCACCTCCCTCGACGGCTACGCATCGGGAGAGGGGTGGCCTGGGTTCTGGGGCCTTGAGGGCCCGGAGTACCTCGCGTGGCTCGGCGGGCAGCCCGAGGCCACCTACGTGATGGGGGCGAATACCTACCGCCTCATGTCGGGCTTCGCCGCAGGCGAGGTCCCGACTGGCCAGGACGAGTTCAGGCCCGAGGAAGAGGCGTCCGTCGACGAGCTCACGCAGGCGTCCAAGGTGGTGTTCTCCTCCTCGCTCGAGGAGCCACTGACGTGGGCCAACTCCACGCTCGTCCGCGACGACGCGGTCGAGGCGGTCCGCGTCATGAAGTCGAGTGGCTCGGGCCTCCTCAGCACGATCGGCAGCCTCAGCCTGTGCCGGTCCCTGCTACGAGCCGGACTCGTCGACCGCTTCCGGGTTGTGATGTTCCCGGTGATCACCGGGGCCACGGGCGAAGAACGCATCTACGACGGCTATCCGGACGTTGCTCTCGAGATGATCGATCACCGCACCTTCGATGGCCGCATCCAGCTGGTCGAGTACAAGCCCCGCGTGCTCGAGCACCCGCCGCTCGGCGTCCCTGCGTGACGTCGCCCCGTCCGCCGGTCTGGACGGCCGCCAGGCCGGCGCGGGCGGGTGCGGAGCACCACGCCCCCCTGGGGCCCGGCCGCACCGATCTGCCCGACCCGGCCGCCTGTGGCCCGCGGGCGATGACGACCGTCGAGCGCGCCGTCGGCGGCGACTGGACGGTGAACCCGCCCCGCCCCCGCGCCGGGCACCTGGAGCCCCGGCTCACCCGGCGGGTGACAAGGCCAGTTCCGCCGAGAGATCTTGATGGACCCGGCGTCACCGTTCCGGCGTCCGTCACCTGGTTCAGCCCCTCCACCGCGCTCGACGGCGCGATCGAAGGGGCCGCTAGAGGGTGGTAGGGGCGGGGGTGTCAGTTGTGGCCGCGAGGAGCGTGGCCTGCGGGGTTCTGGTTCTCGGACTCCTGAGTCAGTGAACTGCCCTTGCAGGACGGCTGCTGGCCGCCTGGCTCGTGGCCGCCGTTGTTGGTGCAGGAGATGTCCACCGGCTGGATCTTGGCCTCCGCGATCGAGGCTCCGCCGAGACTCAGTGCGAAAGCCGCCGCCGCGGCGGCGAGCGCAGCACCGATCCTCTTGGTCTTCGCGGTTCCGGTCATGATGTGCTCGATTCCACGGGCGCGATACCTGCTACCCACGCTTGTCCGGAGCGCACCATATGTCAAGCGAAATGAGCTCACGGACACTGATCGACAACGGGCCGGGCGGCAACGGTGCCGCTCCGGTGCGCAGCGTGCCTTGGCACGAGGTGTGGCGGCCGAGCGCGAGCAGACGGTCCGCTACGGCTGTGCGGCCTGGGGCCGGGCCGGAAGACCTACCTGGTCGCCGTCGAGGGAGCCCAGGCCAGGCCCTTCGGTGCCGGTGGTGCAGGAGGACTTGGCGGCTCTACGAGACAGCGTCCGGCCCGGCACCCGACTACCGCACCGCCTACGAAACCGCCCCGCCCGAACGCGAAGAGGACGAAGTGCTCACCGCGCCGGAGCCCGGCCTCGACGCGGCCGCCGCGGCGGCGAAGGCGGCCGGGAAGCACCGCCTGGACCCGCAGCTCGGCTGGAAGGTCACCAAGATCGGGATGATCGGCACCCGCCACGGCACCGTAATCGGCGTCCGGGATGTGCGTGAGGTGCCCAAGGAGCACCGGGCCGTCATCAGCGACGCCATGCACGACCGGATGCGAGCCCGCCTGCACAAGGTGTGGGGCGAGCTGGGCCCAGCCCCTGCACAGCGCGGCTCGGTGGCGTTGATGACTCAGGAGTTCCGCGCGGCCACGGGCAGCGCCTGACGCTGTACCGGAGCCTGAGCGGCCTGAACGAAGCACAGCACGACGGCCTTGGTGCCGGCGGCGACGGGCGCGACACGGCGCGTGTTGCGGCCTGACCTGCTGGAATACCAGGTGAGTGGGGTACGGGTGAGCGCATGGCGCGTCCTCGCGGGTACCAGGGCCGAACCCCCAGCCCCGACAGCGCGTGTCCGGTGTCACGGAACTTTGACCGTGTGCCATCGAACCTTGAGCGGATGCGTGTTCGTGTCATCGAAGTCTTGATCGCGCTGGTCGGTCCCGGTGTCGGACCCGTGTGCGAGCGTGTAGCGCGAAGCATGCGACGTGTTGGAGGGGGAACGGTGGCAGCGGAGAGTGACGGCTGGGCTGGCATGGGCTGGGACTGGACGGATGTCGACGACATTCGCCGGCGTCTCGACGAAGGCGCCGATCCAGAGAAGTGGAGCGGGGGCCGACCGCTGCATCGCGCAGCAGTGTTCGGGTCTTCGGAGGTCGTCGCGGAGTTGGCTGGTCGAGTTCCGTATGTGGACGCGCTGGAGAACGGGGTGACGGCACTCTGGGAGGCCGTCGTGTCCAGGAAGCCGGAAAACGCACGAGCCCTCGCCGCTGCCGGGGCCGATCCTTGGCGGCTGTCGATCGGCGGCTGGTCACCTGGGCGGCTGAGTTTGGCTGGACCGACGCCTGGCCTGTTCTCGGTACCGGAATGGGCAGGCCTGACCGACACGGAGCGTGCGGCAGCGGAAGAGGCCAATCGGCTCACCACAGCACTGGGCACATTCCACTACGACGGTACGGGGCTGGCCTGTGTGGCCGGCATCGACGCGGCCGAGGCGGTGCGCCGTCTGGAGGCAGCGCCGGTGGTGGACGATGTCATCGATGAACTACTGGAAGATCCCTACGAGTACGGCATGGACGAGAGCTTGCAGATCATCGGCGTGACGTCCGTGCCGCGCGGCTGCGTCGTGACACAGCCCTGGGGATACGCACCGCAGATGCCGGGCGTGCTGACCCGGTTGTCTGCCGACACGGTCTGCTACGGCCTGTACGCCAATCCCAAGAGCGGCAACCAAGGCAGCATCGCCCGTCATGGAACTGTCGAGGGCTGGGACCTGCACCCGGGCGGGGGACCGCACGAGAACGACACCTCCGAGGAGGTGTTGGCTTCGTACCTCTACCAGTACAGCGCCGTGGCCTACTCCTGCGCCTTTGCAGGACTGCGGCTGACCGACAGGCGTGCCGTGATCGGACCTCCCGATGTGTGGGTCGAACTGCCCCGCCGCGACTACTGGAGTCACTGACGCGAACAGAGCATCGTCGCCGTGCTGCCACACCCATCGCTCAAAGTTCGATGGCACAGGACAGCGAGACCCCGGGCCTCAAGAGGCCCGGGGTCCGGTCACGATGCTGGAAGACTGCGAGCCTGAAGGCGGTGGTGGAGCTGGCCGGTCGGCACTGACCTGATCCGCTGCTGAGAAGCCTGTTTCGCAGTCCGGGCACGACGACGTGCTGCGCGCGGACGTCGCCGGCCCTGTGCGGTTGGTCGGAGCCCACCAAGATCGCGCCCGCCAGGTTCAGGGCGCTGACCGCCTGTTCTCGGTCATCACTGCCGGCTACGTCGGCTAGCCATGGCAGGGCCGCGAAGCTGGCCGAGTAGACAATGCCTTGATGGCAGAGCGCTGACCATAGATCGTTCCAACGCTCGGGGATCGGCTCCGATGTGACTGGTCCAGCAACACCGGTATGTCTTCCGCAGAGCCGTAAGCATGGCTGAGTTGCGACCAATCCGTCATGCCGGAATCCCACCAGGTCAGTTCCATTCGTCGCGACTCTCGCTCGACAGCTCGGAGGCCGCCTGACTTGGATCACTCAAACTTCGATGAGACAGGACACGTGTGTCTTTTGACAGTGAACCCTGAGCGCGTGCCACCGAATCTTGACCGTTGCCACGGAAGTCTGGCCGGCTGCCTGGACGTCGCCGACAGCGAGGTGGTCGATCGCCGAAGATGGCCGCTGGCGCCGACGAGCACTGGCCGGTTTCCAGTGTCACGCGGCGGGCTGAGCCCTGGGGGCGCGGGTATCGCGCCAGTAGAGCGCCGCCGCGGCGGCGAGGGTCCATGCGGCAAGGACGGTGATACCCATGACCAGGCCGTCGTTGACGAAGTGGGATAGGCCCTGGAGGGCGCGGACGCCGACGCCCACCGGGAGGATCTGGGACAGCGGGTGCAGCCAGTCCGGAAGGTAGGCGGTGGGCAGCGTGCCGCCGCTGGTGGCGTTGCCGAAGATGAGCAGCACCACGGAGGCCAGCGGCACGCCGGCGCGGCCGAACAGGCGCAGGAACACCATCGTCGCGCTGCTGATGGCCGCGGCCATCAGCGCGGTGATGCCCGCGATTCCCAGGAAGGGGCCGGGCAGCGCGGCGAAGCCTAGGCTACCGGTGATCAGCGCCACGGCGATGCCGCCGAGGACGCTGAACGCGGCCAGGCTGGCCATCCTCCACCGATAGGGCAGGCGGGGAGCCATCTGGTAGGTCATCATGCCGAACAGGTAGCCGGCCAGGACGATGCCGAAGCCGGCGTAGAAGACCGACATGCCGCGGGTGTCGCCGGCCGAGGCGGGGGTGACGTCGTGCTGGTCGAGGCGGTCGCCGTTCGCCTGCGCGATGCCGGAGAAAGCCCCGGCGACGGTGGAGGTCACGGAGGGGCCGTTGGCCCCGGCGTACAGCAGCTCGGCGGATGTTCCGTCGCCGATCAGGTAGGCGGCGTAGACCGTGCGGTCCTGCACCGCCTGACGGGCGGAGTCCTCGTCGGCGTAGTGCTTCACCTCGAAGCCGCCCGGCAGTCCACGCTCCAGGCCGTCGGTGATCCGGTCCGCCTGTGCGGTGCTGCCGACGACGGCCACCGGAAGGTCGTGCGGCGCGGGTGCGTGGAAGGCGGACAGGAAGACGCTGACGAAGATGGAGCCGATGGCCAGCACGATGACGACCGGGAGCAGGACCGCTCGTGCTCCCGAGACACCGTGCTGCGGGGCGGCGGTGGCGGGCGCCAGCGGACGGTGCGTCAGGCGCGGTTCGACGGTGGTGGAGGCGTTGGTGTTGGGGGTGGGCATGAGAAGGGGGTCCTCATTCACGTACGGGAGTCACCTGATGAGACAGGCATGGAGCGAAGGGGCCCGGGGCCCGGCCAGGGGTGCGGCCGAGCCCCGCCGGGGTGCTCAGTGGGTGGTGTCGGTGTCCTGCTCGGCAAGGATCCTGTCGCGGACGGTGGCGAGGGCTGCCGCCATGGCGCCCGCGGGCCTGCCAAAGGTCGAGGCCGAGAAGTGGGCGGCGCCGGTCTTGGCGGTGAACGAGTGCGGCCAGGCGAATTCCCGCAGTCCTTCCTCGCCCTGCTTGCGCCCGTATCCGCTGTCTCCCCGGCCGCCGAAGGGCAGCGCGGGGTTCATGGAGAACACCAGGGCGTCGTTGATGCTGGTCATGCCCACGCGCAGGCGACGGGCGATGTCCTCGCCGCGGTCGCGGCTGAAGACGGCGCTGCCCAGGCCGTAGCGGCCCGCGCTGATGTGCGCGACGGCCTCGTCGGTGTCGGTGACCTTGACGACGGCCAGCGTCGGCCCGAACGTCTCCTCCGTCGCGGCGAGGGCGTCGGGAGTCACGCCGACGAGGACGGTGGGCGCGGCATAACGCTCGCCCACTGCGTCGAGGCCGCCGACAGTGGCCCTCGCACCGCGCTGCAGCGCGTCTTCGATGTGTTCCCGGATGATCGGGATCTGGCCGGGCAGCGGGACCGGTCCGATCTCCGCGTCCGTGTCGCTGCCGACGCGGACGTGCCGGGCGAGCTCGCTGATCTTCTCGACGAACTCGTCGTGTACGGACTCGACGACGTAGGCCACTTCGAGGCTGATGCAGCCGTGCCCGGTGTTCTGCATCGCGCCCCAGACGATGTGCTTGGCGGCTTCGTCCAGGTCGGCGTCCTCGGCCACGATGGCGCCGTCCTTTCCGCCGAGTTCCAGCAGGACGGGGGTGAGGGTCTGCGCGCACTGGGCGGCCACCGTCTTGCCGGTGGCGACGCTTCCGGTGAAGGCCAGCTTGTCCGGGCCGGCTGCGATGAGCGCCTGGCCGGTGGCTCCGTATCCGTTGAGGTTCTGCAGGACGGCCGGCAGGTCGGGGACTGCGCGCTGCCAGGTCTGGATGAGCCACTCGGCGACGCCGGGCGTGATCTGGCTGGGCTTGAGGATGACGGCGTTCCCGGCCGCGAGCGCGTCGGCGACGATCGCCACGGGGGTGAGCAGGGGGAAGTTCCACGGGCCGATGACGCCGACGACGCCGTACGGCTGGTATTCCACCCAGGCTCGCTGGTTGGACGTGGTGGGGTTGGCCGGGACTTCTCGGCGTCCCAGCACGCGCTCGGCGTTTTCGATGACGTACTGAAGATGCTCCAGGGCCCCGAGTACTTCCACCCGCGCGTCGTCGAGGGGCTTGCCGTTCTCCGCGTGGATCAGGGCGGCTCCCTCCTCGCCGCTGACGGCGATCTCGCGCCTCCAGGCGCGCAGCCGTTGCGCGCGGCCCTCGAATCCGAGATCCCACCAAGGTCCGGTGGCGGAGCGGGCGGCGGTGACGGCCGTGGTGGCCTCGTCCTTGCCCGCCACGGCGTAGCGGGCGAACTCGGCCCCGGTCGCCTGATCGACGGTGATGATCTCAGCCGCGTCGTATCCGATGACTCCGTCACGTGTGATCAGTGGAGCGTTGTTTGTCACGGGGTTTCTCCTGCTCTCGTGCGCACGCCGGTGCGATCAGCCCCTGAGGGCCAGGGGGGCGGACGCGGTGATCGACGCGATGAGCCGCATGGTGGTGGCGGATGCGCGTCGGAAGGAAGGACTTCACTGGGTGCCGACGGCGCCACGGGAAGCCCCGGTGACATCGGCCTGAGCTGCGGGATTTCCGGCGAGCTCACGATTCGCCCGGCTCCGCGGCACCCTCAGAGTATCAACCACATTGGCTACTATCAAGCGCTTGATATCAATGAGCTGTCGTATCCTTCTCGCATGGCTGGAGACGATGAGGAGCCCGTCGGGGCCGACGCGCTGGACCGACTGGTCTGGGCGCTGCGCCGCGCGGAACTGGCGGTACAGGCACTGAAGGAGCAGCGGCTGCGGCCCCTGGGCATGATGGCCGCGCACTACACGCTGCTGATGACGGTGCACGCCGAGCCGGGGCTGACCGGCGCCGAACTGGCCCGCCGCCTCAACGTGACCCCCCAGGCCGTGGCCTCGCTGGTGGCGCGGCTGGAGAAGCGCGAGCAGCTGGAACGTCGCGCGCACCCCCGCCATGGGCACGTGCAAGAGCTGCACCTCACCGATGCCGGACGGACGGCGCTGCGTGCGGCCGATGAGGCGATCGCCGGCATCGAGCGGCAGATCAGCGGCGAGCTCAGCACGCCGGAGGCGGCCCAGCTGCGTGCCCTACTCGACCGCGTGGCCGAATCGGCTCGCCGGGCCTGATCCTCGCGGGGGGTCGGTGAAGACATGGAGGCCCTGCACCAGGTCTGACTGGATTCGCCCCTTCCGCACGCCACTGGACGGGTCGTGCACAGTCGCATCCGGATGCAAGGAGCACCCGTGCCCTCTGTGCAGCGCGCGGGTGCGCAACCGGAGAGACAGGGAGAGCTCTCCCTTGTTGCCGCATCCCGCGCAGGAAAAGCTGCTGATGGTGACGGTATGCGGCGGCGTGAGGCTGGAGCCTCTCCCGGGGCGAGTCGGCCTCGCATGGCGTTGTCGGTTGCGACAGCATTCCGCTCCCGAGTCCGTCGGCGCGGCAAGCGCGCCGGTCACCGCGCCGAAGAGGAAGTCCTGTTCACATGAAGATTCGTGGCAGCTTTCCCAGCCGGGGCCTGCGGGCATCCTCTTCGTGCCGGACGGCTACTCCGGCGAGCGTCTGGCGGCCGTCGTGATCGGCCATCCGTGGTGCGGGGTGAAGGAGCAGACTGCCTCGATCTACGCCGAGCGACTGTCCCGCGAAGGAATCGCCGCCCGCGTGTTCGACGCCGCTTACCAGGGCGAGGGCGAAGGGCTTCCTCGCGGGCTGGAGGACCCCTTCCAGCGCGCCGAGGACATCCGCGCCGCCGTTTTTACCTCACCACCCGCAGCGACATCGACCCCGAGCGGATCGGCCGTCATCACCGACATGCGGGGAAACCTCGCCTCTCATGAGTGCCTCCCTCGCCAGCATCCTGCTGCTGGTCGCAGCCGGTCTAGGGACTCCTAGCACCACCGCACGGGCCCCTGGCGCCGCCTTGATGGCCGAGACCAGGGGCCGTTCGGCTGCTGACACCCGACAGCGCCCCCGGTTGGGCGGGCCCAGGCCGTCCCTGTGCGCCAGACTCAAGTAGTGGCGAACCCTTTCCTCGACTGGTAGCCAGGGTGTGGAGGCTGGGCAGGTCGTCCTGCCGGACGGCGTCGAGCCAGTCGGGCAGGCGCTCGTCTGAGCACCGGGACGGGACTGGAAGCCGCGTCGCCGTATGGGATGCGCTACACGATCCCCGGGATCCTGAGCGGCGGCCGCACGATCCATACACGGCTGCCGATCTCGGCCCGTGGGGCCGAGCCCGGGCGACATGGACGTGTACTCCGGCGCCGCCGTCAAGGACGGTCGGAGCGTCGGACGCGGGGGCGGACACTGCCAGGTCATTCGCCTGAAGGGCGAGGAGCTGACCTCGCAGTGCCTGATCACGATGGAGGTCGAGCAGGGTTCCCTGACGATGCAGTCGCTGGGGACGAAGGGAGCGGCCTCCCGCGACATGGCCATCACCGGCGTTACAGACGTCTACCGCAACGCGCGCGGCATCGCCCGCTTCTGGGACATCGCGATGCCGGACGAGCGGGTGCGGCTCGAGATCCTGCGCTGAGAACGGTGAGGCCCTGCCGCACGGCTCGGCAGGGCCTCACGTCCGCCTCACACCTGTTCGGGGTGCAGCGCCACCTACCCGGCCGGTGCACCGCACGATCAAGCAAGGCCAGAAGCCCCATGTCCATCGCGATCACTGCCGGTCAGCGTGGTGACTCCTCCGGGTTGGAATCGGCCCTGGAGAACATCCGGGTGCTTCACCTGGGTCCGGGGCGCCCACGCAAGCGCCCGTACACTGTTCGCGCCGACAGGGCATACGACGCGCGGAAGAGCCGCACCTACCTGTGCAGACGCGGCTTGTTCACAGGCCCTGGGGTGTTTCATCGGATCATCACTGATCGGCATCTTCGGACTTCAGCAGTCGGCGTGCCGCCGTCACCAGCTCGCCAAGAGCGGCGTTGAGGCTCTCTTCCTGGTCCCGCCGCCGTTCGCGCAGGTGAAACCGGTACGTGTCGTCGAGCAAGAGGCGCCTTTCGTCGTCACTCATGTGAGGCAGCTCCTCCAGCGCCGTACGGGCCGCCGATCTGAACGCCACGTATCCGTTCTTGTCGCGGGCGAGGTTGGCGACACGTGCGTCATCCAGTGCGCGGAGCGCTTGCTGCGCCCAGACGTGCTCTGGTGACATCACGGGGATGGCCTCCAACCTGTGGCGAACGCGCTCTGCTGGCGCGCGGTCGTCTGCGAGGTCCATGCGCTTCTCCACCGCTGTGACGACTTGGTGAGCCAGCGCCACCAAGTCGGCTGGGGCGATCAGTTCAAGCTCCGCCTGCTTCCGTGACAGCTCCATGTGCGCGGTCCGGACAGCCGCCTGGTGAGCCCCCTCGTGGTCCTCCTGCTGGTACAACGTCTCCGCATAGGACACCGTCTCTCGCGCTTTCTGTACGAACTGGGCTATCTCGCGCCTGCGGTCGTCACGCAGGGCCGCCAGCCGTTGTGCCTCTGCCGTGATGCGAGCGGCATCCCGAGCGGCGTCCGCTTGAGCACGGCCGCCTCGCAGCTGGATCCGCGCACCGATGAAGTTGCCGAGAATGCCCCCACCGATCCCGATGAATGCCACCACCGCGGCGAAGACCTCGGGGTTATCCTTGATCGCTTCGACGACTCTGTTCATGGCGACCATCGTGCCGCGAACCGCAATGCAACCGGCTCTGCAGGGCAAGTTCGCCGACGCGGAGATGGAGCCGGCCCGCCGTCCGGGGCGCGGGGCCGTCGCCGGGTACGCCGGTGGAACGGGGTCAGGATCCGGCGACCATGACACCGAGGATCATGCCGCCGACGAGGCCCACCGCCGCCACCACGATGGCGGGCACGGCGAGCCGTTCCTTTCTGACGGCCTTGGCGATGACGGCGAGCGCCAGGCCGATCACGCCGAAGACGATGGGCAGGAACAGGAGCGCGACCACGCCCATCACGATGGCGGTGATGCTCATGACATTGCCGGCCGAGGCTCTCGCCGGCGCGCCGTGGGAGTGCTGTCCGGTGGGCTGGTTGCCGTACGGCGTCGTCATCTGCCTCTCCTTTACAACGGTCATCCGGGCCGGACCGATCGGACCGGCCTTCCTCGCCCGGGTGCCCGGGATCCCCCGGCCCACACGGCCAACTCTCGTGGCGGGGCCGGGCATCAGGGCGGGGCAGGGCGTCGCGTCGAGGTCCGGGCACCGCGTTCGGCGGCCCAAGAACGCGTGTTCGGGATGATTCGTGTCTTTCGCGCATACAACGTCGGGCGACGGGCACGCGGTCACCAACCACGGACCGAGGCCGGGCCTTTCCCGGCCGGACTTCCATGTGTGACAGGCGGGACTATGAGCACGACCGATGGAGAGCAGGACAGGAAGACCGGAACGATCGACCTGGCGACGGCGATGCGCCGTGCGTCCACGCAGCTGGCGGAACTGCTGCGGTGCGACCCGGGGGCCGTGTCGTCCGTGCGGGCGACGGAGGACGGCTGGTCGGCCGACGTGGAGGTCGTCGAACTGGCGAAGATCCCGGACACGATGAGCGTGATGGCCTCGTACCACGTCGCTCTCGACCACGAGGGCCGGCTGGTCGCGTACGAACGCATCCGCCGCTACGCACGCGGCCAGATCGACCGCCGCTGACGACGGCGGAGACTGCCCTCTCCTGGCAACGACGTTGCCCCCTGGCGTCGACGGACGCCGAACCGGAAGGAGTATCAGCGTGACACTCGTCCAACAGAGCAGTACGACGAGCAGCGGAAGCGGCTCGGGCAATCTCTACGACGTGCTGGAGCTCATCCTCGACCGAGGGCTCGTGATCGACGCGTTCGTGCGCGTCTCCCTCGTGGGGATCGAGATCCTCAAGATCGACGTGCGTGTGGTCGTCGCGAGCGTGGACACCTATCTCCGCTTCGCGGAGGCGTGCAACCGGCTCGACCTGGAGTCCGGGCGCAAGGCCCCGACCCAGCTCACGGACATCGTGGGCGAGGTGACGGAGAACGGCGCGAAGGGCAAGTCGAAGGGCGCGCTGAGCGGCGCCGTCGAGGCGATCACGGATTCCCTCCAGGGCAAGCGGGAGGAGTCCGAGGAGGAACCGAGGAAGCGGCCGGCGCGCAAGTCCGCCTCCGGCCGGACGTCTGCCGCCCGGCGGGAGGAGTAGAAGTGCCGACCTATGTCTACGCGATCGTCTCGGCCGATCACCCGACGTCCCTGGAAGGCCTCCAGGGAGTCGGTGAACCGCCGGCCGCGCTGCGGACGGTCTCCGCGGGGGACCTCGCCGCGGTCGTGAGCGACGCCGAGGAAGGGCTCCGGGCCAAGCGGCGCGACGTGCTGGCCCACGAGGCAGTGGTGGAGTCCCTTATGGCGGACGGGGCGACCCTCCCGATGCGGTTCGGGCTGCTCGGCCCGGACGACGGCAGGGTGGCCGAGGTCCTGGAGCACGACGGTGACGCCTACCGCGCGCGGCTGACCGAGCTGGACGGCCACCTGGAGTTCCACCTCAAGGCGTCCAGGGACGAGCAGGACCTGCTGCGCGAGATCGTGGCGGAGTCGCAGGAGATCCGGGAGCTCAACGAGCGGACGCGGTCGGGCGCCGGTGCGCAGGAGGACCGGGTCGCCCTGGGCGAACTCGTGGCCCGTGAGGTGGCCGGCCACAACGCGGAACAGGCCGAGGACACCCTGCGGCGGCTACTGCCCGTCGCCACCCGCGTCGCCCGGTCCGAGCCGGGGACCGGCCACTTCCTCAACGTGTCCTTCCTCGTCGCCGCCGGGTCCACGGACGAGTTCGTCGGAGCGGTGCGGAAGGAGGCGGAACGCGGAGGCGACGCGTGCACCTTCACGCTGACCGGCCCGCTCCCGCCGTACAGCTTCGTATGACCCGCTGCGCGGCACGCGGGTGTGACGGCGGGGCGAAGGAGGCGGGCCGATGGGTCTGCTGAGCGGAATCCTGACGCTGCCCCTCGCCCCGCTGCGCGGCACGGCATGGGTGGTCGACCAGGTGCTGGAGGCCGCGGAGCGGGAGTACTACGACCCGGAACCCGTCAGGGCGCGGCTCGCGGCGCTGGTGAACGACCTGGAAAGCGGCCGGTTGGAACCCGAGGAGTTCGACCGGCTGGAGGACGAGCTCCTGGACCGCCTCGACGAGATCGAGGCGTACCGAGGGAGGACGGAGAGCGGTTGATGTCGACACGCAGGGAACGGGCACGGCAGGGGGAGGTGCGCCGGTGACGCCGAAGAACACCACCGTGGCCGCCGCGCTGGTCGGCGGCTACCTGTTGGGCAGGACGCGGAAGGCCCGGCTGGCCATGGGGGTCGGGCTGTTCCTCGCCGGTCGCAAGCTGGACCTCGACCCCCGGCGGATCGGCCGGCTGATCGCCGCGTCGCCGGCGACGGGGGCGCTGAGTGAACAGGTCCGCCGGGATGTCGTCGAGGCCACGAAGAACGCGGCGGCCCAGGCCCTCGGCAAGCGGACCGCACACCTGGCGGAGTCGCTGCAGAAGCGGACGAAGGCGCTCGCAGGCCCGTCCGATGGCGACGGCGACGGCGCGGACGGCGAGGCGGAGGCGTCCTCGGAGGGCGGGAAGAGCACGAGCCGGTCCTCGGGCCGCGGACGGTCCTCGGCCTCGGGCGGCACCCGCTCCTCGCAGACGCCCCGCAAGAGGACCAGCGCCCCCCGGAAGTCGTCGGGATCCCGTACGCGCAAGGGCGGGAACGACGACGATGGGTGACTCGGCCGTGAGCAGGATCAAGAACGACGTGCTGGACAGCCCCGCGGTCGAACGGCTCAGGGAAGAGCTCCGCCTGTACCTGACGGCACGCGCCGAGGCCGCCCTGAGGCGGCTCGGAGAACGCCTCGGCGAGACCGTGGCGGGGTGGGCCGAGCCGGGATCCGGGCGAGGCAGTCTCGCGAAGGGCTTGGAGCGGGGCAGGCGGGCGCTCGAAGAGGGCAAGACGCCGGCGGCAGCCGCGCTGACCGCCGGAGCCCACGCGGCCGAGGACTCTGTGAAGGCCTCGGTGAAGGCGTCCGTGAAGAAGAAGGCCCGCGAGGTCGTCGGGGTCGCAGGCGCGGGCCGCGGGTCGGACGATGACGCAGGGAAGCGCGTGGCGATCGTCGAGGAAGTCGACGTGGGCGTTCCCGTGCGCGAGGCTTATGACCAGTGGACGCGCTTCCATGAGTTCAGCGTCTTCGCCAAGGGCGTCGTCGCCGTCGCGACGGAGGACAACACGACGACCGACTGGACGGTGCGGGTCGCCGGCGCGACCCGCACCTGGCGGGCGCACATCACCGAGCAGATCCCGGACAAGCGCATGGCCTGGATCACGGAAGGCGCGAAGGGCACCGTCCGCGGAGTCGTCACCTTCCATCGGCTCGCCGACGACCTCACCCGGGTCCTCCTCGTCCTGGAGTACTTCCCCCGGGGGCTGCTGGAGAAGCTGGGGAACGTCTGGCGCGTCCCGGGCAGGCGTGCCCGCCTGGACCTCCAGCGCTATCGCGCGTTCCTCATGCTGCGGGGCGGGGAGGCCGAGGACGGGTGGCGCGGGGAGATCAGGGACGGCGAGGTCGTGGTGGGGCACGACGAGGCCGTCGAGGAGGAGCAGGAGTACGCGGACGGGGACGGCGACGGCATCGACGCCGCCGAACCCGTGGACGACGGGTACGAGGACGACGCGTACGAGGACGACGAAGACGGACCCGACGAGGAGGAAGACGAACTGGACCAGGAGGAAGCCGAGTTCTATGACGAGGACGAGGACCCCGACCGCCGCTGACCTCTGACCTCTGACCGCTTGCGGTTTGCCGCTGACCGACAGCAGAAGCACCTAGACAGGAGAGGGGCATACCTTGTCCGAGTCCTTCGCGGGCCGCCTGCCGGCCTCGTCGCACGCCGGACCGCCGAGCAGCCGACAGGGCTCGTCTGCGAACCTCGCGGACATCCTGGAACGCGTGCTCGACAAGGGCGTCGTGATCGCCGGTGACATCCAGATCAACCTTCTCGACATCGAGTTGCTGACCATCAAGCTCCGCCTGCTGGTCGCCTCGGTCGACAAGGCGAAGGAGATGGGGATCGACTGGTGGGAGCACGATCCCTCGCTCTCCTCCCGGGCGCGTGCGCCCGCCCCCCTCGACGGCGGGTCCCGGCGGGAGCGGCAACTGGTCGACGAGAACGAGCTGTTGCGCGCCGAACTCGCCCGCCTGCGGGACGGCGGGCAGAGGGCCGTCACGGACGACGGGACGGAGGAGGCACGATGAGCACGACCGACCGGACCGACAACCGCACCGAAGCCACGGCCCACGTCCGGGCCCGGGACCGGACCCGCGACCAGCCCCAGTCCCAGATGCGCGTGTACGTCTACGGCATCGGCCGGGACGACGGGACGCTCGCACCGCTCGCGGGACCCGGAGGCGGGGTGGACGGGCACGACGTGCGGCTGGTCGCGGAGGGCGGCCTGGTGGCCCTGGTGTCGGACGTACCGGCCGCGGCCTTCGGCGAGGAGCCGCTGCGCCGCCGGCTGGAACACCTCCCGGGGCTCGAAGAGCTCGCCCGCGCCCACCACGCCGTCGTCGACGCCGCGTTCGCGCGGACCGCCGTCCTCCCCCTCCGCCTGGCCACGGTGTACTCCGACGTGGAGGGGGTGACCGGGATGCTCCTCGCGCACCGGGGCGGCTTCACCGACATGCTGACGTGGCTGGACGGTCACGTCGAACTGGGAGTGAAGGTCTTCGTGGACCCCGCCGCCTCGCCCCCCGCCCCGGAGCACCGAGCGGCGCACGGGTCGGGGCCGACGAGCCCGGGCAGGGCGTACCTCCAGCAGCGCAGGCGGCAGCGGCGCGGCACCGAGGACCTATACCGGGCGGCCGAGGAGGTTAGGGGTCAGGTGACGCGGGCGGTGCTGGAGACCGCTCGGGCCTCCGTCGCCCACCGTACGCAGCAGGGCGAACTGTCCGGCGAGCGCGGCATGAACGTCGCCAACCACGCCTATCTGGTGCCCGCGAACGCCGAGGCGCGGTTCCGCGCGGAGGTGGAGGCGGCCGGGAGCGGGGTGGCGGGGGTCAGGGTGGAGGTCACCGGACCGTGGGCGCCGTACTCCTTCGCCTCGCCCGTCACCGAGGGCGGCGAGGGAGGTACGGCGCCCCGATGAGAACCCAAGTCGTGGACGACGGGCGGCACGAGCCGGGCGACCGGCTCGCCGGGCCGCCGGTCGCCCTGATCGACCTGCTGGACCGCCTGCTGACCGGAGGCGCGGTCCTGACCGGTGACCTCGTCCTGTCCATCGCCGACGTGGACCTCGTCCACATCAACCTGCGGGCGGTCATCCGGTCGATCACCGCCGAGGACCCTGCGCCCTGGGCCCGCGCGGCCGCACCGGAGCACCCCGAGGAGGACACGGTATGAGCCCTGATCGCGTGGTGCGGCACGGACTGGAGGAGCTCGTGAAGGCACCGGACGGCGCCGCCGCGGGCCATGCGCTGACGCAGCGGCTCGCCACGGATTCAGACACGGTGGAGCGGGACCTCATCAAACTCGTCCTGACGATCGTGGAGTTGCTGCGCCAGCTGATGGAGCGCACCGCCGTCCACCGGGTCGAGCAGGGCGACCTCGGCGAGGAGGAGGAAGAACGCGTCGGCATGACGCTGATGATCCTGGAGGAGCGCATGGAGGAGCTGTGCACGCGCTACGGCCTGACCATGGACGACCTGAACCTGGATCTCGGCCCCCTCGGTTCGCTGCTGCCCCGGGACCCGGCCGGTCGGTGAGCGGTTCCGCGCCGCCGGACGGAAAGGCCGGACCGACCGCTCGTTTCATCTGCTCGACACAGGCAAGGAGGAATGCCATGACTACATCGAACGGGAGTTCCGACAGTTCCAAGAGCGCCGACGCCACATCGTCGGCCAAGACGTCCTCGTCGCGCAGCAAGTCCACCGCACGGACCTCGAAGCGGGCCGCTTCGACCGCGGAGCGCACCCGCTCGAAGGCCTCCGCGGCCTCGAACGGGGCGAAGTCGGCGACGGGCGGCGCGAAGTCCGCCGCACGGGAGGCGGGGAGCACCGCGCGCGGGGCGGGTGAGACCGCCGCCGCGGGCGCCGGCCGCGCGGAGGGCGCCGCGAAGCGGGCCGGGGGCGCGGTGGCGGACGGGCTGCAGTCGGGCCGGGAAGCCGTCACGGCGAACGCGGCGAAGGTGGCGTCGGCCGCCACCACGGTCTGGACGGTCGTCAAGAGCCGCAAGGTCGTCGCGGCGGGAGCGGCGGCGGGGCTCGCCGGGGTCGCCTTTGCGGCCGGCCGTGCGACCGCCCGGCCCGCCGTCGGCCCGCTCACCCGGCTAGCCGGCGGGCGGATCTGACCGCCCCCTCCGTGAGGGTCTCACGCCCCCACGCAACCCCTCTCCGGTCCGCTCCGCACCCGCGGAGCGGACCGGCGGCGTGAGAGGCCCCCGCGCGTTCGGGGGCGCCCGGGTCACCTGCTGCGGGCGGCTTCGACGAAGTACGCGACGACGTCGTCCCGGTGCTACCCGTCGGCTCGATCGGTCTCGGAGAGGTGCTGCGGGGCGTCCTCGACCTGCCCTCGCGTGAGTGCCAGCCGGATGGTCCTCTCCTCGGGTTCGCACCGGACGACCGCGCTCGCGGGGATCAGCGGCTTTCCCAAGTTCCATGCTCCGCCGTCCAGGACCAGGTAGGCGTCGCCCACTTCTTCGGTGTGTTCGTCCACACGTCGCACGAACCCGTCCGTCGCCATCACGCTCCAGCCGGTCAGGTCCAGGCCGTCCGGTGCCCACATGTCGGGCTGTAGTCCCACAGGTTGTCCGCCATCGCGGTACTCGACCTGATGGGCGACGTGTGAGTTCCAGTGGACGGCGACAGCGTTCTGCACTGGGCCGGGGTGGCATTGTTCCTGGTGGCAGGGCTGGGTGGGTTGTGAGGGTGTCGTTGTATTGGTGATGGCTGGGTCGTTTTCCAGTGAAGGTTCGCTGTCGCTCGTGTAGGCGTACGAGGACGGCCTCTTCGGTCTCTGCTGCTGAGGCTGGTGCCCCGACAAGGTCGTTGTCGGTGGTGTGGGGCATGCTCGGCGCCATGAGTTCCCTTGTGTCGTCGGTCCGTTCGACGTGGGACCGTATAGACGCCTGGCTGCCCGTGTACGCCCCGCCTCGTACGAGCTCCTCGCACCGCCCGCGGATCCGGGCCGGATCGAGGCGGCGCAGGAGGTGATGGGTCTGCGCTTTCCGGCCGACCTGGTCGACTCTCTGCTCTGCCACGACGGCGTGCTGGAGTGGGGCAACCTCTTTCCGGGCGAGCCGCCCCAGCCGGTCGCGCTGATCGTGGACCACTGACGGATGTGCGAGGAGATCGCGGGTGACGACGAAGACCTCCGCGAGTCCTCTGGGCCATCGGAAGAGCCCTGGTGGCACGTTCGGTGGATCCCCTGGGCCCACGGCGACGGGGACGCGCAGGTGATCGACATGCGCGAGGGTCCGGAGCAGGGGCGGTTGGGCGCCGCGTGCCACGACGGAACGGGCCACTTCGGCGACGGCTGGCCGTCGCTCGCCGCTTACCTGGCGGAGGTGGCCGAGGTACTGGACCACGGCGGCATGGTGGACGGCTGCGTGCCCTGCCTGACGCGGGACGGCGAGCTGTGGTGGTCCTTCGAGGGCGACGCCGACCTGAATGGCGAGCCCTTGACGCCCGCGCCCGCCCCGGGGAGGAGGCGGCCCTCGCGGCGCGGGGCGGTTGGAGCCTGGCCGAACTGCTGGGCCCTCCCGTCGGGCCGGCGGATGAAGGCGCCGCTGTGATCGAGGCGGTCGCGCGTGACTGGGGAGTCGTCTTTCCAGCGGACTATGTGGCCGCGGCAGCTACGTACGGCGACGTCATGATCTCCGACTACGTGTACTTCTGTGGTGCCCGGGGCCTGCGTGCGTATGGGGAGGAATGGAGCCGTCGGCTGGCGGGCTCCACCTCTGTGCCCTGCTCGGTCCTGCCCTCGCCGGGCGGGACGCTGCTCTGGGGCCACACGATCGAGGGCGACCGACTCTCTTTGGTCCCGCAGGCGCACGGTGGCCGGAGCCTGGTGGTGGTCCAGCCGCGAGGACGCCGCTTCCTCCTGACGGTACGCCCCGCCTGTCCGGCACTTCCGCCCCGCGCCCGGAGTAACGGACAGGCGGGAAGCGATGTCAGTGACCGCGCTGCGGGTCATCAAGGCCGCCCAGCGGCTGGGGTTCACGCTGGGGGAGGGGCAGGCCGGACTCGAAGCCGCTCGCCCGGCCAGGACCGGACCCGTGCCTTGAACCTGTGCGGATGACCAGCTACAGCGCATCGATGGCTCAGCGAACGAGGGGCACTTCCTGGCTTCGGCTCGGTCACTGATCGCTTTGCGTCGCACGGTCGTTGAGGTGGGCGGTGTCGTTGAGGACGGCGAGAACCCAGTACTGGTTTCCGTACTGGTCGTGGTGGCGCTCGAAGCGGGTCAGGCCGGCGTGGTTCGTTCCGAGGCCCGTGTGCGCGCTTGTCTGGACGGGGACCTGGAGCAGGAGATGGTAGGCGGCGTGGATGGTTTCGCCGTGTGCGGCGATCAGGATGTTCTGGCCCTGGTGGTGCTCGAGGAGGGCGGCCAGGTGCGTGGCTGCCCTGGTGAGGTAGCCGTTCCAGCTGTCCGAGCCGGGTGCGTAGGGCTGGTCGGGGCGGGCGTGGGCGAGGATGCGGCCGCTTTCCTGCAGGCGGGGCCTGGGGCCTGTGTACAGGGCGTCGAAGGCGGGTCCGGTGCGCTGTTGGGCGGCGAGCCGGGCGGCCAGCAGTTCGATCTGGTCGCGTCCGTGGTCGGTGAGCCCGGTGCAGGTCTTGGGGCCGCCGACGCGGCCGTCGACGTTGCACCGGGCTTGTCCGTGGCGGGCGATGGTCAGCCGCGTGGTGACGGTCACGGTGGCTGCTTCACGGGAGGGTGGTGGCGAGCTTGTCGGCGGTGCGCAGCGTCAGGGCGGCCAGGGTGAGCGTGGGGTTGGCCGTGCTTCCGGTGGGGAAGACGGACGGGCCCACGACCCACAGGTTGGTGTGGGCGTGGGAGAGCCCGTCCGCGTTGACCACGGAAGTCGCCCGGTCGGTTCCCATGCGGGTGGTGCCCATGGGGTGGCCGGCTCCGTTGAACTTCAGCGTCGGCTGCAGGGGTTCGATCTCCTCCGCGCCGGCGGTGTCCTCCATGTGCTGCCAGATACGGCGGGCGACGGAGTGGCCGTAGGCCAGGGCTCGCTTGGAGTAGTCGTCGATCTTGAAGGCGATCTTGGGGCGGGGAATGTCCAGGCCGTCCCTCTCGTCGGAGAGGGTGACCCGGTTGGCGGAGTCGGGGAGCTGCTCGGTGGAGTAGCCGATGCGCAGCATGCGGGTGACCCGCTCGGCCAGCGCGTCCTGCAGTTCGGTGCCGTAGTGCTTGAGCTTCTTGGCGGCCGGATCCCACATCAGCTTGTCGACTGCCAAGCTCGGTGATTCGAAGCGGCCCCATCCGTCGTTGCCGATCGTCATGCGGAACGCGCCGGTGGTGCGCCGCCACGGCCCGTCGCGGAACGTCTCGATACTGAGCGTCGACTGCGGGCCGCGGTAGGGGAAGACGGGCTGGCCGAACAGGCCGACGACCTCTTCGGCGAGATGGTCCATGAGGTTGCGGCCGACCTGGTCGCTGCGGTTGTCCAGTCCGGAGAGCAGCCACAGCTTCGGGGTTTCGATGGCGTTCACGGCCAGCACGACGTGCGTGCCGTTCACCTGCTCCTCGGCCCGCTCGGTGGTGGTCCAGTCCCGGAAGACGACGGTGGGGGAGACGTTGCCGGGCCGCGGGACCAGGCGGGCGACGGTACAGCCGGTGCGCACCTGGACGTCGAGCTCGTCGCGGGCTCGGCGGACATGGACCGAGGCGTCGTACTTCGCACCGGACGGGCAGATCGGGATACAGCTGGAGTTGCCCTGGCAGGCGCTGCGCCCCTGGTACTCCTCCGAGTTGCGGGCCTGGGGAGTGGTGAGGACGGTGACGGGAGTGCCGTCGATCGGCTCGATATCGGCCAGGGCGGCGCGTACGAGCTCGTCGCCGTAGCTGGCAGCGATGCCGGGCATGGGGTAGTCCGTACTGCGCGGGGTGAGCGGCTCCCACTCGTCACGGTTTCCCGACACACCCAGTTCCACCTCGGCCTGGGCGTAGTACGGCTCGAGGTCGTTGTACGTGAGCGGCCAGTCCACGGCGATGCCGTACCGGGTCTTGAGGTCGAAGTCGGTCGGCAGGAACCGGGGTGTGTTGCCGCGCCATGCCCAGGTGCTGCCGCCGACCATGCGCTGGAAGCCGCTCTTGAACAGGTCCGGTCCGCTCTCCACGTAGTACCGGTTCATGGCGACGGGGTCACTGGTGCCGTCCGAGGAGGGCGCGTAGCCGAACTTGTTGTTGCCCAGCGCCGCGTACGGGGAGGGGACGTTCTTGGCCGTCGACACCTGGTAGGCGTCGACGAACGCCTGGCGCTGGTCGTCATCGACGTCGTTGTCGCCGGCATCCAGAAGCAGGATCCGCGCCTGCGGCTTCACCTCCTTGATCCGGCACGCGCACATCGCCCCAGCCACTCCCGCGCCGATGATGACGACGTCGTAGGTGGTGTCCATCAGGTCTCCTTGCCTCAGGGGTGCTGGGTCCAGTAGCCGTAGCCGCCCGGAACCGGGGCAGCGGAGAGCGGGTGGGCGCTGATGACCTTCCACACCAGCCCAGCGCGATAGCGCGAGGGTGTGTCCGGCGCGTCCTGCGTGTTGTCGGGGCGCGTGAACTGCGCCGTGTACCAGATCGCGAGCGTCTCCCGCGCAAGCCTCGCGAGCGCCGGGTCCGCGTTGACGGCGGTGAAAAGCGCGGCGCCGGGGTCCGGCTGGCCGACAGCGGCACGGTAGGCGTCGATGAGACGGTCCACGTCGGCGGGGAAGTGGCGGGCGAGGCGCTCGCGGTGCGCGTCGGCCGTCGCCTGGTCCAGGGGCTGCTCTCCGGTGAGCAGTTCGGACAGCGCGCGGAAGTCTGCAGCGTGGGTCATGGCGGCTGCCTCCTGCTCAGTCTTCGAAGACGAGGTCTTCGGAAGGGTGGGTCATCCGCACCTTGCTGTTGCTGACTTCGACCACCGCGTCCAGGCCGGTGGTGTGCTGGCCGGTGGACAGGATCCAGAACCTGTCCTGGGCATGGTCCAGGAATGTGGGGAACCCACTCAGGTCTGCCGAGCCGAGGTTGAGATAGTCCACCAGCCGCCGGAAGAGCTTCGGCAGGATCACCGCGCCGGTGTCGTCGGTGAGCGAGGACATCCCGGTGACGGTCGCCCCGTTGAGGGTGTCGTCGTCGGACCACAGCCCCTTGGCGGGCGTGGCGGCCTGCGCCTGATGGACCGCGGCCGTCAGCTCGTTGCGCAGGTCGGGGAAGAGACTGCGGTAGTACGTGGGGTAGGCCAGGCCGGTGGCGAGGAGGTGGTGGTTGACGGTGGTCTTGAGCATCGGCACGTCGACGAAGATCTGCGTTCCGCTCGTGCCTGGGGGTGTGCCCCGGCCAGCCAGGGCGATGCAGCGGTGATCCTTGGCCGCCCCACGGGTGAGGATCCAGCCGGGCACGCTGGTGGGGGTGGCAGCGGTGACCTTCTCGTTCGCGTCCCGCGTCACGCTGGTGAAGCCGAGCCAGCGCAGCAGTTCGTCCTGCGCGGCGTGACCGAACTTCAGCGGCTGGTGGACCTCCGGTCCGGTCCGGGAGTAGTGGGTCTCCAGCGCGTCGATGGCCTCCAGCCGCAGTCGGGCCCTGCCGGACGCGTTGTGTTCGACCTTGTGAGGCCCCTCGACGAGGTTCCACTCGGTCATATCGTCGGGGGTGAAATGGACGGTGTCCCCGTCCGGCCGGGCGTTGAGGATGTGGTACGAGCCCTTGATCAGCAGCATCGGCATGGCGACGTGACTCCTTACTTCTCAGGGGAGGGGCGGGGTACGAGCATCGCAATAGACATCACTAACCGTCACGATATGATCTGAATCATTACCAAGAGTGACATTTTCTTGGGTGATGGGGAGTCGCTTCCTGTTCCGGCGGCGCCCCGACGGCCACGGCTCGCCCGGCTGCCTGACCTTGGCCGGGACGCCCGCCACCAGCGAACCGGGCGGGATTTGCATGCCCTGCGGCACCACCGCGCCGGCCACTTTCAGCGAACCGGCGCCACCCGCGCGCCGTTGGGCCCACAGCCGGACCGCGCTGCCGGTCTCATTTTGGCTGTGGACAACTGAAAGCACCGGCGAACCCCGCGCCGCCCAGCAGACGGCGTCGCGGTTCATGGGGTGACGCTCTCACCCAGGGCTTCACCGAACGCGGAATCCCGTCGTCGAGCGACGCGGCGGCCTTCGACGTCTTCCAGTACGGAGGTGAAGAACTTCTGAACCGCTCGTATGCCGAGCCCAGCTGGAGAACTGCTGTCTCAGAACGGGCTTCCTTGCTCGGTGGATGTTTTGAAGCGGAAGCCGAAGAGGCCGCCGGTCTCGTGTTCGTCGGCGAGGCGGGGGCTGCGGATGTAGGGCTCCGGGTCGAATCCCCGCTGGGCGGCGACGCCGAGGCTGTCGGTGTTGATGGTGACGATGTGTTGCAGCCCTTCTTTCGCCGTCACTTGTGCCGCGACCGGCGGGCGTGCGGGCTTTTGGCGATCTGGCGTTCGTCGACGCCGTCGTAGAGGTGGCTGTCGTGGATGAGGAAGTCCGGGCCGCGTCCGTGACGGTGGGCCAGGACGGCAAGCGTGCGGTCGAAGCAGAAGATGACCATGCTGGCGATGCCGCGGCTGTCGTCGCTGTCGACCCTCGGTGCAATGGTCAGGCTGCTGCGGCCTGCCTGGATGGCGAGGTATGCCTCGCGGCCTTCTCCCTAGAGACGCTGTGCGTACTGGGAGAAGAGCAGCATCGCTTCGTTCGTCTGCTGTCGGTGCTCCTGCGGGTCGGTGTCCGCAGCTTGCTGGAGCTCTACGCTCTTCCCGGTGATTTGCCGGGCGCTCGCTTACAGGGTCTGCGCCGCTTCGAAGTGATGGCGTAGGGCGCCCAACGCCGCTTCCTCACGGCCCAGGAGTGTCTGGAGCACGGTGAGGGCGCCCAAGGCACCTCTGTCAGCCAAGTTCCCGCAGCCGAGCATGTCCGGCGCGGCAAGGACGGCGTGCCGCTGATCCGTGCCCCGATCCGCGAGTACCTGGACGGCCAGGTGCCGCAGGATTGGTGCGGGCCGCCCGGCACACCAGGGACGAGCCGTGACGGTACGCCCCGAGCGCGGCCGCGGGCGGTGGCGCGGACTGTCCCCGGCCTCCGTCCCCGGTCTCAGAACTTCCGCCACCTGGCGAGGCCGAAGGAGAACACCCCGAACAGCGCCAGTCCGACCGCAACTGCGACCAGCAGCCACTGTCCGGCCGGGGCCGTCGCGAACGAGCGGATCGCGTCGTCCACGCCCTTGGCCTCGGCGGGGTCGAACTGGATCGCGGCCTTGAGTGCGAAGAAGCCGACGGCTGCGAAGACCAGGCCGCGGGAGACACCGCCGGCGATGCCCGTGCCGTCCATGAGACGGCGCTGCTTCTTCGACAGTCGCGCCCATGGCAGGTGTGTGCGGTACTTCCGCAGGGCGGCGCGCCCCGCGATGACGAGACCCGCGACGAGGATGCCGGCCGCCGCCGCGCCGACCCACCACTGTCCGCCGGGCTGGCCGAGCAGACGGCCCGTGACGTCCTGGCTCTGCCGGTCGCTCGACCCGGCCCCGCTGCTCTTGGCGCCCGCGGCGAAGGACAGGACGAGGAAGGAAACGAAGGCGTAGAAGACGAAGCGGAAGGCAGACTGGGTCCGCTTGGCCGCCTTGCCTCCGTCCGGTCCGGCGGCCCCGTACACGGCCTCCGTCAGGCGCCACAGCGCCATGCCGGCGAGCCCCGCGCCGAGCGCCCAGAGGAGTACGGCACCGAACGGTGTGGCGGCGACCTCGGTCAGGGCTCCGCCCCGGTCGGCCTGCTCGTTCGCCCCCGTGAGGCCGATGCGTACCGCCAGCAGTCCCACGAGCAGGTACAGAACTCCGCGCGCCACGAAACCCGCGCGGGCACCCGCCCGCACCGCGTCACCTCGGGCCGCTCTCCTCGCCGCCGCTCGGGGCGACCATGTTCCTGTCATCACGTCTGACACCTCCGTCGGGCCGGGTTCTTCGGTTGCCCCCGGCCCGGTGATCGCAACCCCTTTCGAGTCAGGTCTCCCACGCGGCGTGTCCGGCGCGCGACCCGGGGAAGGCGACAGAGGAGCAGATGCCCAGAAGTCGGGAGAAGGGGGAACCATGCTGCAGCCCCCGGGTGACGCCTGGCCGTCCCGTGCACCCACGCGTCCGGACCGTCGTGGGCGACCTGACCGCGACGGCCGGACCGCGGCCGTGCGGACGTCCACCGAGGCCAGAGAGGCCACCCGGCGACGGCTGGCGGGCATCCGTCCGATGGAGCCGGCACAGGTCGACGATCTGCTGCTGGTCGTGTCCGAGTTGGTGTCCAACGCCCAGCGGCACGGTGGCGGTGTCACGGGCTTCCGCCTCGTCCTGGAGCGGGTGACGGTATCGGTCCACCCTGGGGGGGAAGACGACCCGTGCGGTCGTGCCGATCGAGCAGTACCGCACGTGTCACTGGCAATCAAATTACCGCGCGGGTCTGTTGTGAATTTCAGCCGACCCTCGCCAGGCTGCGGTCGTCAATGGCCTCAGCCTCCCCTTGGAGCTCAGGGGTGGTCGAAGGCCAAGTCACACGCATCAAGCTGATCAAGCGTAGGTCATACGGACGGGCATCCTTCTCCTTGCTACGGACCCTCGTCCTTGCCCAGCCACCGTGACCCGCTTGGTCCAGGCGCCGGGCTGGAGCTGTCTACTCCGAGCTACAACACGGCGACGCATGAGCTCAGATCAGAGGTCAGGAAGAACAAGTGCGTGCCTTCGGCTTTCTCCACTCGCCCCCACACGACTGGGGCATCTCCCGCATGCCGGAGGGCTGGCAATCCCTGTTCGAAGTCCTGGCCGGTGACGACACCGTCCTGCTCCATGCATTGAGCTCGCCATGCCCAGACGTCGAGGTACTGACGAGCGGGCTGTACTCTTTCGGCCCACACCGTGAAGGCTGCGCCCGCCCGCAAGGCCAGGACAGCGTGACCGGCGGCATGAGTTGGATGTCGTTCCAGGGCAGCAGCAAGGTCTTCGCGATCCACGACGTGCAGTATTGCGCGCCGCAGGGACCCTCGGCGGGCCGGCCCAGGCGGGCCAGGCCAGACCAGGGCCGTCGGGACGTGATCGTCACGAAATGTGGGCCACAGCCCTCAGATTCCCCACTCCCAGGCCCCCATCACCCTTCGTTGTCAGAGGCGTCACGCATACTCGGGGCGGTCAATCGGGCGAAGGGGAGTGGGCGTGAAAGAGATTCAGGACGGCATAACCCGTCTACTGGCTGATGCGGTGGAAGCGGAGATCGAATCAGAGAGCTGTCCGGCCTGGCTGCTGCGGCCAGGGCGGATCGAGTGCCTCGCCATGTGGGAGACGGTGTCCGCAATTTACGCCGCGCTCACTGGGCTGGTCCTTCCCGAACGGGCCCCTTCTCGTGAGCGGCGACGCCTGGATGTCCTGCTGACCTACGAGAATGGGGACCAGCAGATCCTGGAGGTCGACGAGAAGCAGCACTTCACCGGGGCCCGCGCCCTGACCCTGGAGCACTATCCGGCAGGCGTGAAGCTCGGCTTCGATGCCTCTCAATGGCTGGCCCGCTCACGGGCCCTTGCCGGGCGCGAGCCCGGCGGTGGCTTCGGCCGGCCGAAACCACCGCTGTTCCCCAGCGACGGAGGCCGCCATCGGCAGCGCGCCTTCCGAGACGCGTTGGCGGATCTCCTCCCGCCCGTGCACGGTTGGCTTCCGACCATCCGGATCAGCGATGCGGAGGTCGCCGCCATCACCTCCGCATCCGATGCGGTCTCGTCGCTCAGGGCATTGCTCCACGAGCGCGGTGTACCAGCCTCGTATCTCGTCTTCGGGTGAGGCTCGGCGCTCAGCCATCATCGGCCGAGGCCGAGGCGGACCCGCCCGGCCAGCGAATCAGTAAGCGTTTTCAGCTTCGTCCCTCCAGGGTGAGGGCGGCACGGATGACTGACGTCATGGCGTGGGGGTGAGCGGGCTCTGGGCAACTGGCTCGGAGGGTCCGAGAGGAGGTCGGCGAGGAAGCGCAGGAGCAGAAGGGCTCGGTCTGTGTACCCGACGGCCTGGGCATGCGGCCGTTTGACGGATGGCCACCGCGCTGAGGAGCCGGCCCTGTGCTTCGGGTCGGAAGATAGTCGTGGGGAGGGGTGGGAGGCACGCTCGAAGCAGCATCCCTGCAAGGTTCTCCGGTCGGCAGTTCATCGACGTACGGGACTGGCGTGTCGGCAGCTGGTTCGTGTGACCCCACGGTTACGGGAGAGTACGAATCGATGGCCCAGTATTTCGACTCTGTAGCGGAGATGCTGGCGAAGATCGCCGATGGACACTCCCCGGTCTGTAAGTTTTCCGAAGGGCGGCTCGTCTGGTCGTGAGGCGCTTCCCCACCGCATGACGGCCATCGCCGCGGCCGCCCTCACCCTGCCACGGCAATGAGCTTCGTCAGCGCTGCCGCTCCAGGGTGAGGACGGCTGCGGCGATGACGGTCGTGCGATTGGCACCACCGTGGCGGCCGCCGGCCCCGCATCGTGTTCTCGTACTCGTTCCCGGCGCCTGGCTCGGGGCGTGGGCGTGGGAAGACACCGCCCGCGCTCTGCAGGAGCGCGGCCACACGGCGCTGCCGGTGACCCTGACCGGCCTGGCCGAACACGCCGACCAGGTCGGCCCCCAGACAGACCTGGACACGCACATCGCGGACATCACGGGATTCGTCGAGCGGAACGATCTGCGCGACGTCACGCTGGTCGCCCACAGCTACGCGGCTGCCCCGGTAACCGGGGCAGCCGGACGTCTCGGCGACCGCCTGGAGCGCGTGATCTACGTGGACAGCGCCCCGTTCGCCGCAGGCATGTGCATGCTCGACCTCATGCCACCGCAGGCAGCGGACCAGCTGCGCCAGCAGGTCGACGCTTCCGGCGAGGGGTGGCGGCTACCGATGCCGCCCTTTGAGGTCCTGGGCTTGTCCAGCAGCCTCGACGGGCTCGATGAGGGCCAGCGGAACGCTCTGCGCACGCGTGCCACCCCTCAGCCGTTCGGCACTTTCACCCAGCGTCTCGCCGGCCTGGCCGAGCCCGGTCCCGGTGTGGACCGTGTCCTGACCGCGCCGTCCGAGAGGCACAGCCCGATGCCTCGAACGGCCAGTCCGGCCGATCTCGGGGAGGCCCCGCCCGACCCGCCTGCCCGCGGTGCACGACCGGCGGGGCCGGCGTCGATTCGTCAGCCGAGTGGGCTCAGGAAGGTGAGCAGGGATTCCTTCTCCCGTATCAGGGGTTGCAGCGCGGTGTTGAAGGGCGGGCTGTAGGGGGCCGCCAAGTGGTCCTGGAATGCGGCCTCGCTCGTGTACACCTCGAAGATCCAGTATGCCAAGGGGTTGGATTCCTTCGTGTACACCTCGAAGGCGAGGTTGCCGGGCTCTTCGCGGACGCGGGCGGCGTAGTCCTGGACCAGCCGGGCGACGTGTTCCTCGTTTCCGGAGCGCACGGTGAACTCGGCCAGCAGCGACTTGTTCATGTGGTGACTTTCGTTCTGTTGCCGGTGGGGCCGGCAGGGCGGAACGGTGTGGAGGCGGTCGGTTGAGGACCTGTGTCCGCCTCCACACCGTCAGCGGGCTGGGCAGGTGGTCAGCTGCGGTATGGGTGCATCTGCCAGACGTTGGCGCTGTCCAGGCGGGCGGTGCCGCCTTCGGCGAACAGCTGGATGCCGTCGCTGTCCGGGCTGGGGAAGATCTGGTCCGTGATCACGGCCTCGCCTCGGCCGCCGAATACCTCGACCGAGGACCAGTCCACCAGGATCCGGAGTTCGACCTTGCCGTTCTTGGGCGTCAAGGGTGCGCGCTGGACGCCGGGGAAGTCGCGGTGGAAGTCCACTGCTCCTGAACGCGTCCGGTCGACATACAGCTCCTGGGTCTCCCTGTCGTAGCCGATGACGGTTTCCTGGCCTTGGCCCGTGCGCACCTTGAACCCGAAGCGTGTGGCGTCGGCGAGGGTGAACGTGGCCCTGATGTCGAGGGCCTTGCCGTCTGCCCGTCCCGCTGCCAGCGGTACGGAACCTTCCGCGATTCTGGTGCCGCGCACGCTGGTCAGGGGGCCGTGGAGCGACGCCACGGTGGACACGGGCTGCTGGGTCAGCCGGATCCGGCCGTTGACCGTACGCAGGGCCATCTCTCGCGGGATGCTCTGTGCACCGCGCCAGGGCGAGGTCGGGATGTTGTTGCCGTACTGCCAGTTGTTCATCCAGCCGATCATGTGGCGCTTGCCGTCCGGGCTGTCCTCCCAGGAGACGGCGGCGTAGTAGTCCTTGCCGTAGTCGACCCAGTCGGCTCGCTGCAGGCTCGAGCGGGCCGGCTGGTCGGCGGCGACGAAGTGGTCGGCCATGACGTGGCCCCAGCCGGCCGTGTTCATATCGACGATCTGGATGACGGCCTGCTTGCCCTGGTGGGCGCGGAGGTCGAATGAGGCCCAGTCCAGAGTTCCGCTGTCCGCGCCGGTCGCGCTGTGGAGGACCTTGCCGTCGATGAGGAGGTTGACCGTGGTCTCCGTCGAGCGGGGCCGTGCGGGGGTGTCGGACAGCATGACCTGGTCGAGCAGGATGTGTCCCCAGCCTCCGGTGTTCTCGTCGACGACCTCGATGCGCGCGGTCCGGCCGGCGAGGTCGCTCAGGTCCCAGGAGATCCAGTTGAGGGACTCCGAGTCGGTGCCGGTGGCGCTGCGGACTGTCCTGCCGTCGACGACGAGCCGGACGGCGGTGGGCGCGTCGGATCCGGAGGGGTGGTTGCCTCCGCCGACGAGGAGGTTGAGGTGCTTGGCGGTGATGGTGAACTCGGGCGAGGTGAGGGTGCCCGTGGTTGCGTCGCCGCCCAGGAACGTGTTCACCAGGCCGGTGCCCGTGTGTCCGGACACCGGGTGCTGTCCGGGGAGGGGGCCGCGTGCCGGACCGGTGCCGAAGGCGGTGCCGGTGGTGGTCCAGGAGCCGTAGGTGTCCTGCTCGAAGTCGGCGAGGATCTTGCCTGCGGGTGCGGGGGAGTCGCCCCTCACGGAGCCGGGGACGTACGGGTGACGGCCGCCACCGATCTTGAAGTTGAGGTACGGGGTGTTGACGGTGAAGGGCGCGGAGGTGAGGGTGCCGGTCTCGGTGTCGCTGCCGTGGAAGCTGTCGACGAGTCCCTTGCCCTCGAAGCCGTTCGTGCCCGAGGGGTCGGGCGCCGGTGCATGGATCGGTCCGCTGCCGAAAGCGGTGCCGGTCGTCTGCCAGCTGCCGTAGTCGGCTCCCTCGAAGTCCTGCATCACCACTCCGGCCGGAGGCGTGTAGGAGCCGTCGTCATCGGGCGTGAACTTCGTGCCGTCGAAGTCGCCCACGAAGTACTGGGCGGCCGAACCGCCGTCGATGCCACCGGGGTTGATGTTGACGACGAGCGCCCACTTGGTGCGCTGGGGGTCGCCGTCGACGGGAAGCGGGAACAGGTCCGGACATTCCCAGACGCCGCCCACCGCCCCCCGGGGGCCGAAGTCGCTCAGGTGCGTCCAGGTCTTGAGGTCCTTGGAGGAGTAGAACCGGACCTTGTGCTCGGTGGACAGCGACACGGTCATCAACCAGCTCTTGGTGGGTGCGTACCACTGGACCTTGGGGTCGCGGAACTCCTTCGACCCGATGTCGAGCACGGGGTTCCCGGCGTACTTGGTCCAGGTGCGGCCGCGGTCGGTGCTGTACGCGAGGGACTGGGCCTGCTTGCCGCTGTCCTTGGAGTGGCTGGTGTAGACGGCCACCATCGCCGGGTTCGTGCTGGTTCCGAACCCCGTGGTGTTGTTGTGGTCGACGACGGCGCTGCCGGAGAAGACCATCTCCTGGTCGTCGTGGGGGATGGCGAGCGGCAGCTCCTGCCAGCGCACCAGGTCCTTGCTGACAGCGTGCCCCCAGGACATGTTGCCCCAGGTGCTGCCGCTCGGGTTGTACTGGTAGAAGAGGTGGTACTCGCCCTGGTACCAGACCAGTCCGTTGGGGTCGTTCAGCCATTCCTTCGCGGGGCTGAAGTGGAACTGGGGGCGGTACGTCTCCGTGTACGGTCGGCTGTCTTCCGCCGCCGCCCGTGGGGCGACGGCGGTGACGGTGAGGGCGCATGTGGCTAGCGCGGTGGCGACGAGGCGCCGCGGGATACGGCGGAGTGCGGGGGCTCGGCTCATGGTTTCTCCTGCGCTGTGGGCGTCGTCGTGCCCGCGTCCGCTGCGGTGGGACGACGCCGGGGGATTCGCAGTGCCGGGCGGTGGGGGACGGCCCGGAAGCGGGTGTCATCGATGACATGTGACAGCGATGACACCCAGTGCGGAGTGATGATGTGCGCGCTCCGGGCCGTACGTCAATGGCCTCGTCCGAGTTCGTTCAGGCCGCCGGTTCAGCCGGCACTGTGCCCGATCGCGGGTGACGGCTGCGGCAACTGGCTGGCCCACGGCGGGTTCGGACCGACGACCCCGCAGGTCAGCGCCGCCACCCGAGCGGCGAAACCGCAGGCGTCGAAGACGTCGTCGACCCGCAGATCCGTCAGCCGCCCGCCGAGGAGCCCCTTGGCGCCGAGATGGTGCAGGAAGCCGGCGGTGAAGGAGTCGCCCGCGCCGACGGTGTCGACCACAGCGGTCGAAGGTGCCGGCACGGCGGTGCGCACGCCGTTCAGTGAGGCGACCGCGCCGCGCTCCCCCCGGGTGATCACGACGAGCGGGACACCCGCCGCGTGCCAGGTGTCGCAGGCGCGCTCGATCGTGCACTCGGGCAGCAGAAGTTCCAGGTCGTCCTCGCTCAGGCGGAGGATGTCCGCGGTCGCGCACCAGCGCGGCAGACGTTCGCGGTAGACCTCGGGTGCCACGAGCAGCGGCCGGACGTTCGGGTCGATGGAGATCGTGGCCGTGGCGGAGGCGCGGGAGAGGAAGTCCTCCACGACCGTGCCGCCGGGCTCGCGCACCAGGGCCAGGGAGCCCGAGTGCAGGCAGGCCGTGGAGGTCAGGTCCACGGCGGCGAGTTCATCGGCCGTCCACTGCCAGTCCGCGGTGCCCTGGGCGTGGAAGGAGTACGCGGCCCGGCCCTGGGCGTCGAGTTCGGCGACGGCCAGCGTGCTGGGCTCGGGTGCGCGTATCGCGGCCGTGAGGTCGACGCCCGAGGCTTCCAGGTGCCCGCGGAACAAGCGTCCGAAAACATCGTCGGACAGCCGCGCCAGGAAGCGGGCGGGCGTGCCCAGGCGGGCGAGCGCCACAGCGGTGTTCGCCGGACCGCCGCCCGGCAGGACCCGCAAGGACAGCTCGCCCGGAATGGACGCGGGGACGGTGAAGGCGTCCGCGACGCATTCTCCAAGGACGGTGACCAGAGGCAGGCGCATGGCTCGTTCTCTCCAGGTGGGCAGCGCGGGAAGGCTGCGTTTTCAAGGGGCCTTGAGGAAGCTCACGGAGGGCGGCGCTCTCGGCGTGAGGCGGTACAGGCGGGCAGCGTTGCCGATTTGTGACGACGGGAAGGCATTGACGTTTCCGGGTGATGGAGTTCATCATCCTCCGCAAGCGGTGTCAACGATGACATCAGTCAACGATGACACCGCTCCAGTGCGTTCGCCAGCAGCAGTTCCCTTGCTCTGCAGCACCTCGATCCACGGCCGTTCCGCCCTCGTCCAGCAGGAGATCAGTCATGCTTCGCAGAAACCGCACCACCTTCGCCTCCATCGGATTCACCGCCCTCGCCACCGTCTCGGCGCTGACCCTGACGGCCTGCGGCTCCGGCGCGCAGGGTGGGTCCGGTGATGACGGGGTCAAGGTCGGACTGATCACCAAGACGGACACGAACCCGTTCTTCGTGAAGATGAAGGAGGGTGCCGAGCAGGCCGCGAAGGACAACGGCGTCGAACTCGTCAGCGCCGCCGGGAAGTTCGACGGCGACAACGCCGGCCAGGTCACCGCCATCGAGAACATGGTCAACTCCGGGGTGAAGGGCATCCTCATCACGCCCAACGACTCCAAGGCGATCGTCCCCGCCCTCGAGAAGGCACGCGCCAAGGGCGTCCTGATCATCGCGCTCGACAGCCCGACCGACCCGCAGGACGCCACCGACGCCCTGTTCGCCACCGACAACGTCAAGGCGGGCGAGCTCATCGGCCAGTACGCCAAGGCGGCCATGGCCGGCAAGGAGGCGAAGATCGCCACGCTGGACCTCGCGCCCGGCGTCGCGGTGGGCGTGCAGCGCCACCAGGGCTTCCTCAAGGGCTTCGGCGTCGCGGAGGGCGACATCGCGTGCATGCAGGACACCGGCGGCGACCAGGCCAAGGGCCAGACGGCGATGGAGAACTGCCTCCAGAAGTCCCCGGACATCAACGTCGTCTACACGATCAACGAGCCGGCCGCGCTGGGCGCCTACACCGCGCTCAAGGCCAAGGGCCTGGAGAAGAAGGTGCTCGTCGTGTCCGTCGACGGCGGCTGCACCGGCACGAAGGCCGTCAAGGAGGGCAAGATCGCGGCGACCTCCCAGCAGTACCCGCTCCAGATGGCGTCCCAGGGCGTCAAGGCGGTCGCCGACTTCGCCAAGAACGGCAAGAAGGCATCCGGCTACACCGACACCGGCGTCACGCTCATCACCGACGCGGCAAAGACGGGGGTCGACTCCAAGGACACCGCCTACGGCCTGGAGAAGTGCTGGGGCTGAGCCCGGCATCAGGGTGTGCCTTCGGTCGTACAGACCGCTCCTGCGGCCGAGCAGCCCGAATCCGGTCTCCCCGCCCGCGAGGCCGGGCCGCCCGCACCTGTAGGAGGGGGCCCTTCGCGGCATGCCCCAGCGCACAGCCCGCCGCCATCCCTCTGACGAACCCCGCTCCGCCGATCATCGACCACCGGCAAGGACCATCATGACTGCCACACCCCTGCCCTACGATCAGCTGAAGGGACCGACCACGGTCCGCCGGCTGCTCACCACACCGACCACGGGCCCGCTCGTCGCCCTGCTGCTGGCCTGTGTCTTCTTCTCCCTGACGACCGAGCAGTTCCTCTCCGGCGGCAACTTCTCGCTGATCGTCCAGCAGGTCATGGTCGTGGGCACACTGGCCATCGGCCAGACCCTGATCATCCTCACCGCCGGCATCGATCTGTCCTGCGGTGCCGTCATGGCGTTCGGCAGCATCGTCATCGCCAAGACGGCAGCCGAAGGCGGCCTGCCCCCGCTCGTCGCGGTCGCCCTCGGCCTGGCCGTGTGCGCGGGCTTCGGACTGGTCAACGGTCTGCTGGTGCAGCTGATCCCGCTCCCCCCGTTCATCGTCACCCTCGGCATGCTGAACGTGGCCTTCGCCCTGACCCACATCTACTCCGCCGAACAGACGATCACCAACCTCCCCGGACCGCTGACCGCCCTCGGTGAAACCTTCCCGCTCGGCAACACCGACATCACCTACGGCTCGCTCGTCACCATCGCCCTGTTCCTGGTCTTCGCCTACGCGCTGAGCAGCACGTCCTGGGGCCGGCACGTGTACGCGCTGGGCAACAGCCCCGAGGCGGCCCGCCTCAACGGCATCCGCACCTCCCGGCTGACGATCGGCCTTTACACCCTGGCCGGAGCCGTCTACGGGATCGCCGCGCTGCTCCTGATCTCCCGTACCGGCGTCGGTGACCCGCAGGCCGGACAGACCGACAACCTCGACAGCATCACCGCCGTCGTCCTCGGCGGCACCAGCCTCTTCGGCGGTCGGGGTGCCGTCCTCGGCACCTTCATCGGCGTCCTCATCGTCGGTGTGTTCCGCAACGGTCTCCAGCTGATGGGTGTGGCCTCCATCTACCAGACCCTGATCACCGGCGTCCTGGTCATCCTCGCCGTGACCGTCGACCAGATCTCCCGGAAGAAGGCACGATGAGCACTACCGATGTCACGCCCGTGCTCCAGGCACGCGGCCTGGTCAAGCGGTACGGTCATGTCACCGCCATCGACGGCGCCGACTTCGACCTGCTGCCCGGAGAGGTCCTCGCCGTCATCGGCGACAACGGCGCCGGCAAGACGAGCCTGATCAAGGCCCTCACCGGCGCGATCACCCCCGACGAGGGCGAGATCCGGCTGAACGGCGAGCCCATCAGGTTCACCGGACCGCAGAGCGCCCGGCAGCACGGCATCGAGACCGTCTACCAGGACCTTGCCGTCGCCGCTTCCATGGACATCGCCTCCAACATGTTCCTCGGACGCGAGCTGCGCCGGCCGGGCCTCCTCGGCAGCGCGCTGCGCATGCTCGACAAGAAGCGCATGCGCCAGGAGGCGGCCGCCCACATGGCCGACCTCAAGATCGGGCTGCGATCGCTGACCCAGCCGGTGGAGACCCTGTCCGGAGGCCAGCGCCAGGCCGTCGCGGTCGCGCGGTCCGTCGCCTGGGCCAAGAGCGTCGTCGTGATGGACGAGCCGACCGCCGCCTTGGGTGTCAAGGAATCGGGCCAGGTCCTCGACCTGATCCGCCGAGTCCGCGACAAGGGCATGCCCGTGGTCCTGATCAGCCACAACATGCCGCATGTCTTCGAGATCGCCGACCGCATCCACATCCACCGGCTCGGCCGGCGCGAAGCCCTGATCAAGCCTTCCGACTATTCGATGGCGGAGGTCGTCGCCATCATGACGGGAGCGCTCAGGGTGAGCGACGATGGAGGTACGGTCGTTGCCGACGCGGGTGCCGCCGAGGCGGCAGGCGTGTCCACCCACTGAGTCACTGCGGGGGCAACGCCGCGCAGGACGCAGGATCGCCGCATAGCCAGGACAGCGGGCCCGGCCCCAGGCCGGGCCGGGCCCGACGAACGCACAGGAACGGTGGTACATGGCCGCGAACCGTCGCCCCACACTGGCCGATGTCGCCAAGGAAGTGGGCGTCAGCGCCAAGACGGTGTCCCGGGTCCTCAACGAGGACGGGCCGAGTTCTCCGCAGACCCGCGAGCGCGTGCTCGCCGCGGTCGCGAAGCTCGGCTTCCAGCCGAACCTGATGGCCCGCAACATCCGCGTCGGAGGTCCCGACAGCACGGTCGGCCTGGTCGTACCGGACCTGGGCAACCCCTTCTTCGGAACCGTCGCCAGCGGCATAGAAGACATCGTGCGCAGTCGCGGCCTCACTCTGCTCATGGGTTCGTCGGCCGAAGACCCGGACCGCGAGACGGCGTTGATCCAGACGTTCCTCGCCCGGCGCGTCAGCATGCTGATGGTCGTCCCCGCGTTCGGAGCCGAACACAGTCACCTCAAGGCACCGCGCGCGGCAGGGCTGCCGGTGGTCTTCCTCGACCGGCCGGGCGTCGGACTGTCCGCCGATTGCGTGGTCAGCTCCAACCGGACCGGCGTCCACGAGGGCGTCTCCCACCTCATCGCCCGCGGCCACAGCCGGATCGGCTTCATCGGAGACCTTCCCGCCAAGCTCTACACCCGGCGTGAACGGCTCGCCGGCTACCGCTCGGCGCTCGCCGAGGCCGGACTGCCCTACGACCGAACCCTGGTGTCCGGCGCCCACAGCCAGGATGGGGCCGCCTCCGAGACCACAGCACTGTTGAGCCTGCCGAATCCGCCCACCGCCATCTTCGCCGGAAACAACATGATGGCCCTCGGCGTCATCGCACAACTCGCCCGTGCACGCCGCAAAGACATCGCCCTGATCACCTTCGACGACCTCCCACTCGCCGAGACCCTCGAACCGGCACTGACCGTTGTCACCCAAGACCCCGCGACCATCGGTGAGACAGCGGCCAAGACCGCTCTCACCCGCCTGGACGGCGACCACAGCCGCGTCCGGACCATCATGGTCCCCACCCGTCTGGTGATCCGCGGCTCCAGTGAACTGCCCCCGCACGCTGTCAAGCCCACAGCAGCCATGAACTGAGCACCACAACCCTGACACCCCGGGCGCCCGCGTATCCCAGCTCGATGCCATCCCAGTAGAGGACGCCATCCCGGCTCGCCGATTCGCAGTCCGCTGTCTTCGTTCACCCGAACGGTAAAAGCAAGCCCGCCTGGTGAAATGCAGCCATGAGGCGGGGCCATCGTCCACATCCGTCGAGCTGGGGCCCGCAGCAAACCCGCGGGCCAACGATGCCGTCGCGTCTGTTGCGGCCGACACACTCGGTACGCGGCGGCGCGCAACCGATCGCGATATGCCATGGCCGTGGGACTGAACCGCGCGCCATGGCCGTGAGACAACGTGAAGTCGCTGTTCAGAAGCTCGGCCTGTGCCATGGACCGCGAGATCCTGTGCTCGGGGGCGGAACTTGTGGCGGACGAGCGGGCATACGGGCTTTCGGCGTGGCCGCAGACGAACCTCGGCAAGGCGACTGAGCTGTTGCGTCAAGCCGTTGCCGAGGTCAGCGTTTCCGATCAGGGAGCACTCCGGGTCCTGTTCGCGGGCGGTTGGCGCTTGCTGGTGCCGATCAGTGACGAGCGGTCAGCATGGACAGTGACGGTCCGCGACCATGGAGTTCTCACTGTCAAGCCCGGCGGCGGGGTGGCAGTAAGCGATCCCAGCTCCAAGATCAGTTCGTAGTCCGGCGTCGTTCGATGACCTGGGCTTCGAGCTGGGCCAGACGTTCGACAAGCGCCTACCCGACGCCGAACCCGAGCTGTTCGCCCAGCTGCAGGCCAAGCACGGGACAGTGCTGGTCGTGGTGGATCAGCCGGCCTCGATTGGGGCCTTGCCGCTGGCAGTCGCGAGGGACATGGGCTGCCCCGTCTCCTACCTGCCGGGGCTGACGATGCGGCGGATCGCCGACCTCTACCCCGGCGAGGCGAAGACCGATGCGAAGGACGCGTTCATCATCGCCGACGCGGCCCGCGCGATGCCGCACACGCTGCGGGCGATCGCTGGCGAGGACGAGACGATTGCCGAGCTGGAGATGATCGTCGGCTTCGACGACGATCTGGCCGGCGAGGCCACGCGGCTCTGGGCGATCCGGCATCGCGGGCCTACTACGACAAGAAGATCGCCCAGGGTAAACACCACACCCAGGCCCTGCTCTGCCTCGCCAGGCACCGGGCCGACGTCCGTTTCGCCATGCTCCGCGACGGAACCTTCTACGAACCCCCGCCCGCAAAGGCAGCCTGACCTGCAGAAATTGCACTACGGGGAAGGAAGCTCTCCGAGCTGCTCCGCGACATCTGAACCGATACGCCAGCCGGCAAGACGCCGGGGGCTCACACCATGAAGGTTGTCCCTGTCCGGATCGGCACCGGCTTTGACCAGCAGCGACAACACCGCACCATCGCCTCGATACGTGAACACGGCCAGCCACAAAGGCGTATTGCCCTGCCCGTCGGGCGTGTTCACCTCCACACCTACCGCCAGGAGAGAGCCGACAGCTGCGGCATCCTGCTCATCCGCCGCGACGTGCAGCTGCGTCCACCCCTGTCGGCCCTCACGACCCAAGCCCTGATCCTCACCCGTCATGCTGCCGGTAACCGTTTCGCCCACCACTGAGATCGCCGCCGTGGCCCCTGCCCGGGGCGGACACCGGCCCACAGGGGGCCAGTACGCATGTGCCAGGATGACGCCGGTGTCGATACTGATACTGAAGCTGCTCCTGGCCCCCGCCCTCGTGGTCGCCTCCTCGCTGGCCGGACGACGCTGGGGGCCGACCGTGGCGGGCACCCTGGTCACACTGCCGATCGTGGCAGGACCGATCCTCCTCATCACCGGCCTGGAACACGGCCCGGAATTCGCCGCGCGGGCCGCCGGCGCCTCGCTGCTCGGACTCGTCTCCCTCGCCCTGTTCACCGTCGTCTTCGCCGCGCTGTCGCGCATGCCGCGGACCGGCCACTGGGCGGTCACCCTCGTACTGGCCTGGGCGGTGTGCCTGGTCGCCGACCTCGCACTCGCCCCACTGTCCGTGCCGCCGGTCGGCGCCCTGTGCCTGTCACTCGCCGCGACGGCCTGCGGCACCTGGGCCCTGACCCGCACCGCACCGGCCGACGCGCCGATCCGGCCCTCCGCCCCGCTCCCGTGGTGGGACCTCCCGGCCCGCGCCGCGGCGACAGCCGCCCTGGTCACGGCGCTCACCACGGCGGCCGCACAGCTCGGCCCCGACCTGACGGGCGTGCTCGCTCCCTTCCCCATCGGCACGAGCGTCGTCGCCACCTTCGCGCTCGCCCAGGGCGGAACGGCCGCCGCCGCGGCCACCCTGCGCGGCATCCTCCGGGGCCTGTGGGGTTTCGCCGCCTTCTGCTTCCTCGCCGCGGTCCTGATCGAACCCCTGGGCACCGGCCCGGCCTTCGCCGTGGCCCTCGCTGGCACGCTCACCCTGCAACCGGCCCTCGGCCGCCTCCAGACCGCTCTCGCCGCGCGCCGCGCGCCCGACGACGCGAGGGCCTGAACCGGCCTGAACCGGCGGGCCCGGCCTGAACCGGCCGGGTCCGCACACCGGTTCCGACGTCCCTACACCGCCGTCAGTCGCAGGCTGTCGGCCGTCCCCCGCGGCAGCGGCAGGTCCTTCGGGCGGCGCGGGACCAGGAGGAAGAGCCCGTAGGCGGATTCGTCGGAGCCCAGTTCGAAGCGGTTGGCCACCTTGCCGAGCGGGTTCCACGCCCGTCCGTCGGGCGTACGGACGCCGACGGGCAGCCGGAGCAGTTCGGACGTCATGCCGTCGAAGTCGACCCAGCGGAATCGCGCCTGCCGGACGAGCACTTCGCCGACGTAGGCACCCAGCTCCTGCAGGACGTGAGGAGCCGCAGGTCGAGGGCGATGTCGTCGCCGGGGCGGAGCATGCTCACGTCGCGGCGGATGCGGGCCTGGTCAGCGATGATGAAGGCGTCGCGGGCGTCGGTGTCCCCAGCCCCGTACGGATGTAAAGGGACAGTTGCTGATGCGGTGAGACCTGCTGCTCGGCACTCTGCTCCCGACGCCGAACGCCCCCAGTCAGCTGGGTCGCGTCGACTTCTGGACGTCGTCCTGCTGGCGGAGGTTGCGCGGATCTGCCCGGGGGCCCTTCTGGACCGGGAGTCGGCGTTCGGCCGCGGGAACAAGCTGCCGACGGGATCAACCGCGCGGAATCTGCGGGCCTGTCACCAGATGAGGATTCCGCCTCCCACCGCGCTCGCTCGCCTGGCGGCGTCCTCGATGATGGCCAATCGCGCGGAGATCGCGCCCCTGTGCTCCTCGACTGATCGCACAGGTTCCGTCTCCGCGACGATCCTCGCCAGGTTTTCGCGGAGCAGGAGGCACTCACGCAGGAACGCCGGGACCTGCGCGGGCTCGACCTGAAGGTCCGCTTCCACCAGGGCCGGCAAGAAGACGGCTCCGAGCGAGCGCACCACTTCCGACCCCCATACACGATTGCGCCAGCTCTCGAAGCCTGCGGAGTCCGAGTCCCCGTCCGGAACGTCCTGCACCTGCCTCTTACCGTCCGCACCAACCACAAAGACATCCACTGACAAGCTCATGAGCGCAGTGGATCACAACCTCAACCAGCCGATCCAAGGGGCGGCTGCGTAGTACCTCGCCCTGCGGCACGCACTGCGCAACCCCGCCGACCCCGCGCGGCGCTACGCCAGAGGCCTGGACCCAAGGTCTACGCCCACACGTCCTTGCCACCCCCGGCACCCTGGAGCTGATCGGCCGGACCGCCGTCCAGCTGCGCGCCTGGCCGAGGAGGTGCCCGTGGGCAGGCTGTCCCATCTCACGGTCGTCGTCCAGGTGGCAGGCACTGTTACCCGCGTGGAGGATGACGCTTTGTGGAGTCGGGGGAGGGTTTTCACGTGGTGGTGCGGGCCTGCTGTGCCGGGTTTCCCCGGAGCCCCCGGTAGGCGAGGCCGAGGAGGAAGGAGTGGAACAGCGCGGAAAGGGTCAGCGCCGCGAGGAAGTACCCGCTTGCCAGGCCCGAGTCGCCGTTCGCGAAGTCGGGGAGGAGCAGGAGCATGCTGGTGGGCGCAGTGATCAGGAGGATCCAGACGGCCGCGAAGCTGCTGTCTGCGGTCGCTGAGGCGAACACCATGGGGAGTGCCGCCGCGGCCACCAGGCCGAGGTAGACCAGCGAGGGGTTGGCGAACGTGAGCCGGACGAGTGTGCGGGGGCGGCTGTCTCGCATGATTGGTTCCTCCTGGGTGGATCGGTGCCGCCGTGTCGACGGCGGTTCCATCGTGCGGCGGAGCGGCCCTGGGCGCCTGAGTAGCGCTACTCAAACCGTTGTGAGAGCCAGCGGTGCGGGCCGCGTAGCTGATGCGGCTCCGGACGCCGTGAGGGCGGCGACGGTGGTCGGGGTGCACTCCGGTCGGCGTCGGTGGCGCACCGCCCCTGGGGCTCGCGTGGAGGGCTTCTCCCTGGCCGGGCCCCTGCCGTGGCCTGGGCGGGTCCCGTTGTTGTGGGTGCTGTCCTGCCGACCCCCGGTCCGGCGGCCGAGGTCGCCGCCCCGATCACCAGCCATGCGACCGGCAGCGCCGGCCAGGACAGCGTGCCCGTGCCGAGCCCGGCCGTGAGGAGGCCGAGCGTGGCGGTCATGAGGGAGGCGGCGGCCACCGGCGGCATCACCGTCGAGACGCGCCCGGTTCGGCTGCATCGCACCGGTGGGTACCACCGACGACGGGCGGTTCCGCCGCCTCACCTGCACCTGCCCCGGCGTACGCGCAGCGGCTCTTCACCCCCCACGACGCTGGCGCCCGCGAACTGCGCGGGATCACGGTCCGGGCCGGTGGGCGCTGCGAACCACCACGGCCCGGTCGCTCACGCGAGCACCAGGCCGTCGCCGCCTTCGTTCGTAGACAGCAGTGCCTCCGCACAGTTCGGGCTTCGGACGGCCGGGGGAGGGCGCAGGGCAAGGCCCGCCGCGGGTACGAGATCCGCGTCAGCGCTCTCGTGGCCGGCATCCAGCAGTGAGTAGCCAGAGCCAGCCCTCTTGAATCATCCCGTGACGGGTTTCTGACGTACCGGGGCCATGCCCTGCGGGGTTCAAGGAAACCGATCGCAAGGGCACTGGCGACAGATTTTCCTGTCGCATCACTCATCCGACAGGTAGGCTTGTCGCATGAGTGATGTGGCTGGGATCCCGACTCCCGACAAGAACGACGAGAACTTCTGGACCACCGTCACGACCCTGGTGGAGCCCCCGTGGAGCGAGCCCACCACGGACGACGCGTTCACCATGGACGAGAGAGTCCACGACGCTGTCCGCGCCCTGGCTGAGCGGGTCTCGACCCGGGCGCTGGCCTACCGCGCCGCCGGCAAGCCCCTCGACCCCGTGCTCATGGCAGCGCCCGATGTGCAGCTGGCACTTCTGCGGGCTCTGTACGAAGCCAAGCAGTCCGTCGACCGACTGGCGGAGAGCGCCGCCACCGTCGCCGGCCGCAGCGGAGCGAACTACGCCCAGCTCGGCGCCGCCTGGGGGGGCATCAAGCGTCAGTCCGCCCGTCTGAAGTGGCCCCACGCCGTAGTCAAGAAATCCACCAGCGAGTCCATTCCGCTCCACTACGCAGGTGGTACGGCCGTCGTGCACCACGATGCCGACGCCGACGCCTGGTGGTACACCGCCACCGCCGCAGACCAGCGGGACAAGGAGTCCGAACCCGTCCACAGCACCTACGCCGAGGCCATCGCGGGAGCGACCGAGTTCCTCCTCGCGCACGCCCTGCCCGGCCGCCAGTCGCCCGCGTGACCCAACGACCCTGCCGCAGACGCCGGGATGGTGGAACCTCCACCCGGCCTCAGCGGCATGACGCCCGGTGGGTTGGCGCGTGGAATTCGATCATGTGCCCACGGGTGTCCGGGCGGTGACGGGCGTGCGCGGGTGGTCGTTGGAGCAGGCCGGACAGCCGAGCACACGGCGGCGGCGCCCCGGTCGTCATGGTCCGGGGCGCCATGGTGTGTGGCTCGGCTGCCGTATCCCCCCGGGGCCCCCTATGTCTTTGGTCAAGGTGGTCGGGTGGCAGTGTGGCGTTCGTACATGCGAAGGCCGTGCACTGGCACTGGGTCGCCCAGGAGTCCGTGGCCCGTTCCGTGGCAGCCGGAATCCGTGTCGCGATGGGAACCGATGCGGGCCTGATCGCCCCCCCACGGGCAGAATCTCAGGGAGCTGGGACTCCTCGTCCGCATCGGCGGCATGACGCCGCTCCAGGCCATCCGAGCGGCCACCTCCGACGCCGCCGATCTGTGCGGCGTGGGTGACACCACCGGCAGCCTGGTCGCCGGCAAAGCCGCCGACCTCGTCATCTGCGGCACGAACCCGCTGGACGACATCGACGCCCTCGCCGACCCCGCCCATGTGCACGCCGTGCTCAAGGACGGACGCATCGCCATCGATCGGGCCGGCGTTCTCGCTTCCGCGAGCCTGCCCGACCTGGTCCCGTAGAGGCTAGGACCGGACGAAGGGCCAAGGCCGTCAAACGTCGTCTTCCTGGACAGGCGGATTCCTGGGGGCATGGGCGCGTGCCAGACCCCCAGGAATCCATCAAGGCGCACCTCTGGTCGCTCAGAGTGCCGACTGCCGCGGCGCCGCAGCTCCCATGCCATGACCGCAGACCTGACAGTCATGAGAAAGAGAGTGACGAGGCCGAGCGACCGCATGCGGGCGGTACCGGCCTTCGCCAGTTCATCTCCGCAACCACAGGGCGGGTTGGGCGGATACGTCGGCAGTGCATCCGATGCCGAGCGCCCATCCTCGACCCCAGACGGCTGAGGTCGAGGACCGACCGTACCCCTGTATCGGCTGGGCGCGGGCCGTCAGTGCTTTGTGGTGTCGGTGATCCAGCGGGCGGCGAGGAGCCCTGAGGCGGCGGTGAGGGCGGCGGCTGCGATGACGGTGGCGTTCAGGCCGAGGAGATCAGCGAGGATGCCGGCGATGAGGGCTCCTGCGGCGTAGCCGATGTCGCGCCAGAAGCGGTAGGTGCCCAGGGCGTTGGCGCGCCACGCAGGGTGGGCGTGGTCGGAGACGGAGGCGATGAGGGCGGGGTAGACCATGGCGGTGCCGAGTCCGAGGGCGATGGCGGACAGGATGCCCGCCAGGAGGGGGTGGTTCAGCAGGGTGAGGGCGAGGACGAGCCCGGTGGCTTGGACGAGCATGCCGGTGACGATGAGGGCTTTGCGGCCGATGCGGTCGGCGAGGAGTCCGCTGGGTATCTGGCCGATGCCCCACAAGATGGGGTAGAGGCCTTTGATGAGGCCGACGGCGGCCAACCCCAGGCCGTGGTCGGTGAACAGCAGAGGGAAGACGCCCCAGGTCAGACCGTCGTTGAGGTTGTTGACCAGTCCGGCTTGGCTGGCGCCGCGCAGGGAACGGTTGTGCCAGGAGGTGCGGGCGAACGTGGCGGTCAGTCCCGTGCGCTCGCCGCTGGGCAGGGGCTTGGTGTGCTGGGCGAGTTCGAGGGCTACGTGTGCGGCGGTGTCTCGTACGGCGAGGGTCAGGGCGAGGCCGGCGGCGACGAAGACGACGCCGATGAGTTCCGGGGCGGGGCGTAGGCCGTAGGAGGTGGCGAGGTAGCCGGTGAGCAGGGCGGTGACACCGACAGCGGTGTAGCCGGCGGCCTCGTTCAGCCCGGTGGCCAGGCCTCTGCGGGTGGGGCCGACAAGGTCGATCTTCATGTTGACGGTCATCGACCAGGTCAGCCCCTGGTTGAGGCCGAGCAGGACGTTCGCGGCGACGATCCATCCCCAGGACGGTGCCCAGGCGAGGGCGAAGGGTACGGGGATTCCGATCAACCAGCCGGCGACGAGGAGCTGCTTGCGGCGGAAGCGGGCCGTCAGCGTTCCGGCTGCGAGGTTTGTGAGGGCTTTGGTGAGGCCGAAGGCGATGATGAAGGAGAAGACGGCCAGGTCGCTCGTCAGGCCGAAGGTGTCGGTGCCGATCAGTGGCACGGTGGTTCGTTCCAGGCCGACCAGGCCGCCCACGGCGACGTTGACGAGAACGAGCAGGGAGAACTGAAGCCAGTTCTCCCGCAGGCCGAGCCGGACAGGACGTGCCGCGGCGTCGGTCGGCATGGTGGCCGTAGGCGTGGTGTTCACGGGCGGATGTCCTTCGTGCCTTGACGAGGTGGGGAAGGCACCGGCCAAGCACGGAGGGGCTGGCGAGGTGGACCGGCCGCAGACCTGCGCAAGGCCTTCCTTCTTCTGTGCGGTATCGGCCTTGAGCGACTCCGGCAACCTCATACCTGCACTTCACAATACCCCCACCCGTATCTTGCTTCGAGCGGCCCTGCTCTGATGCCTCTGCGATTCAGGATACCCAGGGGGGTATTTGACTTCGCCGTGAGGCTGGCTTACCGTCGAGTACGTAAATACCTAGGGGGGTATTGAACAAGGGGTACCTCGATGCGTGAAGTAGGCGTGGACGCCTTCGCGGCCGATCTCGTCGACGGCGCGTTCGTCATCGACGTCCGTGAATCCGACGAATACACAGCCGGCCATGTACCGGGAGCGCTCAGCACTCCGCTGTCAGCGCTTGGAGCCGTACTTGGCGAGCTGCCAGGGGACCGTCCGGTCTACGTGATCTGCGCGAGCGGCAACCGGAGCGCGTGGGCCGCCGAACACCTCGCGGCTCTCGGTGTGGATGCCGTGTCCGTCGCGGGCGGCACCGCGAGCTGGGCCGGCACCGGCCGACCGCTCGTACGCGGCAGGGCCGCTCACGCCACCTGAACCCCGCCCCCGAAGGCGCCGGATCCGCCATGACGGGCGGGCAACCGCCCCACAGCTCAGCACTCTCGCACCCACTTCGGGGTGCGCGTTCCTCATGAAGGGATTGCCGTGTTCTTCACCCAGTACTACCTCGACTGCCTCTCCCAGGCGTCGTACATGATCGCCGACGAGAACACCGGCCAAGCGGTGGTCGTGGATCCTCGGCGGGACGTCTCCGAGTACCTGGCCGACGCCGCCGCGCACGGCCTGACGGTGGTCGGCGTGATCAACACCCACTTCCACGCAGACTTCGTCGCCGGACACCTGGAGATGGCGGACGAGACCGGCGCGTGGATCGGCTACGGCCGCCGGGCCGAGACCGAGTACCCCATCCGCCTGCTCGCCGAGAACGAGCGGATCCTCCTCGGTGACGTCACCCTGCAGATCATGGAGACCCCCGGGCACACGCCCGAGTCGATCAGCGTCCTCGTCTACGAACATGCCGACGACACCGTCCCGTACGGCGTCCTCACCGGTGACGCGCTGTTCATCGGCGATGTCGGCCGCCCCGACCTGCTCGCCTCCGTCGGCGTCACCGCCGAGGAGCTCGGCGTCATGCTCCACGACAGCGTCCAGAACAAGCTGATGGGCCTCCCCGACGCCGTCCGCGTCTTCCCCGCGCACGGCGCAGGGTCGGCATGCGGCAAGAACCTGTCGACCGAGAAGCAGTCCACCATCGGAGAGCAGCGCGCGACCAACTACGCCTGCGCGCCCATGGACCGAGAGGAGTTCGTCGCGCTCGTCACCGCCGGCCAGGCGGCCGCGCCCGGCTACTTCGCCTACGACGCCGAGCTGAACCGCAAGGACCGCGCCCGCTACGACGCCTCGGCGGCCCCCCGGCCGCTGACGCTCGCAGAGTTCACCGAGCTGCGCACCGCAGGAGCGGTCGTCGTGGACGCCCGCGATCCGCAGGAGTTCGCCGCCGGACACCTGCGCGGCGCGGTGAACATCCCCGCCGACGGACGGTTCGCCGAGCAGGCCGGCACCGTGCTCGACCCGGCCGGCGAACTGCTCGTCATGGCGCCGCAGAACCGGGAGGAGGAGGTCGTCACCCGCCTCGCCCGGATCGGCTTCGACCATGCCGCGGGATACCTGCGCAACCCCGAGGACGCCCTGGAGGCGCTGGCCGCCGACGTCACTCCGGCGAGCCGTGTGACCGCCGCGCACCTGCGTACCGTCCTCGCCGGGGACAACCCTCCCGTCGTCGTGGACGTCCGCACCTGCGGCGAGCGCGAGGCGAACGGCTTCATCGAGACCGCCCTGCACATCCCGCTGAGCGAACTGCCCGCACGCAGCGGCGAGCTGCCCGCCGACCAGCCCCTCGTCCTGCACTGCGCCGGCGGGCACCGCTCCTCCATCGCGGCGAGCCTCCTGCGCCACCGCGGCTTCACCGACATCTCCGACATCCTCGGCGGATACGCCGCCTGGGCCCTGTCGGCCGAGCCCGCGAACGCCTGAGCGACGCAGCCCCGACCACCTCCAGGGGCCCGCAACCCACCCGGACCCCACCAGCTCCCACATATACCCCCCGGGGTATATGTGCGGTCACTCGAAGGAACCTCATGAGCACCACCCCTGCGCCCGCCTCCTCCCTCGCCCCCACCGTCCTGCACCGGCTCGTCCAGGAAGGAAGGGCTCCCCGCCTGCTCGACGTCCGAACGCCCGGCGAGTTCCGTACCGCGCACATCCCCGGCTCGTACAACGTCCCCCTGGACACCCTGCGTGAGCACCGGGCCGAGCTCCTGACCCACCTGGACGAGGACGTCGTGCTGGTGTGCCGCTCCGGGCAGCGCGCCGCGCAGGCCGAGAAGGCCCTGGCCGACGCAGGACTGCCCAACCTCCGCGTCCTGGAGGGCGGCATCGTCGCCTGGGAGACCGCCGACGCACCCCTCAACCGTGGCCCCGAGCGGTGGGACATGGAGCGCCAGGTACGGCTCGTGGCAGGCTCGCTCGTCCTTGCCACCGGCCTCGTCGGAATCTTCGTCCCCGGTGCGCACCTGATCGGCACAGCGATCGGCGCCGGCCTGACCTACGCCGCCGTCAGCAACTCGTGTGCCATGGGCGTCCTGCTGTCGAAACTGCCGTACAACCGCGGGCCGCGCACCGACATCCGCACGGTGATCACGGAGCTGCGGAGCACGCCGTGACCGCCCTGGTGGTGGCCGCCTCCCTGCTCGTCGGCGTCAGCCTCGGCATCCTCGGCGGCGGCGGCTCGATCCTGACCGTCCCGATCCTGGTCTACCTCGCCGGGCAGGGCACCAAGGAGGCCATCGCCACCTCACTGTTCGTGGTCGGCGTCACCAGCCTCGCCGCTCTGATCCCGCACGCACGGGCCAGGCGGGTGCGTTGGCGGACCGGACTGCTCTTCGGAGCCTTCAGCATGGTCGGCGCCTACGGCGGCGGCCGGCTCGCCGAATACATCCCAGGCACCGCTCTGCTCGTCGCCTTCGCGCTGATGATGCTGGCGACCGCGGTCGCGATGCTCCGCAAGCCCCGTGACGGCCGCAAGAAGGCGCGGCTCGCGCATGGTGATCTGCCCCTGAAGTACATCGCGGTGGAAGGTCTCGTGGTCGGTGCGGTGACAGGCCTGGTCGGTTCCGGCGGCGGATTCCTCGTCGTCCCCGCCCTGGTCATCCTCGGCGGGCTCCCGATGGGTGTCGCGGTCGGCACGTCGCTCCTCGTCATCGCGATGAAGTCCTTCGCCGGACTCGCCGGGCACCTGTCGGGCATCGAGATCGACTGGCGGCTCGCCCTGACCGTGACGGCCGCCGCGGTGGTCGGCAGCCTGGTCGGCGGACGGGTCGCGGGTCGCATCCCCCAGGACACGCTACGCAAGGCGTTCGGCTGGTTCGTCGTCGTCATGGGCGTCTTCGTCCTCGCGCAGCAGCTCGACACCGCCCTATGGGCCCACCCGGCCACCTGGGCGGGGCTCACGGTCGCCGTGGCCGCCGCGATCGCCGCCCGGCTGCGGCGGGCCCAACGCCCACCACGCCGACATGCGGCCGCCTCGGGTCTCAGGCACCCCACACCGGTGGAGGGGCACGAGCACATCCCAGCAAAGTCCTGATTTATACCCCTTGGGGTATTCTTGTCAGGGAGCGAAGGAGGATCTCGTGCAGGTGGACGAAGAATCGGTACGGCCCGTCCTGAACCGTCTGCGGCGGGCGCAGGGACAGCTGGCCGCAGTGATCACGATGGTCGAGTCCGGCCGCGACTGCAAGGACGTCGTGACCCAGCTGGCCGCTGTGTCCCGGGCCCTGGACCGGGCCGGGTTCAAGATCGTGGCGAGCGGAATGCGTCAGTGCCTCGCCGAAGGCTCCGACGCCCCTCCCATGACGCAGGAAGAGCTGGAAAAACTCTTCCTCGCCCTCGCCTGACCTCGTCTGTCCGGCCGGTACATCCCCGACGTGCCGGCCGGACAGAGTTGTTGCCGGCCTTGGGGTATAGCGGTCAACGCTCGACGGAGGTCCTGCTGCAGACCGGCGACCTCGCGCCGATGGGTCTGTCAGTCGAGCTAACCCCACACCCCCTCAATACCGCGACCGCGGCGTGCGGCGGCCGCCGTTTCGAGGGCCAGAAGGTGACGTTCGACGTCACCCAGGGTCAGAAGGGCCCCCAGGCGGAGAACGCCAGCCTCGCCTGAGTTCACACGGCGAGGACCGGGGCAGACGCACCGCCTCGGTCCTCGCTGTTCCATTGCCGGGAATCGGGGCTTCAGCTGTCCGGGCTGGGGGAGCAGTAGCCAGGAACGCCCCGCCGTCATCGGGCGGCGGGGCGCAGGCTTACTCGGTTAGGGCTGGTCGCCGGTGTAGCGGTAGATCTCGGCGTTGGCGTTGACGCCCCAGACGGTGCCGTCGGCCGCTGCGCTGATGTCGGTGAGGCCGCCGGGGACGTTGTGCCAGAGGGTGGCGTCGTCGTTGGTGAACCGGTAGATCCTCGCGTCCGCGTTCACGCCCCACACGTTGGACCGCGACCCCGCCGAGATCCCCGTCAGACCGCCCGCGATCTTCTTCCAATGAGCCATGTCGACCTCGGCCGGCGGGAACCGCGTTCCGGTGATCGCCCAGTTGGTCCAGGCCTGCCGCCACCACCGGCGACCTGGTCGTTCCCGCTGCAGGCGATCACCCCAACCACACCGTGCAGACCCGGGCCCTGCACGCCTACCTGCGCTGGCGCAACGCCAACCCACCACCGCGACGTCCTGGCCGCCGAACGCAAGGTACGCGCCCGCATCCGCGGCGAGGGGGCATCCGCTGGGGCGGACGCCCCCTCGCCGCCGCTGCCTGAACGACCCGGCGAACCTGCGCGGCCAAAGCCAGACGGCTTCTTTCGGACTGTCGTATCCAGTGGCCCGGCCACGCCATTGCCTGAGCGGGTCGACTCAGCGCTCGACGGTGCTCCGTTCCTGTAGGCCTCGCAGTCGAAGGCCGCCGGCCTGCCGCCACGGCTGCTGAGTCAAGGACGCTCATCAACCAACGATCGGATGATCCGCAGGAAAGGCTTCCGGACCCGCGGGCCCCCCAGAACAGCGTCACCGCCGCCGCCAGCAGGAGACCAGCCCCGG
>NZ_JNZP01000038.1 GCF_000725545.1 Streptomyces exfoliatus | reverse complement strand
TAATCTGGCGTTGATTTTTGGCACGCTGTTGAGTTCTCAAGGAACGGACGCTTCCTTTGTACTCACCCTCTCGGGCTTTCCTCCGGGCTTCCCTTCGGTACTTCGTTTTCCTGCGTTTCCGACTATATCAGATCTTTCCGATCCGATTTCCTCGGTGCTTTCCGGTCCCATTCGCTTTCGCTCCGGGCCCTTTCGGCGCTTTCAGACTTTATCAGAAGTTCTGACTTAGTCTTTCCGCCTCCCGGTCGGCCGTCCGGGCGCACGTCGGCGCCGGGGCTTCCCGTTCTGGCGGAGCCGTAAACGTACTGGAGCGGGGCGCCCCGATGCAAATCGAGGGGCCCCGCTCCGGAGTTGCGCTGGTCAGACCTCTACGACGACCGGGAGGATCATCGGGCGCCGGCGGTAGGTGTCCGAGACCCACTTGCCGACGGTGCGGCGGATCAGCTGCTGGAGCTGGTGCGGTTCGAGCACGCCGTCCTGCGCCGACCGGTTCAGGGCCTGGTCGACCTTCGGGACGACGGCGTCGAACGCCGCGTCCTCGATGCCGGAGCCACGGGCGTGGATGTTCGGCCCGCTGACGATCTTGCCGGTCGAGGAGTCCACCACCACGAAGACCGAGATGATGCCCTCTTCGCCGAGGATGCGGCGGTCCTTGAGGTGGACCTCCGTGACGTCGCCGACCGAGAGGCCGTCGACGTACACGTAACCCGCCTGGACCTTGCCGGTGATCCGGGCGCGGCCGTCGACCAGGTCGACGACGACACCGTCCTCGGCGATGACGATGTGGTCCTTCGGGATGCCCGTCATGGCGCCGAGCTCGGCGTTGGCGCGCAGGTGGCGCCATTCGCCGTGGACCGGCATGAGGTTCTTCGGGCGGCAGATGTTGTAGAAGTACAGCAGCTCGCCGGCCGAGGCGTGGCCCGAGACGTGGACCTTGGCGTTCCCCTTGTGGACGACGTTCGCGCCCCAGCGGGTCAGACCGTTGATCACGCGGTAGACCGCGTTCTCGTTGCCCGGGATGAGGGACGAGGCCAGGATGACCGTGTCGCCGGGGACGATGCGGATCTGGTGGTCCCGGTTGGCCATGCGGGACAGGGCCGCCATCGGCTCGCCCTGGGAGCCCGTGCAGACCAGCACGACCTCGTCGTCCGGCAGGTCGTCGAGGGTCTTCACGTCCACGACGAGGCCGGCCGGCACGCGCAGGTAGCCCAGGTCGCGGGCGATGCCCATGTTGCGGACCATCGAGCGGCCGACGAAGGCGACCCGGCGGCCGTACTCGTGGGCGGCGTCGAGGATCTGCTGGATGCGGTGCACGTGGCTGGCGAAGCTCGCCACGATGATCCGCTTCTGGGCGTTCGCGAAGACCGTGCGCAGGACGTTGGAGATGTCCTTCTCCGGCGGGACGAAGCCCGGGACCTCGGCGTTCGTGGAGTCCGAGAGGAGAAGGTCGATGCCTTCCTCGCTCAGACGCGCGAACGCGTGCAGGTCGGTGAGGCGGCCGTCCAGCGGGAGCTGGTCCATCTTGAAGTCGCCGGTGGCGACGGCCATGCCCGCGGGGGTGCGGATGGCGACCGCGAGGGCGTCCGGGATGGAGTGGTTGACCGCGATGAACTCGCAGTCGAACGAACCCAGGACCTCCCGGTCGCCTTCCTTCACCTCGAGGGTGTAGGGGCGGATGCGGTGCTCCTGGAGCTTGGCCTCGATCAGGGCGAGGGTCAGCTTGGAGCCGATGAGCGGGATGTCCGGCTTGAGCCGGAGCAGGTAGGGGACGGCACCGATGTGGTCCTCGTGGCCGTGCGTGAGCACGATGCCTTCGATGTCGTCGAGGCGGTCCCGGATGATGCTGAAGTCCGGGAGGATCAGGTCGACACCCGGCTGCTCCTCTTCGGGGAAGAGGACGCCGCAGTCGACGATGAGCAGACGGCCGTCGAACTCGAAGACCGTCATGTTCCGGCCGATCTCTCCGAGCCCGCCGAGCGGGATGACGCGCAGGGCGCCCTTCGGGAGCTTCGGCGGGGCACCGAGTTCAGGATGCGGATGACTCAAAAGACTCTCCTCACCACGCGCGCCACGTACCCCTTGGCACGTGGCGCGCATGACATTCGTGCACTTGCTGTTGTCAGTGTTCAGTTGTGAAGTCCGTTGTCAGAGTTCTACCCCGCCGGCGGCCAGGTCGACCTTGAGCTGCTCGGTCTCCTGCGGGGAGAGCTCCACGAGCGGCAGGCGCAGCGGGCCGGCCGGGAGACCCTGGAGAGCGAGGGCGGCCTTGGTGGTCATGACGCCCTGGGTGCGGAACATGCCGGTGTAGACCGGCAGCAGCTTCTGGTGGATCTCGGTGGCCTTCTGGACCTCGCCGCCCTGGTGGGCTTCGAGGAGGGCGCGGAGTTCCGGGGTGACGAGGTGGCCCACGACGGAGACGAAGCCGCAGGCGCCGACGGAGAGCAGGGGCAGGTTGAGCATGTCGTCGCCGGAGTACCAGGCGAGGCCGGAGCGGGCGATGGCCCAGCTGGCGCGGCCGAGGTCACCCTTGGCGTCCTTGTTGGCGACGATCCGCGGGTGCTCCGCGAGCCGGACGATCGTCTCGGTGTCGATCGGGACGCCGCTGCGGCCGGGGATGTCGTAGAGCATCACCGGGAGCTCGGTGGCGTCGGCGATGGCCGAGAAGTGCCGGTACAGGCCCTCCTGCGGGGGCTTGTTGTAGTACGGGGTCACGGCGAGCAGGCCGTGGGCGCCGTCACGCTCGGCGGTGCGGGCCAGCTCGATGGAGTGGTGGGTGTCGTTGGTGCCGATACCGGCCACGATGTGGGCGCGGTCGCCGACCGCCTCCAGTACCGCCCGTACCAGCTCCGATTTCTCCGTGTCGCTGGTGGTGGGGGACTCGCCGGTGGTGCCGTTGACGACGAGGCCGTCGTTACCTGCGTCCACCAGGTGGGTGGCCAGTCGCTGGGCACCGTCGAGGTCGAGTGCGCCGTCCGCCGTGAAGGGCGTGACCATGGCGGTGAGGACCCGCCCGAAGGGGGTCTGCGGAGTGGAGGTCGGAGCCATGGGTAACACGCTACTCGCTGCTCAGCGCCGGGTGTCCCTTAGGGGCACAGGAGAAGAGGAGCCCGGCGCTGCCTGCTCGGGGGTTCAGGCAGCGCCGGGTCCGTTTGATCAGCCTAGATGAACTTCGTGAAACGCCGCAATACGGACACTTCGCGTCGGAGGTTCGGACATGTGTGCCCTACGGGGCGACGCGGCCGTTCTTGTTGAAGGCGGCGTGGGTCAGTGGCATCAGCCGGGCCCAGTGCTCCTCCATCTTCTCGCCGACCATTTCGATCTCCCGCTGCGGGAAGGACGGGACCGCGGCCAGCTCGTGCTGGGTGCGCAGGCCCAGGAAGTGCATCAGCGAGCGCGCGTTGCACGTGGCGTACATCGAGGAGAAGAGGCCGACGGGGAGGACCGAGCGGGCGACCTCGCGGGCGACGCCGGCCGCCAGCATTTCCTGGTAGGCGGCGTAGGCCGTCCGGTAGGAGTCCTCCATCGTGCGGCTCGTCAGGTCGTGCTGCTCCTGGGTGCCCTCGACGAAGACGTACTTCCCGGGGCGGCCCTCCTGCACGAGCTTGCGGGAGGCGTCGGGAACGTAGAAGACCGGCTCCAGCTCCCTGTAGCGGCCCGATTCCTCGTTGTACGACCAGCCGACGCGGTGCCGCATGAACTCGCGGAAGACGAAGATCGGGGCGCTGATGAAGAAGGTCATCGAGTTGTGCTCGAAGGGGCTGCCGTGGCGGTCCCGCATCAGGTAGTTGATGAGGCCCTTCGAGCGCTCCGGGTCCTTCTGGAGCTCTTCGAGCGACTGCTCGCCCGCCGTGGACACCCGGGCCGCCCAGAGGACGTCGGAGTCGCCCGCCGCGCTCTTGACCAGGTCAACGGTGACATCGCTCCGGAAGTCGATCTTCACGTTCTCGGTGGGGCTGTCGCTCACCAGCGGTCCTTCCAGTCGGCTGTTGCAGTCGCCCACTCTAACGACGTCCTACCGGAGGATGAGATTCGGCCGCTTTGGTGAAATACGGCACCAAAGCACCTGTTCCGTCGTCTGTACCTGTGAAGCACCCATACGACCGAGGAGAGTGGCTCTGATGTTCCGCCGGAAAGAGGCCGTACCGTTCGCGTTCGTCGCGGAGGCCGACCATTTCCGCAGTAACGTCACTCCACCGCCACGGGAGCGCCCCGGCGCCGCGCAGATCATGGGCCGTACCCTGATCGGGCTGACCGTCGTGGCCGGCCTCGTGGGGTCGCTGATCCTCGGGATGCCGTCCCTCCAGTCGGGTGACTCGGCCGCTCGTCAACAGCAGTCCGAGGCCTCCGACAACCGCTGAGGTAGCCTCACCGGGCACTGCCCCTTCGAGCGTGCCTGTGAGTGAGGACCTGTCGTGCCCCTGCCCTTTCTGACGGCCGACCGTGCTTTTGACACGACCGACCACGTCGCCCTGCCGTTCGACGACCACGACCAGTGGCGCCGTCCGTACCGGCCGGGCTCCTGGCGCGTCGGGGCGGCGGCGCTCGCGCTGCTGCTCGCCTCGTTCGTGCTTCTCGCCGCGGTGATCATCACCGCGGCCGGAGGATTCGACGGAGGGGCCGCCACCCTCGGCTTCGCCGGGCTCGTCATCCTGGCCGCCCTGCGGATGCTCCGCATGGGTACCTGGGTGAGCCGCGCGGGAATGCGCCGGGTGGCCTTCTTCAGGACCGTCACCGTGCCGTGGGCCAAGGTGACGTCCGTACGGACCGTGCAGCAGCCGGTGCGCTGGCTGGGGCTGCCCCGTACCGTCCAGGGACAGGCGCTGGTGCTCGACCGGCAGGGTGGTGAGCAGCTGCTGCTGCTCACCGACCACAACGCCGACTTCCTCTCCCGTGTCGAGGCCTTCGACCGGGCGGCCGACACGGTCGAGGCCTGGCACGCCGAGTACGGCGTCGCCCCGGCCGTCACACGCTGAGCGGACGTCCCTCGTGGAGGGCGATGGCCTTCTGCATCGCCTTGCGGGCCCGGGGGGTGTCGCGGGCGTCGTGATAGGCGACCGCGAGCCGGAACCAGCAGCGCCAGTCGTCCGGTGAGTCCTCCGTCTCGGCCTTGCGCCGGGCGAAGACCTCGTCGGCGGAGTCGCGGTCGATCCGGCCGCCCTCCGTGCGCTTCAGTTCGTCGACGGGCAGGCCGCCCTCCGCCTCCAGTTCGGTGGCGAGGCGGCCCGCCTGGCGGGCGAACCGGGTGTTCTTCCAGAGGAACCAGCCGCCGACCCCGGGCAGCAGGAACGCGACCGCGCCCATGCCCATGGCGGCGGGCTCGCCCGTGAGGAGCAGCAGGACGCCCTCCATGGCCACCACGCCGAAGACGAGCACCAGCACGGTGGCCAGGAAGACGTACGTGATCTTTCCGCCCATGGCCGTCAGCCCAGGTCCAGGAAGTGCTCCAGGCCGAAGGTGAGGCCCGGAGCGCTGGTCACGCGGCGGGCGCCCAGGAGGACGCCCGGCATGAAGCTGGAGTGGTGCAGGGAGTCGTGGCGGACGGTGAGGGTCTCGCCCTCGCCGCCGAGCAGGACCTCCTGGTGGGCCAGGAGACCCGCCAGGCGTACGGAGTGGACCCGGACGCCGTCGACGTCGGCGCCACGCGCGCCCTCCAGGGCGGTGGCGGTGGCGTCCGGCTGGGCGCCGAGGCCGGCTCCGGCCCGGGCGGCGGCGATCAGCTGGGCCGTCCGGGTGGCGGTGCCCGAGGGGGCGTCCACCTTGTGCGGGTGGTGCAGCTCGACGACCTCGACGGATTCGAAGTACGGGGCCGCGAGCTGCGCGAACCTCATGGTGAGGACCGCGCCGATGGAGAAGTTCGGAGCGATGAGGACGCCGGTCTCCGGGGAGGCGGCGAGCCAGGTCCGCAGCTGCGCGAGGCGCTCCTCGGTCCAGCCGGTGGTGCCGACGACCGCGTGGATGCCGTGGCGCACGCAGAAGTCGAGGTTGTCCATCACGGAGGCGGGGGTGGTCAGCTCGACGACGACCTGGGCGCCCGCCTCGGTGAGGGTCTCCAGCTTGTCTCCGCGGCCGAGGGCCGCGACCAGTTCCATGTCCTCGGCGGCCTCGACGGCCTTGACCGCCTCCGAGCCGATACGGCCCTGGGCACCGAGGACCGCCACGCGCAGCTTGCTCATGCTCTGCTCTTCCTTAGGGGCTTGGGATCAGGAGACCGCTTGGTGGAGGCGGTCCGCCTGCTTGTCCTTCAGCGGGCCGATCACCGAGAGCGAGGGCCGCTGGGTCAGTACATCGCGGGCGACCTCCCGGACCTCGTCCGGGGTGACGGCCGCGATCCGGTCCAGCATGTCGTCGACCGACATCTGGGTGCCCCAGCACAGTTCGCTCTTGCCGATGCGGTTCATCAGCGCGCCGGTGTCCTCCAGGCCGAGCACCGTCGAACCGGACAGCTGGCCGACGGCGCGGGCGATCTCGTCGTCGGTGAGGCCGTCGGAGGCCACCTTGTCGAGTTCGTCGCGGCAGATCTTCAGGACGTCGTGGACCTGGCCCGGCCGGCAGCCCGCGTACACCCCGAAGAGGCCGCAGTCGGCGAAGCCCGAGGTGTACGAGTACACGCTGTAGGCCAGGCCGCGCTTCTCGCGGACCTCCTGGAAGAGGCGGGAGGACATGCCGCCGCCGAGGGCGGTGTTCAGTACGCCGAGGGCCCAGCGGCGCTCGTCGGTGCGGGCCAGGCCCGGCATGCCGAGGACCACGTGGGCCTGCTCCGTCTTGCGGTTCAGGAGCTCGACGCGGCCCGCCGTGCGCAGGTTCCGCACGCCGTCGCGGGGGGCGACGGGGACGGCGTCGGTACGGGTGAGGGCGCCGGCCTTCTCGAAGGCGCGGCGGACCTGGCGTACCACCGTGGCGTGGTCGACGTTGCCGGCGGCGGCGACGACCAGGTGGGTCGGGTCGTAGTGCTTCTTGTAGAAGCGGGCGATCTGGCCGCGGCTGAGTCCGTTGACGGTGTCGACGGTGCCGAGGACCGGGCGGCCCAGCGGGGTGTCGCCGAACATCGTCTGCGCGAACAGCTCGTGCACGACGTCACCGGGGTCGTCCTCGGTCATCGCGATCTCTTCGAGGATGACACCGCGCTCGGCGTCCACGTCCTCTTCGAGGATGAGTGAGCCCGTGAGCATGTCGCAGACGACGTCGATCGCGAGCGGCAGGTCGGTGTCGAGGACCCGGGCGTAGTAGCAGGTGTACTCCTTCGCCGTGAAGGCGTTCATCTCGCCGCCGACCGCGTCGATCGCGGCGGAGATGTCGAGGGCGGACCGCTTGTGGGTGCCCTTGAAGAGGAGGTGCTCCAGGTAGTGGGTGGCGCCGTTCAGTGCCGGGGTCTCGTCGCGGGAGCCGACGTGCGCCCAGATGCCGAAGGTGGCGGAGCGCACGGAGGGGAGGGTCTCGGTGACGATCCGGAGGCCGCCGGGGAGGGTCGTGCGCCGGACCGTGCCGATGCCGTCCTTGCCCGGGAGAAGCGTTTGGGTACGGGCGACGGCCCGCCCCTCCGAAGAGGGGCGGGCCGTCGTCACGGAACTACGGGACGTCACTGGTCGGTGTCGCCCTTGTCGTCGGCGGCGCCGTCCTCATCCGCCATGACGGGGACGAGCGAGAGCTTGCCGCGCTGGTCGATCTCGGCGATCTCGACCTGGACCTTGGCGCCGATCGCCAGCACGTCCTCGACGTTCTCCACGCGCTTGCCACCGGCGAGCTTGCGGATCTGCGAGATGTGCAGCAGACCGTCCTTGCCGGGCATCAGGGAGACGAAGGCACCGAAGGTGGTGGTCTTGACGACCGTACCCAGGTAGCGCTCGCCGACCTCCGGCATGGTCGGGTTGGCGATGCCGTTGATCACGGCGCGGGCGGCCTCGGCCTGCGAGCCCTGGGCGGCACCGATGTAGATGGTGCCGTCGTCCTCGATCGTGATGTCGGCGCCGGTGTCCTCCTGGATCTGGTTGATCATCTTGCCCTTGGGGCCGATGACCTCGCCGATCTTGTCCACGGGGATCTTGACGGTGATGATCCGCGGGGCGTTGGGGGACATCTCGTCCGGCGTGTCGATCGCTTCCATCATCACGTCGAGGATGTGGAGGCGGGCGTCGCGGGCCTGCTTGAGGGCCGCGGCCAGGACGGAGGCCGGGATGCCGTCCAGCTTGGTGTCCAGCTGGAGGGCGGTGACGAACTCCTTGGTGCCGGCGACCTTGAAGTCCATGTCGCCGAAGGCGTCCTCCGCACCGAGGATGTCGGTGAGGGCGACGTAGTGCGTCTTGCCGTCGATCTCCTCGGAGATCAGACCCATGGCGATACCGGCGACGGGGGCCTTGAGCGGCACACCGGCGTTCAGCAGCGACATGGTGGAGGCGCAGACCGAGCCCATCGACGTCGAGCCGTTGGAGCCGAGGGCCTCGGACACCTGACGGATCGCGTAGGGGAACTCCTCGCGGGTCGGGAGGACCGGCACGAGGGCGCGCTCGGCGAGGGCGCCGTGGCCGATCTCGCGGCGCTTGGGCGAGCCCACGCGGCCGGTCTCGCCGACGGAGTACGGCGGGAAGTTGTAGTTGTGCATGTAGCGCTTGCGGGTCACCGGGGAGAGGGTGTCCAGCTGCTGCTCCATGCGGAGCATGTTGAGGGTGGTGACGCCCAGGATCTGGGTCTCGCCACGCTCGAACAGCGCCGAGCCGTGCACGCGCGGGATGGCCTCGACCTCGGCGGCGAGGGTACGGATGTCCGTGAGCCCGCGGCCGTCGATGCGGACCTTGTCCTTGATGATCCGCTCGCGGACCAGCTTCTTCGTCAGCGCGCGGTAGGCGCCCGAGATCTCCTTCTCGCGGCCTTCGAAGGCCGGGAGGAGCTTCTCGGCGGCGAGCTCCTTGATGCGGTCGAGCTCGGTCTCGCGCTCCTGCTTGCCGGCGATGGTGAGCGCCTTGGCGAGGTCACCCTTGACGGCGGCGGTGAGCGCCTCCAGGACGTCGTCCTGGTAGTCGAGGAAGACCGGGAACTCGCCGGTGGGCTTGGCGGCCTTGGCGGCGAGGTCCGACTGGGCCTTGCAGAGGACCTTGATGAAGGGCTTCGCGGCCTCGAGACCGGCGGCGACGAGCTCCTCGGTCGGCGCCTCGGCGCCGCCCTTGACGAGCTCGATCGTGCGCTCGGTGGCCTCGGCCTCGACCATCATGATCGCGACGTCGCCGTCCTCGAGGACGCGACCGGCGACGACCATGTCGAAGACGGCGTCCTCGAGCTCGGTGTGCGTCGGGAACGCGACCCACTGGCCCTTGATCAGGGCGACACGGGTGCCGCCGATCGGGCCGGAGAAGGGCAGGCCGGCCAGCTGCGTGGAGCAGGAGGCGGCGTTGATCGCGACCACGTCGTACAGGTGGTCGGGGTTGAGCGCCATGATCGTCTCGACGATCTGGATCTCGTTGCGCAGGCCCTTCTTGAAGGAGGGGCGCAGCGGCCGGTCGATCAGACGGCAGGTGAGGATCGCGTCCTCGGAGGGGCGGCCCTCCCGGCGGAAGAAGGAGCCGGGGATCTTGCCGGCCGCGTACATCCGCTCCTCGACGTCCACCGTGAGGGGGAAGAAGTCGAGCTGGTCCTTGGGACGCTTCGAGGCGGTGGTCGCCGAGAGGACCATCGTGTCGTCGTCCAGGTAGGCGACGGCGGAGCCGGCGGCCTGCTTGGCGAGGCGGCCGGTCTCGAAGCGGATGGTGCGGGTACCGAAGGCGCCGTTGTCGATGACGGCCTCGGCGTAGTGGGTCTCGTTCTCCACTATGGGTTTCTCCTACGTGTTCGTCTTTGCGTCCCGGGCCCGTGTGGCGGGGGACGGTGGCGGAGAAGCTCGCTTCGGGGCTGGCCGGTCTTCGATCGAAGCACCCGGGGATTCGTGTCCGGGGGCCACTACCGAGGACCGGCGGCGAGCCGGCGGCTCCTCGCTCGTCGTATGGGGTTGTGCCACCAGCCTAAGTGCCGGTGTCTACTTTCCGCACGTACGGCAAAGGGAGCGGCCCCCTGAAAGTGGGAACCGCTCCCTCAACGGCGTGTTACTTGGCGCCGCCGGCCGCACCGCGGCGGATGCCGAGGCGGTCGACCAGCGTACGGAAGCGCTGGATGTCCTTCTTGGCCAGGTACTGCAGCAGGCGGCGGCGCTGGCCGACCAGGATCAGCAGACCACGGCGGGAGTGGTGGTCGTGCTTGTGCTGCTTGAGGTGCTCGGTCAGGTCCGAGATGCGACGGGAGAGCATGGCGACCTGGACCTCGGGAGAGCCGGTGTCGCCCTCCTTGGTGCCGAACTCGGTCATGATCTGCTTCTTGACAGCGGCGTCGAGAGCCACGCTGATCTCCTCTTAGGTGTTCGTGCGCCCGTGAGTGCCCCTGGTCTTGATCTCAGGGGAAGCTTCCGTGACTGACGGGCGAAGGTCCGATGGGCGCAGCTTCCAGGGCCTGGGAGGGCTTCCGGGAGCGCGTACACAAACGGCCGTCACACAGCGTACCAGCTCGCCGGAGCGCGCCTGCTGCCCTTTCGTGCGAGGGGCCTACTTGCTGGTGAGGGAGCGGACCGCCGAGAACACGTCGAGGACGGCGAGGCAGAGCGGGACGAGGGAGAGCAGGACGAAGCCCTCGGCCAGGTCGAGGAGCCGGCCCCAGAACGGGGAGAGGCCCTTCCTCGGGATGATCAGGCCGATCGCGGTGATCAGCGCGGCGCCCGCGGCGACGGACGCGGTGAGCCAGATCGTACGGATGTCCAGGCCGCCCCGGTCCCCGTACATGAGGAGGTCCTTGACCAGGTCGGCCGGCGGGTTGAGGGACAGGCCGAGGACGAGCAGCGCGATGGCGGAGATGCCGGCGACGAGCACGCACGCGACCTGCGAGGTGTAGCGGAACAGGCGGGCGCGCAGCAGCATCGCCAGGCCGGCGGCGAGGGCGAGGAGCTGGCCCCAGACGTTTCCGGCGAAGCCGAGGACGGCTGCGGAGCCGACGACGACGGCCGCGCAGCCGCCGACCAGGCCGAGGAGCATCTCGTGGCCGCGGCGGGCCTGGAGTGCGATGCGCTCGCCGTCGACGGGCTGCGCCTCCTCGCCCGCCGGGTACTGCTGCTGCTCGCCCAGGAACTCGTCGTCGGCGGCGCTGCGCGGGGCGGCGTAGCCGATGGGGAGCCGGGCGAAGCGGGCGGAGAGGCCGGGCAGGAAGGCGACGAGGCCGATCGCGACGGGGGCGCAGACGGCGGCGGTCTCGGTCGCGGTGGCCTCGGTGAGGATCATGAGGAAGGTCGCGAGGGTGCCGACGGCCGCGAGGAAGGTGGCGGCGACGAAGGGCGCGTCACCGCTGGGGGTGAGCGCGACGAGGGCCACCGAGGCGACGAGGACGGTGACGCAGCCCAGCAGGAACTGCAGGCGGCCGGGGCCCGCCCCCGCGTCGGGGCCGATGATGCCGGAGCCGGCGATGAGCAGCAGCGGCAGGGCACCGAGGCCGAGGGCGACGGCGGTCGCCCGGTCGCCGTACACGCGGGCGCGGACGCCGGCGAACGCGGTGAGGAGGAGGCCGGCGGCGCCCGCGATGATCCCGGGCAGGCCGTGCATGTCGTGGCGGACGGGATCGGCGAACCAGAGGACGAAGCCCATGAGGACGAGGAGCAGCACGCCGCCGAGGAGTCCGGCGCCGCGCAGCAGCTCGTCGCTCCACAGGTGCCGGTCGCGGGTGACGGCGGAGGCGACGGCGTCGGACACGTCGTCGTAGACGGCCGGCGGCAGGGACTGCGCGAAGGGGCGCAGGGAGAGCACCTCGCCGTCGAGTACCTGCTGGGCGGCGAGTGTGCGGGCGCCGTCGAGGACCGACCCGTCCCGGCGGACCAGGTGGTAGCCGGTGGGGGTGCCGGCGGCCTGGGTCTGCCCGGTGAGCCGCAGGATCTCCGGGTAGACGTCGGCGACGGCGATGTCCTCGGGGAGCGCGACGTCGATGCGGCTGTCCGGCGCCACGACGGTGACGCGGCAGAAGCCGGTCGCTGCGGTCGTACTCACGTGTGTGGACCCCCTGATTCGCGGTTGCGCACGATGCGCGCGCCACCCTACCGGGGACGGCCGGTGGGGGCTGCAAGTAGGATCGCCGTCCCATGGGGGAAGTCCGTGCGCCCGGCTGCCGACAGGGGTGCCGAGCGGATGCTCCCGCCACGAACCCGCCTCCAACGAGGGATTGATGCGCCGGTGAGCCAGATCGTCGTCAAACGCCCGCCGAGGTCTCTTCCGCCGGAAGTGCCCGGTGGGGAACTGGTCCTGGAGTCTCCGCCGGAACTGCCGCGGGGACAGCAGGAGTCGGCGTTGATGCAGCTCCTGCCGATGCTCGGCATGGGTTCGTCGGTGGTCTTCTTCTTCATGACGCCGTCCGCGATCATGCGGATCATGGGCACCCTGATGCTGGTGTCGACGATCGCGATGGCCGTCGCCCAGTTCGTGAGATTCCGTCGCGGTACGCAGGGGCAAATGTCAGATGTCCGCCGCGACTACCTCAAATACCTCGCGCAGACCCGGCGTACGGTCCGGCGCACGGCGCGCAGGCAGCGGGACGCGCAGCTGTATCTGCACCCCTCGCCCGAGCAGTTGTGGTCGGTGGTGGCCGAGGGTTCGCGGGTGTGGGAGCGCCGGGTCGGCGACCATGACTTCGGGCAGGCCCGGATCGGCCTCGGGGCACAGCAGTTGGCGACTCCGCTGGTGGCGCCGGACACGGCTCCGGTGGACGAGCTGGAGCCGCTGTGCGCGGGGGCGATGCAGCAGTTCCTCGCGGTGCACGGCACCTTGGACGGGCTGCCGATGGCGGTCTCGATGCGCGCCTTCTACCACGTGACGGTGTCGGGTGAGACGGAGTCGGCGCAGGCCGCGGCGCGCGCCCTGGTGGCGCAGCTGGTGACCCTGCACTCCCCCGAGGACCTGATGCTCGCCGTGGTGGCGGCGCGGCCCGCGCAGGAGCGCTGGGACTGGACGAAGTGGCTGCCGCACACGCAGGTGTCGGGCCAGTCGGACAGCTACGACGGGGCCGGTACGAAGCGGCTGTTCGGCGATGACCTGGGCGAGCTCGAGAACCTGATCCGGTCGAAGCTGGACGGGCGGCCGCGGTTCTCCCGGGAGAACCAGCCGGTGCTCGACCAGCCGCACGTGGTCGTGGTGCTCGACGGCGGGATGGTGCCGCCCGACTCGCTGCTCGCCGCGCCCGAGGGCCTTCAGGGCGTGACGATCGTGGAGGTGGTGTCCGGCGACCTCGACGAGCCGCGCGGTGGTCTCTCCGTGGTCGTACGGCCGGGCAGGCTGCGCCTGGAGTCGGGCGGCGGCTTCGCCTACGAGGGATTGCCGGACGGCATCTCGCTGCCGGCGGCCGAGGCGCTGGCCCGGCAGCTGGCGCCGCTGCGGATGGGCGGCGGGGACGACGACGAGCCGCTGCTCGCCAATCTGGACTTCACGGATCTGCTGAGCCTGGGCGACGCGGCCTCGGTGGACGTGGCGCGGACCTGGCGGCCCCGGTCGGTGGCCGAGCGGCTCCGGGTGCCGATCGGTGTCGGCGAGGACGGCCAGCCGGTCATGCTGGACCTGAAGGAGGCCGCCCAGGAGGGCATGGGCCCGCACGGTCTGTGCGTGGGCGCGACGGGTTCCGGCAAGTCGGAGCTGCTGCGGACGCTGGTCCTGGGTCTCGCGGTGACGCACTCCTCGGAGACGCTGAACTTCGTCCTCGCGGACTTCAAGGGCGGCGCGACCTTCGCGGGCATGTCGCAGATGCCGCACGTGGCGGCGGTCATCACCAACCTGTCGGACGACCTGACCCTGGTCGACCGCATGGGCGACGCGATCCGCGGCGAGCTCCAGCGGCGCCAGGAGCTGCTGCGGTCGGCGGGCAACTACGCGAACATCCACGACTACGAGAAGGCGCGGGCGGCGGGTGCTCCGCTGGAGCCGCTGGCCTCGCTGGTCCTGGTGATCGACGAGTTCTCCGAGCTCCTCACCGCCAAGCCGGACTTCATCGACATGTTCATCCAGATCGGCCGCATCGGCCGCTCGCTGGGTGTGCACCTGCTGCTCGCCTCGCAGCGCCTGGAGGAGGGCAAGCTGCGCGGTCTGGACACGTACCTCTCGTACCGGATCGGTCTGCGGACCTTCTCGGCGGCGGAGTCGCGGACGGCGATCGGCGTGCCGGACGCGTACCACCTGCCGTCGGTGCCGGGTTCGGGGTACCTGAAGTTCGGTACGGACGAGATGACCCGCTTCAAGGCGGCGTACGTCTCGGGGACGTACCGGACGGGCGGGCCCCGTCTGGAGATCGGTCAGATGCCGGTGGAGCGGCGTCCCGCGCTGTTCACGGCGGCGCCGGTGCCCGTGGTGTACGCGGCGCCGGACCCGGCGTACCTGACGGCGCTGCGGGCCGAGGAGGACGACGCGCTCGCGGACACCGTCCTCGACGTGATCGTGCGGCGGCTGGAGGGCCAGGGGGTGCCGGCGCACCAGGTGTGGCTGCCGCCGCTGGACCAGGCGCCCTCGCTCGACCAGCTCCTGCCGGGGCTCGCGCAGACGGCGGACCGGGGGCTGACGGCGACGGAGTACACGCGTCAGGGCGGGCTCACGGTGCCGCTCGGTCTCATCGACAAGCCGTTCGAGCAGCGGCGCGAGGTGCTGTACCGGGACTTCTCCGGCGCCGCCGGTCACATGATGGTGGTGGGTGGTCCGCAGTCCGGGAAGTCGACGATCATGCGGTCGCTGATCTCGTCGTTCGCGCTCACCCACACTCCTGCCGAGGTGCAGTTCTACTGCCTGGACTTCGGTGGCGGCGGCATGGTGTCGCTCGCCGACCTGCCGCACGTCGGCGGGGTGGCATCGCGTCTCGACCCCGAGCGGGTGCGGCGGACGGTCGCCGAGGTGCTGGGCGTGCTGAACCGGCGGGAGGAGTTCTTCCGTACGCACTCCATCGACTCGATGACGACCTACCGGCGCAAGCGGGCCGCGGGCGAGCTGCCGGGCGAGGCCTGGGGGGACGTCTTCCTGGTCGTCGACGGCTGGGGCGGCTTCCGCAACGACTACGACATGCTGGAGCCGATCGTCGCCGACCTCGCGGCGCGCGGTCTGGGCTACGGCATCCACGTGGTGATCACCGCCTCGCGCTACATGGAGGTGCGGGCGGCGCTCAAGGACCAGATGCTGGGCCGTCTCGAACTGCGGCTCGGTGACGTCATGGACTCCGAGTTCGACCGGAAGGTCGCGGCGAACGTGCCGCCCGGGGTGCCGGGGCGCGGCCAGGTGCCGGAGAAGCTGCACTTCATGGGGGCGCTGCCGCGGATCGACGGGTCGAGCTCGGCCGCCGACCTCGCGGAGGGCACGGCGGCGTTCGTCCAGGCGGTACGGGCGAGCTGGACCGGGGCGCCGGCCCCCGCGGTGCGGCTGCTGCCGCGCAAGCTGCCGGCGGAGCGGCTGCCGAAGGGCTTCGAGTACCCGCAGCACGGCATCGCGATCGGTATCGACGAGACGAACCTGGAGCCGGTGTTCGTCGACTTCGAGTCGGATCCGTTCTTCCTGGTCTTCGGTGAGAGCGAGTCGGGCAAGACGGCGCTGCTGAGGCTCATCGCGAAGCAGCTGTGCGAGCGGTACACGCCGGAGCAGGCGCGGATCGTGGTGGGCGACTACCGGCGCACCATGCTGGAGGCGGTGGCGCCCTCGCACCTCCTGGAGTACGCGCCGATGGCCTCGGCCATGCAGATGCACATGGAAGCGATCAACACGGTGATGACGAGGCGGGCTCCGAAGCCCGACATCACACCGCAGCAGCTGCGGGACCGCAGCTGGTGGACGGGTCCTCAACTGTTCGTCCTGGTCGACGACTTCGAGCTGGTGGCGACAAACTCGGGGAACCCGCTCGCCGTCCTCGTGGAGAACCTGCCGTTCGCGCGGGACGTCGGCGTCCGGTTCATCGTGGCGCGCAGCCAGGCCGGTGCCTCGCGGGCGATGTACGAGCCGTTCATGCAGCGCATGCGGGAGCTGGGCGCGCAGGGCATGGTCCTCTCCGGCGATCCGCAGGAGGGCGACATCCTGGGCAGCGTCCGGGCCCGTCCGATGCCGCCGGGCCGGGGCACGTTCGTGTCGCGGAAGCGGGGCACGCCGCTCGTGCAGCTGGGCTGGCTTCCCGAGCAGCACTGACCGTCGCGGCGGCCGCCGGGGCGGCACTCGCTTCCGGCTGAACGGAACGGTCCCTCCCAACTAGTGTGGGAGGGACCGACGTACCACCGCGAAGGGAACGCGCCGATGACTGACGCAGGCACCAGCACGAGCAGCGCCGACAGCGCGACGGACAGCGCTCTGGCCGCCGAGAAGCAGCGCCAGAAGGACGAGCTGTACGCGCTGGACATCTCCGGCGTCGAGTGGGAGGGCGCCCCGGGGACGAGCCCGGACGAGGAGCGCGTGGAGATCGCGAAGCTCCCCGACGGGGCCGTGGCGATGCGTTCGTCCCTCGACAAGGAGACGGTCCTTCGCTACACGAAGGCCGAGTGGGACGCGTTCGTCCTGGGGGCCCGTGACGGCGAGTTCGACCTCCGCTGACACCGGCGGGTACGCGTGAGGGGGTGGCCCGTCGGAACGGGCCACCCCCTCACGCGTGCTGCGCGGTCTCACATCATGCGGAACCGGGCGGCGTTGCCCTTGTCGGTGTCCTGGTAGCCCATGACCGACTCGTCGAGGAGCTGGGCGATGCGCGCCAGGTCCTGGTTCATGCCGGCCATGTCGCGGGTCAGGCGGTCCTGGCTCTCGCGGTAGGCGACCTTCGCCTCACCCTCCCAGTTGGAGGCGACGCGGTTCACCTCGGCCATGAGGTCGTCGAGCTTCTGGGTGAGCGTGCTGGAGGTGAGGCGGGTGTCGGCCGCCGCCTGCGTCACGGTGTCGTAATTGACCGCAGTGGTCATGATGATGACTCCTGAAGTTTGAGTGGCGCGGAGGACTGGTCGGGTCGGACGGCTCAGACGCCGAGGATGGCGCTCTGCCCGCCGGAGCTGTCCATGGTGCGGAAGGACCGGAGGCGGTCCTCCTCCTCCTGCGTGAACCCGTCGGCGCTCATGCGCATGATCTCCTCGAGCTTGGTGAGCTCGGCGCGCATGCTGCGCAGACGCATGTTCAGGTCGTTCTGGACCCGGTCGTACTCCTTGCTCGCAGCGCCCTGCCAGCCCGCCTGGACGCGGTCCACCACGCCGTTGAGGGAGGTGATGCGGGACTGGAGCTCGTCGGAGAAGTCCTGGATCCGGCCGGCGAGCTTGACTTGTTCGGCACTGGTTACGTTCAGGTCTTTCGACATCTTGCCCCTTCTTCCTTCGGCGGCGTCGACGGCTGGGCCGTCGGGCCGTCCGGTCGTGATGCGGACGGGAATCTTCTGATGCCGCCCCCGTGCTGGGATCGCACTGCCGTGCGCCCAGCGGTCACTTTATCCATTGACGGCGGCAGTTCCAACTGCAAAGGAGGGTCCGGATACTTGACCGGTACGCGGGTCAACGGGCCCCCCTCCGGCGGTGGGTGTCGCGGATCACGGTGGCGGTTCCGGCGACCACGGCCACCAGGACGACACCGATCCCCAACGCGTAGGTGGCGAGCCGTTCCGAGCGCTCCTGAGGCGTCTCCGACAGCGCCAGACGGGCCGGCTCAGGGGCCGGCGGCTTGGGCGGCCCCGGATCGGGCGTGGGCGAGGAGGGCGGCGTGCCGGGGGTGTCGGCGAGCGCCCGCACCGGGTCGACCACGCCCCAGCCGACGTGGTTGTCGCGTCCGTTGACGGAGCGGACCGCGGTCTGCTGGATGCGGGTGACGATCTGCGCGACCGTCCACTCCGGGTACTTGGCGCGGAGCAGGGCGGCGACTCCGGCGACGTAGGGGGCGGAGAAGCTGGTGCCGTTGTCGACGCACTGGCCGCCGCCGGGGACGGTGGAGACGATGTCGACGCCGGGCGCCGCGACGCCCACGAAGGTGCCGGACTGGGAGAACGCGGCGCGCTCGTTGTTGCGGTCGGAGGAGGCGACGGCGAGGACGCCGGGGAAGGCCGCCGGGTAGGTGTTCTTGAGCTTGCCGTCCATGCCGTCGTTGCCGGCGGAGGCGACGACGACGACGCCCGCCTTGATCGCGCGGGCGATCGCGAGGCCCATGGGCGAATCGGCCTTGAGGGCCTGGGTGGTGTCCTGCGAGATGTTGATGACGTCCGCGCGCTTGGCCACGGCGTGGTCGATGGCGAGGGCCATCGTGTCGGACTTGCCGCTGTTCTTCTCGTCGTTCTGCCGGATCGGGATGATCGTCGCCTCGGGAGCGATGCCGACGAAGCCGGTGCCATTGCGGGGGCGGGCGGCGATGATGCCGGCGACCTTGGTGCCGTGGCCGACGTCGTCGACGGTGCCGTCGGTCTTGCCGCGCTTCTCGTCGCCGAAGCCGGGGTTCTTCTTGTCGGGCTTCAGGTAGTCCTTGCCGGCCTTGGCGTCGACGGCGTCCCGCAGCTGCTGGTTGACGTCGTCGACTCCGGTGTCGATGACGGCGACCCGGACGCCCTTGCCCTTGGTGTCCTGCCACAGCTCGTCCAGGAGGACCCGCTGGAGCGGCCAGGGGGTGCCCTCGATCTGCTTCTTCATCGGGAAGGTGCACTCGCCGCTGCCGTCGAGGGCCGGTCCGTCCTGGCGGGGCGCGGCGGCCGCCGCGGGCGCCGCGAGGAGGGCGGTGAGGGTGCCAGCGGCGAGCAGGGCGGCCGCGCGGTGGGCCGCAGGGCGGTACGCGGCCGTGCGGTACGTCGTCGTCACCGGTGCCACCCCCTAGGAACCCTGCGGCTGACGCGCGCTGTTGGTGTCGAGCCGGGGACCCTTCGACAGGAACTCCGACCATTCGATCGGGACGCGGGCCGGCATGACCTTCTCGTAGCCGAGACGCTTCTGGGCGTCGCTGGGTTCCGGGCGTTCGTCGGTGGGCTGCTCCTTGTCGCCCGCGCCGATCTCGGAGCGGGCGGAGTCGCTGTCGCCGTTGGCCTGGACGGCGTAGCGCAGGCCGGTGTCGGTGACGAGGAACAGCGAGCCGTCGGGCGTCTGCTGGCCGCTGCCCTGGGTCTGCGTGTAGAGCAGGCCGGTGCCCGGGGTGACGTACGTGCTGGTGCCACCGGCGGTGATGTCGGCGGGGTACTCGGCGCCGGCCCACGTGGTGAGGGTCGTCCCGCCCTTCTCGTCGACGCCGGTGAGGACGCTGCATACGGTGTCGCGGGCGCCCGCGCCGGTGGCGGCGTTGACCGTCTTGGACTGCAGCCGCGGCCAGCGCGCGGCGGCGTGGAAGACGGTGGAGTCCGGGACGAAGGAGGAGGCGTCGACGGTGGTCGCACGGCCGTCCATGTCGAGGACGTTGGTCTGCCGGGAGCTGATGAGCAGCCAGGCGGTGAACGAGGTGACCGGCTGGACCTTTCCGGCGAGGACGACGTAGTGCTGGGGTCCGGAGCCGGTCTGGGCGAGGAGGACCATGCCGATCCGGCTCTCCGTCGCGTTCAGAGTGCTGCCGGGAACCTCGGTGGGGGCACCGACCTCTCCGTCGATGTGCGGGAAGTCCACCTCGTCACCGGTCTTCAGGGTGGCGAGCCAGTCGTCGGTGACGGCCTGCGGCTCCTTGGCGGGTCCGACGAGGGCGGTGAGCAGTCCGACGGAGTCGGCCTTCAGCGGGTACTTGGTGCCCGTGTGGTCCACGAGGAACTGGGCGGCGCCCTTCTGTCCCTTGACGTAGAGGACCTCGCCGTCCTTGAGCCGGCCGGCTCCCTCGGTGCGCGCGAGGTCCCGCTCGGCGAAGAGGAAGGTCGCCTTCTGGACGCCGGCGCCCGCACCGCCGCCGGGCTGCTCGCAGACCGCCCAGCGCTTGGGCTTGCCGGCCTCGTCGGCCGTGGGCAGTCGGTCGGGGGCGTACGGGATGCCGAGGATCGGACCGCGCGGCGGCTTGCCCTTGTCGAGCTCCTTGTCCGCGACCTGCACGACCTGGAACTGGTCGGGGTTGAGGAGGAGGCGCGCGGAGGCGAGGTTGAGGACGGGGTGGAGCAGGGTCTTCTTGTCCTTGCCCTTGCCGGTCTCCAGGACCACGTACCGGGTCGTCGACTGCTTGCCGACGATCACCCGGGTGCCGGGAACGTCCCAGCCCTTGGGGGCCTGGGGGCTGAACATGCCCCAGGCGCCGAAGCCGGCGACGACGAGCGCGGCGACGATCAGTCCGGGGACGATCGCGCGCAGCGGCCTCGGTGCCCCCTCCTCCGTGCCGGAGGGCGAGGGTTGGAGGAATGCCGCCACCGTGCGCTTCTTCGCAAAGGTGTACGCGTTGAGCTCGTCCCGCCGCGATGCCATGAGTCCCCATTCTCGTCAGGCGCGATCTTCGCGCGGGAGCCGGGGAGTGGCACCCGGGCCCCGGCCGTCGGACCGGCCCCCTACTATGCCTGCTGTCCCGTGGTGTTCGTGGGGCGGGTAGGGTGATCCGGCCGCCAAAGCCCTGGCAGGCCAGGGTGATCGGGACGAATTGAGGGGGATTCTCCATCATGGCTTCCGCGACGCGGACGCGGCCCGCAGCGGCCACCGCCTCCGAACCCCCGTCCACGGGACCCGTCTCCTCGGTCTCACCGAGGCTTCAGGCACGTCCGGGACACTTCGGTTCGTTCCGATTGCAACAGCTCGTACTGATCGAGGTGGCGGCGGCCCTGCTCGCGGTCGCCTGGGTCGTCGATCCGATGCTGCTGGTGCCCGCGGGCGTGGTCGCCGTGGTGCTCCTGCTCCTCGCGGTCGTACGACGGCACCGGCGCTCGCTGCCCGAGTGGCTCGGCACCTTCCTCGCGCTGCGGGCCCGCGGCCGCCGGGCGTCGTCGTTCACGGTGCCGGAGGGCACGGAGCCGGGATTCGCCCCGGTCGTGGAGTGCGACCCGGCGCTGCGGACGTACGCCTACAGCGACCGGGACCGTCGGCCGGTCGGCATGGTCGGAGACGGCACCTTCCTGACCGCCGTCCTGCGGGTCGAGTCGGACGGCACGGCGCTGCGTCCCGACCGGGCGTCGCGACCGCTGCCCGTGGGGCTCGTCCGGGACGTGCTGAGCGTGGACGGCATCCGGCTGGAGTCGGCGCAGATCGTGCAGCACACCCAGCCGGCGCCCGCGCCGCACCTGCCCGCGCAGTCGATGGCCGCGCGCAACTACGGGCCGCTGCAGGCGCAGACGGGTTCGCCCGCGGTACGGATCACCTGGATCGCGCTCAAGCTCGACCCCGAGCTGTGCCCTGAGGCGGTCGCCGCGCGCGGCGGCGGCCTGGCGGGTGCGCAGAAGTGCGTGGTCCGGGCGGCGGACCAGCTGGCGAGCCGGCTGGCGGGCGCCGGTTTCCGGGCGAGCGTCCTGACGGAGCAGGAACTGACCTCGGCGATCGCCACCTCCACCTGCGCGAGCCCGATGGCGATAGCGCAGGCGGGCCGGGGACAGGCGCAGGGGCGGCGGACGCAGGAGACCGCCAGGACCTGGCGGGTCGACGACCGGCGGCACACGACGTACTGGGTGGGGCGCTGGCCCCAACTGGGCGGCCAGGGCGGCTCGGGGGCCTCGATGCCTCAGCTGGTGGCCCTGCTGACGTCGCTGCCCGCGCTCGCGACGACGTTCAGCCTGACGCTGAGCGGTGGGGACCGGCAGGAGGTGACGGTGACCGGACACGTACGGATCACCGGACGGAGCGACGAGGAACTGGTGACCGCGCGGCACGAACTGGAGCGTGCGGCACGCGGGGTGAGGACGGGCCTGGTGCGACTCGACAGGGAACAGGTGCCCGGCATCCTCGCGACGCTTCCGCTGGGGGGTGCGCGCTGATGTCCTCCTCCGCTTCCTCTTCGTCCTTCGGTACGCCGGCCCGTTCCGGCAGGCCGGCCTCGCGCGGTACGGATCCGCGGGGTTCTCGGGGCAGCGATGCCCGGGGTACGGGGCGGGGCGCGCGGCCCCGGTTCGGTTTCGGGCTCGTCGGCCCGCGCCGCGACCGGCACTCCGTGCCCCTCGACCAGCTCGACGCGCTGGCCCTGCCGGTCGGCGACGACGGCATGGTGATCGGCGTCGACGCCGAGAGCCGCCCGGCCGTGCTCGGCATCAACCGGCCCGTCCCGTACGACATCACCCTCATCGGCGGGCTGTGGACCGCGCAGGTGCTCGCGCTGCGGGCGGCCGCGACCGGCGCCCGGGTGGCGGTCGAGACCGGCCGCGCGCAGGCGTGGACGGCGCTCGCGCAGGCCGCGGGCGGCGGACAGCCGTGCATCTCGCTGCACGACGTGGGGCGGGTGCCGCCGCAGGGCGCGTCCGCGGGCAGTCCGGTGGTCGTGGTGCGCGACTGCGGCATGCGGCCGCCGCGCGGCCGGGTCGTGTCGGCGCCCTGGCAGTCGGTGCTGACGCTGCTGCCCTATCTGAGCCCGGTGGCGCCCCGGCTCCTGGAGAAGTCCTCGCTCGTCGGCGTCCAGCGGGTCTCCCCCGACGAGGCCGCGCAGATCGGCCGCATCATGAGCCTGCCGCGCCACGAGTACGAGGCGCTGTCCACGCTCGCGGACGGGGTGACCCTCTGGTGCACGCCGGGCGACCGGCAGTTCGTGATGACGCAGGCGACGGACGCCGAGACCGGATTGTTGGGCGGCGCGCGCCGGATGGACTGAGCGGCGACGGAACGGCGCGAAGTCGCTCACGTACGTCCGCTTTTGCAATGTTTTGAACGGCGGGGGTTTTCACTCTGTGGCGCGGTCAGGTCACTTGGGCCCCTGACCCGTTCACGGGGAGGGGCGCGGAGGGGCCTTCGGGCCTGCCCGGGGGTTGCCCGCGCCGATTAGGGTGGAAGGGCCCCGCCCCACCACGGCACAAGGGTGCTCGACCACACCAGGAGGCAAAGTGAACGGCGATCGCGACGAGATCCACGGGGGTTGGAATCCGCCCGCCGACGATCAGTCCGACGCGGATCCCGCCGAGATGACGGGTGAGTTCACCATCGACTACACCCCGCCCGCCTGGTACACGCAGAACGCGTCGGGCGGTGCGGGGGCGGGCGGTGCCACTCCCCCGCCGCCGAGCGGAACGCCGCTCCCCGTACCGGGCCTCCCGGCGGGCAGCGGCTTCGAGCCGAGCTGGAACGCGGGGGCTCCGCCGGCGGGGACGGGCGAGGTCGCCGTGCCTCCCGCGGCGCCGGCTGCGCCGGTTTCTCCCGTGGCTCCTGTGGCTCCCTCGGCTCCGGTTGCTCCCGTGGCCCCTGCGGCTCCGGTTGCTTCCGTCGGTACGACTCCGCCGGGTGCGGAGGTGCCTCCGCTGCCGGGCGCTTCGGTGCCCGCTCCGGCCGCCGTGCCGGAGGCCTCCGCCTCCGGGGCCTCCTTCGGCGGTGGGGACATCGAGAGCGGCGCGACCATGCGCTTCTCCCCCGCCGCACTCCAGCAGGAGATCGCGGAGCGTGCGGCGGAGGCGGAGGCGACGCCCGATACCGCGACGCCCGATGCCACGACGGGCGAGACGGACACGACTGACGCGACCGACGCCGGTCAGGCGCCCGCCTCGGGTGCGGACCGTCAGGACGGTGACGCGACTCCGGTCGCCGACGCCGACGGTTGCGACGCCGACGGCTCCTCCACGGCAGACGCCGCCGACGCCGCCGACGGCAGCGCGTCGGCGCGGACCGAGCCCGCCGCGGAAGCGGCCGCGACGGCCGATGTGACCGGGCCCGGTGCGGAGAGCACCGGGGACACGGAGGCCGCCGAAGGCGCCGAAGGGGAGTCACAGGCGGTCGCCGGCGCCCCGGTTGCCGCCGAGGCTCCCGCCGAGCCCGCGGCCCCCGAGGTCCACCCGGCCGCCGCCGCGCCCGCGGCACCCGCCGCCGCCTACCCGCACCCCGACGCGCCGCCGCAGAGCTTCGGCCCCGGCGCCGCTCCCGGGCCCCTCCCCGCCGCCGGTCCGCAGTCCGGTGCGGGGACCGGGCTGCCGCCGCTGCCGCCGTCCTTCCAGCCGGCCGCGCCCGCACCCGCCCAGCAGTGGCCCGCGCAGCAGGCCCAGGGTGCCCAGCCGGCGCCCCAGGCCGCGCCGTTGCCGCCCGCCGCCGCCTGGCCCCCGCCCGAAACCGCCGCCGCGCCCGGCCCCGTACCGCCGCAGGCCCAGCCGTACCCCCAGCCCCAGCCTCAGGCCCAGACACCCGGCTCCTACGGCTACCCGCAGGCTCCTCAAGCTCCGCAGGCCCCTCAGGCGCCCGCTCCCGGCCCGCAGGGCGGCTACGGCTACCCGCAGTCCGGGACGCCTCCGCAGCAGGGCGGTTACGGCTACCCGCAGCAGCCGGGTGTCCCCGGTGGCGTGCCTCCGCAGGCCCAGGTGCCGGGCGGCGGGTACGGCTACCCGCACCCCGCCGCCGTGCCCCCGCAGGCCTCCGCACCGCAGCCGCCGCAGGACCCGCATCAGCCGGTCGACCCGCGGACCGGTGCCGCGTGGCCCTCGCCCGTGACGCACGACCAGCGCGAGCGTTCCGTGCCGGGCGCCCCGCTCGGGTACAACGCGGCCGTCGAGCTGTCCTCCGACCGGCTGCTGCGGAACAACAAGCAGAAGCCGAAGTCCAGCCGGACGCCCGGTGGCGCGGCGCGTTTCAAGCTGGGCGGGAAGAAGGAGGAGGCGGAGCGGCAGCGCAAGCTGGAGCTGATCCGCACGCCGGTCCTCTCCTGCTACCGGATCGCGGTCATCTCGCTCAAGGGCGGTGTCGGCAAGACCACGACGACCACCGCGCTCGGCGCGACCCTGGCGACCGAGCGGCAGGACAAGATCCTGGCGATCGACGCCAACCCGGACGCCGGCACGCTGGGCCGCCGGGTGCGGCGCGAGACCGGGGCGACCATCCGCGACCTGGTGCAGGCGATCCCGTACCTCCACTCGTACATGGACATCCGCCGGTTCACCTCGCAGGCGCCCTCAGGTCTGGAGATCCTCGCCAACGACGTGGACCCGGCGGTCTCGACGACCTTCAACGACGAGGACTACCGGCGCGCGATCGACGTCCTCGGCAAGCAGTACCCGATCATCCTCACGGACTCGGGCACCGGCCTGCTGTACAGCGCGATGCGCGGGGTGCTCGACCTCGCCGATCAGCTGATCATCATCTCCACGCCCTCCGTGGACGGCGCCTCCAGCGCCTCGACGACGCTGGACTGGCTCTCCGCGCACGGCTACGCGGATCTGGTGCAGCGCTCCATCACGGTCATCTCGGGGGTCCGCGAGACCGGCAAGATGATCAAGGTCGAGGACATCGTCCAGCACTTCCAGACCCGCTGCCGCGGTGTCGTGGTCGTGCCCTTCGACGAGCACCTGTCGGCCGGCGCCGAGGTGGACCTCGACATGATGCGGCCGAAGACCCGGGAGGCGTACTTCCACCTCTCGGCGATGGTGGCCGAGGACTTCGTACGGGCGCAGCAGGCGCAGGGGCTCTGGACGGGTGACGGCCAGGGCGCGCTGCCTCCGCACATGGCCCCGCCCATGCCGGGCGGCCCGCAGATGCCGGGACAGCCGATGCCGGGCGGGCAGCCGATGCCCGGACAGCCCATGCCCGGTGGTCAGCCCATGCCCGGGCAGCCGGTGCACGGCCAGCCGATGCCGGGGCAGCCCGTACCGGGGCAGTTCGCGCCGGGGCAGTTCGCGCCCGGACAGCCCGTACCCGGACAGCCGTACGGGGCGCAGCCCGCCGCCGGGCAGCCGTACCCGCCGCAGCAGCCCTACGGACAGCCACCGGCTCCCGGGCAGCCGTACGGAGCACAGCCCGCGCCCGGACAGCCGTACGGAGCACCGCCCGCGCAGGGACAGCCGGTGCAGGGTCAGTCGATGCCCGGACAGCCCATGCCCGGTGGTCAGCCCTACGGTGCGCAGCCCGCGCCGGGTCAGCCGTACGGAGCACAGCCCGCGCCCGGACAGCCGTACGGGACGCCCCCCGGCCGGCCCGGGATGCCCCAGGGCTGGCAGCAGCCGCAGCCCGGTCAGCCGCTGCCCCCGCAGACGGATCCGCAGGACCACGGCTCCGGGTTCGGCCAGGGACCCGGTCAGGGCCACGATCAGGGACAGGCCCAGGTCCCGCCGCCCGAGTGGCATGCCGAGCAGCCTCCGCAGGCTCCGCCAGCCCCTCAGCAGTAAGGCGTCACAGGAGTAGACCAATGAGGCCCCGTACCGGTACCCCGGTACGGGGCCTCTTGGCATTCCCGCAGCCCACAAGGGGTTTGACGGATCGTTGACGACGGCAGACCACCGCTGATAAACCTTCGCTTCACCCATCGTCAGCCCAAGATCCACGACAGATCCCCCGACGCGAGGTCACGTCCCATGGTCATGGTCACGAAGGCTCCACCCCGTCCCGCCCCCGCCGCCCACAGAGCACTCCGCCTGCTGCTCGCCTCCGGTGTCACCGCCGTCTCGCTCGTGGCCGCCCCCGGGACCGCCGCCGCTGAGGACGACAAGTCCGCCGCCCCGAAGACGCTCACCGTCGCCGTGTCGCAGAGCATCGACTCGTTGAGCCCGTTCCTCGCGCAGAAGCTCACCTCGACCAGCATCCACCGGCTGGCGTACGAGTACCTCACCAACTACGACGCGAAGGACGCCCGCCCGATCCCGGGCCTGGCGACCGCGTGGACCCCCTCGCCGGACAAGCTGACCTGGACGTACACGATCCGCGAGGACTCGACCTGGTCCGACGGGAAGCAGGCCACCGCGGAGGACGCGGCCTGGACCTTCAACAAGATGATGACCGACCCGAACGCCGCCACCGCCAACGGCAGCTTCACGGCCAACTTCGCGAAGGTCACCGCTCCCGACCCGCGGACGCTCGTCATCCAGCTGAAGAAGCCGCAGGCGACGATGGCGGCGCTCGACGTGCCGATCGTGCCGAAGCACGTCTGGGAGAAGGTCGGCGACTTCTCGAAGTTCAACAACGACAAGCAGTTCCCCATCGTGGGCAACGGCCCGTTCGTCATCACGGACTACAAGGTCGACCAGTACATCAAGCTCAAGCCGAACAAGACGTTCTGGCGGGGCGCGCCGAAGTTCGACGAGCTGGTCTTCAAGTACTACAAGGACGGGGACGCCGCCGTCGCCGCCCTCCAGAAGGGCGAGGTGTCCTTCGTACCGAACCTGACGCCCGCCCAGGCCGACGCCCTCAAGACGCAGAAGAACATCAAGGTCAACGACGCGCCCGGCCGCCGCTTCTACGCCCTCGCCACCAACCCGGGCGCGAAGGCGCAGGACGGCAAGACCTTCGGCAACGGGCACAAGGCACTGCTCGACCCGGCCGTGCGCAAGGCCCTCTTCCTCGCGGTCGACCGGACGGCCCTGGTCGACAAGGTCTTCCAGGGCCACGCCGTCGAGGGCGAGGGCTACATCCCGCCGCGCTTCGGCTCGTACTTCTGGAAGCCGGCGGACGGACAGAAGCGGGCGTACGACCCCGCCGCGGCGGAGAAGGTCCTCGACGCGGCCGGGTACCGGAAGAACGCCGAGGGGAAGCGCGTCGGCAAGGACGGGAAGCCGCTGGACTTCCGGATCCTCTGCCACGCCACCGACCCGAACGACAAGGCGGTCGGCAAGTACCTCACGGAGTGGTGGGGCAAGCTCGGCATCGGTCTGAAGGTCGAATGCCTCGACAGCGTCTCTGACCCGTGGGTCAAGGGCGACTACGACCTCGCCTTCGACGGCTGGTCCGTGAACCCCGACCCGGACTACGTCCTCTCCATCCACACCTGCGGGACGCTCCCGGCCACCCCGAAGGACACCGGCGCCACCGACAACTTCATCTGCGACAAGGAGTTCGACGGGCTCTACGCGCGGCAGGCGGTGGAGTACGACGCCGCCAAGCGGGCGGATCTGGTGAAGCGGATGCAGTCCCGGCTGTACGACACGGGGTACATGAACATCATGGCCTACCCGAACGCCCTGGAGGCGTACCGCACGGACCAGATCGCGTCCATCACGACCATGCCGGAGGCCGCCGGCAACCTGTGGGGACAGGACGGCTACTGGAGCTGGTGGTCGGCCGTGCCCACGGCCTCGGCCGCCGGGGAGAAGGAGAGCTCCTCCTCGGCCGGTCTCTGGCTCGTCGTCGGCCCCGCCGCGATCGTGCTCCTCGGCGTGGGCCTCTGGGCCGCCCGCCGCCGCCGCTCCACCGCCGACGACCGCGAGTAGGAACGTGACGACGGCAAGCACTCCCGCCGACGTGGCGCGGGCCGAGAAGGCCCGCGTCACGGACGGCGCACCCCGCACCGGTTCCTCCCTCGGCTATCTCCGCCACGCGGCGGGGAAGCTGGGCGGCGCGCTCGTCTCGCTGTTCGCCGTTCTCGTCACCAGCTTCTTCCTCTTCCGGATCATCCCCGGTGACCCGGTGAAGGCGATGACGCACGGCGTGCCCACCTCCGCCGAACAACTCGCGACGCTCCGGCGTCAGTTCGGCCTCGACCTGCCGCTGTGGCAGCAGTTCACCGACTACTGCGCCAAGGCGCTGAGCGGTGACCTCGGCACCTCGTTCCAGTTCCGTGCCCCGGTCGGGGAGCTGATCGCGGAGAAGCTGCCCGCGACCCTGCTGCTCACCGGGGTCGCCGTGGTGATCTACTCGGCGCTCGGGCTCTGGCTCGGTACCCGCTCGGCCTGGCGCCACGGAGGTCTCGGCGACAGACTGAACACCGGCCTCGCGCTGACCCTGTGGTCGGTGCCGTCGTTCTGGCTCGGACTGCTGCTGATCATCGTGTTCTCCGTGGGCATGGGGCCGATCCCCGGGCTCTTCCCGACCGGCGGCATGGAGTCGGGCACGGGCGAGACGGGACTCGCGTACGTCCTCGACGTGGCCCACCACCTGGTGCTGCCCGTCGTCACGCTCGTGGCCGTCGGATACGCCCAGACCCTGCTCGTGATGCGCTCCTCGCTCCTCGACGAGATGGGGGGCGACTACCTGACGACGGCGCGGGCGAAGGGCCTGCGCGACGACGCGGTGCGCCGTCGGCACGCCGTACCGAACGCGCTCCTGCCGACCGTCACGATGATCTTCATCAATCTGGGCCATGTGGCAGCCGGTTCGATCCTGGTGGAGACGGTGTTCTCCTGGCCGGGGCTCGGCGGGCTGTTCTACCAGGCGCTCAGCGTGCCCGACCTGCCCCTGGTCCAGGGCCTCTTCGTGGTCTTCGCCGGAGCGATGATCCTGATGAACCTGATCGCCGACCTGCTCTATCCGCTGCTCGACCCCCGGGTGGGCCGATGACCTCCACGAAACCGACGCCCGCGTCGGCGTCGTCACTGACCTGGGAACGCCGCCGGAGCACGGTGGCCCGCTTCTGGAAGGCGTACCGCACGCACCGCGCCGGGCTCTTCGGCCTCGCCGCGCTGGCCCTGATCGCCCTGCTCGCCCTCACCGCCCCGCTGCTCGTCGGCGCCGACGTGCAGTCGGTGACGCAGGCCCCCGGCACGGCCCTGGAGTCGCCGAGCGCCGAATTCCCTCTCGGAACCGACCAGTTCGGGCGCTCGCTGCTCGGCCTGCTGATCTGGGGGGCGCGGATCTCGCTGATCGTCGGGCTGCTCGCGGCGGCCCTCTCGGTCGCCATCGGCACCCTCGTGGGCATCATCGCCGGGCACTACGGCGGCTGGTTCTCGACCGTCGTCATGCGGATCACCGACTGGTTCCTGGTGATGCCCACCCTGGTCCTGGCGATCGTGCTCGCCACCGTCATGTCCCGGTCGATGTGGACGGTGGTCCTGGCGATCGGCGTGACGTCCTGGCCGACCACCGCCCGTCTGGTCCGGGCCCAGACCATCGCGGTCGAGTCCCGCCCGTACATCGAACGGGCGACGGCGCTCGGCGGCGGCCACCGGCACGTCATGAGCCGGCACGTGCTGCCCAACGTGATGCCGCTGGTCCTCGCGCAGACGACGCTCGGCATCTCCACCGCCATCCTCACCGAGGCGACCCTCGCCTTCCTCGGGCTCGGAGATCCGACGGTCGTCTCCTGGGGCGGGATGCTCCAGGACGCCCGCGAGGCGGGTGCGGTCTCCTCCGGGCACTGGTGGTACCTGGCCCCGCCGGGCATCGCCATCGCTCTGGTCGCCCTCGCCTTCACGCTCTGCGGCCGGGCCGTCGAGTCCGTGCTCAACCCGAAGCTGGGGGTGGGTCGATGAACACGACGCATGCGCGGAGCCTCCTGGAGGTACGCGGTCTGCGCGTGACGTACGGGTCGGGCGCGAGCGCCGTGCCCGCCGTGCGCGGGGTCGACCTGACCCTGGAGGCGGGCAGCAAGCTCGGCGTGGCGGGCGAGTCCGGCTGCGGCAAGTCCACGCTGGCGCTCGCGCTGCTGCGGCTGCTTCCGGCCTCGGCGCGGATAGAGGGCCGGATCCTGCTCGACGGCGACGACGTCCTCGCCATGCGGTGGGGACAGCTCCGGGCCGTGCGCTGGGCGGGTGCCTCGATCGTCTTCCAGGGCGCGATGCACTCGCTCAACGCGGTGCACCGGATCGGGGACCAGATCGCCGAGCCGCTGCTCGTCCACGGCCGCGCGACCCCCGCGGCGGCCCGCCGGCGCACCGGGGAGCTGCTCGAACACGTCGGCCTGCCCGCCGCGCGGGCGGCCGCCTACCCGCACGAGCTGTCCGGCGGGCAGCGGCAGCGGGTGATGATCGCGATGGCCCTCGCCTGCGATCCCCGGCTGATCGTCGCGGACGAGCCGACGACGGCGCTCGACGTGATGATCCAGGCGCAGATCCTGCGGCTGATCGAGCGGCTCGTCGCCGAGCAGTCCATCAGTCTCCTGATGATCAGCCACGACCTCGCGGTCCTCGCCGACACCTGCGACCGGCTCGCCGTGATGTACGCGGGCCGGGTCGTCGAGGAGGGGCCGGCGCGAGCGGTGTACGGGGCCGCCGTGCACCCCTACGGGCGGGCGCTCTCCTCGGCGTTCCCGCGCGTCGGGGACCTCGCGTCCCGGCGGGCGCCGCGGGGACTACCGGGCGACCCGCCGGATCCGGCGGACCTGCCCGGAGGCTGCACCTTCCGTCCGCGCTGCGCGGTGGCGATCGACGCCTGCGGGGAGCACGACCAGGAACTGCGGGAGGCGCGTGCGGGTCACCGGGCCGCCTGCGTGCACGTGGGGAGTACGTCATGAGTACGGAGACGACGACGGGGCCGCTGCTGTCGGCGCGCGGGCTGCACGTCACCTTCCCCGGGCGGCGGGGCGCGGCCACCGCGCGCGCGGTCGACGGGGTGGACCTCGACATCGGCGCGGGCGAGATCGTGGCGCTCGTCGGGGAGTCGGGCTGCGGCAAGACGACGCTCGCGCGCTCGCTGCTCGGCCTGGTCAGACCCACGTCGGGCACGGTCGCCTTCGACGGGCAGCCGCTCGGGTACTCCTCCGGGGCCCTCAAGGCCTACCGGAAGCGGGCGCAGCTGGTCCTCCAGGACCCGAGCGGTTCGCTGAACCCCCGGCACACCGTGTACGACGCGGTGGCGGAGGGACTGCGGATCCACGGGGTCCACCGAACGGGGACCGACGAGCGGGAGGCCGTCGCCGGGGCCCTCGCGCGGGCCGGACTGCGGCCCCCCGAGCGCTTCTTCCTGCGCTATCCGCACGAGCTGTCCGGCGGGCAGCGGCAGCGGGTGGTCATCGCGGGGGCGCTGGTCCTGGAGCCCGAACTCATCGTCGCCGACGAGCCGGTGGCCTCCCTCGACGCGTCCGTTCGGGGCGAGATCCTGGCGCTGCTGCTGCGCCTGCGGGACGAACTCGGCCTGTCCGCGCTGGTGGTGACGCACGACCTGGGGCTCGCGTGGAACATCGCGGACCGGGTGGCGGTGATGTACCTCGGCCGGGTGGTGGAGACCGGCACGGTGGAGTCCGTACTGACCAGCCCCCAACACCCTTACACCCGGGCGCTGTTGTCGGTACTTCCGGAGTCCGGGGGCTCCCCGGTGGTGCTCACCGGGGAGCCCCCGGACCCGTCACGCATCCCGTCCGGGTGCCGCTTCCACGCCCGCTGCCAGGTCCTCGCCTCGGGCGAGGCCGCGGCGGTCGCGGACCGCTGCCGCGGCGAGAACCTGCCGGTTCTCGGCGGCAGCGGGGCCCGGGCGGTGGCCTGCCACTGGGTGACGCGGGAGGCGGTGGTCTGAACCCGTCGGGCTCAGCGCGCGGCGGGGTGCGCCGGCTTGCCCTCGGGATTCGCCGGCTTGCCCTCCGGCTTCGCGGGGTTGCCCTCCGGCTTCGACGGCTTTCCGGCGGGCTTCGCCGCCCCGTCCGCGGGCGGCGCCGCCTTCGGCATCACCTCGCAGGAGCTGATGGACGTCCGGGTGGACACCGACTTCACGGTGCAGGTGTCCGTACCGACGCCGGCGTCCACCGACCCCCAGTGCTCCCCGACGATGAGGAGCGCGCCGTCGGGGCCGCTGATCCTGTCGTCGCCGGGGCCCGACTGGATGAGCCCGCCGGACTCGGGGCCGAGCGCCTTCGCCTCGATGATGTCCGCCTCGCTGCCGCCGAGGACCCGGCCGGAGAAGTCGATCGTCCCGACCTTGATGGTGTCGGCGCCGTCGTTGCCGGTGACGATGCCGCCACCCCGGTTGAACTTGCCGGGGGCGCCCGTGACCGAGCCGGTGGTGATCTTGTCGTCGCCGTCGTCGCCGTGGACGACCGCGCCGCGCGCCGCTCCGTCGCCGGAGACGGTGGCGACCTTGATCACGTCGTTCCCGCGGTTGCCCCGGACCATGCTGGAGGCGTTCTGCGGCACGAGGTGCTTGGCGCGGATGACGTCGTCGCCCTCGCCGCCCATCACGGCCGAGTCGATGACCAGGCCGCGCACCTCGATCATGTCGTTGCCGTCGCCGCCCCACACGGTGACGTTCTCCAGGTCGCTGTCGCAGAAGATGTGGTCGTCACCCTTGGTGCCGCTCACGACGTCGCCGGGCGGGGCGGAGACCCCGTTCACCCAGCACTGGTGCATGGGCACCCGGACCGCGCGCGGCGCGGACGCCTCGGCGGGCGCGCCGGCGAGCGAGGCCGCGGCGGCGCCGGCGAGCAGCGCGGTGATCGCGGCGGGGCCGCGCAGGGCTCGTGGGCGCTTCCGGGAACGGGAGGGTGGCGTGGCGGACATTCTGCTCTCCTCTGCTGGACGGTGCGGTGCGATGGGGGGTGACGTCGGGAGGAACGGCTCGGCGGCCGACGCTCAGGCGGCGGGCGTACGGGCCGGGCGGAACGGCGGCGAGTAGCCCACGATGCGGCGGGTGCCGAGGCTCGGCTCGGGCGAGACCGGGGCGTTCGTCCACCGTCCGAGGCACATCTCGGCGGTGATGCCGGGGCCGAACCCGGCGAGGATGCCCCGCGCGCCCTCGGCCTGCCCGCCCTCCTCGAAGAGCCGGCGGACGGCGTCCAGGACGACGGCGCTGGCGATGTTGCCGTACTCCGTCAGCGTGGCGCGGCTGAAGCGGAAGGCCTCCGGGGGCACTTCCAGGAAGCGGCTCAGGTCGTCGAGGATGCGGGGGCCACCCGCGTGGATGATGTAGAAGTCCAGTTCCCCGGCGTCCCATCCGTGCGCTCCCGCGACCTCGCGGAGCGCGGGGGCCAGCGGCTCCATCGTCCCGGGCACCCGCTTGTCGAGCAGGAAGTGGAATCCGGTGGCGCGGACGCTGTAGGCGATCCAGTCCTCGGTGTCGGGCACGAGGTGGGAGCTGTTGCGCTCCAGACCGATGCCGGTGCCGCCCCGGCCGCGCACCACGGCGGCGGCGACGGCGTCGCCGAACAGGCCGTTGGAGAGCAGCGAGCCGACGCCGAGGTCGGTGGGCTGGTAGCAGAGCGAGCAGAACTCGCAGGCCACGATGAGGACGTTGGCGTCGGGGTACGCGGTGCAGAAGTCGTGCGCGCGGTTGATCGCCGCTCCGCCGGCGGCGCAGCCGAGCTGCGCGATGGGGACCTGGCGGGTGTGGCTGGGGAAGCCCATGGTGTTGATCATCCAGGCGGTGAGCGAGGGCATCATGAAGCCCGTGCACGACACGTAGACGATCATGTCGATGTCCGCGGGACGCAGCGCCGCGTTGTCCAGCGCCTCCCGGACGACCGCCGGGACCCGGGCCTTGGCCTCGGCCTCGTAGCGGATGTTGCGTTCCTCGAATCCCGGGTGCTTCAGGGTCTCCTCGATGGGCTGGACGATGTGCCTCCTGGTCACCCCGGTGTTGCCGATCAGGCGTAGCGCCAGGGCCAGTTGGGGATGCCCCTCATGGTGTGAGCGGGCGAGGTCGAGGGTCTCCTCCATCGTGATCACGTGCTCGGGCACGGACACAGCGGGCTTGCACAAAGTCACCACGACACTCGCTCCTTCGTCTCGTTCGCGTGAACTGCGGCCCACACTCGCCCGGTGATCGCGAGCCCGCAACCGCGAGCGCGACCGGATGGCCACGCAGGGTGATCGGCGGGGTGCTCCGTTCAGGGGGCTGTCGGCGCTCGGCGTATCGCCGCCGTCCGTCGCCGGGAACAGGCACCACATGACCTCCGAGACGACCTCCGAAGCGCCCTCCGCGAGAACGGCGCCCCCCGGTACGGCCCCCGAGCCCCCGGCCGCCCCGCCGCCCGTCCGTGACTGGGCCGTCGACGACCTTCCGGCCCTCACCTTCGACCCGCTGCTCACCGAGCTCCTCGACAAGGAGCCCGTCGCCCGCATCCGGCTGCCGTTCGCCGCGGCCAACGAGGCCTGGCTGGTGACGCGGTACGAGGACGTGCGCGCGGTGACCTCCGACCCCAGGTTCAGCCGGACGGCCCTCCTCGACCGCCAGGTCACGAAGATGACCGGGCACATGGTGGCCTCGAAGGCCGCCCTCAACTACGCCGATCCGCCGTACCACACCCAGCTGCGCAAAGCCGTCACCAAGGCCTTCACCGGGCAGAACACCAAGCGGCTGCGCCCGGCGGCCCAGGCGACCACCGACCGGCTCCTGGACGCGATGGAGGCGGCGGGCCGACCCGCCGACCTGGTGAAGCACCTGCACGGGCCGCTGCCGATGGCGGTGGTGTGCGACCTGCTCGGCATCCCGGAGGAGGACCGCGCGGAGCTGGCCTCCTGGCCCGACCTCATCCTGTCGTCCGGGCCGGGGCCGGAGAGCAGCCGGGCGGCCAAGGCGCAGATCCACGGCTACATCACCCGCCTGCTCGACCGGCGGCTGGCCGAGCCACGGGACGATCTGGCGGGGGTGCTCGCCGAGTCCCTCGCGGACGGCAGGATCGACGTGGACGAGGCCGTCTCGCTGGCCATGGCCGTCCTGATCAGCGGCGCCCACGCGGTGCGGAACAACAGCGCCAACATGGTCTACGTCCTGCTCACCCGTCCGGAGCTCGCGGACCGGCTGCGCGCGGAGCCGGAGCTGATCCCGCAGGCCGTGGACGAGCTGCTGCGCTGGATCCCGCACCGCAACGGCGTGGGGCTGCCCCGGATCGCCACGGAGGACGTCGAGATCGGCGGGGTGCGCATCCGGGCGGGTGAGGCGGTGTACGCCTCCTACCTGGCGGCCAACCGGGATCCGGAGGTCTTCGAGGACCCGCACACCCTCGACTTCGACCGCGAGGGCACCGGGCACGTCTCCTTCGGGCACGGGCCGCACCACTGCATGGGCGCGATGCTCACCCGGATGGAGTCGGAGGTGATGCTGTCGACGCTGCTGAGCCGCTATCCGGGGCTGCGGCTGGCGGACGGCCCCGAGGACGTGGTGTGGCAGTCGAAGGGGCTGATCCGCGGTCCGAAGGAGCTCTTCGTCACCTGGTGAGCGGTACGGGGCGGGCGGGGGCCGGCTCAGGCCCCCGTGTGCTCCCGGTCGTACGCCTCGGTCAGCTCCCGGCAGCGCTTCACGTCGCCCGCCATCGCCAGGAGAAGGTCGTCCAGGGTGTCGAACTTGAGCATCCCGCGCACGTACTCCAGGAAGTCCACGGCCACGTGCAGCCCGTACAGGTCGAGCCCCTCGCGGTCGATGGCGTACGCCTCCACCGTCCGCTCCGTGCCGTCGAACTGCGGGTTCGTGCCGACCGAGATGGCCGCCGGCATCCGCTCGCCCGCGGCCGTCAGCCAGCCCGCGTAGACGCCGTCCGCCGGGATCGCCGTGTGCGGCAGGGTCTCGACGTTGGCCGTCGGGAAGCCGAGCTCGCGGCCGCGCTGCGCGCCGCGGACCACGATGCCCTCGACCCGGTGCGGGCGGCCGAGGACCTCGGCGGCCCCCGCCATGTCGCCCTCGGCGACCAGCCGGCGGGTGAGGGTGGAGGAGAAGGGCTCGCCGCCGCCCGCCTCGCCGCAGACGTACAGGTCGATGACCTCGACCTCGTAGTCGTAGGTGGCGCCCAGCTCGGACAGGTAGGCGACGTTCCCGGCGGCCCGGTGCCCGAAGCGGAAGTTGGGGCCCTCGATGACGGCCTTCGCGTGCAGCTTGTCGACGAGCACCTTGACGATGAAGTCGGCCGGGGACAGCTGGGAGAACTCGGCGGTGAACGGCAGGACGAGCACGGCGTCGACCCCGAGGTCGGCCATCAGCTCGGCGCGCCGGTGGTGCGGGGCGAGCAGCGGCGGATGGCTGCCGGGCCGCACGACCTCGGAGGGGTGCGGGTCGAAGGTCACGACGACGGCCGGCACGCCCAGCTCCCGGGCGCGCTCCACGGCCCGCCCGATGATCAGCTGGTGCCCGCGGTGCACCCCGTCGTAGGAGCCGATGGTGACGACGCTGCGCCCCCAGTCCTGGGGGATGTCCTCCAAGCCACGCCAGCGCTGCACTGTGACCGCTCCTCGTCCGCCTGTTCGCCGATTACGCAGGTCTAAGACTGCCATGCCCACGGCCGTCGGTTCGCATCGGCATGGAAGTGCCGTGGCTCCGCAGCGCCTGGAGTGACTCGGGGCCGAGCAGCGGGACCCAGTCGGCGGGGGCCGCGACCGTCCAGCGGGCGAGCAGCACGGCGAACGCGGGCCGCGCGCGGGCGAGTCCCGCGAGGACCGGGTCGAGCTGCCCCGCGCCTTCCGGTGTACGGGCCCACAGGCCGCCGGCCCGGTGGGTGAGCTCCCTGGTGCGCGGCTCGCTGCGGAGTTCGGCGCCCTCGGCCGCGGCCCTCAGGAGGGCCTCCAGGACGGTGAACTCGCCCGCCTCGGCCTCGTACCGCTCGTGTTCGAGGAGTACGTCGAGCAGTTCGGCCCGCAGATGGCGGGAGGCTCCGGTGCCGGGGGCGGCGAGGACGGGGGCGAGGGCGCGGCGGACCATGGCGGGGCGGCCGCGGATCAGCCCGGTGACCAGGGGGAAGAGCACGGCCCTGGCCGCCGGTCCCTCCTCGAACCGCCGGTCGACGAAGTCGGCGGCGTGTCCCGCGCCCTCGGGGTGGCGGGCCACGTAGTCGCGGACGAGCACGGCGATCCGGCGCGCGAGGGCGGGCGTGTCGACCTCTGCGAGGGCGCGGAGGGCGGCGGCCGGAGCCTCGCCGGTGCCGTGCAGCCGGGCCCGGAAGGCGGCGAGCACCGGCCCGGGATCGGCCGCGAGGGCCTCGGCGAGCGCGTCGGCGGGCACCCGCGGCTCGGCGAGGGCGCGGGGCAGATGCCGGGCCCGGGTGTGCGGGTCGCGGATCAGGAGGCCGAGGGCGGCGCCGTGGAGGGCCTGGTCGCCCGGGCGGGCGAGCAGGGCGAGGGCGGCGTAGCGGAGGAGTTCGCGGTCGGCGGAGGTGGCGGCGCGGCCGGCGACCAGATGTCCGTACGCGGCGGCGGCGACGCGGCGATCCGGGCGCCCGTCGTCGTGGGCCCAGCGGTCGACGGCCCGGCAGAGGGCGGCGGGCTCGTCCTCGGCCAGGGCGGCGAGGAGACCGTCGGCGAGCGGGTGGGCGGTGGCGACGAGCGCCTCGCACAGGTCGTCGACGGCGAGCGCCCGGTGGGTGTGCAGCAGGGCCTGGGCGGCGGTGGCGACGGTCGCGTGCGGGGCGGAGGGGAGGGAGCGGTCGTCGCCGAACCAGCGGCAGAGGAGGGGCTGGACGCCCCGGGGGTCGGCGGCGAGCATCCCGGCGACGGCGTCGAGACCCCGCTCGCCGACGCATTCGGGGCCGGGCGGCGGGTCGGCGGGCACGAGCCGTCGCAGCAGGTCGATCCGCTCGTCCTCACCGAGCGGGAGCCCCAGCCAGAATTCCGGCCCGAACGGGGCGAACACGGCGTGCCGCCCGGGGCGGACCCCGATCAGGTCGGCGAGCAGCCGCAGGGCGGGCAGATACGGCCGGGGGTCGGGCAGCCGCCGCAGGCTCTCCCCGAACAGTCTGGCGGCCCACCAGGGCCCGTCACCGGCGGGCGGTCCTTCGGGGTCCGCGTCCGCGAAGCGGGCGAGGGCCTCGGCGAGTGCGGTGAGGTGAGGGGCGAGGGCCGCCGGGCCGCGTTCGCGGTGGAGCAGCAGGAGTGCCTGGAGCACGGGGCCGATGCGGTGGCGCGGGACGGGCGGGCGGCCGGACGGGAGCGGGTCCTCGGCGGTGCGCTGCCGGGGAACCGGCGCGGAGGGAGGGGCCGAGGGGAAGGCCGGGGGGATGGGGCCGAGC
>NZ_JNZP01000037.1 GCF_000725545.1 Streptomyces exfoliatus | reverse complement strand
TCGTCTCCGAGGTCATCCGCACCGGCGAGGCACAGGTCTGGTTCCTCGCCGAACACCTCGTGGACACCCCTCTGGTACGCGGCTGATGGACACGTACGAGGACGCGTACACGCACACGCACACGGAGACGTTCGAGGAGCCTTACGACGTCGTCGTGATCGGTGGCGGGCCTGGCGGTGAGGTCGTCGCCGACCGGATCGTCCGGTCAGGCCTGACCGCCGTCGTCGTCGAGGCCGAGGCGGTCGGCGGCGAGTGCTCCTACCGAGCCTGCGTACCCAGCAAGGCCCTGCTGCGTCCCGGCGCGGCCAGGGAGGCCGCCCGCTCCGTCGACGGTGCGCGCCAGGCGGTGACCGCGGCGCTCGACCCGGCGCACGTCCTGGCCCGCCGCGACCGGTTCACCGGGCGCGGCGACGACGCCGGTCAGGCCGCCTGGCTGAAGGGCGCCGGCATATTCCTCGTACGGGGGCGCGGGCGGCTCGCCGGCGAGCGCCGCGTCGAGGTGACCGGGGCCGACGGCGCGGTCCGCGTCCTGCAGGCGCGGCTCGCGGTCGTCCTCGCCACGGGTACGGACCCCGTGCTGCCGGCGGTCGAAGGGCTCGACCGGATCGGTGTGTGGACCAATCGGCAGGCCACCACGGCCGACGCGGTGCCCGAGCGGCTCGTCGTCATCGGCGGGGGAGTGGTGGCCTGCGAGATGGCCACGGCGTGGAGCTCGCTCGGCTCCTCCGTCACCCTCCTCGTCCGTGACCAGGCCCTGCTGACCGGCTGGGAGCCGTGCGCGGGCGAAGAGGTCGTACGCGGCCTGACCGCTCTCGGGGTCACGATCCGCTTCGGGGTCTCGGCGACCCGGGTGGCCCGCGACGACACCACCCGTGCCGTGACCGTGGAGACCGACGACGGCGCCGCGCTCGTCTGTGACGAGGTACTGGTCGCCGCCGGCCGGCGCCCACGCACGGCTGACCTCGGCCTGGAGGCCGTCGGGCTCGCGGCCGGCGACTGGCTCCCGGTCGACGACACCTGCCGCGTCACCGCGCACGCCGGCGACTGGCTCTACGCCGTCGGCGACGTGAACCACCGTGCGCCGCTGACCCACATGGCCAAGTACCAGGCCCGCGCCTGCGCGGCGGCGATAGCCGAGCGCGCCGCAGGCCGCCCCGCCGACACCGGCGGCGGGCAAGCCTGGAGTGCGGAAGCCGACCGCTTCGCCGTCCCCCAGGCCGTCTTCACCCACCCGGAGATCGCGAGCGTCGGTCTCACCGAACGCGCGGCACGCGAAGCGGGGTTCGCGGTACGCGCGGTGGAGTACCGGATCGACGACGTCGCCGGAGCCGCGCTGTACTCGGACGACTACCGCGGCCACGCCAAGCTCGTCGTCGACGAGCCCCGGGGCGTCGTCGTCGGCTGCACCCTCACCGGCCCGATGGCCACCGAGCTCATCCACACGGCCACGGTCGCCATCGTCGGAGAGGTCCCGCTCACCCGCCTGCGGCACGCCGTCCCCGCGTTCCCCACGGTCAGCGAGGTCTGGCTGCGCCTCCTCGAGGCGTACGGCCTCTGACCGCAGGTGTTCCGGCCGCGCCAGAACCGTTTCCCGGCCGGAACACCGGCCCTGCCCCACTCCCACCGCCACCGCTTACCGGGGCCGCGGTCGGGTTCCGCAGCGGCGCACGGTCGTGGTGTTGGCGGAGGGGATTGGCCTCGCGGACGCGGAGCGGGAGGCGCTGCCGGCCGTGGGCCGGGCGGCGCGGCCCACGCGCGCGGTCGCGGTGCCGGGTCCGATGGTGCCGCCGCACCCCGCCGTGCTCCTTGGCGAGCAGGGTCAGCGCCGCCACCAGGTTGCCGCCCGCAGAGTCGCCCACGGCGGCCATCCGGCTTCCTGGCTCACATTGTTCTCCGTTCACGGGGAGTGACTCCGGGGCCGTGCGGCGGACGGGACCAGGACGGTCGGCCGCACCTCCGGAAGCGCGGACGGGACCGAACCGCACCGGCGAGGCCCGGGCCTCCGCCCGCAGGGAACAGCCAAGCAGTGGGCCGTTCCCGTCTCCAGGCAGAAGTGCAGGCAGAAATCGTGAACAGAGGCAGAAATCAAGAGCAGCGCGCGTCACGCTCCGCCGGTGGTGCCCCCGCGCTCACCACGGGCCGACGCCTCGGTGATCAGCACCACGTGCAGGGTGCGGGGGCCGTGCACCCCCTCGACGCGGTCGAGTTCGATGTCGCTGGTGGCGGACGGGCCCGAGATCCACGTCAGCGGGCGGGTCGGGTCGAGGCGGGGCATCGCCTGGGGGACCGAGGCGACGATCTGGTCGGCCGCTCGTACGACGCAGATGTGGACGTCGGGAACGAGGGTGAGCGCGCGGCGGCCCTGGCCCGGACCGCCGTCCAGGATGATCGTGCCCGTCTCGGCGACCGCCAGGGCGCAGCCGGTGATGACGGCGTCGGTGGCGTCGAGGTCGTACGGGGTGAGGGTCGCGCCCTCGTCGTGACGCCGCTCCACCGTGGTGCCGGACAGCCAGGAGGCGGGCAGCCCCGGCGGCACGGCGACCGAGGCCGCCCCGTGCTTCGCCAGCAAGTCCGCTACAAGAGAAGGAAGTTCGCTTTCCTCTGCGCGGTGCACGAGCGCGCGGTAGTCCGCGAGGTTCTCGTGCAGGAGGTCGAGGATCACGGTGGGGTCGTCGGGGGTGTGGGACGTGAGGTAGCCGCGCGCCGGGTGCGGGGCGGTGGGTTCGTCGGCGAGCGCCGCGCGGACGCGGCCCAGGATCCGCTCGCGGGAGGAGAGCGAGGAGGGTGTCGAGGACGACGTCGAGGAGGATGTCGAGGAGGACGTCGGGCGGGGTGTCGAGGGCGAGGTCATGTGCGGTTCTTCTTCCACCAGTCGCGGAACGGTTCGGCGGGCATCTCGGGCAGGTCCCTGCTGTCGGTCCACTGGCTCGCGCCGGGGCCGCGGAGCTTCTTCGGGTGCAACCTGCGGGTCTTCGCCGCGACGCGCTCTCCCGCCGCGAGGACGCCGGGGTGGTCGAGGACCCAGCCCGCCGCCTTGATCGCGGCCTTCTCGAGCCGGTGCCCAGGGCCGCCGTGCTCCGCGACCTTCTCGCGGAGGTGGACGAGGACTTCGGGGATGTCGATGGCGACGGGACAGACGTCGTAGCAGGCGCCGCAGAGCGAGGACGCGTACGGCAGGGACGCGTCGATCTCGCTCGCCGTGCCCCTCAGCTGAGGCGTGAGGATCGCGCCGATCGGCCCGGGATAGACCGAGCCGTACGCGTGCCCGCCGGCCCGCTCGTACACCGGGCAGACGTTGAGACAGGCCGAGCATCGGATGCAGCGCAGCGCCTGCCGGCCCACCTCGTCGGCGAGGGTGTCGGTACGGCCGTTGTCGATCAGGACCAGATGGAAGGCCTCGGGGCCGTCGGCGTCCGTCGTGCCGGTCCACATGCTGGTGTACGGGTTCATCCGCTCGGCGGTCGAGGAGCGCGGCAGGGTCTGGAGGAACACCTCCAGGTCGCGCCAGGTGGGGACGATCTTCTCGATGCCGACGACGGAGATCAGGGTCTCGGGCAGGGTGAGGCACATCCGTCCGTTGCCCTCCGACTCGACGACGACCATGGTGCCGGTCTCGGCGACCATGAAGTTGGCGCCCGAGATGCCGACCTTGGCCCGCAGGAACTTCTCCCGCAGATGCAGCCGTGCCGCTTCGGCCAGTTCCGCGGGGCTGTCGGTGAGACCCTCCGGCGCCGCCCGGCCCCATTTCTCCATCTCGGAGCGGAAGATGTCGCGGATCTCGCCCCGGTTGCGGTGAATGGCGGGGACCAGGATGTGCGAGGGCCGGTCCTCGCCGAGCTGCACGATGAGTTCGGCGAGGTCGGTCTCGTAGGCGGCGATGCCCTCGGCCTCCAGGGCCTCGTTGAGGCCGATCTCCTGGGTGGCCATCGACTTGACCTTGACGACCTCACGCTTCCCGGTGTCACCCTCGCCCGTCGCCTTCACCAGATCGGCGACGATCCGGTTCGCCTCGTCGGCGTACGCCGCCCAGTGCACCGTCCCGCCCGCGGCCGTGACCGACTCCTCCAGCTGGACCAGGTAGTGGTCCAGTCGGCTGAGCGTGTGGTCCTTGATCTGCTTCCCGGCCTCGCGCAGCTCCGTCCAGTCGTCGAGTTCGGCCACCGCCACCGCCCGCTTGTCGCGGATGGTGTGGGTGGCGTGACGCAGGTTCGCGCGCAGGGTGTCGTTCCGTACGGCCTCGTGCGCGGCCTTGGGGAAGGCCGGCATGCCGAGATACGTACCGCTCATACCAGGGGCTCCTCTTCGGTGCTCGCGAGAATCTCGGCGATGTGCAGCGCGCGCTGCGGGGCGTCCTGGCGGCGCAGCATGCCACCGATGTGCATCAGGCAGGAGTTGTCGGCGCCGCACAGCACATCGGCGCCGGTGGAAAGGGAGTTGCGGACCTTGTCGGCGCCCATCGCGGTCGACACGTCGGCGTTCTTCACCGCGAACGTACCGCCGAAACCGCAGCACTCCTCCGCCCCCGGCAGCTCCACCAGTTCCAGGCCCCTCACGGCCTCGAGCAGCCTGCGCGGCCGCTCACCCAGGCCCAGCATCCGCAACCCGTGACAGGAGGGGTGGTAGGTGACCCGGTGCGGGAAGTGCGCGCCCACGTCCGTCACCCCCAGGACGTCGACCAGGAACTCCGTCAGTTCGTACGTCCTCGGGACCAGGGAGTCGGCGACGTCGGTCAGCGCGCTTCCGCGTCCCTCGGCGTACGCCTTCCGCCCGATGCGCGGGTAGTTGTCGCGGACCATGGCGACGCACGACCCGGACGGGGCGACCACGTGGTCGTAGCCTTCGAAGGCGCGGGCCATGCGGCGGACCAGAGGCTCGGTCGCGCGGCGGTAGCCGGTGTTGTACTGCGGCTGTCCGCAGCAGGTCTGGGCGGCGGGGAAGTCGACCCGCACGCCCAGGCGTTCGAGGACCTTGACCGTCGCGATGGCCGTGGAGGGGTAGACCGCGTCGTTGACGCAGGTGGCGAAGAGGGCGACGCGCATCAGGAGTTCCTCGGGGCGGGGGCGATTCGGGCGGCGGCCGCGTCCCAGACGGCGCTGCCGCCCCGGGGGGTGTAGTGCCGCAGGTGCTGGGTGCGGGCGATGAGTCGGCGCATGGCGGCCAGGTCGCCGACCAGGCCGGCGGCACGGGCCTGGACGAGGATGTTACCCAGGGCGGTGGCCTCGGTGGGGCCGGCGACGACAGGCAGTCCGGTGGCGTCGGCCGTGAGCTGGCAGAGCAGGTCGTTGCGCGAGCCGCCGCCGACCAGGTGGACGTGGGTGATGTCGCGGCCGGCGAGTTCGGCGGCCTGACGCAGGGTGCGGCGGTGCGCGAGCGCCAGGCTCTCCAGGATGCAGCGGACCACGGCGCCCTGGCTGTCGGGAACGCCCTGGCCGGTGCGGGCGCAGAAGTCCCGGATGCGGGCCGGCATGTCGCCGGGGGCGAGGAACTCCGGGGCGTCCGGGTCGACGACCGACGCGAACGGCCGGGCCTGGGCGGCGTCGGCGAGGAGCGTGGGGATGTGGGTGGGCAGGCCGTCCCTGTCCCAGGTGCGCCGGCACTCCTCCAGGAGCCACATGCCCATGATGTTGCGCAGATAGCGGATGGTGCCGTCGACGCCGCGTTCGTTGGTGAAGTTCGCGGCCCTGGACTCCTCGCTCAGCACCGGTGCGTCGAGCTCCAGGCCGGCCAGCGACCACGTACCGCACGAGATGTACGCGAAGTCCGGCTTCGTGGCCGGTACGGCGACCACCGCGGACGCGGTGTCGTGCGAGGCGACCGTGGTCACCGGGGTCCGGGCGTCGAGCCCCGTGTACCCGGCGACATGGGGGAGCAGGGTGCCCGCCGGGTCGCCGGGGGCGCGCAGCGGCGGGAGGAGACCGGGGTCCAGGGACAGCCGGCCCAGGATCTCCTGGGACCAGGTTCCGGTGCGGGCGTCGAACAGGCCGGTCGTGGAGGCGTTGGTCTCCTCGGCGCCGACGGACCCGGTCAGCCAGTGGATCAGCAGATCGGGCATGAGGAGCAGGGTGCGGGCGACGTCCGTCTGGACGGTTCCCGCGGTGGAGGCCAGCTGGAAGACCGTGTTGAACGGCAGGTGCTGCAGGCCGGTGATCCCGTACAGCTCCGCGGGTCCGACCGCGGCCCACACGTGCTCGGCGACGCCGTCGGTCCGGTCGTCGCGGTAGTGGAACGGCTGGCCGAGCAGGGCGCCGTCGGCGTCGAGGAGCCCGTAGTCCACGGCCCAGGTGTCCACGCCGACGGAGGCGACACCGCCGGAGCGGGCGGCCTCGCGCAGCCCGTCCAGGATGCCCTGGAAGAGGGCGAGGACGTCCCAGCGCAGCCCGTCGGGCAGCCGCACGGGGGTGTTGGGGAAGCGGTGCGCCTCGGTGAGGTCGAGGTTGTCCGGGCCGACCCGGCCGAGGATCACGCGCCCGCTCGTGGCGCCGAGGTCGACCGCGGCGAAGGCCGGGGCGAAGGCGGAGGACGGTGGAGTGGTGGTCACGGGGGTACCTCCGCGGTGCGGGCGGCTCATCGGGGAACGAGAAGGAGAAGGAGAAGGAGAAGGAAGACGAAGGAGGAGGAGAGGGAAGACGAAGGCGGACCGGCGGCGCCGTGCGGACACGGTGTCAGGGCCGTTTCCCGTACGGCATCGCGCCGCCGGTCCGCCGGCGCCCCCGGGGCCGGTGCGTCAGTCACCGGCCCCGGGGCGATGAGGGGGCGGCGGTCAGCGCAGGAAAGCGGCCGCCACGCCGGCGTCGACAGGGACGTGCAGGCCGGTCGTGTGGGTGAGGTCCCCGCCGGCGAGGGCGAAGACCGCGTTCGCGACGTGCTCCGGGAGGACCTCGCGCTTGAGCAGGGTCCGCTGGGCGTAGAACTCGCCGAGCTTGTTCTCCTCGATGCCGTACGTGGCGGCCCGCTGGGCGCCCCAGCCGGCGGCGAAGATGCCGGAGCCGCGCACCACCCCGTCCGGGTTCACGCCGTTGACGCGGATGCCGTGCTCACCCAGCTCCGCCGCCAGCAGGCGGACCTGGTGGGCCTGATCGGCCTTGGTGGCCGAGTACGCGATGTTGTTCGGACCGGCGAAGACCGCGTTCTTGGAGGCGATGTAGACGATGTCGCCGCCGAGGCCCTGCTCGATCATGATCCGGGCGGCCTCGCGGGACACGAGGAACGAGCCGCGGGCCATGATGTCGTGCTGCAGGTCCCAGTCGCGGGCCGTGGTCTCCAGCAGCGGCTTGGAGATGGAGATGCCGGCGTTGTTGACCACCAGGTCGACACCGCCGAAGGCGAGGGCGGCGACCTTGAACGCCTCGGCGATCTGCTCCTCGGAGGTGACGTCGACCGTGACCGCCACCGCCTTGTCCGAGCCGCCCAGCTCGTCGGCCACGGCCGCCGCGTTCTCGGCGTTCAGGTCGGCGACCACGACACAGGCCCCCTCGGCGACCAGCCGGTGCGCGATGGCCTTGCCGATGCCGGAGCCGGCGCCCGTCACGAGGGCCACCCGGGTGGCCAGCGGCTTCGGCTTCGGCATGCGCCGCAGCTTGGCCTCCTCGAGGTCCCAGTACTCGATGCGGAACTTCTCCGACTCCTCGATGGGGGCGTAGGAGGAGACGGCCTCGGCGCCGCGCATCACGTTGATCGCGTTGACGTAGAACTCGCCCGCCACCCGGGCGGTCTGCTTGTCCTTGCCGAAGGAGAACATCCCGACGCCCGGGACCAGCACGATCGCCGGGTCGGCGCCGCGCATCGCGGGGGAGCCGGCGGTGGCGTGCCGCGCGTAGTAGGCCGCGTACTCCTCGCGGTAGGTGGTGTGGAGCTCCTTCAGCCGGGCGACCGCCTCCTCCAGTGGCGCGGAGGCGGGCAGGTCCAGGACGAGCGGGCGGACCTTGGTGCGCAGGAAGTGGTCCGGGCAGGAGGTGCCCAGGGCCGCGAGCCGCGGGTGCTCGTCGTGGGCCAGGAAGTCCAGGACGACGTCCGTGTCGGTGAAGTGGCCGACCTGCGGCCGGTCCTGGGAGGCCAGGGACCGGATCACGGGCGCGAGCGCCGCGGCGCGCTCCCGGCGCCGCTCCTCGTCGAGGGGCGCGTAGCCGTCCACCGGCGCGCCGAACGGCCGCTCCCTGCCCCGGTCGGCGAGGAACGTCTCGGCCGTGCGGATCATCCACAGGGCGTTGGTCTCGCACGCCTCGGCGCTCGCTCCCCAAGCGGTGATGCCGTGGCCGCCCAGGACGACGCCGACGGCCCTCGGGTGAGCCTCCTTGATCGCCGCGATGTCCAGACCCAGCTGGAATCCGGGGCGCCGCCACGGTACCCAGGCGACCTTCTCGCCGTAGCACTCCTTGGTCAGCGCCTCGCCGTCGGCCGCGCAGGCCAGTGCGATCCCGGAGTCCGGGTGCAGGTGGTCCACGTGTGCGGCGTCCACCAGACCGTGCATGGCCGTGTCGATCGACGGAGCGGCGCCGCCCTTGCCGTGCAGGCAGTAGTCGAACGCGGCGACCATCTCGTCCTCGCGCTCCACCCCCGGGTACACCTCGGTCAGCGCGCGCAGCCGGTCCAGGCGCAGGACCGCCAGGCCCTCCTCGGTCAGGGTGCCCAGGTCGCCGCCCGAGCCCTTGACCCACATGAGCTCGATGTCGCCGCCGGTGACCGGGTCGGTGACGGAGCCCTTCGCGGAGGCGTTGCCGCCGGCGTAGTTGGTGTTGCGCGGGTCGGAGCCGAGGCGGTGCGCGCGCCCGAGGAGGGCGGCGACTTCGGGGTGGGTGGCGGAGGCCATGAGCTTCTTCCTTCGGGAGCGGGAGGGCAGGCGGGTCGGGAGGTACGGACGTGAGGGGGCGGGGGGCTTACGCGCCCCAGCCGGCCTGTTCGCCCCCGACGCGCTCGGCGGCGATCCGTTCCTGCCGGCCGGAGTCCCGGTAGGCGGCGACCGGGTCGGGGGCCAGGCCCTGTTCCTGGCGGAGTTCACGCAGCAGGGGACGGACATCGGTGTTGTAGGCGTCCATCAGGACCGCGTTGGCGGCGAGCACGTCGCCGGACCGCTGGGCGTCGCGCAGCGCGTCGAGGTCGACGAGGAGGGCCTTGGCGGTGGCCTCCTGGACGTTCATCACCGAGCGGATCACGGCCGGGATCTTCGCCTCGATGTTGTGGCACTGGTCGAGCATGAAGGCCACGTTCGTGGCGGCGTCCAGGCCGCCGTTCTTGGCGACCTCGTGCATGATCCGGAAGAGCTGGAAGGGGTCGGCCGAGCCGACCATCAGGTCGTCGTCGGCGTAGAAGCGCGAGTTGAAGTCGAAGCCGCCGAGCTTCCCCTCCCGCAGGAGGAACGCGACGATGAACTCGATGTTCGTGCCGGGAGCGTGGTGCCCGGTGTCCACGACCACCTGGGCCTTCGGGCCCAGCTTGAGGCAGTGCGCGTACGAGGTTCCCCAGTCCGGCACGTCGGTGGTGTAGAAGGCGGGCTCGAAGAACTTGTACTCGAGGAGCAGACGCTGCCCGTCGCCGAGACGCGCGTACACCTCGGCCAGCGCCTCGGCCAGCCGGTCCTGACGGCCCACGACGTCGTCCTGGCCGGGGTAGTTCGTACCGTCGGCGAACCACAGCTTCAGGTCGGTGGAGCCGGTGGCGTCCATGATGTCGACGCACTCCAGGAGGTGGTCGACGGCCTTGCGGCGGACCTTCGCGTCCGGGTGGCAGACGCTGCCCAGCTTGTAGTCGTCGTCCTGGAAGGTGTTGGAGTTGATCGCGCCCAGCTCCAGGCCGCGCTCCTTCGCGTACGCCGCCAGGTCCGCGTATCCGTCGGGGCCCTCGACCCGGTCCCACGGGATGTGCAGCGAGACCTTGGGGGCGACGCCGGTGAAGGCGTGGACCTGGGCGGCGTCGTCGAGCTTCTCGAACGGGGTGCGGGGCACTCCCGCCTGCGCGAACACCTTGAATCGGGTGCCGGAGTTCCCGTAGCCCCAGGAGGGTGTCTCGATCCGCTGGCCGGCGAGTGCGGCCTTCACGGCGGCGATGTCAGGCATGGTCACCTCGGGATGACTGGAAGAGGGGCCCCGGAAGCGGGGCCGAGGAGTGCGGAACCGATGATGTGAATCGATTCATTCCGTGGAGGAAGCTAGCCCGCGACCGGGTGGCCGTCAAGGCGTTGGGCTATCAGTGGCTCGCCCTGAGCGGCCCCATTCCCTTGCGGTCGGCAGGACTGGGCGCCGGGATCGCCCGCAGGGCCCGGCCGGTCTCCGGTCCGGGTCGCCCAGGGCGTGTCGAAACGTTTCATCAGCGCCCGCCGGGCGGATGCCCGAAAACCACCGCGCGCCCGCTGCGTCAGCGGGTGCGCGGTGGCGGTCACGAGTGGGGCGAGCCCGATCCCGGTCGCCCGGGTGAGGGCGGCCGCAGGCGCGCCTACCGTCCGGCGGGCACGGCCTCGGGAAGGTGACACCTGACGAAGGCACCGTCATTGTCGCGGCCGTTCTGGCCGACCTGGACCGGAAGGTCGCCCAGTGCTCTCTCTTCGCCCTGCCCGCTCGGGCGCCACGGCGCCGCGCCCCGTCACCGCCGCCCCCGCGATCTCATGCTGAACAGGCCGTCCCGCGGCCGAGTTCCCGCCTTCCGTCGCCGCCCCGCGAGGACGACGGAGAGTCAGGCGCGGCGGTGGCCCGGGCGGGTGGCGTAGGGCACGGCTATGGAGCCGTCCACGCCCACCTCCAGCCGGCCGACCCGCTCGATCTCCACGACCACACGATCGCCGTGGCCGAGCGGGCCGACACCCGCCGGGGTGCCCGTCGCGATCACGTCGCCCGGGTACAGGGTCATCACCGACGACGCGTACGCGACCAGTTCACGGACGCCGAAGACGAGGTCCGCGGTGCTGGTGCGCTGGCGCGTCTCGCCTGCCACGTCGCAGCGCAGGTCGAGCCGGTCGGGGTCGGGAATCTCGTCGGCGGTCACCACCCAGGGGCCGATCGGGGTGAAGGTGTCGAAGGACTTGCGGGTGGAGCGGTCCTCACCGGAGCGCACGGTGATGTCCAGCAGACAGGTGTAGCCGAAGACGTGGTCCAGCGCGTCGTCGGCGCTCACCCGTGTCGCGGTCCGGCCGATGACGACGCCCAGTTCGCCCTCCTGGTCGGTGCGCTTGTCGGAGTAGGGCAGGACGACGTCCTGGCCCGGACCGATCACCGACGAGTTCGCCTTCAGGAAGACGCCGAGGTCGGCGATGGAGGTGGGGTAGTCCATCTCCGCCTTGTGATCGAGGTAGTTGACCGGCGCTCCGACGATCTTGCCGGGCCGGGGCAGCGGCGCCTCCAGTGTCACCTCCGCCAGCGGAACGCGGCGGCCGCGTTCCGGGTCCAGCGCCGGGCCGGTGCCGAGGGACACCGTCTCGATGTAGTGGTGGAGCACACCGGCCGGGCCGCCGGAGGGGACGGCGATCTGGTCGGTCACGTCGGTGATCGTGTCGCCGTCGACGACGCCGAGCCGTCCCTTGTCGAACATGGCCAGACGCATCAAGGCCTCCTTGAGGATGTGGGAGAGGAAGGTGGGGGACAGAGACGGGTGGTCAGGCGCCGGGATCGGCGCTCTCGGTGCGGTACAGGCCCAGCGAGCGCATGACGGGCTCGTCGCTGTACGAGAACAGGACCGCGTCCTCGGACGCCGAGGTGTTCAGGTGCCGGTAGGACGCCCAGCCGGGAATCGCGACGGTGTCGTTCTCGGCCCAGTCGAGACGCCTTCCGTCGACGATGGTGGCGCCCTCGCCGCGGACGACGCTGAAGACGGTCGACGCGGTGTGGCGACGCCCGGCTCCCTCGAAGCCCGGCCGCAGCCGCTGGACGCGGCAGCCGATGGTGGGCATGACGGGCCCGCCGGTCCAGGGGTTGGTGTACTCCAGGACGATGCCGTCGACGTCGCTCCCGTCGGCGGTGTCGGCGATGGCCTCCAGGGCCCGGCTGGTCTCCTGCCACGTGTAGCGGGTGACGGGGGAGTTCGGCCCTGCGGGGGTGATCCACGCGGGGGTCAGGCGACCGTGCAGGAACTGGCGTGATCCGGCGTCGTCGGGTCGGGTCACGGGCTGGAGCCGCTGGGGGTACTTCTCGTAGAAGCCCGCTTCCAGGGCGTTGACCAGGGGGTAGTCCAGCGCGTCGAGCCAGATCATCGGCGCGTCGCCCTCGTGGGTGTGGTCGTGCCAGTGCCAGCCGGGGGTGAGCAGGAGGTCGCCCGGAGCCATGAAGACACGCTCTCCGTCGACGGTGGTCCAGGCGCCCTCGCCCTCCAGGACGAAGCGGAAGGCGTTGGAGGTGTGCCGGTGCGCCTGGGCGGTCTCCCCGGGAAGGATGATCTGCAGCCCCGCGTAGAGGGTGTTGACGGTCGCGGGCGGGTCCGTCAGGCCGGGGTTGACGAGCATCAGGACCCGTCGTTCGGCCTCGTCCAGGGACAGGGTCCCGGAGAAGTGCAGCAGGTGGGGTCGGAGTTCTCGCCAGCTCCACCGGTAGGGCACGGCCCGGCTGCGGGGCTCGGCGGGGAACAGGTTGCCGTAGAAGCGCCAGAGCGGAGCGGCGCCCAGCGCGTCGAGGGCCTGGTAGGCGGGGTCGTCGGTCATGGTGTCTCCTTGCGGTGGCTGTTCACGGGGTGGTGGAGGGCACGCGTTCGGCCGTGGAGGTCCACACCCAGGAGACGTCGTCGAAGTCGTCGGGCGTGCGGGTCGAGAGGAGCCGGTTGCGCAGCACGGCCCCCATGCCGTCCAGATGGCAGATCTCGCCGAACCGCCGGGCGTTGGTCTGGATGTCGGCGGCCCGCTCGCGTCGCAGGCCCGCGTAGGACGCGAACGCCCGCTCCGGGTCGGTCTCTTCGCGCAGGGCACGGCCCAGGGTCACGGCGTCCTCCAGCGCCTGGCAGGCGCCCTGCGCCAGGTACTGCAGCATCGGGTGGGCGGCGTCGCCCAGGAGCACGATCCGGCCGTGCACCCAGTCGTGGACGGGCAGACGGTCGAACAGGGGCCAGCGCCGGTCCCGCGCGATCAGGGGCAGCGCGTCCCGGACGGTCCCGCAGGCGCCGGCGAATCGTTCCTCCAGCTCCGCCTCGGTCCCCCAGTCGTCGGAGTCGGGGGTGTACCGGTCGCTCTCGAAGACGGCGACCTGGTTGTACAGCTCTCCGCGCCGGACGGGGTACTGGACGAGGTGCATGCGCGGCCCGGCCCACACGATGACCGCCTCCGACGACGCGTGCCGCGACATGGCGCCCGTCATGCCGCTGACGGGCAGGGCGCCCCGGAAGGCCACGTACCGCGAGCAGACGGGGTCGCCGTCTCCGACGAGGATCCGACGCAGCCGCGAGTGCAGGCCGTCCGCCGCTACCACCGCGTCCGCCGTGAGCCGTTCCGCTGTCTCGGCGAAGGCGAGGTGCACCTCGGCGGCCGTCTCCACGGCGTCCGTGACGGTGTGTCCGGTGCGCAGGTCGATCTGCGGGTGCTCCCGGCAGGCGGCGAGCAGGGCCCCGTGCAGGTCGGTCCGGTGGGTGACGAGGTACGGGTGCCTGAACCGGCTGGTGTAGGCGGCGCCGCGCAGGTCGAGGGCGGTGATCTGCTCACCGCTCACGGCGTCCATCATGACGAGCCGCGGCGGTGCGACGGCGGAGCCCTGGACGGCGTCGAGGACCCCGAGTTCCTCCAGGGCGAGCGAGGCGTTCGGGGCCAGCTGCAGGCCGGCCCCGATCTCACCGAAGCGGGCGGCCCGTTCCACCAGGGTCACCCGGTGGCCGGCCCGGGCGACCGCGAGGGCGGCGGCCAGACCGCCGATGCCGCCGCCGACGACGGCGATGTGCAGGGGCGGGGTCGTCACAGGCACCAGGAACCTCCTTGAGAGGAATCGGTCCGTCGCCCCGGCGACCGCGGGTGTCCGCGGCGGGAGCGTCGGGGGGAGGACCATGAGAGGGAAAAGGGGATGAGTAGGCCGCGGGCCCGCGCGCGGACGGGCGGGAGAGCGGGGGTTCAGCAGGCGGCGGTGGCGCCGTCGACGCTCACGAACGCGTCGGTGCGGGCGCGGATGGCCTCGACGGTGACGCCGGGCGCGGTCTCGACAAGGGCGAGGCCGCGGTCGGTGACGTCCAGGACGCCGAGGTCGGTGATGATCCGGTCGACACAGCGGCGGCCGGTCAGCGGCAGGGTGCAGCTCTCGACGATCTTCGGTGCGCCGTCCTTGGCCGTGTGCTCCATGAGCACGACGACCCGGCGTGCGCCGTGGACGAGGTCCATCGCTCCGCCCATGCCCTTGACCATCTTGCCGGGGATCATCCAGTTCGCCAGGTCGCCTTCCCGCGAGACCTGCATCGCGCCCAGGACGGCGGTGTCGATGTGGCCGCCGCGGATCATCCCGAACGACAGGGCCGAGTCGAAGAAGGAAGCACCGGGAAGGACGGTGACGGTCTCCTTGCCGGCGTTGATCAGATCGGGATCGACCTCGTCCTCCGCCGGATACGGCCCCGTACCCAGGATGCCGTTCTCGGAGTGCAGCACGACATGGACCCCGGCCGGGACGAACGCCGGGACGAGGGTCGGCAGGCCGATGCCGAGGTTCACGTACGAGCCGTCCGCGAGCTCCGACGCGGCCCGCGCGGCCATCTGGTTGCGGTTCCAGGCCATCAGCCGCGCACCGTCCTCTTCTCGATCTGCTTGTCCGCCGCCTGGGCGGGGGTGAGAGGCACGACGTGCTGGACGAAGACGCCCGGCAGGTGCACCCGGTCCGGATCGAGGGCGCCGGGCTCGACGAGCTCCTCGACCTCGGCGATCGTCAGCCGCCCGGCCATCGCGGCCAGCGGGTTGAAGTTGGCCGAGGCCCGGCGGAAGACGAGATTGCCGTGCCGGTCGCCGCGCCAGGCCCGTACGAGCGCGAAGTCGGTGGTGATGCCCTGTTCGAGGACATGCGGCCGACCGTCGTACTCGCGTGTCTCCTTGGCCGGGGAGGCGACGGCGACACCGCCGTCGGGCGCGTACCGCCAGGGCAGTCCGCCGTCGGCGACCTGCGTGCCGACACCGGCCGGAGTGTAGAAGGCGGGGATGCCGCAGCCGCCGGCCCGGAGCCGCTCTGCGAGGGTCCCCTGCGGGACGAGCTCGACCTCCAGTTCGCCGCCGAGGTACTGCCGGGCGAACTCCTTGTTCTCGCCCACGTAGGAGCCGGTGACCCGGGCGATGCGTCCGGCGGACAGCAGGATCCCGAGCCCTCGTCCGTCGACACCGCAGTTGTTGGAGACGACCCGGAGGCCGGTCGCGCCCTGTGCGTGCAGGGCCCGGATCAGCGTCTCGGGGATGCCGCTGAGGCCGAAGCCGCCGACGGCGAGTGATGCGCCGTCGGGAATGCCGGCGACGGCGTCCGCGGCGTGATGGATGACCTTGTCCACGGTTGCGGTGTCCTTTCAGGTGGGTGGGCGGCCGGGCGGCACGGCCGACCGTCCGCCGTCGACGTCGAGCAGGGCGTCGGACACGGACTTCACCCCGCCGTGCGAGGTGAGACCGCCGTCGACCGGTATCTCGGCGCCGGTGATGAACGACGACTCGTCCGACAGCAGGAACACGACGAGCGGCGTGACCTCCCCGACGCTCCCGACCCGCCCCAACGGCGTCTCCCGGACGTTCGCCTCACGGAAGGCCGGCGCCGCCGAGGCCGTCATCTCCGTCTCGATGAACCCGGGATGGATCGTGTTCACCCGGATCCCGCGCGGTCCCAGCTCCAGGGCGGCAGCCCTCGACAGACCCCGCAGCGCCCACTTGCTCGTCGTGTACGCCACCGGATAGTGGGCCGTCAGGGCCGCGGAGGAGCCGACGTTGACGACCGAGGAGCCGGGTGGCATCAGCGGAGCCAGATACTGGATGCCCAGCAGCGGTCCGTGCACGTTGACGGCGTGGACACAGCTCATGTCCTCGGTGGTGACCTCGTCCAGACGGGCCCGCCAGGTGATGCCGGCGTTGTTGACCAGCCCGTGGACCACCCCGTACGTCTCGCGCAGCTCGTCGGCGAGACCGGCCCAGTCCTCGGCCACGGTGACGTCGAGGCGCCGCACGTTCCCGCCGCCGCGCACGTCGGTGGCGACGACGGTGGCGCCTTCGCGTTCCAGCGCGGCGGCTTCGGCGGCGCCCTGGCCCCGTGCCGCACCCGTGACGACGACGACCCTTCCGGTGAGCCGGCCGCCGTTCACGGCCGCTCCCGGTCGCGGCGACGCCCCCGGGGCAGCTCGACCGGCGCCGTGCCGGGCACGACGCGGGTGGTGAGGGACCCGAGACCCTCGACGGTCAGGGTGACCGTGTCGCCCGGTCCCAGCGGCGGCGGACTCTGCCGGCCGGAGCGGCCCCACAGCTCGGCCAGACAGCCGCCGTTGCCGCAGGTACCCGACCCCAGGACGTCGCCGGCGACGACCCGGGTGCCGCGCGAGGCGTACGCGGTCATCTCCTCGAAGGTCCAGCTCATGTTGGACAGCAGGTCGCTGCCGACCCGCTGCCCGTTGACCTCGGCGGTCAGCGCGAGGCGCAGGAAGCCCTCGGCGTCGCGGTGGGGCTCCAGCTCGTCGGCGGTGACCAGGTACGGGCCGAGGGTGGTGGCGGTGTCCTTGCCCTTGCACGGGCCGAGGCCGACCCGCATCTCCGCCGACTGCAGGTCGCGGGCGGACCAGTCGTTGAAGATCGTGTACCCGACGATGTGATCCCGTGCCTGTTCCGGGGTCAGGTCGCGGCCGTCGCGGCCGATGACGGCCGCCACCTCCAGCTCGAAGTCGAGGACGGACGATCCGGGAGGCATGGGGACGTCGTCCTGCGGGCCGAAGACGGCGTGCGGGTTCGTGAAGTAGAAGGTGGGAGCCTCGTACCACTGCTCGGGTACACCGGCCTCGCCGCTCACGGACCGGCGTACGCCTTCGACGTGTTCCTCGAAGGTGACGAAGTCCCGCACGGACGACGGGCGCAGGGGCGGCACAAGCCGGACCTGGGAGACGTGCGGGCCGGGTGGCACGTCCTGGGCCGCCGCGCCGGCGGCGAGCAGCCCGGGGAGGCCGCCGGTCTCACGGATCAGATCGGTCAGCGAGGAGACACCCGGCAGGGGGAAGAGCGTGCCGTCGTCTTCCACGACGGCGACACGGGGCCGGTGCCGGTACTCGAAAGCGGCGAAGCGCATGGTGCGGCTCCAAGAAGGATCGGAAGAGAGGTCGGACACGAGGCCGGGCCGTCCTGGACGAAGAGGAGCGGCACGGTGGCCGTCCCTCAGGACGGGCGCCGGCCTCGTGGACCGTGACCGGGGGCGCGGCGGCGGGAGTCAGGGCGTGAACCGCCGCCGCGCCCCCGGGGAACGGGCGGCCCGGGAGCCGGTGTCCGGTCCGCGGAGACGGGCTTCGGGCCCTAGACCGGCGGGGCGACGAAGCAGCCGCGGTCGGGGTCGTTGAACGACTCCTTGGCGACCAGCTCGTTCATCGGGTTCGCGGTGCCCCACTGGTCGGTGACGTCGGGCTGGGAGAAGTCGTAGACGTGGGGGTGCCAGGTGTCCTCGTCGAGCTCCTCCAGCTCGGTGGTGTACTCGACGGTGTTGCCGTGCGGGTCGAGGAAATAGGTGAAGGTGTTGTCCCCGGCCATGTGTCGGCCGGGACCCCAGACCTTCGTGTGCCCCGCACGGAGCACCCGGCCCGTGCCGCGCATGTACTCGTCGATGCCGCGCATCTCGAAGGAGATGTGGTGCAGCGAGGTGTGCGGCCCCTTGGCCAGAGCCATGGAGTGGTGCTGGCTGCTGATCCGCATGAAGTGCATGACCTCGCCCATGTGGGGCGAGCTGAGGGTGTCGGAGAGCCGGAAGCCGAGGTGCCGCTCGTACCAGGCGCGGGTGCGGTCGAGGTCGGGCGAGTTGAGCACGACGTGCGACAGCTTGACCGGGATCGACTCCTTCTCCTCGATCTTGCGGTGCCGGCGTGCCGCCACGTCGGCGGAGACCTCGATGGTGCGTCCGTCGACGTCGAAGAAGCGGAAGCCGTAGCCACCGCCGGGGGTGTCGACCGTGCCCGGCTGCGAGATCAGCCGCACGCCCCCGGCCAGGAGCCGTTCGGCGAGCGTGTCGACGTCGGCCGGGGTGGCGGCGCCGTACGAGACCAGGTCGAGCCGCTTCTCCTCGGCCTTGCGCAGCCGGACCACGTACTGCTCCGGGCTGCCCTCGGCGGCGAGGAAGGAGACACCGGAGTCCTCGACGACCTCGGTGAGGCCCCAGACGCCGGCGTAGAAGTCGAGCTGCTTGTCGTAGTCGGGCACGGCGAGGTCCACGTGCCGCAGATGGGTGAGCAGGCGGGGTGTGCTCATGACGGGTGCCTCCTCAGGCGGGGGAGAGGTGGAGCAGGGCGGCGGCGTTCCGGCCGCGGACGGCGTCGAGGTCGGCCTCGGCAAGGCCCGCGGCCGGCAGGTCGGCCAGGGGGTCGGACGAACCCATGTCGAAGGGGAAGTCGGAACCGAGCAGCACCCGGTCGGCGCCGGCCGCTTCCACCAGCGCCCGCAGCACGCGCGGGTCGTGCACGAGCGAGTCGAAGTACAGCCGCCGGAGGTAGCTGCTCGGCGGCTGGGCGCAGCCGGCGGACGCGTCGGTCCTGGCGCGCCAGGCGTGGTCGCTGCGCCCGATGTGGGTGGGCAGGTAGCCACCGCCGTGAGCTGCGATGATCTTCAGCCCGGGGTGACGGTCGAGGACCCCGGAGAAGATCAGGTGGGACAGGGCGACGGCGTTCTCGGTGGGCTGGCCCACGGTGTTGGACAGGTACCACTGGTCGAGACGCTCGTCGAGGGTGCAGCCGAACGGGTGGAGGAAGAGGATCGCGCCCGTCTCCTCGGCGCGGGACCACAGGGGCTGGTAGGCCGGGTCGGACAGCTCCCTGCCGGGGGCGTGACTGGAGATCTCCACCCCGGCCAGGCCCTGTTCGAGGGCGTGGTCGAGGGCCGTGACGATCTGCCCGGGGTGCTGCAGGGGGACCAGGCCGAGGCCGCGCAGCCGGTCCGGCGCCTGGGCGCAGTGGGCCGCGGTCGCCTCGTTGGCGAGCCGGTAGACCTTCTCGGCGGTCGGGGCGTCCGCCCAGTAGTGGTAGTGCGAGGGGGAGGGGCTGACGAGCTGGATGTCGACACCCTGGGCGTCCATGGCGGCCAGCCGGACCGTCACGTCGGTGAGACGCGGCAGACGGTCGCGGACCATCGGGCCGCTGACGGCGAGCGCGGCGGGCCCGTTGCGCCGGGCGTCGAGCTCCTTGGCCCGCGCGTACCCGGCGTGGTCGGCGACGAGGGCCTCGATCTGGGGCAGGAGGACGTGGGCGTGCACGTCCACGGTGGGCGTGGTCACGGCGTGCGGCGCCACGGTGGGTGCGGTCACGGGGTGCGCGTCCGGGATCGGTGTGGGTGCGGTCACGGCAGTTCCCTCAGCATCGTCATGGTGCGGGCCATCAGGCCGGGCACGTCGGCGTCGCGGACGCGGTCCAGCTGCCAGCGGCCGATCTGGACGGACGCCTCCACGACCGGGCGGACCCGCGCGATCCGCCGCTCGTAGTAGCCCCGCAGCAGTTCCTCGTCCCAGGCCTCGGTCCCGGTCAGCAGCTGCGCCAGGACCCAGGCGTCCTCGAGCGAGAGCGCCGCGCCCTGCGCGAGGGTGGGCGGGCAGCAGTGGGCGGCGTCGCCGACCAGGACGACCCGGCCGCGGTGCCACGAACCCTCGACGAGGAGCCGGTCGAACCACGTGTAGTTGACCTGGGACGGGTCGGTGATCGTGGCGGTGATGGCCGGCCAGGCACCTCCGTACGCGGACGCGATGCTCCGCATCTCCTCCGCGTACGACGCGGCGGGTATGGAGGCGCGGTCGCGGTTCTTCTCGACGACGTACGCGTACAGCGTGGTGTCGCTGGTCGGGCAGTAGCCGGCGATGAACGCGGGGCCGCCGTAGGCGAGGTCGGTGCGTTCGACGCCGACCGGCCGAGGGGCGGCGACGCGCCAGATGGCCATGCCGGTCGGTTCCGGCTTGTCGGTGATCCCGATCTGCGCGCGCGTGGCCGAGCCGAGACCGTCGGCGGCGATGACCAGGTCGTAGCGGTGCTCGCCGCCGTCGCTCAGGCGGACGGAGACGCCCGTCGCGTCCTGGTCCACGATGGTGGCGGTCGTGCCCAGACGGACGGTCGCGCCGCCGGCCCGTACGGCGTCGATGAGGATCTGCTGCAGCCGCGGGCGCCGCATGCCCACCGTCGCCGGCAGGTCGTCGCCGCCGGTGCGCAGGTCGCGCTGGACGTGCAGGACGTCGCCGCCGGGCGAGGTGATGCCGACGGAACCGAAGGCGAAGCCGGAGGCCTTGACCTGCTCCCACACGCCGAGTTCGCGCAGTACCCGCAGGGCGTTGCCCTGAAGGGTGATGCCGGATCCGGCGGTGGCGTTCCAGTCGTCCTTCGCCTCGACGAGGTCGACGGCGATCCCGGCGCGGCTCAGCAGGATCGTGGCGGCGTTGCCGGCCGCGCCGCCGCCGACGACCAGGACCTTGCGGGGTGTGCTCATGGGGAACTCCCTTGTTCCTCGGGCTGTAGGGGGTGTCCGGCGGATCAGGGCCGGACAGGCCCTGGGCCCCCGGGACTACTTGACGGCGATCGGGTTGACGGGAGACCCGACGGCGCCGGTGATGGGCAGGGGTGCGGCGGTGAGCCAGAACTCGTGGACGCCGTCGGCGGCGCAGTCGTCCGCGAGGGCCTCGAAGTCCCACATCTCGCCGATCAGCAGACCGATGTGCGGGATGACGACCTGGTGCAGGGGCTGGAAGGCGTGGTCGAACTCGTTGGGCCGCACCTCGAAGCCCCAGGTGTCGGTGGCGATAGCGGCGATCTCGGCGGCGTGCAGCCAGGGCGCCGTGGTGAACGAGAGGCCGGGGGCGGCGCCGCCGGCGTAGTCGCCCCAGCCCTCCCGGCGGACCCTGGCGAGCTGCCCGGTCCGTACGAGCACGATGTCGCCCCGGCCGATGGTGACCCCGGCGGCCTCGGCGGCGGCCGTCAGATGCTCCTCGGTGATGGCGAATCCGTCGGGGAGTTCCCCGTCCTCGCCGGCCGTCCGGCCGATGTCGAGGAGTACGGCGCGGCCGGCGATGTGGGGCGCCATGTGCTCGATGCCGGTGACCTGGTCGCCGTCCGAGGTGACGACCTGCTCGGCCGGACGGCCGTTCCACGCCGTGCCGTGGTCGAAGATGTGGCCCAGCCCGTCCCACTGGGTCGAGCACTGGAGCGGCATCGCGATCACGTCGTCGGCGCCGCCGATGCCGTGCGGCAGCCCCTGGTTGCCCAGGGCCGCGTCGGTGCCGGTGTCGAGCATGGTGTGGACCGGGTTGGTCCGGCGGCGCCAGCCCTTCTGCGGTCCGTCGATGTCGAAACGCTGTGACAGCGAGAAGCTGACGCCTCTGCGGACGAGCGCGGCGCCTTCCCTGCGCTTGGCCTCGTCGAGGAAGTTCACGGTGCCGAGGCGGTCGTCCCCGCCCCAGCGGCCCCAGTTGGAGCAGGCCTTGGCGGCCTGCGCGATGGCGCCCTCGGGATCACTGCGGTTCATGACTCCTCCGCGCCACGAGGAGTGTGCGGCGCTTCCTCCGCGACGCACGGCGTGCGCTGCGCGCCGAGGCCGGTGATCGAGGCGTCCATGACGTCGCCGTCGCGCAGCAGCCGTCCCCAGTGCATGCCGTTGCCCGCGGGCGAGCCGGTGAGCACGAGGTCGCCGGGCAGCAGCCGGGCGCTCTGCGAGGCGTACGACACCATGCGCGCCACGTCGAAGATCATGTCCTCGGTGGACTCGTCCTGCATGACCTCGCCGTTCAGTTTCAGGGTCAGCCGCAGGTCACCGGTGTCGCCGACGGACTCGGCCGGCACGATCCAGGGACCCAGCGGGGTGAACCCGGGCGCGTTCTTGCTGCGCAGCCAGTCCGTGCCGATCTGCGGCATGTCCCTGCGGAACACGGTGGCCCGGTCGGTGAGGTCGTTGGCGATCGTGTAGCCCGCCACGTACTCCAGCGCCTCCGTGGGGGACAGCTGGTAGGCGGGCCGGGCGATCACGGCCGCGAGTTCCAGTTCCCAGTCCGGCTTCGCCGCCCACGCGGGCAGCGTGACGTCGTCGTAGGGACCGGTGATCGAGCTGGGCAGGCCGATGAACACGTACGGGAGGTCGTCGGCCGCCCGCCGGTCCATGATCGCGGCCGCCTCGGCGCGCGCCTCCTCCGCGGAGCGCCCGTCGGACGGATCGCGGTGCGCGACGTGCAGGTCGATGACGTGCTGGCGGTAGTTGGCACCCGACTGGAAGATCTGCCGCGGCTCCACGGGAGCCAGGACGCGGAAGTCCGACAGCGGACGGCGGGGCTGCCCCGCCTCGGCCGCGAGCTCCCGCAGGCGCGGGAGGACGGTCTGCCACTGCTCCAGCAGACCGCGCATCGTCAGCGCGGGGTCGGCCAGAGCCGTCCGCAGGTCGAGGACCTGACCCTCGCGGTCGACGAGAGCGGGGAAGGCGGGGCCGTCAGCGGCCGAGAGAGTGCCGAGAGCGAAGGGCCCGGCGAAGAGATCAGAAGCGGATTGAGGTTTCACCGACATGTCCTCCTGATTGCGGTGGGACTAATCTGGACCCGCTCCGAGCAATCAGGGAAATCGATTATGTGGATCACTTTCATTCATCACACGAATAATCCGTGGCTGTGCGCCGCCCGAAGGGAAATCCGCCCGTGAACCTGGCACGCCTCGACCTCAACCTCGTCGTCGCACTCCGCGCCCTCCTCGAAGAGCGCAACGTCACCAAGGCGGGCCGGCGCGTGGGGCTCAGCCAGCCCGCGATGAGCGCCGCCCTGGCCCGCCTGCGCCGGCACTTCGGCGACGAACTCCTCTCCCGGGTGGGAAGCCAGTACGAACTCACCGCGCTCGGACAGGTCCTCCTCGACCGCACGTCCACCGCCTACGACGTCCTCGAACGCCTCTTCGCCAGCCAGGCGGCCTTCGACCCGGCCACCGAGACCCGCGAGTTCCGCGTCATCGCCTCGGACTACGCCGTCGACGTCTTCGGCGTCGAACTCGCCCGTACCGTCTACGAAGAGGCCCCGGGTATCCGGCTGCGCTTCACCCGCACCCCCATCACCGTCGTCGACGACACGGCGAGCCTGCTCAGCGCCACCGACGGACTGCTCATGCCGCACGGCGTCATCAGCGACTTCCCCGCCACCGACCTGTACGACGACCGGTGGGTCTTCGTCGTCGCCGACGACCACCCCAGCGTCGAGGACCGTCTGACCCGCCAGGATCTCGCCCGCCTGCCCTGGGTCACCTACCAGCGCACCTACGACGCCCCCGCCGTACGCCAGCTCGGGATGCTCGGCATCGAACCGCGCGTCGAGGTCTCCGTCGACAGCTTCCACGCCCTGCCGGCCCTCGTCGCCGGTACCCGCCGCATCGCCCTCGTCCAGGCCCGCCTCGCCCGTCTGCTCGCCCCCCTGGCCGCCGTACGCGTCCTCGAACCGCCCTACGAGGCCGTCCCGCTGCGCGAGGCCCTCTGGTGGCACCCCGTCCACACCCACGACGCCGCCCACATCTGGCTCCGGGAGACCGCGGCCAGGGTCGGCCGACGCATCGCCGACACCGACATCTGATCCCGCCGCCTCCGCGCCCCGGTCACCGTCGGCACGACGGGGGGTAAGCCACTTTCGCCCCCATCCACCCCGTGGATCGAACCCATCCCGAACCCGGATGACGCGAGGGGTGGGCAGCACGTCCACCGGCACGCATAGTCGAGGGCACCTCCGCCCCCGGTCCAGGCTCCCTCCCGCACAGGCAGGCAGCCGTGGACCGGGCGCCACCTCCCTCTCCCTCGCGCTCCGGAGTGCCGTCATGCCCGCACCCCTCGCTCCGCCGTCCCCCGACCGTGCCGCGGCCCCCGCCGGGCGTCTCCCCGCCGTCGTCCTCATGGCCGGCAGCTGCCTGCCCGTCCTCGGTGCGGTACTCCTCGCCCCCGTCCTGCCCCGCATGCAGGACCACTTCGACGGCGTCCCCGGCAGTACGGCCCTGGTCCCCGTCGTCCTGACCGTCCCCGCCCTGGCCCTCGCGGTGCTCGCCCCCTTCGCCGGCGTCATCGTCGACCGGCTCGGCCGCAAGCGGCTCCTCGTCGTCGCCACCGTCCTCTACGCGCTGTTCGGGACGGCCCCCCTCTGGCTGGACTCCCTCCACGCCATCCTGGTCAGCCGCATCCTCGTCGGTGTCACCGAGGCGGCCATCATGACCGCCTGCACCACCCTCATCGGCGACTACTACAGCGGCGAACTACGCGACCGCTACCTCGCCCTGCAGACCATGTGCGCCTCCGCGTCCGCCACCGTCTTCTTCGTCCTCGGCGGCGTGCTCGGCGCGGCCGACTGGCGCGCCCCCTTCTGGCTGTACGCCGTGGGCCTGCTCATCGCCCCGGTCATGGCCCGCGTCCTGCCGACCCCCCGAGCGCCCGAGCACGACGAGCGGCCGGACGCGCGGACGGCCCGACGGCCCTTCCCCGTCCGTCGCATGGCCGGGATCTGCCTCCTCACCGTCTTCGGCGCCGTGGTCTTCTACGCGGTCCCGGTCGAGATGGCCTACCTCCTGGACGACCTGGGCGTCGAGTCCACCGGCGCCATCGGCGCCGTCACCGCCGTGGCCGGCGCCGCGACCGTCCTCGGCTCCGTCGTCTTCACCCGCCTCTCCCCGCGCGGACGCCGCCGGCTGCCGACGATGTTCGCCCTGTGCGCCGCGGGTTTCCTGCTCATGGGCCTCGCCGACAGCCTCCCGCTCCTGATCGCCGGAGCCGTCGTCAACTGCCTCGGCACCGGCATGCTGCTGCCGTCGCTGGTGACCCGCGCCATGGCCCGGCTCGGCTTCGCCGACCGAGGGCGCGGCATGGGCCTGTGGACCGCGGCCTTCTTCCTCGGGGAGTTCCTCTGCCCGCTGGTCCTGCTGGCGGGCAAGGGTGCGGCCGGCAGCCTCGCCACCGCCGTCGCCCTCCTCGGAGCGGCCACCGCCGTCGTCGCCGCCGCGCTCCTCTCCGCGGTACGCCGGACTCCCGCGCCGGCGGGGCCGCCCATGGATGACCGGTGACACGGAAATGAGCCGCTTCCCGGGTCCGGGGACAACGGACCCGTGGCGGCCGTCCCTACCGGGCGCGCGGTGCCGCGGTGCTGCGCCGTACGACCAGCCGTGGGGTCATCGTCGTCTGCATGGCCCGGTCGCGCCGCCCTTCGACCCGCTCGATCAGCATCCTCGCCGCGGCCGCGCCCATGGTGTGCCCGGCCTGGTCGACGCTGGTGAGCTGGACCGGGGCGAGCGAGGCGATCGCGGTGTTGTTGTAGCCGACGAGCGAGACGTCGCCGGGGATCGAGAGCCCCAGGTCGGCGGCGGCCCGGTAGACGCCGAGGGCCGCGATGTCGGCTCCGGTCAGGATCGCTGTGGGCCGCTCGTCGCCGGTCAGCAGGGTGAGACCGGCGGCGTGCCCGCCGTCGTCGGAGTAGGCGGCGTGGTGCACGCGTGCCCGCCCGGCGAGACCGTGACGCTCCATCGCCTTGAGGTAGCCGTCGGCCAGGGCGATCTCGGGCGGCCGCTGCCAGCGCCCGGTCCTGCTGCCGGCCGCCGACACCAGGGCGATGTCCCGGTGGCCGAGTCCGACGAGGTGGTCCACCACCAGGCCCGCCCCGAGGTCGTCCGCGTCGGTGACGGAGTCGTGCGCGTCGGAGGCGTCGTGGTGCCCGATGACCACGGTGGGCGTCTCCGCGGCCGTGGAGAGGACCTCGGAGCGCGGGGTCGCGGGAGCGATGAGGATCAGTCCGTCCATCTGACGGTCCACCATCGCCCGGGTGGTCCGGGCCTGTTCCTCCGCGCCGAACCCGGCCGCGCCGATCAGCACCGTGTACTCGCTGTCCGCGAGCTCCTCCCGGATGCCGTCGAGGATGTCGGCGAAGAACGCGTTGCGCACGTTGTCCAGCAGGACACCGATGGTGTACGTGCGCCCGCGCATGCCGCGGGCGGCGGCGTGCGGGCGGTACTCCAGCTCGGCCATGGCCGCCCGGACCCGCTCCTGCATGGCCGGGCTCACGCCGTAGGCGTTGCGCATGACCTTCGACACGGCGGCGGTCGACACGCCGGCATGGCGGGCGACGTCGGTGATCGTCACCCGCTTGGTGTTCCTCGGCGAGCTGTCCGCGGCCATGAGAACCCTGATCTCCTTGTGATTGGTGCAACGGTCTACGCGCCACGTCGTGGGGCGACTCCAGGAGCTGCCCCTGTGGTCGACCAGGCAAAGCTGATGTTACGCGTCTGTGTCTTGACGATGCCAGAGGAATGGCGTCATGGTGTAGCCGACTCGGATGGAGAACGTTCTACACGACTCCGTTCCACGCGGCCGGTCTTCCCGCCGCCCCGGCGCCCGCTCGGCGCCCCTCTCCTCTCTCACGATCCTGGGAGTCACCAGTGCCCCACCGCACGATCCGCGCCCGCCGTACGCGTCTGACCCTCCTCTCGGCCGGAGTCACGTCCCTGGCCGTGCTCGCCACCGCCTGCGGCGGCAACGGCGGCGGCACCTCCGCGGCGCCCAAGGACTTCACGTACCTCAGCGTCACCGAGAACACGACGACGAGAACGGCGCTGACCACGCTCTCCAAGGGCGCCTGCACGACCGAGAACGCCGCCCTGCCGCTGAAGGTCGAGACCGTCCCCCAGGCGAGCCTGGACCAGAAGCTGCAGCTGCTCGCCGGCCAGAACGCCCTGCCCGCCCAGTTCGCCGCCGGCAACGCCCCCTCGCTCACCAAGCAGCTCGCGAAGTCCGGCAAGGTCGCCGACCTGGAGCTCGAACTCCAGCGGCTCGGAGTCCTCGACCAGCTCGAACCGGCCGCCGTCTCCACCATCAAGGCCCTGTACGGAGGCAAGCTGGAGGCGCTGCCCTACGAGTACAACATCGAGGGAATCTTCTACAACAAGAAGATCTTCAAGGAGAACGGGATCGCGGTCCCCGGCACCTGGGCCGATCTGCTCGCCGCATCGGAGAAGCTCAACGCCGAGGGCGTCCAGCCGCTCTCCGCCTCGGGGCAGCAGGGCTGGCCGCTCACCCGCCTCATCAGCGGCTACCTCTACCGCAGCCTCGGCCCCGACGCCCTCGACAAGGTCGACTCCGGTGCGGCCAAGCTGACCGACCCCCCGTACGTCAAGGCGGCCGAGGAGATCGCCGCGCTCGGACAGAAGGGCTACTTCGGCAAGGGCGTCGGCTCCATCGACTACGACACCGCGATGAACCAGTTCCTCACCGGCAAGTCCGCGATGTTCTACATGGGCAGCTGGGCCCTGGCCAACATCTCCGACCCGAAGCAGAACAAGGTCGGCGCCGAGAACGTCGGCTTCATGCCCTTCCCCGCCGTCACCGGCGGGGCCGGCTCCGCCGACCAGTACCCCTCCAACGTCGGCCTGGCCATCACCCTCGGCTCGAAGAACTTCGACAAGAAGACCGGCGCCTGGGTGAGCTGCATCGCCCGGAACTACGGCAGCACCGCCCTGAAGGACCACGGCTCGATATCCGGCTTCAAGGTCAACACCCCGGTCAAGGACGCCAACGAGGTCACCACCACCGTTCGCAGGACCATCAGCTCGTCCCAGCAGAACGTCCTGTGGTTCGAGGCCCTCTTCAGCACCAAGGCGACCACGGTCAGCCAGACCAACGCGGCCGGCCTCGTCACCGGCAGCGTGAGCCCCCAGCAGTTCATGGAGACCGTCCAGGGCGCGCTCGCCGGCCGGTAGACCCGTGAGGCGGGCGGCGCCACCAGCAGGCGCGCCGCCCGCCCCCGCCCGGCCGGCCTCTTCACCCGACATCGAAGTGGACACCACTCTCATGCACCGCGTACTCGGTGACCGCAGGGCGATCGCGATCCTGCTCGGTCCCGCACTCCTCGTCTACACACTGATCATGCTCGTCCCCACCGTGTGGTCGCTCGGGTACTCCTTCACCCAGGGCAACTCCATCGACGGCTTCACCGGCAACGGCCTGGGCAACTTCAGCAGGCTCCTCTCCGACCAGGCCGTCCACGACGCCCTCTGGTTCACCCTGAAGTACGCGGTCGTCGTCACCGCGGGACAGGTCGTCGCCGGCTACCTCCTGGCCCTGCTCTACGTCTTCTTCCTCAAGAGGGCCTCCGCGCTCATCCGCACCCTGGTCTTCTTCCCGGTCGTCCTGCCCACCGTCGCCGTCGGACTGCTCTTCCAGAAGCTGTTCCAGGTCGCCCCCCAGACCGGCCCCGTCAACTCCCTGCTCAACGCCTTCGGCCTGGAGTCCGTCGACTTCTTCGGCAGCGCGGGAAGCGCCTTCTGGGTCCTGGTCGTCATGGACATCTGGCGCTCCATGGGCTTCTACGCCGTCCTCCTGTTCGCCGGACTCGTCGACATCCCCGACGAGGTCCTCGAATCGGCCCGGCTCGACGGCGCCTCCGGCCTCCGCCTCATCCGCCACATCGTCCTGCCGCTGTCCCTGCCGGTCCTCATGTCCTCGTTGATCTTCAGCATCAACGGCACCCTGAAGGTCTTCGACTCCGTCGTCGCCCTCACCAACGGCGGACCGGGCAGCGACACCACCCCGCTGACCCTGTACATGTTCCAGACGTCGTTCACCTACAGCGAGTACGGCTACGGAAGCACCATCGCGCTGCTCCTCACCGTCGTCTGCCTCCTGGTGAGCCTGGCGGTCTACCGCGTCTCGCGGCGCGACATCACGGAGGGCTGAACCATGGCCGTAGACACCCCCCTGAAGACCGCGACCCCCGGACACCGGCGCCCCGGACAGCGGGCCCGCCGCCCCTTCCGCGGGACCGGCGGCCGCCTGTGGACCAGGATCGCCGTCGGCCTGCTGCTCGTCGTCGAGGTCTACCCCCTCGTCTGGATGTTCCTCACCTCGCTGAAGTCCAACAGCGACTACCTCGACAACTCCACCTGGAGCCTGCCCACCACCTGGGAATGGGGCAACTACGCCGAAGCGTGGACCACCGGGAACCTCGGCCTCTACGTCAAGAACAGCCTCCTGGCCGTCGTCCCCGCCCTGGCCCTCGTCCTGCTCCTGGGCACCGCCGCCGGATTCGCCCTGCAGGTCATGGTCTGGAAGGGCCGCAGCCTGACCCTCGTCGTCTTCCTCGCCGGGATGATGGTCCCGCCGCAGATGATCCTGCTGCCGCTGTTCACCGTCTACTTCCAGGCCGGCCTCTCCGGCACCCTGTGGCCGCTCGTCCTCACCTACACCGGCACCGGCCTCCCCCTGACCGTCTTCATGATGGCCACCTACTACAGGACCGTCCCCAGGGAACTCTTCGAGGCGGCCACCCTCGACGGCGCCGGCATCCTGCGCGCCTTCTGGACCATCAGCGTCCCCATGGTCCGCAACGCCCTCCTCACGGTCGGCCTGGTCCAGTTCTTCTTCATCTGGAACGACCTCCTCATCGCCCTGACCTTCACCAACAGCCAGGACCTGCGCACCATCCAGGTCGGCCTGCTCAACTTCACCGGCGACTTCGGCGCCACCCAGTACGGCCCGCTGTTCGCGGCGATCTGCATCAACGTCTTCGGAACGCTCGTGATCTACCTCTTCCTCAACCAGAAGGTCATGAAGGGCCTCACCTCGGGAGCGGTCAAGGGCTGAACCACCCCCGCCCCGCCCGCCCGAGCACACGAAAGGTCCCTTCCTTGCAGTCCCTCCCGCCCTCCCCGGTGCGCTTCGAGCACCTGCCGGACGGCCTCGGCGTCGGAACCGGCACCCCCCGACTCTCCTGGACCACGCCCCCCGAGGCCGGCGACCAGCAGGCCTACGAGATCGAGATCCGCCGCGGCGACCGGACCCACCGCACGGGCCGCGTCGCCACCGCCGACCACCACCTCGTACCCTGGCCCGCCGAACCCCTCGTCTCCCGGGAACGTGCCGCCGTCCGCGTACGGACCTGGTCCGCCACCGGCACCGAAGCCTCGCCCTGGAGCGCGCCGAGCCCCGTCGAGGCCGGTCTGCTCACACCGGACGACTGGACCGCCGTACCCGTGGGAGCCGGCTGGGCGGAGGACCCCACGGCGGAACGCCGCCCGGCCCGCGTCCGTGGACACTTCAGGACCGGGGACAAGCCGATCGCCCACGCCCGGCTCTACATCACCGCCCACGGCCTGTACGAAGCGGAGATCAACGGCACCCGGGTCGGCGACGAGACCCTGGCCCCCGGCTGGACGGTCTACCCGCACCGACTGCGGTACCGCACCCACGACGTCACCCCGCTCCTCGACCCCGGCGCGAACACCATCGGCGCCTGGCTCGCCGACGGCTGGTACCGCGGCAAGTACGGCTTTGACGGAGGCACCCGCAACATCTACGGCACCGACCAGTCCCTCATCGCCCAACTCGAGATCACCCACACCGACGGCACCATCACCGTGGTCGCCACCGACCACACCTGGCAGGCCGCCTTCGGCCCCATCCTGACCAGCGGCCTGTACGAGGGCGAGACCTTCGACGCACGCCTCGACGACCCGCACTGGGCCACCCCGTCCGCACCCCAGGACGGCTGGACCCCCGTACGGACCGGGAAGCGGGACACCAGGACACTCGTCGCACCCGAAGGTCCCCCCGTCCGGTGCACCCAGGACATCCCCCCGGTCACCATCACCCGCACCGCCGACGGCCGTCATCTGCTCGACTTCGGACAGAACCTGGTCGGGCGCCTGCGCCTCACCGCCGACGGACCGGCCGGCACCACCCTCACGCTCCGGCACGCGGAAGTCCTCCAGGACGGCGAACTCGCCACCCGCCCCCTGCGCGAAGCGCACTCCACGGACACCCTCGTCCTGCCGGGTACCGGCCCGTACACCTGGGAGCCCCGCTTCACCCTCCACGGCTTCCGCTACGCCGAGATCAGCGGCTGGCCCGGCGAGCTCACACCCGAGGCCGTCACCGCGCGCGTCCACCACACGGACATGCGCCGCACCGGCTGGTTCGAATGCAGCGACCCCATGGTCAACCGCCTCCACGAGAACGTCCTGTGGAGCATGCGGGGCAACTTCGTCGACATCCCCACCGACTGCCCGCAGCGCGACGAACGCCTCGGCTGGACCGGCGACATCCAGGTCTTCGCCCCCACCGCGAGCTTCCTCTACGACTGCGCCGGCATGCTCGACTCCTGGCTCACCGACGTGGGCCTGGAACAGCTCCCCGACGGCACCGTCCCCTGGTACGTGCCCGTCATCCCCGGCGAACCGATGTGGACCCCCCTCCAGCCGGGAGCCGCCTGGGGCGATGTCGCCACCCTCACCCCCTGGGTCCTCTACCGGCGCTTCGGCGACCTCGAACTCCTGCGGCGCCACCACCGCACGGGCAGGGCCTGGGTCGACCTCGTCGAGCGGCTCGCCGGCCCCGACCGCCTCTGGGACACCGGCTTCCAGCTGGGGGACTGGCTGGACCCTGCCGCCCCGCCGGAGGACCCCGCCGCGGGCCGCACCGACCGGTACCTCGTCGCCACCGCCTACTTCGCCCACTCCGCCCGGCATCTCGCCCACGCCGCCCGCGCGCTGGGCCACACGGCCGACGCCGTCCGGTACGACACACTCGCCGACGAGATCACGGCGGCCTTCCAGAGCCGCTACGTCCACGCCGACGGCCGCATGTCCAGCGACAGCCCCACCGCCTACGCCCTCGCCCTCGCCTTCGACCTCCTGGACGCCTCCCGGCGGCAGGCCGCGGGCGACCGTCTCGCCGAACTCGTCCTCCTCGACGACGCCCGCGTCGCCACCGGCTTCGTCGGCACCCCCCTCGTCTGCGACGCGCTCACGGACACCGGCCACCTCGACACCGCCTACAGGCTGCTCCTGCAGACCGACTGCCCCTCGTGGCTCTACCCCGTCACCATGGGCGCCACCACCGTCTGGGAACGCTGGGACAGCCTCCGCCCCGACGGAACCCTCAACCCCGGAGGCATGACCTCGTTCAACCACTACGCCCTCGGCGCCGTCGCCGACTGGCTCCACCGAGTCGTCGGGGGCATCGAGGTCACGGCCCCCGGAGCCGCCGTCCTCACCTTCCGGCCCCGCCCCGGCGGCGGCATCACCTGGGCCCGCACCCGCCACGAGACGCCCCACGGGACCGCCTCACTGTTCTGGGAGACGACGCCCTCCGGCCTGAAGGCCCGCATCACCGTGCCGCCGAACTGCACCGCCGTCGCCGAGCTGCCGGGTCGGGACCCCGTCGGCCTCGGCCCCGGCACCCACACCTTCCCCGCCACCGAAGGCGACTGACGAGGACCCGGAAAAGGGAATCCGAGTCGCCGCCCCATCCCCAGCACGCGACTTCGGCGGCCCCGGCCGCCCCACCGTTTGGAGAGCCGCTGTGAACCGACGCACCTTCCTGTCCTCCGCCATCGCCACCGCCCTCGCCGTCAGCATGGCCCCCGCCACCGCGGCCACCGGCCGGGGGGTCGCGGCCACCAGCCGGGCGACCGCCGCGACCGACCCCCGCGCCGTCGAGCGCGCCGACGCCCTCCTCGCCCGGATGACGGCCGCGGAGAAGGAGGCCCTCGTCCGCTGCGACTTCGCCACCCTCGGCCACCTCGGCATCCCCGCCCTCACCATGGTCGACGCCTCCGCGGGACTGCGCGGCGAACAGAACGTCACCGCCTTCCCCGTACCCCTCGCGCAGGCCGCGACCTTCGACGAGGACCTCGCCCGCCGCATAGGCGCCGCCATCGGTACCGAAGGACGCGCCAAGGGCTACAACAACCTGCTCGGCCCGACCATCGACCTCACCCGCACCTGGCACTTCGGCCGCCAGGCCGAGAGCCTCGGAGAGGACCCGCTCCTCGCCGGCCGCGTCGGCGCCGCCCTCACCACCGGCATGCAGAGCCGCCGGGTCACCGCCACCGTCAAGCACTTCGCCGCCTACACCCAGGAGGTGAACCGCTTCTTCACCGACACCCGGCTCTCCGACCGCGCGATGCACGAGATCTACCAGGCGCCCTTCCGCCGCGTGATCGCCGCCGCGCCCACCACCTCGGTCATGATGGCCTACCCCAGGATCAACGGAACCTTCGCCACCCAGAACCCCACCCTCTTCGACGACGTCAAGACCCGGCTCGGCCTCCAGGGCTACACCGTCCCCGACTTCTGGGCCGGCGACGACCAGGTCGCCGCCGCCAAGGCCGGCATGGACCTCGCGGGACTCGGCCCCGCCGGCGTCAGGCTCGCACCCGGCGCCCTCACCGGCGGCGCCGTCCCGGCGGCCCGCCTCGACGACGCCGCCCGTCGCATCCTCCTCACCATGTTCGCCAACGGCCTCGTCGACAACCCCGTCCCCGCCCCGGCACAGGACGTCAGCACCGCCGAGCACAAGAGCCTCGCCCACGAAGCCGCCCTCGCCTCCACCGTCCTGCTCGCCAACCGCTCCTCGGCCCTGCCCCTGCCGACGACGCTCACGTCGCTCGCCGTCATCGGACCGGCCGGCACCGACACCCTCACCGGCGTCGCCGGCTCCACGTACGTCGACCCCGGCAACTGGACCACCCCGCTGCAGGCCCTCAGGAACCGTGCCGGCAGCGGCGTGAAGGTCACCCACGCCCAGGGCACCACCGGCGACGTACCGCTGGCCCCCGTCCCCGCCACCGTGCTGCGCACCACCGGCGGAGCCGCCGGACTCACCGGTCGCTACTACGCCACCGCCGAGCCGGCCGGCACCCCCGTCGCGACCCGCACCGACACCGTCGTCGACTTCACCAGCGCGCCGCTCGCCACCCTCCCCGCGGTCTGGTCCGCGACCTGGTCGGGCACCCTGACCCCGACCCACACGGGCCTGCACCGCTTCTCCCTCCTGCCCGCCGGCACCGCGACCCTGAAGATCGACGGCGCCACCGTCGTCTCAGGCTCCCGCGGCACCCGCCGCTTCTTCCTCGGCACCTACGACTACCCCGTCCAGGGCACCGTCGAGCTCACCGCAGGAAAGACCGTCACCGTCGAGCTCACGTACAGCAACGCCACCGCCGACCCCGGCACCAGCGGCCTCACCCTCGGCTGGCAGCCCGTCTCCCTCATCCCGGCCGCCGTCCAGGCGGCCCGTACCGCCGACGCCGCCGTCGTCTTCGTCAACCGCATCGCCGGCGAAGCCATGGACCACGAGCAGCTCGACCTCCCCGCCGACCAGAACCGGCTCATCACCGCCGTGGCGGCGGTCAACCCGCGCACCATCGTCGTCCTGAACACCGACGGCCCCGTGGCGATGCCCTGGCTCGGCGACGTCGAAGCCGTCGTCCAGGCCTGGTACGGAGGCCGTGGCACGGGCACCGCGCTGGCCGCCGTCCTCTTCGGCGACAGCGACCCCTCCGGCCGGCTGCCCGTCACCTTCCCCGCCGCGGCCTCCCACGGCCCCGGCGCCACCACCGCGACCTACCCCGGGCAGAACGGCACCGTCTCCTACGACGAGGGGACCGCCATCGGCTACCGCTACTACGACGCCAAGGGACAGCAGCCCCAGTTCCCCTTCGGACACGGCCTGTCCTACACCACGTTCGCGCACGGCTCCCTGGAAGCCGCGTACAACGCCACCGCCAGGACGGTGACCCTCTCCGTGACCGTCACCAACAGCGGCAACCGCCAGGGGACGGACGTCGTCCAGGTCTACGCCACCCTCCCCGGCGCCGCGTCCGCGGAACCCCGCCGCCTCGTGGCCTTCCACAAGCTCACGCTCGCCCCGGGCGCGAACCAGAGGGTCGGCTTCACCATCCCGGCCGACGACCTGACCGTCTGGAACTCCGGGACCTGGACCCTCGTTCCCGGCCTCTACACCTTCGCCACCGCCCGCAACTCCCGCGCGATGACCGCGCAGCGGTCGCTCTCCCTCGGCTGACCCTCAACGCCGGTATCGGGCCGCCATCGTGTGGAACGCCTTCTTCGGTTCCCAGCGGGTCTCGTCGAGCATCCGGACGACACCGTACGAGCCGAGGTCCTGCTCCCCGGGTCTGCTGTAGCCGGCGAAGGTGAACCACAGCGCCGTGTCCACGCCTTCCTCCTCGAAGACGTCCAGCAGCTCGGTGAGGTGGCGCACCTGCTCCTCCTCGTCCGGGACGGCACCGTCCGGCACCTGCCAGGCCATGCCGCCCCGCTGTGCCGCACCCTGGTAGGCGCAGGTTCCGAACTCGGTCACCGCGACGGGCTTTCCGTGGGCGAGGTGCCCACGCAGCTCGTCGCGGTAGCCGTCGGCGTCGTAGGCGGCTCGGTAGGCGTCGACGCCCACGAGGTCGAACGGACCCCAGTCGACGAACTCCCTGGGAGCGGACGCGTACGTGACCTGTCCGCCGAAGTGCGTACGGACCTCCCCGGCGACCTGGGCGAGGAAGCCGTTCAGGCGCTCCTGCATCGGACCGAGGGAGGACCACCACTCCATGTCGGCGTCGGCCCTGGCACGCAGCCGGTCGGCGTGGGTGTCGCCGCCCGGGAGGAAGCCGCCGCAGAACGCGCTGATCTCGCAGCCGGCGACGAACACCACATCGGTGCCCGTCTCGCGCACGGCCTCGGCCCGACGGGCGCAGTCGGCGAAGAACGGGAGCAACCGGTCGGCGGGAAGGTCAACGGGAAAGGGCGCGAACCAGACCTCGAGACCGGCGTCCGCGGCGTGCCGGGCGGCGATGCTCAGCCGTTCGGGATCCCGCCCGGAGACGCGGACGGCGTCACAGCGCAGATCCCCGGAGATCACCGCCATGTCGTGCCGGACCGTCTCAGGGGTGAAGACCTTGCGGGAGAGCTGTTCCCCGGGGAGGAACCCGGTGTCGTAGGTGATGCCCCGTGCGCGCACGTCGGTGTCCCTTCGCATGACCGTTGCCGTGTCCCGGCAAGTCAAGGCGACACGGGGGCACTCGGCCAGAGGAGGCGGACGGGGCTGCCCCGGTGCGAAAAGGGCTCGCGAGGCCGGCGGCACGACGGGCAAGGTGCCGCGCATGGCACCCCGTTACCAGATCCGCGCCGACTACGACGCCGGCACGATCGTCGTCTACCAGGCGTACTCGCCTGCCATCGCCGATGCGGCGCTGCGGGCGGGCCGTTTCGTCGAGCCGTTCTCCTTCCACCGGATGACGTGGATCAAGCCGTCGTTCATGTGGCTGATGCACCGCAGCAACTGGGCCCGCAAAGCCGGCCAGGAGCGGGTGCTCGCCGTGCGGATGACCCGCGAGGGCTGGGAGGAGGCCCTGTCGCAGGCCGTGCTCACGACCGCGGACCCGGCGGCCGTCGCTCGGGCGGCCGTGCATGTCCAATGGGACCCGGAACGCTCGCCGCGCGGAGCGGCCCTCAACCACTACAGCATCCAGGTCGGCATCGGCCGCCATCTCACGCGCACGTTCGCCGACGACTGGATCGTCGGCCTCACGGACCTCACCCCGCAGGTCCGCAAGGCCGCCACCCTGATACGGGCCGGCCGGGCCGCGAAAGCCCAGCGGTTGATCCCGGCGGAGCGCGCCTACCCGCTGCCCCGGGCCCTGGAGGACCGACTCGCCTCAGGTGGCTGAACGCCGACTGAGAGTCCACCGTCGTGGGCGCCCGCGGTGGTGGCGGCCCCGGACCCCGGACCGTCGGCTACGGCATGCTCAAATGATCACAGTCCTTCCCGTTCAGCCGCGGCCCGCGGTGCCGCCGGAGGTGTCCCAGCCGAGTTCCGTGTACGTGGTTCCGGTGACGATTCCCTCGATCGCGGCACGGGTGTACGCGACCGTCGGCTCCGGCAGACCGTCCAGCGGCCACCAGGCCCAGGCCGTGCATTTGTCGACTTCGCGGATCCGCGGTTCTCCCGACCAGCGGGACGCCGCGAAGAAGAGCTGGATTTTCGGATCGGCATCCGGGAGCTGGAGTACGTGGACGGTGTGGACCAGCGTGAGGTCGGCCGGGGCGACGACCAGGCCGGCTTCCGGTCGTGTGGCTCAGGCGTCCGCGAGGAGGGGGTCGTACAGCGTGCTCGTGCGACGGGCGGACATGAAGGACAGGAAGTCGCTCACGAAGGCGCTCCGGCCGTAGGTTCCGTGGAGGGTGGTGAGGTCGCGGTGGAACGCGGTGCGGAAGAGGGCCCGGTGCTCGTCCGCGTCGATGGTCCCGTCGCCGTCCTTGTCGGTCACGTCGAAGAGCACCTCGGCGACACGGATGAGCGCGGGACCGGCGAGGGACGGGACGGCGGCGGCGTACTCGGCGGCGCTGACGCGGCCGTCGCCGTCCGTGTCGAGGGCGGCCTGGAGTTCGCGCCACCAGGCGGCGAAGGCATCGTAGAGCCGGGTCTCCTCGGGTTCGTCGAGGTCGAGACGGGTGGAGAGTTCACGGGCCATGGCGGCGAGGTCCGGCCAGTCGAGGTGGCCGTCGCCGGTCTGGTCCAGCACCTGCCGGAAGAACTCCTCCGCCGAGCGCCGGACCTGCCCGGCAGCCGCCGACGGCTCGGGGTCCGTAGCGGGGACCGGATCGGGGTCGCCGCCCAGCGGGCCGAGCAGACGGAGCAGGGCTGACGCGCGCTTGATACGGCTCTGCAGGGCGGCCATGGTCCGGGCGCGGGGGTCGTCGCTCCCGGCGGGGAGTGAGAGGAGCTCGATGACGCTCTCGGCGTTGAGCCAGCCCTCGGGCAGGAAGCGTCCGAGCCCGGCGACGACGTAGACGCCCTGCATGAGCGTCCGGGTGCCGGGCATCTCCGGCAGTCCGGCCCGGCGACGGTACGGCTCGGGGAGCGAGGCGACGGTGATCGCGCCGAGGAGCGGTCCGGCGACGGCCCTGCCCACCGCCCACAGTGTCGGCGCGCCGTCGAACAGCGCGGGGGCGGGCAGGTGGTCGAAGAGGCGGAAGAGAATGACCCGGGCCGCCTCGGTGTTCTCCAGTTCGTTCTCGACGACCCGGTCGAAGTAGCGCCAGAAGTCGTGGAGTTCTTCGGGGAGCGCCGCCGCGTCACCGTCGAGGGCGGCCAGGAACGCGCGGTACTCCGCGTACATACGCTCCATCATGTCCTGCGAGAGCGGCTGGCCGCTCATCCTGCACATGGTGACGGCGCTCTCGAAGAGGGTGGCGACCACCCAGGCGCGGGTCGCGCGGTCCCTCGCGTCGTACGCGCGGCCGCGGGAGTCCGAGCCGCTCATGCGGGTGTGCAGCCGGTTGAGCCGGGCCGCCTCCCGTTCGCGTACCGCGGGATCGGCGTCGAACATGCGCCGCATGCTGAGGAAGGTGTTGCGGAGCCGGCGCCAGGGGTGCGCCACGAAAGTGGAGTTGTCGACGAGAGCGGCACCGATCTGCGGGTGGGCCGCCTCCAGCACGGTCGCGCGGATCATGGCGAGCGCCCAGCGCGGGTCGTCGAAGAGCGCGCTGAACTGCGAGTCCGGCCCGAACAGGGCGTGCCCGTCGCCCGGTCCCTCGGCGTCCGTGGGAGGGGCGCCGTTCGCTCTGCTCGCCTCGGTCGGTGCCGTCGTCATCGTGGGTCTCCGTTCGGTTGCGCGGGCAGGCCGCCGAAGCGGCGGTCGCGGCGCTGGTAGGCGTGCAGACAGGCAAGGAAGTCGGGGGCGCGGAAATCCGGCCAGAGCACCTCGGGGAAGACCCATTCGGCATAGGCGACCTTCCAGAGCATGAAGTTGGAGATGCGGTGCTCACCGGAGGTGCGGATGACGAGGTCCACGTCGGGGGTGTCGGGGAACGGCAGGTGCTCGGCGAACACCCGCTCGGTCAGGTCGTCGGCGGACGTTCCGCTGCGGATCAGGGACCGGGCGGCCTCGACGATGTCCCGGCGTCCGCCGTGGTCGAAGGCGACGGTCAGCGTCATCCTCCGGTTGTCGCCGGTCAGGGTCGTCAGGTCGTCGAAGTCCTGGATCAGTTCGCGGGGGATGCGCGGGTCCGCGGCCCCGAGGAAGCGGCAGCGGATGCCGCGGGCGAGAAGCAGCGGGGCGTGCTTCCGTACGACCCGGCGGACCAGACGCATGAGGTAGTCGACCTCGACGCCGGGCCGGTTCCAGTTCTCCGTCGAGAACGCGTACAGACTGAGCCACTCCACACCGGCGGACCGCGCCGCCTCGATGATGTCGATGACCGTGGTCTCGGCGGCCCGGTGGCCCTCCGTGCGCGGCAGGGAACGCTGCTCCGCCCAGCGGCCGTTACCGTCCATCACGCACGCCACGTGCCGGGGGACCGCACGCGACGCCTCGCCGTCCTCCCGTCGCCCGTCCAGGACGTCGTGGTCCGTCACGCGCGACCCGAACCCCCCCGCCGCACGACCGGTCCCGCCACGCTCGGCCACGCCCACCCCGCCCCCAGACCCCCC
>NZ_JNZP01000036.1 GCF_000725545.1 Streptomyces exfoliatus | reverse complement strand
CAGGTGGGGAGCGGGGCCGGGGGGGCGGTCGGCGGCGGGCGCGAGTCCTGCGGGCCGGGCGGGGCGGCGGGGGCAGGGGCGTGGGGGACGGCCACGCATCCGCTGGTGAGGAGCGCGGCGAGGATGAGGAGCGTCGTACGGCGGGGGTGCATGGGATCACGCTGCCGGAGGCGTCGTTGGGACGGCGGGCGGCGCGGACCGGGTCCCCCCTGACGAGTGCAGGGCTCCGGGCGGTGGACGTGACCCGTCACGGGATGGGGAACCGTTCCCCCGGATCCTGCGTGAAGCCTTGATGGTGAAGTCGGCTGGTGGAGGGGATCTGATGAGAACGCAGGCGATGGTGCGCGCGGTGGTATCGGCCTGCGTCGTGCTGGCGGCGGGCGCGTGCGGTCCGGAGAAGTCGGAGGAGGACGCGGCCACGAAGCCTTCGCGGCAGCCGTCCGCGTCCGCGGCGGCGAAAGAGCCGTCGGCCGTGCCGTCCCCGTCCGCCGGCACCGGGAAGCCGTCGGTCTCCGCTACCGGCAAGCAGCCCGCGCCCATGACGAAGGAGCGCGCGATCCAGCGGTACGAGCAGTACCTCCACGGCCTCGGGCACGAGGACATCGGCACGGTCTGCGAAGTGGCCGGGCCGGGCGCGAAGAAGGCACAGGATCAGGGATTCGGCCCGTGCACGTCGACGTACGTCATCGTGTTCCAGATGATCTCGCCCGAGCAGAAGAAGGCCCTGCAGACCGCGACGGTCGATCCGCAGCGCGTCGTCGTCCGCACCCCCGAAAAGATCGAGATGCCGCTCGAAGCGGTCAGGTCCTCCGCCACCTTCACCGAGAGCGACCTCGGCAGCTACACCCTGGAGTACCTGAAGAACGACTACTACATCACCGACGGACAGTGACCCGCCGTCAGCTTCTGGACTTTCTGTTTATATTTGGATGCGGCGTCTAGGGTGGGAGGGACGACAGCACCTCGCGAGTAGAAGCCGGAAGCGACCATGACAGCCGAACAGCACCTCGACGCCGTCGGTCTGTACGACCGGTCCGGGCAGCGGTACTCCCTGGACGATCCCCGTTGGCGGGGTGAGGACGGCAGTCCGCTTGCCGTCAGTGCGCTGCCGGGGCTGCGGCCCGGGCAGGTCGACACAGCCGAGCGGTCCCTGTGGCGCTACCACGCCGTCCTGCCCGTCCCGTTCGCCCGGCGGGTGAGCCTGGGCGAGGGGTGTACGCCGATGGTCCCCTTGGAGTGGGGCGGGCGGCGCGTTCACTTCAAGTTGGAGTGGTTCAACCCGACCTCCAGCTTCAAGGACCGGGGCGTGTCGGTGATGGTGTCCCACCTCGTGGCGCACGGCGTCGACCGCGTACTGGAGGACAGTTCCGGCAACGGCGGTGCCGCGGTGGCCGCCTACGCCGCCGCCGGTATCCGCGCCAAGATCATCGTTCCCGCCGCCACCTCGGCCGCCAAGATCCTCCAGGCCCGCGCCTACGGAGCCGAGATCGAGCTCGTGGGCGGCACCCGCGACGAGGTCTCGGACGAGGCGATCCGGCAGTCGGAGCGAATCCCCTACGCCAGCCACAACTGGCACCCCATGTTCATCCAGGGCACCAAGACCGTCGCCTACGAGATGTGGGAGTCCCTCGGCTTCACCGCGCCCGACAACGTCGTGCTCGTGGCCGGGGCCGGCAGCAACGTCATCGGGTGCGACCTCGCCTTCGGCGAGCTCCTCGCCGCCGGCCAGATCGACCGGCGCCCGCGCCTGTTCGTCGGGCAGCCCGAGCACTGGGCGACCATCGCCGACACGTTCAACGGCATCGACCCGGCCGGCCGCGGCGAGCGGGTGCCGACCATCGCCGAGGGCGCGTCCATCGCCCATCCGGTCCGGCTGCCCGAGGCCGTGGAGGCCATCCGCCGCTCCGGCGGCGGCGCCTGCGCCGTCTCCGAGGCGCGGATCCACGCCGCGGTCCGCGCGCTGAGCGCCCGGGGCCTGTACGTCGAGCCGACCAGCGGCGTCGCCGCGGCGGCCCTCGATCACTTCATCGCGACCGGGCAGATCGCTCCGGACGAGACGACCGTGGTCGTGCTCACCGGTGCGGGGCTCAAGTCCGCCGAGAAGATGGCCGCGGTCTTCGCCCACGAAGGCTCCCGATGACCGGGCGGCCGGACGACGAGCACCTGCTGCAGGAGGCCGAGCGCATCGCCGTCGCCGTGGGGCGCATGTTCCCCGGCCTGTGCGAGGTCGTCCTGCACGATCTGCGCCGTCCTGACCACGCCATCCGCGTCATCGAGAACAACCTGTCCGGACGCCGGGTCGGCGACTCCGCCACCGAACTGGGCCTGCGCCGCATCGCCGACCCCGAGTACCCCGGCGTCATCCAGAACTACGGCAACCGGTTCCCCGACGGACGCCCGGCCAAAAGCACCTCGATCGGCATCAAGAACGCCGAGGGACGTTATGTCGCGGCCCTGTGCCTGAACCTCGACGTCAGTACGCTGTCGCCGCTGGCCCTCACCCTGGCCAACCTCGTCGCCACGGACGTCGTACACCAGGGCGAGACCGCCCTGGAGACGCTGCGCGACCGCACCGGGCGCGAACTCCGCTCGGCCATCGACTCCTTCGCGGCCGAGCGCTCCAGCACCCCGCGCGGTCTCCCCCGTGACCAGAAGCGCGAGCTGGTGCGGCAGCTGCATCGCGAGGGCTTCTTCGAGACCCGGAGCTCCGCACAGCTCATCGCCGACCAGCTCGGTGTCTCCCGGGCGACCGTCTACAACTACTCGAAGTAAGACCGAATGGACGAGCGGAGGACATGGCGGGTGGAGGCGACGGTGCCCTGGTGGGGGCGGTCGGTCTGGGCTCGGGGGCGGGCGTGCGCCGCGTTCGCCGTGTTGATCGCCGGTCTTCTGGCGTTCCCCCGGGTCGTGCCCAACTCGGTGGGACGGGTGGGCAGTCTGCTGGAGACCTTTCTGCCGTGGCTCTGGCTCGTCGTCGTGGCACTGTTCGGGCTCGCGCTGTCGCGCCGTTCGGCCCTCGCGCTGGTCGCTCTGCTGCTGCCGGTCGCCGTCTGGACGTATCTCTTCGGTGGGCTGCTCCTGCCCGGCGAGGAGCGTTCGGACCTGGTCGTCGTGCAGCACAACGTCAGTGACGTGAATCCCGATCCCGCCGGTACGGCGCTCGCCCTGGCCGGCGGCAGGCCCGATCTCATCGCGCTGCAGGAGCTGGTGCACCCCGCGCTCGCCGTCTACGAGAAGACGCTCGCCCCCGCCTACCCGTACCACGCCGTCCACGGCACCGTCGGGCTCTGGTCGAAGCATCCGCTGACCGGTGACCGGCCGCTGGACGTCAAGCCCCAGGGGATCGCCGGGCCCTGGAGCCGGGGGCTGCGGGCCGTCGTCCGCACGCCTCGGGGCGAGGTCGCGGTGTACGTCGCGCATCTGCCCTCCGTACGCGTCCGGGCCAGTGGCCTCGCTTCCTCCTGGCGCGACGAGAGCGCCGGTCTCCTTGGCGCGGCCGTCGCGGCCGAAAAGGTGGAGCGGGTGATTCTGCTCGGCGATCTCAACGGCACGGTCGACGACCGGGGGCTCGCCCCGCTGACCTCACGGCTGGACGTGGCGGAGCGGGGCTTCGCCTTCAGCTTCCCCGCCGCCTTCCCGGTGGCCCGGATCGACCAGGTCATGGGCCGCTCGGCCACCGTCGGCCGCCTTCGGACGCTGCCCGCCACCGGCAGCGACCATCTGCCGGTCGTCGGTCGGGTCACACTGCGGTAGTTCCGGGGGTCACCAGGCCTGATTCGTACGCGATGATGACCAGCTGGGCCCGGTCCCTGGCGGACGGTTTTCCCATGATGCGGCTGACGTGGGTCTTCGCCGTGAGGGGGGAGAGATTGCGGGATTCCGCGATCTCCGTGTTGTTCAGGCCCCCCGCCGCCCGTGCCAGGACCTGGCGTTCGCGATCCGGGAGGCCCTCCGGGCCGCCCGTCTTCGGGGTGTCCGGCACGGCCAGCGCGCGGGCCATCAGCCGGGACGTCGGGCCCGGCGACAGCAGGGCCTCGCCCGCCGCGACCGTGCGGATCGCGGCGAGGAGCTCCGCTCGGCAGGGGCGGGGGACGCGGCGCAGTTCCTCCCGGTAGCGGGAGGCGAGGAGCAGTGCGTCGTGGAGTCGCCGCCGGGCATCCGCTCCATGATGTGCGCGACCCGGGTCGAGTCGGCGCTCGCGGGCAGGTAGTCGACGGCGCGGTCGCGCCGTACGTCGGCGAGCTTTCCGGCCAGGGGTGCGGCGAGGGCCATGACGATCACCCACAGGGCCAGCACCCCCAGCCGATGGTCCTCTTGCGGCCCTCATCGGGCCTCCCTTCATCGGTCCTCTTCGGGTCGCTCCCAGATTCCCGCTGTTCGGAGGGCGATTCCTCGGGCTGAGGACCGAGGTGGGGGTACTTCGCGGGGTGGTGCGGGGCGGTGATTACATCGGGGGGAGTACGGGCGCGTACGCCTCGTACTCGTCGTATGAGCGGATGAGGCGGGCGAGCTGTCGGCCCGCCACCTGGAGTGGTTCCTCGCTGCGGTTGACCTGGGCGGTGACTTCGGCGCCTTCCAGGGCGGAGATGACGGTGCTCGCCAGTTCCCGGGCGCTCTGGGCGGGGAAGCCGCAGCGCAACAGCTTGTCGCGGACCAGTTGTTCCCAGCCGCGCAGGGCGTCGGCGCACGCCTGCTGGATCTCCGATTCGGTGCCGAGGGTCTCCAGGGCGGCTGCCGTGACCGGGCAGCCGTCGGTCCATCCCGACTCGCGCAGTTCTTCGGCGAGTTGACGGGCGCAAGCCGACACTGCCCCGGCCGGGTCGTCGTCACTGTCCAACGCTTCGCGCAGGAGCGTCGCGAACTCCTCGGTGCTGTACTTGATGGCGGCGACGGCGACGGCCTCCTTGCCACCCGGGAAGAAGTGGTAGACGGAGCCGAGGGTGGCCTGCGCCTCCTGGGCGATCTGTTTGATTCCCGTGCCGACGTAGCCCTGCCGCTGCAGGAGGCGTGCTGCGGCGATGACGATCCGGTCCCGTGTGCTGGTCTGCATGGGGCCACCGTACCTCTGAGTAGAGCGCTCGCTTTAGAGCCGTGGTACGTTTTCGCCGAGCTCTAAATAGAGCGCTCGTTTTAGTGAGGGGTGGATCTCGTCATGAGCAGCACCAAGCAGTCGGTCACCGTCATCGGCCTCGGCCCCATGGGACAGGCCATGGCCGGCGCCTTCCTCGACCGCGGGTACGACGTCACCGTCTGGAACCGCACCGCGTCGCGCGCGGACGCCCTGGTCACACGCGGGGCGGTGCTCGCCCCGAACGTGAAGGAGGCACTCGCCGCCCACGAGCTGGTGATCCTCAGCCTCACCGACTACGACGCCATGTACGCCGTACTCGAGCCCGCCGAGGCCGCACTGACCGGCCGGACCCTGGTCAACCTCAGCTCCGACACGCCCGAGAAGGCCCGGGACGCGGCCCGCTGGGCCGCCGAGCAGGGCGCCGTCCAGCTGACCGGCGGCGTCACCGTGCCGCCCTCCGGCATCGGGCAGGCCGAATCGTCGACCTTCTACAGCGGCCCGCGTGACGTCTTCGACCGGCACCGGCCCGCGCTCGAGGTCATCACGGGGCGGACCGACCACCGGGGAGAGGACCCCGGGCTCGCCGCGCTCATGTACCAGATCGGCATGGTCATGTTCTGGACCTCCATGCTGAGCTACTGGCAGGCCATCGCCCTCGCCGACGCCAACGGCCTGACGGCGGCGGACATCCTGCCGCACGCCGTGGAGACCGCGAACTCGCTGCCGGGATTCTTCTCCTTCTACGCCGAACGCATCGACGCCGGCCGGCACATCGGCGACGTGGACCGCCTCGCCATGGGAATGGCCAGCATCGAGCACGTCCTGCACACCAACGCCGACGCGGGAGTCGACACCACGCTGCCTGCCGCGGTCGTCGAGCTCGCCCGGCGCGGCATGGACGCCGGCCACGCCGCGGACAGCTTCTCGTCCCTGGTGGAGCTGATGAAGAAGGCCGGGGCATGACCCTGCCGGACCTGATCGGCGGAGTCACTCACCGGCCGGGCGCGTCGCGCCCGAAGGGTCCTCCAGGTGGGTTGCGGCGAGGGCTTCGGGAGGAGAGAGGCGGGTCCCTCGGGTGAAGGCCGTGAGGTAGGCGTCGTCTCCCAGGGCGGTCCGGGCGATGGTGGTGATGCGGTCGACGTCCGCGCGTTCGGCAGGGGGGAGGGGCGCGCCGACGGAGGCGCGGGTGGCCGAGGCGGTGCCGAGGAGGAGGGCGGCGCGGGTGGGATGGCCGGCGAGTGCCTGGGCGCCGGCGAGGCCTTCGAGGGCGAGGGCGAGGGCGCGGGGGTCGCCGGTCTCGTGGGCCGCGGCGTAGCCGGTGAGGTGGTGGGCGAGGGCCGTGGTGGGGTCGCCGCGGAGTTCGGCGATGAAGCCGAGTTCGGCCATGACGAGAGCGCGGCCGGTTTCGAAGACGACGTGGCGGCCCCAGTCGAGAACGCTGCGGAAGTGGGTTTCGGCTCGGTCGAGGCGGCCTTCACGGCGGGCGCCGAGGCCGAGGCCGATTTCGGCGTGGACGACGCCAGGGCGGTCGGAGTGATCGGCCGAGAGCCGGGCGGCACGTTCGTGGAGCTCTCCGGCGCGGGTGAAGTCGCCTTGGAGGAGCGCGATGCGTCCCAGACCCGAGAGCCGGTGGGAGGCCTCGGTCCACAGGCCCAGCTCTTCGGCGATGTGGAGGCCTTCCTGGTGGAGGCGCAGCGCTTCGTCGTAGTCGCCGGTGGTCTCGGCGAGGGCGGCGAGGGGGTGGACGGTCTGCAGCCGGCCCCAGCGGTCGCCGAGTTCGGTGAAGGTACGGGCGCTTCGTTCGCCGGTGGTACGCAGGGCGGTGAGGTCCCCGCGTACGAGGGCCTGGGTGGCGGCGACGGCCTGGGCGGCGGCGGTGCCCCAGGGGTCGTCGAGGGCGGCGAAGCCCCGGAGGGAGTGGCGGGTCAGGTTCTCGCTGGTGTCGAGGTCGCCGGTGGGCAGGAGGGCGAACGCCAGGAGCCACTGGGTGTGGGCGAGTCCGTGGGGGTCGTCGAGGCCGGCGTGGAGCTCGAGTGCGGTGCCGATGCGGGTGGTGCGGTCCTCTCCGTCGCCTTGGAGGAGGGTGACGGCGGTCCACCAGGCGGTGGCGGTGGCGTGGAGTTCCGGGGGCGTGTCGGGGTGGACGGGGGTGAGGGCGGCGTGGAGGGAGCGGCGGGCTTCGCGGAGACGGCCGCGGAGGATCCAGTACCAGGCGAGGGCGTTGACGAGGCGGAGGGTGGTCGGGTCGCCGGGGTGCTCGATCGCCTTGCGGAGGTTGGCGGTTTCGAGGTCGAGGCGTTCGAGCCAGGTGCGCTGGTCCCGGCCGCGGAGGAGAGGGGCGGCGGTTTCGGCGAGGGCGGTGTAGTGGAGGCGGTGGCGGCGTTGGAGGGTGTCGTGTTCGCCGGCCGTGTGGATGCGTTCGTGGCAATAGGCGGCGACGGATTCGAGGAGCCGGTACCGGGGGCCGTGAGGGGTATCGGTCACGACGACGAGGGAGCGGTCGACGAGGCGGGCGAGGAGGTCGAGGACGTCTTCGCGTTTGACGCCTTCACCGGCGCAGACGGCTTCGGCCGCGTCGAGGGTGCAGCCGTCGGCGTGGACGCTGAGGCGGCGCAGGACGATCTGCTCGGAGGCGGTGAGGAGTTCCCAGCTCCAGTCGATCATGGCGCGGAGGGTCTGCTGACGGGCGGGGGCTTCACGGCGGGTGGCGGAGAGCAGCCGGAAGCGGTCGTCGAGGCGGGCGAGGAGGCCGTGGGGGCCGAGGACCTTGAGGCGGGTCGCGGCGAGTTCGAGGGCGAGGGGGATGCCGTCGAGGCGGCGGCAGATGGCGGCGACGGCTTCGGCGTTCTCGGCGGTGAGGGCGAAGTCCTGGACGGCGGCGGTGGCCCGGGCGACGAAGAGACGGACGGCGCCGGATCGTTCCAGGGCGGCCGGTTCGGGGGCGGTCGCCGGGTCGGGGAGGTCCAGGGGTGAGACCGTCCAGACCTGCTCACCGGGGAGACCCAGGGGTTCCTGGCTGGTGGCGAGGATGCGGATGCCCGGCACGTTGCGCAGGAGATGGGCGGCGAGGTGCGCGGCCGGCGCCGTCATGTGTTCGCAGTTGTCCAGGAGGAGCAGCAGCGTGCGGGTGCGGAGGGTGTCGGTGAGGCAGTCGAGTGGGGTCGGGCCGGCGTAGGCGTCGTCGCGGATGCCGAGGGTGGTGGTGACGGCTTCGGCCAGGGTGGCGACGGGGTCCGCGGCCGCGGTGGTGTCGAGTGCGGCGAGTTCCACGAGCCAGACGCCGTCGGGGTGGGCGGGGGCGTGGTCGGTGGCGGCGGCCAGGGCGAGGCGGGTCTTGCCGACGCCGCCGGGGCCGGTGAGGGTGACCAGGCGGCGGGTGGTGAGGAGGGTGCCGATGTCGGTGAGCGCGTCGGTTCTGCCGATGAGTTCGGTGTAGGGCGCGGGAAGGTTGGTGCGGTTGGGGGGTGGAGGGGGGGTCGGTGCGGGGTCGGGCGCCGGGGGCGGCGCGGGGTCGGCGTCCTGGCGGAGTATCGCCTGGTGGAGGGCGGTGAGGGTGGGGCCGGGATCGAGGCCGAGGTCCTGGGCGAGGCGGGTGCGCAGGTCCTGGTAGGAGTCGAGGGCCTCCCGCTGGCGGCCGGTGCGGTAGAGGGCACGGATGTGGGCGGCGCGGAGGCGTTCGCGCAAGGGGTGGCGTGCGACCTGTTCGGCGAGTTCCGCGGCGACGGTGTCGTGGTCGCCGAGGTCGAGACGTGTTTCGGCGAGGTCTTCGAGGGCGGCGAGCCGTTCTTCTTCGAGAGCGGCGGCCGTCGCGCGGACGAAGGCGGCGTCGGGGAAGTCGGTGTAGGCGGGGCCGCGCCAGAGGCCGAGGGCGTCGGTGAGGAGTGCGGCGCGGGCGCGGGGTGTGCCGGTGGCTCTGGCCCGGGCGGTGAGGGTCCGGAAGCGGTGGGCGTCGACGGTGTCGGGGTCGATGTCGAGGAGGTATCCACCGGGGCGTAACCGGAGGTGGTGGCGGCCGTGGGGTGCCGCGGTGTCCAGGATGTGTCGCAGGCGGGAGATCTTGTTCTGGAGGGCGTTGGCCGGGTTGCGGGGGAGGTCGGGGCCCCACAGGTCGTCGATGAGCCGGGCGGCGGTGACGGGGCGGCCGGTGTGGACGAGGAGGTCGGCGAGGAGGGTCCGTACCTTCGTCTCGGTGAGGGGGACGGGGTGTCCCTCGGCCGTCCGTACGGTCAGTGAGCCGAGTACCCCGAAACGCATGATGATCAGGATAGCCGTGACGGTCGGGCGACAGCGGGGCGACAGCGGATGACAGCCGGGCGACAGTGCGGGGGCGCAGGCTCGGGGGTGTCATCCGGTGTGTCTGTGAAGGAGCGGATCGTTTCCATGGGTAAGTACGAAGGCAAGAAGGCCGTGGTCACCGGTGGGACGCACGGGATCGGTCTGGCGGTCGTCCGGGCGTTGCTGGACGGTGGCGCGGAGGTGCTGCTGACCGGGCGGAACGAGAAGAACATCGAGGCGGTGCGGACCGAGCTCGCGGGCCGGCCGGCGCACGTGGTGCGCTCCGACGCGGGGAGCATGGCCGACATCACGGCGCTGGGCGGGATCGTCGGGGAGAAGCTGGACCGGATCGATTTCCTGTTCGTGAACGTGGGGTACGCGGAACTGGGTGCCCTGGAAGAGGTGACGGAGGCCGCGTTCGACAAGTCCTTCGACATCAACACGAAGGGTGCGTTCTTCACGACGCAGCAGCTGGCACCGCTGGTCAACGACGGTGGTTCGATCGTGTTCACGACGGCTGTGCTGGTGGGCCACGGCTATCCGGGGACGAGTGTGGCGACCGGGATGAAGGCGGCGGTGGGCGGGTTCGCGAAGGTGTTCGCGGCAGAGTTGCTGCCGCGGAAGATCCGGGTGAACTCGGTCAGTCCCGGCTTCACGCTGACGCCGACCATGGGCTACGCGAACATGACGGAGGAGGAGAAGGCCGCGAACGAGAAGGAAGGCGCCCAGCTGACGCCGCTGGGGCGGCACGCAGAGCCGGAGGAGATCGCCGCGGCGGTGCTGTACCTGGGCTTCGACGCCACGTTCTCGACGGGGTCGGTGCTGCACGCGGACGGTGGCATGGGGCAGGGCATTCCGCCGCTGTTCGAGTAGTCCTTGGAACGGGAGGGGAAGGGGCCGCGCGCGTGGGGTGCGCGGCCCCTTCTTCGCGTGTTCACGGGGTGGTGGTCGCCGTGCGGATTGCGTCGAGGAGCGTGGCCTGTTCGAGGACGACGGGGTCGGGTGGGATGTCGTCGCGGACGGCGGCGACGAAGGCGGCGACGCTGTTGGCGACCTGGTCGTCGGGGGGTACGGGGACGGTGCGGGTGCCGTCAGGGGTGTCGAGGCGGATGGCGGGGGTGTGGTCGGGGGGCGGGGTGAAGGCGCGGTCGACGTGGATGCGGCCGTGGCTGCCGACGATCTCATACGCGTTGAGGTAGACGTGGTCCAGGCCGAAGTCGAGATGGACGGGGACGCCGTCGGGGGTGTGCAGCAGGGCCGCGCCCGCGGTGTCCACGGCGTGCTCATCGGGCCGGGTGAGGACGGCACCGGTGGTGCGCAGGCCGGTGCCGAGGTGGTGCAGGGCGGCACGGAGGGGGTAGACGCCGGTGTCCCACAGGGCGCCGCCGCCGAGTTCGGGGCGCAGGCGGATGTCGGTGGCGGGGCGCCGGGGGACGCAGAACGCGGCGCGGAAGGCGCGGAGCTCGCCGATGGCGCCCTCGGCGACCAGGGTGCGGACGGTGGTGTGCCGGCGGTGGTGGACGAACATGACGTTCTCCATGAGGACCCGTCGGCGGGATCTGGCGAGGGCCAGCAGCCGGGCCGTGGTCGGAGCGTGGGTCGTCAGGGGTTTCTCTGCCAGGACGTGTTTGCCGGCGGTGAGCGCGGCTTCGACCCAGCGGGCGTGAAGGGCGGCCGGCAGCGGTACGTACACGGCGTCGATGGTGTCGTCGTCGAGGAGTGCCTCGTAGCCGTGGACGGGGCGGCAGCCGTGGCGGGCAGCGGTGGCCGCCGCCTTCGCCGGTTCGCGGCTGGCGACGGCGACGAGTGCGGCGGCGGGTGAGGCGGCGAAGGCGGGGAGCATCCGGCGCAGGGCGATGTCGGCGCAGCCGAGGACGCCGACGCGGAGGGGGGCGGGGTGCGGGGTCACAGGGTGACGGAGCCGCTGTTGAGGACCGCGAGGAGGGTGCGGGCCTGGACGTTGACGTAGTGGCCGTGCCGGAGCAGGTGGGTGAACTGTCCCGGGGTGGTCCAGCGGTAGCCGGGTGGGGGGTCGCCGGGGATGCCGGCTGCGTCGGCGTCGACGAGGAGGTAGCGGCTCTCGGCGTTGAGGAAGCGGCCGCCCTCTTCGGCGTGGACGCTTTCGTAGCGGATGGCGTTCGGCGGGGCGGCGCGTATCGCGTCGAGGAAGAGCGGGCGGTCGTCGCCGGTGAGGTGGGTGAAGTTGTCGGGGGTGTACTGCACGGTGGGGCCGAGTTCGACGGTGTCGAGGAAGCCGGCTTCGACGCGGGCGTGGGCGAGCAGGTGGGGGACGCCGGAGAAGTGACGGAAGGCGAAGGCGGTGATGCCGAGTCCGACCGGTTCGAAGAGGGGCTGGGTCCAGCCGGGGACCTCGCGGTTGCCGGCTTGTACGGAGACGGCGGTGACCTTGAAGTAGCGGCCCTGGTCGTGGCTGATGGTTTCCGCGTCGCGGGTCCAGTCGGTGACGTGGGCGAGGGGGATGCGGTGGGCGTGGAGGTCGTGGCGGGAGCGTTCGCGGGTGATCCAGGAGCGGAGTTCGGTGTCGGAGTGGAGGGCGTGGGACTCGTCGTGGGCGACGGGGACGCAGGCGAGGACGGTACGGGCGTCCATGTTGACGGTGTTGCTCTGCTGGAGCAGCCGGCCGATCTGGCCGAGGGTGAGCCAGCAGAAGTCGTCGTCGAGGGGGACGTCGTCGTCGGTTTCGACGACGACGTTGCGGTTGGCCTTGCGGTAGAACCAGGAGCCGTGTTCGGACTGGAGCGTGTCGGCGAGGACCCGGGCGCGGCGGGGGTCGGTGAAGTGGTCGAGGTACTTCACGTCGGAGCCCTGGTGGACCTTGGTGTAGTTGCTGCGGGTGGCCTGGACGGTCGGCGAGAGCTGGAGCAGGTTGGGGTTGCCCGGTTCCATCTTCGCCTGCATGAGGAAGTGCAGGATCCCGTCGAATTCCTTGGCGAGGATGCCGAGGATGCCGACCTCGGGCTGGTTGATGACGGGTTGTTGCCAGTGGTGGGCGGTCGGGCCCCGGCCGACGGTGACGTCGAGTCCCTCGACGGTGAAGAAGCGGCCGCTGCGGTGGACGAGGTTGCCGGTGGTGCTCTCGAAGGACCAGCCGTCGAGGTCGGCGAAGGGGATGCGGTCGACGCGGAAGTGGTGCGCCCTGCGGCGTTCGTCGAGCCAGGTCGCGACCTCGTCGGTGCGGAGGTGGTGGCCGGCGGTGGCGGCGGCCGCCGACCGCCCGAGGCGGTCGGCGAGCCGGTCGTCGCGGCGGGGCCGCAGGACGGGGGGTGCGTCGGGAGCGGTGGGCGCCGTCACGTGTGGGCCTCCACGAACTCGCGGACGGAGGCGATGACGTAGTCGAGCATGTCGTCGGTGAGGCCGGGATAGACGCCGACCCAGAAGGTGTGCTCGGTGACGGTGTCGCTGTTGGTGAGGGTGCCGGAGACGCGGTGCGGCCGGTCGAGGTAGGCGGGGTGGCGGGTGAGGTTGCCGGCGAAGAGGCGGCGGGTGCCGATCTTGCGGGCTTCGAGGAAGTCGACGAGGGCGGCGCGGGTGAAGGGGGCGTCGGGATCGACGGTGATGACGAAGCCGAACCAGCTTGGGTCGCTGCCGCGAGTGGGTTCGGGCAGCAGCAGGTGGGGGACGCCGTCGAGGCCGTTCCTGAGGCGGTTCCAGTTCCGCTTGCGGGCTTCGACGAAGGAGTCGAGTTTGCCGAGCTGGCTGAGGCCGAGGGCGGCCTGGAGGTCGGTCGCCTTCAGGTTGTAGCCGACGTGGGAGAAGATGTACTTGTGGTCGTAGCCCTCGGGCAGCGTGCCCATCTGGTAGTCGAACCGCTTGAGGCAGGTGTTGCTCTTGCCGGGTTCGCACCAGCAGTCCCGGCCCCAGTCGCGGAGGGACTCGACGATCCGGGCGTACTGGAGGTTCGAGGTCAGGACGATGCCGCCCTCGCCCATGGTGAGGTGGTGGGCGGGGTAGAAGCTGACGGTGCTGAAGTGGCCGAAGGTGCCGGTGAGGCGGCCGTTGTAGGTGGAGCCGACGGCGTCGCAGTTGTCCTCGACGAAGAAGAGTCCGTGGTCCTCGGCGAGCTGGGCGATCTCGGCGACTTCGAAGGGGTTGCCGAGGGCGTGGGCGATCATGATCGCCTTGGTCCGGGGTCCGATGGCCTGGGCGACGCGGTCGGCGGTGGTGTTGTACGTGCCGAGTTCGATGTCGACGAAGACCGGGACGAGGCCGTTCTGCACGATGGGGTTGACCGTGGTGGGGAAACCGGCGGCGACGGTGATGACCTCGTCTCCGGGCCGTAGCCGCCGCTCCTCCAGGAGATGGGAGGTGAGGGCGGAGAGGGCGAGGAGGTTGGCGGAGGAGCCGGAGTTCGTCAGGTGGGCCTTGCGCAGGCCGAGGCGGCGGGCGAAGGCCGATTCGAACTTGCGGGCGCTCGGTCCTGCGGCGATGCGGAGGTCGAGGGCGGCTTCGACGAGGGCGGCGCGGTCGTCGGCGTCGAGGACGGCACCGGAGGGCCATATCTCGGTGACGCCGGGGACGAAGCCCGCGCCGTTCTCGCTGTCCTGGTGGTATTTGCGGGTCTCGTCCAGGACCAGCGCCTTGTGGTCGCTCATGTGCGGTTTCCCTCTCCTTGGTCGTTGCGGTGCTTGGACGCCTTCCACCAGTGCGCGTTGTCCCGGTACCAGGCGACCGTGTCGGCCATGCCCTGCTCGAAGGAGATGAGGGGGGCGTACCCGAGCTCCTCGCGGATCTTGGTCTCGTCGAGGGAGTAGCGCAGGTCGTGGCCCTTGCGGTCGGCGACGTGGCGGATCGCGGAGCGGTCGGCGCCGCAGAGGCGGAGGAGCCGTTCGGTGACGGCGAGGTTGGTCTGTTCGTTGCCGCCGCCGACGTTGTAGATCTCGCCGGCGCGGCCGCGGGTGAGGACGAGCTGGATGGCGCGGCAGTGGTCGTCTACGTGGAGCCATTCGCGGACGTTGAGGCCGTCGCCGTAGAGGGGGACGGTGCCGCCTTCGAGGAGGTTGGTGAGGAACAGGGGGATGAGTTTCTCGGGGTGCTGGTAGGGCCCGTAGTTGTTGGAGCAGCGGGTGATGGAGAGGTCGAGGCCGTGGGTGCGCCAGTAGGCGCGGGCGATGAGGTCCGAGGCCGCTTTGGTGGCGGCGTACGGCGAGTTGGGGAGGAGGGGGTGGTCCTCGGTCCAGGAGCCTTCGGCGATGGTCCCGTACACCTCGTCGGTGGAGACGTGGACGATGCGGGTGACGCCGGTCTCCAGGCAGGCGTCGAGGAGGGTCTGGGTGCCGCCGATGTTGGTGCGGACGAATTCGTCGGCGGAGGCGAGGGAGCGGTCGACGTGTGATTCGGCGGCGAAGTGGACGACGGCATCGTGGCCGGGCAGGAGCCCGCGGAGCAGGTCGCGGTCGCAGACGTCGCCTTCGACGAGTTCGAGGCGGGGGTGGCCGAGGGGGATGTTGGCGCGGTTGCCGGCGTAGGTGAGCTTGTCGAGAACGGTGACGTGGGCGTCCTCGTAGCCGGGGTAGCCGCCGGCGAGCAGGGTGCGGACGTAGTGGGAGCCGATGAATCCGGCTCCTCCGGTGACCAGGATCCTCATGAGGCGACCTCGACCCGGGTGTGGTCTCCGATGACCAGGCGGTGCCGGGATTCGCCGTGGTCGGTGGGGTGGACGGTCGCGGAGCGGCCGATGAGGGAGGCGCGAAGGCCTGGCACGTGGGCGATGGTGGCACCGTCCATGACGATGGAGTCGGCGAGGCGGGTGGAGCGGACGACGCAGCCCCGGCCGATGGAGGTGTCGGGGCCTATGTGGCTGTCCTCGACGAGGGTGTCGGCGCCGATGATGGCCGGGCCTTCGATGCGGGACCGTACGATGCGGGCGCCGGGTTCGACGACGACGTTGGGGGCGATGTCGCTGAGGTCGTCGACGTCGCCGAGGACGCTGGGGTGGAGGGCGCCGAGGAGGCGCCTGTTGCAGTCGAGGACGTCCTCCGCTCGGCCGGTGTCCTTCCAGTAGCCGCTGTATTCGCTGGCGTGGACGGTGGTGCCGCGGCTGACGAGCCATTGGATGGCGTCGGTGATCTCGAGTTCGCCGCGGGCGCTGGGCCGGATGGCGGCGACGGCCTCGTGGACGGCGGCGGTGAAGAAGTAGACGCCGATGAGGGCGAGGTCGCTGCGCGGGTGGCGGGGCTTCTCGACGAGGCGCAGGACGGTGCCGTCCTGGGCGAGTTCGGCGACGCCGAAGGCCTGTGGGTCGGGGACCTTGTGGACGACGATCTGGGCGGCCGGGCGGGTCCTGCGGAATTCGTCGGCGATGGTGGTGACTCCTTCGGGGAGCATGTTGTCCCCGAGGTACATGACGAAGTCGTCGTCGCCGAGGAAGTCGCGGGCGAGGGCGACGCAGTGGGCGAGTCCCCTGGGTTTGTCCTGGCGCAGGTAGGTGACGCGCAAGCCGAAGCGGGAGCCGTCTCCCAGGGCTTCGCGGATGGCCGGTTCGGAGTCGCCGACGATGACGCCGGCTTCGGTGACGCCGATGTCGCGGATGTTCTCGAGGACGTGTGCGAGGACGGGTTTGTTGGCTACGGGGATGAGCTGTTTCGGCATGGAGTAGCTGAACGGGCGCAGACGTGTTCCCGTTCCACCTGCCAGTACGAGGGCCTTCACGTCGGTGTTCTCCTCACGGCTGTGGTGGGGGCGCGCCGCCGGTCGCGTCCTGCCAGGAGGCGAGAAGCCCGGCGCGGCGTGCGGTCTCGACGCCGGAGGCGTGCGCGTCCTTGGGCGACATCAGGGGCGGCTCGGAGAATCCCCAGGGGAGTGCGAGGTCCGGGTCGAGGGGATTTATGTCGATCTGGGTGCCGGGCACGTGTTCGCTGGAGAGCACGTAACAGATGCAGGTGTCGTCGGTGAGGGTGAGGAAGCCGTGGCCGACTCCCTCGGGGACGTACACGGCTCTGCCGGAGGCGGCGTCGAGCAGGGTGGTCTGGTGGCGGCCGAAGGCGGGAGATCCCACCCGCAGGTCGACGACGATGTCGCGGGCCGCGCCGCGGACGCAGGTCACGTATTTGGCCTGGCCGGGTGGGATGGTGACGCCGTGGATGCCCCGCAGGGTGTTGCGGCGCGAGGTGGAGTAGTTGATCTGGCGGGGTACGAAGGGCCTGCCCAGGACCTTGTCCAGGACGGAGGCGCGCAGGGCCTCGTGGAAGGAGCCCCGCTCGTCGGTGAGGTGGTCCGGGGTGATGACGTACGCCCCGGGTACGGCTGTTTCCGCAGTGCGCACGGTGGGCCTTTCGGTGTCCGCGGGCTCTGTCCGCCGGCTGTGTCCGCCGGCTCGGTGCGTCGGTGCTGTGCGTCGGTGCCGTGTGCCGTTCCGGTGTTCTCCTCAGGCGCGGCGGGCGGCGGCGCGGCGGTGTTCGACGGCCTTGCGCAGTTCGTCCACGACGGTGCGGACGTCGGTGTCGTCGAGTCCCTGGTGCAGCGGGAGGAGGAGGGTGGTGTCGGAGGCCCGGTCGGTGCCGGGCAGGTCGGCGTCGCCGCGGTAGGCGGGCACCTTGTGGAGCGGGGGGTAGCGGAGGGTCGTGTAGACGCCGCGTTCGAGGAGGTCGGCGGCGACCTGGTCGCGTATCCCCGCGTCGAGCTGGATCCAGTAGAAGTAGTACGAGCTGGTGTGGCCTTCGGGCAGCGGGGGCGGCAGGGTGATGCCGTCGGTGCCGGCGAGCAGCCGGTCGTACGTCTCGGCGACGGCACGACGGCGGGCGACGAAGTCGGGCAGGCGCCGGAGTTGGACGCTGCCGATGGCGGCGGTGATGTCGTTGCCGATGACGCGGCGGCCGAAGCTGCGGACGTTCAGGTCCCACCAGCGGGGGGAGACCTTGGCCGCGGCGAATCCACTGGCCTGTTCGAGGCCGTGGTAGGCGAGGGTGCGGGCGGTACGGGCGAGCTCCGGGTCGCGTACGTAGAGCATGCCGCCGTCGCCGGTGACGAGGACCTTCATGGAGTCGAAGCTCCACATGGCGAGGTCGCCGAAGGTGCCGGCCCTGGTGCCGTCGACGTCGGAGGCGACGGCGCAGGCGGCGTCCTCGACGAGGGTGATGCCCCGGTCGTGGCAGAGGGCGGCGATCCGCTCGATGTCGCCGGGGTAACCGCCGTAGTGGAGGACGAGGACGGCCTTCGTCTGGGGGGTGAGGGCCCGTTCGATGTCGTCCGCGGTGGGATTGAGGGTGCGCGGGTCGACGTCGCAGAAGACGGGGCGGGCGCCGGTGGCGGCGACGGCGTTGCCGGCGGCCACGAAACTCATGGAGGGCAGGACGACGTCGTCGCCGGGGCCGAGAGCGAGGAGCTCGGTCGCGAGGAAGAGGCCCGCGGTGGCGGAGTTGATGAAGAGGACGTTCTCGGCGGGGACGCCGAGGTGGTCGGCGAACTCGGCCTCGAAGCGGCGGGTGCGGGGACCGTGTCCGAGCCAGTTGCCGGCGAAGACCTCGGAGACGGCGGCCAGCTCCTCCTCGCCGAGGCTGGGCTGGAATACGTTGATCATCTACTGCTCCGATCCGCGGGTGCCGTGCCGGACGGTGAGGCGTTCCAGGACCGGGACGATGTCGTGCGGGCTCGGCGTGGCGAGCAGGTCCCGGTGGATGCTCGCGGCACCCTCGCGGAAGGAGTCCTCCCGCAGGACGCGGCGTATCCGCTCGTGCATGGCGCCGGTGGACTGGGTGTGCCGGTCGAGAGCGAGACCGGCGCCGCGGTCCGCGACGTAGGCGGAGGTGGGCGGGGCGTCCATGTGCCGTTCGCGGAAGGTGCTGTGGGTGCCCGCGTCGTCGACGACGATGAACTCGCTCTCCTCGTCGTTGATGAGCTGGGGCACGCCGTAGGCGGCGGCCGCCGCGAAGGTGCCGATGCCGCCGTGGTGGATGATCGCGGAGGTCGTCGGCAGGAGCTGGCTGAGCGGCAGGTAGTCGACGGTGCGGACGTTGGCGGGGAGCCGGGGCAGCCCTTCGAGCTGTTCGTCGTCGAGGGTGGCGACGACGTCGGCGTCGAGGTCGGCGACCGCGTCGAGGAGGGCCGCGACGCGATCGGCGCCGTCCTTGAAGAACTTGCGTACCGAGACGCCCAGGGAGAGGGCGATGCGGGGCCGTTCGGGCGGGGTGCGCAGCCAGTCGGGGAGCGGTCCTGCGCCCGTGTAGGGGATCCAGCGCATGGGGACGGTGCGGGTGGTACGGGTGGGCAGCCGCATGGGCTGCGGGATGGGGTCGATGGTCCACTGGCCGTGGAGGAGTTCGTCGTCGACGCCGACGCCGTACCGTTCGGCCACCGGGCGGACGGCTTCGACCAGCGGGTTCTCGCCGAGGGCCGTGCCGGGTTCGGCGCGTCGGGCGGCGAGGGTCTCGGTGGCCCAGGCGAAGTAGTCCAGGCCCCACATGAGGCGGGCGTGGGCGGCTCCGGAGGCGCGGGCGGCGACGGCGGCGGAAGGCCAGCAGGGGTCCCAGATCATGAGGTGGGGCCGCCAGGCGCGGGCGAAGGCGACGAGGTCGTCGACGGCCGGCATGGGGTCGGCGGGGGACGCGTCGGCCGGGTGGAAGTCCCGTAGACACGGGATCATGAAGCGGCGGAAGGCGCCCCACGCGTACTGTCCGGCCGGGTCGAGGCCGAGTTGTCCGGTGAGGAGGTCGAGGCGCTCCTCGGCTTCCGGGGAGAGGGGCCGGTTCGCCGCTCTGGGGGCGGGGACGACGGCGGGGTCGCCCAGCGGCACGGCGGTGAGTCCCACGGCGGTGATGGTCGGCGCCATAGCGGGATGGGACGCGACGCGGACGTCGTGTCCGGCGCTCTGGAGTGCCCAGGCGAGCGGAATGATCGGGTAGAGATGGGCGGTCGCGGGCCAGACGGTGAATAAGACTCGCAAGAGAGTTACTCCGGTCGGGTCAGTCGTTGTCCTAGTGGCGCCGCTTCTGTACGCCGTGCTGCGTGAGCACGGAGGAATCCCCGAGCGGCGCGCCTTGGAAGTTTCTTGACCGTAACGGGAAAGTTCTCACCGTTTACTCATCGCCTGGTAACCGTCCGGTTGCTCGCACGTCTCCCACCTGGGCGTTCGGACATGAGGAAGGGCCGGAGCGGAAGGGTTCCGCTCCGGCCCGATGACCGTCCTTTGCTTTCTCTGCTGCCCGGAGCCGTCGCTACCCGGCGACGAGTGACGCCGAGCGGGTGGTGGTCGCGAGTTCCAGGGCCAGGGTGGCGGCGTGTTCGCCCGATTCGACGGCGCCCTCCACGAACCCGGACCAGCCGGCGGCGATGTCGCTGCCGGCGAAGACGAGCCGGCCGTGCGGCTGCTGGAGGGTACGCAGTTGCCGGGTCAGCTGCAGGGGGCGCATGAACGACCAGCCGCCGCGGGCGTACGGGTCCCCGCCCCAGTCCTGGGACTTGATGCCCTCGACGACGGCCTGCGGGACGAACCGGCGGAGGGCGGCCTGCACCTGGGCGGTGCTGGTGTGGTCGAGGGCCGGGTCGACGCTGAACCCGATCATCAGTCGGCTGCCGTCGGCGAGGGTGGTGTGGGGCACCACGCCGATGAGCGGAGCGCCGGTCTCGGCGCCCTGGGCGATGAAGCGGCCGACGTCGCCGCGGACCTTCATCCAGATCTTCTTGGCGTGCGGTACCGCGATGCCGGCGGTGGACGCGGCGGTGAACTCCCTGGGCAGTCCGGACCGGAAGGCGATGGTGTTCCACGTGTTGGCCGGTACGGCGACGACGACGGCCGAGGCGGAGTACCGCTGCCCGGCGCGGGTGTCGACGAGGACGCGGGTACCGGTGTCGGTGACGGCCGCGACCGGTGCGCCCAGGCGGACGGTGACGGGCTGGTCGGCGAGCATGGCGGTGATGAGGCCGCCCATGCCGGTGACGGGACGGTAGGTGTTGAGTCCGTTGTACGTGGCGAGGTCGCCGGAAAGGGCCAGCTGGCGGACCAGGGCCGTGTAGGCGCCTCGGGTGTTGGTGCCGCCGGCGGTGGCGGTGTGGCCGTTCAGCCAGGCGTCGTCCTGGGGGGAGAGCCGCAGCTGGTCGAGCCGGTCGCGCAGGGTCAGCCGGTCGGGTTCGGCGAGCAGGTCGATCCGGTGGAGGGGGTCGTGCGGGCGGGGGAAATACGCCTCGGAGCCGGCGAAGAAGTCCGTGAGGAGCTCCCCGAGCCGGGTGCCCGCCTCGGTGGGCGAGAACGGGGCGTACCCGTTGCCGGAGGGGAGGATCAGCTGGTCCGGCGGGGTGTCGTCGGCGACGAAGGATATGCCGTGGCTCTGTATCTCGTGCCAGACGCGGGTGTGGACGGGGTGGACCCAGGCGCCGCCCATTTCCACCCGCTCGCCGGCGAACGTGTCGGTCCACGTCCGGCCGCCGATCCGGTCGCGGGCTTCGAGGAGGAGGGTGCGCAGGCCCTGGGCGCGGACGGCGCGGGCGGCGGCGACACCGGCGAAGCCGGCACCGACGACGATCACGTCGTACGGCTCGGGCGGGCGGGAGGCGTCGGTGTCGTCCATGGCGTGGGCGGAGCGTGCCGCGGTGCCGACGGCGGTGGCGGCGAGCGTCGCCAGGCCGGCCGCCTTGAGGACGGTGCGGCGGCGGGCCGGTGTCCGTGACGGGAAGGTCCCCGCCACGGGGGTGTGGTTCTCGGATGCCAAGAGTGTCTCCCTGAGTGATCTGGAGTGGACGGGCCCAGGGCTGGGGCGGGACACACGAGGAGTCGACGGCGGGGGCGCACGGCCGGAGGAGAGGGTCGCTTTCTCACGGCGGTGGCCGGATCCAGCCGGGCCCGCGGAGGAGGCACCACCTCACCACACGGCTCACCGGACGGTCCAAGCCCCCGCTCACCGGCCGCTCATCGGTGGCTCATGGGACGCGTGAGGGAGGCTTGGGGCAGGGTTGGGGCGGGCTTGGGCCGGGGCTGTGGGTCGGACTGGGGGCCGAGCTGCGGGCCGGGGTTCTGGAGTGTGCCGAGGGCGGGGGCGCGTGCCTCACCCGTACGTCGGCTCGCCGCCCGCTCTCACGTCTCCTCGAGAAGGGCCGGATCGCAGGCGTCGGTCTTCTGGCCGATGGCGAACTCGGTGGCGTAGCGGTCTTCGCCGAGGGCCGCGCGGACGGTGCGGGTGATGCGGTCGACGTCTCCCCTCTCGGCGCGCGGCAGGGGGCGGCCCACCGAGGCGCGAGCGGCGGTGGCGGCGCCGAGGAGGCGGGCGGCGCCGGTGTGGTGGGCGGTGAGGGCGCGGGTGCCGGCGAGGCCTTCGAGGGCGAGGGCGAGGGCGCGGGGGTCGCCGGTCTCGCGGGCGGCGGCGTAGCCGGCGAGGTGGCGTTCGCGGGCGGTGGCGGCGTCGCCGCGCTGTTCGGCGATGAAGCCGAGCTCGGCCATGACGAGGGCGGTGCCGAGGTCGCCGTAGACGGCGCGCAGCCAGTCGAGCCACTTGGTGAGGTGTGCCTCGGCGTCGTCGAGCCGGCCTTCGCGGCGGGCGACGAGGGCCAGGCCCGTCTCGGCGAACTGTTCGCCTCGTTTGTGGGCCTGCTCGGCGGCGAGGCGCAGGCCGTGCTCGTGGAAGCGGAGGGCGTCGGCGTGGTCGCCGGTGAGAAGGGCGATGCGGCCGAGGCCGGACCACTTGTAGGAGGCGTCGGTCCACAGGCCGAGCTCTTCGGCCATGCGGAGGCCTTCGCGGTGCATACGGGTTGCCTCGGCGTAGTCCTCGTGGATCTCGGCAAGTGAGGCGAGGGTGTCTCCGGCTCGCAACTGGCCCCAGCGGTCCCCGAGTTCGCGGAAGAGGGTGAGGCTGACGCCCGCGTCGCGGGAGGCGGCGGGGAAGTCGCCGCGGATGAGGGCGTGGCCGGCGGCGACGGAGAGGGTCGCGGCTTCGCCCCAGGAGTCGCCGAGCTCCTCGAAGGCGGCGAGGGCGGCGGTGACCCTGTCCTGGTTGGAGGCGAGGTCGCCGGAGCCGTACAGGGTGAAGGAGAGCAGCCAGAGGGCGTGGGCCCGGTCGCAGGGGTCGGTGATGTGCTCGACGAGGGGGAAGGCGCGGGCGGCCGCCGCGGGGCCTTCGGCGTCGCCCGAGTGGAGGGCGAGGGCGGCGCGGCGGACGGTGGCGTCGGCGCGGTGCGCGCGGCAGACGTCGGTCTCCTCGGCCGGGACGGCGAGGGCGGTGTCGAAGGAGCGGAGGGCCTCGCCGAGCCGGCCGCGCAGGAACCAGTGCCAGGACTGGGCGATGACGAGCCGCAGGGCGTCGTCGGCGGCGCCGGTGCGGTGGCAGGTCTCCAGGGCGGCGCGCAGGTTGCCCGCCTCGGTGTCGAGGCGTTCGAGCCAGGTGCGCTGCTCACGGCCGCGCAGGAGGGGGGCGGCGGTCTCGGCGAGCGCCAGGTAGTGGCGGGCGTGGCGGTGGCGTACGGCGGCGGTCTCGCCGGCGTCGTCGAGGCGTTCGAGGCCGTACGCGGCGACGGATTCGAGGAGCCGGTAGCGCACGCCGCCCGGGGTGTCGGCGGCGACGACGAGGGAGCGGTCGACGAGGCGGGCGAGGAGGTCGAGGACGTCTTCGCGTGTCACGCCTTCGCCCGCGCAGACGGCTTCGGCCGCGTCGAGGGTGCAGCCGTCGGCGTGGACGCTGAGGCGGCGCAGGACGATCTGCTCGGCGGCGGTGAGGAGTTCCCAGCTCCAGTCGATGACCGCGCGGAGGGTGCGCTGACGGGCGGGGGCGTCGCGGCGGCCGGCGGAGAGGAGCCGGAAGCGGTCGTCGAGGCGGGCGGCGAGGGCGCGGGCCCCGAGCGTGCGGACGCGGGTGGCGGCGAGTTCGAGGGCGAGGGGGATGCCGTCGAGGCGGCGGCAGAGGGCGGCGACGGCTTCGGCGTTCTCGGCGGTGAGGGCGAAGCCGGGGTCGGCGGCCTGGGCGCGGGAGACGAAGAGCTGGACGGCTTCGGCCTGGCCGAGGGCGTCGGGGCCGGTCTCGCCCGCGGCGGGGAGGCCGAGGGGGCCGACGGGGCGGAGGTGCTCGCCGGCGATGCCGAGGGGTTCCTGGCTGGTGGCGAGGATGCGCAGGTGGGGGGCGCGGCTGAGGAGGGTGCCGGTGAGCTCGGCGACGGCGTCGACGACGTGTTCGCAGTTGTCGAGGAGGAGCAGGGCTCGTTTGGCGTGGAGGGCGGTGGCGAGTCGGTCGGCGGGGCTGTCGGGGCGGTGGCCGTCGGCGGTGGGGTCGGCGGGAACCGTGTCGTCGCGCATGCCGAGCGCGGCGGCGATCACGTGGGCCGTGCCGGAGACGCCGCTGGAGGTCCCGGAGTGGGCGGCGTGGCCGCCGAGTTCGACGAGCCAGGCGCCGTCGGGGAAGGCGTCCGGGTAGGTGTCGGCGGTCTGGGCGGCGGCTTCGAGGGCGAGGCGGGTCTTGCCGACGCCGCCGGGGCCGGTGAGGGTGACGAGCCGGGTGCGCGGGGCGGTGGTGTCGTCGCCGAGGAGGGTGCGGAGGGCGGCAAGGTCGTCGACGCGGCCGACGAGGTCGGTGAGGGGGGCGGGCAGGTTGCCGCGCTGGCGGGTGGCAGGGGCGGATACGGGCGCGGGCGGGGCCGTGGCGGCGGGCTGCGGCGTGGCCGGGGCGGCCGGTGGGGCGTCGAGGGCCGGGTCCTTCTGGAGGATCGCCTGCTGGAGCGCGGTGAGTTCGGAGCCGGGGTCCAGGCCGAGTTCGTCGCGGAGCCGTTCGCGCAGCCGGGTGTATCCGTCCAGCGCGTCGTTCTGGCGGCCCGCGCGGTAGAGGGCGCGCAGATGGATGGCGTGGAGCCGTTCGCGCAGCGGGTGGGCGGCGGTGAGGCCGGCGAGTTCGTCGGCGAGCAGGTGGTGTTCGCCGAGTTCGAGGCGGGCGGCGGCCTGCTCCTCCAGGGCGGAGACGCGGTGTTCCTCCAGGTGCTGGGCAGCCCGGCGGGCGAAGGGTTCGTCCTCGAACTCGGTGTAGGCGGGCCCGCGCCACAGGGCGAGCGCGTCGGTGAGGAGGTCGACCTTGCGGCGAGGGTCGGTGGTGGCGCGCGCCTGGGCCGTCAGGTCCTCGAAGCGGCCGGCGTCCGTCATGTCGCGGGTGATGCCGAGGAGGTAGCCGGGGGCGCGGGAGACGACGAGAGCGCGTCCGCCGGGTTCGGCCTCCTCCAAGGTGCGGCGCAGCTGCCACACCTTGGTCTGGAGGGCTGCGGCGGGTTTGCCGGGGAGGTCCTCGCCCCACATGTCGTCGAGGAGCCGGTCCGTGGAGACGGGACGGCCGGCGTGTATGAGGAGGTCTGCGAGGAGGGCGCGGACCTTGGGTTCCCCCACGGTGACCGGTCTGCCGTCCGTGGTCCACACCTCAAGGAGACCGAGTACCCGAAAGCGCATGGCCGCACAGTAGCCCAGCCGTCGTGAGGTGCGGGCCCGGTGGTCACGGGCGGGGCCGTGAGGCGCCGTGAGCGGCCGTGAGCGGCCGAAGTGACATTCGGGAGTGCGCCGTGAGGATGCCGAGAGAAGCAGGGGTCAGGGTGGTTCTCATAAAGCCGTCGTAAGGGGAAGTGGAACGGCGGCAGGTACGCAGTGACTCCAGAACGTTCGGGTCCCCGATCGGGGTTCCGGAACGTCGGGAGATCCGCAGATCCAGGAATCGAGGAATCGAGGACCCCATGTCTCGCGAATCCCGTAACACTCGTCCCAGCAACGCCGGGTCGCGGGACCTGGCGGAGGGCGCAGACCGCCCGAACAACGCCCCCGACCCGCGGAGATGGCTGGCACTCACCCTGCTGGTCGCCTCGTTCTTCATGGTGATCGTCGACTCGCAGATCGTCATGCTCGCGCTGCCCGCCATCGAGACGGAGCTGGGCTTCGCGGCCGGCGGCGTCCAGTGGGTGATGAGCGCCTACCTGCTGAGCTTCGGCGGTCTGCTGATGTTCGGCGGTCGTACCGCTGACCTGCTCGGCGGCCGCAAGATGTTCCTGTTCGGCACCGCGCTGTTCGGTGTCGCGTCGGTGCTGTGCGGTCTCGCCTGGACCGACGAGGTGCTGATCACGGCCCGTGTCATCCAGGGTGTGGCTGCCGCCGTCATGACGCCGACCGCCATGGCCGTGCTGATGCACACCTTCGCCGAGGGTGCCGAGCGTAACAAGGCGCTGGGCATCTGGACCGGTATCGGCGCCTTCGGTGCCACCGCGGCGCTGCTCATCGGTGGTCCGATCACCGATGGTCTGGGCTGGGAGTGGATCTTCTACATCAACGTCCCGGTGGTCGCCGCGGTGCTGATCTTCGGCCCGCGTCTGCTGAAGGAGACCCCGGTCCGTTCCGGTCCCCGTCGCTTCGACCCCGCCGGCGCCGTGACCGTCACGGCCGCCATCGCACTCCTCGTCTACGCGGTCTCCGAGGCCCCGCTGGTCGGCTGGGGCAGCGGTCAGACGATCGGCATGCTGATCGCCGCCGCCGTGCTGCTCGTCATCTTCACCCTCATCGAGGCCAAGTCGAAGGCCCCGCTGGTCCCGCTGCGGATCTTCCGCTCCCCCACCGTGGTCGGCGGCAACATCCTGATGATCATCGTCGCGATGGCGGTGTACGGCGGTGCGCTCATCACCTCGCTCTACGCCCAGCAGGTCCTCGGCTACAGCGCCGTCAAGTTCGGACTGAGCACGGCGATCTACGCCCTCATGTCGATCATCGGCGCCAACGTCAGCGCCCGGCTGGTCGCCAAGGTCGGTTACAAGCCGATCGCCATCGTCGGTATGGCGCTGCTCTCCGGCGGTCTGCTGCTCCTGACGCAGATCGACCCGAACGGCGGCTACTGGAGCGACCTGTTCTTCGGCCTGGTCATCTTCGGCTCCGGTATCGGCTCCACCAACGTGGCCGCGTCGATCGCCTCGCTGACCGGTGCCAAGCCGGAGGAGTCCGGTCTGGTCTCGGGCATCAACAACGCGGTCTTCCAGATCGGTGCCGCGCTCGGTATCGCGATCGCCTCCTCGGTGGCGTTCGCCTACACCACCGGTACGGACGCCAAGGGTCTGAACGACGGCTTCCAGGCCGGGTTCCTGGCCACCGCGGTCTTCGCCCTGGTCGGTCTGGTGACCGCGCTGCTCCTGCTGCTGAACCGCAACTCGGGTCAGCCGCAGGTCGCCGCGGCCGGTGACGCGGAGGGCGCGGACGCGCCGAAGGCGCACGTGCCCGTCGGCCACTGACGCCTCGCACGACCCCGTATCACCGCGCAGGGGCAGCCCGAGATCCATCCGGGCTGTCCCTGCGCCGTTCCCCGGCCCGTCCGCTCCCCCCGTCAGGAGGACCGCATGCCGTCGGTCGCACGTCCTTCCGTCCTCCGTACGCCCCCGCGTACGGCGACTCGTACACCGGCCGGCGGCAGAACCGCCGGCCGGAGCCGCCGGTGGGCGCTGCTCGTGCTGCTCGCCGCGGTGTTCATGACGACGCTCGACTTCTTCATCGTCAACGCCGTGGCCCCGGCGACCCGGCGGGACCTGGGCGCCGGGCAGGCGGCCATGCAGTCCGTCCTGATCGGGTACGGCCTGGCGTACGCGATCGGGCTGATCACCGCGGGGAGACTGGGCGATCTGTACGGGCCCCGGCGGGTGTTCACGGTGGGGCTCGCGCTGTTCACGGCCGCGTCCACGGCCTGCGGTCTGGCGGCCGGGGTGGAGGTGCTGGTGGCGGCGCGGATCGCGCAGGGCATCGCCGCCGCCCTGATGGCCCCGCAGGTCCTGGCCCTGATGGGCCGGTTGTTCGAGGGCGCGGACCGGGCCCGTGCCTTCGCCTGGTACGGGGCGACCGTGGGGGTCGCCGGTACGGGCGGGCAGGCCGTCGGCGGGCTGCTGCTCGCGGTCGACCCGGGCGGGCTCGGATGGCGCGCCTCCTTCCTCATCAACATCCCGCTCGGCGTGCTCGCGCTCGCCCTCGTCCGGCTGCTGCCGGCCGACGGCCACGGGCGGCGCGGCGGCCGGCGCCTCGATCCGGTGGGCACGCTGCTCTCCGCGGCCGGTCTCGTGGCGCTCGTCCTGCCGCTCGTGGTGGGCCGCGAGACGGGGTGGCCGGCGTGGACGTGGCTCAGCCTCGCGCTGTCCGTGCCGCTGCTCGCCGGGTTCGCCGCGCACCAGCGCCGGCGGATCGCCGCGGGGCGCAGCCCGCTGCTCGATCCCGCGGTCTTCCGGGACCGCGGCTTCACCCGGGGCGTGGTCTCCGTGGCGCTGCTGTTCGGCGGTTCGGCGGGGCTGACGTTCGTGTTGTCCCTCTATCTCCAGGAGGGCCGGGGGATGTCGCCGGTGACGGCGGGCCTGGTGGGTGTCGCGCTCAACGCCTCCTTCTTCGCCGCCTCGATGCAGACGGGCCGGCTGACGGGCCGGCTCGGCGGCCGGCTCGCGGTCCTGGGCGGCACGGTCCTCGCGGCGGGGCTCCTGCTGATCGGCTGGTCGGCCTCCTCGGTCGGTTCCGGCGGGCTGCCGTGGGGCCTGGTCGCGGGTCTCTCCGTGACCGGCGCCGGCATGGGTCTGCTCATGGCCCCGCTGACGGCCGCGGCGCTGTCCGGGGTGCGGGCGCGGCTCACCGGGATGGCCGCGGGGGTGCTCGGGACGGCGCAGGAGACCGCGGGCGTCCTCGGCATCGCCCTGACGGGGCTCGTCTTCTTCCACCGGCTCGTGCCCGGCGGCGGCGCGACCCCGGAGACGGGCGCGCCGGACTGGCTGCCCGCCTTCCGTACGGCGACGGTGCTCCTCGCCGTCGCCGCGCTCGCGATAGCGGTGATCGCCCTGTCGGCCGCCCGCCACCGGGCCCGTGGCCCCGGGCCCCGGGCCGAGCCGGGGGTCGGGGCGGAGGCCGCCGCCGGTGACGCCGTCGCGCCGCCGGCCGCGGGCGTCGCTCCCGCCCCCGTGGCCGTACCGGTCAGACGAGGCCCTGGGCGAGCATCGCGTCGGCGACCCGTTCGAACCCGGCGATATTGGCGCCCACGACGTAGTCTCCGGGGGCCCCGTAGCGGTCCGCTGTCGCGCGGGCGGTCTCGTGGATATCGCGCATGATGCCCGCGAGCCGGGTCTCCACCTGCTCGAAGGTCCAGGTCTCCCTGCCCGCGTTCTGCTGCATCTCCAGGGCGCTGGTCGCCACGCCGCCCGCGTTGGCGGCCTTGCCGGGGCCGAAGAGGACGCCGGCCTCGCGCAGGACCCGGACCGCCTCGGGGGTGGTGGGCATGTTGGCGCCCTCGGAGACCGCCTTCACCCCGTTGCGCACGAGGGTGAGCGCGGCGTCGGCGTCCAGTTCGTTCTGGGTCGCCGAGGGCAGGGCGACATCGGCGGGGACGTCCCAGACCCGGCCGCCCGGCACGTACCACGCTGAGGCGCCGCGTCGCTCGGCGTAGTCGCTGACGCGGCCGCGCTCGACCTCCTTGATCTCCTTGAGGAGGGCGAGGTCGATGCCCTTCTCGTCGACGACGTAGCCGCCGGAGTCGGAGGCGGTGACGACGTGCGCGCCGAGCTGCTGGGCCTTCTGGATCGAGTAGAGGGCGACGTTGCCCGAGCCGGAGACGGTGACCTGACGGCCCTCCAGGTCCTCGCCGCGGGTCCGCAGCATCTCCAGGGCGAAGAGGACGTTGCCGTATCCGGTCGCCTCGGCGCGGACCAGGGAGCCGCCCCAGCCGATGCCCTTGCCGGTCAGGACGCCCGGCTCCCAGCGGTTGGTGATGCGCCGGTACTGGCCGAAGAGGTAGCCGATCTCGCGGCCGCCGACGCCGATGTCGCCGGCCGGGACGTCGGTGTGCTCGCCGAGGTGCCGGTGCAGCTCCGTCATGAACGACTGGCAGAAGCGCATCACCTCGGCGGCGGAGCGGCCGCGCGGGTCGAAGTCGCTGCCGCCCTTGCCGCCGCCGATGTTCAGGCCGGTGAGCGCGTTCTTGAAGATCTGCTCGAAGCCCAGGAACTTCACGGTGCCGAGCCCGACGGTGGGGTGGAACCGCAGTCCGCCCTTGTACGGGCCGAGCGCGCTGTTGAACTCCACCCGGAAGCCGCGGTTGACGTGGACGCGGCCGGCGTCGTCCTGCCACGGCACCCGGAACATGATCTGGCGTTCGGGCTCCACGATCCGCTCCAGGAGCCCCGCCTCCAGGAACTCCGGGCGGGCGGTGAGCACCGGCTCCAGGGACTCCAGGACCTCGCCGAGCGCCTGGTGGAACTCGGGTTCGCCCGGGTTGCGCCGCAGCACCTCGGCGTGGAGGGGGCGCAGCAGGGCGGGCATGTCCTGGTGAGCGGGCGGGGTGGGGAGGGAGGGCATGAGGGTTCTTTCCTGTTCGGGTGGGACGGTTCAGCCTGCGATGGCGACGGCCGCGCGGGCCGCCGGGAGGCCGGTCCGCTCCCTGACGGCCCGGGGGCGCGGTGCCAGGGTCAGTTCGTTGCCGGTCGCGTTGAGGATCTCGGTCTGGAGCCGGCGCACGTCCGGCGAGGGGGCGAGACCGAGCTCGCTCTTGAGGAGGCGGTAGAGGTCGCCGTACGCCTCCAGTGCCTCGCCCCGGCGGCCGGAGCGGTGCAGGGCGGAGATGAGCTGGCCGTGGAACCACTCGTGGAGCGGGTAGTCGCTGACCAGGGTGCGCAGTTCGGGCAGGAGTTCACGGTGGCGCCCGAAGTGGTTCTCGACCTCGACGTGCAGTTCCAGGGCCCGTATGCGCAGCTCCTCCACGCGGGCGGTCCAGCCGGCGAGGGCGGAGCCGACGGAGATGTCGCCGAGGACGGGGCCGCGCCACAGGCTGAGGGCGCGGGTGAGGAAGTCGGCGGCCCGGTCGGGGGTGCCTTCGGCGAACTCCCACTGGGCCCGTCTGACGAAGCCTTCGAAGCACTTGACGTCGACCTCGTCGTCGTTCACCTGCAGGAGGTAGCCGGGTGCCCGGGTGACGAGCAGGTCCCGGTCGGGCGAGGTGACGGCCTCGTCGGTGAAGAGACGGCGGGCCTGCGAGACATGGGTGTGGACGATCTTGAGGGCGCTCGGCGGCGCGTCGTCGGCCCACAGTTCCTGGACGAGCGCGTCGATGGAGACGGCCTCGCGGGGCTGGAGTGCCAGGAGCGCCAGCATCTGCCGGATCCTCGGTGCGCTGGGAGCGAGCTCTCGGCCGTCGTCGGTGGTGATCTCGAACGGACCGATGAGGTTGAACTGCACTGCGCACGCTCCTGTTCAGGTCGTCGGCGTCCGCTTCGCAGATGCCGCGGCGTGGACTGCACGGACACGGTAGTCAGGTTCGTCCGGGGCTCCGCGGCCTCCGGTGGAGAGAGTGTCAACTGGGTGTGGGGACGGGCGGGCGGTGGCGGGACCCCGGCCGGGCGACGGCGACCCGGCTGGACAGTTGGCCAATTACCGCCGCATGACCGGGGCGTTGAACACCTCCTCGTAGCCTCCTGGTCAGAGCTCGGAGTACGTGGACCTTGTTCGACGTTCGGCCCGGATCACCTTCCTGAGGGAGAGGTCAGCGATGACATCCTCGGCGCTTGCGCCAGATCTTTTCGGTCACGACTATTTCCAGGATCCGTATCCTGCGTTCTCGTGGCTCCGCAAGAACGCCCCGGTGCACCAGCTCACCTTCCCGGTCGGCGATCTGCCCATGTGGATGGTGTCCCGCTACGAGGACGTGAAGGAGCTGCTCGGCGACTACCAGCGCTTCAGCAGCGACGCCACCGTGTGGGCCGGCGAGGACTTCAAGAAGTCGGGCCTGGTGTTCGGTTCCGGCACCGTCATCGAGCGCATCCTGTCGGTCCTGGACCCGCCGGACCACACCCGGGTGCGCAAGCTGGCGATGAGCGCCTTCACTCCCCGCCGTACGGCACTGTGGGAGGAGCCGACCCGGGAGATCGTGGCCTCCGCACTCGACCGCCTCGAGGCCATGGAGAACCCGGACATCATGGAGTTCGCCTCCACGGTGCCGGCGGAGGTGATCGGCCGGGTCATGGGCATCCCGCTGGACAAGTTCCGGCAGATCCTGCACGCCATCGAGAAGGCGCTGGTCGTCGATCCCGAGCGCATGACCGAGTCGACGCTCGCGTACCAGGAGATCGTCGACTACGGGCGCGAGATCATCGACGAGAAGCGCCGCAACCCGGGCGAGGACCTCACCTCGGTCTTCATCCAGGCCCGTGACGGCGACGACCGGCTCGACGAGAACGAGCTCATCGCCATGGTCGCGCTCATGATCATGGTGGGTCTGGACACGACCCGGAACCTCATCGGGTCGGCGATCCTCGCCCTCCTGGACCACCCGGACCAGCGGAAGCTGCTCGCCGAGCGGCCGGAGCTCGCCGAGTCCGCGGTGGAGGAGTTCCTCCGCTACGACGGCGCCCTGACGGTGGCTCTGATCCGCTTCGCCACCCAGGACGTCGAGTTCCTGGGCGCGACCATACCCAAGGGCGCCACGGTCATCGCCGCGCTCCAGTCCGCCAACCGTGATCCCGACGTCTTCGAGAACCCGGACCAGCTGGACATCACCCGCTCCGGGCCGCGGCACCTGGGCCTCGGGCACGGGCTGCACAACTGCCTGGGCGCGGCCCTCGCACGGCTGGAGTCCCGGATCGCCATCCCGGCCTTCTTCGAGCGGTTCCCGAACGCCCGGCTCTCCGTGCCGCGCGAGGAGATCCGGTACGCGGAGAGCTGGCTGCTGCGCAGCGTCCTCGCGCTCCCCGTCGACCTGCACGGTTCCGGACCGCGCTGAACCAGGGGAGACGAACCCGCATGAAGATGACGCTCACGATCGACCGGAAGGCCTGCGCCGGCGCGGGTACGTGCCTGGCCATGAACCCGGACCTGTTCCGCGTCGAGAACGGCAGGGGCATCGTGCTCCAGAGCGTGCTCGAGAGCGAGGAAGAGATCAAGGCCGCCATGGACGTGGCGGAGTGCTGCCCCACGGAGGCGGTCCTGCTGACGCCCGAGGGGGCCTGACGACGGCCCGGAGAGGTCCGAGAGGGCCCCTCCCGGCACGCTCGCAGCTCCGGCGGTCACCGTGACGGGTGGCCGCCGGAGCTCTTCGGCATCCGGGTTCGCGCCGCGTCCGGCCGCGACACCGTCCGGCTCGGGAGCCGGTTGCCTCAGGTGGTGCGCTTCCTGAACTGCTCGATCATGGCGGCGTAGCTGTCGCCGCCCCGGCCGGCGGCGATCGCCCGGTCGGTGAGCTCCTTGACGAACGTGGGCAGCTCGGCGCTCGCGCCGGTCGCCTCGCTCTCGTGGATCAGGTGCACCATCGTCGCCCAGTGGGTGTCGATGGTGGCGTCGTGGGCGGGGTAGCTGCCCTCGTCGATCTGGCCCGCGTAGGCCGAGACGAAGTTGGTGACCGCGCCGATCCAGTCGTTGGCGAGCGGGGCGAAGGCGCCGGCCTTGACGTTCGCGGTCTCAAGGAGCGCGACGCCGTGCAGGAAGCTGTTGAGGACGCCCCACATGATGCCGAGCAGGGCCACGTCGTAGAGCGAGGCCAGGCCGTGGTCGTCGCCGAGGTGGGTGGCTCGCCCGAGGCTCGCCAGGGTGGCCTCGTGCGCGTCGAAGACCTCCTGGGGGCCGGCGTACAGCAGCGAGGCGTGCTCGGTGCCGATGACGGGCGGGATGGCCATGATGGCGCCGTCGAGGTACTTGACCCCGTGCTCGGCCGCCCAGCGCGCGGTGTCGCGGGCGCCCTCGGAGTGACCCGAGGTGAGGTTGACGACGGTCTTTCCCCGCAGGGCGTCGGCCAGCGGGTCCAGGACGGCGTGGGCGACGTCGTAGTCGGTGACGCACACGACGATCAGCGGGGCTGCCGCGACCGCGTCGGCGGCCGTGGCGGCAAGCACGGCGCCGTTCTCGACGAGTGTCCGGGCCTTCTCCGGCGAGCGGTTCCACACGGTGGTGCGGATGCCGGACTTCAGGAAGGCGCCGACGAGCGCCTGACCCATCAGGCCCAGGCCGATGACGGAAATGGGGGTGTCGTTGTCGGCATGTGCAGTGGTGTTCATGAAGAGGCACAACTTTCTCGTTGACGCGCACAGCGTGAAATGCACGGCACAGGAGTGCCGTGCATTCATGCGTACGAGGCTAGGCGCGTGCCTCTCAGCCGCCGGTAACCCCGGAGTAATTCCCTGGTATACGGCGGCCGTTCCGACGGTTCGGCCTGGTCAGATGCCCACGGAGGCGTCGCGGGCGGCGCGCCGTCCGGACTCGATCGCTCCGTCGATGTAGCCGCTCCAGCCGTTGGCGATGTCGCCGCTGGCGAAGGCCAGCCGGCCGGCCGGCTGGGTGACCGCCGGATAGAGGGAGGTGAGCTGACCCGGCTTGCGGAAGGCCCAGCCGCCGCGCGCGAACGGGTCGCTGCCCCAGCGGTGCGCCTTGATGGAGACGATGTCGAGGTCGGCGCCGAGCTGCTGGACGGCCGCGCGGACCTGCGTCGCGTTGTTCGGGTCGAGGTTCGGGTCGGTGCTGAAGGCGATGTACAGCTGGCCCTCGGCGGTGTACTTGTCCGGCACCACCATGGTGATCGGGGAGCCGCCCTCCTTGCCCTGGGCGTAGAACCGGCCCTTGGCGCTGCGCGCGTTGATCCAGAGCTTGGTGCCGGTCTTCACGCCGATGCCCTGGGTGGTGGCCGTCGTCTGCGCGGCGGGGAGCGCCGGCGAGAACTTGATCGTCTGCCACACGTTGGCGGGGACGGCGACGACGACACCGAGGGCCTGGTAGCTGCGGCCCGCCTGGGTGGTGACGTAGTAGCGGCCGCCGCTCTGGGTGACCGAGGTGACCGGGGTGCTGAGGCGCAGGACGGGCTGCGCCTCGTTCAGCATGGCGTTGAGGAGGGCCGCCGTGCCGCCGGCTATGCGGTAGCGCATGGTGTTGTTCCAGCCGGCGTTGTTGTGGCCGGAGAGCGCCCACCACTGGGCGAGCATGGTGAGCGCGCCGGAGCTGCTGGAGCCGCCCGAGTACACGGCGGTCTGGCCGTTGACGAGGAGCTCCTCCTCCGGCGTGAGGCCCATCTGGTTCAGCCGGTCGCGCAGCGAGAGCTTGTCCTTGGGGCCGATGAGGTCCGAGCGGTACAGGGGCTCGAAGGGCCGCTCGAAGTACTGCGGGGAGCCCTCGAAGATCCGCTCGTAGACGAGGCCGAGGTTGCCGAAGCCCTGGGCCGGGGCGAACTCCTGCGGGCCGCTGGGGGTCGGCAGGAAGGTGCGCTCCGGGGCCTGGTCCTCGACGAGGCCGATGCCGTACCGGGTGAGCTCGGCGCCGACGTGCGGCTGGGAGGCGGGGTCGACCCAGGTGCCGCCCATCTCCACGGTGTGACCGGCGAAGGTGTCGGTCCAGGTGCGGCCGCCGACGCGGTTGCGGGCCTCCAGGACCAGGACGCGGTAGCCCTGGGCGCGGAGGTCGCGCGCGGCGCTGATTCCGGCGTAGCCGGCGCCGACGACGATGACGTCGTAGGAGATCTGCTCCTCCGCCGCCGCGGAGGGAGCGAGCAGCCCGGAGGCCGTCACCGACAGGGCGGTGGCGGCGCCGAGGGCGGCGCCGGCGCGCAGGATGCTGCGGCGGGAGTGCTGCCGGACCTGGTCTGCGGCGTCGGTTCTCGAGTTCTCGGGGTTCACCGTTCTCTTTTCCGTCTCTGCCGGTGGGAAAGGGCTTCATGGGTGTGCGGGTGCCGTCGCGCGGTGACGCACGGGCGACGTGGCGCGGGACGCCGGCGGGGGGCGGCGGCCCGCGGAGGGCGGCGGTCGGTGGGGAAGGCCGACCGGCGCCGGGGGGATCTAGAGGTAGTCGGTGCCCGGGTCGAGGCCGACGAGGACCCGGCCGTGGGCCTCCAGGCTGCCGACGGGGGTCATCAGGCCGTGCAGGTAGAGGCCCTCGATGTCCCGCTGGATGCGCTGGAAGGGGGCCGTGCGGGCGATGATCGACGCGCCGCTGATGTCGTGGAGCTCCTGGACGGCTTCCTTCGCGAGCTGGACGGCGTAGCCGAACTGGCCTCGCATGGTGGCCTTCTGCTCGACGGAGAGCTGCTCGCCGGCGTCCGCTCCGCTCTGCATGAGGCGGAGCCAGCCTTCGGCGAGGCCCTCGGCGGCGGTGATCTTGTTGGCGGCGACCGCGACCTTCACCTGCGTGTAGGGGTGCTCGCGCTGCTCGGCCCAGTGGGTGTAGGCGATGCCCTTGCCCGGCAGGCGCTGGAGGAAGACCTCGAGGGCGGCGCGGGCGAGGCCGAAGTAGACCGGGACGGAGAGGGCCATGACGTAGGCGGTGAGGCCGTAGTTGCGGCCCGTGGCGCCCGCGTTGGAGCGGTCGCCGACGAGGCCCTCGAGGACCTCGATGCCGTCCACGACGCGGTGGGCGGGGACGAAGAGGTCCTTGACCGTGGTCGTCGAGCTTCCGGTGCCGGCGGCTGCGGTGACGTCCCAGTCGTCGGCGATGGAGACGTCGGAGGCGGGGACGATGGCGAAGACCTCTTCGTCCTCCTGGCCGGGCCGCTGGAGCATCGCCGCGTAGATGTTCCAGTCCGCGCCCTTGATGCCGGTGTTGAAGCGCCACGAGCCGTTGAGGACGTACCCGCCCTCGGTCTCGACGGCGGTGCCGGTGGGGGTGAAGCCGCCGGAGATCCGGACGGAGCCGTCGACGAAGATCTCTTCCTGGGCCTTGTCCGGGTACTGGGTGGCGATCCAGGCGCTGGAGACCCACGCGCAGGAGACCCAGCCGGTCGAGCCGCAGCCGCGACCGATCTCGGCGACGATCGCCGCCTGCTCGGCCGCCGGGAGGTCGAGGCCGCCGAAGCGCTTCGGAACCGCGATGCGGAAGACGCCCGCCTTCTCCAGCAGTTCGATGTTCTCGTCGGGGATCCAGCCTCGGTTCTCGGCTTCGAGGCCGTTCTCGCGGAGCCGGGGAACAACCTCCCTCACCGCTTGCAGCACAGCTTCGGCTTCGTTCACGGGCGTCGCCATCGTGACTCCTCATATCTCGGCTGGAAACAACCGGATTGAGCATGCACGGGCCGGGTTCACGCGGAGTAACGCGTCGGTAATCCCGCTCCCCCGGTCCATGGGTGCCAGGGGAGTCGTGAAGAACATTTCAGATCATATCGTCACAGAAAGTGCAGGGGGAGAAACGAGGGGTCCATGAGGTCGCCATAACAAACCGGGTGTGTGGTTTCATTTGCTGTATGGCTCGCCGCGCGACTCCTCGCACGGCATGGCTTCCCTCGGCGTGCCATGACCGGAAACGGACGCCACGGTTTCGCAGGGAGTTGATGGAGATGCACGCGACCTCGGACAGCCCGACGTTCCCCGAGACGCTCGCCGGGGTACCCCTCGACCTGTTCGCCTCGCTGCCGCGCAGCGACCAGCGACTGAAGGCCGAGGAGTACGTCGCCGGGCTGCTCGCCGCGCACGGGCGCAAGACCCTGCGCAACGTGGCGGACCAGTTCGGCGGCGAGGCGGCCCGCAAGCAGAGCGTGCACCACTTCATCAGCGAGTCCTCCTGGGAGTGGGAGCCCGTCCGCCGCGGCCTCGCCCGGCACGCCGACGAGCTGCTCGACCCGCAGGCCTGGGTGGTGCGGCCCACCGTCGTGCCCAAGGCGGGCGGCCACTCGGTCGGCGTGGCGGAGTACTTCGTGCCCGAGCTCGGACGGACCGTCACCGGGCAGCAGTCCTACGGCGCGTGGCTGGCCTCGCCCGCCGCGGGCGTGCCGGTGAACTGGCAGCTCGTCCTGCCGGCCGACTGGGTCGAGGACGACTCCCGGCGGCGCCGGGCCCACATCCCCGAGACCAGCCGGGCCCTGAGCCCGGAGGAGAACGCGGGCGACGTCGCCCTGCGCGCCGCCCGCTCCCTGCCCGGGACGCCCCACCCGGTCGTGCTCGACGCCCCCGGCCTCGATCCGCTGCGGATGGGGCGGCACTTCGAGGCGGCCGGCATCCCGCTGGTGCAGCGCGTCGACGACCGGATACGGCTCCGGGTGGACCCGCTGGCCCTGCCGGGCCACGGCGTCCTCCCGCACACGCCGGGCCGGCTCGTCGCCTCGCTGCGCCGGCTCTGGCGGCCGTACGCCCCGCTCACCGGGGGCGGCCGAAGCCTGACGATGACCGTGCCGGTCACCCTGCACGAGGCGCGGGACGGCGGCGGCGGCCGGGAGGCGGGCGGGGCGCGGCTCCTGGTGGCCCAGTGGCCCGAGGCCGACCCGTCCGCCGTCCGGCTGTGGCTGGCGGACCCGGGGATGCGCCCCGGTGACGCGCTGCGGTTCGCCGCGCTCGCCGAGGTGGTGGACCGCGACGACGCCCTGGCCAGTGCGCGGGTCGGGCTGCGGGACTTCGCCGGCCGGTCCTTCCAGGGCTGGCACCGGCACATCACGCTCGCCTCGGTCGCCCATCTCGCCTGCATACGGACGGCCGGAGCGGCCGCCGGGAGGGTGGGCGACGCCGCGCTCCGGGGCAGGACCAGGGTCCGGGTCGGCGCCGGGGCCGGACGGGGGCTGTTGCTCAGGGCCGGCTGAGTGTCGACGCCGCTTTTTCATGACCTTAAAACAGACCGTACACCCCGTTTTCACGCCTGCGACGTCACCTTGAAGGAGAGTGCGTCATGCGGTTCACCCTCATGGGACCGTTCCAGATCATCGCCGACGACGGTGAGGTCCTTCCGGCGGCGACGCCCAAGGTCTCCCAGATCCTGGCCCTGCTGCTCACCCACGCCAACGACCTCGTCACGCCGGACACGTTCATCCAGGAGCTGTGGCAGCACAGCCCGCCGCGCTCCGCGCTCAACACCGTGCAGACCTACGTCCACCACGCGCGCCGGCTGCTGACGGGGGACGCCCGCCCGGACTCCGAACAGTCCCTGCTGACCACGCGGTTCGGCGGCTACACCATGCACGTCGACGACTCGGCCATCGACATCAAGGTCTTCGAACGGCTCGTCGCGCGGGGCAGGGACGACCTCTCGGCGGGCCGGTACGAGGCGGCGGCCGACGCCGTCGCCCTGGCGCTCGGCCTGTGGCGCGGCCCGGTCCTCTCCAACGTACCGACGGGCGACGTGCTCGCCGGCCGGGTGGTCCACCTGGAGGAGCTGCGGATCAGGGCCCTGGAGCTGCGGATCGAGGCGATGCGGCGGCTCGGGCGGCTGCGCGAACTCGTTCCCGAGCTGCGCACGCTGGTCCACGACTACCCGCTCAACGAGTGGTTCCACGGCCAGCTGATCGCCGCCCTGCACCAGGCGGGGCGGCGCGCCGAGGCGCTCGACGCCTACCGGACGGTCCGGCGGATCCTCCGCGACGAGCTGGGGCTCGAACCGTCGCCGGACATCCAGTGGCTGCACCAGCGGGTGCTGAGCCCGTCGCGGGTCCCGGCGACACCGCCCGCGCAGCGCGGGGGCGGCGCGGTCGTGGTGCCGCTGTGGGAGTCGGCCCGTACCGGGTGAGGGGTGGGGTGGCCGGGGCCTCAGCGGGTCAGGCCGACGGTGGACTCGGCCGTCTCGGCCCGCCAGGCGGGCATGTCGTCGTAGAGGTGGGCGGCCCTGGCGGACGACACCTCGAGGCGGGGCAGGACGGTGGGGGTCGCGACGGCGGGCAGGAGGAGCTGGAGGAGCACGGCGACCTCACCGGGCAGGTCGCGGCCGCCGGCGAGGCCTTCGCTCACCACGCGGACACCGGTCCAGGTGCACACGAGCATGCGGGCGATCTCGGCCTCGTCGACGTGCGGGAGGACCTCACCCCGTCCCTTGGCGTCCCGCAGGATTCCGGTGAGCAGCTCGATCCAGTCGGGCCAGGCGGTGCCGAACTGACGGCGGGACTGGAGGTCGACCGCGAGCCGCAGGGCCGCGCTGAGCATGGGTTCGCGGGGCAGCCGGTAGGCGAGCAGCAGCAGGGTGTCGATCATCTCCTGCAGCTTGAGGGCCTGCGGGCGTACGCCGTCGGTGGTCACGGCGGCGTCGAGGACGCCGCGCGCGAGATCCCCCTTGGAGGGGAAGTGGAAGTACAGGGCTCCCTTGGTCACTTCGGCCCGCTCCAGGACCTCGGCGATGGTCGTCGACTCGTAGCCTCGCTCGTCGAAGATCACAGCGGCGGTCTCCAGGATGACCCTTCGGGTACGGATCGCACGTTCCTGCTGCGCCACAGCCACCCACCCCTCGTACTCGTGTTCTGAACTATCTTGAAAAGGACCGGTTACCCGGTATCTTATCTTGCGTCGGAACCCGGCACCTCAATCTAGGCCTGACCCAGGGGGGATCATGCCCAAAGCCCTGCTCTCCGATCGCCGACGGCACACCCATGCCATCCATCGGATCGCCGCACCCGTCCCGACCGTGCCCCAGGAGTACGTGCACCTGCGCGAATCGGACGCCATCCTGCTCACGAACTGGTCCGCGCTGGGATCGGATCGCTACGCGGTGACCGCGCAATGGCCCGACGGGGGTGTCTACGGGGGTTCGGTACCGCTGCTGATCACCCAGACGATCCGTCAGAGCGCCCTGCTCATCGGGCACGCCGAGTTAGGCGTGCCGCTCAAGCACCAGACCCTGATGGAGTGGATGGACTTCAACGTCTCCGAGGATTTTTACGATCCCAAAAACAAACCGGACAACCTGTTCATTCTTTTGACCTGCACGCCCAACAACCCGCGCTCGTCCCGCGTCGAACTGTCGATCCTGTCGGAGGGACGACTGGTCGCCGAGTCGCTGCTCGACTACAGCTGGATCGCGCCGGGGGCCTACCGCCGGCTGCGCGGCGCGTACGCCGACGCCGCGTGGGGCACCGGCGTCCCGCCGGCCCCGCTCCCCGCCCACACGGTCGGGCGGGCCCATGAGCATGAGGTCGTCCTGGCGCCGAGCGGCCTCCCGAACCGCTGGGAACTGCGCTCGGACGTGTCCAACCAGGCGCTGTACGACCACCGGGTCGACCACGTGCCCGGTCTGGTCCTGATCGAGGCGGCCTACCAGGCCACGCACGCCGTCACCGGGCCGGGCCGACCCCCCGTCCGGGTGATGAGCACCTTCGACCGCTACGTCGAGTTCGACGCTCCGTGCTGGATCGACGCCGCCGTCGTGCCGGCCCCGGACGAGGGCGTCGTCCGCGTCGAGGTCACCGGGGTACAGAACGGCGAGCGGACCTTCTCCGTCTACATGGACTGCGCCGGATAGGTCCGCTCGCGTACGAGCGGTGGTATGCCCGTCCTGTCGGTGGTCAGCGGTTGACGTAGCCGCCGTCCACCGGCAGGACGGTGCCGGTCACGTACGAGGCCCGGTCGCTGAGCAGCCAGGCCGCGGCCTCGGCCACCTCCTCGGGCGCGGCGGTCCGCGACTGGGGGATCGTCGCCTCGATCTCCTGCTCCAGGCCGGGGTTGCGCGAGAACCAGTCGGCCGTGATCTCACTGCGCGTCAGGCCGGGCGCCACCGCGTTCACACGGATCCTCTGGTGGGCGTACTCGTCGGCCGCGGCGCGGGTGAAACCGACCACCGCGTGCTTGGACACCACGTACGGAGCGGCGGTGGGGATGGCCACGAGACCGCCCACGCTGCTGTTGTTGACGATGGCGCCGCCCTCGCCCGCGAGCATCGCGCCTATCTCGGCGCGCAGGCAGTTCCACAGGCCTCGTACGTTGGTGTCGAGGATGGCGTCGTAGACCTCGTCCCCCATCTCGTGGAGAGGCGTCCGGTCCCCGCCGACGCCCGCGTTGTTGAAGGCCCCGTCGAGCCGGCCGAAACGTTCCGTCGCGTGCGCGACCGCACGCCGCGCGTCCTCGGCGCGCGTCACGTCGCACACCACCGCCGAGGCCTCGAACCCCTTGTCGGTCAGCTCCGCCACCAGGGCGCCGAGCCGCTCCTCCCGGCGCGCGGCGAGCACCACCGACGCGCCTTCCCTCGCGAAGACGTACGCGGCCGCGGCACCGATGCCACTGCTCGCCCCCGTAATCAGAATCACCTTGTCACGCAGCAACTCACCCGTATCCAGCATGGCGCCGATGCTGCCACCGGACGGACCGGTTCCGGCCACCTTCGGCCGAGGCGGGTAAAGGATGTGTCAAGTCGGAGGCCGGGACGGTGTTCCGGGCCGGGGCGCTCTGTCGCGCCCCGGCCCGGAACCCCAGGTCAGACCCCCGGCCCGGACCTCCGGATCAGACTCCGGCCGGCTCGCGCGTCCGCGCGGGCGGGAAGTGGCCCACCTCCACGAAGAACTCGACGTACCTGGCGAAGAGTTCGGCGGTCAGCGGCGGGCAGTCGACGCCGGTCCCCGTGAGGGCCGCGAGGGTCTCGGAGGTGTCGATCGGCGGGTAGAAGCCGTCGGTGTCCGAGGTCATCATCTCGAAGGCGTGCAGCAGCGGCCGGAGCGCGTTCTCGCCGTCCCCGCCGACCCGCTCGCTCCACGTGTCCCAGTCCTGCTCGGCCAGCTCGTAGCCGTGCGCCCGCAGGTACTCCACGCACTGGGCGAGGCTGAGGGAGCTCTGGTTGAACAGGTGGAAGGTGCGGCCGACGGTGTCGGTCTGCCGGGAGAGCGTGGTGATGGCGGCGCTGACGTAGTCGACCGGCAGCAGGTGGAACCGGCCGCTCGTGCCGGCGGGCACCGCCGCCGACTGGAGGATGCCCTTGAGGCTGAGCCAGACGAAGTCGCGGGTCTGGCAGGCGCCGCTGCGCGTGTCGCCGGATATGACGTCCACCCGGTAGACGGAGACCGGCAGGCCCCGGTCGCGGGCGATGCCGATGAGCTGCTCGGCGACCCACTTGCTCTGGAGGTAGCCGCTGGGCAGCGCCTCCGCCGGGCCGGTCGGGTCGGTCACCTTGAGCGGGACGCCCTCCTCCCGTACGCCGTCGAAGACGCCGACGGTGGACACGTAGTGGACGGGCACCGTGCGGTGACGGGCCGCCAGGCGCAGCACCTCCTCCGTCCCGCGGACGTTGGCGTCGCGCAGCGTGGTGTACGGCTGCAGCCAGTGGACCCGGGCGCCGTTGTGGTAGACGGCGTCGACCGTCCGCGCCAGCGCGTCGAACTCGTCCTCGGTGAGACCGAGCCGCTCCTCTGCGAGGTCGCCGAGGACCAGGGAGAGGCGGCTCTCGTCGACCTCGTCCCACAGCCGGTACCACTCCATGTTGGTCCGCAGCCTGGCCAGGGCCTCGTCCTGGTCGGCGCCGCGCACGAGGCAGTGGATCCGCGCCGTCGTCGTCCGCATCAGGTCGCGCAGCAGGAACGCGCCGAGGAATCCGGTGGCCCCGGTCAGCAGGACCTCGCGCGGGTCGTCGGCCGACCGTACGACCTCGTCCGCCGGGCGTACGTCCTCGGCGAGCCGCACCTCGGCCGCGAAGTCCACGGCGGGGACCGCCGGGTCGCCGTCCGCCCCGGCCCCGCCGGCGAGCCGTCCGGAGACGAAGGCGGCCAGGGCGGCGGGGGTGGGGTGGTCGAAGACGAGCGTCGCGGGCAGCTTGGAGCCGGCGAGCGCGCTCAGCCGGTTACGCAGCTCCACGGACGTCAGCGAGTCGAAGCCGAGCTTCGTCAGCGGCTGGTCGGCCTTGACGGCACTGGTGTCGGGGTGGCCGAGGACCGCCGCGATCCGGCCGAGGACCGCCTCCAGAACGGCCTGCTCGCGCTCGGGCCCGTCGAGCCCGGCGATCAGGTCCGCCAGCGAGCCGGTCGCGGTCGCGCCCTCCTCCGCCGCGGCCCGGCGGGCGGGCGCGGGCGCGAGGCCGGTGAGGACCACCGGTATACGGCCGGGCTGCTCGCGCAGGACGGCGATGTCCAGCGGCGTGGCGACGACGTCCGGCAGGCCGAGCGCGAGCGCCCGGTCGAGCAGCGCGGGCCCCTGCGCCTGCGGGACGGGCAGGAAGCCGCTGCGGGCGATGCGGCCGAGGTCGGTCTCGCTGAGGTGGCCGCTCATGCCGCCGGACTGCTCCCAGAGGCCCCAGGCCACGGAGGTGGCCGGCAGGCCGTGGGCCCGCCGGTGCTGGGCGAGGGCGTCGAGGAACTGGTTGGCGGCGGCGTAGTTGGACTGGCCGGGGCCGCCGACGACGGCCGCGATGGAGGAGAAGAGGACGAAGGCGGTGACCTCCGCGCGGTCCTGGGTGAGCCGGTGCAGGTTCCAGGCGGCGTCGGCCTTGGGCCGCAGCACGGCCTGCAGCCGCTCGGGGGTGAGCGTCGCGATCAGGCCGTCGTCCAGGACGCCGGCGGCGTGGACGACACCGGTGAGCGGATGGTCGGCGGGGATCGTGCCGAGGAGCGCGGCGAGCGCGGTGTGGTCGGCCGTGTCGCAGGCGGCGAGGGTGACCCGGGCTCCGAGCGCGGTGAGTTCGGCCGACAGCTCCCGGGCGCCGGGGGCGGCGGGGCCGCTGCGGCTGGTGAGCAACAGGTGCCGCACACCGTGGACGGTCACCAGGTGGCGGGCGAAGAGGGCGCCGAGGCTGCCCGTGCCGCCGGTGATGAGGACCGTGCCGTCCGGGTTCCAGGCCGGGGTGGCTCCGGGCGCGGGGGCGGCGGCCCGCGCGAGGCGGGGTACGAACGCCCGCCCGGCGCGCAGGGCGGCCTGCGGTTCGCCGGAGGAGACGAGGGCGGCGAGGAGGGCGGCTCCCGTGGGGGCGGGGGTGGTCTCCGATGCCGTCGTCGGGTCGGCGGGGGCGGTCGTCGTCGCGTCGGTGGAGGCGTCCGTGTCGATGAGGGTGATGCGGCCCGCGTGCTCGGACTGGGCGGAGCGGAGCAGGCCCCAGACGGCCGCGCCCGGCAGGTCGGTGACGTCCTCCCCGTCGGCCGTGGCCACCGCGCCCGAGGTGACGACGGCGAGCCGGGTCCCCTCCAGACGCTCGTCGGCCAGCCACTCCCGTACCAGGGCGAGGACCTTCTCCGTCGTGGCGTGGACCGAGCCGGGCAGCGAACCCGCCGGCTCGGGCTCGACGCGGAGCACGACGACGGGGACGGACCGGCCGTCGGCGACGGCGGCGGCCACGTCGGCCGGGGTCGCGAAGTCGCCGTCGGCGCCGAGCGTGGCCGGGCGGGTCTCTGCCCCACCGGGCACGGCGAGGGGCGTCCAGCCGAGGTGGAACAGCGCGTCGCCGTGACGGTCGACGGCGGTCGCGAGTGCGCCGCCGCCGACACCGCGCACCGCGGTCCCTGCGACGAGGGCGACGGGCTGTCCTGCCGGGTCGGTGAGTTCGACGCGCGCGTCGCCGGGGCCCTGCGGGGCGATGCGGACGCGGAGCGCGGTGGCGCCGGTCGCGTGGAGCCGTACGCCGCGCCAGTGGCCGGCGAGCGGGGCGCCGTCCTCCGCCGCGTCGGCCAGCAGGGGCCGTACCGCCGCGTCGAGGAGCGCCGGGTGCAGGGTGAACGTCTCCGCACCTGAAGTGGAAGCGGAACCGGACCCGGCCCCCGCACCGGCCTGCTCGGGCAGGACGGCCTCGGCGAAGAGCTCGTCGCCCCGGCGCCAGGCGGCGGTGAGGCCCTGGAACGCCGGCCCGTACGCGAGGCCGGTCTCCGCGAGCCGCGCGTACAGCTCGTCGAGGGCGATCTCCTCGGCGTCGGCGGGCGGCCACGCGACCGGCTCGAACGCGGGCCCTTCGGCGGCGACGCTCAGCGTGCCGTGGGCGTGCGTGGTCCACGGCGCGTCGGGGTCGTCGGGGCGGCCGTGCACGGTGACCGGGCGGCGACCGGTGGCGTCGAGGGCGCCCACACCGACCTGGAGCTGGTGGGTGCCGCCCCCTGCGAGGACGAACGGGGCGTCGAGGACGAGTTCGTCGAGGAGCGTCGTCCCGAACTCGTCCCCGGCCCGGATCGCGAGCTCCACGAGCGCGGCGGGCGCCAGCACCACGGAGCCGGAGACGGTGTGGTCCGCGAGCCACGGGTGGGTGCGCGGGGAGAACGTACTGGTGAACACGGCCCCGTCGGCACCCGCGAGGGTGACGGCGGCGCCGAGCAGCGGGTGCCCGGTCGCCCGCAGGCCGAGCCCGGCGGCGTCGGCGGAGGCGGCCGTCTGCTCGACCCAGTACCGCTGGTGCTGGAAGGCGTACGTGGGGAGGGGCACGCGGCGGGCTCCGGTGCCGGAGAAGAACGCGGCCCAGTCGACGGGGGCGCCGTGCTGGTGGAGCCGGCCGAGCACGGTGACGGCCGTGAGGGCCTCGGGCCGGTCGCGGCGCATGAGGGGGACGGCGGTGGGGACGAGGTCCGCCGCCAGGGCGGAGAGGACGCCGTCGGGGCCGAGTTCCAGGGTGGCGGTGACGCCCTGGGCGGCGAGGGTGTTCACGGCGTCGGCGAAGCGGACGGTGCCGCGGACCTGGTCGGCCCAGTACTGGGCCGACCGGAGGTCCTGACCGGTGGCGACCTTGCCGGTGAGCGTCGACACCACCGCGATACGCGGAGCCGCGTACGACAGCTGGGACGCGACGGCCTTGAACTCCTCCAGCATCGGATCCATCAACGGCGAGTGGAACGCGTGGCTCACCGTCAGACGCTTCGTCTTACGGCCCAGCTCCTCCAGACGCGAAGCCACCGCGAGCACGGCCGTCTCCTCACCGGAGACGACGACGGACTGCGGCCCGTTGACCGCGGCGACCGACACCGCACCGTCCAGGAGCGGCAGAACCTCGTCCTCCGTCGCCTGGACAGCCACCATCGCGCCGCCCTTCGGCAACGCCTGCATCAGCCCGGCCCTGGCGACGACCAGACGGGCCGCGTCCTCACGGACCGAACCGCCAAGACCCGCGTCCAGGAGACCGCACACCTCGTCAAACGCCGCCGCGAACGCCGGAAACGACGCGTACAACTCCTGCGCCATACCGGCACGCTGCGCACCCTGACCCGTGAACAGGAAGCCGAGCCGACCGCCCGCGCGTTCGCCGCGCACCAGGCTCGGAGCCGTACCGCCCTCGGCGAGCGCCTTCACGCCCGCGAGAAGTTCCGCCCTGTCGCTGCCGGTCACCACGGCGCGGTGGTCGAGGGACGCACGGCCCGTCGCGAGGGAGAAGCCGACGTCGAGGAGGGGCAGGGCGGCGGCCTCGTCGGAGACGTGGTCGTACAGGCGGCGGGCCTGGTCCCGCAGGGCCGTCTCCGTCCTGCCGGAGAGCAGCCAGGGCACGACGGGCAGGGCGACCGGCGTCGCCGGGGTCTCCCCCGCCGCCGCGTCGGTCGTCTTGTCGGCAGGCGGCTGCTCGATGATCACGTGGGCGTTGGTGCCGCTGACGCCGAAGGCGGAGACGGCCGCGCGGCGGGCGCGCTCGGTGGCCGGCCAGTCGCGGGCCTCGGTGAGCAGCTCCACGGCGCCGGAGTCCCAGTCCGCCATCGGCGTGGGCGTCTCCACGTGGAGGGTGCGGGGCAGCACGCCGTGGTCCATGGCCTGGATCATCTTGATGACGCCGCCGACACCGGCGGCGGCGACGGTGTGCCCGATGTTCGACTTGAGGGAGCCCAGGTAGAGCGGGCGGTCCTCGGGGCGGCCCTGGCCGTACGTGGCGAGCAGGGCCCGCGCCTCGATCGGGTCGCCGAGCCGCGTCCCCGTACCGTGCGCCTCGACGACATCGACGTCGGCGGTGGTCAGGCCCGCGTCGGCGAGGGCCTGGCGGATGACCCGCTCCTGAGAGGGGCCGTTGGGGGCGGTGAGGCCGTTCGACGCGCCGTCCTGGTTGACGGCCGAGCCGCGGATCACGGCCAGGACGCGGTGGCCGTTGCGGCGGGCGTCGGAGAGCTTCTCGACGAGGAGCATGCCGACGCCCTCGGACCAGGAGGTGCCGTCCGCGTCGGCGGAGAAGGACTTGATGCGGCCGTCGGGGGCCAGGCCGCTCTGCCGGGAGAAGTCGACGAACCCGCCGGGGGTCGCGGTCACCGTGACGCCGCCGGCCAGGGCGAGGTCGGACTCGCCGGAGCGCAGCGACTGGACCGCCAGGTGGAGGGCGACGAGCGAGGAGGAGCAGGCGGTGTCGACGGAGACCGCCGGGCCCTCCAGGCCGAGGCTGTAGGAGATGCGGCCGGAGGCGACGCTGCTGAGCTTGCTGGTCAGCAGGTAGCCCTCGAACTCCTCGGGGCCTTCGAGGCCCAGGTAGCTCTGCTCGATGATGCCCGCGAAGACGCCGGTGCGGCTGCCGCGCAGGGTCTCGGGATCGATGCCGGCCTGTTCGAGCGCCTCCCAGGAGGTCTCCAGGAGGAGGCGCTGCTGCGGGTCCATGGAGAGGGCCTCGCGGGGCGAGATGCCGAAGAAGCCCGCGTCGAAGAGGGCGGCGTCGTGCAGGAAGCCCGCCTGGCGGGTGTACGAGGTGCCGGGGCGGCCCGGGTCGGGGTCGTAGAGGCGCTCCAGGTCCCAGCCGCGGTCGGTGGGGAAGTCGGTGATGGCGTCGGTGCCGTCGGCGACCAGCTGCCACAGGTCCTCGGGCGAGGCGACGCCGCCGGGGAACCGGCAGGCCATGCCGACGACGGCGATCGGCTCCGAATCGGCCGCCTCGAGCTCGGCGATCTTTCGGTTCGCCTTCTGCAGGTCGACGGTGACCCGCTTCAGGTACTCGACCAGCTTCTCTTCGTTCGACGGGTTGGACATCGGGTTCGTGCTCTCCTCGGGCGAAGGCGGAGTGGCGACGGCTGACTGGCGTGGCGACTGCCGGGGCTGCTGCGGGGCCTGCTGAGTGCGGGGGGCCGGGCCGTCCGGTGGGAAGGGGGTCCTCCGGACGGCCCGGCTTTCCCGGGCTGAGGCAGGCCTCCTCAGCGGCCGAGTTGGTTGTCGATGAGGCTGAAGAGTTCGTCGACCGAGGCCGACTCGATGGCGTCGGACGCGTCGGCCTCGGGCTCCGCGGCCTCCGCCGTCCCGTCCGTCCCCTCGATCTGGGAGAGCAGCGCCCTCAGGCGGGCGGAGACGGCGGACCGGTCGGCGTCGTCCTTGGAGACCGCGGCCAGCTTCCGTTCCACCTGGTCCAGTTCGTCGAGGAGCGCCTGGCCGGGGTCCGGGGCCTGCGGGACGAGGCAGTCCCGCAGGTAGGCGACGAGAGCGGCCGGGGTGGGGTGGTCGAAGACGAGGGTGGCGGGCAGCTTGACGCCGGTGGCGGTGCCGATCCGGTTCCGCAGGTCGACCGCGGTGAGCGAGTCGAAGCCCAGGTCCTGGAAGGCCCGTTCGGGGGCGATGCTCTCGGCGTCGCTGCGGCCCAGGACGGCGGCCACGTCGGTCAGCACGAGGGTGAGGAGCAGCTGGTCCCGCTCGACCTCGCTGAGGTCGGCGAGGCGGGCGGTGAGTCCGGCCGCCCGGTCGACGGCCGGGCCGTTCGCCAGGCCGCCGGACTGGGCGACGCGACGCCCGGGCAGGGCGGCGAGCTCGGTCAGGAGGGCGGGGATCCGGGGCTGGGCCCGGACGGCGGAGACGCCGACCGGGGTGGCGACGAGCGCGGCCCGGCCGTCGGCGGTGGCCCGGTCGAAGAGGGAGAGGCCCTCGACGCGGGCGATCGGGCGGAAGCCGTCGCGGGCGAAGCGGTTGAGGTCGCCCTCGGAGAGGTCGGCGTTGATGCCGCCGAGCTGCCACAGGCCCCAGGCGATGGAGGTCGCGGCGAGGCCGTGGGCGCGGCGGTGGGCGGCGAGCCCGTCGAGGAAGGCGTTGGCGGCGGCGTAGTTGGCCTGGCCGGGGCCGCCGAGGACGCCGACGGTGGAGGAGAAGAGCACGAACGCGTCGAGCTTCAGGTCCCGGGTCAGGTCGTGCAGGTGCCAGGCGGCGTCCGCCTTGGCCCGCAGGACGCCGTCGAGCCGCTCGTCGGTGAGCGAGGGGATCAGCCCGTTGTCGAGGACGCCCGCGGTGTGGACGACGGCGGTCAGCGGGTGTTCGGCCGGGATGGCGGCGAGGACCTGGGCCAGGGTGCCGCGGTCGCCGGCGTCACCGGCGACGACGGTGACGTGGGCACCGATGCCCCGGAGGTCGTCCAGGATCAGCTGTACATGCTCCGCCCGGTCTCCGGTGCGGGAGAGGAGCACGAGCCGGGAGGCGCCGTGCTCGGCGACGAGGTAGCGGGCGAACTCGGCGCCGAGGGTGCCGGTGCCGCCGGTGACGAGGACGGTGCCGCCGGCCTTCCAGTCGGGGGCCCGGCCGGCCGGGGTGTCGGTGACGGGGACGCGGCGCAGGCGCGGCAGGAGGACCGTGCCGTCGCGGAGGGCCGCCTGCGGTTCGCCGGAGGAGACGAGGGCGGCGAGGGCGGCGAGCCGCTCGGGGGAGGCGTCGGTGTCCGTACCGGTGTCGATGACGGCGATACGGTCCGGGGCCTCCGACTGGGCGGAGCGGAGCAGGCCCCAGACGGCCGCGCCCGGCAGGTCGGTGACGTCCTCCCCGTCGACGGTGGCCACCGCGCCCGAGGTGACGACGGCGAGCCGGGTCCCCTCCAGACGCTCGTCGGCCAGCCACTCCCGTACCAGGGCGAGGATCTTCCGGGTGGCGGTGCCGGTGGCGGCGGCCTGGTCGACGCCGGGTTCGGCGGGGGTCCACGGCACCAGCACGGTGTCGATGCGGGTGCCGGAGGCGAGGGCCGCGGCCACGGCGGCCGGGTCCGGATAGCGGGGGTGGCCGGGGTCGCCGCCGGTGCCGTCCGGGTCCAGGACGGCCCAGGCGGACGGTTCGGCGGGCTCGGGCAGCGAGCCGGCGGGTGTCCAGTCGACGTGGAAGAGCGATTCGCGTCCGGTGCTGTCGCCGCCGACGGCTGCCCTGAACTGCTCGGTGGGCATGTCGCGGAAGACCACGGACTCGACCGAGACCACGAGGTCGCCGGCCGCGTCGGCCAGCTGGAGGGAGATGGAGTCCGCGTCGATCTCGGTGACCCGGGCCTTGACGGCGGTGGCGCCGGTGGCGTGGAGCCGTACGCCGTACCAGTCGGCGGGGACCGGGATCGTACCGCCGGCGGGGTTGGCCGGCCGGACGGGCAGGGCGGCCTGGAGCAGGACGGGGTGGAGGCCGTACCGGCCGGCGTCGGCCTGCAGGCTGTCGGGGAGCTGGATCTCGGTGGTCCGGCCCGGGGCGTTCTCGTCCCAGGTGAGGGAGGAGGCGACCTCGGGCTCCTCGGTGAGGTACCAGCCCTCGGCGTGCATGGTCCACGGCGCGTCGAAGTCGTCGGGACGGGAGTACAGGCAGAGGCAGTGGCGTCCGGTGTCGTCCGGGGTGCCTGCCCTGACCTGGATCTGGATGTTGCCCTCCTCGGGGAGGACCAGCGGCACCTGGAGGTTGAGCTCGTCGAGGGCCGGGTGGCCGATCAGGTCGCCCGCGTGGATGGCGAGTTCGACGAGGGCGGAGGCGGGGAGTACGGGTGAGCCGAGGACGACGTGGTCGGCGAGCCACGGGTGGCTCTTGAGGGAGAGCCGGCTGGTGAAGAGGATCTGGTTGAAGCCGGCCACGGTGATGGGGCTGGCGCTGGAAGGCGTATGTGGGGAGGGGCACCTGACGGGCGCCCGTGCCCTCGTACAGCGCCCGCCAGTCGACGGGGATCCCGCGCGTGAAGAGGGTGCCGACCGCCGCGAGGAGGGTGGTGACCTCGTCGCGGCCCCGGCGCAGGGCGGGGACGGCGCCTTCGGCGAGGGCGGAGAGGATCCCGTCGGGACCGATCTCCAGCAAAGAGGTGACGCCCTCGGCGGTCAGCGTGTCCACGGCGTCGGAGAAACGGACGGTGCCACGGACCTGGTCGGCCCAGTACTGGGCCGACCGCAGATCGTCGCCGGTGGCGAGCTTCCCGGTCACGGTGGAGACCACGGCGATACGAGGAGCCGCGTACGTCAGTTCGGACGCGACGGCCTTGAACTCGGCCAGCATCGGATCCATCAACGGCGAGTGGAACGCGTGGCTCACCCATCAGCCCGGCCCTGGCGACCACCAGACGGACCGCGTCCTCCAACGAGAACACCCCCGCCACATGCGCCGCCGCGATCTCACCGATCGAATGCCCGGCCACGAAGTCCGGCTTCACACCCCACGACTCCACCAGACGGAACAACGCGACCTCGACCGCGAACAACGCCGGCTGCGTCCACCCCGTCTCGTCCAAGCCCTCACCCGAGGCGATCACCTCACGGACCGAACCGCCAAGACCCGCGTCCAGGAGGCTGGCCGCCTCGTCGAAGGCGGCGGCGAAGACGGGGAAGGAGGCGTGGAGCTCCTGTGCCATGCCGGTGCGCTGGGCGCCCTGGCCGGTGAAGAGGAAGCCGAGCCGGCCGCCCGCGCGTTCTCCGCGCACCAGGCCGGGGGCCGTACCGCCCTCGGCGAGCGCCTTCACTCCCGCGAGAAGTTCGCCCCGGTCGCTGCCGGTCACCACGGCGCGGTGGTCGAGGGACGCACGGCCGGTCGCGAGGGAGAAGCCGACGTCGAGCGGGGACACGCCGAGGTCGGCCGTCAGCCGGGCGTAGAGCCGCCGGGCCTGGTCGCGGAGCGCGTCCGCCGTCTTGCCGGACACGGTCCACGGCACGACCGGGAGCGTCGTCGCTGCCGCACTCGCACCCGAGGTGACCTTCCCCGTCGCCTCGGCCGTCGTCGCCGGGGTCCGCTCGGCGGACTCCGCCGTGGCCTCCTCGGCCGGCGCCTCCTCGATGATCACGTGCGCGTTGGTGCCGCCGAAGCCGAACGAGGAGACGGCGGCGCGGCGCGGGGCGCCGGTCTCCGGCCACGGCCTGGCCTCGTGGAGGAGGGAGACGGCGCCCGCGTCCCAGTCGACATGGGTGGTCGGTTCGTCGATGTGCAGGGTGCGGGGCAGCACGCCGTGATGTTCGACTTGAGGGAGCCGAGGTAGAGCGGGCGGTCCTCGGGGCGGTCCTGGCCGTACGTGGCGAGCAGCGCCTGTGCCTCGATCGGGTCGCCGAGCCGCGTCCCCGTACCGTGCGCCTCGACCGCGTCGATGTCGGCGGGGGTGAGACCGGCGCCCGCGAGGGCCTGGCGGATGACCCGCTCCTGCGCCGGACCGTTGGGGGCGGTGAGGCCGTTGGAGGCACCGTCCTGGTTGACGGCGGAGCCCCGCATGACCGCGAGGACCTTGTGGCCGTTGCGGCGGGCGTCGGACAGCTTCTCCACGAGGAGGAGGCCCACGCCCTCGGCCCAGCCGGTGCCGTCGGCGTCGGCGGAGAAGGACTTGCTGCGGCCGTCGGCGGCGAGTTGGCCGCCAGGTGGAGGGCGACGAGCGAGGAGGAGCAGGCGGTGTCGACGGTGACGGCCGGGCCTTCCAGGCCGTACGTGTAGGAGAGGCGGCCGGAGGCGATGGAGCCGGCGCTGCCGCTGAAGAGGTAGCCCTCGAAGCCCTCCGGCGGGAGGTGGGGGCGTGAGCCGTAGTCGTTGTACATGACGCCGGCGAACACCCCGGTCCTGGTGCCCTTGAGCGAGACCGGGTCGATGCCGGCCCGCTCGAAGGTCTCCCAGGCGGTCTCCAGGAGGAGGCGCTGCTGCGGGTCGGCGGCGAGGGCCTCGCGGGGGGACATGCCGAACAGCTCGGGGTCGAAGAGGTCGGCGTCGTAGAGGAAGCCGCCTTCACGGGAGTACGAGGTGCCGACCTGCTCCGGGTCCGGGTTGTAGAGGGTCTCCAGGTCCCAGCCGCGGTCGGTGGGGAAGTCGGAGACGGCGTCGACCCCGTCGGCCACCAGCTGCCACAGGTCCTCGGGGGACGAGACGCCTCCCGGGTAGCGGCAGGCCATGGAGACGATGGCGATCGGCTCCTGCTCCTTGTCCTCGACCTCGCGCAGACGCTTGCGGGCGTCTCGGGCGTCGGCGATGGCCCTCTTGAGGTATTCGCGGAGTTGTACCTCGTCAGCCACGTGAATTCAGCTCCCCGGGGGTGGTGTGTCCGATGGCCAGTGGGTGGGTGGTGGCCGGTGCTTCCGGTGCTTCCGGTGCTTCCGGTGGTCCGGCGGGACGCCGGGTCATTCGAGTTCGTCCAGGAGCGCGAAGAGTTCCTCGTCGCTCGCCGTCTCGAGGTCCTGGTCGTCGGCGGTGTCCTCGGGCCGTCCGGGGTCACCGGCGCCCTCGGCCGCCCTGAGCAGCTCCTTGAGCCGTGCGGTGATCAGGTCGCGCGCCTCCTGGTCCGGTGCGGCGGCGGCGATGGCCGCCTCCAGGCCGGCGAGGGGGGCGAGGACCGGTTCGGCCGGCGAGGCCTCCTCGACGGCCAGTTCGCCGAGCAGGTGGGCGGCGAGCGCCTGCGGCGACGGGTGGTCGAAGACGAGGGTGGTCGGCAGCCGCAGTCCGGTCGCCCGGTTGAGCTGGTTGCGCAGTTCCACGGCGGTGAGGGAGTCGAAGCCGAGCTCCTGGAAGGCCCGGTCGGCCTCGATGCGGCCGGGGTCGCCGTGTCCGAGGACACCGGCCACCTGGGCGCGGACGAGGTCGGTGAGGGCGCGTTCCCGCTCGGCGGGGGCGAGGGCGGCGAGCCGCTGGGCGAGCGAGGCCTCGTCGGTGGTCCCGCCGCTCGCGACGGCGGTGGTGCGGCGCTTGGCCGGGCCGGCGAGGGCGCGCAGGACGGGCGGCAGTTCGTCGCCCCTGCTGCTGAGGACCGCCGTGTCGAGGCGGGTGACGGCGAGGACGGCTTCTCCGGTGGCGGGGGCCGCGTCGAAGAGGGCCATCGCCTCCTGGGAGGCGAGGGGCCGCAGGCCCACGCGGGCCAGACGGCGCAGGTCGGTCTCGTCGAGGCTGCCGGAGATCGTGCTCGCCTGGGCCCACAGGCCCCAGGCGAGGGAGATGCCGGGCAGGCCGTGGGCGCGGCGGTGGGCGGCGAGGGCGTCGAGGAAGGTGTTGCCGGCCGCGTAGTTGGCCTGTCCCGCGGTGCCGATGAGGCCGGCGACGGAGGAGTAGAGGACGAAGGCGGTGAGGTCGAGGTCGCGGGTGAGTTCGTGCAGGTTCCAGGCGGCGTCGACCTTGGGGCGCAGGACCTTGTCGAGCTGGTCGGCGGTGAGCCGGGCGGCGACGCCGTCGTCGAGGACGCCCGCGGTGTGCACGACGGCGGTCAGCGGGTGTTCGGCCGGGACGGCGGCGAGGACGCGGGCCAGGGAGTCGCGGTCGGTGACGTCGCAGGCGACGGTCTCCGCGTGGGCTCCGAGTGCCTCCAGTTCGGTGTGGAGTTCGGCGGCGCCGGGGGCGTCGGGGCCGCGGCGGCTGAGGAGCAGCAGGCGGCGGGCGCCGTGTTCGGTGACGAGGTGCCGGGCGAGGACGGCGCCGAGGGCTCCGGTCGCGCCGGTGACGAGGACGGTGCCCTGGTCCCAGCGGGGGGCCTGGGTGTCGGCGGCGGGGGTGGTGCGGGTGAGGCGGGGGACGGTGAGGGCTCCGCCGCGTACGGCGACCTGCGGTTCGCCGCTGGCGACGGCGGCGTCGAGTCCGCTGTCGGTGGGGGCGGCGGGGTCGAGGTCGACGAGGACGATGCGGCCGGGGTTCTCGGTCTGGGCGGACCTGAGGAGGCCCCAGACTCCGGCGTGGGCCAGGTCGGTGACGTCCTCGGCGCCGACGGCGACGGCTCCGCGGGTGGTGACGACGAGCCGGGTGTCGGAGAGCCGGTCGTCGGCGAGCCAGCCCTGCACGGTGTCGAGGACTCCGGCGACGGAGGCCCGGGCCCGCTCGGGCAGCGTTCCTCCGGTGTCGGCCGCGTCGGCGGCGGCGGGCAGGAGGAGTACGGCGGGTGCCGGGGCGCCCGCGTCGAGCGCCGCGGCGAGGGCGGGCACGTCCTCGTACGTGTCGCCGTGCCCGAGCACCGCCCAGCCGGTACGGGCCGGGGTGGCCGTGCCGGTGGGGTGCAGGGCCGTCCAGCCGAGGCCGAAGAGGCCGTCGCGGGCGGCCGTTCCGGCTTCGCGGAGCGCCTCTTCGGACAGCGGGCGCAGGAGCAGCGAGTCGGCGGCGGCGACGGGGACGCCCGCGCCGTCGGCGACGGTGAGCGCGACCCGCAGGGAGTCGACGCCGGACCGGTCGAGGGAGAGCCGGACGCGCAGGACGGTCGCGCCGGTGGCGTACAGGCTCACTCCGGACCAGGAGAACGGCAGCCAGGAGGGGCCTTCGGGCTCGGCGACGCCGGGGAGCAGCGGGTGCAGGGCGGCGTCGAGAAGGGCCGGGTGGAGGCCGAAGCGGGGGGCGTCGGCGCGGTGGGCCTCGTCGAGGACGACCTCGGCGAAGAGTTCGCCCTCGGTCTTCCAGAGGCGGCGCAGCCCCTGGAAGGCGTTCTCGTAGCCGTATCCGGCGGTGGCGAGCCGGTCGTACACGCCGTCGAGGCCGACCTCGGCGGCGCCGGCCGGGGGCCAGGCGAGCAGCCCCTCGGGGGTGGCGGCGCCGGTGCCGAGGCGTCCTTCGGCGTGCAGGGTCCACGGCAGGTCCGTGTCGTCGCCGCGGCCCTGGTCGGGCCGGGCGTAGACGGCGAGGGTGCGGCCGCCGGTCGCGTCGGGTTCGCCGACGACGACCTGGAGCTGGACGGCGCCCCGCTCGGGCAGGATCAGCGGCGCGGCGAGCGTCAGTTCGTCGACGCGGTCGCAGTCGACCTGTTCGGCCGCACGGAAGGCGAGGTCGAGGAGACCGGTGGCGGGCAGGAGGACGGTGCCGCGGACGGCGTGGCCCTCCAGCCAGGGGTGGGTGCGGCGGGAGAGGCGGCCGGTGAAGAGGTACGCGTCGCGGTCGGCGACCCGGACGGCCGCGCCGAGCAGCGGGTGGCCGCCGTCGGCGAGGCCGAAGCCCTCGGCGTCGCCGGGGGTGGCCGATCCCTCCAGCCAGTAGCGGGCGTTCTCGAAGGCGTACGTGGGCAGGTCGACCCGGCGGGCGCCGGGGAAGTACGACTGCCAGTCGGGGCGGGTGCCGCGCAGCACGATGCCGGTGAGGGCGGTGGCGACGGTCTCGGCCTCGGGCCGGCCGGACCGGAGCAGCGGGGCGAGGAAGCCGGCCTCGCGGGTCAGGCACTCCTGGGCCATGGCGGTGAGGACGCCGTCGGGGCCCATCTCCAGGTAGTCGGTGACGCCGAGTTCCTCGAGGTGGCGGACGCCGTCGTGGAAGCGGACGGCCTCGCGGATGTGGCCGACCCAGTAGTCGGGCGAGGTGAGCTGTTCGATGGTGGCGAGGACGCCGGTGACGTTGGAGACGACGGGGATGCGGGGCGCGTGGTAGGTGAGGCCCTCGGCGACGTGCCGGAACTCGTCGAGCACCTCGTCCATGTGCGGGGAGTGGAAGGCGTGGCTGACGGGCAGCCGCTTGGTCTTGCGGCCGCGGATGCGCCAGACGGTCCTGATCTCCTCGACGAGCTCCTCGTCGCCGGAGATGACGGTGGCCCGGGGGCCGTTGACGCCCGCGATGGCGACGGAGTCGTAGTCGTAGTCGGCGAGCAGGGACCGTACCTCCTCCTCTCCCGCCTGGATCGCGGCCATCGCGCCGCCCTCGCGGGCCGCCTGCATGAGGCGGCCGCGTTCGGCGACGAGCGTGCACGCGTCGGCGAGGTCGAGGACTCCGGCGAGGTGGGCGGCGGTGACCTCGCCGATGGAGTGGCCGAGGAGGTAGTCGGGGGTGATCCCGTGGTGCTCGGCGAGCCGGAAGAGGGCGACCTCGATGGCGAAGAGCGCGGACTGGGTGAAGGCGGTCTGGTCGATCAGCGCCGAGTCGGCCGAGCCCTCGGGGGCGAAGAGGACGTCCTTGACGGGCCGGAACAGTTCGGTGTCGAGGTGCCTGCACACCTCGTCGAGGGCCTGCCGGAAGACCGGGGACGACTCGTACAGTTCGCGTCCCATGCCGAGCCGCTGGCTGCCCTGTCCGGTGAACAGGAAGGCCGTCTTGCCGCGGCGTCCGGCGGCCGCGCGGGCCACGGCGGGCGTCGACTCGCCTCGGGAGAGGGCCGCGAGGCCGTCCATGAGGGTGGCGCGGTCGGCGCCGAGGACGGCGGCGCGGTGCTCCAGGGTGGCGCGGGTGGTCGCCAGGGAGAAGCCGATGTCGGCCGGGGCGAGTTCCGGGTGTTCGGTGAGGTGGTGGTGCAGACGGCCGGCCTGGCGGCGCAGGGCCGTCTCGTCCTTGGCGGTGAGGATCCACGGCAGGAGGGCGGTGGCGTCGGCGGCGACGATGGCCGGGGCGGCCGGTGCCGGGACGGGGGCCGGGGTGTCGGGGGCCTGCTCCAGGATGACGTGGGCGTTGGTGCCGCTGATGCCGAAGGAGGACACCGCCGCGCGGGCGGGACGGCCGGTGGCCGGCCACTCCCTGGCCTCGGTGAGCAGCTCGACCGCGCCGGCCTCCCAGTCGATGTTCGACTTGAGGGAGCCGAGGTAGAGCGGGCGGTCCTCGGGGCGGTCCTGGCCGTACGTGGCGAGCAGCGCCTGTGCCTCGATCGGGTCGCCGAGGCTGGTGCCGGTGCCGTGCGCCTCGACGGCGTCGACGTCGGCGGGGGTGAGGCCGGCGCCCGCGAGGGCCTGGCGGATGACGCGCTCCTGCGCCGGGCCGTTGGGGGCGGTGAGGCCGTTGGAGGCGCCGTCCTGGTTGACGGCCGAGCCCCGCATGACCGCGAGGATCTGGTGGCCGTTGCGGCGGGCGTCGGACAGCTTCTCGACGAGGAGGAGGCCCACGCCCTCGGCCCAGCCGGTGCCGGAGGCGTCCGCGGAGAAGGAGCGGCAGCGGCCGTCCTCGGAGAGGCCGCGCTGCCGGGAGAACTCCTTGGCCGCCAGGTGGAGGGCGACGAGCGAGGAGGAGCAGGCGGTGTCGACGGTGACGGCCGGGCCTTCCAGGCCGTACGTGTAGGAGAGGCGGCCGGAGACGACGCTGGAGAGGTTGCCGGCGAGGAGGAAGCCCTCGAACTCCTCGGGGCTCTTGGCGAGCCGCGAGGCGTAGTCGTCGTACATGGCGCCGGTGAAGACGCCGGTGCTGGTGCCGCGCAGGAGGGCCGGGTCGATGCCGGCACTCTCGAAGGTCTCCCAGGCGGTCTCCAGGAGGAGGCGCTGCTGCGGGTCGGTGGCGGTGGCCTCGCGCGGGGACATTCCGAAGAACGCCGGGTCGAACCGGTCGGCGTCGTGGAGGAAGCCGCCGTGGCGGACGTAGGAGGTGCCGGTCTTCTCCGGGTCCGGGTCGTAGAGGGAGTCCAGGTCCCAGCCCCGGTTGTCGGGGAACTCGCTGATGGCGTCGGTGCCTTCGACGACGAGGCGCCACAGGTCCTCGGGGGACGAGACGCCGCCGGGGAAGCGGCAGGCCATGCCGACGATGGCGATGGGCTCGTCGGCGGCCGCGGCGGTGCGGCGGACCGGGGCGACGGTGGCGGGCTTGGCGCCCGCGGCCTGCCGGTGCAGGTAGGCGGCGAGCGCGGCGGGCGAGGGGTGGTCGAAGACGGCGGTGGCGGGCAGCCGCAGTCCGGTGGCGGTGTTGAGCCGGTTGCGCAGCTCCACTCCGGCCAGGGAGTCGAAGCCGATCTCCTTGAAGGCGCGTTCGGGGTCGATGCCCTCGGGGCTGCTGTGGCCGAGGACGCCGGCGACGATGCCGCGGACGAGGTCGGTGGCGGCGGCGCGGCCGTCCTCCTCGGAGAGGGTGGCGAAGCGGCGGGCCCACTCGGTGCCGCCTCCGGCGCCGCCGGCAGTGGCGCCCTGGGCGGCGCGCGCGGCGGGCCGGGGGCGGATCAGGCCGCGCAGCAGGGCGGGCGGGTTGCCGTCGGCGGCGCCGCGCAGCCGGGCCAGGTCGAGGAGGGCGGGGACGACGAGGGCGTCGCCGCCGTGGAGCGCGGTGTCGAAGAGGGCGAGGCCGGTGGCCGGGTCGAGCGGGTCGACGCCGGCGCGGGCCCAGCGGGCCAGGTCGGCGTCGCCGAGCTGGGCGCCCATGCCGTGGCTGGAGTCCCACAGGCCCCAGGCCAGTGAGGTGGCGGCCAGGCCGTGGGCGTGGCGGTGGGCGGCGAGCGCGTCGAGGTAGGTGTTGGCGGCCGCGTAGTTGGCCTGGCCTGCGGTGCCGGTGATGCCGGAGACGGAGGAGAACAGGACGAAGGCGGCGAGGTCCAGGTCCCGGGTCTGGTCGTGCAGGTTCCAGGCGGCGTCGACCTTGGGCCGCAGGACGCTCGCGAGCTGGTCGGGGGTGAGGGACTCGACGGTGGCGTCGTCGACGATGCCGGCGGTGTGCACGACCGCGGTGAGCGGGTGCGCGGGGTCGACGGCGTCCAGGAGGGCGGCGACGGCGTGCGGGTCGGCGGCGTCGGCGGCGACCGTCGTCACCCGGGCGCCGAGCTCGGCGAGTTCGTCGGCGAGCCGGTCGGCGCCGGGCGTGGCGGGTCCGCGGCGGCTGGCGAGCAGCAGGTGGCGTACGCCGTGCCCGGTGACGAGGTGGCGGGCGAGGAGGCCGCCGAGGCCGCCGGTGCCGCCGGTGACCAGGACGGTGCCCTGCGGGTCGATGCGGGGCGCGTCGGCGGGGGCGGCGGCCCGGTCGCGGGTGAGGCGGGGGGCGTACAGGCGGGTGCCGCGCAGGGCGAGCTGCGGTTCTCCGGTGGCGAGGGCGGCGGGCAGCCGCTCCTCGGCCTCGGGGGTGCCGTCGAGGTCCAGGACGACGAACCGGTCGGGGTGTTCGCTCTGGACGGCGCGCAGCAGGCCCCAGACGGGGGCGGCGGCCAGGCCGTCGACGGGCTCGCCGGGGGTGGTGGCGACGGCCGTGGTGGTGGCGAAGGCGAGGCGGATGCCGTCGAAGCGTTCGTCGGCGAGCCAGCGCTGGGTGAGCGCGAGGGCGCGGGCGGCGGTGTCGTGGGCGGCGGCCGGGGTGTGGACGCCGTCCGCGGCGGGGGCGCCTTCCGCGGCGGGGGCGCCTTCCGCGGTCCGGGCGCCTTCCGCGGTGACGCGGACGAGGAGGACGTCGGCGTCGAGTCCTTCCGGGTCCGGGAGGGCCCCGTCGGTGAGCGCGGCGGATTCGACGACGCGGGGCGCGGGTCCGCCGGCCGGGGTGAGCGCGGTCCAGGCGACGGTGAACAGGCCGTCCGTGGTGGCGACGGGCGCGAGCCGGTCCTTGGCGACGGGCCGGAGCATCAGCGAGTCGACGGCGGCGACGGGGGCTCCGGCGGCGTCGGCGAGGTGCAGGCTCACCGTGTCGGTGCCGGTCCGCTCGATGCGGACGCGGACGGTGGTGGCGCCGACGGCGTGGGTGGTGACCCCGCTCCAGGCGAACGGCAGCCGGATGGTGTCCGGTTCGGCCGGGTCGGCGGCGTCCAGGACGACCGGGTGGAGGACGGCGTCGAGCAGCGCGGGGTGGATGCCGTAGCGGGCGGCGGCCTCGTGCTGGTCGTCGGGGAGGGCGACGTCGGCGTAGCTGGTGGTGCCGTCGTCGCCGCGCCACAGGGCGCGCAGGCCCTGGAAGACGGGCCCGTACTCGTAACCGAGGTCGGTGAGCCGCTCGTACGCGTCGTCCAGCGGCACCGGGCGGGCGTCGCTCGGGGGCCACTCGCGCAGCTCGTCGAAGAACGGCGCGTCGGGGACGGCGGGGGTCGCGGCGAGGGCGCCGGAGACGTGCCGGGTCCAGGCGCCCTGCTCGTCGTCCTCGGTCTCGGGCCGGGAGTACACGGTGAAGGTGCGGGTGCCGGCGGCGTCGGCGCCGTCGGGGGCGGAGACGGCGACCTGGAGGCGGACGGCGCGCTGCTCGGGGAGGGCGAGCGGGGCCTCCAGGGTGAGTTCGACGAGGTGCTCGGCGCCGGCCGCCCGGCCCGCCGCGGCGGCGAGTTCGATGAAGGCGGTGGCCGGTACGAGGACGGTGCCCTGGATGCGGTGGTCGGCGAGCCACGGGTGGCCGCTCAGCGACAGCCGGCTGGTGAGGACGAGGCCCTCGCGCTCGGCGAGGTCGACGGAGGTGGCCAGGAGGGGGTGTCCCGCCGGGTCGAGGCCGAGGCTGCGGGCGTCGGTGCGGGCCTCGGGCCTGAGCCAGTAGTGGCTGCGGCGGAAGGCGTACGTGGGCAGGTCGACGCGGGCGCCGCCGGGGTGGAGCGACGCGAGGTCGAGCGGGACGCCGAGGGTGTGGGCGCGGGCGAGCCCGGCGGTGAGCGTGGCGTCCTGGGGGCGGCCGGACCGCTGGAGGGCGACGGCCTGGGAGGTGTCGGCCAGGAACGATCCCGCGGCCATGGCGGTGAGGACGGCGTCGGGGCCGACCTCGACGAAGGCGGTGACGCCCTCGTCCTCCAGGGTGCGGGTGGCGTCGAGGAACCGTACGGCCTGGCGGATCTGCCGCACCCAGTAGTCGGCGGTGACGAGGTCGTCGCCGGTGGCGGGCAGGCCGGTGACGGTGGAGACGACCTGGAGGCGCGGCGCGTGGTAGGCGAGGCCCTCGGCGACGGTACGGAACTCGTCGAGGATCGTGTCCATGTGCGGCGAGTGGAAGGCGTGGCTGACCGTCAGGCGGCGGGTCTTGCGGCCGCGGTCGCGCCAGAGCGCGGCGAGCTCGTCGGCGGCGTCGGCGTCGCCGGAGACGACGACGGCGTCCGGGCCGTTGACGGCGGCGACGGCGAGCCGCCCCTCGTACGGGGCGAGGGTCTCGGCGACCTCGTCCTCCGCGGCCTGGAGGGCGACCATCGCGCCGCCGGGGACGGCGGCCTGCATGAGGCGGCCGCGGGCGGCGACGAGGGCGGCGGCGTCCTCCAGGGAGAGGACCCCGGCGACGTGGGCGGCGGCGAGTTCACCGATGGAGTGCCCGGCGACCGCGTCGGGGGTCAGCCCGTGCGTCTCCAGGAGCCGGTGGAGGGCGACCTCCAGGGCGAACAGGGCGGGCTGCGTGGCGCGGGTCTCGTGGAGGAGGGCGACGTCCTCGGACACGCCGTCGGTCTCCGCGTCGAACATGACGTCGCGCAGCGGCCGGCCGAGGTCGAGGTGCGGGTCGAGCGCGGCGCACACCTCGTCGAGGGCGGCGGCGAAGGCGGGCCGCGTCTCGTACAGCTCGCGGCCCATGCCCGGGTACTGGGCGCCCTGCCCGGTGAACAGGAAAGCGGTGCGGCCCGCGCGGGCCGCGGAGCCGGTCACCAGGTGGGGGGCGTCGGCGTCCCGGCGCAGCGCGTCGAGCCCGGCGAGGAGCTCCGCCGCGCCCGTGCCGGTGACGACGGCCCGCTCGGACCAGGTGGCCCGGGTGGTGGCGAGGGAGAAGCCGATGTCGGCGGCGCCGAGCTCCGGCCGGCGCTCCAGGTGGGCGTGGAGCGCCTCGGCCTGGGCGGTGAGGGCGGCGCGGTCGGGGGCGGAGAGTGCCCAGAGGGCGGGCGTGGGGTTGCCCTCTGGGCGGTTCGAAGGAGCGGACCCGGCGGGTGCGTCCTGACCGGATGCGGCGGTTGCGTCCTGCGCGGGCGCGTCCGCAGTCGGCGCGTCGGCAGTCGGCGCATCCGCCGTCGGTGCCTCCGCCCGCTGCTCCTCCGCCTGCTCGACGATGACGTGGGCGTTGGTGCCGCTGATGCCGAACGAGGAGACGGCGGCGCGGCGGGCGCGCTCGGTGGCCGGCCAGTCGCGGGCCTCGGTGAGCAGCTCGACGTCGCCGGCCGTCCAGTCGACGCGGGGGGTGGGCTCGCCGACGTGGAGGCTGCGCGGCAGCATGCCGTGGCGGATCGCCTGGACCATCTTGATGACGCCGCCGACACCGGCCGCGGCCTGCGCGTGACCGATGTTCGACTTGAGCGATCCGAGATACACCGGCGCTTGGTCGCTTCGGTCGCTTCCGTAGGTGGCGAGGATCGCCTCGGCCTCGATCGGGTCGCCGAGGCGGGTGCCGGTGCCGTGCGCCTCGACGGCGTCGACGTCGGCGGGGGTCAGCCTGGCGTCGGCGAGGGCCTGGCGGATGACCCGCTCCTGGGAGGGGCCGTTGGGGGCGGTCAGGCCGTTGGAGGCGCCGTCCTGGTTGACGGCGGTGCCGCGGATGACGGCGAGGACCTGGTGGCCGTGGCGGCGGGCGTCGGACAGCTTCTCGACGAGGAGCAGGCCCACGCCCTCGGCCCAGGAGGTGCCGTCCGCGTCGGCGGAGAAGGACTTGCTGCGCCCGTCGGCGGCGAGGCCGCGCTGCCGGGAGAACTCCACGAACATGCCGGGGGCGGACATGATCGTCGCGCCGCCCGCGATGGCGAGGGTCGTCTCGCCCTGGCGCAGCGACCGTACGGCCATGTGGAGGGCGACGAGCGAGGACGAGCAGGCGGTGTCGATGGTGAGCGCGGGGCCGACGAGGCCCAGCTGATAGGCGATGCGGCCGGACATGACGCTGCTGGTGGAGCCGGTCAGCAGGTGGCCCTCGACGCTCTGCGGGGCCTCGTGCAGGCGCGTGCCGTAGTCGAGGGCGGTGGCGCCGACGAAGACGCCGGTGCGGCTGCCCTTGAGGGTGTGCGGGTCGATGCCGGCGCGCTCGACGACCTCCCAGGCGGTCTCCAGGAGGAGGCGCTGCTGCGGGTCCATGGCGAGGGCCTCGCGGGGCGAGATCCCGAAGAAGCCGGCGTCGAAGAGGGCGGCGTCGTGCAGGAAGCCTCCCTCGCGTACGGAGCTCTTGCCGGAGCGCTCGGCGTCCTGGTCGTACAGGTCGTCGTCCCAGCCGCGGTCGGTCGGGAATCCGGAGATGGCGTCGGTGCCGTCGGCGACGAGGCGCCACAGGTCCTCGGGGGAGGCGACGCCGCCCGGGTAGCGGCAGGCCATGCCGACGATGGCGATCGGCTCGTCGTCCTGGAGGGGCGCGGCGAGGTACTCCTCGACGGCGCCGGCCGCGCCGGTGAGTTCGGCTTCGACGTGGGCGGTGAGCGCGGCGGGGGTGGGGTGGTCGAAGAGGAGGCCGCTGGCGAGGCGCAGGCCGGTGGCGGTGGCGAGCCGGTCGCGGAGCTCGACGGACATCAGGGAGTCGAAGCCGAGGTCCTTGAAGGAGGCCCGGGCGTCGGCGCGGCGACCCTTGTCGTAGCCGAGGACGGCCGCGATGTGCGCGGACGTCAGGTCGGTGACGGCACGGGTCCGCTCGGCGGGGGACATCGCGGCGAGCCGGCTGCCGAGTTCGCCGCGGGGGGCGGCGGCGGGGGTGCTCGGGGCGGGGGCGACCGGGAGGGCGGGGGTGGTGCGGTCGGCGGTACGGGGTTCGAGCCAGTGGTGCTGGCGCTGGAAGGCGTATGTGGGGAGGGGCACCTGACGGGCGCCCGTGCCCTCGTACAGCGCCCGCCAGTCGACGGGGATCCCGCGCGTGAAGAGGG
>NZ_JNZP01000035.1 GCF_000725545.1 Streptomyces exfoliatus | reverse complement strand
GTCGACCGCGGCGGCGAACGGCACGATCTTCGCCTCCGCGAGAGCACGCACCGACTCCCGGAGCATGTCGTGCTCCTCGGAAGGCCGATACAGGTCGAAGTCCTTGCCCATGATGTGGAGCTCCCCTAGACGCTTGTGGCACTGAGTACCCTCAGCAAAACACACTCAGTGCCATGACGCCAGAGCGCCCCGACACTGTTCCGCGTCGGGGCGCTACAAAGACCGTTCGGTCGGTTTCTATTGTTCGGAAGTCTCCGCGAGATATCCCTCGTCCCTGCGGAGCCGGTTCGCGTCGTATTCGGCACCCAGCTGCCGCGCCCGCTCCTCCGTCATGTCCAGACATGTCAGGAGGGCGGGAGTGCAGATACTCGGCAGGAAATGCTGGAGAAGCACCGAGACCCGATGGGCCAGGTCGCTGCGGTCGCACAGGATCTGGGACATCGCCTGAATTCCGGAGAAGGCACCGGAGAACAGTTCGGCGGTGTCCGTGACGTTCACATGGACCAGAAGCTCACCCCGGGCCTTCGCGACCATCAGGATCTCCGACACCTGGTCGATCCACGCCCGGAAGGGAGCGGCCCGGTCGACCCCGGTGGCGCCGCTGTCGAGCGCCAGGGCGACGCTGGCCCGCACGAGCGCGTCACGCTGCAGACGGTGGGTCAGCAGAAAGGCCTGGTCCGCCAGCTCCTGCAGCTTGACGGCCTGCGGCGCCAGCGGGACGTCGAGCATCTGGGCGTCGAGCACACCGAGGGCGAGGTCTTCCTTGGACGCGAAGTGGAAGTACAGAGCGCCCTTGGTCACCCCGGCGCGCACCAGGATCTCCCCGATGGTCGTCCGTTCGTAGCCGCGCTCCGCGAACACGGTCGCGGCCGATTCGAGGATCATCTGCCGGGTCCGGATTGCACGCGCTTGCTGCGCCAAGGCGCCTCCTGCTGTCTCGCTGTCTGTGCTCAACGTGTGACGTGATGCATTGAAAAGAAAACCGCGCTGTACGTATTCTAATCGGGGCGGACGCACCGCCCGGGGGCGCGGGGATGCGAGGGGGATCCATGGATCAGAACTGTCGAGGAGCGACGACACACGTCCCCGGGGAGTTCGTTCACCGAGCGGACCCCGCGGACATCATCCCCACGGGCTGGACCCAGCTGCGGGAGAACCGATTCTCCGTCTCCGCGCGCTGGCCTGCCGAGCATCCCTTCTTCTCTCCGGTGGCAGGGGACCGGCACGACCCCGTACTGGTGGCCGAGACGATACGCCAGGCCACCATGCTGATAGCTCATGCCGAGTTCGGGGTACCCGTGGACGACCAGTTCGTCATGTGGGGCCTCTCCTACACCGCCGACCCCGATGCGCTCACCGTCGACGGACTCTCCTCCGACCTCACCGTCGACGTCGTCTGCTCCGACCTCAGCAGCGGCGGCGGGCGGCTGCGCGACCTCCGCACCACCGTGGTCCTCACCCGCGACGACCGCTTCCTCGGCACCGGCAGCGCCCTGGCCCGCTGCACCTCCGCACCTGCGTACCGCAGGATCCGCGGCGCGCGGATGGCCGCGCTCGGCCGGCCGGTCCCGCTGATCCCGGGTGTCGCCCCGCACCTGGTCGGCCGCGAGCTCACCAAGGACGTCGTCCTGGGACCGGGCACCCGCCCCGGCCAGTGGCAGCTGCGCGTCAACACCGCCCACCCCACCCTCTTCCGCCGCCCGAACGACCACGTGCCCGGGATGGTGCTCCTCGAAGCCGCCCGGCAGGCGGCAACCCTCACCGTCGGCGCCGGCGCCTTCCTGCCCACCGTCATGGACGTCTCCTTCTCCCGCTACGCCGAACTCGACAGCCCCTGCTGGATCGAGACCGAGATCGTGTCCGGCGTCGACCCCTCGACGACCAGCGTCCGGGTCATCGGCCACCAGGACGGCCACCGGCTCTTCCACTGCATGCTCACCTCCCCCTGCCGGGAACTGGCGGTGGCCGGAGCCGGCCTCGACACCCGGCTGGCGGGCTGAACCGGGACGGGCCGATGGGCCCCCGCATGCTGATCACCGGCGCGACCGGATTCATCGGCGGCCGGGTGGCGGCCATGGCGTCGTCGTTCCCCGGCTCTTCCTCCACGCCCTCCCCGGCCTCGTCGGCGGAACCCGCGTACGTGCGGCTGCTCGCCCGCCGCCCGCCCACCCCGTCGGGCGAGCGCGGGGGACCGGAGACCGAGACCGTCCAGGGCGACCTCCGCGATCCCGACTCCCTGCGCCGCGCCTGCGCGGGCATCGACGTCCTGGTCCACTGCGCCTCGGCGATCGGCGTGGACCCGGAACTGGCCCGCGCGGTCAACGACGAGGGCACCCGAGCCCTGGTCGACGCGGCCGTGGACGCCGGGGTGACCCGCATCGTGGCCCTGAGCACCGCCTCCGTCCACGGCCGGGGCCCCTTCCGGGCCGCCGCCCCCGGCACCCTGCCGCTCGCACCCGTCTCGGCGACCAGCCGCACCCGGGCGGCGGGCGAGCGGTACGTCCTGGACGCCGGCGGGACCGTCCTGCGGCCGCACCTCGTGTACGGCACCGGTGACCGTCAGCTGATGCCCGGCCTGGTGCGGCTCCTCGCGGCCCTGCCCGCGCCGCTCGACGGGGGAACCTCGCTGCACTCCCTGATCGACGTGGACAGCCTGGCGCGCGCCCTGCTCGGCGCGGCGCTCTCGCCCCGTACCCGGCCGGGGCCGTACTACGTCGACCACCCCGAGCCGGTACCGGTCACGGACCTGCTCGCGGCGGCCGAAGGCCTGCTCACCCGGCGACGCGGGGCACCCCGGGGGCCGGCGGTCGACATCCCCACGGCCCGCGCGCTGCTCGCCGGAGTGCCCTTCGCGCAGCACCACCTCGACATGCTCGCCACCGACCACTGGTTCGCCGACGACCGCCCCTGGCGGGAGCTGGGCTGCGATCCGGGGCCGGGCTTCACCGAGGGATTCGCCCGCCACGCCCCGTGGTACCGCACGCGGTTCGACGCTTCCTAGCCGATCCGCGCGGTACGGCGACCTCTGCGCGTACGGGTGCGGCGGGCGGACCCGCCCACCCGGGTCCGCCCGCCGCTTCGTGTGACTGCGCGCGACTTTCGGTACGACGCTCCTAGTGCTTGGTCGCGTCCTTGGCCTTCTGGCCCGCCTGCTTCATGTCGCTCTTGATCTGCTCGGCCCGCCCCTTCATCTCCAGGCTTTCGTTGCCCACAGCCTTGCCCGTCTCCTCCTTGGCCTTTCCCTTGGCCTTATGTGCGGCGTTCCTGGCCTTCTTAACTGCGGACATCCCGCACCTCCTGTTCGAGATCTTCCCTTTTGTCGACTGCCCCGGGATACGGGAAATACTCCGGGAGCGGTGGTGGCAGGAGCGTGCCCAACGGCCCGAGGTCGTCGAGGGCGGTCAGCCCGGCAGCGCACCGGCGCTTCCGCGACGATGACGGCGTTCGGGGCCTGCCTCTCCGACGGTTTCACTACCCGCCACCGTCCCGCCCGCGCGGGTACGGTTTCCGCTGTTCCTCGCGGCCGAGCCCCGCGCCCTGCCGTTTGGCGGCGATCCCGCGCTCGTCCTCCGTGGCGGCCTTGGACCGGTGCAGCGTCGCCTCCTCCGCCTGGCGCCGCGCCTCCGCGTCGCCGCTCTCGCCCTCGGCCTGGGACGGGGTGGTCCGAGAGGGTGGCTCGTGCGGCTGATCCCGGTCGCTGTCGTGACGCCTGCCGTGGTGGCTCATGGCTCTCTCCCTGACACTGCGCGTGTGCGCCCCGGCCCTCGGGGCGGCACAGTGCCGCTGCCCGGAGGTGACCGGCTGAAACGGGGGTGGGCGGGGCCTGAGGTGTCCATACTCCGGACAGCGCCCCGTGGATAAAGTGGGGGCACGATGACACGTTTTCGCGAGAGCGTTCGATCCCTGCTGCGCCAGCAGGTGCTCGACGCCGCCTACGGCCTCGTCGCCGCCGATGGATGGGGTGTGCTGCGCATGACCGCCATCGCGCGGGCCGCCGGCATCAGCCGTCAGACCCTCTACAACGAGTTCGGCTCGAAGGAGGCCATCGGCAACGCCCTGGTCCAGCGCGAGCTGGAAGGCTTCCTGCTCGGCATCCAGCGTGAACTGGACGCCCACCGGGGTGAATTGGAGAAGGCGGCTGCCGCGGGGGTCGGCTACACGCTCCGCCAGGCGGTGGAGAATCCGCTCATCAAGAGCGTGCTCCTCGCCGCGCGGGGCGGCGAGGACGACCTCCTCGCCTACCTGACCACCCGCCCGGAACCCGTCTTCGGTACGGCGATGGCGATGCTCGACGCATACGCCGTGGAGGCCTGGCCCGACGTGGACGAGGAGTCGCGCGGACTCGCGGTCGAGACGATCGTGCGGCTCACCGTCAGTCACATCGTGCAGCCGGTGGACTCGCCGGAGGAGTCGGCGCGGCGCATCGCCAGGATCACGGCGAGGATCGCGTATCCCGGGCGGCAGGGGTTGAGTGGCGGGGCCGGGCGGGCCCCTAGGCCCACTGCGGCGCCTGCGGCGTCTGAGGTCCCCGGGTCTGGCCCCTGAGGGTAGGGCGAGGCCCGATGTCGGACACGGGGGATCTCCGGCACCGGGCCTCTGTTGAATATTGTACGAGACTCTGCCCGTGCTCCGTGCACGCGGCCGTCCCGGCGGGGCGGGCCCCTTCCCGTGACGGGCGAAGAGCGGGCCGGTGGGGTAGAAGTCCCCTGAGACGCGGACGCGGCCCGACGGGCGCGATTCCCCCCTCGGCCGCGTCGCCGGTGACGACGAGGAGGCCGCCGTGGAAGGCAGAAGCAAAGGGTTCGTGCAGTCCTTCAACCGTGCCGGCGGGTACGGATTCGTCCTTCCCGTGGGCTCCGAGGAGCAGGTCTACTTCAGCGCCGTGGACATCGAGGGGGAGGAGCGCTCGCTCTCCGAAGGGCAGCAGGTCTCCTTCGTCCTCGTCCTCGGCGACGGCCGCTTCGAGGCGAAGGAACTGCGCGTCTGACGCGCCACGCGGCACGGCCGCGCCACCGGCGGCGCCCCCGGGCGGGGGACACCGCCGGTGGTACTGTGCCGAGGCCAGTCGCACCTTTGTACGCACCCGAACGGGTATGTGCACGGGTCAGGGAATCCGGTGCGAAACCGGAACTGACGCGCAGCGGTGAGGGCGACGGGCGGAGCATCGGCCACTGGGCGGCACGACAAGCCCGGGAAGGCGCTCCGTCCGGCTGACCCCGAGTCCGAAGACCTGCTGGCGGCCCCGGCGGCACGCTGCCGTACGGGGAGCACCCTTACGACAGGCTCCGCGTATGAGCCGTGGCCGCAGAGGAAGTTCCCGTGCCGCTCGCACACCCCGCCCGTTCCGCCGTGCTGTTCCTGGCCGGCGCCCTGCTCCTGACCGCGACAGGCTGCGGCGGCGGATCCGCCGACCCGGGCGCGAAGAACCCGCCCGCGAAGAACCCACCCGCGCAGAACCAGGCCGGAGGCGTCGGGCAGGGGTACCCGGTGACCTTCGACGACAACTGCGGCCGACGGGTCACCGTCGACCGGTCCCCACGGCGGGCCGTCGCCCTCGACCAGGGAGCGGCCGAGATCCTGCTCTCCCTCGGTCTCGCCGACCGGATGGTGGGCACCGCCACCTGGACGGACCCGGTCCTGGCGGGCCTGGAGAAGGAGAACGCGAAGGTGCCGCGCCTCGCCGACCGCTACCCCTCCTTCGAGAAGGTGCTCGACACCGAACCCGACTTCGCCGCCGCCTCCTTCGCGTACACCCTCGGCAAGGGCGGGGTCGCCGACCGCGAGCGGTTCGAGAAGCTCGGCGTCCCCACCTACCTCTCGCCCACCGACTGCGTCGGCAAGGACAACAGCGGCGACGGCGACGGCGTCCGCACCCGGCCGCTGACCATGGACACGGTGTACGGCGAGATCCGCGACCTGGCCCGGGTGTTCGGCGTCCCGGAGCGCGGCGAGAAGCTCGTCGGGCAGCTGAAGGCCCGCGTCACGAAGGCGACTTCGGGCGGCGACTTCACGGACGCCAGGGTCCTCTACTGGTTCTCCGACGCCGAATCGCCCTACATGGCGGGCTGTTGCGGTGCCCCCGGCATCGTCACCAACGCCCTCGGCGCGAAGAACGTCTTCGACGACACGCGCGCCGAGTGGCCCCAGGTGAACTGGGAGACGGTCGCCGACCGCGACCCGGACGTCCTCGTGATCGGCGACCTGACCCGCCGCGCGCAGTCCGCCGAGAGCGCGGCCAAGAAGATCGAGTTCCTGGAGTCCGACCCGGTCACCCGGAACATGACGGCCGTACGGAAGAAGCGGTACGTCCTGCTCCGCGGCCAGGCGATGAACCCCACGATCCGTACCGTCGAGGGCGTCGAGAAGGTGGCGGCGGCCCTCCGCTCGTACGGTCTCGCGAAGTGACGGCGCCCGCGTCGGGCGGGACCGTGCGCGCGGGGGTCACGGCGCCGCTGTGGACCGCGGCCGGTCTCGCCGTCCTGGCGGTGTCGGTGGCCGTGGCGATCACCATCGGGCCGGCGGACATCCGCGTCGGCGACGTGTGGTCCGTGGTCGCCGCCCACCTCGGTGGCGAGGCCGCCGAGGTCTCACCGATCCGGGACGGCATCGTGTGGGACCTGCGGCTGCCCCGCACCCTCCTCGCCGCCGTCTGCGGCGCCGGGCTCGCGGTCTGCGGGGCGGTGATGCAGTCGCTGCTGCGCAACCCGCTCGCCGACCCGTTCGTCCTCGGCGTCTCCTCCGGAGCCTCCACCGGCGCGGTCGCGGTCGTCGTCCTCGGCGTCGGCGGGGGCGTGCTCTCCGTCACCGGAGGGGCGTTCATCGGGGCGGTGTGCTCCTTCGCGCTCGTCCTCCTCCTGAGCCACACCCTCGGCGGCTCCACGGACCGTGTGGTCCTCTCGGGCGTCGCCGCGATGCAGCTCTTCTCCGCCCTCACCTCCTTCGTCGTGATGACGGCGGCGGACGCCGAGACCACCCGCGGCGTGCTCTTCTGGCTGCTCGGCTCGCTGGGCGGCGCCGACTGGGGCGACGTCGCGGTGTGCGGCGCGGTGCTCGCGGTGTCCCTGCTGATCTGCGGCGGATACGCGAGGACCCTGGACGCGTTCGCGTTCGGCGAGGAGGCCGCCGCGTCCCTCGGCGTCGCCGTCGCCAGGACCCGGCTCGTCCTGCTGTGCGTCACCGCCCTCCTGACGGCCGCCCTGGTCTCCGCCGCCGGGGCGATCGGCTTCGTCGGACTCGTCCTGCCGCACGCGGCACGGGCCCTGGCCGGGCCGGGGCACGCCCGGCTGCTGCCCGTCACCGCCGTGACGGGGGCGGTGTTCCTCGTCTGGGCCGACACGCTCGCGCGGACGGTCCTCGACCCGCAGGAGGTGCCGGTGGGCGTGGTGACCTCGCTGATCGGCGTACCGGCGTTCGTCCTCGTCCTCTACCGCACCAGGAGCAGCCGATGAGCGCGGACACGGAGACAGGCGCGGACGCGGGCACGGGTACGCAGACGGGTGCACGCGCCGGGCTCCGCGCCGACCGCGTCTCGCGCACCGCCGGCGGCACCCTCGTCCTCGACGGCGTCAGCCTCACCCTCGCGCCCGGGACCGTGACCGGCCTCCTCGGGCCCAACGGTTCGGGCAAGTCGACCCTCCTGCGTCTCCTCGCGGGCGTCCTCGCCCCGGACTCGGGCGTCGTCACCCTCGACGGCGACCCGCTCGGCGCGCTCGGCCGCCGCACGGTCGCCCGACGCCTCGCCACCGTCGAGCAACAGGCCGACACCCAGACCGATCTGTCCGTCGCCGACGTCGTACGCCTCGGCCGCGTCCCGCACCGCAGGGCCTGGGCGCCCCCCTCGGCCGCCGACGAGACCGCCGTCCGCTCGGCCCTCGCCCGCACCGGGCTCACCGACCGGGCCCGGCAACCCTGGCGCACCCTCTCGGGCGGCGAACGCCAGCGCGTCCAGATCGCCCGTGCCCTCGCTCAGGAGCCGCGCGAGCTGCTCCTCGACGAGCCCACCAACCACCTCGACGTCCAGCACCAGCTGGACCTCCTGTCCCTCGTCGCCGAGCTGCGCCTCACCGCCGTCGTGGCGCTGCACGACCTGAACCTGGCGGCGATGTACTGCGACCGGCTCGTGGTCCTGGCGCGGGGCCGCGTGGTGGCCGCCGGCGCTCCGGGCGAGGTCCTCACCGAGGAACTGATCGCCGAGGTCTACCGGGTCCGGTCGGCGGTCACGCGGCCCGAACCGGGCGGACCTCCGCACATCCGCTTCCTGGGTACGGTGCCGGGCCCCGCCGCAGGGGAGTGAGACGCGGAACCGGCCCCCGCCTGTCCTCGGCGCGGCAGGCGCATCTCGGGCGAGGTCACTCGCCCGGCGTCGGCGACAGCGCGTCCATGAACGAGCTGACCGAGAACACCGCCCGCCCCGGACCGGCCGGCCCGTACCCGGGCGGCGCCGTGAGGCCGTACTCCTCCAGCGTCGCCGTGTACGCCTCCAGGAGACGCAGGTGGTACTCCAGCGGAGCGCCGTCCGGGTTCTCGCGGCCCAGCGGGGTCGTCGGCTCGGGGCACCAGGTGGTGAAGCGGGGAGTGATCCCGCGCGACATGAAGAAACGCAGCCCCTCCCGGGTGGAGGCGATCGCCTCGTCCACGGTCAGGAAACCGGAGGGCCTGGCCATCTCGACACCCGCGACGAAGTTGGGGATGACGTTGCGCGGTCCGAAGACCTCCGCCGAGTCCAGGATCCGGCGGTGCCACTCGTCCCGGCCGATGTAGCGCTCCTTGCCGGGGCAGTACAGCTCGAAGAGCCGGCGGTCCCACACCTCGTAGTTCGGGTGGTAGATCCGGATGCCGTAGTCGTGGAAGCGCTGCACGTCCTCCTTCGGCAGGGCCTGGGCGACGACCTTGCCGATCCAGCGGCCGGGGAAACGCTCCTCGATCGCGCGCGCGTACTGCCCGTAGAAGTCCGCCTCGTCCTTCCCGCCGACCTGGGAGGTGACCGCCCCGCCGGTCAGGGTGTACGCGGTCGACGTACGGGCGGTGTCGTGCCGGTCGATGATCTCCAGGGCCTCCAGGACCTCGTCGACCGGCTTCACCCCGGTGTACGGGCGCCCCGCCGCCTTGTGCTGACGCCAGTTGTGGTTGATGTCGCAGTACTGGCACTCCTCCTTGGCGCCGAAGTACTGGCACACCCGGAAGACCGTCAGATAGATCAGGTAGCCCCACTGGATCGTCGGCGCGACCTCCATCACCGACTTGCCGTTCGAGAGAGGGTGCCGGTAGTACTCCGGCATCGGCGGCAGACCGACGTCGGCGATCCGGACCCCGTCGAGGAACAGCGCGAGCGCCCCGTCGGCGTCCGGCGCCACCCGGTACGGCGAGGAGGGGTTGACCCGCACCGACACCACCGTGCGGCGCAGACCGTACGGCCCGCCGGTGAGCACGATCTCCTCCGGCGGGCGGTTCAGCGCCGCCTCGCCCAGCTCCGGCAGCGTGCGGTGGTCGAAGGAGAAGATGAAGTACGACTTCGGCTTCACCTCGCCCCCCTCGTTGCCGCTCAGCGCGGCCGGGTCGAAGGCGAGCCCGCCGCGCAGCAGGTCCTCCTTGAACACGGCCTCCGGCGGGATCCCGGGGAAGCGCTCCATGAGGGATTCCACGACGGCGGTACGGGTCGGGGCAGCGCTGGACACAGGCGATCTCCAGTGGTGAGAGACGACGGAGCCGACACCGTCACGCTACGCGCGCGTGCTCCGGTCGCGACGACCGGGACCCCGGCGCGGCGGGTCCCGGCGCGTCCCGCCGCCGCGAGCGGGCAGGGATGCTAGAAGTTCCACGATCCGAACACCCGAACCACCCGCCGGAGAGCACCCATGAGGATCAACCTGGCCAGCCTCCTCGTCGACGACCAGGAGAGGGCCCTGCGCTTCTACACCGACGTGCTGGGTTTCGTGAAGAAGACGGAGGTCCCCCTCGGCGAGTACCGCTGGCTGACGGTCGTGTCGCCCGAGCACCCCGAAGGCGTCGAACTCGTCCTGGAGCCCGACACCGCCGTCCCCGCCGCCCAGACGTACAAGAAGGCGCTGGTCGAGGCCGGCATCCCGCTCACGTCCTTCGCCGTGGACGACGTGCGCGCCGAGTACGAGCGGCTGCGCGGACTCGGCGTCCGCTTCACCCAGGAGCCCGTGGACATGGGCCCCGTCACCGTCGCCATCCTGGACGACACCTGCGGCAACCTGATCCAGATCGCCCAGTACGCGTAGGGGCACGCCGGCTTCCGGCTACTCGTTGACCGTGAAGCCCTGCTCGTTGCCGTACGTGACGCTCGCCTCCTGCCACGCCTTCAGGCCCTCGGAGAGCTTGGTCGGGGACACGTACGCCTTGCCGACGGTGTCGTTGAAGATCGAGTTCGCGTACACCTGGTACGGCAGGTAGGACCAGTCGGCGCCGACGTCACGGGCGGACTGGGCGAAGATCTGGTTGGCCTTCTGGCCGCCGAAGTACGGGAACTCGGCGTCGAGGAACGTCTTCGACTCCAGGTCGGCGCGGGTGGCGGGGAAGGCGCCCGCGGCGACCCGGCTGCTCGCGCCGGCGCCGGTGGTGGCGAACTCGGTGAAGGCGTAGGCCAGTTCCTTGTTCTTGGCGGCCTTCGGCACGGCGAGCGAGCTGCCGCCGTTCTCGGCGCTCGTCCTGTCGCCCTTCGTCCACTGCGGCAGCGGGGCGACCCGCCAGTCGCCGGACGCGGAGGCGACGCCGGAGGTGAGGTTGGCCGGCATCCACGCGCCGATGGAGAGGGTGGCGATCGAACCGTCGGCCAGGCCCTTGTACCAGGCGTCGCTCCACGAGGTGGTCGGCGCGAGGAGCTTCTCGTCGAGGAGCTTCTGCCAGGTGGCGGTGTACCTGCTGACGCCCTGGTCGTCGAAGTCGATGGTGATGTCGGTGCCGTCGGCCTTGTAGGGGCGGCCGCCGGCCTGCCAGATCAGGCTGGTGGTGGCGCCGGCGTCGCCGGTGTCGTTGGTGATGAAGATCTTCGGGTCGGCCTTGTGGAGGGCGCGGGCGGCCTCCACGTACTCGTCCCAGGTGGTGGGGACATCGATGCCGTGCTTGTCGAAGACCTTCTTGTTGTAGAAGAACGCCATGGGGCCCGAGTCCATGGGCAGCGCGTGGATGGCCTGGTCGTCGGTGACGGCGTTCCAGGGGCCCTTGGTGAACGTCGTGCCGTACTTCTGGGCGCCGTAGGAGGAGAGGTCCTCGACGGACTTGCCGATGGCGAACTGGCCGAGGGCGTAGTACTCGACCTGCGCCACGTCGGGGGCGCCGGAGCCGGCCGCTATCGCGTTCTGCAGGGCGGTGTACTGCTTGTCGCCGGTACCGGCGTTGACCAGCTCGACGTCGACCTTCGGGTACTTCTTCTCGAAGTCCTCCACGACCTTCTTGAGCGTGGGCTCCCAGGCCCACACGGTCACCTTTCCGCCCTTCTCCAGCGCGGCGGCGATGTCCTTCGGACCGCTGCCGCCGGCACCCGCGTCCGAGGCGTCGGAGCCGCAGGCCGTGGCGGTGAGCGCGAGCGTGGAGACGACGGCGAGGGCGGCGAGCAGTCTGCGGGTGGTGTGCGTGCTCATGGAGGTGCTCCTGGTCGATGGTGCGGGCGGGGAGGGAACTTCTGGGGGAGGGGACTTTCGGGGGAGGGGACTTCCTGGGAGGGGGCTTCCGAGAGGGGGTGGGTCAGGGACGGGCGGTCATTCCTTGACGCTCCCCGCGGCCAGGCCGGACTGCCAGTACCGCTGGAGCAGCAGGAAGACGGCCACGATCGGGACGATCGTCAGCAGGGAGCCCGTGATGATGAGGTCGAACACGGCCTGGCCGCCGGCGGTCTGCGCCTGGGCGTTCCAGGCGTTGAGGCCGAGGGTCAGGGGGTACCAGTCGGGGTCCTTGATCATGATCAGCGGTAGGAAGTAGTTGTTCCAGGTCGCGACCATCGAGAACAGCAGGACGGTGACGGTGCCGGGCATCAGCAGCGGCAGCGCGATCGTGAAGAAGGTGCGCAGTTCCCCGGAGCCGTCGATGCGGGCGGCTTCGAGGAGTTCCGTCGGGACGGCCTCGGCGGCGAACACCCACATCAGGTAGAGCCCGAAGGGCGAGATCAGGGACGGGATGATCACCGCCCACGGGGTGTTCGTCAGCCCCATGTTGCTGAACATGAGGAAGGTCGGGACGGCGAGGGCGGTACCGGGGACGGCCACCGCGCCGAGGACCACGGCGAAGACGGCTCTGCGGCCGGGGAAGTCGTACGTGGCGAGCGCGTAGCCCCCGAGGACGGCGAGGACGGTGGCGCCGCCCGCGCCGGCGGTGACGTACAGCAGGGTGTTGAGCAGCCAGCGGACGAAGACGCCGTCGTCGTAGGTGAGGGTGCGGCCGATGTTGTCCCAGAAGTGGGTGTCGTCGGCGAACCACAGCCCGAAGGAGTCGAGCAGTCCGTTCTGGTCCTTGGTGGCGTTGACGACCAGCCAGGCGAGCGGGAGCAGGGTGTAGACGAGGACCAGACCGGCCACGAGGGTCAGCGGGATGCTCGGGCGGGGGTTGAGCGGGGTGTGCGGGAGCCGCCGCTCACGGCGCTTCGACGTGGTGGTGCCGGACGCGGCCCGGGTGGAGGCCGCCGGGGTGCGGCCGGCCGGTTCGGCGGAGCCGGGGGCCGCCGTGGGGAGGGAGGTGGTCATCGGGTCAGCCCTTCCGCATGCCGCGCAGCTGGACCGCGTAGGCGATGATCGCCGTGAGGACACCCATCACGATCGCCACGGTCGCCGCGTAGTTGTGCTGCTGGCCGGAGAAGGACAGCGAGTAGGTGTAGACGTTGGGGGTGAAGTCGCTGGTGATCGCGTTGGGGGCGAGCTTCTGGAGGATGCTGGGCTCGTTGAAGAGCTGGAAGCTGCCGATGATCGAGAAGATGGTGGCGATGACGAGCGCGCTGCGGATGGCCGGCAGTTTGATGGCGGTGACGACCCGCCACTCGCCCGCGCCGTCGATGGCGGCGGCCTCGTAGAGCGAGCGGGGCACGACCTTGAGCGCGGAGTAGAAGATCAGCATGTTGTAGCCGACGAACTCCCAGGTCACGATGTTGCCGATGGAGGCGAGGACCAGGGAGGGGGAGAGCGGGTTCGGCAGCGTGACGCCGAAGGCGTCGTTGATGTTGCCGACGAGGCCGAACTGCGTGCCGTACATGAAGCCCCAGATGAGGCTGGCGACGACGGCGGGGACGGCGTAGGGGAGGAAGATCGCGACGCGGAAGAAGGTCTTGCCGTAGAGGCGGCCGCTGTCGATCGCGAGGGCCGCGAAGAGGGCGATGCCCAGCATGACCGGCACCTGGACCAGGAGGAAGAGGCCGACGCGGGTCAGTCCCTCCCAGAAGCGGGGGTCGGTGAGCGCTTTGCCGTAGTTGTCGAGGCCGACGAAGGAGGTGCCGCCGATGAGCCGGTCCTGGAAGAGGCTCAGATAGAGGGCGTATCCGATCGGCGCGAGGAACACCAGGCCGAAGACCGCGACGAACGGGCCGGCGAAGCCCCAGCCCACGAGGGCCTCCTTGCGGAGACGGAAACGGGCTCGTGGGCGGGGCGGTGGTGCTGCCGTAGCGCGCGTCGACAGGAGCGTCATGGCGGGGGTCCTTGCGTCGGTGACCGAGCGGTCCGGAGACGGGAGCGGTGCAGGAGGAGGACGAGGTGGGATGTGAGCGAGACGTACGGGCCTGGCGGCCGGGAACCGGCCTCGCGAGGGCTGGCCGACGAGAAATGTTTACGTAATCATCGGTAGCGTGATGGTGACACTCCCGCTGGGGGGCGTCAAGCGTGAAGCAGCGGCGAATGAGAGGGAATCGGTGGCGGAGAAGGACATGGCGGGGAGTACGGCAGGGGCTGTGGGCGCGGGTGCGGACGGGCCCACGGGTGGGGGTGCGGCCGGGGGTTCGGCCGCGCGCGCGGCCGAGACCGCGGGCGGGCGTTCGGGGGCGGCCGGAAGTGCTGCGGGCGGGGCTGCGGCCGACCGCTCAGCGGCGGCTGGTAGCGCTGCGGGCGGGAGTGCGGCCGGCCGGTCGGGGGCGGCCGGAAGTGCTGCGGGCGGCCGGTCGGCGGCGGCCGGGAGTGACGGGCCGCGCGGGGTGCGGGGCAGACCGAAGCGGGTCTCCATGGCGGACGTCGCCCAGCTCGCGGGGGTCTCCTCGCAGACCGTCTCCCGCGTCTCCAACGGCGACGCGGCCGTCGTCGAGAGCACCCGCGCCAAGGTGCTGGACGCCATGAAACAGCTCGGCTACCGGCCCAACAGCGCGGCCCGCGCCCTCAAGCGCGGCGAGTTCCGCGCCATCGGCGTGATCACCATGGGCCTGTCCAGCACGGGCAACGTCCGCACCCTGGAGGCCATCGCCGGATCCGCCTCCCGCGCGGGATACGCCGTCACCCTCATCCCGCTCGACGCGCCGACCCAGGACAACGTGAAGGGCGCCTTCACCCGGCTCGACGAACTCGCCGTCGACGCCGTCGTCCTCATCATGGAGGTCCACCTGCTCGACACCGCGGCTCTCACCCTCCCTCCGCACGTCAAGGTCGTCGTGGTCGACTCCGACGCCACCGGCCGCTTCCCCGTCGTGGACACCGATCAGCGACAGGGCGCCCGGGCGGCCGTCCGGCACCTGCTCGACCTCGGCCACGCCACGGTCTGGCACGTGGCAGGACCCGAGGAGTCCTTCGCGGCGGGCCGCCGCGCGGAGGCCTGGCAGGCCGCCCTGCGCGAGGAGGGACGGCAGGTGCCCCCGCTTCTTCGAGGCGACTGGACCGCCGAGTCCGGCTACGAGGCGGGCCTGCGGCTCGCCGCCGAAACCGACTGCCGGGCGGTGTTCGTGGCCAACGACCAGATGGCCCTAGGCGTGCTCCGAGCCCTCCACGAACAGGGCAGGCGCGTACCGGAGGACGTGAGCGTCGTCGGCTTCGACGACATCGCGGAGGCGTCCTCCTTCATCCCGCCGCTGACGACCGTGCGCCAGGACTTCGCGCAGGTGGGGGAGTGGTGCGTGGACGCGGTGCTGCGCGAACTGCGCGGGGAGACCGTGACAGGGGTACGGCTCGTCCCGACGGTACTCGTGGAGCGGGCGAGCACGGGGGTGCCGGGGCGGGGTTGAGGGGCGGGGCGCTGACCCTTCTGATATCGGATACAAGATTCGAATATTGGATATCGGACACCGAAGATGAGCACCGGGTATCCGATATTGGATATCGGATACCCGATCCCCGCCGCCGGACCGCCCCATCGGACCGCCCCGTCGGACCGTCACCCCGACCGGACCGTCACCCCGACCCGGTCACGCCGACCCGGTCACGCCGACGCGGTCACGCCGACCCGTCACGCCGACGCGCCCGGGGGCGGCGGCGCCGTGCTGGAGCGGATCACCAGGACGGGTTCGACGGCCCGGCGACGGGGGCCGTCCGTGCGGCCCTCGATCTGGTCGAGCAGTAGCGAGACGCAGTGCCTTCCGACCACCTCGAAGTCCTGGTGGACCGTGGTCAGGGGCGGATGGAGGTACGCGGCCTCGGCGATGTCGTCGAACCCGGCCACGCTGATGTCCCCGGGTACGTCCCGTCCCGACTCGTGCAGCGCCCGCAGCATCCCCAGGGCCATCTGGTCGTTGGCGGCGAAGACGGCGGTGACCTCGGGGCGGCGGGCGACGCCGAGGCCGGCCCGGTAGCCGGATTCCGCCGACCAGTCGCCGTAGAGCACCGGGGGGACGGGCGCGCCCGCGTTCGCCAGGGTCCGGTGCCAGGACTCGGCCCGCCGGCGCGCGGCGAACGAGTCGCGCGGGCCCGCCAGATGCCAGACCGTGCGATGGCCGAGGCCCAGGAGGTGGCTCACCACGCTGTGCGCGCCGTGGGCTTGGTCGAAGTCGACGTTGGAATAGCGGTGGCCGGTGTCGCCGTCGGCGACGACCACCGGCATGGACGGCGGCAGATGGAGGGAGGGGGTGTCGAGCATCTGCGACTCGACGAGCACGATGCCGTCGACCGACTGCAGCATCAGATGCTGGAACGCCCGGCGGACGGCGGCCTCGGTCTGCGCCCGTACACCCATGAAGTTGACGGAGAAGTCGGCCTCGCGGGCGGCGTCGGCGATGGCGGCGAGCGTACGGGCGTTGCCGTGCGCGCCGACGTCGAAGCTGACGACGCCCAGGGCGCCGAACCGGCCGGTGACCAGGGCGCGGGCCGCCGTGTTCGGGCGATAGCCGAGCACCTGCATGGCGGAGAGGACCTTCTGTCGGGTGCTCGCGTCGACGTTCTCGCGGTTGTTCGCCACCCGTGACACGGTCTGCGAGGAGACGCCCGCCATCGTGGCGACGTCGGCCATGGAGGGCCACTGCCGGGCGGGTCGTGAGCGCGGGGACTTCGGTCTCTTCGCCGCCGCCGGCGGCTTCTCGGCCACCTGCTGTCCGACCGCCGCTCCCGCCGCTCCCCGCGCGGCCGTACCTCTCCGCGCGGCCGCATCCCTCTGCCCGGCCTCCACTGTCTGCCCGGCCGGCCTCTTCTCCGTCACCACGTACGCGACCTTCCGCAGGGAACCAGGGCCTGCCCCTTGGACCAGGTGAATCAGGCCGTAGGCCGACCGCGCGCGCGGGCAACCGTACTGCGTGCATGTTGACGCAAACATGAGGGTGGGTCAAACCCTCGACGGATGTCGTCCGACTCCTTGACAGTCCGATTCGCCCCTCCCAGACTCTCCCCCGAAGCGCCCGTGTTAACGCGAACATGGAAGGGTGGCACCTCCGCGTCACACGGCGGTCACATGGCGACCGGGACACCAAGGCATCCTCCGTCGCGCCATCTCCCAGGGCACCACAGCGCCACGGCACCCCCAGTTCGTACGCCACCCACGGCACGCGTCCCCTCGGCGTGCCCGATCACGCTCCGGCCGGCTCCCCGCGCCCCAGGCGCGTCCGTGCCGGCCCGCCTTCACTCCATCCCCAGCCACGAGGTACGCGATCATGCGACGCACCTTCCCGGGGACGTTCACGGCGCTCACCGCGCTCTGTGCCGTCCTCCTCTCCCTTCTCGGCGGCCTCGGCACGGCCCACGCCGCCGCGGTGACCGTCACCAACGCCACCCAGTTCACCGACCCGCAGGGCAACCCCGTCCACGCCCACGGCGGCGGGGTCGTCAAGGTCGGCGACCACTACTACTGGTTCGGCGAGAACCGCAACGCCGACAACACCTTCCGGTACGTCTCCGCCTACCGCTCCACCGACCTGAAGACGTGGGAGTTCCGCAACCACGTCCTGACACAGGCGACCCACCCGGAGCTCCAGAGCGCCAACATCGAGCGGCCCAAGGTCGTCCACAACGAGGCCACCGGCCAGTTCGTGATGTGGATGCACAAGGAGAACGCCCACGACTACCACGAGGCGCGGGCCGCGGTCGCGGTCTCCTCGACCGTCGACGGCGACTACACCTGGAAGGGCAGCTTCCGGCCGCTGGGGCACATGTCCCGTGACATCACCACGTTCGTCGACACCGACGGCACCGGCTACATGATCTCCGCCGCCAACGAGAACGCGGACCTGCACGTCTACCGCCTGACCCCGGACTACACGGCCATCGACGCCCAGGTGCAGAAGCTGTGGGCCGGCCAGTGGCGGGAGGCCCCCGCGATGTTCAAGCGCGGCGGCGTCTACTTCCTGCTCACCTCCGGTGCCACCGGCTGGTCCCCCAACCAGCAGAAGTACGGCACCGCGTCCAGCGTCACCGGTTCCTGGAGCGGTCTGAAGGACATCGGCGACCGGACGACGTACGGCACCCAGACCGCGTACGTCCTGCCCGTGCAGGGCACCTCGGGAACCTCGTACCTCTACATGGGCGACCGCTGGGGCAACTCGATGGGCGGGACGGTCAACGACTCCCAGTACGTCTGGCTCCCGCTGGAGTTCCCCACCGCCACCACCATGACGATGAACTACTCCCCGCAGATCTCCGTGGACACGGCGGCCGGCACGGTGCGGGGCCTCGGTACGTGGGAGACGCTGACCGCCTCGCACAGCGGCAAGTGCGCCGACGTGGCCGACCGTTCCACCGCCGACGGCGCCGCCCTCATCCAGTGGGGCTGCGCGAACAGCGTCAACCAGCAGTTCTGGCTCAAGTCCGCCGGGGACAACCGGGTGCAGATCGTGGCCCGGTACAGCGGCAAGTGCCTTGCCGCGCGGGACGGTTCGACCGCCGACGGCGCCGGGATCGTCCAGCACCCCTGCGACGGTACGACCGCCCAGCAGTGGAGTGTGACCGGATCCGGCGGCACCGTGCAGCTGGCCGCCGTGCGGAGCGGCAAGTGCCTCGACGTCATGAACACGTCCACCAGTGACGGCACGCCGCTCATCCAGTGGACGTGCAACGGCGGCGCCAACCAGAAGTGGGTCCGCACGGCCGCCTGACACCGTCCGCAGCCGCAGCCGCAGCCGCAGCCGCAGCCGCAGCCGCAGCCGCAGCCGCAGCCGCAGCCGCAACCCCAACCCCAACCCCAACCCCAACCCCAAGCCCCACCGCACCGGGCGGGCCCCACCCCCCTCGTCGGGGCCTGCCCGCCCCGCGGCCGACTCATGGAGATCCACCTTGCGTCCCACCCGTGAACGACCCCCCACGCGCGTACGCAGGAGCGGTGCCGTCCTGGGCGCCGCCGCCGTGGCCGCGCTCCTCGCGACCGGCCTCACGCCCGTGACCTCCGTGGCCGCCGAAAGCGCCGGGCAGGCGCTGACCGTCCGCCCCGACCCCGGCTACCAGCAGCCGGCCTTCGAGGGCTGGGGCACTGCCCTCGCCTGGTTCGCCAACGTCACCGGCGGCTGGCCCGACGCGCAGCGCAACGCCCTCGCCGACGCCCTCTACGGCGCCGACGGCCTCGGCTTCACCGTCGCCCGCTACAACATCGGCGGCGGCGACAGCCCCGAGGCCACCCCCTACATGCGGGCCGGGGGCGCCGTGCCCGGCTACTGGAACCGGCCGGGAGCCGAGTCCCCCGACTGGTGGGACCCGGAGAACCCGGCCCACTGGAACGCCCAGGCCGACGCCAATCAGCGTTGGTGGCTCTCCGCAGCCAAGGCCCGGGGCGCCGACACCTTCGAGGCGTTCTCCAACTCGGCGCCGTACTTCATGACCCGCAGCGGGCTGGTGTCGGGCGCCACGGATCCCTGGCAGGACAACCTCCGCTCCGACCAGTACGAGCGGTTCGCCGCCTACCTGGCCGGCTCGCTCCGCCGCGCCGAGCAGGGCTCGGGCGTCACCTTCGACTCCGTCTCCCCGGTGAACGAGCCGAACACGAACTACTGGAAGGCGGGCGGCCGGCAGGAGGGCTCCCACTGGGATCCCGCCTCACAGGCCCGCATGATCACGACGCTGCGCGCGGCCCTCGACGCCCGGGGCGTCGCCACCCCGATCGCCGCCATGGACGAGACCAACCCGGCGCTGGCGCGGGCGAACTGGGAGCAGTACGCCCCGGCCGTCCGCGACGCCGTCGGACGCGTCAACACCCACACGTACGGGACGAACGGCCGCACGGGGGTCCGGGACATCGCCAAGGGCGAGCGGACCCCGCTGTGGATGTCCGAGGTGGACCTCGGCGGCAGCGTCGGCCAGAGCTTCACCGACATGAGCCCCGCGCTCGACCTGACCCGCCGGATCAACGACGACATCAGGGAGCTGGAGCCGAGCGCCTGGGTCCTGTGGCAGGCCGTCGAGGACTACGAGAACATGACCCCGGACCGCGAGAACTCCAACTGGGGGCTGATCCAGACCGACTTCACCCCCACCGACGCCGCGACCGAGCCGCTGCGCAAGAACAAGAAGTACTGGGCGATGGCGCAGTACAGCCGCTTCGTCCGGCCCGGCGCGCGGGTCGTCACCACCGACGACCCCGACACGCTCGCCGCGGTCCGCCCCGGCGGCCAGGGACTCGTCCTCGTCCACACCAACCGCGGTGGCACCGCACGCGAGCTCACGCTCGACCTCGACGGCTTCCGGACCGTCGGCGGAACCGTCGAGCGGTACACCACCGACGCCACCCGGAACGTCCAGCGCGGCACGGACCTCACCACGGCGGGGCGGACGCTGAGGACCACCGCCGGCGCGGGCTCCGTCACCACCTTCGTCCTCCCCGGCGTCACGGGAGTGAACGCCGCCGCCACCGGTGCGCCCGTCGGCGCGGCCCGGCAGATCCTCAACGACCACAGCGGGATGGCCCTCGCCGTCAGCACCGTCGCGGGTACGGACCTGCCGGTGCAGCGCACGTCGAACCCGGCGGACACCGCACAGCAGTGGACGTTCACCAAGTTCGCGGCGGACGACTGGAGCAGCACGGCCGCGTACCGGGTGACCAACGCCAGGACGGGCAGGGCGCTCGCCGTCTCCGCCGGCGCGCTGGGCTTCGCGGCCCCCGGAACCGGCACCGAGCAGCAGTGGATGCTCTCGACCACGGGCGACGGCCACGCCACCCTCGTCAACAGCGCCTCGGGACTCCTCCTGGACGTCTTCGGCGCGGCGACGCACGACGGGGCCGAGGCGGGCGTCTACCGGCCGACCACCGGTACCAACCAGTCCTGGACGTTCCGTACGGCCGTGACCGCCCCCTGGCAGACCCCGGTGTTCCGGCACAGCTCCAAGTGCCTTGACGTGTCGGGCGCTTCGACCGCGGACGGCTCGTCCGTCGTGCAGTACGGGTGCAACGGCGGAGCGAACCAGCAGTGGTCGCTCCGGCCCACCGCGACCGGCTACGTGAGCGTCGTCGCCCGGCACAGCGGCAAGTGCCTGGACGTCAGCGGCTCTTCGGCCGCCGACGGCGCCCAGGTGTTCCAGTACGCGTGCAACGGCGGCCGGAACCAGGAGTGGGCGGTGCGGACGGCCGCCGCGGGCCATGTCACGCTGGTCGCCCGCCACAGCTCCAAGTGCCTCGACGTGGCCGGAGCTTCCACGGCCGACGGGGTGGCCCTGCGCCAGTACCCCTGCAACGACGGCGCGAACCAGCAGCTGCGGCTGGGCTGACGGACCGCCGCACCGCCCGAAGGGGCCGGGCGCCGATGTCGTATCGGTGCCCGGCCCCTTCGTACGGCTGCTCGCGGGAGGTCCTACTCCTCCGTGGGGCCGAGGTCCGGCGTCTCGCGGAACGCGACCGTACGGGCCCGGTGGGCGCCGTGGAGCTCCAGGACGACCAGCTCGTTCCGGCCGGGACGCAGCACCGGAGCCGGGACGTACAGCGAGCGCTGCGGGCCCCGGGACCAGTAGCGGCCCAGCGGGAAGCCGTTGAGCCAGGCGTTGCCCTTGGTCCAGCCGTCGAGGTGCAGGAAGGAGTCGGCGGTTTCGGTGACCTCGAAGAAGCCCCGGTGGAAGGCCGGGCCGACGGGCGTCGCCGTGGTGGGCGCGAAGGGTATGCCCTCCGGCCCTGGCAGCGGCAGCGGGCGGTTCGTCCAGCCCACGAGCTCGACGCCGTCCAGGAGGACCTTGCCCGGCAGCCCCTTGCGGTCGTGGATGCCCTGGCCGTAGTTCACCCGGCCCTGGTTCTCGACGAGGACGGTGAGGACGCTGCCGGCCCGGGGCACCGTGAACGTCAGGGCGTGCTCGTGCTGCTCGCGCTCCAGCACGCCCACGGGCTGCCCGTCGACGAAGACCTGGGCGCGGTCGCGGACGTGCTCGATCTCCAGGAGCGCGGGGCCCCTGACGGGCAGCGCGGTCTCGTAGAGGACGAAGCCGAAGTCCTGCTCCAGCTCCTCCATCGTGAGCGGGCGGCGCGACTCAACGGTCGTGGGGGCGAGCGCGGCCGCGTGCGTCAGCAGTGCGGCGCTGTCCGTCAACGCGACGGCCGGCAGGGCGAGTTTGGGGCCGGGCGCCGGTACGGGCTCGCTCGGGACGGGGGCGTACTTCGCGATGACCTCGCGGAACGCGGTGAACTTCGCCGTCGGGTCGCCGGCCTCGTCGAGCGGGGAGTCGTAGTCGTAGGAGGTGACGGTGGGGCGGTAGGTGCCCTTGTCGTTGGCGCCGTTGGTGAAGCCGAAGTTGGTGCCGCCGTGGAACATGTAGAAGTTCACCGAGGCGCCGGTGGCGAGGAGTTCGTCCAGCTCCTCGGCCGCCCGGTCCGCGTCGCGGACCACGTGGTGGGCGCCCCAGCGGTCGAACCAGCCGATCCAGAACTCCGTCGTCATCAGCGGCCCCTCGGGGCGCGCGGCGCGCAGGGCGGCGAGGTGGTGGGCCGAACGGCTGCCGAAGTTGGCGGTGGCGAGCACGCCGGGCAGCGCGCCGCGCTCCAGGTCCACCGGCTGGTCGCAGGTGAAGAGGGGCACGTCGACCCCGCGGCGGCGCAGGGAGTCGGCGGTGTGCTCCAGGTACGCGGTGTCGTCGCCGTACGCCCCGTACTCGTTCTCCACCTGTACGGCGATGACGGGCCCGCCCCGCGAGGCGAGGTACGGCCGCAGCGGGGTGAGGAGCCGGTCGAGGTAGTCGTCGACGGCGGCGAGGAACCGGGGGTCGCGGGAGCGCAGCCGGATGTCCGGTTCGGCGAGCAGCCAGGAGGGGATGCCGCCGCCCTCCCACTCGGCGCAGATGTACGGGCCGGGCCGCAGCAGCACGTGCAGGCCCTCGGCGGCGGCGAGGTCGAGGAAGCGCGGCAGGTCGAGGCCGCCGTCCATGCGGAAGGTGTCGGGCCGTGGCTGGTGGAGGTTCCAGGGGACGTACGTCTCGACGGTGTTGAGGCCCATGAGGCGGGCCTTGCGCAGCCGGTCGGCCCACTGTTCGGGGTGGACCCGGAAGTAGTGCAGTCCGCCGGACAGGAGCCGGAAGGGTCGGCCGTCGAGCAGGAAACCGGCCTTGTCTGTCTGGAGAACGGGCATGGGTGGGCGACTCCTGTACTGGGGTGCGGTGCGCTGCGTCGCTGCGTCTCGCGCGTACGCTCATGTTTACGTAAACATGAGCGTCTGGCAAGCCTTGGGTCCAGACCTGCACCCGAGGTTTCGACATTCCGTGTCCGGAGAACGGGCCCACCGGCGGTCACGGCGGCTCGAGGTGCTGCCGGACGCGTCTCTGGTTACGCTGCGCAAGGAGGGGGCCGAGCGGTTCCGGACAGGGCCGTGGACCGGGATGTGCGGGGGCCGCCGGGCGGCCGTCCCCCGGGCGAGCGAAGCGAGAAGCCCTGATGACGAACCCTCCAGACCCCCTGAGTCCTCCGGACCCCTCGATCCCTCCGGAGCCCCCGATCACTCCGGACCCTTCGACCCCTCAGGGCCCCCCGACCACTCAAGACCCCGTGATCACTCCCGACCCTGCAACCCCTCTGATCCCTCCCGTCCCACCCGTTCCCCCGACCCCTCTGGTCCCTCCGGCCTCAACGGAGTCCCCGCCCCCTTCCGTCTCCCCGCCCCCTTCCGTCTCCTCGGTCCTCCCGACGCCCATGGACACGGTCACCCTGGAACGGCACATCGCCGCCCGCCCCGAGACGGTCTTCGGCCTGCTCTCCGACCGTGAGAAGTGGCTGTCCTGGATGGGCGTCGACGGCACGTTCTCCTTCGAGCCGGGCGGCTCCTACCGCACCCGGGTCACCGGCGCCGCCGTCGCGTCCGGCCGTTTCATCACCGTCGACCCGCCCGGACGGATCGTCTTCAGCTGGGGATGGGAGCCGGATCCCGCAGACGCCGCACCCGCCTCCGGTACCTGGGAGTCGGGGCCGACGCCCGTGGCACCCGGCTCCAGCACGGTCGAGATCACCCTGCGTGCCGAGCCGGAGGGCACGCTCCTCCGGCTGATCCACAGCGGCCTCCCTTCCACGGAGGCCTGTGAGGAACACGCCGAGGGCTGGCAGCACTACGTCGACCGGCTCGCGTCCCGCGCCGAGGGCACCGACCCCGGCGCGGACGCCTGGACGGGGCGGCCCGGCCGCTGAGGTGTCAGGCGCCCACGGCCACCGGAGTCCGGCCGGGGGAGCCGGTGCCGAGTTCGCGGGCGTGCCGGAGCCCGAGGCGCAGGTAGGCGGCGAGGTCGGCGCGGGGCGCCTTGCGGACGAGGTGGCGGATGGCCTGCATGGCCTCCCAGGCGGAGGTGTGCGCCAGGGACTTGCCCCAGCTGTCACCGAGACCGTCCCAGAGGTACGCGCTGAACCCGAGCTGAAGCGCCCCGTCCCGGCGCCGTTCCTCCTCGTGCGCGTCCAGGGCCCGTACGAAGAATCGTTCCGCCTCCACGGGGGGAAGCGCGGAACGGATGATGCGCAGGTACGGTGCGACGAGCGACGCGACCTCGGGGCACTCCCCACAGGGAACGCCCGGGTCGCCGGGAACGGATGCCGTGGTGGGTTCGCATGTGTGAGTCATGAACCCATCGATACGTCATCTCATCGCAGGATCGGCCGTGGCGCGCCCACGCACCCCACCGGTTCGCCCCACGGAGCCAGGCCCGGCCGCCCCTTCGGGCGTGGGCCCGCCCGCCGTGACGAGCCCGCCCGTGACGAGCCCGCCGTGACGAGCTCGTCGGGACCGCGTCGGGAACTCATCAGGAACTGGTGAGGACGACGAGCTGCCGGGTCGCGCGGGTCATCGCGACATAGCGGTCGACCGCTCCCTCGATCCCCTCGCCGAAGGCGTCCGGGTCGACGAGGACGACGAGGTCGAACTCCAGGCCCTTCGACAGCGACGGGGTCAGCGACCGGACGCGGGACGTGGGCCGGAACCGGGGGGCGCCGATGACGCACGCGGTCCCGTCGGCGTTGGCGGCGAGCCAGTCGTCGAGGACCGTGTCGAGGTCCGTCACGGATCCGTGGACGACCGGGATGCCGGCGGCGCGGACGGACGTCGGCACGTTGGCGTCGGGGAGTGCGGCCCTGATGGCCGGCTCGGCCTCCGCCATGACCTCTTCCGGCGTCCGGTAGTTGATGCTCAGCGACGCCACGGTGATCCGGTCGAGTCCGACGCGTTCGAGCCGCTCCTCCCACGACTCCGTGAATCCGTTCCTGGCCTGGGCGCGGTCCCCGACGACGGTGAAGCTGCGGGACGGGCAGCGCAGCAGCAGCATCTGCCATTCCGCGTCCGTCAGTTCCTGCGCCTCGTCCACGACGATGTGCGCGAACGGCCCGGCGAGCAGGTCCGGTTCGGTGCCGGGCAGCGCGGCGTCGTCGACCAGGCTGTCCTTCAGGTCCTGGCCGCGGAGCATCGTCACCGCGCCCTCGCCGTCGTCGTCCGCCGCGAGCACGTTGTCGATGACGTCGGCCATGCGCGCGCGTTCGGCGGCGACCGTGGCCCGCTGCCGGCGCAGGCGCCGCGCCGCCTCCGGGTCGCCGAGCCGCTGCCGCGCCGCGTCCAGGAGCGGCAGGTCGGACACCGTCCAGGCCTGGGCGTCCGCGCGCTGGAGCCTGTGGACGTCCTCGCGGTCGAGCCAGGGAGCGCACCTGCGCAGATAGGCGGGGACCGACCAGAGGTCTCCGACGAGGTCGGCGGCCTCCAGGAGCGGCCAGGCGCCGTGCAGGGCCCCGGCCAGCTCGTCGTCCTGCCGCAGCGCCCTGCGGAACTGCTCCTCCGGGACCTCACCGTCGAGCTTGGCAAGGAGGATCGTGCCCAGCTCGTCCCAGATCTGCTCCCGCGCCTCGTTGTGCGGGGTACCGGCCTCCGGCGCCTCGAAGGCCTCGGCCCAGTCGTCGGCGGTCAGCCGGATGTCGGCCCAGTCGGTCGAGACCGTCATCCCCCGGGCCGGCGGCTCCTCGTAGAACCTGACGGCCGCCTCGATCGCCCGCACCATGTCCGCGGACGACTTCAGGCGGGCCACCTCCGGATCGCGCTCGACGGCCGCCTTCGCGCCCTCCGCGACGAGGTCCCGCACGGTGCAGGTCTGCACGCCCTCCTCGCCGAGGCTGGGGAGGACGTCGGCGACGTACGCCAGGTAGGGCTGGTGCGGGCCGACGAACAGCACGCCGCCCCTGCGGTGCCCGAGGCGCGGGTCCGCGTAGAGGAGGTGCGCGGAGCGGTGCAGCGCGACGACCGTCTTCCCCGTACCGGGACCGCCGTCGACGACGAGCGTGCCGCGCGAGCCCGCCCGGATGACGGCGTCCTGGTCGGCCTGGATGGTGGAGAGCACATCGCGCATCCGCGGTGACCGGCTGCCGCCGAGGCTGGCGATGAACGCGGACTGGTCGTCGAGGGCCGCGTGCTCCTCCAGGCCGTCGGCGGTGAAGACCTCGTCCCAGTAGTCGCTGATCCGGCCGGCGGTCCAGCGGTACCTGCGGCGGCTGGCGAGCCCCATCGGGCGGGCGTGGGTGGCCGCGAAGAACGGCTCGGCCGCGGGGGAGCGCCAGTCGACGAGGAGCCGGTGCCCCGTGCTGTCGGTGAGGCCGAGGCGTCCGACGTACACGGGCTCGCTGCCGTCCTCGCCGACGACGCGCCCGAGGCACAGGTCCAGGCCGAAGCGGCGCAGGGTGCGCAGGCGGCCGGTCAGCCGGTGGATCTCCGCGTCCCGGTCCATCGCCTCCCGGCCCGCGCCGCCGGGCGCCCTGCGCGTCGCGTCCAGCCGCTCGGAGAGTTCCGCGATCGACTCGTCGAGGCTCTTCGCGATGGCCGCGAAGTGCTGCTCGTCACCGGCGATCAGCGCCGGGTCGGCCTTGGGGGAGAGGCGGTCGGGAAGGTCGAAGGCGCTCGTGCCGTACGACTGGTCCACCGACGAAAGCACACGCACGGGATGGGACTCCCATTTCTGCAGGGGATGGCTGAGATCAGCGATTCTGCGGTACCACCGGGGCCTTGCCGCAAGCCCCCCTGTGCGCTATAAGTTAAGAGTGGCAAGAGGTGAGTACTCCCCTTGCCACTCTTCGTTTGCCGCCGCCTTCGGTGCGATCAGTGCGGCACCACCGCTCCCGCGTAGACGTTCTCCGGCGTGACGATGGTCGTGATCGCACGGGCGACCAGGGTGGACGGCTCCTGGCCCTCGTGGAGGGCGTCCGTGTTGATCATGACGACCATGGTGGCCTTCTTCGACGGCAGGTAGACCGTCACCGTCTCGTACCCCGGGATGGAGCCGTTGTGCCCGATCCATCCGTTGGTCTCGAAGATGCCGAGACCGTAGCGGGTGCCGGGGAAGGTGGTCGGCAGCGTCCTGAGCCGCTGCGCCTGGGTCTCGGGGCTCAGCAGTTCGCCGGTGGCGAGGACCTTCGCCCAGCGCCGCAGGTCGTGCAGGTTCGAGATCATCGCACCGGCCGCCCACGCCCAACTCGGGTTCCAGTCCGTGGCGTCGGCGACCGCGCCGCTCAGCGTCTGGTCCGTGTAGCCGCGCGCGTGCGGCTCGGGGAACTCCGCGCCCTTCGGGAACAGCGTGTGGTGCAGGCGGGCGGGCCGGAGCACCCGCTGGTGGATGAAGTCGGCGAGCCGGTGGCCGCTGACCTTCTCGACCACCAGGCCGAGCAGGACGAGGTTGGTGTTGGAGTACTCGAACTTCTGGCCCGGCTTGAAGGTGTTCTTGTGCTTGAAGCCGTACGCGAGCACCTCGTGCGGGGTGAACGAGCGCTGCGGGTCGCTCAGCAGGTCGTGGTCGAAGTCGGGGTCGGAGGTGTACGGGAACAGACCGCTGCGCATCTCGGCCAGATGGCGCAGGGTGATCCGGCGGCCGTTCGGCACGTGTCCGACGTACTTCGAGATCGGGTCGTCGAGGCGCACCCGGCCGTCGTCGACGAGTTCCAGCAGCGCGGTGACCGTGAAGGTCTTGGTCTCGCTGCCGATCCGGACGAAGCCGTCGGCGAACATCGGCTGCCGGGTGGCGGTGTCGGCGACCCCGGTCGCACGGACGTAGCTGCCCTTGCCCGGCATCCACAGGCCGACGACGACACCCGGGATGCCCGCCTGCTTGCGGACGTCCTCGATCGACTTGTCCAGCCGGGCGGTCAGCTCGGGGCCGAGACCGCCCGGCGGGCAGTCGTCCTCACCGTGCCGGGCGGCGGATGCGGGAGCGGCGTGTACGGGAGTGGCGGGGGTGGCCGCCATCGGGGCGAGCACGGACGCCACGAGCAGCGTCGCGGCGAACAGCCGGCGGTGGGGGGTACGTCGCATCGAGGGAGGCCTCTTCCGGGTCGCGGGTCTCGGACGGCCATTGACCACCGGCCCCCACGGCCGAGGGCCCGCCCTCCTGCCCGCGGACCGGCGAGTTCACTCGTTCGGCGCCACCCGTGTCACCGGGGCGGCCCTGGGTGGCGGACCGGTCGTTACGGTGCGCCTCGTTCACCTCGCCGATGACGGCCGCCGGGCCGGGGTGGCGCCTGCCCTCAGGCCGCCCGCTCCTCGTGTTCGCAGGCGTCCTCGATGCCGTACGTCTCCCACGCGGGGAAGGCGTCGTCGGCGGGTACGGGCTCGCCCGGTGCCAGGAGGCAGGCGTCCAGAGCCGCGCTCAGGGCGTCGGCGCGCAGTCCCGTGCCGATGAAGACCAGCTCCTGCCCCTGCGCGGTCTCCGGGCCGCGGGCGCCCGAGGGCTCGAACCGGGCGACGGCGCCGGCCTGCGACCACAGTCCGGTCACCCGGGGCCGGGTGGCGAGCCAGAAGAAGCCCTTGGAGCGCAGCACGCGCCCGTAGGTTCCGCTGTCCATCCCCTTGGTGACGAAGGTCCACAGCCGGCCCGGGTGGAACGGCAGCCCGGAGCGGTACACCAGCGAGGAGATGCCGTACTCCTCGGTCTCCGGCACGTGGTCGCCGTTCAGCTCCTTGACCCACCCGGGGGCCTGTTGGGCCCGTTCGACGTCGAACAGTCCTGTGCCCATGACCTGTTCGAGCGGCACGCGTCCGCGTACGGCGGGAACGACACGCGCCTCGGGGTTGAGCCGGGAGAGGGTGGCGCGAAGCCGGCGGGCCTCGTCAGGACCGACCAGGTCGAGCTTGTTCAGGACGATGACGTCCGCGAACTCGACCTGGTCCACCAGGAGATCACTGACCGTCCGCTCGTCGTCCTCGTAGGGGGCGAGGCCGCGCTCGGCGAGTTCGTCGCCGCCGTCCAGCTCCGGCAGGAAGTTCGCGGCGTCCACGACGGTCACCATCGTGTCGAGGCGGGCGAGGTCACCGAGGGTGGCCCCGTCGTCCCGGGGGAAGGAGAAGGTGGCGGCCACCGGCATGGGTTCGGAGATGCCGCTGGACTCGATGAGGAGATGGTCGAACCGGCCCTCGCGTGCCAGCCGGTCGACCTCCTCCAGGAGGTCGTCGCGCAGGGTGCAGCAGATGCACCCGTTGGTCATCTCGACCAGCCGCTCCTCGGTGCGGGACAGGGCGGCCTCACCGCCGCGCACGAGCGCGGCGTCGATGTTGACCTCGCTCATGTCGTTGACGATGACCGCGACCCGCAGTCCTTCGCGGTTGCCGAGGACGTGGTTCAGGAGGGTGGTCTTCCCCGCGCCGAGGAATCCGGAGAGCACGGTCACGGGGAGCCGCTCGGTGGGCGTCATGGGGCTCAGCCCTCCGGCCGGAGCAGGCCGCGCTCGTACGCCTTCACCAGGCGCTGCGGCACCTGGTACACCGACCCGTCCACGGTGACGGGGACGAGCTGGGGGGTGGTCGCCTTCCACTGGGCGCGGCGGTGGCGGGTGTTGCTGCGGGACATCTTCCGCTTCGGGACGGCCATCAGGGATCTCCTCGAGGTCTGGGGAGGGGGTGCGGCGAGGCTATATGGAAATGGATCCCATTATCAATCCGGCGGGAGCGGTCGCTCCTGCCCTGAGACCTCCGTCTTGGTAATGAAAACCATTGCCATATACTCCTCTGGTGGCACGCCGCGGAGCGCTGCCCCCACCCCCCGCCCGACCACCGAAAGGCATGCCATGAAGCCCGGCATCCACCCCGCCTACGGACCCGTCGTCTTCCGCGACTCCGCCTCCGGCACCGCGTTCCTCACCCGCTCCACCATGACCAGCGACAAGAGCATCGACTGGGAGGACGGCAACACCTACCCGCTCGTCGACGTCGAGATCTCTTCCGCGAGCCACCCCTTCTACACGGGCACCGCACGCGTCCTCGACACCGCCGGCCGCGTCGAACGCTTCGAGCGCCGCTACGGAGCCCGCTGATGGACCACGAAGGCAAGCTCCCCGTGGTGATCGTCGCCGGCATGCACGCCGACGCGCGGCGGGAGGTCGTCGAGCGCCTCCTGCACACCGTCCATGGCAGCGTGGCACTGCACCACGACCTGTCCGGAGCGCCCGACGGCACCGTGCTCCGCGTGATCAGCGACGCCTCGGGCCCCGTCTCCCGCGACGACACGCCCCTGGTCAACGACTGCGCGTGCTGCGCACTGCGCGAGGACCTGGTCCCCGAACTGGAGCGGATGGCGGACGCCGGCCTGACCCGGCTCGCCGTGGTCGAACTGTGGGACTCGGTCGAACCGAAGGCCATGGCCGAGGTCGTCGCGGGGCACGGCGGAGACCGGCTGGCGCTGACTGGCGTGATCACCGCCGTGGACCCCGCGCTCGTCCTGCCCTGTCTCGCCAACGGCGACGACCTGGCCGAGGCCGGCCTCGCGGCGGCCCCCACCGACCAGCGCACCGTCGGCGACACCTGGGCCCGCCAACTGGAGTACGCCCCCGTCCTCGCCGTCGTCGACAACGACGAGGCCGACGACGAGGACCGCGCCCTCCTCGCTCAGCTCCACCCCACCGCGCTCCGGGTACCGGCCGCGTCCCCGGAACTCGCCCGGGCGGTGTTCGCCGGCGTCGACGTCGAGGCCGCCGCCGCGGCGCAGCACCCCGCGTGCGCCCTCCTGCCCCAGGAGGCCGACGAGGCCGGCGTCTCCACGCTCGTCTGGCGCCGCCACCGGCCGTTCCACCCCGAGCGTCTCTACCAGGCGCTCGAAGACCTGTGCTGCGCCGCCGCCCGCAGCCGCGGCCGGTTCTGGCTCGCCGACCGGCCCGACACGCTGCTCGCCTGGGACGCGGCCGGCGGAGCGCTGTGCGTCGAGAGCGTCGGCCCCTGGCTGGCGTCGCTGCCGGACGCGGCCTGGGAGATGATCCCGCCCATGCGCCGGGCGGCTGCGGCGCTCGACTGGCACCCCGACCACGGCGACCGCTGCCAGCACCTGGTGTTCACGTCGCCCGGCCTCGACCGGGACGAGCTGGAACGGCTCCTGGACTCCTGCCTGCTGACGGACGAGGAGTACGGGTCGGGGCGCGAGGCGTGGAAGCACCTCCCGGCCGCCTTCGACTCTCTTCTCGACGCCGCCTGACCCCGTACCACCTGATCACACCGCCACAAGAGCCCGTACGAGGAGACACGCCCATGGCCCGACGTCCCGACCCCCGCAAGCCCGCCACGCCCCGGCCCAACCCGCTCGACGCGGCCGGGATCACGTACATCGACTACAAGGACACCGATCTGCTGCGGAAGTTCATCTCCGACCGGGGCAAGATCCGCAGCCGGCGCGTCACCCGCGTGACCGTCCAGCAGCAGCGGGATCTCGCCACGGCCATCAAGAACGCCCGCGAGATGGCCCTGCTGCCGTACGCCGGTCGTTGAGGTACCACTCGTCGTTGCGGTACCACTCGCCGGTCGAGCCCGGGCGGGCGTCGCCGCACCGGGCTTCCGGCGGGCCTCGGCGGGCCCCGGCCGGCACCTGCGGGCCCCGCGCGCTTCGGGTGATGCCGGGCTCGTGGCGCGCTCGGTCGTGGGAAAACGGGTCGTCCGGCGCTGTGCCCGCCTGTTAGCGTCGGCCGCATGTGTTGCCATGCCATCCACAACTGGCGGTCCTGCCGCATCCGTTCGGCGTCCTGACCCTGCCGTGTCGGCCGTCGCCGACCCCGGGTCACACGTCCGCCGTTCACCTCACCTCTGGATGACGAGGATCCTCACCATGCGCGCAGACCCGCGCCCCACGTTCGTGTTCGTACACGGCGGCTCCAGCAACGCCAAGGCCTGGGGCCCGCTGCAGAACGAACTGGCCCTGCTCGGACACCGCTCGTACGCCGTCGACCTGCCCGGCCACGGCGACCGGGCCGACGGCCCCGCCGCGTATTACCGCCACCCCCAGGACAGCGCGGCGCTGGCCACCGCCCCCTCCCCGATGAGCGGTGTCACCCTGCACGACAACGTCGCGCACGTCGTCGGCGTCCTGCGCCGGATCGCCGCACACGGTCCGGTGGTCCTGGTCGGCAACAGCCTCGGCGGTCTCACGGTCAGCGCGGTCGCCAACGCGGCGCCCGGGCTGCTGCACCGGGTGGTGTACCTCTCGGCGCTCTGCCTCAGCGACCCGGCGATGCTCACCGAGCCGTGGGACGCCGTCGACGACAACCTGCTGGACGCCGCGGCGGCCCGTATCGCCGTGCCGACGGAACTGTCCGACCCCGGTGTCGTACGGCTGAACTGGCGAGCCGCCCACGCCGATCCGGAGTTGTTCGCCGCTTTGAAGGCCGCCGTCATGGCCGACGCGACGGACCACCGGTTCCGGCTGCTGCTCGACTCCCTGGACCCGGACGAGAACTACGCGGTCCTCGCACCGGCGGCGCTGGTCAGGGCCGACGGCTGGGGACGCGTCCCGCACACGTACGTCCGTCTCTCCGAGGACCGCAGCCTCACCCCGCCCGTCCAGGACCTCATGATCCGCAAGGCGGACGCGCTGACCCCGCACAACCCGTTCGACGTGCACACCCTGGCCACCTCGCACATCGGCTACTTCGGCCGCCCCGGCCTCTTCGCCGAACTCCTGACCCGCCTGGTCTGACCGCCCGGCCCGGCACTCCGCCGGGCCGGCTTCGCCCTCACACCACGGTCGTGCTGCGGCGCTCGACGAGGACGGTGTCGCGCCAGCGGCCGTTCATGCGCCCGATGCGTTCGCGCGTGCCGATGACCCGGAAGCCGGCCCGTGCGTGGACGGCGAGGCTGGCGGTGTTCTCGGGGAAGATCCCCGCCTGGATCGTCCAGATCCCCGCCGCCTCGGTGGAGGCGACGAGCGCCTGCAGGAGTGCGGCGGCGACGCCCCGGCCGCGGGCGTCGGGGTGGACGTAGACGGAGTGCTCGACCACCCCGGCGTACGCGCACCGGTCGGAGACCTTGGTGGCCGCGACCCAGCCCAGGACCCTGCCCGAGGCGTCGACGGCGGCGAAGCGGTGCTCGGGCAGCTTGGCCGCGTCGAACCGCTCCCAGGTGGGAGCGGTGGTTTCGAAGGTGGCGTCGCCCTCGTCGATGCCGGCCTGGTAGATCCCGACGACCTCGTCGGCGTGGTCGGCCGTCAGCGGCACCACCGAGAGGGCGCGTAGGGGGTCGAAGTCGGAGGTCATGGGACGGAGTCTGCCAGCACCGGCGGTCGGCCGGTACACGTGGCCAGGCGGCCGGGCTCTTTGAACCCTTGACAGCAGCCCATGTGCCTGACAGGAGTGGCGCTGTGTTGCCGGTCGCGGGATCCAGCCGGAAGGCCGCCGGGTACACGTCGCCGGTGACCGCCGAGGTGAAGCCCTCGCTCGTCTGCCACGAGGTGCCCGCGGGCACCTCGGGCGCGATGGCCTCCAGGACGGACGGTGACGTCTGGTCGGGCACCCAGTCGTACGCGGCCTGGAGGCGCTGGACGTCCGCCTTCGCGAGGGTCGCCACACCGGAGAACCGGAAGTCGGTGGGACCGGGAACCCGGGAGGACCCGCTGCCGAGCGGAGCCGGGGCCCACTCGACGCCGGTGATGTTCCCCAGCTGCGGGAACCGCCTCAGCACCGGACCCTTGTCCCGCCTGACCTCCACCCGCGGGCTCTGCTCGGCCGAGCGGCTCGGCGCGTCGGCCGCGACGCGACCTCCGTCCGAGCCGTCCGAGCCGGCCGGGGTTCCGCACCCGCTGATCAGGCAAAACAAGACCAGGGCTCCGACCGCCGTACGACGTGCGTCGGCGAAACCCCTGACCACCACCGCGCTGTCTCCCACGTCTCCCCGCTTCCCCGCCCCGGGCGGGTGGTCCGTTCACAAGAGCCTCAGTCGACCACGTACGGCCCCGATCGGACCACCGCCGTCCCTAGCCTGTCTTTCGGATCAGACCGGGCGCCAGTCGGGGTGGCGGCCGCTGAGGCCGATCACGTGGTCCAGGAGGGGGGCGTCGGCCGGTACGGGGACGATCGGGCCGAAGAAGCCTTCGCCGGAGGCGTCGTCGGTCGGGGTCAACAGGGCCTCCGACACCCTCAGTTCCTCCTCGCTCACCTCGTACGCCTGGCCGGTGGACCGCGCCAGGTCCCAGCCGTGGATCAGCAGCTCGTCCAGGGCGATGCGGCCCATGACGGCGGCCGGCAGGTCGATCCCGCCGGCCCGTGTGTCACCCTCCCAGGCGTCCGGCTCCCGCCAGGCGGCGGCCAGCTCGTCCACCGCCTTCGGCAGTGCCGTCCGCCAGTCGTCCGCCAGCACCGGCAGGGACGAGCCGGGCGGCGTGTCGGTCGTCGGCCCGAAGTGCTTGCTGGCCGCGTCGCGGAAGGCGACGCTGAGCCCGGCGACGTGGGCGAGCAGCGTCCCCACCGTGTACTCGGGGCAGGGCGTCGGGTCGCCGAGCCGCTCGTCGGCGATGCCCTCCGCGAGCCGGGCGACACGCTCCGCCGCCGCTCCCAGGTCGATCCGTTCCATGCGTGAGGTGTTCTCCATGCAGGGCAGACCGCGGGGCCACCCGAAACTCATCGCTCCGCGCGACGGCGACGACGGGGCGCTCCCGGTGCCGGCGCACCCGGTCTCTCAGAGGTGGCCGTCCAGGAGTTCCCGTACCTCGGGGCCGGTCATGGGACCCGTACCGTGCGCCACCGCCTCGCCGTCCCTCAGCAGGACGTACGACGGGGCTCCGGTGATCCCGTACCGCTCGGTCGCGGCCGGACAGCGCGTGATGTCGGCGCGTACGACCGTCAGACGGCCGGCGTACGCGTCGGCGACGTCGCCCACGACGAGGTCCATCGCCCGGCAGGGCTCGATGGCCTTGGGCCACGTCCCGATGAAGTAGGCGAGGACCGGGACTCCGCTCATCCGGAGGATGAAATCGAACTCCGCGTCCTCACGGGGCTGGTGAACCGGCTTCGCCATGGAAGCTCCTGACCTCGCGTTCCGTCATTCCTTCCCCATCATCCCCCGCGGGACGCCGGCCGCGTTCCGGCCGGAAAATCCAAGCCCTGTGGGCGAGCGTCCATGTGCACGGCCGACCACCGCGCGCTTCTGTGGAACCAGCCACCGTTGCCCGCCCACAGGGCGCGCGGCGCCGGTCGGCAAGGATGCGCCGTCGTGGAGCGCGGCGCACGGAGACCAGCCCAGGGAGCAACCGTTGTCAACTCCTCGCACACGTCTGCTCGGTACGGTCCTCGCCGCGACCCTCGCCGCCACCCTCGCGGTGGCCGGAGGGGGCGCCGCGGCGGCGCCGCCGGCATCGGCGGGCACCTCCGCGTCGGCGGCCGCCACCGCCGCCACGTACCAGGTCACCGTCGGCGCGAAGGGATCGTGGACCCACCCCGACGACACCCCGGCCGCCACCTACATCGACAAGGACGGCACCTTCTACTTCCAGCAGGCCCACGCGCTCTACGGAGCGACGCAGGAACGCAAGTGGAACTTCTACACCGGCACGAACTTCGACACCGCCGTCCGGTCGAGCGCCCTCAGCGACGCCGTGAACCCGACGAACGCCAATGACAGGAACAACGACACGACCTGGCGGTGCAACAACAGCCCGACCGGGCTGGAGTCCACCCCGCCGCCGGCCGGGTCCGGATACTCCCAGCGGAACTTCTGCGACCTGGCCGGGGTGTGGGTCGACCCGGACACCGGCGACTGGTACGGCCTGGTGCACAACGAGTTCACCCCGCAGCCGTTCGGTGACGGCGTCCACTACGACGGGATCGACTACGCGGTCTCCGCCGACCAGGGCAGGACCTGGACCATCAAGAGCCACGTCATCACCTCCCCGTACAGCACCCGGCGGGGCGACACGGCGGCCTTCCCGCAGCAGACCTACCACTACGGCGACGGCGACCAGCGCCTGTTCGTCGACACCGCGTCGGGTTACTTCTACGCCTTCTACGGCTCACGAATCGTGGAGAAGAACGGCGGCTGGAAGGCCTTCCACGCGCACGTGGCCCGCGCCCCCATCTCCGCCAAGATGGCGCCCGGCTCGTGGAGGAAGTGGTACGACGGAGCCTGGACCGAGCCCGGTGTCGGGGGCCGCGAGAGCAACATGACACCGGTCGGGGCCTCCGGCGGGACCGGCTACACCCCCGTCGGGGACGAGTACGACCCGGCGAACCCCGGCACCGTGAGCCAGCAGGTCGCGGCGGGCACGATGCCCGCCACCTCCCCCCTGTTCGTCATGGACATCACGTACAACGCCCATCTGGGGCTGTACATCGGCGAGCCGCAGGCCGTCGACCAGAGCGGCAACGCGCCCCAGGAGATCTACGCCACCGACAACCTCGCCACCCAGAAGTGGTTCCGTCTCGGCGACACCGGCAGCTACCGGAACGCGTCGTGGTACCGCTGGTTCCTCGACGGCGTGAACAGGACCGGCTCCGGGATCGTCGGCCGGAACTTCCGCTCCTACTGCTCCTTCGGCTGCTCGGGAGGAACGTCCAGCGAGTACGTCAACCTGGCGATCGACACCTCCGCACCCGCCGCGCCCGTCGACACGAGCAAGGCGTACCGCGTCGCCGACGCGAGCGGCCGCGTCCTCGCCCAGGTCACCGGCGGTACGGCCACGACGTCCCTGCCGTCGGCCACCGGCGCCGCCCTGGAGTCGTGGATCTTCCACACCAACGGGGACGGCTCGTACCGCATCGCCAACGGCGCCACCGGACTGCTCCTCGGCGTCGACTCCGCCACCACGAGCACCCGCGCCTGGGGCACCAGGCCGACGGTCACCGCGGCCCCGGCGGGCGGCCCCGGCGTCGGGCAGCAGTGGTTCGTCATCCCCGGCACCTCCGCCACGAACGGCGCCCCGAACGGGACGTACCGACTGGTCAACCGCTACAGCGGCCTCGTGATCGGCCTGTCCGCCACCTCGAACCGGCTGGTCGAGACGACACCCACCCGCACCTGGACCAACAGCACGGGCAACGCGGTGGGCGGGACGCGCACCGCGAACGAGCAGACCCTGACCCTCACACCCGTCGGCGAGGCCCCCGGCACGATCCCCGACGGCGACCACACCCTCACCGCGAGCGGAAAGGCGCTGGACAACCCCGGCCACAGCACGACACCCGGCACCCAGCTCGTCACCTGGAGCCCGAACGGCGGCGCCAACCAGACCTGGCGCTTCACCCGACGCACCGACGGCTCCTACGAGCTCGCCAACGCCGAGTCGGGGCTGTGCGCCGACGTCGAGGGCGGGGCGACGGCCGTCGGCGCCAAGGTGATCCAGTGGACCTGCACCGGCGGCACCAACCAGCGCTGGACCGTGACACGGCAGGCAGGCGGCACGTACACCGTCGCCTCCGTGAAGAGCGGCCTGGTCCTCGCCACCGCGTCCGGCACCGACGGCGCCGCGGTCACCCAGCAGCCGGACACCGGAACGCCCCTGCAGCGCTGGGCGATCAACTGACCCCGGCCTGAGCCGCGCCGCCGTAAGGCGGCGCGGCGGGCACGGGGGAGGGGACGGGCATGTGACCCGCGGTATGCCGATGACCGCGGGTCACATGCCCTCTACCTGCCGGTGGAACCGTCGGCCTGCTCACGGAGGATGTCGGCGTGGCCCGCGTGGCGAGCCGTCTCCTCGATCATGTGGACGAGCACCCACCGCATCGATCGCACGACGGCCGCTCTGCCGGCCGCTCGAGCACAGGGGAGGCTCAGGTCGTCACAGCGCTCGATGATCTCGTTGGACCGTTCCACGGCACCGCGATAGGCGGCGAGGAGACCGTCCGCGGTGTCCTCCTCGGAAAGGGCCATGCCGAGGTCCGGATGCTCGATGTCGGCACCCTCGTAGGCCCAGGAGAACCAGTAGACCTCCGCCGCCGTGAGGTGCTTGACCAGACCGAGGACACTGGTCCCCGAGGCCACGCCGGGTGTGCGTCCCTTCCCGTCGTCGAGGCCCCGCGCCTTCGCCGCCACTGCGTCGCGGACGTAGTTCAGGAACGCGAGCAAGGTCGACTTCTCGTCGGAGCCGCCGTCAGGAGGGCCCACGTCGCGCCGCTGTCGTGTCTCCGTCATCGGAGCACACCAGCCGGATCGCCGGACACCGGGCCGGCCAGCCACGGCTGTCGTCCCGGTCCGGTCGGGTGCGTGCCGGTGACGCCCATGACCACCGAGTACAGGCTGGTCTCCGCCGTGATGAAGAGGCGGTTGCGCTTTGCGCCGCCCCAGGAGATGTTGGCGACCGCCTCAGGGACGTTCAGGCGGCCGATCAGGGTGCCGTCGGGGTCGTAGCAGTGCACGCCGTCGTCCATCGCGGCCGCCCAGAGCCGGCCCCCGTCGTCGAAACGGAGGTTGTCGAAGCGAGCCTTCCCGCGGACTCCGGCCTCGGCGAAGACCTTGCCCTCGGACAAGGTGCCGTCGTCGCGTACGTCGAAGACCCGGATGAAGCCCGCGCGGGTGTCGGAGACGAACAGCTGCCGCTCGTCGGGCGAGAAGACCAGCCCGTTCGGCGCGCCGAAGCAGTCCGCGACCAGCCGCACTTCCCCCGTCGTCGGATCGATCCGGTAGACGTTGTTCGCTCCGATCTCGCTCTGCGCGCGGTACCCCTCGTAGTCGCTGGTGATGCCGAAGTCGGGGTCGGAGAACCAGATGGAACCGTCGGACTTCACGGCCGCGTCGTTCGGGCTGTTCAGGCGCTTGCCCTGCCACCGGTCGGCCAGCACGGTGACGGTGCCGTCGTGTTCGGTCCGGGTCACCCGGCGGTTGCCCTGCTCACAGGTGATCAGCCGGCCCTCGCGGTCGAGGGTGTTGCCGTTGGTGTGTCCGGCCGAGCGGCGGAAGACGCTGACGGTGCCGGTCTCCTCGTCCCACCGCAGCATCCGGTCGTTGGGGATGTCGCTCCAGACCACCTGGCGCCAGGCGGGCACGTAGATCGGCCCCTCGGCCCAACGACAGCCGGTGTACAGGACCTCCAGTGCCTCGTCGCCGTTCATGCACCTCCCGGTACGGAACCGGTCGTCGAGCATCTCGTACAGCCCCGGGCGGTCGCCGCTCATGAAGTCCACTCCTCACGAAACCCCTCACATGCCGAATGTGAATCGACCTTAAGCGCATGTTGCAAGATGGGATACTGTCCTGGCTAGCCGGTTCTGAATGGAGAGTTGTGGATCACATCGACCGCGCACTGCTGGCGCAGCTCCAGCAGGACGCCACACAGCCCTACGCCGCGCTGGGTCAGGCCGTCGGCCTGTCCGCCGGTGCCGCCCACGAGCGGGTGCGGAAGCTGCGGGAGCGCGGCGTCATCCGGCGTACCGCCGTCGACGTGGACCCGGCCGCCGTGGGCAGCGCCGTCCTGGCCTACGTGATGGTCGACTCGACGTCCTGGATGGGTGATTCGGCGCAGGACTTCGCCGCGCTCCCCGAGATCCTGGAGGCGCACGTCATCGCCGGCAGCGCCTCGGTGCTTGTGAAGGTCAGGACCGAGACCACCGAGCAACTGCAGGACGTGCTGCGGCGGATCTACGCCATCGAGGGGGTCAGCGGAACGCAGGCGACGGTGGTCCTGGAGACCTTCTTCGAGCGTCCGCTCTCCCCGTTGGCCACGGATCAGACCTGATGCCCGGCGCCCGGAGTCGGCGCCGGGCGTCGTCGCAGGAATGATCGAGTCGACAGGACCCGTGACCGTCGGCCGCGTCGAACCCCTCGAGCTGCCTCCGGGACGCGGCAGGCCCCTCTCAGCGACCGTCGGCGTCGGTGAACGTCCAGTCCACGCCGTACGGGGCGAGCTGGGTGGTGATCCGGCGGCGTAGGGCGGGGTCGGAGACCGACGGGAGGGACACCACCGGGCGGCCGTCGGTCAGGTCGCAGCGGATCTGCCGGTCGGAGCAGGCGATGCCGATGGAGGCCAGGGCGCTGGAGAAGGCGCGCCGGGTGGCATCGAGGCGCAGGGGTACCTTGGAGGGCTTGCCGATGTCGGTCAGGGGCAGCGCCGTCAGGATGGTGACGTCCTTCGGGGCGGCGGCTCGCTCGGGTACGTGTCGTGCGGCGAACGCGATCAGTTCGTCGGCGCCGGTGGCGGTCGCGGTGGGGGCCAGGGTGACGTAGGCGACCGGGACTTCGCCGGAGTGCGGGTCGGGGCGGCCGACGGCGCTCGCGCCGGTGACGGCCGGGTGGGCGAGGAGCGCGTCCTCGATGACGGCGGGGTCGATGTTGTGGCCGCCGCGGATGATCAGGTCCTTCGCGCGGCCGAGCAGGCGGATGAAGCCGTCGGCGTCCACGCGTGCGAGGTCACCGGTGTTGAGCCAGCCGTCGCGCACGCTGCCGAGGGTGTCCAGGAGCGGTCCGTCGGCGTCGTGGCCGACGACGTAGCCGGGGAAGACGGTGGGGCCGCTGATGGCGAGGACGCCGGGTTCTCCCTGCGGGAGGTCGTGCCACCGGCCGTCGCTGTCGATCCGTACCGTCTTCACCCGCTGGTAGGGCATGCGCTGACCGGCCGCCTCGGGCCGCTGGTGTCCGCGCAGGAAGCTCCGGGCGCTGCCGCAGGTGGCCTCGGTCAGTCCGTACCCCTGGCACAGGGGGACGCCGGTGTGGTCCTCGAACGCCGCGCGTACCGCCGGCGGCAGAGGGGACGCCCCGACGATCGCGAAGCGCAGCGAGGTGATGTCCGCGTCGACCGGCACCCGGGCGAGCCCGGCGTAGACGGTCGGAACGGCGGACAGGGTGGCGATCCGGAAGTGCTCGACGATCTTCCAGATGGCCTTGGACAACGCCGGATCGCGGTAGCCGAGGGGACCGGCCCACACGCTGCGCTGACCGCGCAGCAGCGGTGCGAGGAGGGTGACGACCAGGGCGTTGACGTGGAACAGCGGCAGCGCCGCGAAGAGTACGGAATCGGAGTCCAGCAGGCTGTTGGCCGCGATCATCCAGGCGTCGGTCACCTCGTTGGCGTGGGTGTGCGCGGCCAGCTTGGGGGCGCCGGTGGTACCGCCGGTGTGGAAGTACGCGGCCAGGTCACCGGCTTTCGGGGGCACCACTCCGGGGCCGAGCTCCGCCGACTGGACGGCGGCCGCGACGTGCAGATAGGCGACCTCCACCCCCTCGACCGGCTCCAGGGCGGGCGCGGCACCGGGCGCGCCGACGGGGCGCAGCGCGAAGAGCGCCGCGCAGTGGAGCGACGCCGCCACGGTGCGGGCCGTCCGCCAGGCGTCCGGGTCGAGTTCGGGTCCGGCCGCGACCAGGATCCTCGCCCCGCCCAGCTCCAGCAGGCGCTCGGCGTGCTCGGCGGCGAGGGAGGGGTTGACCGGTGCGGCGATGCCCGCGAGCTGGGCGGCCAGGAGCGTGGCGGGCAGCAGGCCGGTGTTGGGGGTCAGCAGGCCCACGGCGGTGGTGCGGCGGACACCGTGCTGGTGGAACAGGTTCGCGATGCGGTGGACGTCGTCGCGCAGCCGGGCGAAGTCCACGGTCTCGCCGTGCGTCCACTGCTCCGCGCCGGGCAGCACGGTGAGAGCCGGCCGGTCGGGCCACAGTGCGGCGGCGCGGGCCAGAACGTCGTAGGTGGAACCCGGCAGGCCGCGGTCCTCCAGTGCGAGGGACTCGATGGTCTTCAGGTCGCCCGGCTGGTCGTACGTCGGCCAGAGCGGATCGGCTTGGGTGGTGCTCACGGGAACTGCCTTTCGTGCGAGGGCTGGTGGAGGTGGGGGCCTGATCCGAGCGAGAGGCCCTACGCCAGCCGGTCCTCGATCTGCGCGTACGACCAGGGGCGCAGGGTCTCCAGGGCCTTGCCGACGCGGAAGACGGCCGGGTCGTCGTAGGGGTGGCCGACGATCTGGAGACCGGTGGGCAGTCCCCAGCTCGACATGCCGGAGGGGACGTTGAGGACGGGGCAGCGGTTGTTGATGTTGAAGGGGCTCGTCATGGCGGACCACAGCGTGTCGGCCACCTCCTCGCCGTGCACCACGACCTTCTCGCCCGCGAGGTCGTCGCCCGCGTGCCAGCCGGGGATGGCGGTGGTGGGGCAGAGCATGGCGTCGAATCCGGCCATGGCGGTGGCGAGCCCCCGTTGCAGCCGGTGCTCGGCGCGCAGGGAGTCGAGGTAACTCACCCGGGTGCGGGCGTACGTCATGGCGTCGGCGAAGGCGACCGCGTACGGGCTCAGCAGGTCGCGACGGCGCTCGGCGGCCTCGATGACGAGGGCGCCGAAGATGGTCGAGAAGTGGCCGGCGAGCGAGGTGAGCAGCTCGGCACGGGTCCAGGGGAGGGTGATCTCCTCCACGTGCGCGCCGGCGTCGGAGAGGGCCCGGGCGGACGCGCGGGTGTTGGCCTCGACCTCAGGGTGGACGTCGTACTCGCCCAGCCGTACGCACAGGGCGATCCGCATGCCGCTGACGTCCTCGTACGCGGTGGGCAGCGTCAGCTTGGGGCGGATCGAGGTGTGGTCGCGGGGGTCGGGGCCGGCCAGGACGTTCTGGAAGGCGAGGGTGTCGTCCACCGTGCGGGCCATCGGGCCGTCACCGCGGTAGTGGTCGGCGGTGAGCACGCCGAGCCCGGGATTGCGGCCGTAGGGCGCCTTGAAGCCGACCGTTCCGGTGAACGCGGCCGGGATGCGGGTGGAGCCGCCGATGTCGGAGGCGGAGGCGAGCAGGGTCGTCCCGGCGGCGAGGGCGGCGCCGGCGCCGCCGGACGAGCCGCCGGGGGTGAAGTCGAGGTTCCACGGGTTGCGGGTGACGCCCCACAGGCGGGAGTGGGTGTAGGTGGAGAGGGAGAACTCGGGGGTGGTGGTGCGGGCGTGGATGATGCCGCCAGCGTCGAGGACGCGGTCGATCACGGGAGCGTTCTCGGCCGCGATCCGGCCTTCGTGGACGAGGGAGCCCTCCGTCAGGGTGCGGCCCAGGATGGCGTGCTTCTCCTTCGCCGCGACCGGGATGCCCTCCAGCGGGCGGGGCGTCAGGCCGTTCTTGCCGAGGTAGCGGTCCTCGGCGTGCCTGGCCTGCTCCAGGGCCTCGTCGAAGAGGCGCTCGCTGAAGGCGTTGATCCGCGGTTCGACCTTCTCGGCGCGTTCGACGACCGCTCGCATCAGCTCGACCGGGGACACCTCGCGGCGGGAGAAGAGCCGGATGGCCTCGGTGGCGCTGAGGTGGACAAGGCCGTCGCCGGCGGGCGTGTGGCTGGACATGGGCGTCCCTCTCGGTCGTGGGCTGAGGCCGGCCGGTGGGCCGTCTGCCGGTGGTGTCAGCCTCATGGACCGGTCCCGCCCGCCCCGCGGATTGCACGGATCCGCCATGGCCGGGGGCGCCGTGCGGGAAACCGCAGCACGCTCGGGCGGGCGTGATTCAGGCGACCGGGGCCCACAGGTCGATGGGAACGAAGCCCGTGCTGCGGCCGTCGTCGGCGAGCAGGCGCCCCATGCGCTTGATCCAGCGCAGGTTCACGGCGCGGTTGAGGACGCGCACGGAGGCGATCCTGGTGGCGGCCTGGGCCTCGTAGCGGGCGAGGTCGTCCAGGGCGTGCAGCCACACGACGCTCAGCAGGTTGGCCTCGGAGGACACCGACGCAGCCATACGGGTGCTTTTCAGTCGACTCAACTCATCGCCCGCCGCAGCGAGTTGGGCGGGCGCCACGGACATCCAGACGGTCGCCGAGCTGCGCCAGCCCGAGTGCACGTGGGCGGTGTCGACGCGCAGCACCGCTCTGCCGCCGTGCAGCAGGGAGTGCAGCAGCCGCCGCACCGTCGACTCGGGCCGGTCCAGTTCGGCGGCGATCGAGGCGATGGAGCGGCGGCCGTCCTGCGCGAGGGCGAACATCAGGGCGCGGTCCTCGGGCGCGAGGACCGCTGCGGCGGTGCGGGCGGCACTGTCCTCGGCCTCCGCCAGGTCGCGCCGCTGATCGCGCGAGAGCGAGTCCATGCGCCACTCGCTTCCGTCCTGGTACAGGTGCTGCACCAGGTGGGTGCGGGTGGCGGTCACCGCCGCGTCGCGCCCGAGAGCGAGGACGTATGCGGTCATCGACGACCTGGTGGCCGTGGCCACCGTCAGGAGCAGGTCGCACGATCCCGCCACCAGTTCCACGCTCATCGCCTGCGGGTGTCGCGCGAGCCGGTCGGCGAGGGCCTCCCGGGCCTGGGGCACGCACGACACCTCGATCAGGGCGAGGGCTCCGTGCGCGACCTGGGAGGGAGCCGCGTGGCAGGTGATCCACGCCTCGCCGGAGGCACGCAGCCGGGCCCAGCGCCGCGAGAGCGTCGCCGCGTCCACGCCGAGCGGGCGCGCCAACTGCGCCCAGGGGGCGCGCGGCGCCATCTGCAGGGCGTTGACGAGCGCGAGATCGAGTTCATCGAGTGTTCCCCGGGACGGGGTGTCGACCGCGGCCGGGCCGACAGATGCTGCGGATCCATGCATGTGAGTGCCTCCCAGCCGCGGATTCTTGCAATTTCGGGCCGGTGCCGGAAGTGGCCTGTTCTGTATGCCGCATCACACCGCAGCGCCGCCCCCCGCCCCCAGTCCTCCGTCCCGGGGAGTCCTCCATGCACCGTTCGCGATTTCTCTCCGGCGCCGTCACGGTCGCCGCCACGTCCCTCCTGGCCTCCGCCTGCACCACCGGCCCCACAGCAGGCCCTTCGTCGAGCGGCGCCATGAGCGGGGGCACCGTCAGGATCGGTGTCACCTCCGACGTCACGTCGTTCGATCCGGCGAAGGGCGCGGGCAGCACGGACTACGTGATGACGTCGCTGCTGTACCAGCCGTTGATCGGCCAGGACGACGGCGGCGTGTTCGTCGCCGGTCTGGCCGAGAACTGGACGTCCACGCCCACGAAGACGACCCTCACCCTGAAGAAGGGCCTGACCTGCTCCGACGGCTCCTCCCTTACCGCCTCGCAGGTCGTCGCCTCCCTGCGGCGCTACCGGGCGACCTCGGCCGGAGCCCTGCTCACCTTCGGCGCCGCGAACGCCGGCGAGAAGACGACGATCACGGGTGACGACGCGGCCGGCACCGTCTCCATCACCACCGCCACCCCGTGGGGCGAGGTCCTCAGCGGCCTCGCCGGCACCGGCGCCGGGATCATCTGCAAGGCCGGTCTCGCCGCGGGCACCGCCGCGCTCGCCCAGGGCGCCGTCAAGGGCGCGGCTTCCGGCCCGTACGAGATGGCGACGGCGCGGCGCGGCGCCTCGTACGTACTGAGGCTGCGCAAGGGCTTCGAGGCGTATCCGCGCTTCGCCTCGCTGCCCGCGGGGAAGCCGGCCGACACGCTGCGGATCCAGATCGCGAGGAACGAGTCGACCCTCGCCAACCAGTTGCGGACCGGCGCCCTCGACCTGGCCCCGATCACCGGCACGGACGTCACGCGGTTCACCGGCGACGCCGGTTACGTGATCAGATCGGCCCCGTTCATCCGGAACCACATCGTCTTCAACCAGCGCCCCGGGCACCCGGGCGCCGACCCGAAGATCCGCCACGCGGTCGCGCAGGCGGTCAGCGCCACCGCCTTCAACAAGGTCTTCGGCGGCGCCGGCCGGCCCATGACGTCGTACGTGGACGACACGTCCGCCTGCGTCTCCACCGACACCTCCCTGCTGACCGCGACCGACCCGGCCGCGGCGAAGAAGACCCTCGCAGGAGTGTCGATCAAGCTGGAGGGGTCCAACGCGGTCGCGGGCGGAGCCGGCAACTCCTACGTCGCCGAGGCCCTGCGCACCGCCGGCGCCGAGGTGAAGCTCACCAACGCCGACAACGCCACCTGGGCCACCGACGTCACCGCCAACCAGGGCGACTGGGACGTCACCGTCTTCCCGCTGATCAGCGGACTCCTCGCGCGCGGCGGCGCCTACTTCCTGGGACCCGAACCGGCCGACGGCGGCAAGAACTACGGCGCGGTGAAGAACACCGCGTTCGCGCGGTACTACGTCGAGGCCACCTCCACCACCGACCGGAACGCCAAGTGCGCCGCCTGGCAGAAAGCGCAGGAGGCCCTGCTCAAGGCCGACGACGTGATCCCGCTCGCCACGGTCGACGTGCACTACGTCGCCCGCAAGGGCGTGTCCTTCGCGATGCCGGCCGGATCCCTGACCGCCTCCACGCTCCGGGTCACCGGCTGATGGCGACGACACCGACCGGAATGACGGCCGCGGGGGCGGGGCGCACGACGGCGCTCGGCCCCTGGGGCGGCTTCCTCCTCCGGCGACTCGTCGGGCTCGCCGCCGTCGCGATCACGCTCGTCGTCGGCACGTTCCTGATGGTGCAGCTCATCCCCGGCGACCCGGCGCGGGTGGTCGCGGGCGCCGACGCGACACCCGCCGACGTGGAGCGGGCCCGCCACGAGCTGGGCCTCGACCAACCGCTGTCGGCGCAGTTCGGCACGTATGCGAGCGGTCTGCTCCGCGGCGACCTGGGCACCTCCTTCCAGACGAAGGAACCGGTCGCCGAGATCATCGGCAGCCGACTGCCGTTCACCGCAGAGATCGCGTTCCTCTCCGTCCTGGCGGTACTGCTGCTCGCCGTGCCGATCGGGCTCGCCGTCGCCGCACGCGGCAGCCGGCGCACCGACGGGGCGTTCACCTTCGTCACCGGCCTGGTCGGCGCCACACCCGAGTACATCATCGGAACGCTCCTCGTCCTGGGCTTCGCGATCAGACTGGGCTGGCTCCCGGCGGCGGGCGCCGAGACGGTGACGTCGATGGTGCTCCCCATCGCCGCGCTCGTCCTGCCCGGGACCTGCGTCATGGCCCGCATCGTGCGCAGCGAGGCCGCCCACGTCCTCGCCCAGGACTACATGCGCACCGCGCGGGGCCGCCGCCTGCCACCGCTGCGTCTGTACGCCCGTCACGCCCTGCCCAACCTGCTGACCGCCACGCTCACCCTCGGCGGGCTGATCCTCGCGGGCCTGCTCGGCGGCACGGTCGTCGTCGAGGCCGTCTTCGCCTGGCCGGGCATCGGCCAGCGCGTCGTCGAGGCGCTCCTCGTCCGCGACCACACCGTGATCCAGGGCTGTGTCCTGGTCCTCGGCCTGCTCGCCGCCCTGCTCAACCTGCTCGTCGACGTCGTCCTCGCGCTGCTCGACCCGCGCACCCTCGCCGGAAAGGGAGGCCACTGATGCGACGCGTACGGTGGAACGCCCCGCTCGTCGTGGCCCTCACCGGCCTCGGCCTGATCGCCCTTCTCGGGATCGTCGCCCCCTTCCTGTGGGAGGAGCGGGCGACCACGCTCGGCGGCTCCGCCCGCGCGCACCCGTCCGGCGCACACTGGCTCGGCACCGACGCCCTCGGCCGCGACGTACTGGCCAGGACCCTGGTCGCCACCCGCCTCACGCTGGAGATGACGCTCGCCGCGACCGCGCTCGCCGCCGTCGCGGGCAGCCTGCTCGGCACCGTCGTCTGGGTCTCAGGCCGGCGCGTACGTGAGTTCGGCCTGCGGCTGATCGACGTGATGATCTCCTACCCGGCGCTCATCCTGGCCCTGGTGATCGCCACGGTCCTCGGGACCGGCCCCACCGCCTCGGTCCTCGCGATCGGCCTGGGCGGCGCACCCGCGTTCGCGCGCCTCACCGCCAACATGGCGGCCTCGGTCGCCCAGCGCGACTTCGTGACCCAGGCCCGCCTGATGGGCGTACCGCCCTCCCGTCTGCTCGCCCGCCACCTGCTGCCCAACATCTCCGGGCCGCTGCTCGTGCTGCTCTCGGTGGCCTTCGCGAACGTACTCGTCGCGCTGTCCGGCCTGTCGTTCCTGGGCGTCGGCGTGCAGTCGCCGGACTACGACTGGGGGGCGCTGCTCAACTCCGGCCTGGAGGCGCTCTACACCAACCCCGCCGAGGCGATCGGCCCGGCGGTCGCCATCACCGTCACGGGCGTCCTCGCGGGCTTCGTCGGCGACGGCCTCGCCACGGCGCTCGACCCTCGTACCGGCGGTGCGAAGGCCAGGGCGAGGCGTCGTCCGGCCGTCGAGGTCTCCGCGCGCTCCCACCGGGCGCCCGCGGACGCCCTGGTGACGGTGGACAACCTCGTCGTCGCCCTGCCGGACGGCACCCGGCTCGTCGACGACGTCTCCCTGCACGTCATGCCCGGCGAGATCCTGGGCCTCGTGGGAGAGTCCGGCTCCGGAAAGTCGCTGACGGCGATGAGCGTGGCCCGGCTCCTGCCGGAGGGGCTGTCCGCGCACGCGGCGGAACTGGCCCTGGACGACCTCGACCTGACCGGCTCCGCCATCGACCCCCGGCGGCTGGCCACCGAGATCGGCATCGTCTTCCAGGACCCCTCGGCCTCCTTCAACCCGGCCCTGAAGGTGGGCGGTCAGCTGACCGAGACGCTCCGCGTGCACCAGGGAGTGCGCGGAGGGGAAGCGCGTGGGCGTGCCGTCGAGGCCCTGGAGCAGGTGCGGATCGAGAACCCGGCCAGGGTCGTGAAGCAGTACCCGCACGAGCTGTCCGGAGGCATGCGGCAGCGCGCGATGATCGCCGCCGCGATCCTGCCCGGTCCACGGCTGATCGTCGCCGACGAACCGACCACCGCCCTCGACGTGACCGTCCAGGCCGAGGTGCTCGACCTCCTGAAGGACATCAACAGCACCCGTGGCACGAGCATGCTCTTCATCTCCCACGACATCGGCGTGATCGGCACGGTCTGTCATCGGGTCGTGGTGATGTACGCCGGCCGGGTGGTGGAGGAACTGTCCGCTGCCGACCTGCGGGCGGGCCGCGCCAGGCATCCGTACACCAAGGCCCTGCTGGCCGCGAGCCCACGCCTTCAGGACGCTGATACGGATACGGGTACGGACACGGCCACCGCCACGGGCGCGGGTACGGACGCCGTCGTGGAGCGCGCACCGCTCGCGACGATCCCGGGCCGCCCGCCGGCACCCGCCGACCGCCCGGCCGGCTGCGCCTTCGCCGACCGCTGCCCGGTGGTGCTCGACGGCCTCTGCGGGACCGAACGCCCGCCGATGGCCGACTCCGTCGCCTGCCACGCCGTACGCCAGGAGGTGCAGCCCGCATGACCACGCCCCCCTACAAGCTGGCCGTCGAGGACCTGACCGTCGCCTTCGGGCACGGCCGGCGCGCCAGGACGGTGCTGCACGGCGTGTCCACCGGGGTCAGGGCCGGGCAGACGCTCGGCCTGGTCGGCGAGTCCGGATCGGGCAAGTCGACGATCGCCAAGGCGATCGTGGGCATCCACCCCGTCCGTACCGGCCGCATCACCCTCGGCGGAGAGGACCTCACGGGTCTCCGGGGGAGAGAGCCCGTCGCCGTACGCCGCCGGATCCAGCTCGTCTCCCAGGACCCGTACGCCTCGCTCAACCCGCGCATGACGGTCGGCGAGGCCATCGCCGAGGCCGTCGACCCGGTGCGGGCCGACGCACGGAAGCACGCGGCGACGGTCGGGCGGTGGCTGGAGACCGTCGCGCTGGACGGCTCGGCCGCGGCCAGGTACCCGCACGAGTTCTCCGGCGGCCAGCGCCAGCGCATCGCGGTCGCCCGCGCCCTGGCCGTGGAACCCGAGGTGGTGATCGCCGACGAGATCACTTCGGCGCTCGACGCCTCCGTCCAGGCCGAGGTGCTCAACCTCCTGGAGGAGCTGCGGCGTTCGCTGGCTCTGACGATGGTCTTCATCTCCCACGACCTGGCCGTCGTCCGCCACGTCAGCGACGAGGTCGCGGTCCTGTGTCAGGGGGAGATCGTGGAGCAGGGACCAGTGCGGGACGTGTACCGCGCGCCGCGGCACCCCTACACACGCCGTCTGCTGGCGAGCGTGCCGGCGTTCGAGCAGAAGCCGACACCCGGGAAGACGCCCGAGACGACGCCCGAGACGACGCCCGAGAAGGCGCTCGGGATGAAGGAGTCAGCAGCATGAACGAGCCGACCGCCGTGGCCGACCGCACCCGGCGGATCACCGCCGTCCTGAAGCCCGCCGCACTGGAGGAGTTCTACCGCGACCTGCACCGCCATCCCGAGCTCGCCTTCCAGGAGCACCGCACCGCGGCGAAGCTCGCCTCGTGCCTGCGCGCGGCCGGCTACGACGTGACGGAAGGGGTCGGTGGCACCGGTGTCGTCGGTGTCCTCGTCAACGGCGACGGCCCGGTCGTCTGGCTGCGGGGCGACATGGACGCGCTGCCGGTCCAAGAAGCCACCGGCCTGGAGTACGCCTCCACCGTCGACGGAGTCATGCACGCCTGCGGCCACGACCTCCACGTCACCTGGCTCGCCGGCGCCGCCGAGGCACTGGCCGCCGCCCGCGACGCCTGGTCCGGCACGCTGGTCGTCATCGGGCAGCCCGCCGAGGAGTCCGGCGGCGGCGCGGCCGCCATGGTCGCCGGTGGACTGCACACCCGTTTCCCCCGCCCCGACGTGCTGCTCGGACAGCACGTGGCGCCCGGTCTCGCCGGGTTCCACCCGCACACGCCGGGCCTGACCATGTCGGCCTCCGACGACATCGACGTCGTCGTGCACGGCGTGGGCGGACACGGCTCACGCCCCGAGTCGACGATCGACCCGGTCGTGACAGCCGCGTACATCGTCACTCGCCTCCAGACGGTGGTGTCACGGGAGGTCGCGGCGGCGCACTCGGTGGTGCTGACGGTAGGGCGGTTCCATGCCGGCACGAAGCACAACATCATCCCCGCCGACGCCCGGCTCTCCCTGAACCTGCGCACCCAGGACGCGCACGTACGCGACCGGGTCCTCGGCGCCGTCCGCCGCATCGTCGTGGGCGAGTGCCGGACCGCCGGCTGCCCGGAGCCGCCCGAGGTCACGGTACGGCCCGGCTACCCGAACACCGTCAACGACGCCGTACTCGACGGACAGATCGCGGCCGTGCACCGCGAACTCTTCGGAGCCGAGACGGTGTTCGACTTCGGACCGGCGATGGGCAGTGAGGACTTCTCCCTCCTCGCGCCCGGCGGCGTCCCGTACGACTACTGGTACGTCACCTCGACTCCGGCCGACGTGTGGGAGGCGGCCCCCGGCAGGGACCTGGCCGAGAAGTTCGGCAACGTACCGGGCAACCACAGCCCCCTGTTCGCCCCCGACCTCTCCGTGCTCGTGCCAGGTGTCCAGACCCTGGTGTCGGCGGCCCTGAGCCGCCTGGCGTGACCGGATCGGGCGGCACCGCGCGCACCTGGTCCTCGCGCGTTCGCGCCCGTGACCCCGCGCGGATTCCGTCACCGACCGGTTGTGCGCTGTGGTGCCAACCCCTGGGCGCCGGAGGTCAACACGGCCGGTGGGGCCGCTCGTAGCTTGAAGGAGTGCCGGGCCGCGGGAGTGCGGC
>NZ_JNZP01000034.1 GCF_000725545.1 Streptomyces exfoliatus | reverse complement strand
GGCTCACAGGGCCGACCGTGCTCGCCTCCCTCGTTCCTCGGGAGGCTCCGCGCGCTCGGCCCTGTTCCCCCGGCCGCGCCCCTTCGGCTCACTCGCCGGCCCTTGTAGGTACCCGTCAAGTCCCCTTCAGGCCAGTCCCGGCTCGTCCTGGGGCAGCCAGGAGCCGGAGGGGCGCTCCAGCCATCCCTCTTCCGCCCCCAGCTCGGCGGCGGCGGCCCGCAGCGCGTCGAGGCCGGGATGGCGCAGCCCCTTGCGCCACACCAGGCTCACGGGTGACAGGGGTACGGGGTCGACGAGCGGCCGCAGGACGCAGCCCGGCATGGGCGGGAAGTCGACGACGGCGAGGACCGGGTTGCGGTGCTTGGCCATGATGCGGCGGAACTCCTCGTGGCCGATCGCCAGCGGCGCGGGCGGGGCGACCTCGATGCCGCGTCCGGCGAAGAGCCGGGCGGCGAGGTCGGTCCACTCCAGCGTGCGTTCGTTGCCCGCGCCCGCGTAGATCCGCTCCCCGGCGAGACCGGCGAGCGGCACCTCGGGCAGACCGGCGAGCGGGTGGTCCTCGGGGAGTATCACGGCCATCCGCTCGTACCGCACGAACTGGGAGCCGAGCCGCGCCCGCAGCCCGGCGTCGAGCCCTCCGTACCGGCCGAAGGAGGTGTCGAGCCGTCCGGCGACGATGTGCCGCACGGCTCCGGTGAGCCCGCTCTCGTAGCGGGCCATCAGCTCCTGCTCGGGGGCGAGTTCACGGGCCCGGCGCAGGACGCGCTCGTGCGCGAGGCCGGGGGTGTTCAGGTCGACGAGGAGGGGCCGGGAAGCGGAGCGGAACGCCTCGGTCAGCTCGTCGTGGGCGGCGAGCACCCGCCGCGCGTACGGGAGGAGGCGCTCGCCGTCCGGGCTGAGGGACACCTGCCGGGTGGTCCGTACGAAGAGCTCGGCGCCCAGTTCGCGCTCCAGGCGCCGGATGTCGCGGCTGAGGGCCTGCTGGGCGACGTAGAGGCGGGCGGCGGCCCGGGTGAAGTGGAGTTCCTCGGCGACGGCGGTGAAGGCGCGCAGCAGCCGGGGATCGGCGTCGTACGGGGACGAGGGGGAAGAGGAGGAGGGGGCGACCACCGGCCCATTCAACAACACAGGCGCGTGAATGGTCACCGAACAGGTGTTGGACCCCTCGGGCCCGCTCCCCCGAACCTTGAGCCATGCCGCCACCGGACCTCACCCTGACCCCCGCCGGCCCGGCCGTCGCCCCCCGCTACCGCAACCGGCCGGCCACCACCCCCCGCCCCCACGACCACGACGGCGACCGCCAGCACGACGGCGATCGCCACCACGCACACGACCGGCCGAAAGTCGCCCCCGGCAACCCGTACCTGCGCCTCTTCACCCTCCCCGGCACACGCGCGTTCACCGCGGGCAACCTGATCGCCCGGCTGCCCATGGGCATGTTCGGCGTCAGCGCCGTGATCATGATCGCGGCGGCGTACCACTCGTACGCGCTCGCGGGCGCGGTCACCGCCACCGGCATGGCCGCAGGGGCCGTCACGGCCCCCTGGATCGCCCGGCTCGTCGACCGGTACGGCCAGGCGAGGATCGCGGTCCCCGCCACCGCCTACGCCGTCCTCGGCCATCTGGTCCTGCTGCTGTGCGTGCACCAGCGGGCACCCCTCTGGACCCTGTTCGCCACGACGGCCCTCACCGCCACCGCCCCGAACACGGGCGGCATGTCCCGGGCCCGGTGGGCGCACCTCCTGAAGGGCGACCAGGACGCCCTGCACACCGCCAACTCCTTCGAGCAGGCCGCCGACGAACTCTGCTTCATGCTCGGCCCGGTCGTCGCCGCGGTCCTCTGCTCGGCCTTCTTCCCCGAGGCGGGCACGCTCACGGCCGCCGCCCTCTTCCTCGGCGGCGTCCTGGTCTTCGCCGCCCAGCGCTCCACCGAACCGCCGATCGCACCGCGCACCACCGCCGGCTCCCCGCTGCGGGTCCCCGGCATGGTCGCCCTCATGGCGGCCTTCCTGGCCACCGGAGCGGTCTTCGGCTCGATGGAGGTGGTGACCCTCGCGTACGTGGACGGCCCCGTCGCGGGACCCGTCCTCGCCCTCCAGGCCGCGGGCTCCTGCGCGGCGGGCCTCCTCTACGGCCGGGCCCGGCGCACCGCCCGGCTCCGCACCTGCCTGGCCGCGATGGCCGTCCTCATGACGCTGCCGCTGCTCGCCGCCTCGACCGGCTCGCTGCTCGCGCTCGCCGCCGGGCTCCTGGTGGCGGGCATGGCGACGGCTCCGACGATGGTGACGGGCATGGGCCTGGTCCAGCGCCTGACGCCCGCGTCGCAGCTCAACGAGGGCATGACCCTGGCGGTGACCGCCCTCCTCGGCGGCATCGCGGCGGGCTCGGCCACCGGCGGGTGGGCCGCCGACCACGCCCCCTTCCCCGCCTTCGGCTTCCTGATACCGCTCGCGGCGGCGACCCTGGCTCTGACCCTCTGCGCGGCGACCGGGGTCGGCCGCCGCGCTCCGGCCTGACGGATCAGGACTGTCGCAGCGGCGGCATCGGCACCTGCACCCCGTACGCGGTGGCACCCGCCCCGGCACCGCCCGCGCACCCGTTGGGCTCCTGCGTCCCGAGGCCCCGCGTGGACGGTTTCTCCGCGGCCCAGAACATGTAGCCGAGCAGGCCGGACGTGGTCCCCGCCCCGTTCGGGGCCGCGTTCCGCACCCAGTCCCCGGTCGCCCGCTGCAGCGAGTTCGCGAAGTCGGTGCACTCGGGCAGCGGGCTGCGCCCGTACGCGAGGTAGAGCCCGGCCGTGAACTTGGCGGGCGCGAGCGGGGCGACCGGCGGCGCGTACTGGGACTTGCCGTCGATGTGCTCCTGCCAGTTCGCGATGTGCGAGCTCGCGGAGGTGGGCCGGGCCGTCACCATCGCGTTGGCGTAGTCGAGGACGGGCTTGTCGGTGCGCAGCCAGTCGGCGGTCGCCTTGCGGTTGATGTCGATGAGCCAGCGGTCGCCGGCGGCGGTGTCGATGGTGAGCCGGGCGGCCGGCCGCGTACCGGAGGCGTCGTAGGGGTGCACGGAGCGGTAGGCGTCGATGAAGGCCTGCAGCCCGGTGAGGTTCGGGGCGGTGTTCTGCTCGTAGTCGATCTCGATGCCGACGCCGAGGTCCGCGGCGACCGCGGCGGCGCGCAGACCCAGCTGGGTGGCGTTCTCCGTGAGGGCCGCGTCCCATTCGTCGGTGTACGTGAGCCCGCCGATGGACAGCATCACGCGGATCCCGCGCGAGGTGAAGTACTCGACGATCTCGCGGTTCATCCCGACGGGAACGCCGTCGGCGGTGGTGGCGTCGGTGGTGCGGCGCAGCAGTTTCAGCGGCTCCACGAAGCTGAGCACCACGAGGTTGACGGAGGGGCGTCCGTCACCGCGGTCGACCAGCCAGTGGTTCTTGGCGTCGAACTCGGCGACGTCGCGGACCGTGCCCCAGGTGCAGTAGTCGTCCCCGCAGTGCCAGGCCCCGTAGACCTGCACGGGTGCGGCGGCGGACGCCGGGGTGGCGACGGGGACGAGGAGGGCGAAGAGCATGAGCAGGACCGAGAGAGGTCTGTGGCGCATACGTACCTCCGGGAGTGCCGTTGCGTGGGGGCGGCCACGGCAGAGTGGCAGGTCCAGACCAAGCCGACAAGAGGGCCTGCGGAGGCGCCCGAAGGCCGGGCACGACAAAGGCCCGGCGGTCGTCGTGACGACTGCCGGGCCTCGGCCCACATGGGGTGAGGTGTCCGAGCGGGCAACGCCCTTCGGACTCTCGGTGGAGATGGCGGGAATCGAACCCGCGTCCAACGGTACGGAAACAGAGCTTCTCCGTGCGCAGTCCGCTACGAGTTTCTCAGCCCCGGAGATCACGCGGACAAGTCTCCGACGGGCTCAGTCACTGTTTGATTTCCCTCTTACCCCCGTGACCGGGGTGAGAGGTTTAGATCCCTAAATGACGCCAGGATCCGGGTCGGGACCACCCCCGGGCTGACGCTCCTCACAGAGGCTTCTTGTCGTTACCTAAAAATTAGGCAGCGAGGGCGAAGCGGGAGTTATCGCTCTTGGAGTTGGCGATTATTGGTTGCGACATATGGTTTACGAGATCATTGCCGCTTCCTCGGCACGCTTCCTCTGCATCGGTATCCGCTGTCGAAACCGATCATCCCCATGTTTTTTTATCAACGTGCACCCCCCTTGCGAGGCGTGCACGGCCCATCGTACGTGACCGACGGGCACTGGTGCCAGCGTATTAGCCGCGACCCGCACCGCCAGGACGGGCCCTAGGCGATCTTGGCCGCCCGCTGCCGGCGCTTGGCCGCCGCGATGGCCCGGTTGGTCTCGCGGGTGTCCTGCTTCTCGCGCAGGGTCTGCCGCTTGTCGAACTCCTTCTTGCCCTTGGCGAGCGCGATCTCGACCTTGACCCGGCCGTTCAGGAAGTACAGCGCGAGGGGCACGATCGTGTGACCCGTCTCCTGGGACTTCGACTCCAGCTTGTCGATCTCCTCCCGGTGCAGCAGCAGCTTCCGCTTCCGCTTCGCCGAGTGATTGGTCCAGCTGCCCTGCATGTACTCGGGCACATGGATGTTGTGCAGCCACGCCTCGTGGTTGTCGATCTGCACGAAGCCGTCGACCAGCGAGGCCCGGCCCATCCGCAGCGACTTCACCTCGGTGCCCATGAGGACCACACCGCACTCGTAGGTGTCGACGATGTGGTAGTCGTGGCGCGCCTTCTTGTTCTGCGCGATGAGCTTGCGCTCCGGCGCCTTGTCCGTCGTCTTCTTCGCAGGCTTGCCCTGCACGTTCACGAGTCCCTTTGCCATAGTGCGGTCATTTTCGCACTACGAGCCCCCTCCGAGGCCACTCAATACCGTCTTCGCTCGTTCCTCGGCCCGTTCCCCGGCCGTCAGGTCCGGAGTGATGCCGCGGCCGTCCACCGTGTGTCCGGCCGGTGTGCGGTAGTGGCCGACGGTCAGCTCGGCGACCGAACCGTCCGGCAGGGTGCTCGGCATCTGGACCGCCCCCTTGCCGAAGGTGCGCGAACCCACCGTGACCGCCCTGCCCCGGTCCTGGAGGGCGCCGGTGAGCAGCTCGGCCGCGCTCATCGTGCCCCCGTCGATCAGCGCCACCAGGGGCCGGCCGGTGTCGCCGCCCCCCTCCGCGTACACGGCCCGCTGCTCGCCCTCCACGTCGTACGTGGCGACCAGACCGCCGTCGAGGAAGGCGGAGGCGGCCACGGCGGCCTCGGCGACCAGGCCGCCCGCGTTGCCCCGCAGGTCCAGGAGGACTCCGGCGCCGGCCGGGGCGGCGCGTACCGCGTCACGCACGCGCGTACCGGCGCCCTTGGTGAAGGCGGCGACCCGGATGAGCAGGGTTCCGTCGTCCAGGCGGCGGACGGTGACCGGGTCCGTGGCCAGCCGGGCCCGGTGCAGGGTCCGCGTCCAGGCGGCGCGCCCGCGCTCGACCCGGAGGGAGACGGCGGAGCCCGGTACGCCGTCGCCGCGCAGCAGGGCGACGACCTGGGAGACCGCGAGGCCGTCGACCGGGCGTCCGTCGACCGCGACGAGCCGGTCGCCGGCCTTGAGCCCGGCCCGCTCGGCGGGGCCGCCCGGCTGCACCCGGGTCACCTGGACGCGGTCCCCGCCGGCCCGGCCCGCGGAGAGCCCCACGCCGGTGTAGGCCCCGTCGAGGGCCTGCTCGAACTCGGCGTACTCCTTCTTGTCGTACACCGCGCCCCAGCGGTCGCCGCTGCGGCTGACGAACTCCTCGGCGGCCTGCTTGCCCGACTTCCCGTCGGCCATGGCCGCGGCGGCGGCACGGTTCAGGGCGGCGCTGTCGACGGGCGCGCCTGCCGGGGACCGCTGCCCCGCGCGCGTGGACGCCCCCGCGGACTCGCCTGCGGGCTCCTGCCGGGGCAGTGAGCCGGTGGCGGCGGCGGTGGCGAGGACTCCGGCGAAGACCAACGTCAGAACGGCCCCACGGAGTACTCCGCGGGGCCGGATACAGAGGTGGTCGGTGCCGGCCGGCATGGCGCCCACTCTAGGACAAGGCGATGGCGCCGCACGGGCTTTGACCGTACGGCGCCATCCACCGGCAGAGGTGTCTCTCACACCTTCAGGTACTTGCGCAGCGCGATGAAAGCGGCCACCGCGGGCATGAGGAGACCGATGGCGATCACGAGCGGCAGCTTGGCGAGGACGGCGTCCCAGCCGATGAAGTTGACGAGCTGCATCTTCTCCGCGAGCGCGATGCCGTTGTCGATCAGGAAGTACCGGCCGACGAGCAGCAGCACACAGGCGACCGCGCCGCCCAGGAGCCCGGCGAAGGCGGCCTCCATGATGAACGGCATCTGGATGTAGAAGCTCGACGCGCCGACGAGCCGCATGATGCCGGTCTCTCTCCGGCGGCTGAAGGCCGAGACGCGGACCGTGTTGACGATCAGCATCAACGCGATGACGAGCATCAGGCCCATGACGCAGAGAGCGGCGATGTTCATGCCGTTCATCAGGTCGAACAGGTCCTCCAGGGTGTCCCGCTGGTCCTGGACGGACTCGATCCCGTCACGGCCCGCGAAGGCCGTGGCGATCACCTTGTACTTCTCCGGGTCCTTGAGCTTGACCCGGAAGGACTCCTGCATCTGGTCCGGCGTGATGACGGAGGCGATGGCCGTCTCGCCGTACTCCTCCTTGTACCGCTTGAACGCCTCGTCGGTCGACTCGTAGTAGACGGTCTCGACGATGTCCATCTTCTGCAGATCGGCCTTGATCTGCTCCTTCTGCTGTGCCGTGACCGCGCCCTTGGGGCACTTGACCCCGTCGGCCGCGTCGGCCCTGTTGCAGAGGAAGAGGGAGACGTTGACCTTGTCGTACCAGAAGTCCTTCATCGTGCTGACCTGCTCACGCATGAGCAGGGCACCGCCGAAGAGGGCGAGCGAGAGGGCCACGGAGATGACGACGGCGAAGGTCATCGTGAGATTGCGCCGGAGACCGATGCCGATCTCCGAGAGCACGAACTGAGCGCGCATGGTGTGTTCTGTCCCCTACCTGCTCAGTGCTGGTATCCGTAGACGCCGCGCGCCTGGTCGCGGACGAGGCGACCCTTCTCGAGCTCTATGACGCGCTTGCGCATCTGGTCGACGATGTTCTGGTCGTGGGTCGCCATGACGACGGTGGTCCCTGTCCTGTTGATGCGGTCGAGCAGCTTCATGATGCCGACCGAGGTCTGCGGGTCGAGGTTGCCGGTGGGCTCGTCGGCGATCAGCAGCATCGGGCGGTTGACGAAGGCGCGGGCGATGGCGACACGCTGCTGCTCACCACCGGAGAGCTCGCCGGGCATCCGGTCCTCCTTGCCGCCGAGCCCGACCAGGTCGAGCACCTGCGGCACGGCCTTGCGGATCTCGCCGCGCGGCTTGCCGATGACCTCCTGGGCGAAGGCCACGTTCTCGGCGACGGTCTTGTTGGGCAGCAGGCGGAAGTCCTGGAAGACGGTGCCGAGTTGACGCCGCATGTGCGGCACCTTCCAGTTGGACAGGCGGGCGAGGTCCTTGCCGAGGACGTGCACCTGGCCTTGACTGGCGCGCTCCTCACGCAGGAGCAGCCGCAGGAAAGTCGACTTTCCGGAGCCTGAGGAACCGACGAGGAAGACGAACTCCCCCTTCTCGATCTCCAGGGAGACATCCCGGAGCGCGGGGCGGTTCTGCTTCGGATAGGACTTGGAGACGTTGTCGAATCGGATCACGGATGCACCACGGTCGGCCGGGAGTAGGTGTGCGTGACCTTACGCGAACGGGGAAGGCCCGCGCAGTCGCGGTCCTGGCTTGCGACGTTTATCCTTTTCGCCCCCGCGCACGGGGGCGGGACGATCCGACGGGGCGCGCCGAAACGCCGGGGAGCTGGCACAGTGGTAGGGGGAACGCCCGGACCCCTCCGGACGTTGTCCAGGTGTAGCCCCCAGTGCGGGAGGAGGAGAGCGCATGACCTATGACCGACTGGTGTGCGCCAACTGCGCGGCCCCGGTCGCCGAGGGCCGCTGCCCCGTCTGCCGCGCGAACCGGGAGCGCCTGACCCCACAGGGTCCGTCGCCCGCGATGCTGCTGACGCTGGCGGTCGCCCTGCTGGCCATGATCGCGTTGCTCGCGATGGTCCGCACGGCCTAGAGCCGCCTTTCGGATCGCTCTGGGCGCATCCGGGTGTCACGCGGACGCCACACGAGCCGGACGTACGAGGAAGGGCCGGGGAGAGATCTCCCCGGCCCTTCCCCTTTCACGCACGTACGCTCACGCGCTCACGCGGGTCCGTCAGACGGCCGCGCGACCGCCACCGGCGACGAGGCGCGGCAGCATGCGGAAGCCGATGCCGCCGGCGATCATCGTCGCGGCACCGATGACCAGGAACGAGGTCTCGGCCGCACCGGTCTCGGCGAGCTCCTCCTTCGCCTGACCCTGCTGCACGGGCTGCGAGCCGGCGTTGTTGGTGTCGGTGTTGCTGTTGCCGCTGTCCACGCACTCGGCGCCGTCGAGGTCGACGGTGCAGGTGCCGGGGTCGGCGCTACCGGAGTCGGTACCGTCCTCGTCCGGGGTCACGGGCGAGTCGGTGGAACCGGGGTTGCCGTTCCCGTTCCCGTTGCCGTTGCCGTTGCCGGGGTTGGTGGTCTCGCCACCGCCGGGGTTGGTGGTCTCGCCACCGCCGGGCGGCGTGGTCTCCACCGGCGGGGTCGTCTCCACGGGAGGCGTGGTCTCCACCGGCGGGGTCGTCTCCACCGGAGGCGTGGTCTCCACGGGAGGCGTGGTCTCCACCGGCGGGGTCGTCTCCACCGGCGGGGTCGTCTCCACGGGAGGCGTGGTCTCCACCGGCGGGGTCGTCTCCACCGGAGGCGTCGTCACCGGCGGAGGCGTGATCTCACAACCGGGGCTCCCGGGAAGGCACGTGGGATCCGAGGTCGGGCTGTTGCCGAAGGCGCCCACGGCCTGCGCCGCACCCGCCGCGGTGAGCGACGCGCCGGCGGCGATCACCGCACCGGCGGCGATGCGCGCGATACGGACTCGCATCTGCTTGGTCATCTAGCTGCTACCCCCAGTAGCTCATCTCGTCATGGGGCAGCGCTCGGGGCAGCGACAGAAGCGGCTCACTGCTGGCCGGCCCCCGTTCACACACGCCCCGGAAATGCGCATGCCAGTACGCCACCCTTCCGAGTTTCCGATGCAGCGTCAAGGTCGTTGCGCGTGCGATGCCCGAAAGATCACGGAGTGCCCCACATGCGGGGATGCAACTGTGACGTAAACCCAGAACTCCGGGCCCCCCGGCACCAGTTCCCTTGTCGACAAAGCGCCCCGCACACCGTGTTTCCGCTTGCGTCAGCGAATCCGCCGGACGACGACGGACTCCGTCGGACGACGACGGGCCCCGCACCGGAAGGTGCGGGGCCCGAACGCGTGCTGTGCCGAGGCTACTTGTCCTGCTGCTTGCGCCAGCGGATGCCCGCCTCGAGGAAGCCGTCGATCTCACCGTCGAGGACGGCCTGCGGGTTGCCGACCTCGAACTCCGTACGGAGGTCCTTGACCATCTGGTACGGGTGCAGGACGTACGAGCGCATCTGGTTGCCCCAAGAGCTGCCGCTGTCCTTCAGGGCGTCCATCCTGGCCCGCTCCTCCTGGCGCTGACGCTCCAGGAGCTTGGCCTGGAGGACGTTCATGGCGCTCGCCTTGTTCTGGATCTGGGAGCGCTCGTTCTGGCAGGAGACGACGATGCCGGTCGGGAGGTGCGTGATGCGCACGGCCGAGTCGGTCGTGTTGACGCCCTGGCCGCCGGGGCCCGACGCGCGGTAGACGTCGATGCGCAGCTCGCCCTCGTCGATCTCGACGTGGTCGGAGGACTCGACGACCGGCAGGATCTCGACACCGGCGAAGGAGGTCTGGCGGCGGCCCTGGTTGTCGAAGGGCGAGATGCGGACCAGGCGGTGGGTGCCCTGCTCGACGGAGAGCGTGCCGTAGGCGTACGGCGCCTTCACCACGAAGGTGGTCGACTTGATGCCGGCCTCTTCCGCGTACGAGGTCTCGTAGATCTCGGTGGAGTAGCCGTGGCGCTCCGCCCAGCGCAGGTACATGCGCTGGAGCCGCTCGGCGAAGTCGGAGGCGTCGACGCCGCCCGCCTCCGCGCGGATGTTGACCAGCGCCTCACGCTCGTCGTACTCGCCGGACAGGAGGGTGCGGACCTCCATCTCGTCGAGGGCCTTGCGGACGGAGACGAGCTCCGTCTCGGCCTCGGCGAGGGTGTCCGGGTCGTCCATCTCCTCGGCGAGCTCGAAAAGCACCGCGAGGTCGTCGATGCGGCCGCGCAGGGTCTCGGTCTTGCGGACCTCGGCCTGGAGGTGCGAAAGCTTGCTCGTGATCTTCTGCGCCGCCTCCGGGTCGTCCCACAGGGACGGGGCCGCGGCCTGCTCTTCGAGCACGGCGATGTCGGCCCTCAGCTTCTCGAGGTCCAGGACGGCCTCGATCGACCCCATGGTCGAGGAGAGGGACTTCAGCTCTTCGGATACATCGACGACTGCCACGCGTCCAGCGTAACGGCTCCGGGCAAGGAGCCGAACCTTTGGCCACGACGGCCGACCACGACGGCCCGACAGGTCCTACGGCAGCGAGGACTGCTTCGAGTCCTGCGGCGGCGCGTCCGCGTCCCCCGAGACGGCGAGGTAGCCACCGGCGCCGAGCGCCCCCGCGACGAAGACCGCCGCGACGGTGAGCGTGATCCGGCGCTTGCGGACGGCGCCCGCCTTGTGCCGGGCCGAGCCGGGGCGGCGCGCGCCCGCGGGTCTCGGGGCTCTCGCGGTGCCGAGCGGCCCGCCGGAGAGCTCGTCGGGGGCCGGGACCCGCATGGAGGTGTGGGTGTCGCGGTTGGAGTCGGCGGAGGCGCCCGGGACGAGCGGGACGGCGGCGCGGCGCGGTGCCGGTTCCCCCGCGCCCGTACCGGTGGCGTACGCCTCCGGTTCCGGGTCCGCCGCCGATCCCTGGTCCGAGTCCAGCTCGTCCACGTCGAGCGGCGGGATGCCCTTGAGCAGCGGCAGCACGTCCTTGAGGCGGGCGGCCAGCTCGGAGGCGCGCAGCCGGGAGGCCGGCGCCTTCGCCAGGCACTGCACGAGCAGCTGCCACAGCTCCTCGGGGATGCCGGGGAGGGGGACGACGGTCTCGGTGACGTGGCGGCGCAGGACGGCGCCGGGGTGGCCGCCGCCGAACGGGGTGAAGCCGGCGAGCAGCTCGTACAGGACCGTCGCGAGGGCGTAGATGTCGACGGCGGCGCGCGGCGGGAGGCCCTCGACGATCTCGGGGGCGAGGTAGTCGGGAGTGCCGATGATCCGGGTGGCCTTGGTACGGCCGGGGGTGTCGATCAGCTTGGCGACGCCGAAGTCGGTGAGCAGGGCGGGGTGGGCGCCGCCGGGTCCGAGCGGGCCCTCCATGTCGAGCAGGATGTTCTCGGGCTTGACGTCCCGGTGGACGACTCCGGCGGCGTGCGCGGCGGAGAGGGCGTCGGCGACGTCGGCGATGATCGCGACGGCGGCCTCGGGGGCGAGCCGCCGCTCCCGGTCCAGGCGGGTGCGCAGGTCGGTGCCGCGGACGAGGTCCATGACGAGGGCCAGGTCGTTGCCGTCGACGACGAGGTCGCGGACCTTGACGACCCGGGGGTGGTCGAGGCCGAGCAGGGCGGTGCGCTCCTGGACGAAGCGGCCGACGAGTTCCTGGTCGGAGGCCAGGTCCTCGCGCAGCAGTTTGACGGCGACGGGACCCTCGGGCCCCTCGCCGAGCCACACCGTTCCGGCACTGCCCCGCCCCAGGATCTGGTGGGTGGTGTAGCGGCTGCCGATGTTCCGTGCCAAGACTGCTCCCTCAGCGGCTGCGGTTCGCGTGCAAAGTTACGCGTCCGCAGCCGCCGGACGTCACTTCCGAGCGGAAATCACCCCTCGGAAGTCGATAAATCGGCAGTATTACTCGGTATTACTGCCCTGTACCGCCGGTAGTACCCCCGGTGTCGGTGGCCTCGCCGATCGTGGAGATCCAGTCGGTCACCGTCGAGATGCCGTCGCCGATGGCCTCCCAGTAGCTCTTGCCCTCGGCGATCCAGTCCTGGAGCGGGGTCAGCTCCCAGACGAGCCAGCCCGCGACCACGAACAGGACGATCATGACGAGACAGCCCTTGAGGCAGCCGAGGCCGGGGATCCGCACCGGGTTGGCACTGCGCTGACGCGGCGGGCGCGGCTCGCGCGGCGCCGGGGCCTGGGGCGGCGGCTGCGGCGGCTGGTACTGCTGCTGGGGCGGGGCGTACTGCTGCGGGGCGGGCGGCGGCGCGTACTGCTGCGGCTGCTGGTGCTGCGGCGGATACGGCTGGGGGGCCGGGCGCTGCGGGGCGGGACGCTGCTGCTGGTACGGCTGCGGCGGCTGCTGCTGCCCGTAGCCGCCCGGGGCGCCCTGCTGTCGGCCCTGCGGCGGCTGCTGGGGCTGCCGCTGCGGGCGGCGGCGCAGCGGGTCCTCGCTGGGGTCCAGGTACTGCACCTGCGTCTGCTCGTTGCGGTCGCGGGCCGCGCGGAGCTGGTTCTGCCAGGGGTGCGGTTCCTCCGATGGCGCGCCCTGCGGCGGCTGCGGCGGCACGGGCGGCATGACGGCCGTCGGGTCGGCGGCGCCCGAGGGGCCGCTGGTCGGCATGACGCTGGTCGCGCCCGCGGGGTCGTACCGCGGCGGCGTCCCGGCGCCGCTGGGCAGCACCTGGGTCGGGTCCGCGGCCCCCGGGGTCTCGGGGACCGGCGCGGGCGCCGGGTCGGGGGCGAGGAGCGCGCCGACGCCGTCCGCCGCCTCGATCTGGGCGGGGGTGGCGTGCACGCCGATGCCGGCGGCGACCGCGCGCAGGCCTCGGGCGAGGTTCACGGCGCTCGGCCGCCGGTCCGGGTCCTTGCTGAGGCAGCGCTCTATGACGGTCCACAGGGGTCCCGGCACGGTCGAGGGGCGGCGCGGCTCCTCGCTGAGGTGCCGGTGCAGGACCTCCAGGGCGGTGCCGCCCGCGAACGGCGGGCGGCCGGTGACCAGCTCGTAGAGCAGGATGCCGGCGCCGTAGATGTCGACGGCGGAGGTCTGCGGGCGGCCCTCGGCGGATTCCGGAGCCACGTACGCGGGCGTGCCGACGAACTCGTGGGTGCGGGTCAGGCCCGGGGAGTCCGCGAGGCGGGCGATGCCGAAGTCGGTGAGCATCGGGTGCATCTGGCCGCCCTGCTCGGCGAGCAGCACGTTGGCCGGCTTCAGGTCGCGGTGGACGACGCCGTCGGCGTGGCTGGCGGCGAGCGCGTCGGCGATCTGGGCGGTCAGGAGGGCGGCGGCGACCGGGGTGAGCGGGCCGCTCTCCCTGATGTACCGGTGCAGGTCGGGGCCCTCGACGAGGTCCATGACGAGCGCGAGGACGTCGCCCTCCACGACCAGGTCGCGGGTCCGCACGATGTTCGGGTGGGTGAGCCGGAGCAGCACGGACCGCTCGCGCAGGAAGCGCATCACGATGTCCGCGTCGTTGGCCAGCTCCTCCTTGAGGACCTTGATCGCCACGGTCTCGCCGGGCTGGCCGGGCACGGCCGCCTCGGCGCCCGCCGTCTCCCGCTGGCGGGCTCGCCAGACGGTGCCCGTGGCGCCGCGGCCGAGCGGCTCCTCGAGCAGGTACTTGCTGCCGATAGGCCGCACGTCACGCGCTCCCTGCTGATCGTGGTCCTGGGGTGGTCCGGATCGATTCCCGGGGCCCCTGTCCTCTGTTGTGACCCGTCCGGGTGTCCGACCCACTTTAGTGCCGCCGATCGGGGTACAGGCCGGTCGTCCACAGGCCGGTTCCGATGCCGGTTCTGTCCGAAAGGAGACGCTTCCGAGGCCGCGACGGTTGCCGCGCATGTTCCGAAGGCATGCTCAACCGGGCACTTTTGCGTGCACAGCCGACCATTCAAGATCACTTCCGGCCGACCCGGGGGCGGGTTGTCGGTGGCAGGTGCGAGGATGCCTCCAGCACGTCGCATCGGTGGGGTCGGGAGCCCCCGCGCCGTGCCGACCTGTACCGGGCGACGCGTCCGTGCCGGGTGGGGGGCGACACGGGCGGTTCCCCTGCCGGGCATCTCGCGCAGAAGGGACCGCTGACGGCGATGCAGATCCGGCTGACCGTCCTCGCGCCGTACGCCGGCCACGGCGCCGGGCGCGCCTGCGACGTGCTCGTCACGGCCCCGCCCGGGACGGCGCTCGCCGCCGTGGCCTCGAATCTCGCCGCCGCCGTCACGGGCCCCGACACCTCGGCCTCCGGCACGACCGTGCTCTACGCGGGCGCGGAGCGGCTCGACACCCGCCGCTGTGTGCTCGGCGAACCCCCGCTGGTCGACGGCGCGGTGCTCTCCCTGCAGGTCCCCGGCCCCGACGACCGCGCCGGCGAGACGGCCGCCGCCCGGCTGCACGTGGTGGCGGGTCCGGACGCCGGAGGGGTGCACCTGCTGCACGGCGGACCGATCAGAATCGGCCGTTCCGTCGACGCCGACGTACCGCTCGACGACCCGGACGTCTCCCGCGCGCACTGTGTGGTGACCGTGGGCGAGGACGGCCGGGTCACGGTCGCCGACCGCGGCTCGACGAACGGCACGACCCTCGACGGCGTGCCGGTCGGCGACCGCCCCGTCCGGTTCCGTCCGGGCGCGCTGCTGCGGCTCGGCGAGTCCGCGCTGCGTCTGACCGGCCCCGGCGACGACCTCAGCGGTACGGGCGCGACGACCCCGGCACCCGACGGCGAAGGCCATCTGCGGGTCACGGTCGGGACGAACGGGCGGGACGGTGACGAGGGCCGGGACGGCCGAGACGCCTCCGCGCCCACCGACCGCACCGACCGGAGCGCGCGCACGGTCCACGCGGGCGTGCCCGGCACGGCTCCCCGAAGCCCCGCGGACGACACCACCCACGGCGGCGCGGGCGGGGTCCTGTTCGACAGCGCGGCTCAGGACGCGTACGACGGCCCGTACGGCGCCGGATCCCCGGGCCACGCGCGCGCGGGGGACCACCCCGGCGGGTACGAGGGACCCGGCAGCGGTGGCGAGGCCCACAGCAGGACCCGCCCGTCGCGCCAGGCCCCGGGCGACGACCCGGCCGCCCCGACGCCCCCGGCCGCGTCCGCCCGTGCGGCGGGCAAGCGCGGGCTCGGCGCGTGGGCCCGACGACTGGCCGGCGGACGCGAGGAGCTCCCGGAACCCGCCCCCGACGCCCGTACGGCCCCGGAAACCCACACCGGCCGACGGACCGGCGCCGACCCGCGGGACGGCGCCCCCGCGCCCGTACCGGTGGCCGGCACCTGGCCCGATCCGGCCACCGTGCTCCTCACCGCCCTCGGCCCCGGGCCCCGGCTCTGGGAGCGCGGTCAGGACCACCCCGAATCCCTGGTGGTGCGGCTCGGCACGACAGACCGCGCGGAGCTCTCCGGCGTCCCGGTCACCGTGGACCTGCGGGAGGCCGGTTCCCTCGGCCTCGCGGGCCCCGCCGACCGGCTCGCCGGTCTCGCCCGGTCGGTGGTCGCCCAGCTCGCCGCGCTGCACTCCCCCGCCGACCTGGAGATCGTGCTGATCAGCGCCGACCGGAACCGCTCGCTCGACGAGCGGCGGCGCGCCTGGGGCTGGCTCGGCTGGCTCCCGCACGTCCGGCCGGCCCACGGCCAGGACTGCCGGCTGCTCCTGGCGTACGACCGCGAGCAGGCCCACGCCCGTACGGCGGAGCTGACCCGCCGGCTCGACGACGGTCCGCTCGGTCCCGGCTGGCCCAACGCCGACCGCGCGTCCGTCGCCGAGGCCGCGGCCCGCCACGAGGGGACGACGACGGTCGTGGTCGTGGACGGCGACCCCGGTTCGGCGGCGCTGCGCGAGACGGTGGCGCGGCTGGCCGGAGCCGGAGCGGCGGCCGGCATCCATCTGCTGTGCCTCGCCGAGGCGCCCTCGGCCTCCCCGGTCTCCCCGGTGGCCGCCACCTACGAGACGGCGTGCGCCGCGTCCCTCGCGTTCCGCGAGTGCGGGGCCGCCGTGCTCCTCAGCGGCGACGTGGCGACGGCGCTGCGGCTGCTGCGGACCTCCGGCGGACGGGTCGCGGGCCACGGCACCGTCGGCGTCGTCGACGCGGTCTCCGTCGCCTGGGCCGAGCGGTTCGGCCGCGCGCTGGCCCCGCTGCGTACGGACACGGCGGCGCAGCCGCACGGCCGGGCCGCGGCGCTGCCCCCGTCGGTACGGCTCCTCGACGAGCTCGGGCTCGCCCGCGCCACCCCCGCGTCGCTGATGGCCCGCTGGGCCTCCGCCGGGGACGGCACGGCCGTCCTGGGCGCCGGTCCGCGCGGCCCGCTGGCCGTGGACCTGACCCGGGAGGGCCCGCACCTGTTGATCGAGGGCCCGGCGGGAAGCGGACGGACGGAGCTGCTCCGCTCGATCGCCGCCTCGCTCGCGGCCGGCGGGCGCCCGGACCGGCTAGGACTCCTCCTGGTGGACGGGGCGGGCGGCGAGCGCGGCGAGGGACTCGCCGTCTGTACGGAGCTGCCGCACGTCACCGAGCACCTGGTCGCCTCCGACCCGGTGCGGATGCGGGAGTTCGCGCAGGCCCTCGGCGCGGAACTGAAGCGCCGGGCCGAGCTGCTCGGCGACGGCCACTTCGCCGACCGCCGGGGGCCCCGCGCGGCGCCCTCCGCCGCCGACCGGATGATCGGCCAGCGCGCGCCGAGCGCGGCGGAGTCCGTGCCGCAGGGCGCTCGCGCGACCGTCCGGCTCCAGGAAGCGGGCGATCTCGACGGCCGTACGAGCGGCCGGACCCTGCGCACGGGCGACGGCACGATCGGCGCCCTCCCGAGCACCCGGAGCGGGCGCACGGGCGACCCGTACCCGCCACCGGAGGACCTGGGCGGCCGCCCCAGCGGCCGGATCACGTACTCCGGAGATCTCGACGGCCGCCCGAGCGGCCGCACTCCGTACCCGGACGCCGCCGACAGCCTCGGCAGCCGGCCCAGCGGCAGGACCCCGTACCCGGGAGACCTCGACGGCAGGGCGAGCGGCCGGACCGCGTACCCCGGCGCCGACGACCTCGGCGGGCGCCCGAGCGGCAGGACGGCGTACCCCGGAGACCTCGACCACCGGGCGAGCGGCCGGACCCCGTACCCCGGCGCCGACGACCTCGGCGGGCGGCCAAGCAGCCGGACGCTCCGCACGGGTGACGGCGACCTCGCCCACCACCCCGGCGGGCGCGTGCCCCGGTCCGTGGACGGTTCGCCCGACGAGCGGGCCGGTGCGCGGACCCGTCAGGGCGGTGACGCCTTCCTGGGCGACACGCCCAGCGGGCGCCTGCCCCGGCGGGACAGCGGCCACCTGGACGACCGCCCCAGCAGCCGCACCCTGCGCACGGGCGACGGAGACCTCACGGACAGCCCGAGCGGCCGCGTCCCCCGCTCCACGGCCGACGAAGCGGCCGGTCGCACCGGCCGCACGTCGGGCATCGACGCCGGCGGCCGGATCCCCCGGCCCGGCATCGGCGACCGGCCCGCCATCGGCGAGCCGACCGCCGTCCGGGCCGGTGGCCCCGCCCACCTCCCCCGGCTCGTCGTCCTCGTCGACGACTTCGACGCCCTCGTCGCCCCCGCGCTCGGCGCCTCCGGCCGACCCGCGGCCGGGTCCGTCGTGCGGGCCCTGGAGGCCGTCGCGCGCAACGGCGAGCGGCTCGGCGTACACCTCGTCGCGACCTCCGCGCGCCCCGACCGGACCGCCGACACGGAGCTGGCCCACGGGGCCCGGCTGCGGATCGTGCTCGACGCGCCCCCGGTGACCGCCGGGCCCGACGTACCGGCGGCCGGGCGCGGGCGGCTCGGACATCCGGACGGCCGGGTCACCCCCTTCCAGGCGGGCCGCGTCACCGGCCGGATCCCCCGGACGGCGACGCTCCGCCCGACGGTCGTCCCGCTGGAGTGGGAGCGGATGGGCGACCCGCCCACCCGCCGCCCGGTCCGCGAGCTGGGCAACGGACCGACGGACCTGGCCCTCCTCGCGAGCGCGCTCGACCGGGCGGCCCGCTCGGTCGAGGCGACGCCCGTACCCCCGCTCACCCCCGCGACACACGGCTGACGGCACGTCACGAGGCCGTCACGATCGCCCTCTTGAACCGGAAGGCGGTATTGCGGGGCCCCCTCCACCCGGCGTAGACCTGTCGGCACGGGACAGCGAAGCGCACGGGAGAGACGGGGCAGCGATGCGTACAACTCTTCGTCCACGCAGGGCCGCGGTGACCATGACGGCGTTCACCGCACTCGCCGCACTCGCCCTCGCGGCGTGCGGCGGCGGTGGAGCCGAGAAGGACCAGGGGAACCCCGCGCCGAGCGGCGGCGCGCTTCCCCTCAAGGGCGAGAAGATCGAGGTCGCCGCCGTATGGACGGGCCCCGAGCAGGAGAACTTCACCAAGGTCCTGCGGGAGTTCGAGAAGCGCACCGGCGCGACCGTCACCTTCGTGCCGGCCCAGGACCCGATCGTGAACTTCCTCGGTACGAAGATCGCGGGCGGGTCGCCGCCGGACGTGGCGATGCTGCCGCAGGTGGGCGCGATCCAGCAGGCCGCCGCCCAGAAGTGGCTGAAGCCGGTCGGCCCGGAGGCCGAGGCCCAGCTGGCGGCGAACTACTCGCGCGGCTGGCAGGAGCTCGGCGCGGTCGACGGCACCCAGTACGGGGTCTACTTCAAGGCCGCCAACAAGTCCCTGGTCTGGTACAACTCCGCCGTCTTCGAGAACGCGGGCGCCACCGAGCCGAAGACCTGGAAGGAGTTCCTGACCACGGCCGAGACGATCTCGGCGTCCGGCGTCACCCCCGTGTCGGTGGGCGGCGCGGACGGCTGGACCCTCACCGACTGGTTCGAGAACGTCTACCTCTCGCAGGCAGGCCCGGCCAAGTACGACCAGCTCGCGAAGCACACGATCAAGTGGACCGACCCGTCGGTGACCGCGGCCCTGACCACGCTCGGCGAACTGTTCGGCAAGCCGGCGCTGCTCGCCGGCGGCACGAGCGGGGCGCTGCAGACGGAGTACCCGACCTCGGTCACCCAGACCTTCACCGGCGGCGACCAGCCGAAGGGGGCGATGGTCTTCGAGGGCGACTTCGCGGCCGTCAACATCGCGCAGACCGAGGCGAAGATCGGCACGGACGCGAAGGTCTTCCCCTTCCCCACCGTCGGCTCGGGCAGCAGCCCCGTGGTGACGGCGGGCGACGCCGCCGTGGCCCTCAAGGACACCAAGGGCGCGAAGGCGCTGCTCGCCTTCCTCGCCTCCCCGGACGCGGCGAAGATCTGGGCGGCCGAGGGCGGCTTCCTCTCCCCCAACAAGAACCTGGACCCGGCGGCGTACCCGAACGACGTCCAGCGCGAGATCGCGAAGGCGCTCATCGGCGCCGGTGACGACTTCCGCTTCGACATGTCGGACCAGATGCCGCAGTCCTTCGGCGGGACGCCGGGCAAGGGCGAGTGGAAGGCGCTCCAGGACTTCCTGAAGAACCCCAAGGACATCGCGGGCACGCAGGCGCGTCTCGAGGCGGACGCGGAGAAGGCGTACCGGGCCGCGGCGAAGAGCTGAGGCCCCGGCATGCCGAGCACCGCCCCCACCCGCAAGGGCAGCCGGAACAGGAGCAGGAACAACGGCAGGAGCAGAACGGTGGCCGCGGGCTTCCTGCTCCCCGCCCTGCTCCTGCTCGGCGCGCTCGTCGTCTACCCGATCGGGTACTCCGTCCAGCGCTCGCTCTTCGACCGCTCCGGCGACTCCTTCGTCGGTCTGGACAACTACCTCTCCCTCGTCACCGACGACTCCCTGCGCACCGCCGTCCGCAACAACCTGATCTGGCTGGTTCTCGCCCCGGCCGTCGCGACCGCCCTCGGTCTGGTCTTCGCGGTGCTCACCGAACGGGTGCGCTGGGGTACGGCGTTCAAGCTGGTCGTCTTCATGCCGATGGCGATCTCGATGCTCGCCGCCGGGATCATCTTCCGGCTCGTCTACGAGCAGGACCCGGACCGCGGGGTCGCCAACGCCGTCTGGGTGGGGGTGCACGACACCTTCGCCGAGTCCTCCGGCTTTCCACGGGCCCGGCCGCTGCCCGTGCATCCGCTGAAGGCGGCCGGCGGCGGCGCGTTCGTCACGGAGGAGCCGGTGCGCGCCGGGGAGCCCGTACGGCTTCCGCTGATCGGGGTGGCTCCGGCGCAGATGCCGGAGGAGGCCCGCCCTGCCCGGGAGCCCGCTCCCGCGGCGGGCACGGTCGTCGGCACGGCCTGGCTGGACTTCACCCGGGGCGGCGGCGGGCGGCCGAACGCCGTCGACCCGGCCGAACTGGGCCTGGCCGGGCTGCGGATCGAGGCCGTACGGGACGGGGAGGTCGTCGCCAGGGCCACGGCCGCCGCCGACGGGACCTTCGCACTGCCCGCCGACCGGGTTGACGGAGCCGTACTGCGGCTTCCGGCGAGCAACTTCCGGGAGCAGTACAACGGCGTGGAGTGGCTGGGACCGTCTTTCGTCACCCCTGCGGTCATCGGCGCGTACGTGTGGATGTGGGCCGGGTTCGCGATGGTCCTGATCGGCGCCGGTCTCGCCGCCGTACCGCGCGAGCTGCTCGAAGCGGCGCGGGTGGACGGGGCCAACGAGTGGCAGGTGTTCCGCCGGATCACGGTGCCACTGCTCGCGCCGGTCCTCGCGGTCGTCCTGGTGACGTTGATGATCAACGTCCTCAAGGTCTTCGACCTGGTCTTCGTCATCGCGCCGGGCTCGGCCCAGGACGACGCGAACGTGCTCGCGCTCCAGCTGTACCGCTCGTCCTTCGGTACGGACGCCGATCTCGGGATCGGCTCGGCCATCGCCGTCCTGCTGCTGCTCCTGGTGGTGCCGGTGATGGTCTTCAACATCCGCCGCCTGCGCCGGGAGGCCCGCCGATGAGCCGTTCCGCCGACGTCAGGACCCGGCCCGCCGTGGCGCGGATCGCCGCCCGTGCCGCCGGGGGCGCGGTACGCGTGTTCCTCGTGCTCACCGGCCTGTTCTGGCTGCTGCCGACGGTGGGGCTGCTGCTCTCCTCGCTGCGCTCGCCCTCGGACATCGCGGCGGGCGGCTGGTGGCAGGTGTTCACGGCCCCGGCCCGGCTGACCACCGAGAACTACGCGCATCTCCTCGCGAACGACACGATCACCGGCTCCCTCGCCTCCACCGTCATGATCACCGTCCCGTCCACCCTGCTCGTGCTCGCCATCGGCTCGTTCGCCGGGTACGCGTTCGCGTGGCTGGAGTTCCCGGGCCGGGACTGGTGGTTCCTCGGCGTGGTCGCCCTGCTCGTGGTCCCGGTGCAGGTGGCCCTGGTGCCGGTGTCGAAGCTCTTCGGCGCGGTGGGGCTCTTCGAGACGACCCTCGGGGTGGTGCTCTTCCACACGGCCTTCGGCCTGCCGTTCGCGATCTTCCTGTTGCGGAACTTCTTCGCGGAGATCCCGCGCGAGTTGCTCGAAGCGGCGCGGCTGGACGGGGCGGGCGAGGTCCGCCTCTTCACCCGGGTGGTGCTGCCGCTCGGCGGTCCCGCGATCGCCTCGCTCGGCATCTTCCAGTTCCTGTGGGTGTGGAACGACATGCTGATCGCGCTGATCTTCGCGGACTCGCAGTCGCCGCCGATCACGGTGGCGCTCCAGCAGCAGGTGCGGCAGTTCGGCAACAACGTGGACGTGCTCGCGCCGGGCGCCTTCGTGTCGATGGTGGTTCCGCTGGTGGTGTTCTTCGCGTTCCAGCGCCAGTTCGCGTCGGGGGTGATGGCGGGCGCGGTGAAGTAGCGGTCCCCCTCGGACGCGCGGCGCCGCCACCGGCCCTGGCCGGGGCGCCGCCGGCTCAGGCCCTGAGCGCCGCCACCGCCGACCGCGCGAGATCGTCCACGTACCCCGGGGGCAGTTCCGTACGGACGACGGCGAGCCGCCAGTAGAGCGGTCCGACGATCAGGTCGAGGGCGCGGCCCGGGTCGGCGCCCTCGGGGAGTTCGCCGCGCGCGACGGCCTCGCGGACGATGCGGGTGACGACGCCCCGCTGGCCGTCGAGCAGCGCGGCGGTGACCGCCTCCGCGATCTCGGGGTGCCGGGCGGCCTCGACGAGCAGGTCGGGAATGACCTGGGAGGCGACCGGGTGGCGCAGGGCGCCCGAGGCCACTTCGAGGAGGGCGCGCACGTCCCCGTGGAGGGAGCCGGTGGCGGGGGCCGGCATGCCCTGGGCGGCGAACGCGCCGACGAGGTCCAGGACGAGGGAGAGCTTGGACTTCCAGCGCCGGTAGACGGCGGTCTTGCCGACTCCCGCGCGGCGCGCGATGCCCTCGATGGACATCCGGGCGAAGCCGACGGCGGCCAGCTCCTCGAAGACGGCGGCGCGGATGGCCTCGGTGACGTCCTCACGGAGCACGGCGGCGCCGGCGGGGGCGCGGCGGGGGGTCGGATCGGTCATGAACGGCATCCTAACCAACGGCGACGCCCCGAAAGCGTCACGACGATACGGTTGCGTTCCGACGCTTGGAGTCCTACTGTCCCCGTAGCGACGATACGGACCCGTTCCATCGCCGAGGATGCCCGCACCCTTCGTCGGAAGACCCGCCCGTGACCACCCAGAGCCTCGCCCCACCGGAAGCCCTCCCTTCGGCGGCTCCCCCACAGGACCTCCGCGCCCTCGCCCTGCGCCACGGCCTCACCGTGAGCGGCGCCCGCCCCTCCCTCCCTGCGTACGCACGGCAGCTCTGGTCCCGCCGCGCCTTCATCACCGCCTTCGCGAGCGCCCGCCTCACCGCCCAGTACAGCCAGGCGCGCCTCGGCCAGGTCTGGCAGCTGATGACCCCGCTGCTCAACGCCGCCGTCTACTACGCGATCTTCGGGGTCCTGATGAACGCCAAGCACGGCGTTCCGGACTACGTCCCCTTCCTCATCACCGGCATCTTCGTGTGGACCTTCACCTCCCAGACGCTCACCGCCGGCACCCGGGCGATCAGCGGCAACCTGGGCCTGGTCCGCGCCCTCCACTTCCCGCGCGCGAGCCTGCCCATCTCGCTCGCACTGCAGCAGCTCCAGCAGTTCCTGCTGTCGCTCGCCGCGCTCGTCGTGATCCTGTTCGGCTTCGGCGAGTTCCCCGCCCCGAGCTGGCTCCTCGCGATCCCCGCGCTGTTCCTCCAAACCCTGTTCAACACGGGCGCGGCGCTCGTCCTGGCCCGGCTCGCCGCCCGCCTCCCGGACGTCTCGCAACTGATGCCGTTCGTGCTGCGCACCTGGATGTACGCCTCCGGCGCCATGTGGTCGATCCAGAACCTGGCGAGCGACGGACGCTTCCCCGCGGGCGTGGTGCTGGCCCTGCAGTGCAATCCGGCGGCCGTCTACATCGACCTCATGCGCTTCGCTTTGATCGGGAGCTACACCTCGGCCCAGCTGCCGCCGCACGTCTGGGCACTCGCCGCCGGCTGGGCCCTGCTGGCCTTCGGGGGCGGTTTCATCTGGTTCTGGAAGGCGGAGGAGTCGTACGGACGTGGCTGACACCGAACGCGTACCCACCGTCGTGGCCGACGGCGTCCACATCACGTACACGGTCCGGAACGGCCCCTCCGGCACCCGGCGCGTGCACGCCGTGAAGGGCGTCAGCTTCGCCGCGTACAAAGGCGAGGCAATTGGCCTGATCGGTTCGAACGGATCTGGGAAATCCACCCTCCTGAAGGCCGTCGCGGGCCTCCAGCCCGTCGAGCGCGGCCAGGTCTACACCCAGGGGCAGCCCTCGCTCCTCGGCGTCAACGCGGCCCTGATGGGTGATCTGACGGGCGAGCGGAACGTGATCCTGGGCGGCCTCGCGATGGGCATGAGCCGCGCCGAGGTCCGGGAGCGCTACGACGACATCGTGGAGTTCTCCGGCGTCAACGAGAAGGACGACGCGATCTCCCGCCCCATGCGGACGTACTCCTCCGGGATGGGGGCCCGGCTGCGGTTCGCCATCGCCGCCGCGAAGAGCCACGACGTCCTGCTCATCGACGAGGCCCTGGCCACCGGCGACGCACGCTTCCGCCGCCGCAGCCAACGGCGGATCGACGAACTGCGGGCGGAGGCGGGGACGGTGTTCCTGGTCAGCCACTCGAACTCCACCATCACGGAGACCTGCGAGCGGGCGCTGTGGCTGGAGGCCGGCACGCTCCGGATGGACGGCCCGGCGCGCGAGGTGGTGGCGGCGTACGAGGACTTCACCGGAGCGGGGAAAACACGGCAGACATGAGAAACAGGGCAAACAGCGCATAGCGGTCTACAGTGCGGAAGGATGACGAACGATCACCCCCAGTCGCCCCCGCAACCGCCGCCACCGCCACCGCGCACCGGAACCGAGCCCCCCGCGCTGACCGGCTCCCCCTTCGCGTCGGACACCTTCACCTCCGCCACCTTCGTCACGGTCGGCAGCGGCCCCCTCCTCGCCCTCGCCTCCGTCTGGCTGCTCACCCGCGTCGGCATGGTCCTGCTGCTCCTCCGCGACACCCTCGGCATCGGCGGCGTCGGCCGCGAGGTGGACCTCTACCACCACTGGTACGGGCAGTTCGCGCAGGGCACCTTCCCGGCCGGCGACGTCACCTGGCAGTACCCGCCCGGCGCGGGGCTGGTGATCATGTCGCCGGGCGTCCTCCCCTGGCTGACCTACTTCCAGGCGTTCGTCGCCCTCGCCCTCCTCGCCGACGCGGTCATCGCCTGCGCCCTCGCCCGCGCCGACAGCGCCCGGCTCACCCACGGCGCCTGGTTCTGGGTCTGCGGCCTGCCGCTCCTCCTCCACCTGCCGCTCGCCCGGTACGACGTCCAGACCACCGCCCTCGCCGTCCTCGCCCTGCTCGCCCTCGGCGGCCGCTCCACCGCCGCCCACCAGCTCGGCGGCGCGCTCGCCGGGATCGGCGCGATGGTCAAGGTCTGGCCGGTGCTCGCTTTGATCGGCACCCCCCGGGGCCGTACCACCAAAGAGGCCTGGACCGCCGCCGCCGTCGCGGCCGTCGCCCTCCTCGCCACCCTCGCGCTCTTCTTCTCCGGGCCCCTGGGCTTCCTTCGCCAGCAGGGCGACCGGGGCATCCAGATCGAGTCCCTCGGCGGCACGGCGCTCGCGCTCGCCCAGGCCACCGGCGCCTGGCCGGGCAGGGTCGAGTTCCGCTACGGGGCCTTCGAGTACGTCGGCCCGTACGTCTCCAGCATCGGTCACCTCGCCCTGCTGCTCACCGTCATCGCCTTCGGCTGGCTGCTCCTGTGGCGCCTCCAGGCCCGCCGCTGGACCCCCGCCACCCCGCTCGACGCGGCCTTCACCGCCGTCCTGCTGTTCACCGCCACCAGCCGGGTGATCAGCCCCCAGTACATGATCTGGCTGCTCGGACTCGCCGCCGTCTGCCTGACCTGCCGCGACACCGTGATGCGCCCGGTGGCGCTGCTCCTGCTGCCGGCCGCCGCGCTGAGCTCGCTCGCGTACCCCGTCCTGTACGACCAGGTCATCGCGGGCACCGCCCAGGGGCTCGCCGTGATGGTGCTCCGCAACGCCCTGCTGCTCGCGGCGGCCCTGCTCGCCGCCCGCCGCCTGTGGACCTCGACGGTCGCGACCACCGTGGAATGACGTAAGGCCGGGAACGACGGAGAAGCACACGGAACGACGGAGAGCACGGAACGACGGAAGGGCCCCGCCGGACATCCGGCGGGGCCCTTCCTCACGCATGCCTAGCTGTGCGTACGCAGCAGCGTGCGCATGGTCCGCATCGCCACGGACAGGTTCGCCAGGTCGAAGGTGTCCGAACCCTGGATCTCCTCCAGGGTCGTCCGCGCGCGGCCCAGGATCGCCGCGTTCTTCTGCTCCCAGGCCTTGAACCGCTCCTCCGGGCTCGACGTGCCGTTCCCGGCCGCCAGGACGTCCGCCGTGAGCGCCGAGTGCGCCGCGAACAGGTCCTCACGGATCGAGGCGCGGGCCATCGACTGCCACCGGTCGCTGCGGGGCAGCTCGACGATCCGGTCCATCAGGTCGGTGATCCGCAGCCGGTCGGCCAGGTCGTAGTAGACCTCGGCCACCGCGAGCGGCTCCTTGCCCGTCCGGTCCGCGATGGCGACGACGTCGAGGATCGGGAACGCGGAGGAGAAGCCTGCGACCCGCAGCGCGAGCTCCTCCGGCACACCGAACGCGGTCAGCTCGTCCAGGATCGACTGGTACCACTCCAGGTCCGCGCCGCGCAGCAGCGACGGCAGCTGCGCCCAGACCTCCTCGACACGGTCGGCGAAGAACTCGATGGTCTCGGTGAGCTGGAGCGGCTGCGGCCGGTTGTTGAGCAGCCAGCGCGTGCCGCGCTCGACGAGCCGGCGGGAGTGCAGCCGCATCCGGGTCTGCACCTCGGCCGGCACCTGGTTGTCGAGCGCCTCCACGGCGTCCCACACCTGGCTGAGCCGGAAGACGACGCGGGCGGCGGTCTGCGCCCTGACGATCTCCTCGATCGACGCGCCGGTCTCCTCGCGGAGGCGGTGCAGGAAGGTCGAGCCACCGGTGTTGACGGTGTCGTTGACCAGGATCGTGGTGACGATCTCGCGGCGCAGCGCGTGGTTGTCGACGGCCTCGGTGAACTTCTCGCGCAGCAGCGTCGGGAAGTACGCGTGGAGCAGCCCGCGCAGGTACGGGTCGTCCGGCAGCTCCGTGCCGATCAGCTCGTCGGCCACCGTGATCTTGGTGTACGCGAGGAGGACGGCGAGCTCCGGCTGGCTCAGGCCCCGGTTGGTGTTGAGCAGTTCGCGGATCTGCCGGTCGTTGGGCAGGAACTCCAGGGAGCGGTCGAGGCTGCCGTCGCGGCCCAGGCGGCGCATGTACCGCTGGTGGGCGTGGAGGAGGGACGGCGACTGGGCGACGGCATTGGCCAGGGCCGTGTTCTGCGCGTAGTTGTTGCGCAGGACGAGCGTGCCGACCTCGTCGGTCATCTCCGCGAGGATCTTGTTGCGCTGCTTGACGGTCATGTCGCCCTCGGAGACGAGCCCGTTGAGCAGGATCTTGATGTTGACCTCGTGGTCGGAGGTGTCGACGCCGGCGCTGTTGTCGATGGCGTCGGTGTTGACCTTGCCGCCGTGGCCCTCGGGGCCGCCGACCCGGGCGAACTCGATGCGGCCCAGCTGGGTCGCGCCGAGGTTGCCGCCCTCGCCGATGACCTTGGCGCGGACGTCCTGGCCGTCGACGCGGATGGCGTCGTTGGCCTTGTCGCCGACGTCGGCGTTGGACTCGACGGAGGACTTGACGTACGTGCCGATGCCGCCGTTCCACAGCAGGTCGACGGGCGCGTGGAGCACCGCCTTCATCAGCTCGGCCGGGGTCATCTTGGTGACGCCGTCCTCGATGCCGAGGGCGGCCCTGACGTGCGCGTTGACCGGGATCGACTTGGCGCTGCGGGCGTGGATGCCACCGCCCGCGGAGAGCAGCGCCGGATCGTAGTCGGCCCAGGACGAGCGGGGCAGCTCGAAGAGCCGGCGGCGCTCGGCGTACGAGACGGCCGCGTCCGGGTTCGGGTCGATGAAGATGTGCCGGTGGTCGAAGGCCGCGACGAGCCGGATGTGCTCGCTCAGCAGCATGCCGTTGCCGAAGACGTCGCCGGACATGTCGCCGACGCCGACGACCGTGAAGTCCTCGGTCTGGGTGTCGTGGCCCAGCTCGCGGAAGTGGCGCTTGACGGACTCCCAGGCGCCGCGGGCGGTGATGCCCATGCCCTTGTGGTCGTAGCCGGCGGAACCGCCGGAGGCGAAGGCGTCACCGAGCCAGAAGCCGTACGACTCGGCGACCCCGTTGGCGATGTCGGAGAAGGTCGCGGTGCCCTTGTCGGCGGCGACCACGAGGTAGGTGTCGTCCTCGTCGTGGCGGACCACGTCGACCGGCGGCACGACCTCGCCCGCGACCAGGTTGTCGGTGATGTCGAGCAGCGCCGAGATGAAGGTCTTGTACGAGGCGATGCCCTCGGCCAGCCAGGCGTCCCGGTCCACGGAGGGGTCCGGGAGCTGCTTGGCGACGAAGCCGCCCTTGGCGCCGACCGGCACGATGACGGTGTTCTTCACCATCTGCGCCTTGACCAGGCCGAGGATCTCCGTACGGAAGTCCTCACGCCGGTCCGACCAGCGCAGACCGCCTCGGGCGACCTTGCCGAAGCGCAGGTGGACGCCCTCGACGCGCGGGGAGTACACCCAGATCTCGAAGGCCGGGCGCGGTGCCGGAAGCTCGGGGATGGCCTGCGGGTCGAACTTCATCGACACGTAGGAGTGCTGCTCGCCCTCGGCGTTCCTCTGGAAGAAGTTGGTCCGCAGGGTGGCCTTGATGACGGCGAGGAAGGCCCGCAGGATCCGGTCCTCGTCCAGGCTCGCGACCTGGTCGAGGGCGCCGTCCAGCTCCTCCAGGATGCCGTCGGTCAGCTCCGTGCCGGCGCGCTGGCGCTCCGGGGCCATCCTGGCCTCGAAGAGGGAGACGAGCAGCCGGGTGGTGTGGACGTTGTTGCGGAGGGTGTCCTCCATGTAGTCCTGGCTGAACGTCGAACCGGCCTGGCGCAGGTACTTGGCGTAGGCGCGCAGCACCATCGCCTGGCGCCAGGTGAGCCCGGCGGAGAGGACGAGCGAGTTGAAGTTGTCGTTCTCCGCCTGACCCATCCAAGTAGCGGCGAAGGCCTCCTGGAAACGCTCGCGGGCGTCGTCGCCGAAGGAGAGGCCGTTGCCGGTCGGGGCGGGCAGCCGCAGACCGAAGTCGTAGACCCAGGCGTGCGTGCGGTCGGCGCAGCGCAGCTCGTAGGGGCGCTCGTCGGTGACCTCGACGCCGAGCCGGTTGAGCACCGGCAGGACGGCGGACAGGGAGATCGGGTCGCCCGTCTTGTAGATCTTGAAGCGGCGCTCGCCGGGACCCGCGATGACCGGCTCGTACAGGGAGAGCGCGAAGTCCTTGCCCTCGGTCCGGGCCAGCGCCTCCAGGTGGACGAGGTCGGCGACGGCCGCGCGCGGCGAGTGGTCGGCCTTGTAGCCCTCGGGGAAGGCGTTGCCGTAGCGGCGCAGCAGCTCGGCGGCGCGCTCCTCGCCCAGCTCGGCGTTGAGCGCCTCGCCGAAGCCGTCGGCCCAGGAGCGGGCGGCGTCGACGAGCCGGGCCTCGATGCGGTCGACGTCGGCGTCGGTGAGCTTCGCCAGCTCGGTGCCGGGCTTGACGCGGACGACGAAGTGCAGCCGGGACAGGATCGACTCGGTGTTCCAGGCGGTGAAGTCGACGCTGATGCCGCCGAGCTCCTCCTTCAGGATGTCGATGATCCGCAGCCGGACGCGGGTCGTGTAGCGGTCGCGCGGCAGGTAGACGAGGGCCGAGTAGTAGCGGCCGTACTCGTCCTGACGCAGGTAGAGGCGCAGTCGGCGCCGCTCCTGCAGGTACAGGACGCTGGTGACGATGGCCTGGAGCTGGTCGACCGGGGTCTGGAACAGCTCGTCGCGGGGGTACGTCTCCAGGATCTGGAGGAGGTCGCGGCCGTCGTGGCTGTTGGGCGAGAAGCCGGCGCCCTCCAGGACCTCCTGCACCTTGCGCTTGACGACCGGGACCCGGCGGACGGACTCGGTGTAGGCGGCCGAGGAGAACAGGCCGAGGAAGCGGCGCTCGCCGACGACGTTGCCGTCGGCGTCGAACTTCTTCACGCCGACGTAGTCGAGGTACGAGGGGCGGTGCACGGTCGCCCGGCTGTTGGCCTTCGTCAGGATCAGCAGCTTGTGCTCGCGCGCCTTGGCGCGGGCGTCGGCGGGCAGCCGGCTGAAGGACGGCGAGACGGGGTGGGCGTGGTGGCCCTCGTCGTCACCGCTGTGGTGCGGGTCGGAGCGCAGGATGCCGAGGCCGGTGCCGGGGACGGCGGACAGGGCGTCGCCGTTGACCAGCTCGTACTCGCGGAAGCCGAGGAAGGTGAAGTGGTCGTCGGCCAGCCAGCGCAGCAGCTCGCGGGCCTCCTCCACCTCGGTGGGGCGCAGGTCGGACGCGGTGGGCTCGTCCGGGAGGCCGTCGGCGATGCGCAGGGCGGCATCGCGCATCTTCTCCCAGTCCTCGACCGTCTCGCGGACGTCGGACAGGACGCGCAGCAGGTCCGCGGTGATCTGCTTGAGGTCGGCGCGGTCGGTCTCGCGGTCGATCTCGACGTGGATCCAGGACTCGGTGAGCGCGTCGTGCGGCAGCTCGCCGTGGATCTGGGCCGAGAGGACCTCGATGAGCTTGCCGGCCACGTCACGGCGGACGAGGACCTGCGGGTGGATCACGACGTGGATGCCGCGGCCCTGGCGGGACAGCTCGTTGGTGACGGAGTCGACGAGGAACGGCATGTCGTCGGTGACGACCTCGACGACGGAGTGGCTGCTCGTCCAGCCGTTCTCCTCGACCGTCGGAGTGTGGACGCGCACGTTCGCGGTGCCCTGCGGGCGGTTCTCCGCGAGCCGGTAGTGAGAGAGCGCGGCACCGAACACGTCGACCGGGTCCCGGTCGCCGAGGTCCTCCGGCGCCGTGTGCAGGTAGTAGCGCTGGAGGTACTCGAGCACAGCGTCCCGGTCCGGGCGCTCACCCTCCGGGCCCGTCGGAAGTCGCCCCCCGACCGGGCTGTGCTCAGCTACCCGGGCAGCCCTTTCGAGCAGCTCGGCCTTGGCTTCGTCCAGCTTGGTCTGCATGCCTCTGACTCCTGGTCGCGCGCCGTTGCGTGACGTCGGTGGAAGGAAGGGGACAACGCCACGACGCGGTGATTCCGGTCGAAGTCGACGTTATGCCCGGATGAGAGATGCCCGGGTCGTTATCGGCCACAGAGCGCGGCGCGCCCGGACGGAGAGGATCGGCGAACGCACGGTCGGCCCGGCCGCTGTCGCGGGCCGGGCGGCAGCCGGGGGCTGCATTGCCCCCTCGGCGTATCGCGCTGATCACGGGAAAAGCCTATCGTCCTCGACCCCCGGGCCGTCATGGTCCGTATGTGTACAAAAGAGGGGGTGGAAGTTTGACGTTATGGACAGCGACACATGTCCTCTTGGCAAAGTGCCCCGCCACGGGCAGCGTGTACCCGAGCATGGGCACGGCACGGCAGACCGACCATCTGTGATCTGGGAGAGCCATGGCGAAGATCCTGATCGTGACCGGGGACGCGGCGGAGTCGCTGGAGGTGCTGTACCCCTACCAGCGACTGCTCGAAGAGGGATACGAGGTCGACATCGCGGCCCCGGCGCGCAAGCAGCTCCGGTTCGTCGTCCACGACTTCGAACCCGGCTTCGACACGTACACCGAGAAGCCCGGCTACACCTGGCCCGCCGACCTGGCCTTCTCGGAGGTCGACCCGGGCGCGTACGTGGCGGTGGTGATCCCGGGCGGCCGCGCGCCGGAGTACCTGCGCAACGACCCGGAGCTCCGCAAGGTCCTCAAGGCCTTCTTCGACGCCGACAAGCCGGTGGCCCAGATCTGCCACGGCCCGCTCCTGACGGCGGCGGTCGGCGGCCTGGAGGGCCGCCGGGTCACGGCGTACCCTGCGCTCGAACTCGACATGCAGGCGGCCGGTGCGACCTTCCAGGACAGCGCGGCGGTCGTCGACGGCCTCCTGGTCTCCTCCCGGGCCTGGCCGGACCACCCCACCTGGATGCGCGAATTCCTGAAGGTCCTCCGCGCGAAGGGCTGACCCGCTCCGGTGGTCGTGGGCTGACGCCGCCTGGCGTGGTTGTGGGCCGGCACCGCCCGTCCGGTGTGGTTGTGTCCATGCGTTCCGCCGGGGCGGAACGGGTGGGCACAACCACCCACCGGGCCGCACCCGGCGCCCCACCGACCGTCGGCCGTCAGACCAGCTCCTCCGCGACGGCGACGGCCTCCTCCAGGGAGTCCACCACCGGCACCCCGACCCGCGAGAGCGAAGCCCGACTGTGCGAGCCCCCGGTGTACAGCACCGCCCGGGCCCCCACATGCGCCGCCGCCACCGCGTCGTCCGCCGCGTCACCGATGACGACGACCCTCTCCGCGGCGACGCGAAGCGCCGCCAGGTGCCGCACCATGTGCCCGGACTTCCCGTCCGTCGAGGCGTCGACGCGCCCGTCCATGCGCAGGAACCGCTCGGCGATCCCGTGCCGCCGCACCAGCGGTATCAGCTCCGCGTGCGGCGCGAGGGACAGCAGCGACTGCGTGAACCCGGACGCCTGCCGCGCCGCGAGCAGCTCGGCGGCACCGGAGGTCAGCCCGCAGTCCTCGGCGCGCTGCCAGTAGTGCCGGTGGAAGGCGCCGTCCATGACGGTCCATTCCGCGTCGGTGGGCAGCCGCCCCATGAGCCGCTCGTAGAACTTCGGCACCGGCACCGTGTACAGCTCCCGGTACCGCTCCAGGGTGATCGGTTCGAGCCCGAGCTCGGCGAAGGCGGCGTTGGTCGCCCCGATGACCGCGCCGATGTCGTCGAGCAGTGTGCCGTTCCAGTCCCAGACCAGATGCTTGCCGCGCAAGCCGTCGCGCTTCCCCATCCCAAGAAGGTACCCGGCGGGTCCGACAGCGAAGACTCGGCGGTGGCTCCGAGCCGCTCAGCCCAGCAGCGCGGGGATCTCCTGCACCCCGAACCACAGCAGCTCGTGGTCCTCGGCCCCGTCCACGACGAACTGCGCGTCGTCATCGCCCTGGTCCGCCGCCCCCAGCGCGTCTGCGGCGGCCGTCACGTCGGCCTGCGCGTCGTCCGCGTCGGCGTGCACCGCGGCCGCCTTGGCGAGCGGGACGGACCCGGCGATGCGGACCTCGCCGATGGAGCCCGCGTCGAGCCCCCGGTCGGGGTCCGTGACCGCGTCCTTGTCGGCCACGTCCACGGCGACGACGATCCGGCGCCGGGGGGCGTCGGGGTCGCCGGCCACGAGGCGCAGGGAGGCGGAGGCGGCCCGGTTGAGCGCCGCGTACTCCAGCTCCTCGATGTCGTCGGAGACGTACCACTCGCGCAGGGCGGGGGTCACGGCGTAGGCCGTCAGCGGGCCGGGGCCCAGCTCGCCCGCCTTGTGCGCCTGTGCGAGACCGGGGAGGGTCAGGGGGACGTACACGCGCATGGCTGGCCGCTTTCGTAGTCGGAGAGGCCCTCAGGATACGTGCGGAGTCCCCCTTCGGGGTTCCCGCCCGCTCCCCGCCCTCGTCCACCGCGGGCGGGGAGGTTCCGGGCCCCGGAGAGCCGATTTTTCACGGCGTCACCCGGATAGGTGATTCCCCTTCCGGTCCACTTCCCGGCACCGGGCACCTTGCGGTGGCTCCGGGCCCACCCGTACAAGATCCCCAACGGAAGTTACTGACTGGTACCAACCGGTCACGCAACGACAGGGGACCGCCATGAACGCCACGCTCGCCAGCACCGCAGCCGCAGCCGCACCCGCACCCGCCACCACGCCGCAGCCCCACCCCGGCACGGCGAGCACCCGCCCCCGCGCCCCACGCCCCCGCACCGCCCCCGGCGGCCCCGCCGGCACCCGCCCCCGCGGCCCCGCGGGGGCCCACCCCCGCACGGCTCCCCCGCGCACGCTCCCCCCGCACACCGTCTTCGCCGAGCGCCTGCTCGCCGTGCTCAGCGGAGAACGGCCGGTCCACTGGATGCTCGGCCACACCGTCGGCGAGGCGTACGAGCAGCTGGTCAGGATCGCCCCCGAGACGCCCCTGCGGTCCCTCGGCCCCCGTCCCGTCCTGCGCCGCTGCTCGGTCCAGGTGGACGCCGGCCGGACCGCGGTGGAGGCCTTCGCGACCATCGCCACCGGCCCCCGCGTCCGGGCGATGGCCTTCCGTCTGGAGCGCGGCGCCGACCAGCGCTGGCGCTGCGCCGCGGTCGAACTCGACGGCCTCGGCGCGGGGGCCGCGCCCACCCGGCACGCATGACGAAGGGGCCGACCGCCCACCGGGCGACCGACCCCTCGTACGACGGCGAGCCGAAGGGGCTCACCGTCACCGTCTCAGCGGCACGGCGTCACTTCTTGCGGCGACGCCCACCGCCCGCGTTCTTCTGGGCCTTGCGCCGCTCCGCACGGGTCATCCCGTCACCGGAGTCCACGTCGTCGGAGGCGAAGTCGCCCTCGACGACACCGCCGTCGCCGTCCACGGTCGGCGCGGAGAAGTGCAGCCGGTCCGGCCGCTGCGGGGCGTCGAGCCCCTTGGCGCGGATCTCCGGACGCCCCGCGGCCGCGGGAACGGCGTCCTCCTTGGAGAGCGAGGGGGCGGTCGCCTGCACCGGGACCTCCTCGACCTGCTGCTCGACCTGGACCTCCAGGTTGAACAGGTAGCCGACGGACTCCTCCTTGATGCCCTCCATCATGGCGGTGAACATGTCGAAGCCCTCGCGCTGGTACTCGACCAGCGGGTCCTTCTGCGCCATGGCCCGGAGGCCGATGCCCTCCTGGAGATAGTCCATCTCGTAGAGGTGCTCGCGCCACTTGCGGTCGAGGACGGACAGCACCACGCGCCGCTCCAGCTCGCGCATGATGTCCGAGCCGAGCTCCTTCTCCCGCGAGGCGTACTGCTCGTGGATGTCGCCCTTGATGGACTCGGCGATGAACTCGGCGGTGATGCCCGCACGGTCTCCGGCCGCGTCCTCCAGCTCCTCCACGGTGACCTTCACCGGGTAGAGCTGCTTGAACGCGTTCCACAGACGGTCGAGGTCCCACTCCTCCGCGAAGCCCTCGGCGGTCTCCTGGCGGATGTAGTCGTCGATCGTGTCGTCCATGAAGTGCTGGATCTGCTCGTGCAGGTCCTCGCCCTCCAGGACGCGCCGGCGCTCGCCGTAGATGACCTGGCGCTGCCGGTTGAGGACGTCGTCGTACTTCAGGACGTTCTTGCGCGTCTCGAAGTTCTGGGTCTCGACCTGCGACTGGGCGGAGGCGATCGCCCGGGTGACCATCTTGTTCTCGATCGGCACGTCGTCCGGCACGTTGGCCATGGCCATCACGCGCTCGACCATCTGCGCCTTGAACAGACGCATCAGGTCGTCGCCGAGGGAGAGGTAGAAGCGGGACTCGCCCGGGTCGCCCTGACGGCCGGAGCGGCCGCGGAGCTGGTTGTCGATGCGGCGGGACTCGTGGCGCTCGGTGCCCAGCACGTACAGCCCGCCGAGGTCCTTGACCTCCTCGAACTCCGCCTGCACGGCCTTCTTGGCGCGCTCGAGGGCACCGGGGAGGGCCGCGGCCCACTCCTCGACGTGCTCGACCGGGTCGAGACCCGCCTGGCGCAGCTCGGCCTCGGCGAGGTCGTCCGGGTTGCCGCCGAGCTTGATGTCCGTACCGCGTCCGGCCATGTTCGTGGCGACGGTGACGGCGCCCCGGCGACCGGCCTGGGCGACGATGCTGGCCTCGCGGTCGTGGTGCTTCGCGTTGAGGACCTCGTGCTGCACGCCGCGCTTGGAGAGCTGCTGCGAGAGGTACTCGGACTTCTCGACGGAGGTCGTGCCGACGAGGATCGGCTGACCCTTCTCGTGCTTCTCCGCGATGTCGTCGACGACGGCGGCGAACTTGGCGACCTCGGTCCGGTAGATCAGGTCGGACTGGTCCTTGCGGATCATCGGCCTGTTCGTGGGGATCGGGACGACGCCCAGCTTGTAGATCTGGTGGAACTCGGCGGCCTCGGTCATGGCCGTACCGGTCATGCCCGACAGCTTCGAGTACAGGAGGAAGAAGTTCTGCAGGGTGATCGTGGCGAGGGTCTGGTTCTCGTCCTTGATCGCCACCCCCTCCTTGGCCTCGATCGCCTGGTGCATGCCCTCGTTGTAGCGGCGGCCGGCGAGGATACGGCCGGTGTGCTCGTCGACGATCATGACTTCGCCGTCCATGACGACGTAGTCCTTGTCCTTCTTGAACAGCTCCTTGGCCTTGATGGCGTTGTTCAGGTAGCCGACGAGCGGGGTGTTGACCGACTCGTAGAGGTTGTCGATGCCGAGCCAGTCCTCGACCTTGGCGACACCGGCCTCGTGGATCGCGACGGTGCGCTTCTTCTCGTCGACCTCGTAGTCGCCGGTCTCCTCGATGCCCTTGAGCTGGTTGCCGGGCTCGCCCTTGGAGAGGCGGGTGACGAGCTTCGCGAAGTCGCCGTACCACTTCGTCGCCTGGTCGGCCGGGCCGGAGATGATCAGCGGCGTACGGGCCTCGTCGACGAGGATGGAGTCGACCTCGTCGACACAGGCGAAGTTGTGGCCGCGCTGGACGAGCTCGTCCTTGGACCACGCCATGTTGTCGCGCAGGTAGTCGAAGCCGAACTCGTTGTTCGTGCCGTACGTGATGTCGCAGGCGTACTGCTCGCGGCGCTGGGCCGGCGTCATGTTGGCGAGGATGCAGCCGACCTTGAGGCCGAGGAACTTGTGCACCCGGCCCATGAGCTCGGAGTCGCGCTCGGCCAGGTAGTCGTTCACCGTGATCAGGTGGACGCCCTTGCCGGACAGCGCGTTGAGGTACGCCGGGAGGGTGCCGACGAGGGTCTTGCCCTCACCGGTCTTCATCTCGGCGACGTAGCCGAGGTGGAGGGCGGCGCCGCCCATCAGCTGGACGTCGTAGTGACGCTGACCGAGAACACGCTTCGCGGCCTCGCGCACCGTCGCGAAGGCCTCGGGCATCAGGTCGTCGAGGCTCTCACCGTCGGCGTACCGCTGCTTGTACTCATCGGTGAGCGCGCGCAACTCGGCGTCGGAGAGGTTGACGAAGTCCTCTTCGATGGAGTTGACCTGGTCCGCGATGCGGTGCAGTTTGCGCAGGATCTTTCCTTCGCCTGCACGCATGAGCTTGTTGAAGACGGACACTGAGGCTGCTCTCCTTGCCGGTCGGGCCTGGCACTGGGTCTTGTCATGGACGCGAGCGCGGGCACGGCAGGTGGTCCCCACCGCAACGGCCATCGTAAGCGAGACCGCCCTCGCGAAGGGAGGCCTACAGTGCCGGAGCCGTACGTCCACCCGGAAAGAGAACGCACGAGGTGGGCGGAAGGTGCCGCCCCATCCGAAAAGTGTTCGCTTCCGGTCCGCGAGGTCACCACAATCCCGGCATGGAACCCATCACCCTCACCACCGACCGGCTCCGCCTGCGGAACTTCGTCCCCGGCGACGCCGAGGCCGTGTACGAGATCTGCCAGGACCCCGCCATCCGGCGCTGGACCACCGTCCCCGATCCCTACACCCGCCAGGACGCCGACTTCTTCCTGAACCGGCTGGTGCCCGACGGCTGGCGCGAGGACACCGAGTACGCGTTCGCCGTCGAGCCCCTGGCCGGCGGCCCGCTGCTCGCCGCCGCCTCCCTGAGCAGCCGCGACGGCGGCGCCTGGGAGATCGGCTTCTGGCTGGCCGAGGAGCACCGCGGCGGCGGCTACATGACAGAGATCGCCCGCGCCCTCGCCCACTGGGCCTTCACCGGTCTCGGCTGCACCCGCCTGGTGTGGCGCGCCGAGGTCGGCAACGCCGCTTCGCGCGCGGTGGCCGAGCGCGTCGGCTTCGTCGTCGAGGGCGTCCAGCGCGCCGCCCTGGTCAACAAGGGGACGCTCCGCGATTGCTGGGTCGGCGCCCTGCTCCCCTCCGACTTCGGCCTCCCGAGCCCGCTGCCCTACCTCCCGGCCCCCGACCTGCCCGCCAGGACCTGACCCCCGAGTGGTACGCCCGGCCCTCCGGAGCGAAGGCCGAGCCGACTGTCGGTGCCGGGGCCTAGGGTGCGGTCCATGACGACTGTGCCCCGCCACACCGCCGCCGAACTGTCCGCCGACGAAGCCCGCCGGATCGCGCTGCGCGCCCAGGGCTTCCTGGGCGCCACCGACCGCCGTGCCGGGGTGCGCGGGGTCCTGCGGGCCCTGGGCCAGGTGCAGCTCGACACGATCTCCGTACTGGCCCGCTCCCACGAGCTCATCCCGTACGCGCGCCTGGGCGCCGTCGGCCGTACGACGGTCGAGGACGCGTACTGGACCGACGCGCACGCCTTCGAGTACTGGTCCCACGCGGCCTGCATCCTGCCCGTCGAGGAATGGCCGCACTTCGCGTTCCGCCGCCGCGCCTACCGCGACCGCCCGCACTGGCACCACGACCTCTCGGCGGGCGCGTACGACAAGGTCATCGCCCAGCTGCGGGACGAGGGCCCCCGGACGGCGACCGAACTGGGCGGCGCGAAGAACAAGGGCGAGTGGTGGGACTGGTCCGAGACCAAGATCGCCGTCGAGCGGGCGCTGATGTTCGGCGAGGTGGTCGTGGTCGAGCGGCGCGGCTGGAAGCGGGTGTACGACCTGGCCGAGCGGGCGATCCCGCAGGCCCTGCTCCATGACGACCTGGACGACACCGAGTGCGTGCGGCGCCTGGTGCGGCAGGCCGGCGAGGCGCTGGGCGTGGGCACGCGCGCGGACATCGCCGACTACCACCGGATCAAGGGTGAGCAGTTCGACGCGGTGGTCGAGGCGTCGGGGCTCGTGCCGGTCACGGTCGCGGGCTGGGGGAAGCCCGCCTGGGCGGACCCGGCGGCGCTGGCCTCCCCGCCGCGCGGCCGGCACCGTACGACGCTGCTGTCGCCGTTCGACTCGCTGATCTGGGAGCGGGCAAGGACGGAGCGGATCTTCGGCTTCGCCCACCGCCTGGAGGCGTACGTGCCGAAGCCGAAGCGGGTGCACGGCTATTTCGCGATGCCGGTCCTCGCCGGCGGCCGTCTGGTCGGCAGGGTGGACCCCGCGCGCGAGGGCAGGACGCTCGTCGCCCGCCAGGTGACGCTCGACGGCCCCAAGGCCGTGCCCGCGGTCGCGCAGGCGCTGCGCGAGGCGGCCGAGTGGGTCGGCTGCGACGCGGTGTCGGTGGTGCCGGACCGGGTGAACCACCCCGAGCTCGCACCCGAGCTGGTGCGGGCCCTGTCCTGAGCGCCCCCGCGCCCTACCTGATCTCGAGGATCTTCTCCCGCATCGCGTAGACCACGGCCTCCATCCTGGAGTGCAGCTGCAGCTTCTCCAGGATGTTGCGCACGTGGTTCTTCACCGTGTTCTCGGAGATGAACAGCTCCTTGGCGATGTCCCGGTTGTTCATCCCGGTCGCGACGAGCTTGAGGACCTCCAGCTCGCGGTCGGTCAGCCGGGGCGCGGGCACGAGCCTGCGCTCGTCCGTGCGCTGGATCATCGACTTGAACTCGGTGAGCAGCTTCGACGCCATCGAGGGGCTGATCTGCGACTGCCCGTCCGCGACCGCGCGGATGGCCGTCGCGACCTCGTCGGTGGAGATCTCCTTGAGGAGGTAGCCGGTGGCGCCCGCCTTGATCGCGTCGTAGAGGTCGGCCTCCTCGTCGCTGATCGTCAGCATGATGATCTTCGCGCTGGGTGCCACCTCCTTGATGGAGGTGCACGCCTCGATGCCCCCGCGCCGCGGCATCCGCACGTCCATCAGGACGATGTCGGGCAACAGATCGGCGGCCTTGTCGACGGCCTCCGCCCCGTCGCCGGCCTCTCCGACGACCTGGATGTCCTCCTCCTGCGCGAGGACGATCTCCAGTCCCCGGCGGAAGAGGGCATGGTCGTCCACCACGAGGACCCTGATCGGCTCTTTGCGGAATGCACCGCTGTCCGAATCCGATCCCTCCGGGACCGCACTACCGTGCTCACGCCCGCTGAGCACCGGCCCGAAGCTGTCCGCCATCGTTCCTCCCCCTGAAGGCCGTGGCCTGAATTCGTTTCCGGTCCCCCAACCCGTACTCGTCGAGCACCGGTTGGCGTGCACGCCATGATTTCATGCCCGGGCGTCGATGGAGTGATCCCGTGCACGCACGGGGGTGCCCCTGGGGGCGCGAAGGGCGCTCCAGGGGCACCGTGAGGGGCGACCGGGTGAGTGCGGCGGCCGGCCGTCAGCCGCCGAGCGCACCGCCGGCACCGCCGGCCTCGGCAAGCGGGTCGCCCTCGAGATGGATGACGCCGTAGTCGTACGCGTGTCGTCGGTAGACGACGCTCGGCTGCTTCGTGTCGGAGTCGACGAAGAGATAGAAGTCGTGGCCGACCAGCTCCATCTCGTAGAGCGCCTGGTCGAGCGTCATGGGTGCGGCCCGGTGGGTCTTCTCGCGGACCACCAGCGGGCCTTCGCCCTGGACTTCGATCGAGCCCATCATCGTGGTGGGCACCTTCTCGGACTCGTCGGCGACCAGCTGGCCGTCTCCGTTGAACTGGGCGACGCCGGGAACCACGTCCCCGACTTCGGCCGCCGAAAGCCTGCCGCTTCCGCGGCGGGTGTACCGCTTGTCGTGCTGCTTCCGCAGTCGCGCCTCGAGCTTGTCGCTGGCGAGGTCGAGCGCTGCGTACGGGTCGCCTGCCGCAGCTTCCGCCCGGATCACCGGGCCTCGGGAGTGGAGGGTGATCTCCACGCGGTCGGACCTGTCGGCCTGCCGCGGGTTGTGTTCCTTGGACACCTCGACGTCGAGGCTGATCACCTTGCCGTCGAGCTTCTGGATCTTCTCCAGCTTCAGCTTCTCGGCCACGTGCTTGCGGAACCGCTCGGGCACCTCGGTCTTGCGGCCCTTGACGACGATGTCCACGCAGAACTCCGTTCCCGGATCGCCTGGTCGGCCCCTGGGCCGCCGGGCATCTCCCTTTGCACCAGACTCCGGTCGATTACCGGAGCTCGGACTTGGCGACTTTCACCTCCTCCTCCCCAGTCGACAAGATCCCCACCCCATCGACAAGAGGTTAATTCGCTCTGAACTCCTGTCCTGCAGGCGCAACCAGTATTCGTCGAGGCGATGGCTTCCACCATTCCCCACAACCGAACATAGCCCCTTCGGACGGGTGTCGGCACCCGCTACCGCGATATACCTCCGTACGGGTGCTTTCACCTCTCACCACCTGCAACGATCCAACTCCCCGACAAGTTCCGGTTTAATTCGAACGAAGCGGGAGAGGATGCGATCACAGCCGCCGCCCGCTGTTCGAATCCATGCTGCGCGGAACCCGCCGGTAAACCCTGCGGTATTCCGGGAATGAACGGACGGTGGACGGCTCCGAGGGCTCGCGCGGCCTCCGCCAGCGAGGCCCCCGTGGTCATCAGGTCGTCCACCAGCACCACCTCTCCCGCCCCGAGCAGCCGTCCGCCGCCCGGCACGAGCTCCAGGGCGCCGGAGAGGTTCGCGAGCCGCCCACGCGCTCCCAGCCCCGCCTGGTCCGCCACGTACCGCCGCTGCCGCAGCACGGGCACGACCCGCGCCCGCCGTCCCGCGGACCGCAGCCGCGCCGCCGCGGCCAGCGCGATCCGCCGCGTCGGATCGTGGCCACGCGCCCGTACGGAGCGCCGGGAGGACGGCACCGGTACGAGGAGCAGGGGAGCCGCCTCCGGGCTCTTGGCGGCACCGGCGGCCGCCTCCACGGCATCGGCCAAGGCGTTGCCCAGGGGCCGGGCGAGGGGGAGGGCCCCGCGTTCCTTGTGGGCCAGGAGCAGTTCCCGTACGACGTCGGCGTACGGCGCGACGGCGTGGACCACGGGAAGACCGGCGGGCTCGGGCGAAGGGCGCACCCTGCGCGGTCCCGCACCGGCCCCGGTCAGCGCGGCCGCACAGGACGGGCACAGCTCGGTGCGCGGCCGGCCGCAGCCTCCGCAGGCGACCGGCAGCACCAGCCCGGCGATCTCGCGCCACCAGCCCCGCATGGCTCCACTGTGCGCCTTCACGACCCAGCGGGCCACCCCTGTGGAAAACCGCGAAGTACGTCAGGTAGGCCCTTGGTATGTCACCTCCGGAGGGCCCGCGCCTCGGAGTCGCTACCCCGGGTAGACGGGCGAGGTCCCCGTCTTGACCACCGGCTGCCAGTTGGTGCCCGGTGCGAGCCGGACGACGCCGTCGTCGCCGGAGTCGGCCACCAGGGGCACGTTGTCGACGTGCGGGGCGGCCACCGAGGTCACCCCGTTCAGACCGGGCAGCACCAGGCTCGCCGAGGTCGAACCGTCCGTCTGGAGGTAGCGGATCTGCTGGACGCCGCCCGCCTCCTTGCCGACGACGACGAGCCGGCTCGGCCCGGCCCAGGAGACGGCCGTGACCGATTCCATCCGGGGCGCGGCGGGCTGGAGGTCGAGCACGGAGACGACCGGTTCGTCGCCCGTCGTCTGCCGCTGGACCCGGCCGATCTGCAGGGTCGTGTCCCCGCCCCTGGTGACCACCAGAGCGATCCGGACCCCGTCGGCGGAGACCCGCAGCGACTCGATCCTCGCGTCGTCCTGCAGCCACGGCGTGCGCACCTTGACCGGATCACCGGTGCCGCCCGGCACCATCCACAGCTGGGGCGCCGCCGGATCGCGGTCGGCGACCCAGAGGTCTCCCCTGCCGTCCCAGCTGGGCGCGGACAGCCGGTCGGCGGGCTTGGCGCCCTTGCTGCTCAGGAGCGCGGGCGACGCGTCCTCCTCCGTGGTGATGGAGGAGACGAAGAGCTCCCGGCCGGTCTGCCCGACCCCTGCGGCGCGGGTCTCGCCCCGGTCGACGGCGACCGACTGGAGCGGCGTGGTGCCCTTGCCGAGCGGGCCGGGCACCTCGACGGGCGCGTTCGCCTCCTTGCCCCCGACGACCAGCATCATCAGCTTGTGGTGCTCGTCGACGAAGTACGGGTGCTCTTCCCTGTCCGTGTTGCGGACCGCGGCGAAATCGGCCGCCTGTCCCTTGCCGAGGCGGCACAGCGTCCGGTCGTTCGAGTCCTGGAGCTCCACCTGCTCGACGCGTACGGACGTCAGGTCGCCCAGCGTGAACAGCAGCTGCGCCGCCATCCGCCGGCAGGCCTCGGCGCCCACCCGGTCCGCCTTGCGGTTGAGCGGCACCTTCAGCGTGGACTGGTCGTCGGTCGTCAGCGTGGTGACGCCCTTCTGCAGCTCCGTGCCGGAGGGGAAGCGCGAGTCGACGGCCGGCTTGAGCCAGTTCGTGGGGCCTTCGAGGAGCGCCTTGACCGTCTGCGTCACCGGGTCCATCCGGGTGACGGGGTCCTGACGCTGGCGGATGTAGACCGGGTCGGCGACGACCCAGTCCTCCCCCGAGGCGAAGTAGTACTTGTTGACCGACCGGTAGTTGCGCAGGAAATCGGCCTCGCCGAGGACCAGGCCGGGCGGCAGGCCGTCGATGCGCCACTCCTTGCCCTTGCCGTTGGCGGTGGGCTGCTGCACGACGTGGATCGAGGTCAGGTACTTGGCGGGGCTGATCGGCTGGTACGCGTGCCGGGCGTCCACGGTCGCGATCTTGCGGCCGGAGAGCGGGTAGGCGCGGCCCTGCTCCTCGGGGTCGGCGTTGCGGTCGGCCTGGTCACGGTCCGGCGCGGTGGTGAGCACCGTGATGCTCTCCTCCGGCTTCCAGGTCCGCGCGGCCTGCTTCGTGAGGTACTTGCGGGCGGTGGCGAAGCCGGGGTCGTCACTGGTCATGGCTTCGAGGAAGCCGTCGACGATCTCGTCCGGATCCGCGTTCTCCCGGGGCGCGACGGCGTAGACCCGCACCTGCGAGTCGCCCTGGTTGACCCCCTTGACCGGCTGCACGTCCCCGCTGTCGGGCATCGTCGCGCAACCGGTCGCCAGGAGTCCGCCGCACGCGGCGAGCACCACCGCGCGCGCACTCCGTCCAGACCCCGGGTGCCCCTCCCGCAAGCCCCGCCCCGCGCGCCCCACTGGGGAGTCAACGCCCACGTGTCCCGTCCTCCCGCTCCACGTTCCCGTTCGCGCCGGCCGTCGCCGTACCCGCCCCACCGCCGTCGCCGTCCGCCGCCGTGCGTGCCACCACTCGTGCGCCACTGCCGGGCAGGGCCGTCGGATCCACGGTCGCCCGCGACGGCGCGGGCAGCCTCGGCGGTACGGGCAGCTGCGGCCGGTCGCCCGCGGCCTGCGCCGGCACCGCCGTGAGGCGGGTGCCGTCCTGGACGCGGCCCGCGGCCGCCTGCTCGCGATTGCGCCGTGAGTCCTCGGGCTCCAGGGGTATCGGGGAGCCGCGCAGCGGCTCGTCCGCGGTACGCGGCAGGGTGAGCCGGAACTGCGAACCGCCACCGGCCTCGCCCCAGGCCTGGAGCCAGCCACCGTGCAGCCGGGCGTCCTCGACCGCGATGGACAGGCCGAGGCCGGTGCCGCCCGTGGTGCGCGCGCGGGCCGGGTCGGCCCGCCAGAACCGGTTGAACACCCGCGTGGCCTCGCCCGGCTTGAGCCCGACGCCGTAGTCGCGTACGGCGACCGCGACGGCCCCACCGGCGGCGGCCAGCTTCACCACCACGTCACGGCCCTCGCCGTGCTCGACCGCGTTGACGACGAGGTTGCGCAGCACCCGCTCGACCCGGCGGGCGTCCGCCTCGGCCACCACGGGCTGCTCGTCGCCGACGACCACGATCCGGGTGCCCTTGCGCTCGGCGAGGGGTTCGGCGCCGCCGATGACCCGGCGCACGACCTGCCGCAGGTCGATCGGCTCGGCTTCCAGGGCCGCCGCGCCCGCGTCGAACCGGCTGATCTCCAGGAGGTCGGAGAGCAGCGACTCGAACCGGTCGAGCTGGTCGCCGAGGAGTTCGGCCGAACGGGCGGTGACGGGGTCGAAGTCGACCCGGGCCTCGTGGATGACGTCGGCGGCCATCCGCACCGTGGTCAGCGGGGTGCGCAGCTCGTGCGACACGTCCGACACGAACCGCCGCTGCATCCGCGACAGCTCCTCCAGCTGCTGGATCTTGAGCTGGAGGTTCTGCGCCATCTTGTTGAAGGCCTCGCCCAGCCGGGCGATGTCGTCCTCGCCGGTGACCTTCATCCGTTCCTGCAGGCGGCCCGCCGAGAGCCGCTCGGCGATCCCGGCGGCCATCCGTACCGGCGTGACGACCTGGCGCACCATGAGCCAGGCGATGGCGCCGAGCAGGACGACGACGAACAGCCCGGCGGTCGCCAGGGTGCCCTTGACCAGGGTGAGGGAGTCCTCCTCCTGGGTCAGCGGGAAGAGGTAGTACAGCTCGTACTGGTCGCCCTCGGCGTCGTTCAGCCGCTTGCCGATCACCAGACCGGCCTCGGACGCCTTTCCGCTGGTGTAGTGGATGCTGGTGAACTTCTGGAGGGTGTCCGCGCCCTGGGCCACCTGGTGCCGCAGGTCGGCGGGGATGCTCTTGGCCGGGTCGACCTCGCCGGACGCGCGTACGCCACGGCTCGCCGTGTCGTCGGTGTCGAGGGACAGCGCGACCACGTTGAAGGCGCTCTGGCCGCCACTGGCGAGCTGCTCGACCAGCGTGGACCGCCAGTTCACGGACGCGCCGGCCCGCCCGCCGTCCTGCTGACCAGGCGCCGAGGGGGTGGTCGCCGCCCTGTCCTGGGCGGCGGAGAACCCGCCGGCGGCCTGGCTCTGGGCGGCCTTCTCCTTGGCGTCGAGGAGGCCGTTGCGGACCTGGCCGATGACGACCAGGCCGAGCAGCAGCACCACCCCGAGCGACATCAGCAGGGTGCCCGCGACGATCCGCAGCTGGATGTTCCGCCGCCACAGCCGCACGGCGGGCAGCAGCGGACGCCGCACCCAGCGCGCGAAGAGCCGGAGGACCGGGCCACCGGGCGCCCCGTCCCGGAACAACCGCCCACCCCTCGGCGGACGGCCGGAACGCGAGCCCCCCCGCCTCGGCCCGGCAGCCCGCCCCGTACGCGTTCCCGGGTCCCCGGGCCTCGGAGCAGTACTGCCTATGCTCATGTCAGCTCGGCCCCGCCTTGTACCCGACGCCACGCACGGTGACCACGATCTCCGGGCGCTCCGGGTCCTTCTCGACCTTCGAGCGCAGCCGCTGCACGTGGACGTTCACCAGCCGGGTGTCGGCCGCGTGACGGTAGCCCCAGACCTGCTCGAGGAGAACCTCACGGGTGAACACCTGCCACGGCTTGCGCGCCAGCGCGACGAGCAGGTCGAACTCCAGCGGGGTCAGGGCGATGGACTGCCCCTCCCGCTTCACGGAGTGCCCGGCCACGTCGATGACGAGGTCACCGATGGTGAGCTGCTCCGGAGCCGGCTCCTCGGACCGCCGCAGCCGCGCCCGGATACGGGCGACGAGCTCCTTCGGCTTGAACGGCTTCACGATGTAGTCGTCGGCCCCGGACTCCAGACCCACGACGATGTCCACCGTGTCGCTCTTGGCCGTGAGCATGACGATCGGCACACCCGACTCGGCCCTGATCAGGCGGCACACCTCGATGCCGTCCCTTCCGGGCAGCATCAGGTCGAGCAGCACCAGGTCAGGCTTGGCCTCCCGGAATGCGGCAAGCGCCTTGTCACCGTCCGCGACGAACGACGGCTCGAACCCTTCACCCCGCAGCACGATGCCGAGCATCTCGGCCAGTGCGGTGTCGTCGTCGACGACAAGAACGCGTCCCTTCATATCGACATCATCCCATTAGCCAATCGTTACCTGCCGTGACCTGCCCCACAGCGCCTCCCGCAGCCCGGACCACGATCCCGTCGATCGCGCCCCGCTCGGCCCGCCACCGCACGGTTCGCGCGAGATGATCGGGTATCCGCACAGTGTGCAGCCTGCCGCTCGCACAATGAACCTCCGGACGAAGGTACGAAGGTCGACACCGCTCCCGCCCACGGGCGGGTCCCGCGTGGCACGATGGCACCCGGCCCGCCGCCGAGTCAGGTGTCGGCCGCCGTGACCGAGCCGGTTCGCCGATCCGGCGCCGCGACCAATCCTCCGAGGTGGACGACCGTGAACGACACTCCGGGCTGGACCTCGCCCGGATCCGCCCCCTCCGACGACCAGAACGGCTCCGGGGTTCCCCGGCCCGCTCCGTCCGACGCGAACGGCTCCGCCCCGCAGTGGTCGAAGGACCAGCCGCCCGCCGGCCAGTGGTCCCCGCCGACCGGTCAGACCCCGCCCCCGCCCCGGACACCGACGACAGGGCCGAACTGGGGCACCCCGCCGCCGAACGCCCACTGGGGCAGCCCTCCGGCCGCGAAGCCCGGCGTGATCCCCCTGCGCCCGCTGGGCATGGGCGAGATCCTCGACGGCGCGGTGAAGACGCTCCGCACCTACTGGCGCACGGTCCTGGCGATCACGGTCACGGTCGCGGTGATCTCCGAGATCGCCAGCATCCTGGCCCAGCGCTATCTCGCCCCCACGGTCCCCGCGGCCGACCCGGACGCCACCCCCGCCGAGGCGCTCCAGCAGTCTCTCGACTCGGCCCAGGCCTCCCTGATCGGTACGGGCCCGGCCCTGCTCGTGACGCTGATGGCGTCCCTGTTCAGCGCCGCCCTGCTGACCGTCGTCATCAGCCGTGCGGTCGTCGGCCGTCCGGTCTCGCTGGGCTCCGCCTGGCAGGAGGCCCGGCCCCGCCTCCTCCAGCTCGTCGGCCTGACCCTGCTGGTCGCGGCCATGAGCACCGCCATCGTCCTCGTGGGCCTGCTCCCGGGGCTCCTCGTCGGCGGCGCCGCCGGCGCGGCCCTGGTCATGCTCGGCGGCTTCGGAGGTCTGGCGACGGCCGTCTGGCTGCTGATCCGCTTCGCCCTCGCCTCCCCCGCCCTCATGCTGGAGCGCCAGGGCGTGATCCAGGCCCTGAAGCGCTCGGCCAAGCTGGTCCAGGGCGCGTGGTGGCGGATCTTCGGCATCACCCTCGTCACCCAGCTGCTGATCTTCGTCTTCGCGATGATCATCGTGATTCCGTTCATCATCATCGGCATCGCGGTCGACGGCGACGGCTTCTCCGGCCTGCTCACCGAGTCCTCCGCGCCCGGCTGGCCGTTCCTGCTCATCACGGGCATCGGCGGCGTGATCACCAGCGCGATCACCTACCCGATCTCGGCCGGCGTGACGGTGCTCCTCTACGTGGACCAGCGCATCCGCCGCGAAGCCCTGGACCTCGAACTGGCACGCGCCGCTGGCCTCCCCGGCTACGGCCCCGCACCTGGCGACGAGACCGTCGGAGGCTGATGCCGTGACGGTCACGGGGGGAACGGCCACGGCACCGACGCGGCTGCTCGCCGACGGCGACGTACCGGTGGACATCTCCCGCGTCCCCGCCCGTGAGGCGGCGGAACGGGAGCTGTCCAGGCCGATGTACCACGAGAACGACCCGAGCCTCCTCCAGCGCGGCCTCGACCGCTTCTGGGAGTGGCTCGACGACCTGTTCGGCGCCGCGTCCGGGGCCACCCCGGGCGGCGTCCTCGGCCTCGTCACGGTGATCCTGCTCGCCGCCGCCCTGGTCGCCGCCCTCTGGTGGCGCCTCGGCACCCCCCGCCGGACACCCGGCAGTTCGGCCGACTCCCTCTTCCCCGACGGCCCCCGCACCGCCCGCGACCACCGGACGGCAGCCGCCCGCCACGCTTCCGCAGGCCACTGGAACGAGGCGGTCCAGGAACGAATGCGGGCGATCGTCCGCTCCCTCGAAGAACGCACCCTGCTCGACCCCCGCCCCGGCCGCACCGCGGACGAGGCCGCCGCCGAGGCAGGCCGCTCCCTGCCCGCCCACGCGGACGAACTGCGCCTCGCAGCCCGGACTTTCGACGACGTCACGTACGGTGGCCGCACCGCCGACGAGCCCGCGTACCGCCGCGTCGAGGAACTCGACACCGCCCTTGAGCGGACCCGCCCCACCCTCGACACCGCCGCCACGGGGGCGCCCGCATGAGCCGCCCGGCCACCGGCACCACGTCGACCGCCCTGTCCACCCGTCAGCTGTGGACCCGCACCCGCGGAGCGGTCCTCGTCCTCGCCCTGATCCTCATCGGGGGCGTCGTCCTCGCGACGATGCGGTCCTCCGACTCCCAGGGCGCTCTCGACCCCCGCTCCGCCGCCCCCCACGGCAGTCGCGCCGTCGCCGAACTCCTCAAGGCCCGTGGCGTCACGATCACCCTCGCCACCACCCTCGACGAGGCCACGGCCGCCACCGACACGGCGACGACGCTCCTGGTCACCACCCCCGATCTGCTGACGGCCACTCAACAGTCCACGCTCCGGCAGACCATCACGAGCTCCGCGGGCCGCACCGTCCTCGTCGGCGCCGGCGACCCCTCCCTCCCGGTCCTGGCCCCGAACGTCACCGCCGCCACCAGCACCGCCGTGGAGAACCGCGCCCCTTCCTGCACTCTGGAAGCCGCCACCCGCGCCGGCAGCGTCGATCTCGGCGGCGAGCGCTACTACGTCACCGGCCCCGACGCCGACGCCTGCTACCCCGCCGACGGTCTGCCGTCCCTGGTCCGCATCCCGGGCCCGGACGCCACCGACACCGTCCTCCTCGGCTCGCCCGCCATCCTCCACAACGACCGTCTCGACCAGCAGGGCAACGCCTCGCTCGCCCTGCAACTCCTCGGCTCCCGACCCCATCTGGTCTGGTACCTCCCCTCTCTCACCGACGCCACCGCCGCCGACGCACCCGACGACGACACCACGGGCAACTTCCTCGCCCTCATCCCCTCCGGCTGGCTGTGGGGCACACTCCAACTCGCGGTCGCCGCCCTGCTCGCCGCCATCTGGCGGGCACGCCGCCTCGGCCCCCTGGTGACCGAAAGCCTCCCCGTCGCCATCCGCGCCTCCGAGGCCACCGAGGGCCGTGCCCGCCTCTACCGCAAGGCGAACGCGCGCGACCGCGCCGCAACCGTCCTGCGCACCGCGACCCGAACCCGGATCGCCCCGCTGCTCGGCGTCCCCCTCCAGGACGCCCACTCCTCCGAGCGCCTCCTCCCCGCGCTCTCCGCCCGTCTCCCCGAGACCACCGCGGACACCAGGACCCTCCTCTTCGGCCCGGCCCCCGCCGACGACGCCACCCTCATCCGCCTGGCGGACCAACTCGACGCCCTCGAAAGAGAGGTACGCACCTCATGAGCGCCCCGACCCCCGAGACCGCTACGGACTCGGACAGCGCCCGCGCCTCCCTGGAGGCCCTGCGCACCGAGATCGCGAAGGCCGTGGTCGGCCAGGACCCCGCCGTCACCGGTCTCGTCGTCGCCCTGCTCTGCCGGGGACACGTCCTCCTCGAAGGCGTCCCCGGCGTCGCCAAGACACTGCTGGTCCGCGCGCTCGCCGCCGCCCTCGAACTCGACACCAAGCGGGTCCAGTTCACCCCCGACCTCATGCCGAGCGACGTCACCGGCTCCCTGGTCTACGACAACCGGACATCCGAGTTCTCCTTCCAGCCCGGTCCGGTCTTCACCCATCTCCTGCTCGCCGACGAGATCAACCGCACGCCCCCGAAGACCCAGTCCTCCCTCCTGGAAGCGATGGAGGAACACCAGGTCACCGTCGACGGCACACCCCGCCCCCTGCCCGAACCCTTCCTCGTCGCCGCCACCCAGAACCCCGTCGAATACGAGGGCACCTACCCTCTTCCCGAGGCCCAACTGGACAGGTTCCTGCTGAAGCTGACGGTGCCTCTGCCCTCACGCGCGGACGAGATCCAGGTCCTCAGCCGTCACGCCGAGGGCTTCGATCCCCGCGACCTGAAGGCCGCCGACGTCCGCCCCGTCGCGGGTCCCGCGCAGCTCGCGGCCGCCCGCGCCGCGGTCTCCAAGGTTTCGGTCTCCACCGAGATCGCCGGCTATGTCGTCGATATCTGTCGTGCCACGCGTGAATCCCCCTCACTCACGCTCGGGGTCTCCCCCCGAGGCGCCACCGCCCTGCTGTCCACCGCCCGCGCCTGGGCCTGGCTCACCGGCCGGGACTACGTCACCCCGGACGATGTGAAGGCCCTCGCTCTCCCCACCCTGCGTCATCGCATCCACCTGCGGCCCGAGGCCGAGATGGAGGGGGTCACCCCCGACTCCGTCATCAACTCGATCCTCGCCCACGTCCCCGTCCCCCGCTGAGAACGGCGCCCCATGGCCCTCACCGGACGAACCGCACTGCTCGCGGCCCTCGGATCGCTCCCCGTCGGCATCCTCGCCCCCAGCTGGACGGGAATGCTGGCGGTCAACGCGCCCCTCTCGCTCGCAATTCTGTGCGACTACGCCCTGGCCGCGCCAGTACGAACGCTCCAATTCACCCGAAGTGGCGACACATCCGTTCGACTCGGTGACGCGGCGGAGGTCCAGCTCACCGTCACCAACCGGTCGCGCCGACGTCTGCGTGCCCAGCTCCGCGACGCCTGGCCGCCCAGCAGCTGGCTCCCCGGCACCGAACAGGCCTCCTCGCGCCAACGGCTCACGGTCCCTGCCGGCGAACGCCGCCGCCTCACCACCAGCCTGCGCCCGACCCGCCGCGGCGACCGCCACGCCGAGCGCATCACGGTCCGCTCGTACGGCCCCCTCGGACTCGCGGCCCGCCAGGGCAACCACGAAGCCCCCTGGACCGTCCGCGTCCTGCCCCCGTTCACAAGCCGCAAGCACCTGCCGTCCCGGCTGGCCAGACTCCGCGAACTCGACGGCCGCACCAGCGTGCTGACCCGCGGCGAGGGCACGGAGTTCGACAGCCTCCGCGAGTACGTCCCCGGTGACGACACCCGCTCGATCGACTGGCGTGCCACCGCCCGCCAATCCACGGTCGCCGTCCGCACCTGGCGCCCGGAACGCGACCGCCACATCCTCATCGTCCTCGACACCGGCCGGACCTCGGCCGGCCGCGTCGGCGACGTCCCCCGCCTGGACGCCTCCATGGACGCGGCCCTGCTCCTCACGGCGCTCGCCTCCCGAGCCGGCGACCGCGTGGACCTGCTGGCCTACGACCGCCGTCTCCGCGCCCAGGTCCAGGGCCGCTCCGCGGGCGACGTCCTGCCCGCGGTGGTCAACGCCCTGGCCACGCTCGAGCCCGAGCTGGTGGAGACCGACGCCCGGGGACTGGCGGCCACCGCCCTCGCACGCGCACCTCGCCGTTCCCTGATCGTCCTGCTGACGAGCCTCGACGCAGCACCGGTCGAGGAAGGCCTCCTCCCGATCCTGCCGCAGCTCACCCAGCGCCACACGGTCCTGCTGGCTTCTGTCGCCGACCCGCACGCCGCCGGAATGGCGGCGGCCCGTGGCACGATCGACGGCGTCTACGAGGCTGCGGCAGCCACTCAGACGCAGTCACAGCGCGCCCGTACGGCGGACCAACTGCAACGCCGCGGCGTCACAGTGGTCGATGCCTCCCCCGACACCCTGGCCCCGGCTCTGGCCGACGCCTACCTCGCCCTGAAGGCGGCCGGCCGCCTCTGATCAAGCCCCCGGACCAGCGCAGGTTCCCCCGAAAGGGCTGCCTGGTGGTGAACGCAGAAAAGCCCCGCACCATGAGGTGCGGGGCTTTCCCACAATGATTGTTCGGCGGCGTCCTACTCTCCCACAGGGTCCCCCCTGCAGTAC
>NZ_JNZP01000033.1 GCF_000725545.1 Streptomyces exfoliatus | reverse complement strand
CTGGACCGGCCGATGGCCGGGTCGCGGAGCCCCCTTTTCGAGCCCCCGCCGCATGCTGGTGGGCCCGGACGACCGTGGAATCGACCGACACCAGCCACTGGATGTCGCCCGCCGCGTCCGCCTTCGCCTGCGCGGCCCGAAGCATCCGGTCGAACGTCCCATCCGCCGCCCACCTGCGAAAACGCGTATGCAGCGTGGCCCACGGACCGTAACGCTCGGGCACATCCCGCCAGGCCGTCCCGGTCCGGAACTTCCACACGATCCCGTTCAGGACCCGGCGGTCGTCCAGACGCTTCCGCCCCCGCAACGACTCGGGCAGCAACGGCCGAACGAACTCCCACTCGGCATCGGACAGTTCATGGCGACGTATCACAACACCATGATCCACCAGCGGTGATCATTTGAAGACGCTGCCTAGGCCGTGAGGACCATCCCCGCGGGTGCGGGGAGCAGACCATGCCGCCCATGGCGGTCATCGCGGTGCGGGGACCATCCCCGCGGGTGCGGGGAGCAGAGGGAGGCGTGATCGGGGGTGGATGCCCGGTCGGGACCATCCCCGCGCGCGCGGGGATGGTCCCGCCCAGCTGGAGCGCTTCGCCTCTTCGCCAGTCTGCTCCCCGCACGCGCGGGGATGATCCCGGCGTCGCAGACAATGGTGGTGGTCCGCCCCTTCGGTCTCTGCCGGGCCTCGGTCTTGCTCGCCTTCGCCGCCTCGCGGGCGGCGAGGAGAGCCTGGCGGCCAAGGTCGACACCGCTTGTCTCCGGTGCGGAGCTCACGCGATCACCTCCCGGGTCTCGCCATGCAGCGAGTGGGCGGCGAGTTCGGGCAGACGCTGCGACCAGGGCGCGGGCCTCACCGGCTCGGGAAGGGCCTTGGCGCGCAGTTGCTCCAGCCGCACGGCGAGCAGGTACTCGGCAGTGCGGGCCTGGGCCTGCGCGGCGGCCCGGGTCGCGGCACGCAGGGCGTCGTCGCTGTCGGGCAGAGCCTGGAACCAGGGCTTGGCGCGCTCGGTGGCGTACGCCTTGCGGGCCTCGGCCTGGGCCTCCTCGCTGTGGCCGAGCAACACCAGCGCCTGGTGCCGATACTTCGCAACCGCGCTCTCGGCAGCCAGGAACGCGTTGTGCGCGGCGGTGTCTTCGACGACATCCGGGCCAGCCGCCTCCAGGTCGGCCAGGTCTGTCATCTGCAGGAACTGCTCCCACTCGGCGGCGATGTCGGCCTCGATGGCCGTGCGGACCTCGGCGGCGACGGCCGCGACGGCGGACGTGTTGCTCAGGTCGGCCGACCAGGTGGCGGCGAGGAGACCGGCCTCATGGATCAGAACCTTGACCTGCAGCCGGTGGTTGCATGCTTCGCACAGCGCGGCCGACCGCTCCCGGCCGCAGTTCTCGCACGCCACGGCCTGTCGGGCCGCCGCCTCGGCCGCCGCCCGCTCCCGCTCGACCGCGGCCTGTGCCTCGGCCTCGGCACCGGCCACCGCACGCTGGGTTGCCCGCTCCCGGGCGTCGGCCTGACGGGCCACGAAGTCAGCGGCCTCAGCCTCGGCGTGACGGCGCACCCGGGCCTCGATCTTTCGGTACCGGGCGCCCGTCTCCAGACCGGGCAGCTCCTGGTCGACCTCGGCCTCGATCCGGACCCGCCACGCCCTCCGGAAGTGGAGCACGTTGTCGCAGTTGTCGCAGTCGGCGCTGGTGTCGAGCCGGACGCCGTCGTCGCATCGCACGTCCGAGCACGACGGACGGCGCACCAGTCCACGGTGGGTGATCCATCCGAACGGGCTGGTGATCAGGGCCTCGCCACCGGTCTCCTCAAGCCGGGACGTCAGCCGGGCGGCCAGCACCAACGGGGCCTGCCCCGCCCACTCCAGCACCTGGCGCAGCTGGGCGAGCTCCGCCTTCACGGCCTTAACGACGCGGTCCTGCTGCCAGCGGCTCAGCCCCTGCCACAGCCAGGACACCGGCGCCAGAGCCACCCTCAGGTCAAGATCGGCAGGAAGGTCCGGCCGCCCCTGCTGCTGTGTCTTTCGCCCACCCACGACCGTCAGCCGGGCAGCAGCACCAGCGGTGACGCCGCTTGCCTGCTCTTGCTCGTCGACGTGTGACTTGGTGGGCTTTTCCCCGCGGAGCGGGCCGACCCCGGCCACCGGGCTCCCGGACCTGGCAACGTCGGTCTCGCCGTCGACGGCCTGGTCCTCGCGCACGCACGCGCGTCCCGGCTGACGGCCTTTACTCCCACGGCCTTCGCCGGAAAAGCCACCAGAGAGAGCGGAAGAAGAGACGGGAGTAACCGAGTGAGAGTGGTCAGTGTGAAGGGCTGCCGCAACGTCGGGCTCTGCAACACCAGCCTTATCCCCCACCAGCACGCTGCTGACCTGCGACTCCATCTCCAGGTCCAGCGCCTCACTAGGCCCTGCCGTAACGTCGGGGTCTGAAAAACCGGGCTCCAGGTCCTCCGCGCGGTCCTCCTGGGCGCCGTCGGCGACCGTACGCCCGTACGCGGCGGCGACCGCCGGCACCATCAGCCGCGACCGGTGCTCCATCTTCGACGCCGTCCGCAGCCGCACCCGCAGCACCAGCTGCCGGTCCTCCAGGCGCTCCAGTACCCGCTCCCCCGCCGATGCCGAGCAGCCCAGCAGCCGGGCCACCGTTGCTGCGGCCCGGCCGCGCTTGGTATCCACCGCGCCGCCGCACTGCCGCACCTGCCCGGACTCCCGCGCCTCCAGCACCAGCAGCAGCAGCGCCAGCCGGTCCGTCGCCGCACCCCGGCCGGTACGCGTGCCGATCAGCCCGGCCGGAGTCACCGAGCCGTCCCGGTGCGTCCAGCCCGGCGCCATCACGGCCTCCAGCAGCCGCAGCAGGGTCGCCAGTTCCTTCTTCGACAGCGCCAGCGGGTGCCCGACCATGCCCCGCGCCGCCCACAGCGGCAGCACCCGGCACGCCAGGCCGACGTCCTCGCCGTACTCGCCCTCCGCCGTCTCTACCGACACCACACCTGAGCGGCGCAGCCCCGGTACAACTGCGGACGCCGTGTACGACGCTGACAGCCCCAGCCATCGGCCCAGCTCCGGAGTACGGATCTCCACCACACCGTCCTCCGCTGGCGTCCGCGACGCCAGCACTAGCACCGCCAGCCGCACCGCGTCCGACGCACCGTCCAGGCCCGCCGCATCCAGGAGGGTGCGCATCGCACCACCCAGGCGCGCACGCGCGTCGCGACCGAGCGACAGCGGATGACCCGCGACGCGCTCCGGGACCGGCCCGGCTTGCGCCGGGACCGACCGAAGCCGGCGGCGCGATGCCCCGCCGGCGGACACCGTGCGGGAGCGCGGCAGCGCGGCGGCCGCCGCCGCCGCGGCGCTCATCGGGCACCTCCGACGAGCGTCATGGAGGAAGCGCGGACGTAGAAAGGTGCCAGGGCGGACAGGGCGGTGCAAGCGGTCATGGCCGTGGTGTACGGGCCAAACCGGACACCCCCCTCGGGGGTGAAGCGAGGGCTTGGTACAGCGACGCGAGAAGTGATCACCTCGGCAGCCTGGACCGGCCGCCCTGTGGACAGAGGCCACGAGGCCCCGATTGCCCCCAGCGCTCCCGCACGGCGGGCAGAAACTTCGGATCGCGTCCCGCCACACGGGACGCCCCCCTCGATGACGTCGCCGACGGAGTAGTTGCGGACGCGAGCGGACACCGACCGGACAGAACCGGCCGGGTTGTGGCTTCCTACAGGAAGACCCTCTTCCTGGCCAAAAGGCGCGAAGAGGCGGATCGCGGACGTCTGTTCCGTCACATGAAACGCGCGAACCGTGCGAATCGTATCGAAACGGACGGCGCTCGACTTTTCAGGGGACACCAGATCGGGCACTATGGCGAAGACACCAGCCTTCATATGGATCGCCCGCACCGCGACCAGACCCCTGCCAAGGGATCCGGCCACGGCCGAGCGCTCTGTATGGATGGACGCCAATGCGGAGCCCCGAGCCCGACGGCCTGCCAAGACCGCCGGAACCCGGGATGAAGCTGTGGTTCAACAGAAGCCCCCTGCCAAAGGGGCTCCTGGAGAGCCGGGAGTGGTCGCCTTGCCAAAGGACGACCGGGTGGAGCAACCCGCCTGCCAAAGCGGGGTAATGCAGTGAATGAGACCCAGCTCGATGAGCTGGAGCCCAGAACCGGGGCCAACCGGAGACTGGGCGGCCGACTTGGGTTGCGAAGCCCCTGTCGACGCGAAGGGCCGCGCGAGGTCAACGTGGATTGCGAGTCCACGTCTTGGCGCGCGCGGCCGATGACCTAGGTCATCCCGACCCCCTCGATCTCGAAGGTGGAGTCGGCGAGCCCGGAAACGGCCGGAACCGTGAAGTCACTCTCCATCAGACGCCCCCTCAGCGGCGGCGTCCGGGTGCTTCTCGGCCAGCTTCCGCAGGAGATGCGCGTACGCCCTCCGGTTCCCCCGGTGAGGCTGAGCTCGCCCGGCCTCCCACTGCGCGACAGAGAGCCGCTTGACGCCGATAGCCTCGGCGACTTCGGTCTGAGTGAGGCCGGCGGCGATCCGGAGCTGCCGACGCACGCGGGGAATGGGGAGGGTGTCCTCCTCCACCAGGGCGTCAATTCGCCTCAGCGGATCGGACATCGAGACCTCCACGGTAGAGAACCATCCACGAAAACATACATGATCCGAACGATCTTTGATAGCGAGGACGGTTGTGTTGCAGTGCAAGGGGGTAGCCAACTCCGCCCATCTTCGGATCGGGACCTCGCTCGACGGCCGATAGGGTTCGGACCCGTGTACCGACTCGCGCTTTTCGATCTGGACAACACGCTGGTCGACCGGCAGTCGGCTCTCAGCGACGCCGTGACCAGCCTGTGCCGGACCCACGCTCTTACTCCGGACGCTGAACAGTGGCTGCGCACCGAGCTGGTCAATCGGGCGAACGCCGTCGACTTCGCCCGCCTGCGGGAGGTCTTCGACCTGGAGGTGTCGGCCGTACAGCTCTGGCAGGAATACGTCAGCCTCATGGCAGATGCCGTGACTTGCCGACCCGAAGTCCTCGATGGCCTTGCCCGTCTGCGCGCAGCCGCGTGGACGATCGGCGTCATCACCAACGGGGCCAGCGACATCCAGCGCGCGAAACTTGCCGTAACCGGCCTGGCCGATCTGGTCGACGGCGTCGCAGTCTCGGGCGACCTGGAGCTCCGCAAGCCGGACCTGCGCCTCTTCGAACTTGCTGCCTCCCGCTGCGGGGGCAGCCTCGCGGACGGCGGCTGGATGGTCGGCGACAACCCGGCCGGGGACATCGGCGGCGCTCACGGGGCTGGCCTGCGCACTATCTGGCTGCGTGGCCGCTCTTGGCCGGACGGCCTCCCTGCCGCGCATCACGTCGTTGACGACGTCACCGACGCCATCACCATCCTGCTCGCAGAGACGGAGTAGCACCGTGGACCAGCCGACCGTCGGCATCCTCCACCCCGGCAGCATGGGCGCCGCCGTCGCTGCCTGCGCTGTGCCCAATGCGGCCGCGGTCCTGTGGTGTGAAGCCGGGCGGAGCTCCGCGTCCGCAGAGCGCGCCACAAAGTTCGGCCTGACGCCCGCGGCCACGCTGGCCGAGCTGCTGGACCGCAGCGACATCGTCATTAGCCTCTGCCCGCCAGCCGCTGCCGAGGACCTGGCCCACGATGTCGCCGGGCACCGCTTCGCCGGTGTGTACGTGGAGGCGAACGCCATCAATCCCACGCGCGTGCAGCGGATTACCGCGCTGCTCGAACGCGACGCGACCGTCGTGGACGGAGGGGTTGTCGGCTCCCCGCCGGTCGGCGGCAAGACGCCGACCCTGTACCTGTCCGGCCCGGCCGACGCGACCGAGCGCATCGAGAGGCTGTTCGCGGGCACCGCCGTCCGGACGGCGGTGCTGGGCACGGAGATAGGGAAGGCATCAGCGCTGAAGCTCGCGTACTCCAGCTTCCAGAAGGCGTCGCGTGTGCTGGTGGCGCTCGCGGTCGGCATGGCGCGCGAGCACGGCGTCGACCAGGAACTCATCGAGGTCGCCTCGCAACGCACCGACTCGTACCTGTCCGAACCGCAGTACGTCACCAAGACCGCGGCCCGCGCCTGGCGCTGGGGCCCGGAGCTGGAGGAAGCCGCCGACGCGCTTGCGGCCGCCGGCCTGCCGCCGGAGATGCTGTGCGCGGCCGCGTCCACGCTGTCACGGTGGAACGACGCCAAGGATGACAGCTCGCTCACGCTCACCGACGCCCTGGACCGACTCGCCCAGCCGTAACCCGCGCTCATGCCGCCGCCGCTCCCGCCCGCCGTTCCAGAAGCTGGTTGATGAGCCGCGCCGCGTCCTGTGGCGCCGACGCCGTGGTGTCTACGGCCAGGTCCCAGACCATGTCCGGGTGCGCGTCCAGGTCCTCGCGGGTCGCGTCCCACGCCGCCAGACGCGCTGCGGTGTCGCTGTCACCGCGCCCCGCCGACCGCTGCTCGGTCACCTCGCGCGGACACCACAGCAGCACCACCGACCAGCTTGCCGGGTAGCCGTCGACCAGTGCCCGGACGCCCTCGACCTGCCCGAGGTGCACTACGGGCACCCCGGCCGCGAAGGCGGCGTCGAGGCCGGGCGCGTCGATGACGTACGTGCTGCCGTACCGCGAGTTCGTGTACACGACGTCGCCCGCGGCCTCCAGCTCGCGCAGCTGCTCCGCCGTGCCCATCCGGTAGCTGGCGGACTTGCCAGTTCCGACCTTGAGCCGTGCGAACTGCGCGTACTTCGAGTGCAGCTCGGCGAGCGCAGTGGTGACGGTGTCCTTGCCCGACGCTGGCGGGCCATACAGGATTACGCCCTGCTTCGGGTTCACGCGTACATCGCCCCCATAGCTTGACGAGCCTGATCCGCGAGGCTCACGGCGGTGCCCAGCCGGTTGTCCACCACCAGGTGCGGCACCGCAGGGCGCAGGTCGAGGTCGATGGTCGCCATGTACTCGTCCCACCGCTGTAGCTTCCACGCGTCCCGGGCAGCAGAGCGGAAGGTGATGTACTCCCGCATCGACTCCTCATCACAGCGGACCCACACGGGGAAGACGTCCACGCCCATAGCCGCGGCCCTGTTGGTCAGGCGCTGCATCCAGGCCGCGTCAGTCAACTCCGCGATGAACGGAGCGGAGAGCACGGTGCTGATCCCACACTTGATGTTGGCCATGGCTGACTGCATGAGGCAGTCGTACTCCACAGACCGGACACGCTCCCTGTAGAGCTCGGTGTGCCGGTCGTTCGGGTCGCCGCCCAATGCAACCAGGAGGCGTTCCACCAGTGGCCGGGTGAGTGGATCCTTGTCGAGCAGCGGCCAACCGGTGAGCTGGACGAAGAACCTCGCCAGTTCGGTCTTGCCGCTGCCGGCATATCCGCCGACCAGGATCAGGACAGGGCGGTGCGGATCGCCGCCGGTGTGCCGACGCTTCCAGGCGTCGATGATGCGCTGCTGGAGGGTGAAGTGGCCGGCGTCCTCGCTGCCAGGGGAGATGCGATGGATAGCCCGTTCTACAGCCAGGACGTGTGCACCGTTGAGGCGATCGTCCATCGGCGTGAGCTTGAAGGACGTCTCCTCACCGGGCAGCGCGGTCCTGAAGCCGAGGTCGGGCTCGGTGGCCCGGTAGAGGAGACAGTAGGCGCGGCGGTAGTGCGGGCCCGGGTAGACCTCGCCCTGCTCGTGCTGCCACAGCGTCTGCGGATTCGCGGCGGGAATCCCCTTCAGCTTGGCTTGCTCAGCTACCTCGCGGAGCCTCTCGCCAGCCTTTTCCAAAGTCAGGCCGTGTGCCTCTCGCTGCTCACGCAGCCGGTCCGGCCGCCACCCCGCTCGCTGCTTCCCCACCCTCTGCCCCTCCGTCATCGTCATGCCTGCGAGCCTAGAGCTCGAGCCCGAAGTCCCATGTGTACGTGGATGTTGATAACCCGTGAACGAGCTCGTGCACGTGCTTCGACAGCGCGCTGTGATGTCCCCACCGGCGCGCTCGCGGTGTGATTGCCCCAGCAGCGCAGCCGGATGGTGGATGAGGAGGTGTCCTGTGCACAGTCGACCTGCTTCGCTTGGTGTGGCGCGATCAGGTCTTCCGCTCTCGCTCAAGTTCTTCGAGGCGGGTTGCCATTGCATCAAGCCTGGCCTCAAGCCTCTCGACTGTGGCGGCAAGTTCGGCCGTGGAAAGTTGTGCTGCGACACGCGTTGGCCGGGCACGAACGAATACGCCCTTCCCTGCCTGCCCGTACAGAAGGCCCTCGGCGGTCAGTTCTGTGACGGCGCGCCGGACCACGGTGCTGGAGACGTCGTACTGCGATCCCAGCTTGGCTGTCGAGGGAATCGGGTCTCCGACTGCAAGACGGCCATCGGCGATCTGTCGGCGGAGGTCCTCCATGACGCGCTGGTACTCCGGCTGACCGTTCCCCACCACTGCTCCTTCCTCATGTGACCGCTTGCTTGAGCTGCTCATAGTGCAGCACATGGGCTCCGTGAGCAGTGGGTGCAGGGTCTGGGTCGTCATTTGGGAGCACCTCCTTGACAACCTTATACACATAGTGCACCTTGTACGTAAAGTGTGTGGTCCTCCGGGAGCACCGAGCCGGCACCACCGCAAGACCGTAGGAAGTCGCCCGCCTTGTAAGAGGGGGCCGGGGTTGATAGCACCACCAAATCCCCCGGGTTCTCGACTCTCTACTGCACGTCGCAGCGCTATGCGCTGTCCGTCCGTCAGGACGCCGGGACCTCCCGCGCGGCCTGGCGGGCGGAGAGAGCACCGCGACGCACTCCCTTCCCCTCCCCTTTGCACATGAGGAGCTCCCCATGTCCATCACCGCCGCGATGCCCGTCGCCAAGAAGCGCCCCCGCAGGACCCGCACGAAGCAGCTCAGCGCCCTCCCCGCCATCCAGCTTTCCAAGCTCCTGCCCTCACACCTCGACCTCCGCAAGCCGCTCAAGGCGGTCCTGGTCTGCACGGACTGCGAGACCTGGGTACCCATCACCGGCATGCAGGGCAAGGTTCAGAAGTTGGTCCCGCACCACACCGGCAAGGCCGGCGCCGCCGCCGCGATCCGCTGCCGGAGCAGCAACCGCCTCGTCGATTTCGATCTGACGATCCCCGAGTGGCAGCACGCCCTGACCGACGCCACCAAGGAAGCGTCCAGCCGCCAGGCCACCACGGTGCTGCCCAAGGCGTTCAGCCCGCAGACCGACCGCATCCTGCGGGCCCGGGCGGAGCGCACACCGGCCGGACGCGCAGCCGACTGGGCCGCGGTGCTCCCCCACGTGGCCGACACCGACGAAGCCCGCCGGGCGGTGCCCGTCGGCGATGCCCCGGCCGAGGCCCGGAGCGTGGTGCGGAATCACCTGGCCGTCCAGCGCCCCGCCTGCTGACCCACCCTCGTACGACCCGCCACGGCCCTGGCCGCCCCGATCACGGGGTGGCCAGGGCCGTGGTCGCTCCCGCCCAGCCTGCCCCGACCTGACCTGGAGGACCTCATGCAGACCATCCTGGCCCTGACCGTCCGGCTGACCGCCGGGACCGAGCAGCGCGACGAGGATTTCGACGCCGAGACCCTCGCGCTCATGGACGAGCTCGACGTGCCGTTCCCCGACTTGGGCGACGACCTGGACCTGGACGTCGTGTTCGGTACGCCGCTGGAGATGTACGAGCCTGCGGGCACCGACCGGGAGATGCGCCGGTACGCCGCCGCGATCGCGGCTGCCCCGGCCGACCGCCGCTACGAGCTGGCCCTCGCGCACGGTGCCGAGATCGCCGCCCGCCTCGACGCTGGCCGCGACATCGTCGCCACGGACCCGACCGTCACCGCCCTCGTCCGCGAGCGCCTGCTCGACGTCCTCCTCCCCCACGCCGCCCGTCTGCGCCGGACGATTCGCCCCGGCCGCCGCGCCGAGCCCGCCGCCGCCTGACCGCCCGCTCGATCTGACCGAGAGGACCTGATCGCGATGCAGACCCCGGAGACCTTCCGCGCTGTGCACGGCGACACCACCACCTGGATCGCCGACGAGTTCGACGCCTACGAGCGCACGGTCGAGGCCGCGGACTCCACCATTGCCGCCGCCATCGACACCGGCCTGTGCGTCCTTGGCCGACACGTCGAGGACGGCCGGGTCGTCGTCGACCTCGCCAGCCCCGAGTACCTCGCGTGGCGCCGGGAGGCCAGCGGCCTGCACGCCCTCTTCGGCAGGACCACGCGCAGCGGCAAGACCGACCAGACGGCGCTCATCGAGCAGATGCGGCGCCTGACCAGCTAGCAAGCCGGACGGACGCCCACGATCACCGGTCCCCCACCACGCTGAGGGGTGGCCGACGGTCGTGGCCGGTCGTACGACCCGCCAAAACGACGACAACCCCCAGGGATAGCGCCCCCGAGGGTTGTCCAGGCCCTGACTGGAGGACCTGATGCAGGACAGCATCGCACAGCACCCGACCGACTCCGACACGGACATGGACGAGGCCCTGCGCCGCGTCCGCTCGGGGGAATGACCGCCATGGACTGGCGCCACAGCGCGGTCTGCCGCGAAGAGGACCCCGACCTGTTCTTCCCCATCGGCAGCACCGGCCCTGCCCTTCTGCAGATCAAGGAAGCCAAGGCCGTCTGCTGCCGCTGCTCCGTCATGGAGGCGTGCCTGCAGTGGGCGCTGGAGTTCGGTCAGGACGACGGCGTCTGGGGCGGGCTGTCGGAGGACGAGCGCCGCGCGATGAAGCGCCGCGCCGCCCGCAACCGGTCCCGGAAGGGACAGGTGGTGTCGGCATGACCGAGACCGAGCGCCAGGAGCTCTCCGACAAGGTCGCCGAAGCGAACCGCCGATCGGAGAACCACCAGAAGTGACCGCTCGCCAGAATCCGCTCTATACGCGGTACATGGCCGCCTTCAACGAGTGGACCACCCACGTTACCGGCTGCTCGTGCCGGGCCGAGGCGCCGTGCGAGGCCGGAGCGCCGCTGTTCGAGCGGTTCTCCCGCCTCCAGGACGCCTGGAACAACCACCTCAACCAGCAGCGTCGCTGACGCGCGACGGCCTCTCCCGCCCCCACCGCCCGGTGGGGGCGGTCCTTGTCTCTTAAGGAGAGAACCGCATGACCACCAGCACCATTACCGTCACCGTGTTCACCGACGAGGTCCTCGCCCGGGCCGCTGAGCTCGCGCGGGACTCCTACCTGCCGGGGTGGACCGGCGCCTCGGGTGAGGAGTCGACCGGCGAGTCGGTCGCCCGTCACCTGGAGTCGGCCGCCGTCCTGCTGGAGGCCGACGGCTGGACCCGCACCTACAACCACGGTCCGGACGTGAGCGCGGAGCTGCCCGCGATCGAGTCGATGAGCACGCAGGCCATGGTCCGTGAGGTACTCCTCGCGGTCCGCGAGGAGACCGCCGCCACCGCCCCGCGCACCCTGTCCATGGCGCTGGACCACGCGGCGCGCGGCGGGAACGGCGACGCCGACACCCGCGACGTTGCCTACGAGGTCCTGAACCGGGTGGTGCGCGCGCTGACCGGCCACGACCAGGCCCGCGCCACGGCGTGGGCGGAGCGCCTGCACCGTACCCGCAAGGACATCACCGACCTGCTGGACGCCGGCGCCCGCTTCGCCCGCACCCACGGGCCCGGTGCCGCCGAGGCGCCCCAGGCCATCTGACCGAGCGGCGGGGTGATGAAGCACCGCGCAGCCCGCCAGCGGGCCCGCAACGCCATCTGATCCGCTCTGACGGCTGTCTGATCCGCCCGTACCGACTGCTGCACCGCGGCGGCCGGGACGGGCGGTGAAGGGGAGCCGAACAACCCGGACCGACAGTCAAGGGAGGCCCTCATGGCGACGACGATGACCCCGCTCCAGCCCGGCACGGAAGCCGCCGCCCAGGCGACCGCTTTTGCGATCTTCGGCAGCGACATCCCGCTGATCGACCCCGACGACTACAGCGGCAGCTGGCGCACCACCCTCCACGTCATCACGGAGGAGTGGGTCGGCGAGGGCCGCTTCGAGCAGCACGCCGCCCGCACCGCGACCGCGCTCAACGAGCTGTTCGCCACGCAGCGTCGGTTCGGCGTCGGCTCGCCCGAGGCGCTCGCCGACGGCACCAGGCTCCAGCCGCTGATCGACCGGTGCCGCCACTTCGGCATCACCCCCGCCGACCTTCGCCGGCACGGCGTGCAGTTCCCCGAGCGCTGACGCTGACTTCGCGCCCGCCCGGCGGGAGCCGCACCCAGTTTCGAGCCCGCCCCGTGACGCTTCGAGAGACCGGCCGCCCGCCCCGCGGGCCGCCGGCCTTTTCGCGCGCGCGGAGCGGGTAGAGCCGGTGCCAGTTTCGTGCTCAACCGCCCGCACCGACCACCGCTTCGGGAACGCGCCGCCGCGTTTCGGGAGCAGCCCCCGCCGTTTCGCGCACGCCCTGAACGACCCCTCCGGAGGCCCTCATGACGATCACCGACTGGCCGCGCACCGCGGCCGATCCCGACCCCGATTCGGCTTCACCGGCCGCCGTTTCGGGAACGCCCACGCCGGTTTCACGGACGCCCGGCACCGTTTCGGACGCGCCGGGGTTCGTTTCGGAGACGGAAGGCGGAATCGGAACCAGCTCCTCCCCGGGAAGGCTGACCGTCAGCCAGAAGTGGATCGTGGCCGCCATCGTGGCCGCGGCGCTCGCCCTGGCCGCCATCGGCCTCTACCTCTCCTTCGCGCACGTCGCGAGCTTCGCCCACACCGAGCTGCGCTTCGGCACCCTCAACAAGGGCCGGCTCTTCGCGATCGGCGTCGACATCGGCATCATGGTGATGATCGCGGTCGACCTGGTGGTGGCCTGGCTCAAGCGCCCCATCAGCTGGATCCGCTACCCCGTGTGGCTGCTGACCGCCGCCACCGTCGTCCTCAACGCGGCCTCCGGCGCTCCCAAGGACCGGGCGTGGGAGCCGCTGGACTACGTCGCGGCCGGCGCCCACGGCGTCGTCCCGGTGCTGTTCATCATGGTGGTCGAGGTCGGCCGCGACTCCATCGACCGCATCGTCCGCCCTGACCTGGCCGAACGCGACTCCATCCCGCTCATCCGCTGGGTCCTGGCCCCGATCGCCACCTCCCGAATCTACCGGCGGATGCGGCTGTGGGGGATCACCTCCTACCCGGAGATGGTCCGCCGAGACCAGGAGCTCATCGCATACGAGCAGTGGCTCAAGCGCAAGCACAAGGGCGACCTGTCCCAGGCAAGCGAGGACGAGCTGCTGCCAATGACGATGGCCCCCTACGGCTACACCGTCGCCGAGGCGCTCGCCATGCCTGACCAGCAGGAACAGGCCGCCGCCGAACGCGACGAGGAGGCCGAGCGGAGCCGCCGCGACGCGGAGACCCGCAAAATCCTGGCCGAGAAGAAGGCCGAGGGGGAACGCGCCCGAGCCCAGGGCGCACTCGACGCCGAACTCGCGCAGATCGCGGGCGAGACCGGCCAGGCCAACGCCCACGCCCGCGCGCAGGTCAGCGCCGCAGAGCGGGCCGCTGAGCTGGAGCAGGCGGCGCTGGAGACAGCCGTCATCGCCGAAGCCCGTGCCCGTCAGGCGGAGGCCGAGCGCAAGGAGAGTGAGGAGCTCAAGGCGAGGGCGGCTGCCGACCTGGAGAAGGCCGGGCTGGAGCGCCAGGCCGCCGAGCAGCGCAGGGCGGCGGCGGAGGCGGACAAGGCCGCCGCCGCGGAGGCCAGCGCGATCGAGACCGAGCGGATCGCGCAGGCACGCAAGGCGACGGCCGCCGCCGACCTGGAGGCAGCCGAGCTGGAGCGCCAGGCGGCGCAGAAGCGGAAGGAAGCGGCGGAGGCCGACCGGGTCGCCGCGGCGGAGGCAGAGGCCCTCGAGACCCAGGCCATCGCCGAAGCCCGCCAGGCCGCTGCCGAAGCGGACCGGCGCGCTGCCGAAACGGAGAAGGCCGCTGCCGAAACCCGGCGGGCCGCTGCCGAAGCCGACCGCAAGAAGGCGGAGGAGGACCGCCGCCGGGAGGCCGCTCTCGCGGACATCGCGCGCTCCCAGAAGGAAGCCGCCGAAGCCGAGCGGGCCGCTGCCGAAACGCGGCGGGTTGCTGCCGAAATCGAGCGGCGCGCGGTCGAAGCCGAGGACGCCGCGAAGCTTTCCCGGCGCGAGCGGGCGGTCCGCAAGGTCGCCCGGATGATCCTCGGGAGCGCGGCCGGTGTCGCCGGCCAGCTGCCGCTCGCCGACATCCAGCGCGTGCTCGAAGTCTCGCCCGGCACGGCCTCGGAGTACCGCCAGGAGGCGGCCGAGCTGCTCGCCGGCGGCTACCGCCCCTGATCCACCGTCCGGCACACACCAGTGAGGGCCAGCCCATCGGAAGTGGGCTGGCCCTCGCTGCGACTGCCGGAAGCAGTCACAGCCCCATCAGTACACCAGGAGGGAATCCCCGCCGTGAACAGCAACAACGACCCAAACCACTCCCCTCTGCGCGACGTCGCGCAGAACCCGGAGGCAACCGCCCGGTACCTGGCCGACGTTCAGCGGGTCCTGCTGGACATCGGCAAGAACCTCGAGACCCTCGCCATCGAGACCCAGGTGCACCTGCGCGACACCCACGTGGAGGGCGACCGCTGGTACCACGCCAGGCTGCGCGCGATGCCCGTCGAAAGGGCCCTCGGAAACGTGCTCAAGAACCTCAAGAACCTCACCGACGGCCTGGAAAAGAGCGCCTATAAGCGCCGCGCCCACGACGAGGCCGTGGTGAATACGGCCAAGGAAAGGAAGGAAAAGGAGCTGGAAAGGCAGCGGAAGAAGAACCCGCAGCCGCTCCAGGCCGCACCGAATCCGCCGCAGGAGGGTGTGCAGAGCCGGAATCAGGGCTATGGTGGCCCCACGTCGATTTACGACATGGGTCGGGAGTCGGCATGACGCGCCCCCTCACCAGCGTCGAACGCTCCATTCAAGGGCGGAACGACTGGCTGAAGGAAGAAGAGCGCAGGGCGATCGAAAGTCGCGGCGAGATCGGCCGGATGGAATTCTGGCTCCGCGTTACTCGGTCCCGGATCTCCAAGGACGTCAAAGCCGGACGCAATGACGTCATCCCCGGATTCACCAGCGTGTGCCGCCTGTTCAAGCTCGCGATCGACAAGCGGGCCGAGGGCGACGCGAGGCTGTGGAACCACCTCATGCAGTACGCGCAGCAGGTGCTGGAGCAGCACGGCCCGCGTAACTGACCGACACCAACGAAGGCCCCGCCGGGTTCCGGCGGGGCCTCGCGCGCGTAAAGCGTGCACACGTGCACGTGCACGCGCGTGCACACGAGACCCCACTGTCTGTCAAGTCCCCCTGGAGGGAGGTGCACCGTGTCCGACGAGTCCGACGAGTCCGGCAGCGGGACCCTGGTCCGCGGCCCCTGGAGCGGTGATTCCTCGTACGCGCCGCCGCCGATCCCGGATTTCGCCGACACCATTCCGTCGCCGCGTGACATTCCGGAGGCTCCGCCGGAGTCCCCGGAGGAGACGACGATGGAGTTGCCGCCGATTCCGGCCGCCCCGGACCCGGCGCTGGCCATGCGGTCGGAAGGAATTGCGGCACCGGAAGCCGGTGAGGAATACGGCGAATACGAGGAAGGCGAATACGCCCAGCCTCGTTCTCTCGCCGATCGTCTCGGTGACTGGCTCGAATTCCGGCTGGAAAAGGCGAGGGCGCTTCATGAAAGCGAAGCGCCTTTCCGTGAGGCTGAGATCGCGCGGAAGGCCGCGCTGATCGAGGGCCGCACCGCGCAGGAAGTCGCGATGATGGAGCAAAACGGAAAGTTTCACGCTGCGCTGATGAAAGCGAAGGGCGACAAAGCGGCGGCGCGCGGAAAGGCCGACGCCGACCGCACGAAGGCGTCCAGTTCTGGCATGGGCGCGGACAAGGGCCGCTCGAAGGCCGGCGGCGGTGGCGGCGGGTCCTCGCGCGGCGGTGGCGGCACGGGGCCTTCCCGCTCCAACTCGAGCCCGGGGCCGAACAAGCCCGGGGCCTCGCGCGGCCCCAACTCCGGTGCGTCCGGGAGCCGTTCGGGGGCCGGATCGACCGGGAGCGGCGGAGGCGGCAAGGACCGCAAGAAGGGCCCTGAGCGGTCCTCTGGCGGCCATACAGCCGGTTCGGGGCGCAACGGGGCGTCCGTGGGGTCGAAAGGCTCCCAGGCGGGCTCTGGCGGCTCCGGCCGCAGCGGCAGCTCGAAGGGCGACGGCGGCGGCGGGGCAGAGCGCGGTCCGGCGTCCAGCGCCCGTGCCGAGCGGGTCCGCGGCCGCCAGGACCGCGCCGGGGTCCGGCAGTCCGGGCGACAGGAGCGGCGCAGCGCCGGTCACACCGCCGGCCTCGCCAACCGGACCAAGGACCGCGACCAGACCCGCGCCCAGCGGCAGCAGGCGTGGGAGGACCGCCGGGCGAAGCGGGCGGAGCGCGACGCGGCACGGAAGGCGAAGCGGGAAACCGCGGCGTCGACCGCACCGGGCCGCACCACCTTGGGCCAGGCCGTCGCGGAGGAGGCCCAGCGCCGCTGGGACAAGCGCCGCGCCGACGCAAAGGACGGCAAGGCAGGCACCGAGAAGGTCAGCCTGACCAAGGACAAGGACAAGGACACCGACGGCGCGGACAAGGGCGCATACGGCAAGAGTGAGAAGACCGCCAAGGACGGCTCTGACAGGGCCTCCAGCGCCGCGAAGGACAGCAAGGCGACCGATGATGAGCCGGACAAGGACTCCAAGACCGGTGACGGGGCGTCTGACGGCTCGAAGAAGCGGCGCCGGTTCCGGCGGCGGCGCACCGGAGCCGCCCGGGCCGGTGGGCGCGGACGCGCCCGCCGCACCAGCGGGACCGGCCGTGCGGGAAGCGGTCGTACGGGCCGGTCCCGGCGGCGCGGCCGCCCGGCTGACAGCCCGTTCGGCGAGGAGGACTCCACGCCGACGGTGGAGTGGCCCGACCGGCCCACCCACCCGCCGCGCACCGACACCAAGGGCAAGGGCGAGGACGACATCGTCGACGCGGACATCGTCCCCGACGGGCCCGCGGCCGTGACCACCGGCGTGAAGGGCCTGCCGCCCGCGCCGGAACCGCACACCGCACGGCCCGGCACCAGCCGGCCGACCAGCACGGAAGGGAGCAGCGTGAGCAGCTCGGAAGTCAGCAGGCCGTCCGGCGCGGGCGGACTGGCCGCCCAGCACCGCACGGACATCACGTTCGACGAGTACCTGATGGGAATGGCGAAGGTCGCCGTCAAGGCCGCCTCCGACCAGGAGCGTGCCGAGGCCCTGATGGAGGCGCTCAGCAAGCTCGCCGACGCGCTGCGGGAGATGGCCGCCGACCTGGTCGGCGACCACAACATCGACACCAAGGTCACCGACCTCATCGCGGACCTGGCCGACTCCGCGGCCCGCATGAAGGCGCAGGCCGAGCGGTGCGCCGAGCAGTGCGGCATCGCCAAGGAGGCCGCCCGGCTCGCCGCCAAGGAAGTCGCCCGCGTGTACGGCGAGGACATGGCCGCCAAGGAGGACGCCGGTCTCGCGCACGCGTCGGCCGCCGCCCACCACGACTAGAACGACCTGGAGGAATCCCGCTGATGAGTAGCGATCTCGCGCCCCGTAGCAGCACGGCACCCGTCGTCGCCGATGACGACAACCGGTACAAGGCCGTCCAGGCGAAGCTCGACAAGCTCGGTCAGGCCCTGGACGACGCCGGCCTCGAGCTGGAGGCGCTGCAGCGCAGTATGCAGAAGAACGCCAACGTCTCCGGTGACATGGCGCAGGACATCGGCAACGCCCACCTCGACCCGAAGTTCGTGTCGCTCACGAACAACGTGGAGACCGCGCTGGTCGGCGCCGCCCGCGAGGTCCGCACGCTGTGCGACACCGCCCAGGAGACCGCTGACCTCACCCATGAGACCCGGCGGACCCACGCGCAGCTCTACGGCGCGCTGGACGACATCCGCTCCAACCGGCGCGAGAGGACGCCCAGGCCCGGGTTCTTCAACCGCTGACCCCACTCCCCCACCCCTCCCCGCCACGGGCGGTCCCGCACACCGCGGGGCCGCCCGCGCTCGTTCCCGAAGGAGCCTCCCGGTGACCACGCCGCGCAGTGTCGCGCTCGAACGCCTCGCCTATACCCTCGCCGCGCCCGTGCTGGCCGTGGCCCCGAACCTCTACCCCGACAGCCCCGTCCACGAGATCGTGCAGCTGGCCGGCGCCGCCGGAATCGGCGGCATCTTCCTCGCGGCCAAGAGCGAGGAGACCGGCGCCGGACGCAAGATCCTGCGCTGGTCCCCGCTGGTCCTGGCCGCCGCCGTCGACGTCGCCGCCAAGACCACCCTCGGCTGGGGCCCGTACTGGCTGGACGGCCTGCTCGCCGCCGGATGGGCGGTGGCCGGCTACCTGGTGATGCCGTACTCCCGGCACGCCCGCCGACGCCACCGTCCCGCCCTCGCCGCCCCCTCCCCCGCCCCGCAGCTGGCGCCCGCCGAGGCCGCCCCCGAGCTCACGGCGGCGCTCCCGGACGACGGCGCGGACCTGCTCACCCGGGAGGCACGGATGCTGTGGGAGCGCGCCGGTATGCCCGCCCGCACTCACGTCGTCAAGGCCACCCGGCACCCTGGCATGCGGCACGACATCACCCTGCTGCTGAGGGCCTCGGAGACCGGACGGCCGATCACCGGCCTGTCCGCGGAGGCCGTCGGCGCGGCCTTCGGGGTGCCCGCGGCCGAAGTCACCCTCGCGGACGTCCCGCTCCAGCCCGGCCGCCAGGGCGGGCCCGGTTGGATGGAGGCCAGCATCACCCCCGAGGCCAACGTCCGGCGGCGCACCAAGCCGACCGACGCCGAGCGCTGGGTGGACCGGGTGGCCGGCCCCAAGGGCGGCGCCCCCGGCTCCGTCCTGGTCCACCGGACGAGGGACACCGAGCGGGGCGTGACGTTCTACCGGGCGAAGATGGCCGACTCCACCGAGACGCCGCGCATCGACCTGGCCAAGGTCTGCCGCGGCCTGGGCATGCCCGAGGACGACTCCTGCGTGTTCGTCCTCATCGACGGCGCGGAGTTCCTGATCAGCGCGTTCGACACGCCGCCGCTGTCGCAGATCTTCCCCGCGACCCGCGAGCTGCTGACCCCGGACGAGAAGGGCATGTTCGTCTGCGGGTTCACCATCACCGGCCAGCCGGTGAAGAACATGGTGTACCAGTACGACAAGAACGCCGCCGCCCACGGCCTGGTCCTCGGAGTCAGCCGGTCGGGCAAGACGCAGTTCTTCGCGATCGACATGGCGGCGGAGTCCCTGGCCGGTCAGGTGGTGTGGCTGTCCACCGTCCGCAAGGACGAGAAGACGACCACGCTCGGGCAGTACATCGACCGGCAGGGCTCGAACGCCCTGTGGATGGCGAGGCAGCTGCGGGCGGCGAAGGCGCTGTGCGAGATCAGGGCCGAGATGCCCTGGCCGCACGACGGCAAGCCGCACGACTACAAGCCGGGCGACCCGCGCTGCCCCTACCGGCAGCTGAACGTGTACGCGGACGAGTTCATGACCGCAGCCCAGGACGGGGACTTCGGCGAGTTCATCCAGTCGGACGGCGACGACCTCACCGTCACCGGCCTCAAGTACGGCATCGGCTTCAAGCCCGCCGGCCAGAGCCCCTTCGCGCACAACGGATTCAGCACGGAGATGAAGGACAATCTCCGGCAGAACTCCCGCCCGGTCATCTTCAACATGGGCTCGCCCGGCGCCACCCGCAAGGCGGCTGAGGGCACGATGGAGAACCCGCACGACGTGCCGACCATCCCGGCCCGATACTCCCGCAGCGAAGGCTCCGCGATCGAGCGGGCCATGCGCGGCGAGGCCGACCCGGAGAACGGCGTCTCCACCGGCGGCGTCGCCGTCATCGTCCTCGACAACGGCCGCGCCGTCCTCATGCGCAGCCTCTTCGCGGACTTCGACACCGACCTCGCGACCCTCTTCCCTGACGAGGTCGTCCGGCTCACCGACTACGAGATCAGCGAGCTGGAGAAGCGCGGCCTGTGGTTCGACTGGAACGAGCCCGTTCGTCCCGGCGAGTTCTGGCCCGAGCCCGAGGAAGGTGACGACGGCGAGGGCAAGTCCCGCCGACGCGGTGGTGGCGGTGGCGGCAAGGGCGGCGGCAAGCGCGGCAGCGGCCGCCGCCCGGAGCCGCAGGTCACCTCGCCCCGCCAGGCGCTGGAGGCCATCAAGAGCCTCACCGACGCCTGACCACACTCACCCATCCCCGGGGCCGGACCGCGCGAACGCGGCCGGCCCCACCCGACCCCTGCAAAGGAGCACCCCCCGCCGTGGCCCTCTCCCTCTCCACCGCCGTGCTGCTGGGCATTATCGTCCTCGTCCTGGTCAAAGGCGGCTACGTCCGCGTCGGCCCAGCGCTGGCCTGCACCCTGTTCGGCTTCACCCTCGCTACGACCGGCCTGGCGCCGGCCATCAACAGCGGCCTCGCCTCGTTCGCCGGATTCATCTCCAGCCTCTGACTACGCCTCGGTCCACGGCGGGTCGGGCGTTGAGTTGAGGCCGTCGCAGAAGCGGCAGTCCCACTCCGACGGGATCTCCCACTTGTCGACCCAGAAGCCGACCTGCCTGCCCACGAAGTAGTTGTCACCCCCGCACCACCCGCAGTCGAAGACGAACTCCACCCCAGCCCCCTCTCCCCCGCGCCTGATCGTCCGAGAATGCCCGGCGCGCTCGTGCGGTGACTACCCACCCGCCAGCCACACCTCCCCTGCCGCGCAACGCCGGAGGGCGCCGCCGGACACGCACTCCGGCGGCACCCCTCCCCCACGCGCCCTCCCAGCCCGCCACGGCCAGGAGGGCGCTCCCCTCTTCCCGCGTGATCGGAGACCACCGATGAACCCCCTGCACACCCAGCACGGCATGCCCGAGTCCGAGGCCGCAGCCGAAGCCCGCCGCCTGCTCGACAACTGGGCGAGCAAGCCCGCCTTCCACCCCACCTCGTTCCGCGACGACACCGCACTGCCGGCGTTCGGCACCACCCCGCCCGTGCCGCAGCCCGACCACCGCATCGTCCCGGCCTGGGCGGCCGGGATCGCGGTCGCGAGCATCGGCGTCGGCGCCGGGATCACCGGCATCGGCTGCGGTGCCTGGCTCGTCCTCCAGGGCCTGTCCTCCGTCACCCTCGCCGGAGTCCTCATGGTCACCCTGCCGTTCGCGGGCCTGGCCATGGCCGCCACCGCCATCGGCGGAGCGATCAGCAAGACCCGCGCGGCCATCACGCACAACGAGCACCACTACACCGGAACCGTCACCCAGCACGTCCAGCACGTCCAGCACGTCCAGCACACCCAGCAGACCGCACGCGGCCTGCTCGGCCGCATCACCAACCGCTGACCACCTGATCCCGGACGTTCCGCCCAGCTCTCGTCCCCTCCCCTGCGGCGGCCGGCAGGACGAGAGCGGGACAGGCCGCCCGGCCCCAGCACCACCACCATCCCCAACACGAAGGAGCACCCGGCCATGTCGACCGGACCGACCCCCACCCCCGAACTCCCCACCCCGAAGGCGCCCTCGAAAAGCAAGGCCCGGGCGCGGCTGGACGCCGCCGGCGCCTGGTGGAACCGCGCATGGAAGGAAGACGGCGTCCTGCACGGCGTGTGGGAGGACATTCGCAGTGCCCCCAAGGCCGACTGGCACGGCCTCGCCCACTGGATCAAGGCCCTCGCGCTGCTGGTCGCGACCGGAGCGCTGGTGATGCTGCTCGGTGCGGCCGCCAGCGTCCTGGGCGCCATCATCGAGGCCATCACCGGCACCGTGCCCCGCCCCCACGTGGACCTGGAGCGCGACACCAGCGGCATCTGGCCCACCCTCACCACCCCGATCCGCGCCTTCCTCGACGCGCAGGCCGCGCACCTGCCCGCCCTGTCCGGCGCGACCGTCTACACCCTGTGGCAGACCACCGGCCTGATCGGCCTGATCGGCGGGTTCCTGCGCATCACCGGCGCCCGCATTCTCTGGACGCTGTGGGGCATCGGCAGCATCTGGACCGTGTGGTCCGCCTCCCCGGCCGGCGGCCGCACCCTGGCCGCCGCACTGGCCGCCGCCGTATGGGCGCTCGCCAGCATCCCCGCCCTGCGCGGCCTGACCTTCCGCCCCGTCATCCACAACCACCCCGCGGCCGCTCCGGTGTTCCGCCCGGAGTTCCGCCCCGAGCTCCACCTCCACGCCACCCTGCCCGCACCCGGCACGCCCGGCGACAACAACCCGACCGTGATCCGTATCCCCAACCGCTGACCCGCCCCGGTCGCTCCGCCTGGCCCTCGCCCGCCTCTCCGGGGTGCGCGAGGACCGGACAGACTTCCTCAGGTGCTTAGCCCGTCAAGCTGAGGGCTTCAAGCCGCTGTGTAGCCTGATGGCCCGTTCAAATTGATGAGGGCTGAGGGTGGGCGACACAGGACGGCATGCGGGGATCCAGCTTCCCAAGGGGTCCTGGTGGGACTGGGACGTGCTTTCCTGGAACGCCGGGCAACTCCGGCTTGCTACTGGTCATGATCTGACTTACCACCATGGTCTGGAGCTGGTCTTCGACGATCCGCTCTTCGTCAGTTGCCCGTCGAGTTTTCAAGATCCGATGTTCCGGGACCCATCGCCTGACGAGCTGCTGAAGGTTGCCCGTCGACTCGGCAGAGAAGTGCCCGTCGTGGTCGCCTTCGAGGCTGATGCCGGCGGGCAGGAGCCTGTCCCATGCCTCATCGCCGCCGAGCGATTCGAGATCGTCCAGGAGACGGTCTTGAGGTATTGGCGCGAGGACGCTGCACCTGGCCAGCGCTTCGCTCCCTGGGTGCGGCCTCCAGGCCGATAGAGACCCCCGCCTATCCCGCAGCCCTGCGAATCTCGTCCGAGGAGGACGGGAAGGCAGTTTCCTCGTCGAATCGCTGACTCTGCTGGAGGCAGTGGTAGAGCTGCCGGATGCGCGATCGGCATGCCGAGTGGCTTTCCAGTCACCTGGCGGGTCTCTGACCGGCTCGGATCGCCGCCCCGCTCAGAATGGTCTCCACCGCAAGTACCGGGTTGAGAGGCTCCACGAGATCTTTGGTGGCGACGGCCACGAGGCGCGCGGGTGCATCACCCTCCAGCAACCCGCTCACGTACTCGATGGCCTCCGCGGGCGAGAGCACAGGCAGCCTATGGCGCAATGTCCGCACAGCATGCATGCGTCCGCGCGCAGGCGCGATTTCGCGGAGCACATCGTGTAGGTCGTCCACCGCGGTGCGCACCGGAAGGCCACGTATCCGAGCTCGGTAGTCGTCCTCCCATGCCCCGGTCAGCGCGGAGACGACGCCAACCTGATGCAGTCCCCCGTCGACACGGTCGACCAGGTACGGCCCGTTGCCTGCGAGCATGAACTCCGGCTTCTGAGTGCGCACGAACTCCTCGGACGTCCAGGAGACGATCCACACCAGTTCGTGCTCCTCGGCGTCCACCACAGCCATGCGCAGTGCCTCCGAACCCGCAGCCCGCCCCCTTTGATAGTCGCGTTCCAGTTGTTCCTCAACGGCCCGAACGGCGGCTTCTCGCGCGATCACGCCTGCAGCATTCCGCACGTGCCCGGGCCCGGCCAGTGATTTCCCGCGGCCTTTAGGACCACGCAGGGACTGCTGCCTGGGCTCCTTGCTCAGGGATACGGCAGCCGCGGAACAAGTGCTCTGCGCCAGTACAGCTGAAGACCTTGGGCTCCTGCCTGGAGTGCTGCGGCGGCACGCCCGCCGACCCCGCCTCCTACATCGCTCCCCCGGCCAAGCACCTGCTGGCCGCCTGACCCGAGAGGACACCAGCCCATGAGAACCGGCACCCTCACCGCCTTCACCGAGCCGGACCGCCCCAAGAACCTGCTGATCAGGTTCACCACGGTTGGCGGCTCGTACGTGGACGTCACCGGCCCCGGCCAGCACTCGGAGAAAAACCGCTGGGTTTGCCACGGCTGCGGAGACTCCTGCGAGTTGCCCGAGGGGGACTTCCTGTTCCGTATCCGGCCGGACGCCAACAGCCACGCCGCCACCTGCCGCGCCATCCCGCTGAAGTGACCGCCCGCCACCTGCGCGGCGCCCTGCTGCTCGCCGCCGCCGTCCCGCTCGCCGCGGCGACGGCCGCCGCCGCGCTCAGGGCCGGCCACCTCAAGCTCTACGCCGACCGGCACCGCATCGAGATCACCGCCCGGCCCCGGCCGGGCTGCCCGCGCTGCCACGGCGAGGGCGGCTGGTGGACCGGCGGCGCCTTCCCCGAGATGGAGGCGTGCGGCTGCTGGTACGACCGGCGCGAGCTGCGCATCCGACTCCTGCCCATCCCGGCCTGGAACGAGCCTCCGTTCTAAGCACCACCGCCCCCCGACCGGAGACCGGCCGGGGGGCGGTGGCATCGCGGGGCGTCCGCAGCATCGGCAAGAGGCCGGACGCCCCGCACCCCACCCCGAATCCGAGATGAGGAGCACCCCCAGCATGACCGATCGCCTCCGCGCCATCGAGGGCATCGCCCTGGTCGCCGCCCTGACCGCCGTCTTCGACGGAGTCCACGCGCTGGGGGACCAGTTCGTGCAGAACTCGCATGACGCGACGACCAAGGGAATGCACGGCTCCCACCTGGTCTACAAGAAAGACGGCTCCCCGGTGGAAGAGAACCCGTGGCGGCACGGCCCCGAGGGCCGAACCTGCACCGCCAGCGCCTACGGCCGTCGCTCGGTGAGCCGACACGTCCTTTCTGTTGGGCTGGTGACCTAGGAGCCCTCCCCTCGGTAGGCATCTGTGCTGGTCAAAGTCTCAAGGACCGGTGCAACGGTGGCCGACAGATGTCGTGCACGGCCTACGAGATCATGGGCGCGGACCGATCGGGGAAGACACAGGGGGTAGAGGAATCATGGTGGCGTTTCACGCATCCGCGCTGGACGGAGTGGCCCGAAATCCGGCGCTGCCGGAGTCGTTGCTGCTGCGCCTGCTCGCCTTCGGGGCAGACGGTGACCGTCCGCCCCGTGACGTTCTTCACCGGGCCGGACTCCCCGAGTCGGCCGTCGCGCTGATCCTGGCCCACCCGAACCCGGGGGCCCGGATCGATTTCGCCATGAGTGCCAGGGCGGAGCCTGCACAGCGGGCTCGGCTCGCGGACGATCCTTCTCCCAAGGTGCGGGCAGCTCTCGCATATGGACCCGAGGTGTACGGTCCGCGCGTAAAGGTCGCGCCGCTCCCGGATGCTGTGTGCGCCCGCCTGCTCGACGACCCGGATCATTCCGTACGCGCGGCCCTGCTGGAGTCGCCCCATCTGGCGCCATCGTTCGTGGCATCGATGGCCACTCATCACTGTGCGGCAGCGCGTCGGGAAGCGGTGCGTGCATGGGAGGCCCTGTCGGCGGGCGAGCGGTCGGCACTGCTGGCCGACCCCGACCTCGAGGTGCGGCGGGCCGCCGAGCTGCAGGAGTGCCGGCGGGACGCCCGCGTGACAGCCGACCTCCTCCGCGACCCGAAGTCCGCCGCCGAGGCGCTGCGCCGCGGACTCCTTGACCGTGCCCGCGCCGAGCGGTGCGTCGCCGAGCGGATGCACCTGACCTCCCTCGCCGAGAACCCGTCGCTGCCCGCCGACCTCGTAGAGAGGCTCGCCGTGGACCCCGAGGAGGACGTACGGCTGGCCGTCTCCCTTCGGCCCGAGCTGGACGAGACGCGGCGTATGGCCATCGACTTCACGGCCGGGGACCTCGACAGGGGCGACGACGTGTGGTGGGTACGGGACGGGCTCGCCGACCCCGAGGTAATGCGCCGGGCCGCGACCTCCGCTCACCCGCTGCTCCAGCGCGCCGCCGCCCGAAGCCCCCATCTGCCGCCTGAACTGCTGCGCCTGCTTGCACGCGTCGAGGACCCGGTGGTGGAGAACCTCCTGGGCATTCACCACCCCGACACTCCGGAGGAGGTCCTGATGCGGGTGTTTGCGCGGCTGGGTGGGACGTTCTCCGCCTGGATGGCGGAGACGCACCCTCGGTTCCCCCGCGAGGGCCTAGCCACCCGCTACGCGAACCACCCCGACGGGAACTACCGCCGGCTGGCCGTACGGGATCCGGCCGCCGCGCCGGAGCTGATCGAACGGCTCAGCCACGACCCCGTCGTCTGGACGCGTCAGGCGGCGGCCCGCGACCCGCGCCTCCCGTTCCACCGGCTCCGCGAGGCCCTCCTCGTCCCCGAACTGGCATCCAGCGCGGGTGCCAACCCGGCACTCCCAGAGGACGAGATGGCCGCCGTCCTGGACCGGGCTAGCGTTCCCGCCTGACCGCCGGGCTGAACCGACTTACTCGCACCCCAAAGTGAAGGCTGCGATCCACCGACCAGCGGTTGGTATCTGGGTTCGCAGGTCAGCGGGGGCGGTGAGGGGTGCTGTTGAGTTGGGTCATCAACTCGCGGTTCGTGGCTCGGGATGCCTGGAGGTCTTCTTCGCGTTCGGAGAGCTGGTCGCGGAGCTCGGCGACTTGTTGTTCAAGGTGGTCGATCTTCCGCTGGAGGGTGTCGATGTCGGTGGGAGCGCCGAGGCCAGTGGCGCGCCAGGCGTCTTGGCCAAGGGCTTCGGACAGGCGTTGTTCGAGGCGGGCCACATGGCCCGCAAGGCGGGTGTTGCGTTCGGTGAGGTTGGCCAGATCGCTCAGCAGGGAGTTCCGGCTGACCTGCGGTCCGTTGGTGTTGTTGGGCGGCTGGGCGGCCTTGGCTGCCACGGCTGCGTGGAGGTCGCCGTGGCGGTAGATCAGGCTGCGGTGGACGCCGGCCAGGCGGGCGACGGCGGAGACGCTGATCGGCTGGCCGTCGCGGGTCAGGTCGTCGAGCGCGGCCAGCACGCGCCTGCGGCGGCGGGTGGAGTCATCGGTTCGGGCCTGGGCGAGCCGGTCAGCCGGAGAGGTTGGCTTCATGCTTTCCGTTCGAGTGGAAGGCCACCTGCGGCTGGCAGGAGGGTGGGCATGCCGAGCTGTACGGCGCGGGACCGGCGCAGGGCCGAGGTGGCCTGACGGATCTCCTCCCGTTCTTCGTCGGTGAGGGCGTCGAGGTTGCTCTCGACCCTGCGGATCAGACGCCGCAGGCGACTGATCTCCTCCTCGGACGGTGTTGCTTCCGCCCGAGCCCAAGCGTCGAGCTCGGTGGCCGCGGCCAGCCGTTCCCGGTCTCGAAGCAGGGTGTCCAGGTAGGTCCGCAGGTCCGGAAGGTAGGAGGGGTCGGTGCGGAAGTGATCACAGCCCAGGCATCGGAACCGGAACGGGCAGGCGTGTCCGCCGGCTTTGACGTTGCTGGGCTCGGCGCAGATCCCGAACGGTACGGCGACCTGCCCGATCCGCATCCGGGTGTGCTCGTGGTCCAGGAGGGCTTTGGCCTCGTCCCACAGCCGGCCGCCGTGTCGGTCGAACTGGAGGGTGACCAGCCGGTCGACGGCCTGACGCGTGCGCTTCTCGGAGACCCGGTAGTACGTCTGTGTAGTGCCGAGGGTCTTGTGTCCCATCAGCTCCCGCAGCACGTCTACCGGCGTTCCGGCATCGGCGTGCCGTTGGGCGTAACTGTGCCGGTAGGCGTAGAGCGTGATCCGTGCCTTGTCGAACTCCTCCCCCGCGGCGGTGAGCAGAGGCGGCATAGTGTTCAGCCACTCGCGATGGAGTTGGGAGAGGAACATCGACCGGTAGGGCTTGGTGCCGTCCGGGTTGAAGTTCGGGTTCGGGAACAGCGCGAGCTGGTCCGTGGGGGTGTCCGGGAAGCGGCCGCGGACGCGGTCGCGCTGCTCGCGGATCATCGAGGCGGTGGTGTCCGGGATCGGCAGCTGGCATCGCAGCCGGTTGTTCTTGAAGTCGGTGTAGACAAGGACGTGCTTGCCGTCCGCGTCGGTCTCCAGGCAGTCCCAGGGAAGTTTTTGCACCTCGTCTGGGCGGCGGCCGGTGTCGATAAGGATCTCTACCGCGATCCGGGCGTGCCGCCCTCCGGCCGGGGCTCCCGACCGGCCGTTGCGCCGGCTGGTCTCCAGGGTGTCCAGCCGTGCGCACAACTGGGCCAGGATCTCGTCCGGCAGAGCCCGCCCACCGCCCTCGTCCTCTGGTGGCCGGGGAATGTCGCCCTTGCGGAACGAGAAGTCGTCGGGCAGTCCGGCCAGCATCTGTCGGGGCCGGGTCAGACCCATCTCACGGATCTCGCGCAGGAACCGTGCGCACCATCGGCAGATCGTCACTCGCAGGTTCGGACTGATCTGCCCGGTGTGCTCCAGGTAGGCCAAGCGCTGCTGGAAGACCTCGACGTCGGTGCGGCGCAGCCGCTCCGGAGCGTCCCCGTGGTCCTCGCGGTTGATGCGCAGGCTGTCGGAGAGCCGCTCCAAGCAGACGACCATGGACATGAGGGAGTTGGGGATGTTCCGGCCGTAGCGGCGGGGAATGGCATCCACCACCCACGCCTTGGCCGCCCGCCGCAGCCACTCCTGACTCAGGCCGGTGAAGTTCATGGTGCGGCCCTTGCCCAGCCCGAAGACCTCCGCGTCCCACACGTCCTTCAGCTGCTCCAGTTCCGGCGTGGCCAGACCGACGCGGATGTCGGCCGTCATCGACTTCCACACCCCCGCCATCCGCATGTTCGCCTCGACCATCAGCTGGCTCAGACTGGTGACCTGCTGGGCGCGCGCCGTGTCGCACAGGGCCTTGAACGCCGTGTGCAGCAGCCGGACGTGCCGGTCCAGGCGCTGCTGAGTCCCGAACAGCAACTCGGCGACGACGAGGTCCGGTAACCCGCGAAAGCTGATCAAGGTGCCGTCGTGGACCGCCGGCGCGGTCCGGGACCACAGCCCGAGATCGACGTCCGGATCCTTTCGCCTCGCTTCGTTCCAGCTCCAGCGGTGCCCCGCGCAGAATCCGCCGCGGTCCTTACTCTGCCGGTGACACGCCGCCGCCGAGCACGGCTCCAACGCCGGCTTCGGCCCCACCCGCGGATCGAGGACGAAGTCCTCGATCGTCTCGATCCCGAGGCGGTACTTCTGATCCATGTGGCTGAGGCAGACCGGGTTGTCGAACGACCTCCAGACCCGCTCGCACCCCGGCACCCGGCACGGGCCATCGGTGCCCGTGAAGACCCGAACCGCTGTCGTCAGGAAGTCCTCCAAGTCCTGCTCGCCGGCCCGCCACCGTCCCCGGCAGGTGGCGCAGAGCGGAGCGGCACCGCCCAGACGGGCAGGCGCGATGCAGTTCCGCACGGCACAGGACCGGTACCCGATCAAGGGATGATCCGGCGACGGCCGTGCGATACGCAGCCGCTCGTCCCAGCCCAGCCCGACCAAGAAGTCCTGCCGCACTCGCGAGAACAGCCGCTCGGCCTGGGCGTCCTCCCGCCCGCTGTCGGGCGGCGGTGCCAGTGCGGCCTCACTGTTCATGAACGGACCTCCTCGACGAGCGATCCCACGCGGTCGACCGCGGCCCGCAGGCGCTGCGGCGACGGGTGGAGGTAGACCTGGGTGCTGGTCACCGAACGATGGCCCAGCAACTGCTGGACCTCGTCGATGGCGGCACCGGCCTCGACCACGTTGGTGGCGAAGGCGTGCCGCAGAGAGTGCGGATGAACCACCCGCTCCAACCCCGCCCGCCGGGAAAGCCGCACGAGCAACTCGTTGACCGCCCCAGGCTTCACCGGTGCCCCGGCCGGCGGCCGGGCCAGGTTCACCAACACCATGTCGCTGAGCGCCGCCTCAGCACACCTCGCACGCTCCACCGCGTACTGGTCGAACGCCTGGACCACCAGGAAGTCCACCGGTACCGCCCGCGACCGACGCGATTTCGCCCACGCACCCGAGCCGTTGTCCCGACGCACCACGTGAAGGTGCGAGCCCGGCACCGAACAACCCAGGTGTCGGGCATCCACGACGAAGTGGATGTCCTCTCGGCGCAGACCCACCGCTTCCCCGCGGCGCAGACCCGCGCGCGCCATCAGCAGCACGATCAGTCGATCCCGTGCCGTCCGGCAGGCCCGCAGCAGGGCCACGACTTCGTCGTCGCTGGCCCGGTCGACCGGTGCGTCCGGGACAGCGGCCCGATGCCGGGCCCGGGCGTAGTAGCGGGGCCCACTCGCCTCACCACGAACCTCGACAGGAAGGTCACGATCATCAGCGACTTCGTAGAGCATGCCCAGCACCGCCACCGGAGCGTTGCCCACGGCGACCTGGTGCTTCAAGAACTCCCGCACCCCGGCCAGGATCGTGTTCACCCGGCGGGGGCCTCGAACCGGCTGTTGCCCCGGGCCGGGGACCACCGGATCCCCATCCAGCCGGGCGTGCCGCAGCCAGAACATGAACGACCCGAGACGACCCGCGCACTCCCGCCAGTCGAGACCCGACCGGGCACACCAGGTCAGGAACAACTTCATCGCGCCTGCGTACGTCGCGGTCGTCGACTCGGCCTGGTCCCGGCCGAACCGCACGTGCCGCAGGAACTCATCCACCTCGGCAATCGGCGCGAGCTCGTCTTCGTCCAGCACCGTCCAGTACCGGTCACCCGACGGCATCCGTACCACGAACGGCCGCAACCGCACTTTCCTGTTCTCGATCACGGGCGCATCTCAGCAACAGGTGCAACGTCCGCGACACCGGTTCAGGAACTGTCGGCCACAGGTTCACCGCCCAGGGTGACGCGACAGTGCACGACACCTCCTGAAACCCAAGGGAACGTCGCCTCCTACTCGGCCGTGCAGCTCGCTTCCACCCTCGCCGTCACCCGCACCCTCGGCTACCGCGTCCCCGCCGGCGCCCTGCTCACCGGCGCAGCGATCAACGCGATCACCCACGGAATCCTGGACAGGCGCGCACCGCTGCTCTGGCTCGCGGAGAAGGCCGGCAAGTCCGGCTACATCAAGCACGCCACCGTCGTCCGCAAGGCCGGCGGCGAGGGCACCGAGTACCCCAAAGCCGTCCAGGACGTCTCCGGTCCCGGGACCGCGCTGATGGAGCTGGACCTTCTCTGCACCAACGCGGGCTGGCTTTGCAGCACACCGGGATTCGAACACCGAGTGAGTCGCTGCCGTAGTCCGAGGCGCAGCTAGCACTTGATCGCGCTGCGTTGATCCTCCACGACAGTGGCTGGTGCCGTTCCCGCAGCGGATGAGAAATCATGTTGGCCGGCTGCCGGTGAGCTGCGAGGATGCGTCTGTTTCCTATCCGGAGGAAATTTGTTCGTTTTCGTGTGTGCGCGATGCGGGGCCGAGTTGACCATCCCGCTGTCCCAGGTCGCACTGCCGGTCCACGCACGTCAGCAGTACGGGAACGGGGCCCAGCTTCCGGTGCTCATGGAGTCAGGGACGTTTGCCGTGGACCCGGAACCCTGGGGAGGGCCGTGGCGGATGTGGGACGAGATTGATCAGGGCGAGGCTGAGGCACGCGGTATCTACGCTCCGGTCCATGCCCTGTCCGACGGCACGACCGGGGCGAATGTCATCGCGCCTGGTGATATCCGCGGAACCCGGCTGATTCCTGAGAAGCGTGGCGGTGCCTGCTGTGGCCTCGACGGGGCCGACGGGCCCAACATGGCCTGCGAGGTATGCAACCTCCCCGTGGCATCCAGGGTCGACGATTGCTCCCTCTGGCAGATGGTGCGACTCGGCTCAGACCTCGTGCACCGCGTCCCCGTCGACGGTATCCACGCCGCGCCGCTCTCCTGGGCGGAGCTGGCAGAGACGGTGGAGAAGACGCCCCCGTTCGAGCCGATCGCCACGTGGGGAGGACGGCTGGGGCCGAACCACTACTGGTCGTGGAGTCCGCAGTGGGAGGCGGCAGCCGGCCAGGCACTCGCCCACCTGCTCATCGCTTCCCAGGGGCAGCCGGTGGAGGTCCCGGGCGGCCTGACCGCGGACGTCTTCCAACGCGCGCTCGACGCCTTGCTGCCGGCAGGCACCCCGAAGCGGCGCGCCGTCCTGGCCGGACCGGGACAGCCCTCCCCGGACGCGGACGTCGACATCCTCCTCGTCCCGGTCCACCCCCAGACGGGCCGGACCTGGACCCCTGCCGACCCGACCGCACCGGCATACCTGGTGCCCCTGCCGCTGGGGATGTGGCTGTGGCTGGCCTCTCCCGAACCGAACTTGCCGGTTCCCACGTCGGGCCGCATAGCCCAAGACGTCCTCCGCGACGACCCGCCCCCGCTCCTCCCCAACCACCTGTTCCGGGCCGACCGGGGAACATTCCAACACACCTTGGTCCGGCTACCAGCCGTACGCAGCCCATGGCTGCGCACGATCCTCGAGACCCTCACGCAGAACACCTCGGCTGGCCTCTTCTGACAGTCCGGCATCGAACAGCACCAGACTCTCGTGCCTCCCAAGGTGGTCGACATCTGCTTCCCATCTCGTGCACCAAGTCAGCGGGCGTGAGAAGTCCGAAGGAGCGTGACCGCGTCGGATCAGTGACGGAATCGGGCGACTTCTCCCTCGATCCGAATCAGGAACTCCGTGATCGGGGCTCCGCCGCTGTCTGGAACGAGGACGAGGCCCTGGGCGTAGATCGTTTCGTCTGCGGCCAAGGCCGCATCCTCGTCACCGCGGCGCCAGGCATCACGAGAAGCGGCGAACAGGGGAGCAAGCTCTTCCCAGGCTGGGCCGGGTTCGAAGCGACAGTCGGACCAAAACATGTCGCCGCTTTCGAGGGCCAAGGTTCCCACCAGCCGCTCACCCTGTCTGAGCTGCCAACTCCGCTCCGCCATGTTCCCCTCCCGCGGTCGTTACTGATCGTTCGACTCTACGCCGTGGGCGTGGCCGCAGGGTCGCTGAACCTCCAGGACGACTGCCGTCCCGGCCACGGATCGGTCCTCGTGCATGGTGATCACTTGGCCGGGCTCAAGGTGCTGCCACTGCTGAGGGCCAATGGGCGCGAGTCGCACCGAGGCTCGCCCGCCAGGTTCGAGGAAGGGAGTGCGCTCAACCCAGAGCATGGCGATGTTGAGGGCCGGTTCGCCGGTCGGGGTTCGGTTTCCGATGTTCCACATCGGTCGCAGGACGCCGGCGCCGGAGATGGGCGTCTGCCGTCGGGTCTCGGCGGCCGGGCGGAGGGTGAGGTCGGCCCGGATGATGCCGTTGCGGGTTTCGTAGCCGCGCCAGTGGCACCAGGCCGCGCTCTTCTCCATCCGCATCTGCTCGGCTGCGGTGGCCAGAGTTTCCCAGAAGCTGAGTGGAAGCGGTTGGACGTCTCCGAGTTCCTCCAGCAGCCCGAGAGCCACCTCCCACTCGTCCTGGGTGAGGTACTCCCAGACATCGGCCACCGTGATGTCGTTCTCGGTGGCGATGTCCTCGGGAACGAGCAGGGAAGCAGCTTCCAGCAGCTTGGGAACGTCCATGCCCCCGATTCTGACCCGGGCCGCGATTCTGGTGTTCGCAGTGCTGCTCACCTGTCTGTGGCCTGGGGATCCTGATGCGGGATCGGAGGCATTCCGAGGGAGACAGGATCGCTGCGCTGGAAGCGGCGGGCCTGCTCGCGCTTGCTCCGCAAGAAGGTGAGCGTCAGATCGAGACCTTCGATCTCGCCGCGCCAGTCCTCTTCGACAGCTCGCTTGCGACGGGCGAGGAGGTCCTCCTCCAACTCGTTGAGGCGAGGCAGCATCTTCGGGTTGATGCTGAGCATCGGGCAGCGGATGCAGGCGTGTTCGTGCGCGCACGGAGTGCCGTAGGGACGACCACAGGAGCCGAGTTCCACGCGGCGCTTGTCGAAATGCTCCTGGAAGTCCTCCCACTCGTCCCGGGTGGGCTCCCGGTACTCCTCCATTGGTCGCGTTCCTCGGCGTCGGGCGAGGAACTGGTGGTAGTGGCTGATGACGTCCTCGTCGAAGACCGCGACGTAGCCGCGGGTGGTGCGGATGTCGAGGTGCCCGAGCAGGGCGGCGCCGATGTGAATGGGCAGACCGTTGTTCACCAGCTCGGTGGCGAACAGCCGTCGGAAGTCGTGCGGGGCGAAATGCACGTTGGCGAACTCCGGGTGCGTGGCGGCCAGCTCATTGCACGCACGTCGCACGATGCGCCACACCGTCGTGCTGGACATGCCGCGCTGGCTGCTGCTGTGAACGGTCTGGAAGAGGTAGGGCAGCTCTTCGCTCCACACCTTCTCGTGCAGGTCGTATCGGGCGCAGACCGGGACAGTGCCGTGTTCCTCGCGGTGGCGGCGGATGACCTGGGCGATGATGTGGAACAGCTCGGCCGACATGGGGATGACGCGTTCACGGTCGCTCTTGGACGGGCTGACGACCAGGAGCGCGACGACCTCGCCGTTCGGGCGCTGGTACTGCCGGACGCTGAGGTGGCTCAGTTCGGTGAGTTCCTCGGCGCGCAGGCCGGCCAGCCGGAGTGTCTCCACGACGGCCCACTGCCAGAACGCGGCGTTCTCGTCCTGGGAGACGCGTACGAGGTCGCCAGTGGTGCGGTTGACCACACGGACCGGGGGCCGGTTGTGGCGCTCGTTGCAAGACACCCGCAGCCATGTGGTGCCGTCGTGCACGAACTCTTCGCCGGGGTTCACGCTCTGCGCGGCCTTCAGCAGCTCTCTGCGCTGGTGCCAGGTGTCGTTGACGTGCTGGGAGAGGATCGGCAGCAGCGGCTGGCGGACTCGCGTGCGGTTGGCGATCCGTTCGTTCAGGCGGCGCCGGCGCAGCTGGAAGTGGCGCAGGTCGGCATCCCGGACCGGGCAGGGCGCGACCCATTTCGCCCACCGCTCGGGCTCGGCGACGGACCAGGTGTGCAGGTCGAGGTAGAGGGACCGGACCGCCAGCAGCGGGCCGTCCATGTCCAGGCGCGGCTTGCCGCCGGGCAGGACCAGCAACTTCTCCTTCCACTGTGTGAAGGTCTCCTCCGACAGCCGCAGGTCAGCCTGCTCAGGATTGATCTCCTCGATCACCTTCCAGAACGTCTTGACCAGGCGGGTGATCAGGTGCCGCAGGGTCGAGTAGTCCAGCTCGGCGGAGCGGCGGCGTACGTACTCCACCAACAGGTCTCGCACCTCGCGGTTGCGCAGCTGATGGCGGTCCACGGCTTCCTCGATCGACAACTGCCCCCGGGTGACAGCAGCCCGCAGAGTTCGCGGAGCGGAGCGCGGAAACTGCCCCATCTCGTGCAACACCGGCCAAGCCAGTGTTCCGGAGAAGGTGCCCGACTCGGCATCTTCCCCGGCCAGAGCATGGGCTCGGCATTCGACGGCGTAGTGCAGCAGGGCCTCGGGCGTGAGCCCGTCCAGGTCGATCCCGAAGACCGTCAACGCGTAGCAGACGTCGGACTTCGCCCGGCCACGACGGGAGGAGCCGACGGGCAGCTGATCGACCCGCTCGCAGAACTCCTCCAGCCACGGATCATTCGCGATGCTGCGGAACCACGGGGTGTAGCGGGTGAAGGTGTTGGAGCGCAGGCCCAGCAGCGTGGGTCGGATCAACCGCATGGCGAAGCAACGGCCCGCCGCCGCGCTCAGCCGACGACTCAGGGCACGGTCGTCTCCTGCGACCCGGCCGACGGGAATGCCCGCATCGTGGCCGGCCGCTTCCCAGCGCTCCTGCCAGGTATCTCCGGGAAATCCGGTCAGGTAGCCGAGGAACTCCTGCATTTCCTGACGTGCTCGCCACGTCTTGGAACCGGCAGGCAGGAAGTGCCCGATGACCACTTCGGTGATCTCCTCCACCGAGGCCGTCGCGAAGTCCCCAAGCGAGCGAGGCGGCCGCATCGGCCGTGGCGGAGGGGCGGGAATGATGGCAGTAGGCTCGAAGTTTCCGGTAGACACCCGGCCTTCGGCACTCTCATGACGGCGGACCCGATTGGTCGTCGGGCCTTGAAGCCGGCTGTCGCCGACTTTAGCGCCCGGCACCGAACACCGCCTCGATGTCGCTCGCCTCGTATCGCTGCGGCCACGTGGTCGCCTGGACCGGCCGTGCGTAGTGCTCTGCGAGCTTGTCCACCAGGTCATCCAGCCCGACCACGGTGTAAAGCGCCGTGGTGCTGATATGGGCATGTCGCAGGATCGTCTGCACCTCCACCAGCGTCAGCTCCGGGTCGCGGGCGAGTCGGGTCGCGGCGGTGTGCCGCAGGTCGTGCAGCGTCCAGTTCGCCCCGATCGCTTCGTCTGCGCGCTGGATGATGCGGCGGGCCGCCCAGTAGGTCAGCGGTCTCGGCTGGCCGCGGCGGGTGCGCCAGAGTGGCATGCCGTCGGGTGGGAGCCCGGCCTCCTCCAGGTAGGCGGCGAGGTGGGCGAGGGCCTCGGGCGATACCGGAACCGGTTGGCGGGCCCGGCTGCCTTTGGAGATCACCCACAGCTGGCCCTTGGTCCAGTCGACGTCTCCGAGTTCGACCCCGAGCAGTTCGGAGGCTCGGGCGCCAGACGAGACGTAGCAGGACAGCAATGCCCGGTCCCGTGCGCACTTCATCTGCGTGAACAGTTCGTCCCACTGGTGATCGGGCAGTGCCCTCGGTTGCCGGACAGGCACCTTCGGCCGCAGCCGACCGCGCCGGTACGCGGCGCGAGCCTCGATGGGCGACAGGTGCGCGAGCGCAGCACGGCGTGCCCTGTTCTCAGGCACTGGGTTCACCACCGGACCCCGGCCGAAGTGCAGGTGAAAGGCGTAGAACCCATGAACTGCCGACAGGTTGTGAGCGATGGTCGCCGGCGCGTACCCGGCCCGAAGAGTCGGCTTGCCCGTCTTCGGGTTCACCGTCCCGGCCCGGTGGCCACCGGCGCGGCGCTGGCGCTGTGGGTTGCGAGCCAAACGGAGCCAGCCCACCAACGCGGCGGTCTCCGCCTCGGTGGCCTGCTCCCAGCCCACATCCAGTGCCCAGAGCACTCGGTACCAGCGCAGCAGGTCAAAGCCGTAGCTGCGACATGTCAGCGGGCTGACATCGCCCAGCATCCGGTCCCGAAGGTAACTGCTGACCGGCTCGATCTCCCGACCAGCAGCATCCACCACCCGCCACGGCAGCGAAGGCGACTCGCCTTCTACCACCGCCCCCATCCGGGGCAGCCGTACCCGGCCGTCAATCAGATCTCGATGAATCGAAGGAGCTTCATGCACCCCCGCATGCTCGTGAACCAAGGTCACGGAGTCGAGCCGTGGCCTGAGCTAGTGCAGTCAACTGACCAGGCGGCCCACCGCGCGATCGGCGTGGCCGCCGCCCTGGTCACCACCTGGATCACCCTGCGCAAGGGCGACCGCCGGTGACCCCCGCCGCCCGGCTGGAGCGCGTCCGCGCTTCGGCCGGGGTCGTGAAGCTCGCCAAGGGAGGCGCCCCCGGCTCCGTCCTGGTCCACCGGACGAGGGACATCGAGCTCGGCGTGACGTTCTACTGGGCGAAGATGGCCGACTCCACCGAGACGGCGGCGAGGACGGCATCGTGCGCAGTGTCGGCTGTGACTGCTGCGACCTGGTCGAAGTCCCCGACGAATGGGACTGCCGGAACTGCGGCGCGCTGAATCACCCCCGACGACTAGGGTCTTTCGTTTGGATCATGCCGGATCAGGGAGCGGGGTCGGGTGCCGTGGATCGCAAGGCGGAGGAGGGCGCCATGGCGGAGCCATGGCAACCGACGACAACGCGACGAGGCGCGGTGCCAGGGCCCGCGAGCCCGGCATGATCCAAACGAGAGGCCCTAGCGTGCCCCTCCCCTCCCCCGCTGCACGACGCCGAAGGGCACCGCCGGAGAACGATCCCGGCGGCGCCCTTCGCGTCCCGCCTGGAGCCCCCCCATCTCCGACACCGCGCAACGGAGAAGGGGCTGGCGCGCCATGCCGAGGTGTTGCCCCTCCAGCGCGAGGTCCTGACCCAGATGCCGGACTGCAGTTCCTGACGCCTGTGTCGGGACGGCCCGGCAAGGTGCGTTCGGGCAGCGAAGGCTGTCCCGCCCTCCGCCCCTTCTGTCCTTCTGCACGTACCGGGACTTCTGTCATGGATGGCTTCAGCCCACTTCCATGAAAGGCGCTCCCTCGTATGTCTCAGGAACACAGCCCCAAAACCTCCGGTACCGAACGGCAGGTGGCAGCCCGAGCTCCCCTGCCTCCGCCCGGCGCTCTGAACATGCAGCGCACCGCTGGAAACGCGGCCATGGTCCAGCTGCTCCGCCAGACCGGTCACCCCTGGGCCCAGCCCGCCCACCAGCAGCACGGCCCCGGCTGCAGCCATCAAGCCGGGCCGGGAGCCGAGGCACCAGAGCCGGTACAGCGATCCGCCGTCCACGGCGAGCCGGTGCAACGCTCCGCAGTCCATGACGTGCTGGCCACCGCCGGCCGGCCCCTGGACGACTCGACCCGCACCGATATGGAGGCGAAGTTCGGTGCGGACTTCTCCGGAGTCCGTATCCACGACAACTCGGCGGCCCGGGCGTCGGCCGCCGAGGTCGGCGCGCGCGCCTACACCTCCGGCGACCACGTGGTGATCGGTGAGGGCGGCGGAGACAAGCACACCCTGGCCCATGAGCTGACCCATGTCATCCAGCAGCGCCAGGGCCCCGTGGCCGGGACCGACAACGGCGGCGGCCTGCGGGTCTCCGATCCGTCCGACAGGTTCGAGCGCGAGGCTGAGGCGAACGCGAGCCGGGTGATGAGCATGGGTTCCTCCCGGACCACGACATCCGGCGCCGAGCTGTCCGGGCCGGTGGAGCAGGGGGGAGCCGGCCCGATCCAGCGAGCCCCCACGGTGCGGGAGACCAGGCTGATCGGGCAGGTGGGTCCTTCGTGCTGGCTGTACGTGCTGGAGGCCATGGCCAACGCCTACGGCCTCAACACCACGGCACTCAACGCGGCGATGCGATCCTTCCCCGAGAAGGCCGATCGAGATGCCCGGGCCACCGCCCAGAAAACCGAAAAGCGGTCGACAGGTGTCCAGATGATGGGAGAAAGCCTGCACGCGATGCGGGCGACCATCGAGAACATGAACGGTGACACAGTCACGTACGACCAACTTCTGGCGACGATCCTTACCCGCGTACCGAAACCCGGCCCGGCCGGTGCCTTCGCCAACAGCATCTGCTCCCAGGGCGAGAGCGTCCGGAAAGAGACGCTGATCGAACTGTTCGACAAGGCGATCGAGAAATCGGAACTCCTCCTGTCGCTCACCTCTGCCGACGGCGACGAAGTCACCAAGATCCTCAACGCCGGCCAGCAGGTGATCAGCCCGTATCCCGAGAACGGCAGCGACGAGGACAAGCGTTACGCGACCTCCGACGCCAAGATCGCCATGGGGCAGATCACCAACTTCCCGCAGTACATGACGGTGCGGAAGAGGTTCACCAGCGCCACCGTCACCCCTGCCGACCGGCAACTCGTCAACGACTTCCGGAGCATCCCGGGGAACGCAGGCAAGGCCGCGCTCCTCGACTGGACGGCAAGGACGGGCCTGCAGCGCTCGGCGCATGCCGTGCTGCTCACCAACTACGACGAGGCGAACGGGTTCGTGTACTACAAGGACCCGAACGTTCCGGCCGCCGAGATCAAGGTCACCTTTCAGCAGTTCCTGGAGATGGCGGGCGAGGACGGGACGAAGGACAAGCTCACGATGCGCCCGTTCATCGCGGGCACCAACGGCCGCCAGTCGAATCTGGAGAAGCTGGCGGACTGATTCACCCGCGGGTCACCGAAGCCGGGGCAGGCCGCACGGATGCCCGCGGGTCGCCAGGCGGTCAGGGGTCAGGTGACCGCCGAATTCTCCCGCCACAGCCGGGCGAGCGCCTCGTCCCCGGTCACGGTCACGGCATCGGACGGGAGCCGGTTCCACAGCCTCAGGTACAGACGGTCGGCGGGTCCGGCGAGCTCCACGTCGGCCGCTCCCCGCTCCGGCGCTGCGGCCGGGCCCCGGTCCGTCCGTGGCGGTCCCGTCGCCGACAGGTGTAAGGGCCTGCCCTGGTCCGCCGTTCGCACGGCGAGCAGTTGATGCCGCTTTCCTGGCGGTGTCGGGAGAACTCGCCGCTCGCCGGCGGCGACCGCGTCGGCGAGATCCGCCTCGGGCCCGACCGCCTGGTCCTCGCCCTGCGCACTGACGTCGACGGCGAGAGCGACTTCGGTTTCGACCTGCTGGTCGGCTGCCCGTACGACGAGGAGTGCGACGCCCCGGCGTGGCAGCCGGTCTTCTCGGTCACCGACCTGCTGAAGGCCCACACCAGTGACACCGGGCTGCACTTGGTCGCCGTCTGCTCCGTCCACGGAGGCCTCGACGACGTCGACCAGGAGGCCGACGACCCCGAAGGGCGCGCGGACCTGGAAGCGCGGTACGCGGACGCGGTCCGCGAGTGAGCCGTGCCGCCGACGGGCCGCACCCGCACCCGCTCACCCCGGGCGAACTCCCGGCCCGAGATGAGTGGTGGCAGGGGCGCTCGTCCTGCCACCTCCCCATCCAGGACGGAACCGCCGACCCTGCCATCTATGCGGACTAATACACCTGTCCCTTGGTCAGCCCCTCTCCGAGGCGGTGTGCAAGGTGGAGCAGGTCTGCCAGGTGCAGCACTCGTCCATCGAATCCTGGGAGGGGGACATGCAGCGGCTGCGTCCAGTGGGCAGGGATTGCAGCCAGCCCGTAATACGCCCCTGCGAGGCCTCCTGTCACCGCGGCGACGGTGTCCGTGTCACCGCCGAGGTCGATCGCCGCGCGTATCGCGTCTTCGAAGCTGGTGGTGGTGCGCACGGCCCAGACGGCGGAGCCCAGACAGGGCCAGACGGCACCGTTGAACTCGGTCGCCTGCTCGGGGTGCCAGTCGGGCGCGAGGACCGTGACGTAGCGGTCGCGGTGGTCGGGGTGGACGAGAGCCAGGACGTCCGAGAGCGCGGTGAGGGGGTCGATGTCCTCGAGCGTGACGCGGATGAGTTCGTGGAAGATCGCGGTGCCTTCCCATGCCGCGCGGTCCCCATGAGTGAGGGCAGCGATACGGCGGGCCGCGTCCATGGTGGCTTCTTGACCGGCGGCCGCGAAGTGGACCGCAGAGGTTGATGCCCGCATCAAGGAGCCGTTTCCCGCTGCTCGCTGGTTGACCTGGAAATGGATAGCGGCGGCAAGGTCCCAGGGCATGCCGTTGGTCAGGACGTCTTCGGTCTGCAGGCCGATGTCCTTCGGCTCTGATGCTGCCCACCGCTGAAAGCGGGCGAAGATGTCCGGCAGATCGAGTCCGCCCCGCTCCAGCAGGGACTCCGCGACCAGGACGGCCATCTGCGTGTCGTCAGTGGCCTCGCCGGGGTCCCAGCCACCGCCTCCGCTCATCTCGCTACCGGCACCAGGTGCGGGAAACCGCGCGGAGAACGCTCCCGGGGGACCAAACTCGAAGGGGCCGCCCAGAGCGTCACCCACCGCCGAGCCGACGATCGCGCCAGCGGCCCGCTGAATCCGCTTCATGCGCGCAGGTTATCTGCGTTGCGCCGACGGCTGCGCGGGCCTATTTCCCGCTGCGCATCGTCTACATCCGGCACGCCGCCGGGCACCTGCCGGGGCCGGGGCGGTCGCGGTGGTCCCTCACCACACCGAGCACAGAGAGGAGCTGGACGTCATGCTCCTGCGGATCTACGAGGTAGACGTCCCAATACACGACACCACCGACCCGGCCCGGCGGGGGTGTGCACGTCTTCACCGGCGTCGCCGACTCGCCTGCCGCGGCCCTGCGCCGCGCGCACGAGGTGTACGACGCCGCGCACACGGCCGGCCTTGAGATCCCCGGCAAGCAGCCGGACAGCTGGGGAGCGCGCGGGCTTCGGCCCAGCTGGGAGATGGAGTGGACGGCCGCGAAGGCCGGCCGCTGGCACAGCCCGCTCAGCTCCACGACCCGCAGCGACTTCGCGCTGTAGCTCCGCCCCGGGACAGGCGCACATCGGCGTCCAAACCAGTTCGCCTGCCCTGGGTCACCCATCCCGTACAAGACGAGAGGGAGATCCAAGTATGAACCCCGCCACGCGCGTTCCGGGCCCGATCGGGCAGCGCGCCCTCCTCATCACCACCCTCGCGGTCCCGCTCACCGGCTGGACCATCCACGCGTTCACGCTCCACCGGCGCCTCGCGGCCGAACGCCGCGACCCGCTCACCGGAGCCCAGCGCCGAGCCGCGTTCGAGCGCCGCGCCCAGCGCCTGCTCATCCGCCACCGGCAGGACTCCCTGCTGTGCATCGTCGACCTCGACCACTTCAAGGGCCTGAACGACACCCACGGCCACGCCGCCGGCGACGCCGCGCTCGCTACGACCGGCGAGCGCCTCGCCCGCTGGGCCGGACCCCACGGAGTCGTCGGCCGTCTAGGTGGAGACGAGTTCGCCGTCGCCACCCGAGTCGACACCCAGGCCCGCGACAACGCGATGAAGCATCACCTCCAGGACCTCCTCGACGCGCTGCACGAGCCCGTGCCCACCGAGACCGGGTCCGTCGCGGTCGCCGCGTCGGTCGGCGCCGCCGTCCCCGACTACCTCGGCATCCACGCCCTGCCCGCCCTGATGCGCGGCGCGGACGTCTCCATGTACCGGACCAAGCACTCCGGCCGGTACGGCTGGGCGGAGATCGAGGACCTGCAGACGCCGACCGTCAACGGACGCCGGCAGGGCCGCCCCGGCACTGCGCTGCTGGAGCGTGCCGCGTGACGACCGAACTCGAAGGCGGCGACTGGATCCGCGGCATACGGGTGACCTCAGCCACTGATATAGGGCGAGATCAAGAAACCGCAGGTCAGAGAGCCGCGAATCTTGAGATATGTACCGGGTGAGGGGACATATCGCTGCCGATGTGTCCCGACCGAGGGGACATATCAACCGCTCGATGTCAACCAGAGGCGACATGAATTCCCCCAGCATGTCAACTGGAGGCGACCACGGGTGTGTCCCGCGTGCGGGTCGTGGGACACAAGTGGGAGATCTGTCTCCCCTGGGGGACACAACTCGTGCGGCATGTCGCGTCGAAGCGACATCCATGTCAAGCAGAGGTGACATACTGCTCCGCGTCGCAGAGATCAACAGCCTGGAGAGCAGCCTCGTGTCGACAGAGCCGCAGCGCCGCCGTCCGGGGGCCCGGGGGCTCGGGGGACACCTCAGCCACAGCCGAAGCTGCCGCTGGCCGACGATCCGGCCGACGCCTGGGAGCGGCCGCTACGGCCCGTCAAGGACCTGGACGACGTAGCCCGCGCGTACCCGGGCCGGAAGCTCACGCTGGACAGCGAGCGGAAGCCGCTGGAGTTCTACGGGCAGCCGGACGAGCCGAACGCCTTCTCCATGGACAGCCTGGAGTTCTTCCTCGTCATCGCGCAGTTCTTCCGCGAGGCGCTGCCGTTGCGGCTGATCCTGCTGATGATCGCGTGTCAGAAGGCTGGCGGGCGTATCCCCCTGACCCAGGACGAGATGGCCCACGTCCTGGACGTCACGCGCACCAAGGTCAACGAGTCACTGCAGGAAGTCATGGGCCACGGGATCGTGTTCCGGGTGAAGCGCGGGGTCTATCAGTTCAACCCGCCGTACTCCTACCGGGTTGCCGAGTTCATCCCAGGCACGGAGACCATGGACGCGCAGTACATCCGGGTCGACCAGCACGAGACCATTGCCAGGATCCGGTCGGACGAGAGCCTGCCCGACCTGGTGCGCTTCCCCTCACTGGAGCGGATGCGCCAGGAGATCGAGCGGCTGCGCGAGGAGCGGGCGAACATGCGTGCTGAGCGCCGCCGGGAGCGGGCACAGCACAAGGAAGAAGGAGTCGAACGGTGAGCGGTCTGCATTTCGCCGCGGTGAACGCGGAAGGCGTCGTCGCCGACCTGGACCTGCTGCCCGCGGCCTACCGCGTGCTGCTGAAGATGCGCGCCCACAGCGAGCCGGGCGGCCGGATCGAGGTCGACCAAGTCACCCTCGCGCGGATGCTCAGCCTGAGCCGAGCCGCCGTGAACGCCGCACTCCGCGACCTGGACCTGGCGCAGCTGGTGAAGAAGAAGCGGGCCGGCGTCTACCAGCTCAACCCCATGCTCGCCGCCTACCTCTCCCCCGAGGACGCCATCGCGGCCGTCGAGGCGATGCCGAAAGACGAGCGCCTGAACGCCCCCGGCTTCGTGGAGCACTACCGGAAGGCCGTGGCGGCCTACCAAGACCAGCTCGCCGAAAAGCGCCGACTCCGCGAGGACGCCAAGCGCCGCCAGAACCTCAAAGCCGTGTCCTGACCCGACGACCCCGCTCAACACGAACGGCGCTGCACCCCCGGTGCGGCGCCGTTCTCGTGCCAGAGGGGGTCAGGAAGGCCACTGTCGCCTCCGTGAGCGCCTCGGAGGCTCCTGCCCCCTTGGGGGGCCTGCAGTGCGAATACGACGCCGCACTCGCGCTCCTGGACCGTGCGGAGGTGGACGGGCCCAGACCAGCCTCCAGGCCGCGCAGTCGCCGCGGAGACTGGTTCGGCCCGCATCATCGGCCAGCGGGCTTGTGACCGGGTGGTGCCGCGTCCTGTACGCCGCTCATTCACGGCGATGCCCCGGGACGCGTCCCGGGGCATCGCCGTTTCGGTTCGGTGCGAAAGTCTGCTGAACCGCTGGCCGCGCCCGGGGCCCGGAGTTCACGACTCCGGGCCCCGGGTGCTCCGGTCACGGGCAGCTGACGCGGATGTCGCCCGAGTCGGTGGTGCAGGTGTCGGTGTTGTAGCCGCCGTTCGCGGTGTCGTTGCCGCCGACGCCGTCGACGGTGTTGAGGACGTCGGAGCCGTAGCTGCCGAGGAGCGTGTCGCCGCCCGGGCCGGCGATGAGGGTGTCGTTGCCGTAGCTGCCGTCGGCCCGGTCGTTGCCGGGGCCGGCGTGGACGGTGTCGTTGCCGAAGCTCGCGTTGACGGTGTCGTTGCCGCTGAGGGCGCAGATCACGTCGTTGTTGTAGGTGCCGTTGATCGTGTCGCTGCCGCTGGTGCCGATGATGGTGCAGCCGCGGTTGTTGTTCACGGTGGTGACGCGGGTCGCGGTGTTGTTGCTCGTCAGGGGGTCGGTCTGGGCGGCGGTGACCGTCACGGTGTCGGTGAGGGTGCCGGTACGCGAGGGCTCGGCGACGATCGTCACGGTGGCGGTGGAGCCGGAGGGGCTGCCGACGTGGTTGAGCGTGCCGACCGCGCAGGTGACCCGGCCCGGGACGACGGTGCAGGTTCCCCGGTTGGTGGTGGCCGACAGGATGGTGGCCGTGCCCGTCAGGGTGTCGGTGAGCTGGACGTTCGTCGCCGTGGTCGTGGTGCTGTTGTTCCGTACGACCACGCTGTACGTGGCGGTGTCGCCGATGCTGACCGCGGTCGGCCCGGTCTTCGTCACCGACACGTCCACACCGGTCGGCGGCTCGATGCCGCCACCGCCCAGATGGCGGGCCAGGGCCCGGTCCTCCTCGAAGCTGACGGCGGTACCGGCGAGTCCGGCGGTCAGGATCTTGCCGTCGGGCTGCAGGGCCACCTGGGTGGCCTGGTCGTCGGGGCCGCCGAAGTCGGTGGTCACCCTGCCGTCGCCGCTGAAGTCCGGATCCGGACTGCCGCCCGTGTTGTACCGCGCCAGCGCGAAGTCGCCGCCGTAGGTGCCGGCGGCCACGATCCTGCCGTCGGACTGCAGGGCCACGTCCGCGGCGCCGCCGTCCTCGGGGCCGAAGACGGTGGTGAGCCGGCCGTCGCCGTCGAAGCTGGTGTCCGGGGCGCCGCCGGCGGTGAACCGCCTCACCAGGAAGGCGTTGCCCTCCTGGCCCGCGGTGACGATCCGGCCGTCGGACTGCAGGGCCACGCCCTCGGCGGATCCGGCGCCGGTGGTCACCCGGCCGTCGCCGTCGAAGTTCGTGTCCAGACTGCCGTCGGTGTTGTAGCGGGCCAGCGCGAGACCGTCCGCCCGTCCGGCGGCGACGATCCTGCCGTCGGACTGCAGCGCCAGATCGCTGACCCCCCGACAGCAACCGGTACCGAACGCGGTGGTGACGATGCCGTCCCCGTCGAAGGTCGGGTCCGGGACACCGGAGGAGTTCCAGCGCACGAGCGACCACACTCCGCCGCTCCCGCCACCGGCCACGATCTTGCCGTCGGGCTGCACCACCACCGCCTCGGCGGCCTCGATCTCGTTGACGTCGATGTCCGTGGCCACCCTGCCGCCGTCACCGAAGAGGGGGTCGAGGCTGCCGTCGGGGTTGTACCGGGCCGCCACCCACGCGCTGTTGCCGCCGTAGTCGGTGGACCCGCCGACCGCCACGATCCTGCCGTCGGGCTGCAGGGCCACGCCCCGGCCCTGGTCGTTGTTGACGCCGAAGTCGGTGGTGACGATGCCGTCCCCGTCGAACGTCGTGTCCAGGCTGCCGTTGGGGTTGTACCGCGTCAGCGTGAAGTCGCCGGATGTCTCGGTGGAGTAGCCGTCCCCGATCGTGACGATCTTGCCGTCGGGCTGCACGACCATGCCCTGGGCGCCCGCGAAGCCGCCCAGGTCCGTGACGACCCGGCCGTCGCCGTCGAAGGCGGGATCCAGATCGCCGGGCGCGGCCGTCGCCGCCGTGGGCAGGCTCAGGACGAGCGCCAGAGCCGTGACGCTCACCGCGCCGACGCGCCGGGCCCGGTGCCAGGGGGATTGCAGGGGCATGCGTGACCACTCCATCCGTCGGATGCCAGGAGGCTCAGCTTTCTGCGACGGCGGCGGGCGGTGGGGGCGCGGCTGGCCGGACTGCGCCTACTGGACGGCTACGCTCCACCCCCAGGGGTGAGACAGGTCCCAGGGCCTGTCCGGCGAACCAGGATCGGACACCCCCTGGTCCAGCTGAGACATCCGCCGCTTGTTGTCGCGTCGGTGGCCTGTTGGTCCCCGGAGATCGCGCCGCCGGCTGATGCAGCCCGCCTTCCACCGCCCGCTCAGGCGGCGATGGTGAGCTTGACCGGTTCGATGCCGGTCGCGCTGTGCCGTTCGGCCCAGCTCTCCAGCGCCGTACGGCAGGCGTGGTCGAGGTGGTGCAGTCCCGACAGGTCAAGTTCGACGGGGCGGTCCTGGGGGAGGGACTCCAGGCTGTCGAGGATCTTCGGCAGGCGGAGGAAGGTCGCGTTGCCCGCCAGGTACGCCTGGATGGGGCCGACGCCCTTGTCGATGACCTCCAGCTTGACGTGCGAGGCCTCCCAGGCGGTCTTGACGATCGCCAGGGCGAGGCCGATCAGGACGCCCTCGAACATGTTCACCACGACGATGGCCACGGCCGTGACCACGAGGATCACCGCTTCACCCTTGTGATCCCGCCACAGCCCCGCGATCTGGCGGAACGGGATCAGCTTCCAGCCCGCGTGTACGAGGATGCCGGCGAGGGCCGGCAGCGGGATCAGCGCCAGGGCGAACGGCAGCGCGGCGGCGAACAGCAGCAGCCACACGCCGTGCAGGACCCGCGACGCCTTGGTCCTGGCGCCGGCCTCGACGTTGGCGGAGCTGCGTACGATCACCGCGGTCATCGGCAGTGCGCCGAGCAGGCCGCAGACCGCGTTGCCCGTGCCCTGGGCGAGCATCTCCTTGTCGTAGTGGGTGCGCGGGCCGGCGTGCAGCCGGTCCACGGCCGCCGCGCTGAACAGGCTCTCCGCCGAGGCGATCAGCGCGAACGCGATGATCGTTCCCCAGATGGCGGGGCTGCCCAGCTCGGCGAAGGCCTCGGAGCCGGGCGGCTGGACGACGCCGAGCAGGCCCTCCACCTCGACCGTGGCGACCGGCAGTCCGAGGCCGAGCGAGGCGACCGTCGCCAGCACCACCGCGGCGAGGGCGCCGGGCACGGACCGCATCCGCTTCGGCAGCTTCTTCCACAGCACGATGACGGCGATGGTGCCCGCGCCGATCGCGAGCGAGGCCAGGGCCTCGGTGCTCCCGAGCGCGTCGGCGAACGCCCCGGGCAGGCCCACGATCTTGCCGATGCCGGTCCCCGGGGCCTTCAGCCCCGCCGCCGCGTAGATCTGGCCGGCGATGATCACCAGGCCGATGCCGCAGAGCATGCCCTCGACGACGGAGACGGAGATCGCGCGGAACCAGCGGCCGAGCTTGAAGAAGCCCATGGCGAGTTGGAGCAGACCGGCGACCAGCACGATCACACCGAGCGTGCCCACCCCGAACTCGCTGACCGCCTCGAAGACGATCACGGTCAGGCCGGCGGCCGGACCCGAGACCTGAAGGCTGCTGCCGGGCATGAGCCCGGCGACGAGGCCGCCCACGATGCCGGTGACGAGCCCGAGCTCGGCCGGGACACCGGAGGCGACCGCCACGCCGACGCACAACGGCACGGCGACGAGGAAGACGACGATGGAGGCGAGGAAATCGTGGCGCAGATGGGGGAACTTGCGTATCAGGGACATGGCGCTCCTCACAGCGCCTCGAACGAGTCGGTCTCCATGCGGTGTTCGCGCACGGCGCCGGTGCCCACCTCGTAGTACCAGCCGCGCAGGCGGAGGCGCCCCTCCGCCAGCCGCTTCTCGACGCACGGGTAGGAGCGCAGGCGCAGCATCTGGGTCAGGACGTGGTTCTGCACGGCCTCGGCGACCGTCGGGTCGGCGGGATCGGAACACTCGGGCTCGTCCGCGGCGTGCGCGAGCCAGTCCCGTACGGCCGGTACGGCGGTCAGGTCGTCGCCGCGCACTACGGCGCCCACGGCGCCGCAGTGGGAGTGCCCGCAGACCACGATGTCCTTGACGCCGAGGACTTCCACGGCGTACTCGATGGTGGCCGCCTCGCCGGTGGGGGTGCCGGAGGCGTACGGGGGAACGATGTTGCCCGCCGTACGCAGCTCGAAGAGCTGTCCGGGGCGTGCGCCGGTGATCAGGGCAGGGACGACCCGGGAGTCGGAGCAGGTGATGAACAGAACCTCGGGCGACTGGCCTTCGGCCAGCTTGGCGAACTCCTCAGGGCTCTGTCCGAACATACGGGCGTTGTCGATGAGGGGCTGCATGACGTGGTGATTCCTCCTGGCGCGCTGTGGGGGCGCGTCGGACGGGCAGGACGGTTGTGCGTGGGGGGCTCCGCTGATCAGCAGCGGAAGGTCTGAAGTGCCGCCGGGGAGTGGGCCGTCGTGGATCTCGACGTGCGACGGGGCGCGGTGCGGGGTGTGCCCGGCTCGCCCGCCCCCGAGGTCTCCTGCCTCGGATGGGGACGGTCGAGTGCCCCGGGTGCGGAGTCGGCGGCTGTGCGGTACCGGTCACGGTCGGCTGTGCGGTACCGGTCGCGGGTGCGGAGGGGGCCGGTCGGGTCCCCGTAGTGGCCGGCGTCTCGGCAGGTGGCGATCTCGTCGCGTGGCGCCTGCCCGGAGGGATTGATTCCGGGCTGACTCCTGGTCATGACGTGAGGGGCCGTGTGCGCGGATGCGAAGGATGAGGTGGGCGCGAAGACCTGGAGGCCGAGCAGGACGGAGGCGAGGATCGACACCAGGGTTCGGGCCGTCGCACCTCGGAACATGAGCCTCCTTCCTGGCAGTCCACGTCTCTAGAGCGGGCAAACGCTTGGTCAACGATCAGTCAAGAAACACCATAGCCCTGCAATATCGTTTGCAGGGTTAACTCAAGGTTTCGCCCTGAAGTGAGCCTGAAAGACGTGCTGTGGGTGGCGTGAACCGGTCTCTGGCGGACCGTCGGTCGACCAGGGGCCCGGATACGAGTTCGACGAGCCGCCAGGTGTCCGGTCGAAGCGAGTTCAGATTTCGATGACGATCTTCCCTGCGGCATGGCCTTCCTGGCTGAGGGCGAAGGCCGCTCCGAGTTCGGAGAGCGGGAACGTCGCAGCGACATCGACCGTGAGCCTTCCCTCGTCCGAGAGCCGGCCCAGAGCTGCGAGGTCCTCGCCGGACGGCCTGACCCACATCCACTGACCGCCCGCACCGAGCACGGTGTGGTCGGTGATGGAGGCGTGCCGCCCGCCTTCGGCCAGGACGGCCAGGGTGGTCTCGAGGACCCCGCCCACGAAGTCGGCGACGACGGTGACTCCGTCCGGGGCCAGTGCGCGGACGCGTTCGGCCAGCCCGTCCCCGTACGTGACGGGCTCGCAGCCGAGCCCGCGCAACCGGTCGTGGTTGCGCGGGGAGGCGGTGCCGATGACCCGTGCGCCGAGCGCCCGCGCGAGCTGGACGCCGAGGGACCCGACACCGCCGGCCGCACCGTGCACGAGGACGGTGTCGTCGGCCGCCGTGCCCAGACGCGTGAGGAGCTGGTAGGCGGTCAGGCCGGCCAGCGGCAGCCCGGCGGCCTGTGCCCAGTTCAACGAGGCGGGCTTGGCAGCGAGGGCGCGGACGGGCACGCTGACGTACTCCGCGAAGGTGCCGCCGTGCACGTAGTCCTTGCGGGCGTAGGCCATGACCTCGTCACCGGCCGCGAATTCGGGTACGTCGATGCCGACCCGCTCGACGGTGCCGCTGACGTCCCAGCCCGGGACCGCCGGGTGGACGACGTCCATCAGGCTGTCGAGCCCGCCCGCCATGATCTTCCAGTCGACCGGGTTGACCGCGGCGCACCGGACCTTGACGAGGACCTCCCCGGGGGCGACCTTCGGCAGCGGCAGCCGGGTCTCGCGGAGCACCTCCGTCCCGCCATAGGTGTCGTACGCCATCGCCCTCATGGTGTCCTCGGACATCCCGCGCCCTTTCCCTGTGCCGTTCGACGTGCCGTCTCATCTGAGCACGCCACGTCCCGGACACGTCGAACGACTCGCTCGCGCCCGGCGAGCGGTACTCGCGGGACATGAGGCGCCATCAGATCGTCATGCCGTGCGGCGCCACGGGTTGTCGTACGGGCCGCCGCAGGCGCGGCAGGAGGCGGTGTAGAGCGCGGCGGCCGGGGTCATACGGTCGGCGGGTTCGGCAGGGTGGGGCAAGCCGGAGATCGTCACCGACAGCTCCGGCTCCTGGCACCGGCAGGGGCCGCCCGTGGGCCGGCAGCGCGGTACGGCCGCCTTGGCAGCGGCCTTTCTGGCGGGCTTTCCGGCGGGCTTGGGGGCCGGGGCGACGGTGTACGCCATCCGCCAGCCGTCGATGGGTATCTTCCTGCGGCGCCGGGTGTTGCGGTCGAACCGCTGGGCGTCCTTGACCGTCTCGAACACCAGCAGCATCCCGGCCAGCAGCCGGAACGCCTCGCCGTTGACCAACGCCGACTCCGGGTCGAGGACCGCGACGGGTACGCCGTCGGGACCGATCAGCGGCGTGCCGCCGGCCCACCGGCGGTCATTGAGGCTCAGGCCCGCTGTCGCGGTGATGCCGTGTTCGCGGGCCAGGTGGTCCACCGCCTGCCGCAGGCCCCTGCGGGTCATGAGCTGCGCCTGCCATCTCGCCCCGGCCGGGGTGCCGTGCAGCCGGCGTGCGTCCGCCTCCGCCTTCGTGGCCCGCTCCAGAGCGGCCCGGCGCGAGGCGGCGTTCTTCTTGTCGGTCTCGGCGCGCTTCTTCGCCGCCTTCGCCTGGTAGCGGGCCCGTTGTTCGTCCAGCTCGCGCTGCCGCCTGGCCTCCTCCACCAGGTAGGTGTCCTCGGCGGCTGTGTACTGCGGTGCCGTCCAGACGTGCGCGAGCTGCCGCAGCGGGTAGCCAAGTGTCGTACGCGGGGCGTGGGAGACGACCTTGCCGGTGAAGACCCAGCGCAGGAAGTCGGTCAAGGTCGCCCCGGGCGGCACCGACCAGCCGCTGCCCGTGAATTTCACCAAGCCCTCGGCGACGACCAGGCCGCCGCCGTCCGCCGTGTCCAGCCGTATGGAGGGCACCGTGCCCAGCCACGGGGGCCGGGGCCGGTCGCTGAACCAGCACGAGGCGACGCCGTCCTCGCGCATCCGCGCCGTGCGGGCGGTGACGTCCGCCGCGGTGATCGGGGAGAGCTGGGCCTCCAGCGCGATCCGCCACGACCCGGCCGGATCGGTGGCCAGCACGTCCGCGCGCCAGGAGCCGTCCGGCGCCCGGACCTCCAGCTCGGCGTGGGCGCCCGCGTCCCGTGCGGCGTTGGCGAGTTCGAGCTTGAGCAGGTGGTGCGCCTCCGACTCGCCCTGGCGGGCGATCTCGCAGTCCGGGGCGTGCGGGGCGTGGGCGAAGAACTTGAGCCCGCTGTGGGAGGTCTTCGCGTGCATCGGGTGCCGGCACTCGGCGCAGGTGATCGGCGCGGGCGGACGCACCTTCCACACCGCCTCCCACGCCTGCCCGCACCCCAGATCGGGCAGGTGCGCGAAGACGGTTCCCCACTCGGCGTGCATGGCCCGGAACGCCATGGTTCCCCCCTCTGAACGGCGATCAGCTCAGAGTCTTGCGGCGACCACTGACAGTCGGCACCGTGGAATTCGGACAAGCCGTGTCAGCGGCCGTATGCGCTGCGGCAGAGGTCCGCCGCGCCCATCGGTGCGCCGATCCGGCCGGCCTCGCGGCAGAGCGACCGCGTGTCGGGTGCCTGACCGGCCGGGGGCTGCTGCCGGCGAGCGGCGGGCCGCTGCCTCTCCTTGGGGGCCTGGACTCTCGGAATCACCCTCCTGGTGGTCGGCTTCGACGGCTGCGGGTTCTTCCGTTTCACCTTCGCCTTGGGGGCGGCGGCGGGGCGTTCGCGAGGCTGCGTGCGGCGGTCGGACGGGGCGGTGTCCGGCCGTACACGGGGGCGCCCCGCAGGGACGGCGGCCGCGGGAGCTGCGGTTCTCGCGCGCTCGGGCGCGGGTCGGGGGTCGGTGGTGGTGAGTTCCTCGCGCGGGGCGGCCTGGGTGGGTTCCGGCCAGGTGGGGAGCGGGGCCGGGGGGGCGGTCGGCGGCGGGCGCGAGTCCTGCGGGCCGGGCGGGG
>NZ_JNZP01000032.1 GCF_000725545.1 Streptomyces exfoliatus | reverse complement strand
CCGTAGGCTGGGTGGGACGAGGCGGAACGAGGACTGGGCGGGCGTGGACGTGACCGAGGACCAGGGTGTGAACGAGGAGCCCGGGGACGAGCGCCCCGGCGACGAACGGCCTGAGGACGAGCGTCCCGGCGACCTGCGGCCTGGCGCCGAGCTGCCTGGGGGCGCGCCCCCCGCTGACGACCGGACCGCTGACGACCGGCCTGCTGACGACCGGCCTGCTGACGACCGGCCTGCTGACGAACGGCCCGAGGCGCGGCTTGAGCGGGCCGTGCGGGTGGCCGAGCAGGCCCTGATCGAGTTCGAGATCGCCGTCGAGACCTTCCGGGTCGAGGTGGACAACTTCTCCCGACTGCACCACCAGAAGCTCGGCCCCATGTACGCGCGCCTCGACGAGCTCGACGCCCGGATCGCCGAGGCGCGGGCGGCGCGCACCGGTGACCCGGAGGACCTGCGGCGGGCGGAGGAGGCGCGGGCGGCGGTTCTGCCGATGCCGGGCGTGGACGAGCTGTTCCACGACTGGATCGACTCCGACGGCCTCTCCCCCGAGGCGGCGGCCATGCTCACCGACCGGCCGGTGCAGCCGCCGAAGCGCGTCCGCCCCAGCGAGGAGGTGCGCAGGCTCTACCGGGAGCTGGCCCGTAAGGCCCACCCCGATCTGGCCCGCGAGGAGGACGAGCGGAAACGGCGCGAGGAGTTCATCACGCGGGTGAACGCGGCATACGCCAGGGGCGACGAGACGCTGCTTCGCGAGCTGTCCGCGGAGTGGGAGGCCGGTCCCGTGCCGGCCGAGGAGCGGCTCAGCGAGAGCGAGGAGCTGTACGCGCGCCTGGAGTGGCTGGCCGAGCGCAAGGACATGCTGTCGGCGCTGGCGCGCGAGCTGGAGGACAGTGCGATCGGCGCGATGCTGCGGATGGCGCCGGACGACCCGGACCGTCTCCTGGAGGAGATCGCGGAGCAGCTGCTCACGCAGGTCTCCGAGCGTGAGACCGAGCTGGCCGGGCTGGTGCAGTAGGTTTTTCCGTGCGCTCGGATTCCCGCCGGGCGGTACTGACGAGAGAAGGCCGTTCCCATGAATTTCTCCCCGCTGCCCTCGGTGGACGCGGCTTCCGTGCCGGCCGACGGTCTGGTGCTGGACGTCAGGGAGGACGACGAGTGGGCGGCCGGTCATGTCGAGGGTGCGCTGCACGTGCCGATGAGCGACTTCGTGGCCCGATTCGGTGAGGTGACGGAGGCCGTGGCCGAGCGCGGGCGCGCCTATGTGATGTGCCGGGTGGGTGGCCGGTCGGCGCAGGTCACGCAGTATCTGGTGCAGCAGGGCTTCGACGCGGTGAACGTCGAGGGCGGGATGCTCGCCTGGGACGGTGCCGGGCGTCCGATGGTGACGGGGAACGGCAGCCCGGCCTTCGTGCTCTGACGGTCGGCGGACGTCAGCCCAGGGGGTGGGCGGCCAGCAGGTCGCCCAGGGCTTCTTCGTGGGCGGCGGCGGGGCCGAGGGACAGTTCCAGGTGCTTGGCCCAGGCGTGGTAGCGGTGCAGGGGGTAGTCGGTGTCGGCGCCGAAGCCGCCGTGCAGGTGCTGTGCGGTCTGCACCACGCGCCGTACGCCTTCGGATGCCCAGATCTTGGCGACGGCGATGTCCCCTGCCGCGGGGAGCGGCGCTTCGGTTTCGCCGGCGAGGCGCCAGGCGGCCTGCCAGAGGGTGACTTCCATGGCGCGCAGGTCGATGTAGCGGTCGGCGGCCTGGACGGCGACGGCCTGGAAGGTGGCGACGGGGTGGCCGAACTGTTCCCGTTTGCCGGTGTACTGGCTCGTCATGGTGAGTACGGCTTCGCCGAGGCCGAGGGCGAGCGCGCAGGTGCCGGTGGTGAGCATTCCGCGCAGCCATTCCCAGGCGCCTTCGGCGTCGATGACGTCGGTGCCGTCGATGCGTACGGAGTCGAGCCGTAGTTCGGCGAGGAGTTCGCCGTTGGTGGAGTACTGCGCGGCGAGGCCGAGGCCTTCGTGTGCGCGGGGAAGCAGGGCGAGGACGGTGCGTCCTTCGGGGGTGTGCGCGGGTACGGCGATGAGGTCGGCGCCGTGGGCCCAGGGGACGGCGGTCTGGAGGCCGTCGAGGATCCAGTCGGTGCCGTCGCGGTGCGCGGTGACGGCGCGGTCGGCGGGGTCGTGGCCGGTGCGGCCCTGGGAGGCGGCGGTGAGGACGAGTTCGCCGCGGCCCGCGCGGGGGAGGAGTGCGGCGGCGGTGTGCTCGGGGGCGTACCGCTCGATGGTCATGGCGACGGCGCTGGTCTCCAGGAGGGGGACGCGGGCGAGGACGCGGGCCGCTTCGCGCAGGACGAGGCAGAGGGCGACGGGGTCGAGTCCGGCGCCGCCGTGTCGTGGGGACACCACGAGGCTCAGCAGGTCGGCGGTGGCGAGGCGGGACCAGAGGGGCCGGTCCAGGTCCTCGGAGACGGCGCCCGGTGTGAGGGCGGGGCTCGGTACCACGTCGGGTGTGACGGTCGAGAAGACCGCCTTGGCCGTCTCGACGGCCGCCTGCTGTTCCTCGGTGAAGGTGAAGTCCACTGCCCGGCCCTCCCGTTGCTGAACCCCGCTCATCCTGACGGTTCGTCAAGATAGAACAGGTTCTAGTGGAAGGGAATGGCGGCGGCGGTCTCCGAATGCGTCAGCGGTCGAAGTCCAACTCCACGTCGGGCGTGACCGGGTGGGACTGGCAGGCCAGGACGTATCCGGCTTCGGTCTCCTCCGGTTCCAGTGCGAAGTTGCGGTCCATCCGCACCTCTCCGCCGACGAGGAAGGCGCGGCAGGTGCCGCACACTCCGCCCTTGCAGGCGTACGGGGCGTCGGCTCGGGAGCGCAGCACCGTCTCGAGGAGCGTCTCGCCCCGGTCCACCGGCCAGGTACCGGACCGGCCGTGCAGGGTCGCGGTCAGGGTGGCGTGCGCGGGAGTGTCGGCCGTGGGGACCGCGGTGGGCGCGGAGCCGTCGTCGACGTGGAAGATCTCCTGGTGGATCAGGCCGCGGCCGACCCCGAGGTCGCCGAGTGCCTGCTCGGCGCCCTGTACGAGGCCGAAGGGGCCGCAGAGGAACCAGCCGTCGACGGTGTCGACCGGCAGCAGCGCGGGCAGCAGCTCGGTGAGCCGCTCGCGGTCGAGCCGGCCGGACGGCAGGCCCGCCTGCTGCTCCTCCCGGGAGAGCACGGTGACCAGCTGGAAGCGGTCGGCGTAGCGGTCCTTCAGGTCGGCGACCTCGTCGAGGAACATCGTGGACGCGGCGGTGCGGTCGCTCCGGATGAGGCAGAACCTGGCTTCCGGCTCCTGGGCGAGCAGGGTGGTCGCGATCGACAGGACCGGGGTGATGCCGCTGCCGCCGACGACGGCGGCGAAGTGGCCGGGGCGCGGGGTGAGGGAGAAGCGGCCCATGGGTTCCATGACCTCGACGAGGTCGCCGACGGCCAGTTCCTTGAGCGCGTACGTCGAGAAGGAGCCGCCGTCGACGAGCCGGATGCCGACGCGCAGGACGGGGGGCTCGCCGGCGGGGACGGCGGGGGCGCAGATCGAGTACGTGCGCCGGATCTCCTCGCCCTGTTCGCCCGTGCGACGCAGGGCGAGGTGCTGGCCGGGGAGGTGCCGGTAGGCCTCGTGGAGTTCGGGCGGGACCGCGAAGGTGACGGCCACGGAGTCGTCCGTGAGCCGTTCGACCTCGCTCACGCGGAGCGGATGGAACCCGGCCCGTCCGGTGGCGCCTGAGGACCCCATCTACAGCTCCTTGAAGTGGTCGAACGGTTCGAGGCAGGCGGTGCAGCGGCGCAGCGCCTTGCACGCGGTCGAGGAGAAGCGGCTCAGGAGCTCGGTGTCCGTGGAGCCGCAGTGGGGGCAGCGGATCGCCAGGGTGAGCGGCACGGGGCCGCCGGCCGGGCCTTGGGGGCGTGGCGGGGCGACGCCGAACTCGGCGAGTTTGCGGCGGCCTTCCTCGCTGATGTCGTCGGTGGACCAGGCGGGGGCGAGGACCGTGACGACGGAGACGTCGGGTACTCCGTGTGCGTGGAGTGCGCGCTCGATGTCCGAGGACATCGCCTCGACGGCGGGGCAGCCCGTGTACGTCGGGGTGAGGGAGACTTCGACGCTGCCGGGGCCGGTGACCTGGACGCCCCGCAGGACGCCGAGCTCCGCCAGGGTGAGGACGGGCAGCTCGGGGTCGAGGACGGCGCCGGCGATGCGGCTCAGTTCCTCTTCCAGGGCGGTCATGGTCACCATGTCGCCCCCGGGTGGCTGCGGTGCAGGTGCTGCATCTCGGCGATCATCCGGCCGAAGGGTTCGGTGTGCAGTCCCTGGCGGCCGGCTCCGGCGGCCCAGGCGCCGGTGCGGGGGCCGGAGGGCACGGTGAGGGTGGCCCTGCCGAGGATGTCGGTCATGGACGCGAGCCAGGCGCTCTCCATGGCGGCGTGGTCCACGTCGAGTCCTTCGACGGGCTGGAACAGTTCGCCCGTGTACCGCCAGAGGGCGTCGCAGGCGCGCTGCATGCGCTCGTGGCTCTCGGTGGTGCCGTCGCCGAGACGCAGGGTCCAGTGCTCGGCGTGGTCCCGGTGGTAGGCGACCTCCTTGACGGCCTTGGCCGCGAGTCCGGCGAAGGGGCCGTCGCCGGAGGCCAGCTGCCCGTACAGGAGGTGCTGGTAGGTGGAGAAGTAGAGCTGGCGGGCGATGGTGTGGGCGAAGTCGCCGTTGGGCTGTTCGACCAGCTGGACGTTCCGGAAGGAACGCTCCTCGCGGAGGTAGGCCAGTTCGTCCTCGTCGCCGACGAGGGAGAGCAGGACGCGGGCCTGGCCGAGGAGGTCGAGGGCGATGTTGGCGAGGGCGACCTCCTCCTCCAGGACGGGGGCGGACCCTGCCCACTCCCCCAGGCGGTGGGAGAGGATGAGGGCGTCGTCGCCGAGGGCGAGGGCGGCGCCGGTGGACGTGGCGGCCTCGTGGGTGTCGGGGGTGCTGCTCACAGGTGCTTCACCCCCTCCGGGATGTCGTAGAACGTCGGGTGGCGGTAGGGCTTGTCCGCGGCCGGTTCGAAGAAGGGGTCCTTCTCGTCGGGCGAGGAGGCGGTGATCTCGGTGGAGGGGACGACCCAGATCGACACGCCTTCGCTCCTGCGGGTGTACAGGTCGCGGGCGTTGCGCAGGGCCATCTCCGCGTCGGGCGCGTGGAGACTGCCCGCGTGGGTGTGGGACAGTCCGCGGCGGGAGCGCACGAACACCTCCCACAGCGGCCAACCGTCGCTCGTCATGCCTGTGCCTCCCCGTGCTTGCCGGTGTGCTTGTGCTTCTCCGCGTGGGCGGCCGCGGCTTCTCTCACCCAGGCGCCGTCCTCGTGGGCCTGACGCCGCTTGCTGAGCCGCTGGTCGTTGCAGGGGCCGTTGCCCTTGAGCACGTCCCAGAACTCGGTCCAGTCGATGGCGCCGAAGTCGTAGTGCCCGCGCTCCTCGTTCCACCGGAGGTCGGGGTCGGGGAGGGTGAGTCCGAGGGCCTCGGCCTGCGGCACGGCGATGTCGACGAAGCGCTGTCGCAGTTCGTCGTTGGTGTGGCGCTTGATCTTCCAGGCCATGGCCTGGGCGGTGTGGGTCGACTCGTCGTCGGGCGGGCCGAACATCATCAGGGAGGGCCACCACCAGCGGTCCACGGCGTCCTGCGCCATGGCGTGCTGGGCCTCGGTGCCCTGGGAGAGGGCGAGCAGCGCCTCGAACCCCTGGCGCTGGTGGAAGGACTCCTCCTTGCAGACCCGGACCATCGCGCGGGCGTACGGCCCGTACGAGCAGCGGCAGATCGGGACCTGGTTGGTGATCGCGGCCCCGTCCACCAGCCAGCCGATGGCGCCGACGTCGGCCCAGGTCAGCGTGGGGTAGTTGAAGATCGAGGAGTACTTCTGGCGGCCCGAGTGGAGCTTGTCGAGCAGCTCGTCGCGGCTGGTGCCGAGGGTTTCCGCGGCGCTGTACAGGTAGAGGCCGTGGCCGGCCTCGTCCTGGACCTTGGCCATGAGGATCGCCTTGCGGCGCAGCGAGGGCGCGCGGGTGATCCAGTTCGCCTCGGGCTGCATGCCGATGATTTCGGAGTGGGCGTGCTGCGCGATCTGCCGGACGAGCGAGGCGCGGTAGGCCTCGGGCATCCAGTCGCGCGGCTCGATCCGCTCCTCGGCGGCCACCGCGGCGTCGAACACGGCCTCGTGAGCGGCCTGCTCCGCCGCCACGGCCGCGTCCGACACGCCGGGCACGCCCGTGGTCCCTGCCGTATCTGCCGTCACTGCGGTCATCGGACCCCCTACCGACCGATCGTTCGGTTGAATGACTTCAATGGTGAGTCGGCGGCCCGTATGGTGTCAACCCTGTGGATAACCGAGTGGGCCGATCGGGATCGGGGCGGGATGGACGCGGACGTCGAAAAGGGCGCGGCTGACGTGAGCGACGACCGTCCGGCAGCCCAGGCGGACCCCCTCGGCGCGATCGCCCCGGACGCGTCCCCCGACGCCCAGGACTCCGGCACCGGGATCATGGCCCTCTCGCTGCCCTACCAGGTCGTTCTCGCCGTGGCGCTCGCCGTCGCCGGGGTGTTCGCCTGTGTGCACCTGGCGATGGTGTTCCTGCACGTGGCGCCGTCCAACACGCTGACCAAACGGCACGGCCAGGCCGTCGACGACTGGGTCTATCCGGAGTTCGAACAGAACTGGAAGCTCTTCGCGCCCAATCCGCTCCAGCAGAACATCTCCGTCGAGGTCCGCGCCGAGCTCGCCGCCCCGGACGGCGCCCTGCGCACCACCGGCTGGATCGACCTCACGGCCCAGGACACCGAGGCGATCCGCCACAACCCGATGCCCAGTCACGCCCAGCAGAACGAACTCCGCCGGGCCGTGGACTTCTACCTCCACTCGCACTCCGACGACGAGCGCCCCGAAGGGCTGCGCGGCCACCTCTCGGAGGAGTACATGCGCAGGATCGCGATGCACCGCCTCGACGCCCTTCCCGTCCTCCGGGGGCCCGACGGGCGGGCGCTCGCGGGCGACGTGCGCCGTGTCCAGCTCCGGGCCGTCACCCGGCCCGTGGCCGCCCCCCGGTGGAGCTCCGAGGAGACCGACACGGCCCCCTCCTACCGCGACCTCCCGTGGTGGCGGGTCACCGAAGCCGACCGGCCGGCAGGAGCCCACCGAAGCGGTACGGAGGCGGCCCGATGACCACGCCCACACCACCCCAGCCGTCCCCCGCACCCCGGCCGTCCCCCGCACCCCTGTCGGGCCCCACTCCCCAGCCGTCCCGCACGGCAGCCCGCGAGCCCTTCGACCGCCGGCTCGCCCGTGCCGTCCAGACCGTCACGGGCCGCTCCCTGGGCCCGTACCAGACGGCGATCGTACGGATCGGCTTCTCGCTGACCTGGCTGCTCTTCCTGCTGCGCGAGCTGCCGTACCGGCACGAGCTGTACGGCCCCGACAGCCCCTGGTCCTGGGAGATGGCCCGCCGGCTGATCGCCGACAACCGGTCCTTCAGCGTGCTCATGTGGTCGGACGGCCGGCTCTGGTTCGAGCTCGTCTACGGGCTGGCCGTGCTCTCCGCCGTGCTCCTCCTGGTCGGCTGGCGCACCCGGGCCGTCTCGGTGGTCTTCATGGTCGGGGTGCTCTCGCTGCAGAATCGCTCCGTCTTCGTGGGGGACGGCGGTGACAACGTCCTCCACCTCGCCGCGATCTACCTCGTGCTGACCCGCTGCTCCCAGGTGTGGTCCCTCGATGCCCGGCGGGCCGCCCGCGAGGCCCGCGCCGCCCAGGCCGGCGGGCCGCCACGCGTCGATCGCACCGGCCCGCTGCTGTGGACCGTGCTCGGCGGCCTCCTCCTCGCCACGACGTGGTTCAGCGAGGTCTCCGGCGAGTGGTGGCTGCCCGTGCTGCTGTGGGTCCTGTGGCTCGGGAACGCCCTCTGGTGGCTGGTGTGCCGGTTCGCGCCCGGCGAGCCGCGCACCCTGCTCGACGCCCTCGCCCACCTCGGGCACAACGCCGCCCTCCTCGTGATCATGGCGGAGGTCTGCCTGATCTACGCCACGGCCGGCTGGTACAAGGTCCAGGGTTCGCGCTGGCAGGACGGCACCGCGCTGTTCTACCCCCTCCACCTCGACTACTTCACGCCCTGGCCCGCCCTCTCCGGCCTGCTCGCCGCCAGCGGGATCATGGTGATGCTGGTGACCTACGGCACGGTGATCGTCCAGGTCGCCTTCCCGTTCACGCTCTTCCACCGCAAGGTCAAGAACGTGCTGCTCGTCGCGATGATGCTGGAGCACGCCGGGATCGCCGTGCTTCTCGGCCTGCCGGTCTTCTCGCTCGCGATGATCTCCGCCGACGCCGTCTTCCTGCCGACGGCGTTCCTGGCCGGGCTCGGCGCGTGGGTCGTACGGGGCAGGGACCGGCTGCTGCGGCGGGCGCCCGCCGGGACGCTGCCCGAGCAGCGCCGTACGGGTGAGGAGCACGGCCCCCGTACCCTCGTCGGGTGAGCACCACCAGTACCACTGACGAGAAGCCCGGGGCCGGAGACGAGGCCGGAGCCGGAGTCGAGCCCGTAGCCCAGGCCGGGGCTACGGCGGCCGAGCCGGTCCAGTACGACGAGGGCTTCGGCCCCGAGATCGGCGTGGGACCGCACCCGGAGCCGTGGCCCGAGGGCGAGCGGTACGACCCGGAGCTGCTTGCCGGCGGCGACCGGCGCAATGTCGTGGACCGCTACCGGTATTGGACGCGGGAGGCGGTCGTCGCCGACCTGGACACCCGGCGTCACGACTTCCACGTGGCCGTGGAGAACTGGGGCCACGACTTCAACATCGGCTCGGTGGTACGAACCGCCAACGCGTTCCTGGCGAAGGAGGTCCACATCGTGGGCCGACGGCGCTGGAACCGGCGCGGCGCCATGGTCACCGACCGCTACCAGCACGTCCGGCACCACCCGGACACCGAGTCGCTGACCTCGTGGGCGGCGGCCGAGGGCATCCCGGTCATCGGCATCGACAACCTGCCGGGCGCCGTCCCGCTGGAACGGACCGTGCTGCCCCGCCGCTGCGTGCTGCTCTTCGGGCAGGAGGGCCCGGGACTCACGGAGGAGGCCCGCGCCCATGTGGAGATGGTCTGCTCGATCGCCCAGTTCGGTTCGACCCGCTCGATCAACGCGGGGGCGGCCGCCGCCATCGCCATGCATGCCTGGGTGCAGCGCTACGCGGAGATCCAGAGCCCGTAGACGTGTTCCCGGGGGCCTTCAGTGCGCCCCCGGGAACACGTGGATCACCCGGGATCGCTCGGGTTCACCCGAGGTCAGGCCTGGCGGCGGACCTCCACCACCCGGAAGCGGTTGGAGACGAAGGCGCCGTCGCACAGGGCCGCGTTCGCCGCCGGGTTGCCGCCCGAGCCGTGGAAGTCGGAGAACGCGGCGGTCTGGTTCACGTACACCCCGCCCGTGAGGTTCAGCGAGAGCTGGGCCGACTCCTCCAGGCAGACCTCCTCCACCGCGCGCTCGGTCTCCTCCGAGGTCGTGTAGGCCCCGACCGTCATCGCGCCCTTCTCCCGGACCGTACGGCGCAGCAGCTCCAGGGCCTCCTTGGTGGACTCCACCGAGACGGCGAAGGAGACCGGGCCGAAGCACTCCGAGAAGTACGCCGCCTGGGCGTCGGGCTTCGAGCCGTCCAGCTTCACGATGACCGGCGTCCGCACGACCGCGTCCGGGTACTCCGGGTTGACCACCTCGCGGGAGGCGAGCGCCACCTCCCCGAGGCCCGCGGCGGCCTCCAGGCGCGCCTTCACGTCCGGGTTGACCAGGGCGCCGAGGATGCCGTTCGCCCGGGCGTCGTCGCCGAGCAGACCGCCGACGCCCGCCGCGAGGTCGGCGACGACCTCGTCGTACGACTTGGGGCCCTGGTCGGTGGTGATGCCGTCGCGGGGGATCAGCAGGTTCTGCGGGGTGGTGCACATCTGGCCGCTGTACAGGGACAGCGAGAACGCCAGGTTGGCGAGCATGCCCTTGTAGTCGTCGGTGGAGTCGACCACGACCGTGTTGACGCCGGCCTTCTCGGTGTAGACCTGCGCCTGGCGGGCGTTGTCCTCCAGCCAGTCGCCGAACTCGGTGGAGCCGGTGTAGTCGATGATCCGGATCTCGGGGCGGACGGCCAGCGTCTTGGCGATGCCCTCGCCCGGCCGCTCGACGGCGAGCGCGACGAGGTTCGGGTCGAAGCCGGCCTCGGCGAGCACCTCACGGGCGACACGGACGGTCAGGGCGAGCGGCAGGACCGCGCGCGGGTGCGGCTTGACCAGGACCGGGTTGCCGGTGGCGAGGGAGGCGAACAGGCCCGGGTAGCCGTTCCACGTGGGGAAGGTGTTGCAGCCGATCATCAGGGCGATGCCGCGGCCGACCGGGGTGAACTCCTTGCTCAGCTGCAGGGGGTCGCGCTTGCCCTGGGGCTTGGACCAGTCGGCCCGCCCGGCGGGGGTGCGGGTCTGCTCCGCGTACGCGTAGGCCACGGCTTCGAGGCCGCGGTCCTGGGCGTGCGGGCCGCCGGCCTGGAACGCCATCATGAACGCCTGTCCGCTGGTGTGCATGACGGCGTGGGCGAACTCGTGGGTGCGGGCGGAGATCCGGGCGAGGATCTCCAGGCAGACCAGGGCCCGGGTCTCGGCCCCGGCGTCGCGCCAGGCGCCCATGCCCGCGCGCATCGCGGGGAGCAGGACGTCGATGTCGGCGTGCGGGTACTCGATGCCGAGGGACGGGCCGTACGGCGAGGTCTCGCCGCCGGTCCAGCCGTCCGTGCCGGGCTGGTCGAGCTCGAAGCGGCTGTTCAGAACGGCCTGGTGGGCGGCGAGACCGGCCGCGGCGTCGAGCGAGCCGTCCGCCCCGTACGCCTTCGGGTGCTCCGGATGCGGCGACCAGTAGGCGCGGGTCCGGATGGTGTCGAGCGCCTGGTCGAGCGTGGACCGGTGCTTGTCGGCCAGACGGTCGGTGGTCAGCTGAGCGATGGCCATGGAAGGACCAACTCCTCGTCGAGCTGGGCAGGGAGACACGTACGGAGTTAGAGTAACCGAACGATCGGTCGGGACAAGGGGGTCCGTCGATCCTGTGGAAAACCCATCGGGGAGGATCACCCCTATGAGCGCCAACGTGAGCGCCAACGTGAACGTCAGGGGGAGCGACGACGTGACCGCCACTGAGCCCGCCGCCGTGCGGACCGCAGGAACCGGAGCCGAAGAGGCCGCCGAGGCCACCGACACGGTCAGCGAGGCCGCCCGGGACACCCAGGCCGCCGAAGCGTCCGAGGCCGCCGGGACCGTCGGCCGGGACCGTACCGTCGCCGTCGTCGGCACGGGCACCATGGGCCAGGGGATCGCCCAGGTCGCGCTGGTCGCCGGCCACCCCGTGCGCCTCTACGACAGCGCCCCCGGCCGCGCCGAGGAGGCCGTGGCCGCCCTCACCGCCCGCCTCGACCGGCTCGTCGAGAAGGGACGTCTGGACGCCGCCGCGCGCGAGGACGCCGTCCGTCGGCTGCACGCCGCCGCCGAGCTCGACGAGCTCGCCGACGCGGCCCTCGTCATCGAGGCGATCGTCGAGCTGCTGCCCGTCAAGCAGCAGCTCTTCGCCGACCTGGAGAAGGTCGTCGGCGACGACACGGTCCTCGCCACCAACACCTCCTCCCTCTCCGTCACCGCCATCGCCGGCGGCCTGCGGCTGCCCGGCCGGTTCGTCGGCCTGCACTTCTTCAACCCGGCGCCGCTGCTCCCGCTCGTCGAGGTCGTCAGCGGCTTCGCCACCGACCCGGACGTCGCCACGCGCGCGTACGCGACGGTGAAGGAGTGGGGCAAGACGCCGGTCCGCTGCGCGGACACCCCCGGCTTCATCGTGAACCGGGTCGCCCGCCCCTTCTACGCCGAGGCGCTGCGGGTCTACGAGGAGGGCGCGGCCGACCCGGCCACCATCGACGCCGCCCTGCGCGAGTGCGGCGGCTTCCGCATGGGCCCCTTCGAGCTGACCGACCTCATCGGCCAGGACGTGAACGAGGCGGTCACCCGGTCGGTGTGGGAGTCCTTCTACCAGGACCCGAAGTTCACGCCCTCGCTCGCGCAGCGGCGGCTCGTCGAGTCGGGCCGGCTCGGCCGCAAGACGGGCCGGGGCTGGTTCTCGTACGCGGAGGGCGCCGAGCGGCCCGAACCGCACACGGCGGCCCCGGCCGAGGCGCCCGCGAAGATCGTCGTCCGGGGAGACCTGGGGCCCGCTGAGCCGCTCGTGGGGCTCTTCGAGGAGGCCGGGATCACGGTCCGCCGCAAGAAGGGCTACGGCGGGTTCATCACGCTGCCGGGCGGCGGTGAGCTCAACCTCGCGGACGGCGAGAGCTCCTTCGAGTACCACAAGGAGGAGATCGTCTACTTCGACCTCGCGCTCGACTACGCGCGCGCGAGCCGGATCGTGCTCTCCGCCAAGGAGGGGATCTCGCCCGGGACCCTCGCCGAGGCCGTGGGTCTCTTCCAGGCCCTCGGCAAGAAGGTCTCCGTGATCGGCGACGTGCCCGGCATGATCGTGGCCCGTACGGTCGCCATGCTGGCCGACGTCGCGGCCGACGCGGTCGACCGGGGCGTCGCCACCGCCGAGGACGTCGACACGGCCATGCGGCTCGGGGTCAACTATCCGGTCGGTCCGCTGGAGTGGGCCGGGAAGGTCGGCTACCAGCGCACGTGCGGCCTGCTGGGGGAGCTGCACGAGCGGTATCCGACGGGGCGGTACGCGCCGAGCGTCGCCCTCGTGCGCCGGGGATACGCCGAGGACGGGAAGGACTCCTGATGACCACGGCGAAGCGCGACACGTACACCCCCGAGACGCTGCTCTCGGTCGCTGTCCGGGTCTTCAACGAGCGCGGCTACGACGGCACCTCCATGGAGCACCTCTCCAAGGCGGCCGGAATCTCCAAGTCGTCGATCTACCACCACGTGTCCGGCAAGGAGGAGCTGCTGCGGCGGGCCGTGAGCCGGGCGCTTGACGGGCTCTTCGCGATCCTCGACGAGCCGGGCGCCGGGCAGGGGCGGGCCGTCGAGCGGGTCGAGTACGTCACGCGGCGAACGGTCGAGGTGCTGATCGCGGAGCTGCCGTACGTGACGCTGCTGCTGCGGGTGCGCGGCAACACGGGCACCGAGCGGTGGGCGATGGAGCGGCGGCGCGAGTTCGACCACCGGGTGTCCGAGCTGCTGAGGGCCGCCGCCGACGAGGGCGATCTGCGCGCTGATGTGGACATACGGCTCGCCACCAGGCTGCTCTTCGGCATGATCAATTCACTCGTGGAGTGGTACCGGCCGCATCCGGACGCGACGGCGGAGCGCGAGCAGCTCGCCGAGACCGTCGCCCACCTGGCCTTCGACGGGCTGCGGACGGCCCGCTGAGGGCCGTCCGGCTCCGGAGGAGGGGTCCGTCGGGGCGGTCGTCGGGGCGGTCCGTCGCGGCTCAGGCTCCTGAGGCGGCCCTCAGCGCTCACGGCTCCTGAGTCGGCCATCGGGCTCAGGCGCGCGGGTCCGTGTTGAGGTCCGTCTCCTCGAAGACCAGCAGCGTGCGCGTGGACAGCACCTCGGGGATCGCCTGGAGCCGGGTGAGGACCAGCTCGCGCAGCGTCCGGTTGTCCGGCGTGTGGACCAATAGCAGTACGTCGAAGTCCCCGCTGACGAGTGCGATGTGCGTGGCGCCAGGCAGCGCCCTGAGCTGCTCGCGGACCGTGCGCCAGGAGTTCTGGACGATCTTGAGCGTGATGTAGGCCGAGGCGCCGTGGCCGGCCCGTTCGTGGTTGACGCGGGCGCTGAAGCCGCGGATCACGCCGTCGTCGATGAGCCGGTTGATGCGCGCGTAGGCGTTGGCCCGGGACACGTGGACCCGTTCGGCCACGGAGCGTACCGAGGCGCGGCCGTCCGTCTGCAGCAGGCGCAGGATGTCCCGGTCGATCGCGTCCAGAGGGCGTGCCGGAAGCGCGCCCGTCGGGGTGCCCACAGGGGCGCTCAGGACCTCGCCGGCCACTTCTCCGTCGCTTCCGCCGAGGGTGTTGCCCGGTTCGTCGGCCGGAACCCCGCTCCGGTCGACGGCCATTTGTTCATCCGCCATGTCCCCCCGCCTCTCTCCGCTGGACGACCTGCTTCTATCCCAGGCTGTGGAGAACCGTTTGTCCACAGGCTGGAGGTGCCTGTAGCCAAAATGCCTCCACGACCGAACAATCGGTAGGTGAGGCGCGCCACACTCGCGCCACCCGCCTTCGGGTCTTATGCCCGCTCCCACGAGGAGGTGGACTCGTTGCAACAGCGCAGTTCGACAGTCCAAGAGCCGCCCGGTGCCGTTCCCGCCTACCGGCCCACCCCGCCGCCGGCCTGGCAGCCGCGGACCGATCCCGCCCCGCTGCTGCCAGACGCCGAGCCGCTGCGCGTGCTCGGCACGGACGCCGTGGCCGACGCCGACCCCGCGCTGCTGCTCCGGCTCTACGCGGAGCTGATCCGCGGCCGCCGGTACAACACGCAGGCCACCGCTCTCACCAAGCAGGGCCGCCTCGCCGTGTACCCGTCCACCACGGGCCAGGAGGCGTGCGAGATCGCCGCCGCCCTCGCCCTGGAGGAGCGGGACTGGCTCTTCCCCTCGTACCGCGACACCCTCGCGGCCGTCGCCCGCGGCCTCGACCCGGTCCAGGCGCTGACGCTGCTGCGCGGCGACTGGCACACCGGGTACGACCCGCACGAGCACCGCATCGCGCCGCTCTGCACCCCGCTCGCCACACAGCTGCCGCACGCGGTGGGCCTGGCCCACGCCGCCCGGCTCAAGGGCGACGACGTGGTCGCGCTCGCCATGGTCGGCGACGGCGGCACCAGCGAGGGCGACTTCCACGAGGCGCTGAACTTCGCGGCCGTCTGGCAGGCCCCCGTGGTCTTCTTCGTCCAGAACAACGGCTTCGCGATCTCCGTGCCGCTCGCCAAGCAGACCGCCGCCCCCTCCCTGGCCCACAAGGCCGTCGGATACGGGATGCCCGGCCGGCTCGTCGACGGCAACGACGCGGTCGCCGTCCACCAGGTGCTGACCGAGGCCGTGGCCCGCGCCCGGCGCGGCGGCGGCCCCACCCTGGTCGAGGCGATCACGTACCGGATCGACGCCCACACCAACGCCGACGACGCCACCCGCTACCGCGCGGCCGGCGAGGTCGAGACCTGGCGGGCGCACGACCCGATCCTGATCCTCGAAAGAGAACTGACGGAGCGTGGCCTGCTCGACGAGGACGGCAGGCGCGCGGCGGCGGAGGCCGCCGAGACGATGGCCGCGGAGCTGCGCGAACGGATGAACGCCGACCCGGTGCTCGACCCGATGGACCTCTTCTCCCACGTGTACGCGGAGCAGACGACACAGCTGCGCGAACAGGCGGCGCAGCTGCGCGCCGAGCTCGAAGCCGAGGGTGAGGCGTGATGACGACGGCGACCACCGGACCCGCGGCGGACAGGACCACCGCGAACGCCGGAAAGCCCAAGCCGGCCACGATGGCGCAGGCGCTCCAGCGGGCCATGCGCGACGCGATGGCCGAGGACCCGACCGTCCATGTGATGGGCGAGGACGTCGGCACGCTCGGCGGCGTCTTCCGGGTCACGGACGGGCTCGCCAAGGAGTTCGGCGAGGACCGGTGCACGGACACCCCGCTGGCCGAGGCCGGCATCCTCGGCGCGGCCGTCGGCATGGCGATGTACGGCCTGCGGCCGGTCGTCGAGATGCAGTTCGACGCGTTCGCCTATCCGGCGTTCGAGCAACTGATCTCGCACGTGGCGAAGATGCGGAACCGGACGCGCGGCGCGATGCCGATGCCGATCGTCATCCGTGTCCCGTACGGCGGCGGGATCGGCGGCGTCGAGCACCACAGCGACTCCTCCGAGGCCTACTACACGGCCACGCCCGGACTGCACGTCGTCACCCCGGCCACGGTCGAGGACGCCTACGGGCTGCTGCGCGCGGCCATCGCCTCCGACGACCCGGTGGTCTTCCTGGAGCCCAAGCGGCTCTACTGGTCCAAGTCCGACTGGTCCCCCGAGGCGCCCGCGCCCGTGGAGCCGATCGGCAAGGCCGTCGTACGGCGGCAGGGCACCGGCGCCACCCTGATCACCTACGGCCCCTCGCTGCCGGTCTGTCTGGAGGCGGCGGAGGCCGCCCAGGCCGAGGGCTGGGACCTGGAGGTCGTCGACCTGCGCTCGCTCGTGCCCTTCGACGACGAGACCGTCTGCGCCTCGGTGCGGCGCACCGGCCGCGCGGTCGTGGTCCACGAGTCGACCGGCTTCGGCGGGCCCGGCGCGGAGATCGCCGCGCGCGTGACCGAGCGGTGCTTCCATCATCTGGAGGCGCCGGTGCTGCGGGTCGCGGGCTTCGACATCCCGTACCCGCCGCCGATGCTGGAGCGCCACCATCTGCCGGGCGTGGACCGGGTGCTCGACGCGGTGGCGCGGCTGCAGTGGGAGGCGGGAAGCTGATGGCGCAGGTGCTCGAGTTCAAGCTGCCCGACCTCGGTGAGGGACTCACCGAGGCGGAGATCGTCCGCTGGCTGGTCAGCGTCGGCGACGTCGTCGCCATCGACCAGCCGGTCGTCGAGGTCGAGACGGCCAAGGCCATGGTCGAGGTGCCCTGTCCGTACGGCGGTGTCGTCACCGCCCGGTACGGCGAGGAGGGCTCCGAACTGCCCGTCGGCGCGCCGCTCCTGACGGTCGCGGTGGGGGGTGGCACGGCGGTGTCCGGGGCCGCCGTCCCGGCCGCCTCCGCCGCCGAGGAGTCCGCCTCCTCCGGGTCTTCGGAGCAGTCGGGCAACGTGCTGGTGGGGTACGGCACGGCGGAGCCCGCCGCCCGTCGTCGTCGGGTACGGCACGAGAGCCCGGCGGTGTCGCAGAAGCCCGCCCCCGCCGCTCCCGCGCCCGTACCGGTGCCGGTGGCGGCCGCTCCGGTGCCCGTTGCCGTGGGTTCCGGTGGTCACGAGGGCCCGGTGCCGGTCATCTCGCCGCTCGTACGGAAGCTGGCCAGGGACCGGGGGCTCGATCTGCGGGAGGTCCGCGGATCGGGGCCCGAGGGGCTGATCCTGCGGGCCGATGTGGAGCTGGCCCTCGCCGCCCTGGATCGTCCGGCGGCGGCGCAGGTGCCCGCGCCCGCGCCCGTCGCCACCCCCGCGCCCTCGGGCCCCGCTCCGGCCGGTGAGCGGATCCCGCTGCGCGGCGTCCGCGGCGCCGTGGCGGACAAGCTGTCACGCAGCCGCACGGAGATCCCGGACGCGACCTGCTGGGTGGACGCGGACGCGACCGAGCTGATGGCCGCGCGCGCGGCGATGAACGCGGCGGGCGGGCCGAAGATCTCGCTGCTCGCGCTCCTCGCCCGGATCTGCGTCCATGCCCTGGCCCGGTTCCCCGAGCTCAACTCCACCGTGGACACCGCCGCCCGGGAGATCGTCCGGCTGCCGTCCGTGCACCTCGGCTTCGCGGCCCAGACCCCGCGCGGGCTCGTCGTGCCCGTGGTCAAGGACGCGGGGACGCGCACGGCCGAGTCGCTCACCGCGGAGTTCGCCCGACTGACGGAGGCCTCCCGGCAGTCGGCGCTGACTCCGGCCGATCTGACGGGCGGCACGTTCACCCTGAACAACTACGGGGTGTTCGGGGTCGACGGATCCACGCCGATCATCAACCACCCCGAGGCCGCCATGCTCGGTGTCGGCCGGATCATCCCCAAGCCCTGGGTCCACCAGGGCGAATTGGCCGTCCGTCAGGTGGTGCAGCTCTCGCTCACCTTCGACCACCGCGTCTGCGACGGCGGCACGGCCGGAGGCTTCCTGCGGTACGTGGCGGACTGCGTCGAGCAGCCCGCGGTCCTGCTCCGCACGCTCTGACGGCCCGTCCGTCCCTCCGGCGGCGGCCCATGCCTGCCCGGGCCGCCCCTCCGGCGGCGGCCCGGACGGCTCCTCCGTCCCCCGGCGCGCGGCCCGGACCGTCTCTCTGGATGGGACGGGGCGCGCGGCCGTGGCGCCCCGCGCCCCATACTGCTGGGATGACCACCGCATACGACGCCGTCGTGCTCGCCGGAGGCGCCGCCCGGCGCCTCGGCGGATCCGACAAGCCCGCGGTACGCGTCGGAGGACGGACCCTCCTCGACCGGGTCCTCGCGGCCTGCCCCGACGCGGGCCTCACCGTGGTCGTCGGCGATCCGCGCCCCACGCTCCGTCCTGTCCGCTGGACCCGGGAGGAGCCGCCCGGCGGCGGACCGGTGGCCGCGCTCGACGCCGGAGTCCGGGAGACGGACGCCGCCGCCCTCCTCGTCCTCTCCGCCGACCTGCCCTTCCTGGACCGGGACACCGTCCGGCGCCTCCTCGCGGCGCTCGACGAGACACCCGAGGCGGACGTCGCCCTCCTCGCCGACAGTGAAGGACGGGACCAGCCGCTGGTCGCCGCGTACCGGACCGAGCCGCTGCGACGGGAACTGCGCCGACTCACGCAGGATCACCGCGGCCTGGCCCACATGCCGTTGCGCCACCTCACCCAGGTGCTCCGCCCCGTCCGGCTCGCCGCCGGGCCGCTCGCCTCCTTCGACTGCGACACCTGGGAGGACATCGCCACGGCCCGGGCGCGCATCAGGGAGCATGGAACCGTGCTGGATGAATGGATCACCGCAGTCAAGGACGAACTGGGCATCGAGCTGGACGTCGACACCGACGTGCTGCTCGATCTGGCCCGTGACGCCGCCCACGGGGTGGCCCGCCCCGCCGCGCCCCTGACCACCTTCCTGGTCGGATACGCGGCGGCACGCGCGGGCGCCGAGGGCGGTCCGGAGGCGGTCGCCGAGGCCGCCCGCAAGGCCGCCGCGCTCGCCCAGCGCTGGGCGGCCGAGCAGGACGAGGCCGGATGAACCTGAAGGATCCCCTCCCGGTGGCCCCGGGAACAGCGGCCGACGCGCGGGACGGACAGCCGCACCGGGCGACCGCGTGGCCGGAGGCGCGGGCCGTCGCCGTCCGCGCCGGCGCGGACGCACGGGCCGGACGGGCGCCGCTGGGCGTTCCGCTCGGCCAGGCGCTCGGACAGGTCCTCGCCGGGCCGCTCCTCGCCCTCACCGACCTGCCGCCCTTCGACACCTCCGCCATGGACGGCTGGGCGGTCGCCGGGCCGGGTCCGTGGATCGTTCGCGAGGACGGCGCCGTGCTCGCCGGTCACGCGCCCGCCGCCGTACCGGCCGCCGGCGAGGCCGTGCGGATCGCCACCGGAGCCCCCGTCCCCGTCGGGACCACCGCCGTCGTGCGTACCGAGCACTCCCGGACCGCGCAGGGAGGAACGGGTGCGGTGAGCGGCGCCACCCTGCTGCACGCCCTGCGCGAGGTGGTACCCGGGCAGGACATCCGTCCCCGGGGACAGGAGTGCCGCTCCGGCGACGAGCTGCTTCCGCCGGGCACCCGTGTGACCCCCGCCGTCCTGGGCCTCGCCGCCGCCGCCGGCTACGACGAGCTGCCCGTACCGTGCCGGCCCCGGGTGGAGATTCTGGTCCTCGGCGACGAACTGCTCACGGCGGGACTCCCCCACGACGGGCTCATCCGCGACGCCCTCGGCCCGATGCTCGGCCCCTGGCTGACGGCGCTCGGCGCCGATGTCCTCGCCACCCGGCGGATCGGCGACGACGCCGAAGAGCTGTACGCCGCCGTCACCGGCTCCGGCGCCGACCTCGTCGTCACGACCGGCGGGACCGCCGCCGGGCCCGTGGACCATGTCCACGGCGTGCTCGACAGGGCCGGAGCCACCCTCCTGGTCGACGGGGTGAAGGTCCGGCCCGGCCACCCGATGCTGCTCGCCCGCCTCGACGCCGAGCCCACCGGAACCGGCCCAGTCCGGCATCTCGTCGGGCTCCCCGGCAACCCGCTCGCCGCCGTCTCCGGCCTCCTCACCCTCGCCGAGCCCCTGCTCACGGCCCTCGCCGGAGCCGGAGTCGGAGCCGGGTCCGCGTCCGGGTCGGGGTCCGGGTCGGGGGCCGGGAACGAGGTCGCCCGCGTACCCGTCCAGGACGAGGTGCACGGGCATCCGCACGACACGCGGCTCGTCCCCGTCGTCCGCCGCGGCGGACGGGCCGTACCCCTGCGTTACAACGGACCTGCCATGCTCCGGGGCATCGCCGCCGCGGACGGCCTGGCCGTCGTCCCGCCGGGCGGAGCACGTCCCGGCCAGGAGCTGGATGTCCTCGACCTTCCCTGGCCGGCGGCAGAGGGGGCCGTACCGGCCCAAGGAGCGTGTTTCACGTGAAACTTCCCAGTCGTGACGTGATGGCACGCCACGCGGACGAGCGGATCAGCGGCCCCCGGGTCAGCCTGCCCCGCCGGGTGATCGAGCGGCCGCTGCGCCAGGTCGGCAAGCGGCTGCTCATGGCGCTCGGCGTGCTCCTCCTGACCGTCCTCATCGTCTACGTCGACCGTGACGGCTACCACGACAACGCCAACGGGACGCTCGACTTCCTCGACTGCGCCTACTACGCGACCGTCACGCTCTCCACCACCGGATACGGCGACATCGTGCCGTACAGCGACACGGCGCGGCTCGCCAACATCCTGCTGGTCACGCCCCTGCGCGTGCTGTTTCTGATCATCCTGGTCGGCACCACCCTCGAAGTCCTCACCGAGCGGACCCGCGAGGAGTTCCGGCTGAACCGCTGGAGGTCCACCTTGCGCGACCACACCGTCATCGTCGGATTCGGCACCAAGGGGCGGTCCGCGATCCAGACCCTCTGCTCGACCGGGCTGAGCAAGGACCAGATCGTCATCGTCGACCCCTCCAACAAGGTGATCGAGACGGCGAACGCGGACGGATTCGTCGGCGTCATCGGCGACGCGACCCGCAGCGACGTGCTGCTCCGCGCCGAGGTGCAGCGGGCCCGGCAGATCGTCATCGCCACCCAGCGCGACGACACGGCGGTCCTGGTCACCCTCACGGCCCGCCAGCTCAACCGGGGCGCGAAGATCGTCGCCGCCGTCCGCGAGGAGGAGAACGCGCCGCTGCTGCGCCAGTCCGGTGCGGACGCGGTCATCACCAGCGCCAGCGCCGCCGGGCGTCTGCTCGGCCTCTCCGTGCTGAGCCCCAGCGCCGGCACGGTGATGGAGGACCTCATCCAGCAGGGCTCCGGCCTGGACCTGGTGGAGCGCCCGGTCACCAAGAGCGAGGTCGGCAAGAGCGTGCGGGAGACCGGCGACCTGGTGGTCAGCGTGCTCCGGGGCCACCGGCTGCTCGGCTACGACGACCCCGCGGCCAGCCCGCTCCAGCTCACCGACCGGGTGATCACCATCGTGCGCGCCGCCGCCGTCACCCCGCTCACCACGCCGCCGCAGGACTGAGTACCCGGCACCGGGCCGCGATGTGGCGGCGGGAGTAGCCTCGCCGCCATGTATGCGATCACGATTCCGGAACCCGGTGGCCCCGAGGCCCTCGTCTGGGCCGAGGTGCCCGATCCCGTACCCGGCGAGGGCGAGGTGCTCGTCGAGGTGGTGGCGAGCGCCGTGAACCGCGCCGATCTGCTCCAGCGCCAGGGCTTCTACGACCCGCCGCCCGGCAGCTCCCCGTACCCCGGCCTGGAGTGCTCGGGCCGGATCGCCGCCCTCGGCCCCGGGGTGTCCGGCTGGTCCGTCGGCGACGAGGTGTGCGCACTGCTCGCCGGCGGCGGTTACGCGGAGAAGGTCGTCGTCCCGGCCGGCCAGCTGCTCCCCGTTCCGGAGGGCGTCGACCTGGCCACGGCCGCGGCGCTTCCCGAGGTGGCCTGCACGGTCTGGTCCAACATCTTCATGATCGCGCACCTGCGGCCGGGCGAGACGCTGCTCGTGCACGGCGGCGCGAGCGGGATCGGCACGATGGCGATCCAGCTGGCGAAGGCGGTCGGGGCGCGGGTCGCGGTCACCGCCGGGGGCCCCGAGAAGCTGGCGCGCTGCGCCGGTCTCGGCGCGGACATCCTCATCGACTACCGCGAGCAGGACTTCGTCGAGGAGCTGCACAAGGCGACCGACGGGGCGGGTGCGGACGTCATCCTGGACATCGTCGGCGCCAAGTACCTGGAGCGGAACGTGAAGGCGCTGGCCGTGAACGGCCGCCTTGTCATCATCGGTCTCCAGGGCGGCGTGAAGGGCGAGCTGAACCTCGGGGCGCTCCTCGCGAAGCGCGCCGCCGTGCTCGCCACGACGCTGCGGTCCCGCCCGGAGCACGAGAAGGCGGCGATCGTCGCCGCCGTCCGGGAACACGTCTGGCCGTTGGTCGCCGCGGGCACGGTCCGGCCGGTCGTCGACCGGACGGTGCCGCTGACGGACGCCGCCGAGGGCCACCGAGCCCTGGAATCCGGTACCCACGTCGGCAAGGTCCTGCTGCTCGCCCCCTAGGCATACGAGGGAGGGGCCCGGCACCCATGTGCCGGGCCCCTCTCGTCTCGCGGGGTGACGTCCTACAGGTACGGCCCCGAGCGGATCGCGTGACCGTTGCCGCGGTCGTCGTCGTCATCGTCGTGCGACGCACCCGGCGGCAGCGCCCTGCGCATCTGCTCCAACTGCGCGCGAGCCGCCATCTGCTGGGCGAACAGCGCCGTCTGGATACCGTGGAAGAGGCCCTCCAGCCAGCCCACCAACTGCGCCTGCGCGATGCGCAGCTCCGCCTCGGAGGGGATCGCCTCGTCCGTGAACGGCAGGGAGAGACGCTCCAGTTCCTCGACCAGCTCGGGCGCGAGCCCGTCCTCGAGTTCCTTCACGGAGCTGGCGTGGATGTCCTTGAGCCTGACCCGGCTGGCCTCGTCGAGAGGTGCCGCGCGTACTTCCTCCAGGAGCTGCTTGATCATGCTGCCGATCCGCATGACCTTCGCAGGCTGCTCGACCATTTCCGTCACCGGGACCTCGCGGGGTTCGTCGTCGCCCTGAACGCCGCCGAGTGCCATCCCGTCCTGTCCCACGATGAGGACCTGGGGGCTCTCCTGCGACCTGTCATTCCTCGGCATCTCCATGCCGCCATTCTCTCGTACATACGCGTCATCACACGGTGTGCCCCTGTACGAGGGTGATCCACCCTCGTACAGGGGCACAGGACGGCAACGAAGAACGTCAGGTCGCCGCGCGCCGGGCCAGCGCGCCGCGCGAGCGGGTCACCAGGGCGGCGAGCAGGGCGGCACCCAGCGGTACGGCGACGAGCAGGCCCGCGAGCGTCTCCCAGGGGATGACGATCGGGACGTACGGCGGGCCCGACAGGCCGTTGTCCCAGCCCTGGCGGATCGCCTCCTCGTAGTATCCGATCGCCTCGCGCTCCTCGGTGAGCCGGAGCCCGATCGCCGGCAGCACGCCGGCCGCCGATCCGAGGATCACGCCCATCGCCGCGACGACTCCGCACTGGAAGCCGCTGAGCGTACGGCGGACCCGGGGCGGGGCGCCTACGGCCGCGAGCGTCTTCAGGTCGGCCTCCGCGTCGGCCTGGGCGAGACCGGTCGCGATGCCTGCGGCGCCGATCGTGACGAGGCCGGCGAAGACGGCCAGCGCGATCACGAAGAGGCTGTCGTCGTTGACGAAGCCCTGCTCCACGTGCAGGTCGACATTGCTGCCGAGCTTGGCGAGCTCGCCGTCCAGCTTCTGGCGCTCCTCGGTGCCCGGCATCCGCTCGGTGCTGAAGTACGCACCCGCCGGCAGGGTGGCGAGACCGGCGGCCTTCGCGGTGGCCGGGGTCATCAGCAGTCGGACGCCGTAGGACTCCTGCCCCTCGGGCACCAGGTAGGCGGGGACGGAGCTGACCTTCCCGGGTGCGGGCAGGCCCTTCTCCATGGCCTTGTCGGCGGCGGCGATGTCGGTGACCTGCTTGATCCCGACGGTGCCGTTCTTGTCGATCGCGGCCCGGGAGAAGGAGACGATCTTCCCCTCGGCGAGGGCCTTCACGGCCCCCGGGTCGTCGACGCCGAGGACCTGGAGGACCTTCGCGTCACCGACGAGCAGGCCGCCGTCGACGGAGACCCAGCCGCCGCCGGAGGACTGGGCGCAGCGCCAGTCCTCGGTGATCATCTTCCGTCGCTGGTCGGGGGTGTACTTCTCGCTGGGGTCGCCGGCGCCGGGCAGGGCGGTGGCGTACAGCGGGCACTCGTTCGCCTTGGGAAGCACGACCTCGTAGCGGCCGCAGTCCTGGCCGCCGCCGCCCCAGGGGTCGCAGCCGGGCTTGCCGACCGAGACCCGCTCGACGTCGGCGCGGACGTCGACGGGGAGGTAGCGCTGGACCGCCTCGCGGACCGCGGGGACGTCCCGGCCGCCCTCCTCCATGACGAAGGTGGAGACCGCTCCGTGCGGCAGACGGGCCTCGTAGGCGGCCCTGTTCTGTGCCTCGCTGCTGGCCATGAAGGTGGAGACGGCGACCGTGCCCGCGACGGCGGCGAGGACGGCGGCGACGGCGGGTGCCGTACGCCCCCGGTTCCGGACGGCGTCCCGGAGCGCGAGCCGCGGCGAGAGCGGCAGCCAGCGTCCGGTCCGGCCGAAGAGCCCCACCAGGGCCGGGGTCATGGCGACGACACCCAGCTCGGCGATGGCGGATCCGCCCGCCACGATGACGAACGACTCGGTGACGATCGAGCCGAAGAGTGCGATCGCGCCGCCCAGGAGGACGGACGCGAGGCCGATCAGGGGCAGGACGCGGCTGCTGCGACGGACACCGCGCCGCCCCGTGAGGGAGGCGAGGACGGTCTGCCGGGAGGCGGTCACCGCCGGGACGATGGCGGCGAGCAGACCGGTCAGGACGGCGAGCAGCGCGATGCCGAGGAGTTCGAGCGGCCGGACGTCGAAGGCGCCGAACCGCTGCTTCATCATGTCCTCGAGGACCGGCTGCAGCGCCAGCGTGAGGACCACGGCGAGGACCGTGCCGATGACGGCCGCGGCCACGCCGATGACGAGGCCACCGCTCAGCACGATGGCGCGGATGTGGCTGCGGGCGCCGCCGTTGGCCCCGACCAGACCGAGCTGGCGGCGCGAGCGGCGGGCGCCGACCGCGAAGGCGGGTCCGGCGAGGAGACAGATCTCCAGCATGGCCAGGCCGACGACGGTGCCGACGGCGGCGAGTTCGGCGGCGTCGGCCCCCGGGCTGGAGTCCCAGGCTCCCCAGCCCTCCTTCGCGTACAGCGGCACCTCGGACTCGGCGGGCGGGTCGAGGAGGACGGCACGGGAAGTGACCGCAACGCCCTTGGTGTTGATCTGCTGGACCGTGTTCCACGTGAAACCACCGGACTTCTTCACCAGGTACGCGGTGGAGTTGTCGGGGGCGGGCAGACCGGACTTCTCGACCGCTTTCGCGTACGGGGCGAGAAAGGCCCCCGGCAGCGCGTTGACCTGGGCGGTGCCGAGCGCGTCGGGAAGTTCGTAGGAGCCGACGATCCGATACGTACGGTCGAAGTTGCGGGCGGAAAGGGTCGATCCGACCGACAGACCGCTGACCTCCAGGAATTGCGAGGTCGCCATGACCTCGTCGGACTTCTCCGGGTAACGCCCCGAGAGGAGGGTCGTGATGCCGCGGGTGATCGGGTCGGACGCCTTCAGCTCACGGACGTCGGTCGTGAGCAGACCGTGGGCCGTGGTCAGCTTGGCCGGACCGGAGCGGTCCGTGAGGACCGTGGAACCCGCCGGGATCGCCTTGGTGACGTCGGTGCGGCCGTTCGGCCACGCCTGGTCCTTGTAGTCCTTGGCCGGCGTGTGCATCTCGCCCAGCGGGTCCTGCAGGATCGGAACGCCCTCGACCTGGGCGTCCCTGAATATCGCGTCGGCCGCGCCCATCGACCGCTCCACCCGTTCGGCGGGGGAGAGTTCGGAGCTGCGGTAGGTCAGATCGAGGCCGCTGACGCCCAGGATGGGCAGGGCGATCATCGCCAGGACGAGGGCGCTGCGGCCCTTGGAACGCCAGGCGTCGCGACGGGCGATGCGGATCGCGGCCCGCCAGGAGTGGAGCCAGGTCTTCACGCTTCGGCCACCTGGCCCGACAGCAGGGACTCGGCGTCGTTGCGTACGGTCTGATCGACGATCGCGCCGTCCCGCAGGAACACGACCCGGTCCGCCCAGGCGGCGAACCGCGGCTCATGGGTGACGAGGACTCCGGCGGCACCCGCGTCGCAGCGGGAACGGAGCAGGGCGAGCACGGACTCGCCGGTCTCGGAGTCGAGGGCGCCGGTCGGCTCGTCGGCGAGGACGAGCCGTCGGTCGCCGACCAGGGCGCGGGCGATGGCGACCCGCTGCTGCTGGCCGCCGGACATCTCGTCGGGGAAGCGGTCGGCGAGGTGGCCGAGTCCCATCTCCTCCAGTGCCGTGAGGGCTTCGACGCGCGCCTTGCGGGCGGAGGTCCCGTCGAGCTCACGGGGGAGGGCCACGTTCTCGGCGGCGGTCAGGGCCGGGATGAGGTTGTAGTCCTGGAAGACGTAGCCGATGCTGCGGCGGCGCAGGGCGGCCAGTTCCTTGACGCTCGCGGTGGTGATGTCGGTGTCCTCGACGATCACCCGGCCCGAGGTGGGGGTGTCGAGGCCGCCCGCGATGGTCAGGAGCGTGGACTTGCCGGAGCCGGAGGGGCCCATGACGGCGACGAGTTCACCGGGGTACACGGCGAGGTCGATGCCGCGCAGGGCGTGCACCTCGGTGGCGCCCGCGCCGTGGACGCGGGCCAGGTTCTGGAGTTGCAGCACGGGCTGCTGTGCGGACATGAGGGGTCCCCCTTGGACGCACCCGGCGGTCGGCCGGGTCCGGGATCGAGCGGTGGAAGGTGGTGCGAGAGCGGTACGGGGTGGGCGCCGGCGTGCGGTCAGCGCGCCCCGGCCGCGGGTGGTGTGGTCGGGGCGGGCGTGGCTGGGGCAGGCGCGGCCGGTGTGCTCCGGGCGTCCGTGGCCGTCGAGGTCGCCGTGGTCGCCGTGGTCCTCGCGGCTGTCGCGGACAGGCGGATCAGCCGGGACTCGCAGTGGTCGAGCCAGCGCGCCTCGGCCTCGGTCTGGAAGATCAGCTGCTCCAGGACGAGCAGCCAGGCCACGTCGTCCCGCTCCTGTGCGCCGCCGTTCTCGACGGCGACGAGCGCCTGGGCCTTCAGGCGGGTGTAGTCCTGCATCGCCTTCACGGTGTGGTGGCGCTGGGACTGGATGACGTCGCGGATGTCGACGCCGGGGGCGCCGACGGCCATGGCGAGCTTGATGGCCAGCTCGTCACGGGCGGGGCTGGTGCGGTCGACCGGCTTCTCGAACCAGGCCTTGAGCTCGGCGCGACCGCTGTCGGTGATCGCGTAGAGCGCGTGCCCGGCCGCGTCCTCGCCGCCCTGGGCGACCATGCCGTCGCGCTCCAGCCGGCTGAGGGTCGTGTAGACCTGGCCGACGTTGAGCGGCCAGGTGGAACCGGTGCGGGACTCGAACTCCGTACGGAGCTGGGAACCGTACCGAGGGCCGCGTTCGAGGAGGGCGAGGAGCCCGTGGCGGATCGACATACTCAGTATGTATACCGGGTATGCCCGAGCCGACAACCGCCCTGAGACGGAAGCGGGGGGTCCGCCTCAAGGGGGACCCGGGCGCGCCGAACGGCTCAGCGGCGGCGCATCCGCACCCCGAGGAAACCGATCCCGAGCCCCATCAGGGACAGCCCCACCCCCAAGGTGAGGACGGGAATCCGCTGGTCGACGAGGGGCGGCGTCGCTTCCGCCGCCATGCGCGGCGCGGCGGCGGGCCGGCTGGCGGGCACCGCCTCCGTCACGACCGGGTCCTCCTCGCGTACCGCTTCGGCCTCGCCCCCTTCGACCTCCTGGGCGCCCGGTTCTGTTGCCGTTTCGGTACGAGGGGCGTCGACGGCGGTCTCCGTGGCGGTCGCGGACGGGCTGGGCGGCACGGAGCGGCCGGGTCGGGGCCGCCCCTCACCCGCCGGCCGCCCGGCCAGGGAGGCGGAGCCGCTGGGGGCGGGGGCGTCGCTGGGCCCGGCGGTCGACGCGGACGCGGTGGGTGCCCCGGTGCCGGTCGGCGCGGGCGCCGGGGGCGGAGGCGTACCGGCGACCCCGGTTCGCCCGGGAGAAGCGGAGCCCGAGGGCGTGCCGGGGCGGGTGGCGGAGGGCGTCCCGGAGCGGGTGGCGGTCGCGGACGGCGCGCCGGAGGAGGGGGACGCCGAGGGTGACGCGGGAGGCGTCGAGGAGGGGGCCGCCGGGGTGGTGCCGGCCGGGGGCGGCGGCGCCGTGGTGCCCACCGACGTGGCGGGCGCCTCCGCCCCGTACGCCAGGCTCTCCCCGTAGCCGGGGGGCGCGGCGTACAGGGCGCACGCGCAGGCGAACACGCAGGTGAGCGCGGGGCTGAGAGCCCGCGCCCGTGCCCTGCGGAATGCTGGAGTCACCGGGTGACCCCCTCCCGTACCGAGGCGCCGACTGGTCGACTCAGCGTCACATGACGGGAGATTTCCGGCATCCGGGACGGTGGCGGCAGGCGTAGGCGGGAGGGGAGGACGAAGGCCCGGGCGGGCGTCCGGCCTACTGCGGCGGGTTTCCCGTGGAGATGCTGAGGGTGAACTCGGCGTCCTTGTCGGTGATGTCCTCACCCGCCGGCGGGTACTGCTGCAGGACCGTGCCCTCGCCGTACGTCGCCTCGTCCACCGGGGTCTGGGTCATGATCTTCCACCCGGCCGCCTGGACGCAGTCCTTCACCGACTGGATGTTCTTGTAGGTGAAGTTCGGGACCTCGAACTTCTCCGGGTCGTCGTTCGACTCCGTCGGCTGCGTGCACTTCTTCGGGTCGATGGTCTTGGTCAGATCCGGGCCCTTGTGGCCGGGGGCCGCCGTCTGGGTCTCCGTGGTCGTGCCGCCGGTGCCCCCCGTGCCGCCCGCCTTCGGGTCGTCCTCCTTCTGGTTGACGACCAGGAAGACGCCGCCGATCGTGAGCAGGGCGACGACGATCGCGCCCACCAGCACCGGCGTGTTCCGCCGGGAGCCGCCGCCGGTCGGGGCGGGCGTGTGCGCCGGGGCGTACGGCGCGGGCGCCGGGGTCTGGTACTGCGCCGGCGCGGGAGCCGGGGTCTGGTACGCCGACACGGGGTTCGGCGCCTGCTGCGGGTAGCCGTACGACGGGGCGGGCGCGGGGGTCGCGGGGCCGTACGGTCCCGGCTGGTAGGGCTGCTGCACGCCGTGCGGGCCGGGCTGCGGGGTCGGCGGCGGCGTCTGGCCGACGGGCGGGAACACCGCGGATCCGACGCCCGCGCCGCTGGTGACCGGGCCGCCCTGCACGATCACCGGGGCGCCGGTCTGACCGGCCGAGAGCACCCGCAGGCACTCGTCGCGCATCGCCGCCGCGCTCGGGAACCGCTCGTTCGGGTTCTTTCGCAGCGCGCGGGCGACGAGCGCGTCCATCGCCGGTGTCACCGCCCGGTTGACGGTGGACGGGGCGACCGGCTCCTCCTGCACGTGCGCGTACGCGATGGCCAGCGGGGAGTCGGCGTCGAAGGGAAGACGGCCGGTGAGCAGCTGGAACAGCATGATGCCGACCGAGTAGAGGTCGGACCGGGCGTCCACCGCGCGCCCGAGGGCCTGCTCGGGGGAGAGGTACTGGGGGGTGCCGACGACCATGCCGGTCTGCGTCATCGACGTGACCCCGGACTGCATGGCCCGCGCGATGCCGAAGTCCATGACCTTGACCACGCCGCGCTTGGTCGTCATCACGTTGCCGGGCTTGATGTCGCGGTGGACCAGGCCCATCTCGTGGCTGACCTCGAGGGCGGCGAGCACGTCGGCCGTGACCTTCAGCGCCTTGTCGGCCGGCATCGCGCCGTACTGCCGCACGTCCGCCGCGAGGACCGAGCCGAGCGGCTGCCCCTCCACGTACTCCATGACGATGTACGGCATGACGGCGCCGTCGAGGGTGTCCTCGCCGGTGTCGAAGACCGAGACGATGTTGGTGTGCGACAGCTTCGCGACCGCCTGCGCCTCGCGCCGGAAGCGCTCGCGGAAGGACTGTTCCCGGCCGAGCTCGGTGTGCAGCGTCTTGATGGCGACCTGCCGGTCGAGCGCGCTGTCGTAGGCCAGGTACACCGACGCCATGCCGCCCTCGCCGAGTAGGTCGCGCAGCTGGTACCGGCCGCCCGCGACCGAACCGCCCGCATAGCGGCCCTGTGCGCCGTCCTGGCTCATCTGTGCTTCCCCCTACGCGCGCGTGGCGGCGTTGATCCGGAATTTACTGGCCAAGTCTGCCCGAGGGCAGTGACACGTCAAGCCGGGTGCCCGTTCCGTGACCCTCCGCACAGGAAGCTTCGCCGAACCGTTTCCGAAGTGGCGGAGGAAACCCGCCGAATTTGCACAGGCGTACGTGGGCGGGGTTGGATGGCCGGTCCATCTCGGACCGTGATGTCGTACGGAGCCTGTAGCGTGACGACTGGACACGGCACGACAGACGACGGCGAGGACTGATGGCACCCGAATCCGGATCAGGTGGCGGTGTGCCGGACGCGTCAGCGGAGTCCTGGGGCGTCGGCGGCGTCGTCGGCGACGGCCGCTACCGGCTGACGCACCGTCTGGGCCGCGGCGGCATGGCGGAGGTCTTCGCCGCCGAGGACGTACGCCTCGGGCGCACGGTCGCCGTCAAGCTGCTCCGCGCCGATCTCGCCGAGGACCCGGTGTCCAAGGCGCGCTTCACCCGCGAGGCGCAGTCCGTCGCCGGTCTCAACCACCACGCGATCGTCGCCGTGTACGACTCCGGCGAGGACCTGGTGGCCGGCCGCCCCGTGCCGTACATCGTGATGGAGCTGGTCGAGGGCCGCACCATCCGCGACCTGCTGCTCAGCGCGGAGGCCCCGGGTCCCGAGCAGGCCCTCATCATCGTCTCCGGAGTCCTGGAGGCGCTGGCCTATTCGCACCAGCACGGCATCGTGCACCGCGACATCAAGCCGGCCAACGTGATCATCACCCACGGCGGCGCCGTGAAGGTCATGGACTTCGGCATCGCCCGCGCCCTGCACGGCGCGCAGTCGACGATGACGCAGACCGGCATGGTCATGGGCACGCCCCAGTACCTGTCCCCCGAGCAGGCGCTCGGCAAGGCCGTCGACCACCGCTCCGACCTGTACGCGACGGGCTGCCTCCTCTACGAACTGCTCGCGCTGCGGCCCCCGTTCACCGGTGAGACCCCGCTGTCCGTCGTGTACCAGCACGTCCAGGACGTACCGGTCCCGCCGTCCGACGTCACGCACTCCGTGCCGCCGGAGCTGGACGGTCTGGTGATGCGCTCGCTCGCGAAGGACCCGGACGACCGGTTCCAGAGCGCGGAGGAGATGCGCGCCCTCATCCAGTACGGCCTGCAGATGCTCCAGCAGCAGGGCGGCCACACCGGCACGTGGAACACCGGCCCGGTCGTGATGCACGAGGGCGGGCACACCCCGGTCGGCGGCGTGGCCGCGACGACCGCCATGGGCCACCCCATGCACGGCGAGACCGCGCAGGGCCCGATCCTGCCGCCGATGAACCCGGACGACGGCGGGTACGGCGGATACGACGGCGGCGGTACGGGCGGCGGCGGTGGCTACGGCCCGCAGGGCGGTGGCAGTGGCGGCGGTGGCCGGGGCAAGGTGTGGCTGTTCGCCGCGCTCGCGGTGATCGCGGTCGTCGCCGGCGTCTTCTTCGCCCTCGACAAGGCGGGCGACAACGGCAAGAAGACGGGCGTCGACAAGCCGACCGTCAGCAACACCCCCTCGAAGGCCTCCGAGGAGCCGACTCCTTCGGAGGAGCCGTCCGAGCAGCCCTCGACGGACCCCGGCACGTGGACCGGCGACCAGACGTGGACCACCACCCCGCCGCCGGTGACGACGGCACCGCCGACCACGACCCCGCCGCCCACCGAGCCCACGGGCGAGCCGACGACGACGACCGCGCCGCCCACCGACCCCACGGGCGAGCCGACGAAGACGACCACGCCGCCGACCGAGCCGACGGGCGAGCCGTCGACCGGCACCTCGACCGGCCCCAGCGACGGCGGCAACGAGGACCCGCCTCCGACGGGCGACGACAACGGGACCGAATGACCGGTACGGGCGGAGCCTCACCGCCCGGACTCACCCCGTGAACGCGTCGCGTACCGCGTCGTACTCACGGGTCCACCAGACCGCCAGGGCCGACACCGCGGGAAACTGCGGGTCGGCCCTTCGGTCGTGCAACTGGTAGCGCCAGCGCAGCGTCCAGAAGTCGTTGAGCCGCTCCCACCACACCCGGTGCGCCGCCGCCGCCAGCTCGGCGCGGTCGGCGCCCGTCGCCCGCCGGTACGCGCGCGCGTACGCCCGCACCTTCTCCAGGGCCAGTTCGCCGCCCGGCCGTACGAAGAAGATGGCGGCTGCCCTGACGGCCTCCTCGGCCCTGGGGCGAACCCCGAGCCGGTCCCAGTCGACGATCGCGGCGGGCTCCGCGCCCCGGTAGAGCAGGTTCAGGGGGTGGAAGTCGCCATGCACCCAGCCGGCGGCCGCGGCGGGCGGCGGCCGGTGGTGGGCGTGCTGGGCCAGGAGCCTGCGCCGCTCCCTGAGCCGGTGCTCGGCGAGCGCGTCGAAGCTGTCGTGGGGGCGGTGCGCGCGGGCGAGACGGATCAGTTCGTCGATGGCCAGGAAGGTGTCCTGGAGGTCGGCGCTCGCCCGGCCGCCGTCGTCGGCCCCGCACGTTCCGTCGGGCCCCGGGTGCTCCGGGGGCTCCATCACCCGGTCCAGGGCGGTGTGGACCTGGCCGAGGAGGGTGCCGAGGCGCCGGGAGCAGCCGGTGGAGAGCTGGGTGCCGTCGCGGTGGCGGCCGTCGATCCAGGGGTGCAGGGCGTAGCAGTGGCCGTCGATGACGGCGACCGTGCGGCCGGTGGCGTCGGGCAGGGGCGGGGCGACGGGCAGGCCGAGGGCGTGCAGCCGCTGGGTGGCGCGGTGCTGGCGGGCGATGGTGGCGCGGTCGGCGGTGGGGGCGTCGAGGTGCTGCTTGAGGAAGTAGGTGCCGCGGGTGGTGGAGAGGCGGAAGCCCCGGTTGAGCAGCCCCTCGGCGACGGGCACGCAAGCCAGGGGTTCCCCGGCGTGCCGGTGTCGGCGGAGCAGGGCGCCGACGGGCGGGGCGGGTGTGGCGCGGGGGGCCCCGCCGGGCGCTGGGGCGGTGGGCCGACCGGGGGTGGCGGTGGGCCGGACGGCGGGGCCGGCGTCCGGCCGGGCGGGTGGGATGCCGGGTCGGGCGGGTGGGGTGGCACCGGGGCGCGCGGGTGGGACGCCGGGGAGCCGGGCGGCCGGCGGGGCGAGCGTTTCAGATGAGCGCGGCACCCGCCAGATGTTAGATCACGCTACGTGGTGGAGGTGTCGCCGCACGGAACGGGCGGCGGGACGGGTCGCCGGGGTCTCGCTCGCGTAGTCGAGCGCGTGCACCGTCACGAACTGCGGTTCGATCCGCATGTAGACCGGGGCGAAGGGCTCGCCGTCCACGACCTCGGGTTCGGGACCGAAGGCCGCGAGTTCCCCCTCGGTCGGCTCGACGATCTCGGCGGTGCCGGTGAACTGCACGGACCAGAGGTGCTCGGAGCCGGAGTTGAAGTTGTCCGCGCCGTACGCGACGACACTGCCGCTGCAGGCGCGGTGGTAGCCGAGCCCCTGGTGCATCCGGAGCAGGACGCGGCCGTCGACCACGATGTGCCGGGCGGGGGCGACGAACGGCATCGCCCGCATGCTCGTCGCCACCCGGCCGTAGGAGACGCGGTGCAGCAGCTCGAGGGCGCGGATCTCGTCGGTGGACATGGCATCCACTCTCCGCCACCGGCCGGTGTCGGGAAAGGGGCCCCCGCCCCGCCTTCGGAAGGACGTAGGTCCCGAATGCGGCCCCGGGGGCCCGGCTGCCCCGTACGGGTGAAGAGACGACCCGCATCTCAGTGCGATGCGGGCCCGCACCTCGGTGAGGTACGGGCCCGTGCCGGGCTTCCGGGGCCGTCAGTGGCGCTCGGCCTGGAGCCGGGCCACGTACGCCGCGGCCTGCGAGCGCCGTTCCATGCCCAGCTTCGACAGCAGGCTGGAGACGTAGTTCTTGATGGTCTTCTCCGCGAGGTGGAGCCGCTCGCCGATGACCCGGTTGGTGAGGCCCTCGCCGATCAGGTCCAGGATCTTGCGTTCCTGCTCCGTCAGGTTGGCGAGCTTGTCGTCACGCTTCGGGTTGTTGCCGTCGCGCAGCCGCTCCAGGACCCGGGCGGTGGCCACCGGGTCGAGCAGCGACTTGCCGGCCGCCACGTCCCGTACGGCGTTCAGGAGTTCGTTGCCGCGGATGGCCTTGAGGACGTAACCCGAGGCCCCGGCCATGATCGCGTCGAAGAGCGCCTCGTCGTCGGCGTACGAGGTCAACATCAGACACTTGATGTCCTCGTCCCGCGAACGGATCTCGCGGCACACCTCGACTCCGCTGCCGTCCGGCAGCCGGACGTCGAGCACCGCGACGTCCGGGCGGGTCGCGGGGATCCTGACCAGCGCGTCCGCCGCCGTCCCGGCCTCGCCGACCACCTCGATGTCGTCCTCCACGGAGAGCAGCTCGTGGACGCCGCGCCGGACCACTTCATGGTCGTCCAGCAGAAATACCCGGATTTTTCCTTCTTCGCGCACGCGGTCAGTCTCACATATTGGCTCTTCCCGTGCCCGGGGTGCGCGGGATAACGTGCCGGATGTTCCGGTGGCCCTCTCGGCCGTTGCCGACGCGCTGACCAGCCGCTGTTCCCGCTTTTCTCGATTTACTTGGAAATCCAAGCAAAATCGCAGGTCAAGTGGGGTTTCGCGGTAATGCCACGCTGTGGGTAACGTGCCTATGACAGGGCGCTCGCCGGGGCACCTGTCACGCCCGACCCCGGCCGCGTCGCACCCACCCCGTGCGAAGGGTACGGATAAGGCGGAGAGCCGCACTGGCCTTGCCCGGCGAACCCGGGGGCCGGACCGACGGAGGAGCACGCACGTGACCGTGGAGAGCACTGCCGCGCGCAAGACGACGCGACGCAGCAGCGGCACCAAGCGCACCGCTAGCGCCAGCACGAGCACCACCAAGAAGACGAGCACGCGCGCCGGGGCGGAAGCCACGGAGCCCGAGCTGGTCCAGCTGCTGACGCCCGAGGGAGAGCGCGTCCAGCACCCCGACTACGACATCGACCTGAGCGCCGAGGAGCTGCGCGGTCTCTACCGCGACATGGTCCTCACGCGTCGCTTCGACGCCGAGGCGACCTCGCTGCAGCGCCAGGGCGAGCTGGGCCTGTGGGCCTCGCTGCTCGGCCAGGAGGCGGCCCAGATCGGTTCCGGCCGGGCCCTGCGGGACGACGACTACGTCTTTCCCACCTATCGCGAACACGGTGTCGCGTGGGTCCGGGGAGTCGACCCGACGAATCTGCTGGGAATGTTCCGCGGTGTGAACCACGGTGGCTGGGATCCCAGCAGCAACAATTTCCACCTGTACACGATCGTTCTCGGTTCGCAGACCCTGCACGCCACCGGCTATGCCATGGGTATCGCCAAGGACGGCGCGGATTCCGCCGTGCTCGCGTACTTCGGTGACGGCGCGTCCAGCCAGGGTGACGTCAACGAGTCGTTCGTCTTCTCCGCGGTCTACAACGCCCCCGTCGTGTTCTTCTGCCAGAACAACCAGTGGGCCATTTCCGAGCCCATCGAGAAGCAGACGCGCGTCCCGCTCTACCAGCGCGCCGCCGGTTTCGGCTTCCCCGGCGTCCGGGTCGACGGCAACGACGTCCTGGCCTGTCTGGCCGTGACCCGTTCGGCCCTGGAGCGTGCCCGCCGTGGCGAGGGCCCGACGCTCATCGAGGCGTTCACGTACCGCATGGCCGCCCACACCACCTCCGACGACCCGACCCGCTACCGCCGCGACGCGGAGCGCGCGGAGTGGGAGGCGAAGGACCCGATCCTGCGTCTGAAGGCGTACCTGGAGAACGAGGGCCACGCCGACGCGGCCTTCTTCGAGGCGCTGGAAGCGGAGAGCGAGGCGCTCGGCAAGAACGTCCGCGAGGTCGTCCGCGCCATGCCCGTACCGGAGCACATGGCGATCTTCGACCACACGTACGCGGACGGGCACGCGCTCGTCGACGAGGAGCGCGCGCAGTTCGCCGCCTACCAGGCGTCCTTCGCGGCCGGAGAGGGCGAGTAATCATGGCTGTTCAGAATCTTCCTCTCGCGAAGGCGCTCAACGAGTCGCTGCGCAAGGCCCTGGAGACCGACCCCAAGGTCGTCATCATGGGCCTGGACGTCGGCAAGCTCGGCGGTGTCTTCCGGATCACCGACGGCCTGCAGAAGGACTTCGGCGAGGACCGTGTCGTCGACACCCCGCTCGCCGAGTCCGGCATCGTCGGCACCGCGATCGGCCTCGCCCTGCGCGGCTACCGGCCGGTCGTGGAGATCCAGTTCGACGGCTTCGTCTTCCCGGCGTACGACCAGATCGTCACCCAGCTGGCGAAGATGCGGGCCCGTTCGCTCGGCACGGTGAAGATGCCGGTCGTCATCCGCATCCCGTACGGCGGCGGCATCGGTGCGGTCGAGCACCACTCCGAGTCCCCCGAGTCGCTCTTCGCGCACGTCGCGGGCCTCAAGGTCGTCACCCCGGCGAACTCCTCCGACGCCTACTGGATGCTCCAGCAGGCGATCCAGAGCGACGACCCGGTCATCTTCTTCGAGCCCAAGCGCCGCTACTGGGACAAGGGAGAGGTCGACACCGAGGCCTTCCCCGGCGAGCTGCACAAGGCCCGTGTCGCCCGTGAGGGCACGGACCTCACCCTCGCCGCCTACGGCCCGATGGTGAAGACCTGCCTGGAGGCGGCCGCCGTCGCCGCCGAGGAGGGCAAGTCGGTCGAGGTCGTGGACCTGCGCTCCATCTCGCCGCTCGACTTCGACACCATCCAGGCCTCGGTCGAGAAGACCCGCCGCCTGGTCGTGGTCCACGAGGCGCCCGTCTTCTTCGGCTCCGGCGCGGAGATCGCCGCCCGGATCACCGAGCGCTGCTTCTACCACCTGGAGGCCCCCGTCCTGCGGGTCGGCGGCTACCACGCGCCGTACCCGCCGGCGCGCCTGGAGGAGGAGTACCTGCCGGGTCTCGATCGCGTGCTCGACGCCGTCGACCGCTCGCTGGCGTACTGAGGAGAGCACCGTGACGATCCACGAATTCAAGATGCCCGATGTGGGCGAAGGCCTGACCGAGGCCGAGATCCTCAAGTGGTACGTCCAGCCCGGTGACACGGTCACCGACGGGCAGGTCGTGTGCGAGGTGGAGACGGCCAAGGCCGCGGTCGAGCTGCCGATCCCCTTCGACGGCACCGTCCACGAGCTGTGCTTCCCCGAGGGGACGACGGTCGACGTCGGCCAGGTCATCATCTCGGTGAACGTCGGCGGCGCGGCCCCGGAGGCCTCCGCGGCTCCGGCCGCCACGGTGGCCGAGGCCGCTCCGGCAGCCGCACCCGTACCCGCGCCCGTGCCGGTCCAGGAGGACGAGGAGCCGAAGGGCCGCCAGCCCGTCCTCGTCGGCTACGGGGTGGCCGCCAGCTCCACCAAGCGCCGTGCGCGCAAGGCGCCGGCGGGCACGGTCCCGGCGGCCGCGGTTCCCGCCGTCGCAGCCGTGGTGCCCGTCGCCGTCTCCGTACCGGAGCAGCTCAACGGGCACGGGCCGGCCGCCGGACGGCCGCTGGCCAAGCCGCCGGTCCGGAAGCTCGCGAAGGACCTCGGCGTCGACCTGGCGACGGTCACCCCGACCGGCCCGGACGGCGTCATCACCCGTGAGGACGTCCACGCGGCGGCCGCTCCGGCGCCCGCGCCGGCCGTCGAGGCCCCGGCCCCGACGCCCGTGGCGGCTCCGGCCCCGGCTGCGGCTCCGGCCCAGGCCGCGGCGCCCGCGCCCGCCCTGTCGGCCGAGGGCCGGGAGGCCAGGGAGACCCGTGTGCCCGTCAAGGGCGTACGGAAGGCCACGGCGGCGGCGATGGTCGGTTCGGCCTTCACCGCTCCGCACGTCACCGAGTTCGTGACCTTCGACATCACGCGCACGATGAAGCTGGTCGAGGAGCTCAAGGCCGGCAAGGACATGGCGGGGCTGCGGGTCAACCCGCTCCTCCTCATCGCCAAGGCCGTCCTGGTCGCGGTCCGGCGCAACCCGGAGATCAACGCGGCCTGGGACGAGGCGGCGCAGGAGATCGTCCTCAAGCACTACGTGAACCTGGGCATCGCCGCGGCCACCCCGCGCGGTCTGCTCGTGCCGAACATCAAGGACGCGCACGCGCAGACCCTGCCCGAGCTCTCGGCGTCCCTGAGCGAGCTGGTCTCCACCGCCCGCGAGGGGAAGACGACCCCGGCCGCGATGCAGGGCGGCACCTTCACCATCACCAACGTGGGCGTCTTCGGCGTCGACACCGGTACGCCCATCCTCAACCCCGGCGAGTCCGCGATCCTCGCGGTCGGTGCGATCAAGCTCATGCCGTGGGTGCACAAGGGCAAGGTGAAGCCGCGTCAGGTCACCACGCTGGCCCTCTCCTTCGACCACCGACTGGTCGACGGCGAGCTCGGCTCCAAGTTCCTGGCGGACGTCGCCGCGATCCTGGAGCAGCCGAAGCGGCTCATCACCTGGGCGTGACACCCCCGTGTGACCGTTTCACGTGAAACAGTCCCCCTTGAGACCGTTTCACGTGAAACAGGCCCGTCCGCGATGCGGACGGGCCTGTTTGTTGCACCTCTGTTGTATCTATGCTGTGCGCATGCCAGCAGCCCCCGTCAAGCCGCCCGCCGCAGCCGACCGTGTCTACATGCACGTCAAGCAGGCCGTACTCGACCGGCGCTACGAGGGAGGCACCCTCCTCACCGAAGGCGAACTCGCCCTCGCCGTGGGGGTGTCCCGGACGCCCGTCCGCGAGGCGCTGCTCAAGCTGGAGATGGAAGGGCTGCTGAAGCTCTACCCCAAGAAGGGCGCCCTCGTCCTCGCCGTCTCCGCCCAGGAGATCGCCGACGTCGTCGAGACCCGGCTGCTCGTCGAGGAGTTCGCCGTCCGCCGGGCCGTGCCCGCCCCCGCCTCGCTCGTCGAGCGGCTCGAAGAACTCCTGGAGGAGCAGAAGCAGCGCGCCGAGGCCGGTGACCTCGCCGAGGTCGCCGTCACCGACCGCTGCTTCCACGCCGAGATCGTCCGCCACGCCGGGAACCAGATCCTCTCCCGCCTCTACGACCAGCTCCGCGACCGCCAGCTGCGCATGGGCGTCGCCGTGATGCAGTCCCAGCCGGACCGCGTCGCCAAGAACATCACCGAGCACGCCGAGATCCTCGACCGGATCAAGGCCGGGGACGTGGAGGGCGCCGCGCACTGCGTCCGCCAGCACCTCACCTGGGTCAAGGTCCTGGTCCGGGGGGAGGACCGGTGAGCCGGTCCCACGGCTCCGCCGTCACCCTCCCCGGCGACCCGCCCGGCGGCCGCCGCGCCGCCCTCGTCTGGGGCGTCGGCGTCGCCGTCTACTTCGTCGCCGTCATCTTCCGCACGTCCCTCGGCGTCGCCGGACTCGACGCCGCCGACCGCTTCGACATCAACGCCTCGGCGCTCTCCACCTTCTCCATCCTCCAGCTGCTCGTCTACGCGGGCATGCAGATACCCGTCGGCCTCATGGTCGACCGGCTGGGCACCAAGAAGGTCCTCGTCCTCGGCGTCGTCCTGTTCACCATCGGCCAGCTGGGCTTCGCGCTCTCCCCCTCGTACGGCACGGCACTGGCCGCCCGCGCGCTCCTGGGCTGCGGCGACGCCATGACCTTCATCAGCGTCCTGCGGCTCGGCAGCCGCTGGTTCCCCGCCCGCCGCGGCCCGCTCATCGGCCAGGTCGCCGCGCTCTTCGGCGTCGCCGGCAACCTCGTCTCCACCGTCGTCATCGCCCGTGCCCTGCACGGCCTCGGCTGGACGACCACCTTCGTCGGCAGCTCCCTCGCGGGCGTCGTCGTCCTCGTCCTGCTGCTGCTCTTCCTCAAGGACCACCCCGAGGGGTACGAGCCCCAGCCCGCCACCCACGCGGGCGCGGCCTTCGTCCGCCGCCAGATCGTCGAGTCCTGGCGGGAGCCCGGCACCCGGCTCGGCATGTGGGTGCACTTCACCACCCAGTTCCCCGCGATGGTCTTCCTGCTGCTCTGGGGACTGCCGTACCTCGTGGAGGCGCAGGGTCTCTCCCGGTCGACCGCCGGGGGTCTGCTCACCCTGGTCGTCCTGTCGAACATGGTCGTCGGCCTCGCCTACGGGCAGATCATCGCCCGTCACCACGCGGCCCGCGCCCCGCTCGCCCTCGGTACGGTCGCGGCCACCGCCCTGCTGTGGGCGGCCACCCTCGCGTACCCCGGCGACCACGCCCCGATGTGGCTGCTCGTCACGCTCTGCCTGGTCCTCGGCGCCTGCGGTCCTGCTTCGATGATCGGCTTCGACTTCGCCCGTCCGGCGAACCCGCCGGAGCGTCAGGGGACCGCCTCCGGCATCGTCAACATGGGCGGTTTCACCGCCTCGATGACGACGCTGCTCGCCGTCGGAGTCCTGCTCGACGCGACCGGTGACGACTACCGGATCGCGTTCTCGTCCGTCTTCGTCCTGGAGGCGATCGGCGTCGTGCAGATCCTGCGCCTCAAGGCCCGCACCCACCGCAGGGAGCGGGAACGGCTCGTCGCCAGCCGCGTGGAGGCCGTGCACGTCCCCGTGTAGGGCCTGGGGAGTGTCGTTTGGATCATGCGGGCTCGCCCAGACGACAGGCCCTAGCGGGGCGTCACCGCGAAGTTGTCGAGGATCGCCGCCGCGAGCCCCTCGTCGCCCTCCGTCTTGACCCGGTCGGCCACATCGGCCGGCCGGACCCGGCCGCAGGCGAGCCGCACGAACGTCTCCCAGTCCGTCGCGAGCGTCACCGCGGGGCCCAGCGACGGCGCGCCGTCGATCGAACCGCGGCCCTCCGCGTCGACCCGTACCGTCCGCAGGAACTCCACGGGACCGCTCACGTCGAGGACGACCGCCGAGGAGGGCGGCGCCCCCGCGTCCTTGGCGACCACCTTCGGCAGCGCCTCCAGGAGCACGTCCCGCGTCACGTGCGCGCCCGCCGAGTCCAGGTTGCCCGGCACACCGAGCGCGGCCCGCAGGTCCTGCTCGTGCACCCACACGTCGAAGGCGCGCATCCGGTAGGCCAGTTCCAGGGACTGCTCGGCGCCGAGGGGGGCGCGGATCAGATGCTCGGGGGAGCGGTTCTCGTTGCGGAGCTGCCGGGCCCGGCGGATGAGGATGTACTCCAGCTCGGAGGTCATCTCCGGCGCGGTGTGGTGGCGCCGCACATCGACCTGGACCTCCATGTAGCGCGCGAAGTCACTGCGTACGTGGTACAGATCGCGCGGCAGGGAGTGGATCGGCCGGGGATCGCCGAGCATCTCCGTCTCCATGCCGATCACATGGGACACGATGTCCCGCACCGACCAGCCGATGCACGGCGTCGGCCGGTTCCACTCGCCCTCCACGAGCGGCTGCACCAGCTCGGCTATCGCCTCGATGGAATGGGTCCAGGCGTCGGCGTAGTTCTGGAGGCTGGGATGGACGGTCACGGGACCCCTCGGCGGTTCTTCGGTGCGCGGGCTGAAAACACGACTGGGTGGGAGGCTCGGACGCTAAGTTACGCTGCCCGGAGGCACCCCGGCAGTGCTTTCGTGTGACGATCGTAGGCCTGTGTTGACGGCTCGAATGCCAGGACGGTGGTAGTGTGCGCGCCTCGCTGATCCAGATCGCGGTAGACCCGGACGAACCGGTCGACGCCCGGCGCGCCCGCGTGGCCCGTCTCGTACGGGCGGAATCCGGCCGCGCCGACCTCGTCGTCCTGCCCGAACTGTGGCCCATGGGGGCCTTCGCGTACGAGTCCTTCGCCGCCGAGTCGGAGCCGCTGAACGGCCCCACGCACCGGGCGATGGCCGCCGCCGCGCGCGACGCCGGGGTCTGGCTGCACGCCGGCTCCTTCGTCGAGGCCGAGGGCGGCGCCCTCTACAACACCTCGCTCGTCCTCTCCCCCGACGGCGAACTCGCCGCCTCCTACCGCAAGATCCACCGCTTCGGCTTCGACAAGGGCGAGGCGGTGATGATGGCCGCGGGCGAGGACCTGGTGACCGTCGACCTGCCGCACCTCACCCTCGGCGTCGGCACCTGTTACGACCTGCGCTTCCCCGAGCTCTTCCGCGGGCTCGTGGACGCGGGCGCCCAGGCGTTCGTCGTCCCGGCCGGCTGGCCGGCCCGCCGCCGCGCCCACTGGAGCCTGCTCGCGCGGGCCCGCGCCGTCGAGAACCAGGCGTACGTCCTCGCCTGCGGTACGGCGGGCACGCACGCCGGCGTCGAGCAGGCCGGGTACTCGGTCGTCGTCGACCCGTGGGGCGAGGTCCTCGCGGAGGCGGGCCCCGACGAGGAGGTCCTGCGAGTCGTCCTCGACCCGGCGAAGGTCACCACGACCCGCGAGCAGTTCCCGGCCCTGAAGGACCGGGTGCTCGGGATCGCGGCGCCGAAGCGGGCCTGAGCACCCGGCCCCGCCGGGCCTCACCCCTGCGCCGGCCCTGCCGGACCTCACCCTCGCGAGGCGCCTCACCCCTGCGAAGGCGCCGGTGCCGGCTCCCGGACCAGTTCGCCCTCGTCCGGGAGGAGGCCCGTCAGCTCCTGCCAGATGTCCTTCGGGGCGACGTGGCGCAGCCGGAACGGGCTGCCCGCGCTCGCCCCGCCCTCCGCCATCGGCTCGGCGGGCAGCTCCCGCAGCCAGTAGCCGAGCGGACCGCAGTCCCAGGCGGCGACCGCGCGGGCCGTCACGCCCTGCACCCCGTCCTGACGGCCCTGCCAGGCCGCGGTCATGCGCCAGTTGGAGCGCACCTCCACGATCAGCTCCGCGAGCCGCACGGCGGTACCGTCCGCCGCCCCGGCCGCGCGCAGCGCCTCGGCGACCTGGACGCGCTCGTCCGCGCCGGGGGTCGACGCGGCCTTCTCCAGGGCCGCGAGCCCCGCCTCCAGGACGCCCACGGTCGTCTCGACCACCTCGCCGCCCGCCTCCGCCGCACCGGACCGGCGCAGCCCGATCAGGTCGGCGAGCGTCCACACCACGGTCCGCGGTTCGACGAGCCGGTACTCGGCCTCCTCCTGGCCGGGCCAGGTCTCGTGGCAGACGACGTGGTCCGCGCCGATGAGCACCCCGTGGTGCAGCGTGCCCTGCCGGCCGCCCGCCTCCAGGGAGACGATCACGGCAGGCTGCACGAGGGTCTGCATCAGGGGCAGCAGGAGCGCGGACAGCTCCCCCGCCCCGTTCGTGAGCCCGCAGTCCCGCAGCCGCGCCGCGGCGGGCGCCATGGACTCCGGGACCGGCTGACCGGTCGCCAGCTGGGCGAGGACGAAGACCTCGTCGTCGTTCAGCCGGAAACGGGATCGGGTCACGTCGAAGGAAGGCATGTCTCGCTCACTCATGTAGGTCGGTTAGGGCCGGGGGGCCGGTGGGGCCGGGGGGTGTCAAGTCACGCCCTAGTACTGGGACTCGGTCCAGAAGTGGGTCGCGCGGGAGAGGCCCGCCTTCACCGCGCCGACCCGTGTCAGGACGGAGCGGTCGACGCCCGCGAAGATCAGGGCGAGGGCCAGGTCCCCGCCCTCGGCGCGCCCGGAGACCTGGACGGACAGCCTGCGGTTCTTGCCGCGCCCGGACTCGCGCACGGTGATCGTGACCCCGGGGTCCTCGTCGTCGGCCTGGCGGGTCAGGACGTAGCCGTACTTGTCGAGGGCCGCGAGCCGGTAGTGGTCGCCCGCGTACCGCATCGTCAGGGCGCGCTGTTCGAGGGTGGCGCCGAAACGGTTCCGGTCCACGTACACCATCCGGTCGCCGACCCTCAGCGTGGACCGGTTCAGGGTCGGCAGCTTGAGGCCCTCGGCGTGCATCCCGCGCGACTCGTACGAGGTGGTCGGGAGCAGCCCGCCGCGCACCTCCGAGACGATCGACTCGGGCGTGGTCCGGGTCATGGGGCAGGTCAGGACGATCTCGCCGAACTCCGGCGAGACGCCTCTCCAGCCCGCGCGGTAGTCGTGCCGGTTCCCCTCCTTCCACGCCTGGAGCTCGAACGGGGTGACGTTGGTGTGCATGAACGGATTCCTTTACGGTCACGGTCACGGGCGCGGCCACGGCCCCGGGGTCAGTCGAACGGGTTCAGCGCACTGCCCAGCTTCTTCGCACCGTCCGCGATCCCGGACCCCACGTCGGAGGCCTTGTCGCCGATCCAGTCGCCCGCCTCCTCCAGACCCTTCCCGATGGCCTCGTGGTTGTCCCAGATCAGCGCGGCACCGTAGGCCACGCCGGTGCCGACGGCGAGCCCGAGGGTGACCGGGTTCGGGGCCACGGTCAGCGCCGTCATCGAGGCGCTGAAGGCCGTCCCGGTGAGGTCCGAGGCGAACTTCGCCGGGTCGGCCTTGATCATGTCCGTGTTGTACGTGGCGAGGTTGGCCACGCCGTACGCGGTGGCCGCCACACCGCCGACGACACCGGCGCCGCGGATCCATCCCGCGGCCTTGGCGGCGTTGGCGAGTCCGCCGTTCTGCGCGACCTTCACGAGGTTGGCCTCGGCGGCGGTCGGCATGAAGAAGGCGCCGTTGCGCATGAACCCGCCGAGCATGGCGGCCTCGTCGGAGCCGGTCAGCGCGGTCGCGAGACCCGGCGGCACCTTGCTGAGCAGGCTGCCGGGAGCCGCCCCCGCCAGCCGCATGTTGAAGTGCTTGGACAGGAAGGTGCCGGGCGCGGTCGGATGGACGAACGGCGGCCGGATCGCCTTGGACAGCTTGTACGAGTAGAGGCCGGCCGACGTCAGGGCGCCCGCGAACGCGCCCGCCGTGATGGTGCCCTTGGTGAACCCGGCCACCAGGTCGGCCAGTTTCTCGTTGCCGGTGAGCTTGGCGATGCCGTCGCGCTGGAGCCGCGCGACGTAGTCGTCGAGCGTCTCGTTGTCCTTCATCTTCAGCCAGGCGAGGTTCATCCGGTCGTCCTTGGCCTTGTCGTCGGCCGCGGAGACCTTGCCCGCGTCACCGTTGAACCCGGTGCCGAGCGTCTCGTCGTTCTTGTTGCCGTAGCCGTCCTTGACGACGGCCTCCAGGTCCTTCTTCAGGTCCTGGTCGGCGAGGTCGAAGGCCTTCACACAGCCGGCCAGGTGCTCGGTCCAGGCGGCCTCGGCGTCCCGGACGCTCTTGGCGCCGTCCGGGTCGTGGTGCAGCGCGCTGCGCTCGGCCGGCGAGAGCCGCTCGTAGTCGTAGGCGACCCTGCCCTGCTCGGACACCTTCATCCCGGCCTTGACGGCGTCGGCGCGGGCGTTCTCCAGCTGCTTCTTCAGCTCGGTGAACTGCTCGTGGGCGTTGCGCAGCAGCGTCGCGGTGGCCTTCGCCTGCGTCTGGGCCGCCTGGTACTCGTAGCGGGTCGCCGTGAAGTTGGTGTGGGCGGCGGTCGCGCTCTCGCCCAGCCAGGTCTGCGCCGTCGTCAGCGACTGCACGCTGTCGCGGTAGCGCTCCTCGACCTTGTGCAGTTCGGCCGCCATCTCGTTCCACTTGTCGGCGGTGGCGGAGAGCTTGCCCAGGTCGGTCGTCATGATCTCGGAGTACGTCAGCATGTCCGCCGCCCTCTCAGTACTGCTCGATGCGCGAGGACGGCCGGACCCCCGCGATACGGGCGCGGGTGTCGATCTCCTGCTGGCCGAACGAGAGCGCGGCGCCGCGCAGGGCGGTCTTCTCGGAGGCGAGCCGGGCGAGGAGGTTCTTGACCTGGTTGTCCCAGGTGGTCTCGACGGTCTTCAGACCGGCGGCGGTGGCCCAGCCCTCGAATCCGCCGACGGCGGCGGTCGTGGCGGCGTCGGCCCACTTGGCGGCCTTCGCCGTGTCCGGCTCCAGCTCGTTCTCGATGGTGTTCGCCGCGGCCTTCTTCTTTGCTGGTGCGGTGGCGAGGTTCGGCGCGCCGCCCGGAGCGGCGCCGCCACCACCTCCACCGCCGCCGCCGTCGAGCTGGTTCAGCCGCGTACCGACCGGGTCTTGTGCCGTCGTGCCGGACCGTATTCCGGCCCAATCCTCGTCAAAGCCCATGCCGCTGCGCCCCCATGAAAAAAAGATCATCACTTTGCAGGTGCACCGTATGTTTCCGTGGTGACGCCCGAGACGCAAGGTGGGATCTTCCGCGCCTGATCAGAGCGTGATGCCCCGCAGGGACGCCCGCTCGGGTGCCGGGCCCGGCGTGTACTCCGCCCAGGCCGCCGCCAGTCTGACCACCGCCTCCGTGAGCACCTCCGGCGGCAGCAGGAAGGGCAGGCGCAGATGCCGCACGCTGCCGCCGAGGGCGTCGGTCGTCGCGCCCGGCAGTACGGCCACACCGTGCCGGAGGGCGAGTTGGGCGAAGGAGACGCCGTCGCCGTGCGGAAGCCGCACCCAGAGGGTCTGGCCGCCGGTCGCCGGGGCGCAGGACCAGGAGGGGAGCAACCGGGCCAGCTCCGCGCGGAGATGGGCGTGACCCGCGCGCAGATCGCGCAGCCGGGCGTCCCGTACGGCCGCGAACCCGTCGAGGAGCCTGGCCGCGACGAGCTGGGACGCCACGTCGGAGCCCAGGTCGTGCAGGGCCTTCAGGCGGGCGAGCCGGGAGACCAGGGGTGCGGGACCGCGCACCCAGCCGATGCGCAGGCCGCCCCACACGACCTTGCTGAGCGAGCCGACGGCGATCACCTCGCCGTACGAGGAGAGGGAGGGGTGGGACGGTCCCGGGGACCCGCCGGTGTCATCGGCCCCGTCGGTCCCATCGGTGTCGAACGCCAGGTCGCCGAGGACCTCGTCGTCGATGAGCGGCACCCCCAGCGCGTTCGCCGCCTCCACGAGCCGACGCCCCGCGAGCGGCGGGAGGACCGCCCCCGTGGGGTTATGGAACCGCGCCACCACATAGGCCAGAGAAGGCCGGTGATCCTCCATCACCCGTACCGCCTCCGTCACGTCGAGACCGTCGGGACCCACCGCCACCGGCAGCGGAACGGCGGCCGTCTCCCGGAACAGGTCGAGCGCCCCCGGATACGTCGGCGCCTCCACGAGCACCCCGTCCCCGGGCGCGAGGAGCAGCCGGGCGAGCAGCGACAGCGCCTGCTGCGCACCGGTGGTGACCAGGATCTGCCCCGGTTCGGTCGGCACCCCCCGCGCCGCGTACCGCCCCGCCACCGCCGTCCGCAGCACCGCGAGCCCGGCCGGGTGGTAGCCGATGTCGCCGTCGGGCAGGACGAGCGTGCGGTACGCCTCCGCCAGCGCGGGCGGCGGCTGGGTGGGCGCGGCGCAGCTCAGCAGGATCACGTCGTCCGGCGCCTCCAGGAGGTGCAGGAACATCGGGTTCGACGTCTCCGTCACCCGGGGCGTCTCCGGAGCGAGCGCCGCGCGCGCGACCCGGGTCCCGCTGCCCTGCCGCCGTACGAGCCGACCCTCCTGGCGCAGGGTGTCGTAGGCGGCGACCACCGTCGTACGGCCCACGGAAAGGGCCTGCGCGAGCCGCCGGTCGGGCGGCAGGAGGGTGCCGGGCGGCAGCGCGGCCTCGTCGATCAGACGGCGCAGCCGCGCGGCGAGCAGCAGGTACAGCGGCCCGCGCCCGGCCGACCAGCGGCCGAGCCGGGCGGTCAGGTCGGTGACGGACGCGTCGATTGGCTCCATTGCCGAACCAATCTGCCGGTATTGGACCTGGGAAGGCAAACGGCCCGTCCACAGACTGATCCCATGAGCCACGCCGACTCCACGCCCGCCGCCGCGCCCCACGACCCCGCGCCCCACGCCGTCAGGGCTCCCCGCGCCGAGACCCTCGCCGTCCACCCGCCGCACGTCGAGATCACGGGCAGTCGGCCCCTCGGGGTCCCCCTCCACCAGGGCCACGTCTTCGCCTTCGACTCGGCCGACGCCCTCGCCACCGCCTTCACCTCCGGCGACGCCTTCCTCTACAGCCGCCTCGGCAACCCCACCGTCCGCACCCTGGAGGACGCCGTCGCCCGCCTGGAGGGGGGCACCACCGCCCTCTCCTTCGCCTCCGGCATGGGCGCCGTCAACGCCGTCCTGCTCGGTCTGCTCTCCAGTGGCGACCACGTCATCGCCCAGTCCTGCCTGTACGGCGGTACGTACGCGGTCCTCACCGACCTCGCCACCCGCTGGGGCGTCGACGTCACCTACGTCTCCGGCACCGACCCGGACGAGGTGCGCGCGGCCCTGCGCCCCACGACCCGGCTCCTCTACCTCGAGACCATCGCCAACCCGACCACCCGCGTCTCCGACCTGCCCGCGCTCGCCGCCGTCGCCGCCGAGGCCGGGATCCCGGTCGCCGTCGACAACACTTTCGCGTCGCCGCTCCTCTGCCGGCCCCTCGACCACGGCGCCGACATCGTCGTCCACTCCGCCACCAAGTACCTGGCCGGACACGCGGACGTCCTCGGCGGCGTCGCCGTCTTCAAGGACCCGGAGCTGTACGGGCGCGTCCGCCACCACGCCGTCGAGCAGGGCGCGTCCACCGACCCGTTCGCCGCCTGGCTCACCCTGCGCGGCATGCAGACCCTGTCCCTGCGCATGGAGCGGCAGTGCGCGAGCGCCGCCGACCTCTCGGCCCGGCTCGCCGCGCACCCGGCGGTCGAGGCCGTCCGCCACCCCGCGCTCGCGAGCCACCCGGACCGGGAGATCGCCGCACGCCTGCTGCCCCGCGGGGGCGGCGGCGTCGTCTCCGTCGACCTGGCGGGCGGCCGGGAGGCGGGCCGCGTCTTCGTCGAGGCGGTGCGGCTCGCCTCCCTCAGCGTCTCCCTCGGCGACGTGAAGACCCTGGTGATGCACCCGGCCTCCACCTCGCACCACCAGCTCGACGCGGCGGCCCTGGCGGCGGCCGGGATCGGCCCCGGCACGGTCCGGATCTCGGTCGGCATCGAGCACGTCGAGGACCTGTGGGAGGACCTGGAACAAGCCCTGCGGAAGGCGACCTAGTCGTCCCCCCGCTCGCGCTCGGCCATCCGGATCACGCACACCGCCACGGCGACGAGCAGGGCGGCGTCCGCGTCCTCGCGGACCACGTTCACCGCGTACGTCTCGCGGACGTGGAACCACTGGCGGGAGACGTGGGCCAGGAGTTCACCCTCGTACTCGACGGTGAACTCCCGGTCCAGGATCCGCCCGCTGACGTCGAGTTCGGTGCCCTCGACGAGCGTCACCCGGAAGTGGTTGCGCAGCAGCGAGAGCCGCTTGCGGCGGACCGACGCGAGCGGCCGGTCGTCGCGCTCGATGGTCATGGCGTCCCGCAGGCTGAACATCTTCTGCCGCAGCGTGATCAGGACCCGACCGTCGGGGTCCTTCAGTTCCAGGGTGTCGCGCAGCCGCAGCGCCTTGCCGTCGACGAGGAAGGCGTGGCGGCCCTGCTCGTCCTCGATCCAGTAGTCGTCGCCGATCGCGAAGATCTTGTCCCGTACGAGATATTTCACGCCGGTATGCCTGCCCGTACGAGCGGTGCTTCTCACCCGAAGTAGCGGGTGAACGCGTCCGGCGTCGCCCCGAGCACCGGGCCGAACGGCGAGTCGAGCTGATGGATGAGCAGCACGGTGAAGGCGATGAAGCCGGCCAGGCCCATCACCATCACCACATGGGTCGTGCTCTGCCTGATCCCGAACAGGAACATGAACGCCAGCGTCAGCGCACCGCCGATGATGAGGCCCGTCCACAGCACGGGGGAGAGGCGCTCCTGCGCCGCCGCCTCCCGGCCGCGTCTGGCGTCGTCGACGTAGCCGAGCTGGGCGAGGACCTCCTGGGCGGCGATCTGGTGGGGCACCTTCGCGGTCTCCCCCACCTCGCCGGCCTGCCGCACCTGTTCGAGGAGCCGCCAGCCGGCCGGGTCGAGCGGTTCGCGCGCCGCCATCACCGGCCACTCGACGGACACGACATGACCGGCGTACGTCCGGGCCGCGTCCCGCAGCGGCTGCCGCCGGTCGGCGGGGAGCGCGTCCGCGAGCAGATACGTCTGGTGCAGGGCGCTCGCCTCGTCCTGTACGTGGTCGGCGGCGGAGGAGCGGGTGTCCCAGACGGACACCAGGCAGAGGCCGAGGACGACGGCGTAGAGCACCGACACCATCATGGCGATGTACTCGGCGACGTCCTCGCGCGGCTCCTCGTCCTCGCCGAGCGGGAAGAGCCGGGTCTTGGCGACGACGGCGAGGGCGGCGACGAGCGCGACACCGAGGACGACGACGAGCGTTTCGAGCAGGACCACGGTCAGCTTCTCCGGTTGCCGAGGAGGGCGGCCGCGACGGCCGCGGGGATCAGGAGCAGCAGGAGCGTCGTGGCGACCCCCAGCTCGCTCGCCTCGCGCCCCCGCCGCCGCACCCGCCCGAGGAACCCCTCGGAGTCGAGCGCGGCGGCGCGGCGGGCGGAGGGAGGGGTGACGGCGCCACCGACACCACCGACGCCGACGTCGCCGCGGGGCGGATCGGGCGGATCGAGAGGAGGCCCCTGCGGCATGAGGCCAGGAACCCCGGCGGCCGGAGCCGCAGCGGCACCCGGAGGCGGGGCGGCACCCGGAGGCGGGGCGGCACCCGGAAGGGGGTCGGCCCCGGCCCCCGACCCGGCGACGCCTTCCGGTAAGACGGCGGCCCCAGCGGCCCCGGCAGCAACGCCAGCGGCCCCGGCAGCCCCAGCGGCCCCGGGAACACCACCCCCACCGTCAACGGTGCCGCCGTCCCCAGCCGCCCCACCCCGCCCCCCTACGGGCTCGAGCGCAGGATTCCGTACGCCGCCTCCACCTCCCCCGGCCCCTACGGGTACGACCGGCGGCGTCACAGTGAAGACGGCGGACGACCGGGCGACGAGCGTCGGCGCCCCCACGCGTCCGCCGCCGGGCCCGTAGGTGGTCACCCGGTCGCTCCCGGAGGCGAGCCCCGTACTCCGGTGGGTGCCCGGGGCCCGCCGTACGGTGGCCGTACAGCGGGCGGAGGCGCCGGGGGCGAGCAGCGGAACCGTCCCGGGCCGCCCCGCGCAGTCCACGGCGCCGGCGCGCAGCCCGAGGGCGGTGTCCTCGACCCGCACCGCGTGCAGGGGCCGGTTGCCGCGATTGGTCACGGTGTACGTGAGGGTGGCCGCGCCCCGCCCGGCGGCCGCGGGAGCCGCCCGCCCCGGTGCCCCGCCGCCGCGCCCCGGGGCCCCGAACGTCACCCGCTCGGTGAGCGTGAGGCCGGCGGCGACCCCGGTGTACCCGGTGCGGGCGGTCGCGGTGAGCCGCCGCCCGAGCGAGGGGACGGCGCCCTCCGCGCGGACGGTCCCGCGGTGCGCCCCGGGCGCCGCGCGGAACCTGGCGACGCACTCCAGCTCCCCGAGCGCGGCGAGCGGCTCGGTGGGGCAGCGCAGGGACCCGGAGGGGACCTGGGGGTCGACGACCTTCACCCCGTACAGATGCGCCTCCCCGCGGTTCACGATCCGGTACCGCTTCACGACCGGTCCGCCGGCCCGGAGAGCGGGCGGTCGCAGCCCGGTCTGCCCGCGCCCGTTCACGGTCACGGTGAGCCGCAGGGCCTCGTCCCCCACGCCACCGGCCCGGGCCGCGGTGGCGGGCAGGGCCAGACAGGGGAGAACGAGCAGCACCACCAGAAGCCCACCGCGTAGCTGTCGGCAGGAAAAGTCTGATGATCTGACCAAGCGTTCCACCATGCCCGCCATGCTGACCACCACCCACCCCGACCCCACCCCCGGACACGCATCCCCGCCCCACCCGGCCCTTACTTTCCACCCGTACGGCACCCTTGACCCATGAACGACTCCACGCCCGCGACCCCGCCCCGCCGTGCCCGTGTCCGCGCCCCCGAGCTGATCGGCAAGGGTGGCTGGCTGAACACGGGAGGAGACGACCTGACCCTCGCCGACCTGCGAGGAAAGATCGTTCTGCTCGATTTCTGGACCTTCTGCTGCGTCAACTGCCTCCACGTGCTCGACGAGCTCCGGGAGCTGGAGGAGAAGCACCGGGACACGCTCGTGATCGTCGGGGTGCACTCGCCGAAGTTCGTGCACGAGGCCGAGCACCAGGCCGTCGTCGACGCCGTCGAGCGGTACGAGGTGCACCACCCCGTACTGGACGACCCGGAGCTCGCGACCTGGAAGCAGTACGCCGTGCGCGCCTGGCCGACGCTCGTCGTGATCGACCCCGAGGGGTACGTCGTCGCCCAGCACGCCGGTGAGGGGCACGCCAACGCGATCCGGACGCTCGTCGAGGAGCTGGAGGCCGAGCACGAGGCCAAGGGCACCCTTCGGCGCGGGGACGGGCCGTACGTGGCGCCCGAGCCGGTCGCGACCGACCTGCGGTTCCCCGGCAAGGCGATCCTGCTGCCCTCCGGGAACCTCCTCGTCTCCGACACCACCCGGCACCAGCTCGTCGAGCTCGCGGCCGACGGCGAGACCGTCGTGCGGCGGATCGGCGACGGTGTCTTCCGGGAGCCGCAGGGTCTCGCGCAGTTGCCCGACGGCAGGATCGTCGTCGCCGACACGGTGAACCACGCCCTGCGCGTGTTCGATCCGGAGAGCGGCGCCATCGAGCTCGTCGCCGGCACCGGGAAGCAGTGGTGGCAGGGGTCCCCGACCTCCGGGCCCGCTCTCGACGTCGACCTGTCCTCGCCGTGGGACGTGGCCTGGTGGCAGGGCAAGGTGTGGATCGCCATGGCCGGCGTCCACCAGCTGTGGACGTACGACCCCGAGGCCGGGACCGTGGAGGTCGCCGCCGGCACCACCAACGAAGGCCTCGTCGACGGGCCCGCCGCCGAGGCCTGGTTCGCGCAGCCCTCGGGGCTCTCGGCCACCGACGACCGGCTGTGGATCGCCGACTCCGAGACCAGCTCCCTGCGCTGGATCGACCCCGAGGGGGTCGTCCGCACCGCCGTCGGCACCGGTCTCTTCGACTTCGGGCACCGCGACGGTGCGGCGGGCCAGGCCCTGTTCCAGCACCCGCTGGGCGTGACGGCCCTGCCCGACGGCTCGGTCGCCGTCAGCGACACGTACAACCACGCCCTGCGCCGTTACGACCCGGCCACCGGCGAGGTCACCACGCTCGCCACCGATCTGCGCGAGCCGAGCGACGCGGTCCTCGTCGACGGCGACATCGTGGTCGTCGAGTCCGCCCGGCACCGGCTGACCCGGCTGCGGCTCCCCGAGGAGGCCGTCCGGGTCGAGGCGGTCGCCCACCGCACCAAGCGCGAGGCCACCGAGGTCGCCCCCGGCCGCCTCCGCCTGGACGTCGTCTTCCAGGCCCCCACGGGCCAGAAGCTGGACGAGCGCTACGGCCCCTCGACGCGGCTCCTGGTCTCCTCGACCCCGCCCGAGCTGCTGCTCGGCGGCGAGGGCACGGGCACGGACCTCTTCCGGGAGCTCGACCTGAACCCGGAGCTCACGGAGGGCGTCCTGCACGTCTCGGCGATGGCCGCGTCCTGCGACGACGACCCCGCCAACGAGTACCCGGCCTGCCACGTCCACCAGCAGGACTGGGGCGTCCCGGTGAAGATCACGCCGACCGGAATCGCCCGCCTCCCCCTGATCCTCGCGGGCATGGACGGCTGACGAGCGATGCCCTGGTCGCCTTCCCGGTGTGCTCAGCCCTCCAGGAAGGCGACCAGGGCGTTCGCGAGGAGGTACGGGTCGGCCGCCCCGCAGAGTTCGCGGGCGCTGTGCATGGAGAGGATCGCGACGCCGATGTCGACGGTGGTGATGCCGTGGCGGGCGGCGGTGATCGGGCCGATCGTCGTGCCGCAGGGCATGTCGTTGTTGGAGACGAACGACTGCCAGGGCACCCCGGCCTTCTCGCAGGCGGCGGCGAAGATCGCCCGGCCGCTGCCGTCGGTGGCGTACCGCTGGTTGACGTTCACCTTGAGGATGGGGCCGCCGTTGACGCGCGGGTGGTGCGTCGGGTCGTGGCGCTCCGCGTAGTTGGGGTGGACGGCGTGGCCGGTGTCGGAGGACAGGCAGACGGTGCCGGCGAAGGCGCGCGCCCGGTCCTCGTACGAGCCGCCCCGGGCGTAGACGGAACGCTCCAGGACGTTGCCGAGGAGGGGGCCCTGGGCGCCGGTGTCGGCCTCGGAGCCGTTCTCCTCGTGGTCGAAGGCGGCGAGGACCGGGATGTACGGGAGGTCGTCGCGGCCCGCGAGGGACGCGAGCGCGGCGGTGGCGGCGTGCACGGAGATCAGGTTGTCCATGCGCGGGCCGGCCAGGAGCTCGCGGTCGCGGCCGAGGTAGGCGGGCGCCTCGACGGCGTGGACCATCAGGTCCCAGCCGCTGACGTCCTCGGCGTCGACGCCGGCCTCGGCGGCGACGAAGGAGATCAGGTCGCCCTCGTGGACGTCGCCGATGCCCCAGACGGGCTGCATGTGGCGCTGGCGCTCCAGCTTGAGGCCGTCGTTCGCGCCACGGTCGAGGTGGATGGCGAGCTGCGGGACGCGCAGCAGCGGCCGGTCGACGTTGACGAGGTGGTGGCTGCCGTCGCGGAGGGTGAGGCGGCCGGCGAGGCCGAGGTCGCGGTCGAGCCAGGTGTTGAGGAGGCTGCCGCCGTAGATCTCGACGGCGACCTGCCGCCAGCCCTGCGCGCCCATGTCGGGCCGCGGCTTGACGCGCAGGTTGGGGGAGTCGGTGTGGGCGCCGACGATGCGGTACGGGGTGTGGGCGGCGGCGCCCTCCGGCACGTACCAGGCGATGATCGCGCCGCCGCGGATCACGTACTTCCCGCCGTGCGTCCCGTCCCAGGCGGCGGTCTCCTCGACCTGCCGGAAGCCGGCCTTCTCCAGCCGCTCGGCGGCGCTCGCGACCGCGTGGTACGGCGTGGGCGAGGCCGTCAGGAAGGCCATGAGGTCGTCGGTGTGTCCGCGGTCGAAGGCGCCGGCGGTAGGACGGGAAGCTGCGCTGCTCATGGATCAACCTTACGCAGCGGGGCGCCGCCGGATGTGGCGGGATGACCACTGCCCGCCGGGGCGGTGCGCCGGGGGCCGGTCGCGTTCCCCTTTCCCCGTAGGACCTGGCGAGTGAGCCGAAGGGGCGCGGCCGGGGGAACAGGGCCGAGCGCGCGGAGCCTCCCGAGGAACGAGGGAGGCGAGCACGGTCGGCCCTGTGAGCCCG
>NZ_JNZP01000031.1 GCF_000725545.1 Streptomyces exfoliatus | reverse complement strand
GTCGACCGCGGCGGCGAACGGCACGATCTTCGCCTCCGCGAGAGCACGCACCGACTCCCGGAGCATGTCGTGCTCCTCGGAAGGCCGATACAGGTCGAAATCAGCGGAACCTGACACGCTCACTCACTCCCACGCTTGCTAATTACCGTTAAGTAACCCAAATGGTAGGGCGTGACCGGGCCCCGGACCAGGGCACGACTATGCTCGGGCAGGCATTCCGCCCGACGTTCACTGGAGACCCGCATGGCCCTCAAGATCACTGTGATCGGCACCGGCTACCTCGGCGCCACCCACGCCGCGGCCATGGCGGAACTGGGCTTCGAGGTCCTGGGCCTCGACGTCGTCCCGGAGAAGATCGAGCTGCTGTCGTCCGGACGGGTCCCGATGTACGAGCCGGGCCTGGAGGAGCTCCTCGCCAGACACGTGGCCGGGATCGAGGGTTCGAGCGGGCGGCTGCGGTTCACCACCTCCTGGGAGGAGGTCGGCGCCTTCGGCGACGTGCACTTCGTCTGCGTGAACACCCCGCAGAAGCACGGCGAGTACGCCTGCGACATGAGCTACGTCGACGCCGCCTTCACCTCCCTCGCCGGAGTCGTACGCGAAGGGGCCCTGGTCGTCGGCAAGTCGACCGTCCCCGTCGGCTCGGCCGAGCGGCTCGCGGGCCTGCTGCCGGAGGGCGTCGAACTCGCCTGGAACCCGGAGTTCCTGCGGGAGGGCTTCGCCGTGAACGACACCCTGCACCCGGACCGGATCGTGGTCGGCGTCCGCGGCGAGCGGGCCGAGAAGACGCTCCGCGAGGTGTACGCCGTCCCCGTCGGCGAGGGCTCGCCCTTCGTGGTGACCGACTTCCCCACCGCCGAGCTCGTCAAGACGTCCGCGAACTCCTTCCTCGCCACCAAGATCTCCTTCATCAACGCGATGGCCGAGGTGTGCGAGGCCGCCGGCGGCGACGTCGCCAAGCTGGCCGAGGCACTCGGCCACGACGACCGGATCGGCCCCAAGTTCCTGCGGGCCGGGATCGGCTTCGGCGGCGGCTGCCTCCCCAAGGACATCCGGGCCTTCATGGCCCGCGCCGGCGAGCTGGGCGCCGACCAGGCGCTGACCTTCCTGCGCGAGATCGACTCGATCAACATGCGGCGGCGCGGCCAGATGGTGGAGATGGCGCGGGAGACCCTCGGCGGGAACTCCTTCCTCGGCCGCCGGGTGGGCGTGCTCGGCGCCACCTTCAAGCCCGACTCGGACGACGTCCGCGACTCCCCCGCGCTGAACGTGGCCGGGCAGATACACCTCCAGGGCGGCCAGGTCACCGTCTACGACCCGAAGGGCATGGACAACGCCCGGCGCCTCTTCCCGACCCTCGGGTACGCCGACTCCGCGCGCGAGGCCGTGGCCGGGGCGGACGTGGTGCTGCACCTGACCGAGTGGCGCGAGTTCCGCGAGCTCGACCCGGCGGAGCTCGCCGGGGTCGTGTCGTCGCCGGTGATCCTGGACGGCCGCAACGCGCTCGACTCGGAGCGCTGGCGGGCGGCCGGCTGGACGTACCGGGCGATGGGCCGTCCGCGCGCCTGACACGAGGACACACGAGAGGGAGGGGGCGCGGTCGCGCCCCCTCCCTCCTTCGTACCTTCGTACGGCCGGTCAGGCCGCGGCCGGCCGGATGCGGTTCGTGCGGGACAGGAACTCCGTCTCGCGCAGCGCCCGGGTGACGTTCGCGTGCGCGAGGCCCACCAGGTCCTCGGCCGACCAGCCCCGGCGCAGCAGTTCCGCGAACAGCGGTACGTAGCCGACGGCCGGGGCCGTCGTGTGCGAGACGCCCACGCAGTGCGGGCCGGCCTGCGCGCGCAGGCGGTCCAGGACGTCGGCGACGGCGGCCGGGTCGTCGGTGACGGTGACCATGCAGACGGCGCCGTTCCCACCGAGGAGGCCCAGGACGTCGTCGGGGAGCTCCTCGGGGGCCGCCCGTGTCAGCAGGGCCGGGGCGCGGGTGACCGCGAGGGTGCGGCGGACCGTGTCCTCGTCGGCTCCGGACAGGTCCACGGCCAGGCCGATGCGGTTCATCTCCCGTACCGCGTCGCGGGCGAAGCGGTCGAAGCGGGTGAGGCCGGCGGCCCGTACCCCCAGGGCCTGATAGGCCCTCAGGGTCGCGGCGGACCCGCCGAGCGCCGTCCAGCCGACCGGCCCGAGGAGGGCCGCGACGCGGCCGCAGTTACGGGCGTCGGCCATCTCGGACGTGGTGTGCGCGAGACGCAGGTCCTCCGGGCAGGCGGCGACGAGCGCGCGGACGGCGTCGATGCGCCGCAGGGTCCCGACGACACCCTCGTCGGCATCGACGCGCAGGGACCAGAACTGGGCTCCGGCCTCCTTCGCGCGCACCGGCGGCAGGTCCTCCGGATCGAGGGACGGGGGCAGGTCGGTGTGCCCCTCGACGACGGGCTGGGCGGCCAGGATGGCGCGGGCGCGGGACGTCTCGTCGAGCGCCGTGGGTGGCTCCGGTGCGTCGAGCTCGCCGGCGGCGGCAGGGACGGTGGAGAGGCTGGGATGGTCGTCTAGCAGTTCCGCCATGGGGTCACTCCGAACTCGGCGATGCAGTACCGCCCCGCCTCGACCGGCGGGGCAGTACCGTCCACCGTGCCACCGGCCCCCTGCCGGGGCCCGGCGGACTGAGCCGTTCGGGTGACCGTCCGGTTACGGCGCGTCGAGGCCGTCGACAGCGTCGATGGTCGCGTTCGACGGTGCCGTACGGCTCTTCAGGTCGCGGGAGACCGCTTCCGCGTCCCGGAGGGCGCGGACCGCGTTGGACCAGGTCAGCTTGGCCAGGTCCGGGTGCGACCAGCCGCGGTGCAGCAGCTCCGCGATCAGGTTCGGGTAGCCGGCGACGTCGTCGAGACCGGCCGGGGTGAAGGCCGTTCCGTCGTAGTCGCCGCCGATGCCGATGTGGTCGATGCCGGCGGCCTCGCGCATGTGGTCGAGGTGGTCGGCGACCGTGGCGGCGGTGGCGATCGGGCGCGGGTTCTCCTCCTCGAAGGCACGGTGCAGCTTCATCGCCTCGGCGGTGGTGTCGAGGTGGTCGAAGCCGTGCTCGCGGAGGTTCTCGTCCGCCCGCGCGGTCCACTCGACGGCCGCGGGGAGGATGAACTTGGGCACGAAGGTGGCCATCGCGACGCCGCCGTTGGCGGGCAGCCGCTCCAGGACGTCGTCCGGGATGTTCCTCGGGTGGTCGCAGACCGCCAGGGCCGAGGAGTGCGAGAAGATCACCGGCGCCGCCGTGGCGTCGAGGGCGTCCCGCATGGTGGTGGCGGCGACGTGCGAGAGGTCGACGAGCATGCCCGAGCGGTTCATCTCGCGGACGACCTGCCGGCCGAAGGCCGAGAGCCCGCCGACGCCGGGCTCGTCGGTCGCCGAGTCCGCCCAGTCGTTGTTGTCGTTGTGCGTGAGCGTCATGTAGCGCACGCCGAGGGCGTGCAGGGCGCGCAGGGTGGCGAGGGAGTTGTTGATCGAGTGGCCGCCCTCGGCACCCTTGAGGGAGGCGATACGGCCCTGCCCGCGGGCCGCCTCCATGTCGTCCGCCGTCAGGGCGGGGGCCAGCTCGCCCGCGTACCGCTCAAGGAGCTGGTCGACGACGTCGATCTGCTCCAGGGTCGCGCTGACCGCGTCGTCCCCGGCGAGCCGGCACGGCACGTACACCGACCAGAACTGGGCGCCGACGCCGCCGGCCCGCAGCCGCGCCAGGTCGGTGTGGAGCGCGCCGGTCTGGTCCGCGCCGATGTCCATGCGGTCCAGGTCGTACCGCACGTGCTCGCGGAGCGCCCACGGCAGGTCGTTGTGGCCGTCGACGACGGGGTGGCCCGCGAGCAGTTCGCGGGCCTCCGCCAGACGGTCCGCCGCGGCGCTCACTTGCCGAAGCCGAAGGAGTCGGCGCCCTCGACCTTGGCCCGCAGCCGCTTGCCCTTCTCGGTCGCCTGGTCGTTGAGCTCCTGGAGGAACTCGTTCATCCGGGCGAGGAGGTCGGCGTCGTGCGCGGCGAGCATCCGGGCCGCGAGCAGGCCCGCGTTGCGGGCGCCGGCGACGGAGACCGTGGCGACGGGGACGCCGGCCGGCATCTGCACGATGGAGAGCAGCGAGTCCATGCCGTCGAGGTACTTCAGCGGCACCGGCACACCGATGACGGGGAGCGGGGTGACGGAGGCGAGCATGCCCGGCAGGTGGGCGGCGCCGCCCGCGCCCGCGATGATCGCCTTCAGGCCCCGGCCCGCGGCCTCCTCGCCGTACGCGATCATCTCGCGCGGCATCCGGTGCGCGGAGAGGACGTTGACCTCGTAGGGGATCTCGAACTCGTCGAGGGCCTGCGCGGCGGCCTCCATGACGGACCAGTCGGAGTCGGATCCCATGGCGATGCCGACGACGGGGGAGGTGCTGTGGCTGCTCACTCGGTGATCGTTCCTCGCAGATAGCCGGCGGCGTGACGCGCGCGCTCCAGCACGTCGTCCAGGTCGTCGCCGTAGGTGTTGACGTGCCCCACCTTGCGGCCGGGCTTCACGTCCTTGCCATACATGTGAATCTTGAGCTGCGGGTCCCTCGCCATGCAATGCAGGTACGCCGCGTACATGTCGGGGTAGTCACCGCCCAGGACATTGCACATCACGGTCCACGGGGCACGCGGGCGCGGATCGCCGAGGGGCAGGTCGAGGACCGCCCGGACGTGGTTGGCGAACTGCGAGGTGATCGCGCCGTCCTGGGTCCAGTGGCCGGAGTTGTGCGGGCGCATCGCCAGTTCGTTGACGAGGATGCGGCCGTCGGTGGTCTCGAACAGCTCGACGGCGAGGTGGCCGACGACCCCCAGCTCCTTGGCGATGCGAAGCGCCAGCTCCTGCGCCTGGCCGGCCAGCTCGCCGTCGAGGTCCGGCGCGGGCGCGATGACGGTGTCGCAGACGCCGTCGACCTGGCGGGACTCCACGACCGGGTAGGCGACGGCCTGGCCGTGCGGGGAGCGGACGATGTTCGCGGCGAGCTCGCGCGCGAAGTCGACCTTCTCCTCGGCCAGGACCGGGACCCCCGCGAGGAACGGATCGCGGGCGTCCTCGGGCGTACGGACGAACCAGACGCCCTTGCCGTCGTAGCCGCCGCGCACCGTCTTCAGGATGATCGGGAAGCCCCCGACCTCGGCCGCGAAGGCCACCGCGTCCTCGGGGTCCGCCACGATGCGGTGCCGCGGGCTCGGCGCGCCGATCTCGTCGAGCTTCGCGCGCATCACCCCCTTGTCCTGGGCGTGCACCAGCGCGTCGGGGCCCGGCCGGACGGGGATGCCGTCCGCTTCGAGGGCCCGCAGGTGCTCCGTGGGGACGTGCTCGTGATCGAAGGTGATCACGTCACATCCGCGCGCGAAGTCACGCAGCGTGTCCAGGTCGCGGTAGTCGCCGATGACGACGTCGCCGACCACCTGGGCCGCGGAGTCCTGGGGGGTGTCGCTGAGGAGCTTGAACTTGATGCCGAGGGGGATGCCCGCCTCGTGCGTCATACGGGCGAGCTGCCCGCCGCCGACCATGCCTACTACGGGGAACGTCACCCTCTTAGGGTATCCGCACCATCCCGGAAGCCTCGTCCGGCTGTGGTTTGGCACAAGAAAGGCGGGGCGGGAAGCGGGTTCTCCAGTGGTTTACGAGGTACCCGGGCGGGTGACAGGAGGGCTGGTTAGCATGGGTTGGGTTGACGTCATCCGGGCGTCATCCGGACGGACGGGACAGAGCCATCACCATGAGTGAACCCGGCGCGCTGCGCACGCGACTCAACGGGCTCTTCCGTGAGGTCGCCAAGTTCGGGGCAGTGGGGGCTGTCGGGGTCCTGGTCGACCTCGGAGTGTTCAATCTCGTACGTCACTTCACGGATCTGCCGGTCGTGCGCGCGAGCGTCATCGCCACCGTGGTCGCGATCGTCTTCAACTACATCGGGTTCCGGTACTTCACGTACCGCGACCGGGACAAGAGCAGCCGCACCAAGGAGATGTCGCTCTTCCTCGTTTTCAGCCTGATCGGCCTGGTGATCCAGAACGGTCTGCTGTTCATGGCCACGTACGGCTTCGGCTGGGACTCCCCGCTGCAGAGCAACTTCTTCAAGTTCTTCGGGATCGGGGTCGCCACCCTGTTCCGCTTCTGGTCGTACCGCACCTGGGTGTTCCGCACGCTGCCCGCGAAGGAGGCGGTCCAGGCCGCCGAATCGTTCTTGGAGCAGCCCCCGCGCCAGGCGGTCCGGCGCCAGCCCGACCGCGTCTGACCAGCCCTTTCGGTCCGCCTCTGCAGCCCGGCCCTTTCACCGTACGGGGCGCTCCCGCGTCTCGTCCGAGACGCTCCTGACCTCCCGGCTCAGGAAGAGCGCGAAGACCGGCGGCTGCTCCTTCAGCAGTTCGAGACGGCCGCCGTCCGCCTCCGCCAGGTCGCGGGCGACCGCGAGGCCGATGCCGGTGGAGCTGCGGCCGCTGACGGCCCGCTCGAAGATCCGTGAGCCGAGGTCGGGGGGGACGCCCGGGCCCTCGTCGGTGACCTCGATCACCGACTGGTTGCCGATGACCCGGGTTCGCAGGGCGACCGTGCCGCCGCCGTGCATGAGCGAGTTCTCGATCAGGGCCGCGAGGACCTGGGCGACGGCGCCCGGGGTGCCGACGGCCCGCATCCCCTGCTTGCCCGAGTGGACGATGGCCCGGCCCGCGCTGCGGTAGGCGGGCCGCCACTCCTCGATCTGCTGCTTGACGACCTCGTCCAGGTCGAAGGCGACGGCGGAGCCGGTCCGCGGGTCCCTGGAGTTGGTCAGGAGCCGCTGGACGACGTCGGTGAGCCGCTCGACCTGGGTGAGCGCGATCGTCGCCTCCTCCTTGACCGTGTCGAGGTCGTCGGCGAGGGCGACCTCCTCCAGGCGCATGGAGAGGGCGGTCAGCGGCGTACGGAGCTGGTGCGAGGCGTCGGCGGCGAGCCGGCGCTCGGCGGTGAGCATGCGGGCGATGCGTTCGGCGGAGGCGTCGAGGACGTCCGCGACGCGGTCCAGCTCGGGCACCCCGTACCGCTTGTGCCGGGGGCGCGGGTCGCCGGAGCCGAGGCGCTCGGCGGTCTCCGCGAGGTCGGTGAGCGGGGAGGTGAGCTTGTTCGCCTGCCGTACGGCGAGGAGGATCGCGGCGACGACGGCGAGCAGGGCCACCGCACCGATGATCAGGAGGGTGCGGCCGACCTCCTCGGTGACGGTGGAGCGGGACTCCTCGACGATCACGGTCTCACCGCGCTCGCCCTCGGCGAGGCCCCGGATGACGTCCCCGGTGGGTCGGGTGCCGATCTCGATCGACGGGCGGCCGGGGATCCGGATCTCGGCGAACCGCTTGGCGCCGCTCTGCTCGGCGAGGATGTCCGGGTTGACCGGCTCGCCGCCGATGAGCCGGCTGTCGACGATGGAGGCGAGCCGCACCGCCTCGGTGTCCACCCGCTCCTGTGCGGTGCTGGTGATGGTGCGGGTCTCGACGATGACGAGGGAGACCCCGAACACCGAGATGACGACGAGCACCACGGCGAGCGTGGAGTTGATCAGACGGCGGCGCATGGTGCTCTCCGGGGGCGGGGTGGCTCAGCTCTTCTCGAAGCGGAAACCGACTCCGCGCACGGTGGCGATGTAGCGCGGGTTCGCGGCGTCGTCGCCGAGCTTCTTGCGCAGCCAGGAGATGTGCATGTCGAGGGTCTTGGTGGACGACCACCAGGTGGTGTCCCAGACCTCGCGCATCAGCTGGTCGCGGGTGACGACCCGGCCGGCGTCCCGGACCAGGACCCGGAGCAGGTCGAACTCCTTGGCCGTCAGCTGGAGTTCCTCCTCGCCCATCCAGGCGCGGTGCGACTCGACGTCGATCCGTACGCCGTGGGTCGCGGGGGCGACGGCGGGCTCGCTGGAGCCGCGCCGGAGCAGGGCCCGGACGCGGGCGAGGAGTTCGGCGAGCCGGAAGGGCTTGGTGACGTAGTCGTCGGCGCCCGCGTCGAGCCCGACGACGGTGTCGACCTCGTCGGCCCGTGCGGTGAGGACCAGGATCGGGACCGTGTGCCCCTCGGCGCGCAGCCGCCGGGCGACTTCGAGGCCGTCCATGCCGGGCAGGCCCAGGTCGAGCACGACCAGGTCCACTCCGCCCTGGAGTCCGGCGTCGAGGGCGGTGGGGCCGTCCTCGCGGACCTCGACCTCGTACCCCTCTCTCCGCAGGGCGCGGGCCAGCGGCTCCGAGATGGATGCGTCGTCCTCGGCGAGCAGTACACGGGTCATGGGGTGATGGTAGTCCGCACGGGTGCCGGGCCGGGGCGGGACGGCGGGGGACGGCCCGCAGGGCCGGGGTGCGGGCGCCCGGGGCGAGATGACCCCTGGGGATCCTGTGGGCATCCTGTTCATGACCTTCGAATAGCCTTCCGTGGTTGCACTTCCGCCTGTGATCCATCTCTCAAGTCCTTCCATATCCGGCACTGTCGTGTCGTATGGTTGCTCGACGTCTGTAGCGGTATTGGGGACCTTTGGCTCGCTTCGCGTGCCAAGGTCCTCTTTCTGCGTGAGGTCGGCTCCGCCGATCCTCGAAGACGGTGAACGACCTGTGGGCCGGGTCCCGGGACGCGACAACGCGTCTCCCGGGGCGTGGATCCCGGTGAGTCCGACGACTCAGCCGGTGCCGGCCTCCCCCACCGGGCGCATCACGCTCACAAGGCGCGCGTCCCGACAGAGCAAGGATCGACATGGCGTCCAGCCTGACGAAGGACTCGGCCGAACCCCTCGGCTACGAGAAGACCTTCCTCGGCCACCCCCGCGGCCTGGCCACTCTCTTCATGACCGAGATGTGGGAGCGTTTCTCCTACTACGGCATGAGGGCCCTTCTCGTTCTGTACCTGGTCTCCGGCGGCGTGGACGCCGCCACGGGCAGCCAGGGCGGCGGTCTCGCGATGACCGCGGCGACGGCGACGGCGATCTACTCCGTCTACGTCTCGATGGTCTACCTGATGGCCATGCCCGGCGGCTGGTTCGGCGACCGCGTCTGGGGCGCCCGCAAGACCGTCACGATCGCGGCCTCCGTGATCATGCTCGGCCACGTCTCGCTGGCCATGCCGGGCCAGGCGATGTTCTTCGTCGGTCTCGCGCTCGTCGCGGTCGGCTCCGGTCTGCTGAAGGCCAACATCTCGACGATGGTCGGCCACCTCTACAAGAACGCGGACGACCCGCGCCGTGACGGTGGCTTCACGATCTTCTACATCGGCATCAACCTGGGCGCGTTCCTCGCTCCCCTGGTGATCGGCACCGTCGGTGAGAAGGTCAACTGGCACCTGGGCTTCGCCCTCGCCGCCGTCGGCATGGGCCTGGGCCTCGCCGTCTTCCTGATCTTCGGCAAGACGCTGAACCCGAAGAGCAGCGAGGTCCCGAACCCGCTGTCCGCCGACGAGCGCAAGGCCGTCATCACCAAGGCCGCCGTCGTCACCGTCGTGATCGCCGCGTTCTACGGTGCCGTCGTCGCCCTCGGCATGTACACCCTGAACTGGGCGATGGTCCCGATCACCCTCGCGGGTCTGATCATCCCGGTCGCCGTCCTGGCCCGCATCAAGCGCGACAAGGACCTGACCACCGGCGAGAAGTCCCGCGTGACCGGCTACATCTGGTTCTTCGTCGCCGCCGCCATCTTCTGGATGATCTACGACCAGGGCGGCTCGACGCTGTCCCTGTTCGCGGACGACAAGACCGCCGACACCATCTTCGGCCTCGGCTTCCCCGCCACCTGGTACCAGTCGCTGAACCCGCTCTACGTCATGGCGCTGGCCCCGGTCTTCGCCTGGATGTGGCTGTGGCTGGCCCGCAAGAACCAGGAGCCGAACACCATCGTGAAGTTCGCGATGGGTCTCGTCCTGGTCGGCGCGTCCTTCTTCGTCTTCATCGTCCCGATGAACATGGCGGGCGACGGCACCAAGGTCTCCCCGATGTGGCTGGTCACGATCTACATGATCCAGACCATCGGTGAGCTGTGCCTCTCCCCCGTCGGCCTCTCCGTCACCACGAAGATGGCGCCGCAGAAGTACGCCTCGCAGATGATGGGTGTCTGGTTCCTCGCCGTCACCGCCGGTGACTGCACCACGGGTCTGCTCTCCATCGCGGGCGTCGATCTCAACGGCACCGGGATCATCGCGATGCAGGCGGCGCTCGCCGTCGCCGCCGGATTCGCGATCTACATGTACCGCAAGAAGGTCCAGGGCCTCATGGGCGACGTCCACTGACGCTCGTAGGTCCACGGAGGCCGCCGCACCGGGTTCGGTGCGGCGGCCTCCGTCGTTCCTCACCTCCTGAGCCGCGCCCACGGGGTGAAGGTGAACACCGCGCCGCCGAGCAGGATCACCGTGCCGGCGACCAGGGCGAGGGCGCGCAGGGCGCCGTCGCTCTCGGCGCCGGTCTCGGCGAGGTTCCCGCCGTCGGAGCCGCCGGAGGCCGTGCCGCCGGAGCCCGAGCCCGAGGTGCCCGTTCCGCCGCTCGCACCGCCGGCCTGCTTGCTCGTGTCCAGCTCCAGGGAGGCGTTCACCGCTCCCTTGACCTGGCACGGGATCTCCATCTTGGCCTCGCCGAGGGTGACCGAGATGGTGAGCGCGCCGGGGCTGAGCGTGGACTTCCCGGTCGCCCCCGGCTTGTACGTGCCCTTCATGTCCTCCAGGCTCACCGGGGCGCCCGCCGCGAGCGCGGTGGGGTTGGGGGCGCCGGTGACCTTCACCGTGCCGCTGTCGGCTCCGCCGATCTTCACCGCCATGGACGGGGTGAGAGCCCCCTTGGGGAGGGCGGCGGGGCTGTTCATGACGCCCTTGGCCGTCTTGACGGTGAGGTCGTAGACGGCGCCGTTCTTCTTGGCGTTGATCGTCACCTTGGAGTTGATGTCCGGCGGTCCGGGGGCCTGGCAGGCGAAGGCGACGGTGACCTCCTTGCCGGGGAAGTCGGTCTGCCCGCCACCGGAACCACCGCCGGTGGTGGTCGTACCGCCGGAGGTGGTGGTCGTGCCTCCGGCGGTGGTGGTGCTGCCGCCCGATGTGGTGGTCGTACCGCCCGAGGTCGTCGTACCGCCGGAGGTCGTCGTGCCGCCCGAGGTGGTCGTACCGCCCGAGGTCGTCGTGCCGCCTCCGCCCGCCGTCACCTTGATCGTCGCGCCGACCGGGACCGCTTCCTTCGGCGCGCACTTCGTGTCCGTCGATATCGGCTTGGACACGTTGATCGTGTACTTGTCGGGCGTCAACGTGATCTCGCCCGCCTTGTCCAGCTTCAGCTTCCCCTTCATCTCGGGCAGCACCATCGGGCTGTTCTTGGGGATCGGCGGGTTCTTCCGCGGCCCCTCCATCGCGACGGTGCCGGTCGCCGCGCCGCCCACGGTGAGGACGCCGGTCGGCTTGACCGTGTCCGCGCCGAGGTCGAGCACGTCGGGGTTCTTCGACGCGGCCTGGACCGTCTTCCAGACGATCTCGACCTCGTCGCCGACCTTGGCCTCCGCCGGTGCCGTGATCAGCACCTTCGTCGTGCCCTGCACGGGCGGAAGTCCGGAGATGGACGGCGGGATGCACTCCGTCCTGTACGAGACCTCGGCGGCCTGTGCGGGTCCGGCGGAAATCAGGATCCCCGCGCCGCCGAGCATCAGCGCGACTCCGGCCGCGCTCATCCTCCGTTGCGTACTCACGCTTGTCCCTTCGTCGTCGGGCTGCTCTCTGGGGCTGACGGTGCGGAGTCAGGGCTGAACCACGGCAGGACCGCGGTCGGTTCGTCGTCCCCCGCCTCCCGCCGCGCGGGAACGGAGGTACGGGTACGGGTACGGCTGGAGGTCCGGGGGCGCCGACGCCGCGAGGGCCGGGCCGCGGCGGGGCTCGCGGCCGGACGGACGCGGTCCACCACGGCCATCCCGACGCGGAACAGGGCCGTGGGGACGACGACGGCGAGCAGCAGCCAGAAGAGCGTCACGCCCCAGGGCCTGCCGACCCCCCACGGCTGCTCGACCAGGACCTTGCCCGCGTACCGCACGGACACCTGGTAGTCGCCGTGCGCGCCCGCAGCGAGCTCGACGGGGAGCCGGACCAGGGCCTTCCTGCCGGGCTGGACCGTGCCGCGCCACTGGCGTTCCTCGTACTGCGGCGCGAAGACGCCGTGGCCGGTGCCGACCTGGAAGACGGGGTCCTTGACGGGGGCGGAGCCGAGGTTGCCGACGGTGAAGACGACCTCGCGGCTCGGGGGCGCCCCGAACCAGGTGAGGAGGCCGCTCGATCCGTCGAGGCGTACGGCGGCCAGGACGGCGAGCCGTCCGTCGCCCGAGGCCTCGGGGAGCGGGGCGGTGGGGTGCCCGGCGACGGTGAACTCCCGGTCGACCGCGTCCTGTTGGCCGGTGACTCCGGCCACGTGCACGACGCAGGGGCAGGGCTTGGGCGGTTCGGCGACCGGGAGCTTCGCGCTGAACGCGCCGCGCGCGTCGACGGTCGCGGCCCGGCCGTCGGTGTTGGCGCAGGAGTTGGTGCCACCGATGACGCCCCGGTCGGGTGCCGCCTGGCCGCAGACCAGGAGCATGAGCAGCGCGCCGGGCTTCCAGCCGCTGCCGCTGACGGTGATCTCGCCGCCCTTGCCGCCCTCCGCGCGGGAGAGTTCGACGACGGGCCCGGGGGCCGCCGTCGCGGGGGCGGCGGGGAGGAGGGCGAGGGCGAGGCCGGTCAGGAGTGCCGCGGCCGTGCGCACCCACCTCGTGGTTCGGCTGCCTGTCATGGGGTCGCTCCCGCCGACGCTGCCTGGGTACGGGTACGGGACCTTCCGCGCCGCCGTACGGCGTATCCGCCGACCGCCGCCGCCAGGAGCAGGCCGGCCGCCCCGGCCGGCGCCGGGAGCGGGGCGAAGGAGGCCTCGGCGCGGGCGGTCGCGGGGGCGGCGCCCGGGGCGGTGGCGGTGAGCCGGACGGTGACGGAGTCGAGGGCGGGCGGGTCGGGCCAGGGTTCGGTGCGGGTGGCCCGCTCGCCGGGGCGGAGGGTGAGCGGCAGGGGGCGGCCAGGCCGGTCGAGGACGGTGCCGAGGACGCCGTCGGCGCAGACGGCGAGGCGCGGGGCGAGGACCGTGGTGCCGCGGTTGACCAGGGTGTACCGGAGGGAGCCGGTCGCGGTGTCGACGTGGACGTCCTCGACGGTGAGGGCGGCGAGTCGGGGGCCGCTGACCCGCAGCCGCAGGTCGACGCGGAGTTCACGGCCCGCGGCCGACGCCCGTACGGCACCCCGGTGTTCACCGGGCGGGGTGTCGGCGGTGACGGTGACGGCGAAGGGGACGTCCGCCCTGGTCCTGGCCGGCACGGTCACGGTCGTGGCGGCGAAGGACACCGGCGCGCCCTGCCCGCTGAGCCGTACGGTGAGCGGCCGGGCGCCCGGGTTGGTCAGCGACAGGGTGTCCTGGAGGACGCTGCCCGCGGGGCCCTCCAGATAGGCGTAGGGCCGTCCGGCGGCGGGCGCCGCCGTCCAGGCCTGGGCGCCGGGGGGAGCCGCCGCGACCGCGCCGAGGAGGGCGGTGGCGGCGGCCAGGAGCCCGGTGCGTGCCGCCGTCCGCATCAGCGTGCCGCGCGCCGGGTGAGCCAGAGGACTCCGGCGGCGCCGGTCAGCAGGACGGTGCCGCCGAGGGTGCCGAGGGCCATGGCGGAGTCGAGCGGCCCGGTCCTGGGCAGCTCGGCGGGCGGTTCCTTCTCCTGTTCGCCCGCGGGCGGCGGGGTCTCGGAGCCGGAGCCGCCGGAGAGGCCGGTGACCTGGAGTTCGAGGGACGGCTTCGGGTTGTTCTTGGGGAGGCAGACGGCCGCGTCCATGCCGAGGGCGTGGACGGTGAGCTTCCCTGCCGTGAAGGTGACCCTGCCGTTCTCGGTGGGGGTGTACGTGCCCGTGAGGGTGCCGATCCTGATGGGGGTGTCGGGCGGGATGGCGGCCGTGTTCGGGGTTCCCTTGACCTTGACGGTGCCTTCGGCGTCGCCGCCGAGGACGAGTTCGGCGCGGGGGGTCATGACGCCCTTGGGGAGTTCGATCGGGCTGTCGGAGACGCCCTTCTCGAACGACATGGTGATCGTGTAGGCGCTGCCGTTCTTGACGGCCTTGATGTCGACGGGCGAGACGGCGCTCTTGGCCCCGATCTTCGTGTCGCAGGCGTAGTGGACGTCGACGACGGCCGCCTGGGCGGCCGGTGCGCCGGCGAGCACGGCCGCGCCCGCCACCGTGACCGCCGCGAGCGCGGCGGCCGTCCTCCTCCGGTTCGGCTCCTTGGTCACCCCGAGCACCCCTCACCGCAACATAACTGACGGTCTTTCAGATTGGCCGTCAAGGTACGCCCGGGGCCTCACGGAGGGAAGGCAGGGGAACGGGTGAACTTGTGAAAGTCTCAGGCGGGCGAGGCGAGTTCGGCCCAGACCGTCTTGCCGGGGGCGCCGGGGGTGCGCTCGATGCCCCAGTCGAGGCAGAGCCGCTGCACGATGAACATGCCGTGGCCGCCGGGGCGCCCGGAGCGGTGCGGGCTGCGGGGCGCGGGCTGGCCGGCGCCCCGGTCGGTGACTTCGAGGCGCAGCACCTTGGGCAGGCGCAGGACGCGGAGCCGCTCGGGTCCTTCGGCGTGCAGGCAGGCGTTGGTGACGAGCTCGGAGACGACGAGGAGGACGTCCTCGGCCGCGGCCCTGCGGTCGGCGGTGGCGGCCGGCAGCCAGCCCCACTCCTGGAGCGCGGTCCGCGTGAAGTCGCGGGCGAGCGGCACCGTGCCGCTGGTCTCGCCGAGGGCGAGCGTACGGACGTCGGAAGCTTGGTCCATCAGCGCTTCACCTCACCGATCGACGGGACAGAGACGGGACAGGCATGGAACGGAGGGGCCGGACGTACGGGCGGTGCGGGGACGCGGGGCGGTGCGGGGGTGGCGTGGGGCACACCCGGTGGGGCGGAGGGCTCAGCCGGGGAGGGCTGTGGCGAGTGTCTCGTGCACGGTGAAGACGGCGTCCGCGCCCGTGATGTGGAACACCCGGGCCACCGCGGGCCGCATCGCCACCAGATGGACCCCGCCACCGGCGGCGTCCGCCCTCAGTCTGGCGCCGAGCAGGACGTTGAGTCCGCTCGAGTCGCAGAACTCCAGGCCCGAGCAGTCGACGACGAGGTGCGAGCGGCCGGCGTCGAGCGCGTCGTCCAGGGGAGAACGCAGCAGGTCGACGGTGTGGTGATCGAGCTCACCCACGGGCGCGAGGAGTTCACTCGCGCCCACGGTCCGGACCTCGACCCGCAGCCGCGCGGGCGGTGCGCTGCCGATGTGTTCCCGGTCCATGGCCGTGCCTCTTCTCGCTCTCGCGGATGCGACTGACGTGCCTCGAACCCTACAAGCGGGTCCCCCTTTCGCGCACACGAGGTCCACCGCATAACCGGACAAAGCGGATTGTCGACACTTGCGACCTTGCGTGTGAAGCAGGTAGGGCTAGTAGAGAACACCCGACACGACCGGCTTCGGAGGCGCCGCAAACCGCAGCAGAGGAACCAAGGAGGAGACCCATGTCACCCCGGCTCGACGCCCCGCGCACCCCCGACGCGCCGTCGGCAGCAGTCCCCCTCGTCCACCCGACCGCCCCGTCCCCCGGCCACCCGGCCGCGCCCCTCGACGACCTGATCGACCGCCCGCTCGACCGGCCCCTCGACCGGATCGGACCGGTCGACGCGCGTGCCCTGTCGAAGCAGCTCTTCGCCCGGCTCGCCGAGCTCGAAGAGGGCACCCACGACCACGCGTACGTCCGCAACACCCTGGTGGAACTCAACCTGGCCCTGGTCCGGTTCGCCGCCGCCCGCTTCGGCACCCGCAGCGAGCCGATGGAGGACATCGTCCAGGTCGGCACCATCGGCCTCATCAAGGCGATCGACCGCTTCGAACTCGCCCGCGGCGTCGAGTTCCCCACCTTCGCGATGCCGACGATCATCGGCGAGATCAAGCGCTTCTTCCGCGACACCTCCTGGTCCGTGCACGTCCCCCGCCGGCTCCAGGAACTGCGGCTCGACCTCGCCAGGGCCGGCGACGCGCTCGCCCAGCGCCTCGACCGCGCCCCGACCGTCGCCGAACTCGCCGAGGAGCTCGGCATCTCCCCCGAGGAGGTCGTCGAGGGCATGGCCGCCAGCAACGCGTACACCGCGGCCTCGCTCGACGCGCAGCCCGACGAGGAGGACGGCTCCGGCGGCGAGGCCGCGCTCGCCGACCGGCTCGGCTACGAGGACCACGGCCTCACCGGCATCGAGTACATCGCCTCCCTGAAGCCGATGATCGCCTCGCTGCCCAACCGCGAGCGCCAGATCCTCTCCCTCCGCTTCGTCTCCGGCATGACCCAGTCGGAGATCGGCACGGAACTCGGCATCTCGCAGATGCACGTGTCGCGGCTGCTCGCCCGCACCCTCGCCCGGCTGCGGCGCGGACTCACCCTGGAGGAGTGACCTCCGTCCGGAGGAATCACCTCACTCTGGAGGAATGACCTCCACCACCTCCCGTGAGCCGCCAAGATGGCTGCGGAAAGGGCCCGTTCACGGTCTTCGGACCCGGACGGGCCCTTCCGCGTGACCGGAACGCGCCCGTCGGCAGGCCTTGTTGACGCGCCGTCCGGATTGGGCGACATTGAGCCCGGGGATTCAGGGGGGAATCACATGGTTTCTGCGTACGCGGAACTGGAAGGGCGGATGCGCGACCGGCTCGGGGGCAGGGAGTGCCTCTACGTGCCGTCGTGCCGCCTCGGGCTCTATCTCGCGCTGCGCCACTGGTGCGAGCCCGGCGGCCGGGTGCTGATGTCGCCGGTCAACGACGACGTCATCTTCTTCGTCGTGCTCGCCGCCGGACTCCGCCCGGTGCAGGCGCCGCTCGACCCGCGGGACGGTTCGATCGACCCGGCCGCCGTGCCCGAATCCGTCTGGCGGGGCCTCTCCGCCGTCGTCACCACCAACCTGTACGGGAACCCCGACCCGGCACCGGAGCTGCGGGCCCGGTGCGACCGGCTCGGCATCCCGCTGATCGAGGACGCGGCCCACGCGATCGGCTCCACCGTCGGCGGGCGCCCGGTCGGCACGTACGGCGAGGCCTCCGTCTTCAGCCTGTCGAAGCACACCGCCGCCAAGACCGGCGGCTTCCTCGCCCTCGCCGACCCGGCACGGCGCGAGGAACTCGCCGCCGCCCGGGACGCGTTGCTGCACCCGCCCCGCAGGACAGGCGAACTCGCCTACCTGGCACGGCCGTACGCGGAGGCCGTCGTGCGCGGTCTGCGCCTCGTCAGGGCCGCCCGCTCCACCCTTCGGCTCCTCGGCGCGGAGGAACGGACCGAGATACGGATGCCGCTCCGCGCCGACGCGCTCGCCCGGGCCCTCCCGGCCGCGCCCGCGCTCGAACCCTTCCACTCCTGGATCAGGGTCGACATGCACGACTACCGGCTCGGCCCCGGCCCCCGCCGGCTTCGCCGCACCACCCGCAGGCTGGCCCGGCTCGACGACGTCCTCGCCGCCCACCGCGCGGGCACGGAGCGGCTCCTGGCGAGCGAGTACGGCACGCCAGGGGAGGGCGGTGTCCAGCCGCTGTTCCGGGTGCCGCTGCTCGTCGACGACCGGGACGCGGCCATCGCCGCCCTCGCCCGGCGCCGGATCACCACCGGCTACCTCTACGACCCGCCGCTCGACAGCTACGCGGGCGAGGCGTTCACCGACCTCTCGCCCGCCCCGGAACCGGCCTCCCGGTTCGCCCGGCACGCCCTGCCGGTCGACCCGCGCCGGGCCGACGAGGTCCTCGCCGTGCTCCGTACCGCCGGAATCCGCCCCGCGCACCTGTCGCCGACCCCCGGCGGGGCCCGGTGACCGAGTCCGTACGGCTGCGGGGTGCGGACCACCCGGCGGCCGAGGAGCCCAAGGGCGCCGTCGCACCGGAACTCCCCGCGGAGAACGGCGAGGGCTCCCTGTTCCGCAACGCGTACGCGCTGATGCTCTCCACCGGCGTCTCCGCCGCCCTCGGGCTCGGCTTCTGGCTCGTCGCCGCCCGCTACTACACCGAGGAGGCCGTCGGGCAGGGCTCCGCCGCCATCGCCGCGCAGCGGATGCTCGCCTCCCTCACCGCGACGACCCTGACCGGCGCGGTCGTCCGGTACGTCCCCAGGGCCGGGTGCGCCACCGGGCCGCTCGTGGTGCGCCTGTACCTGGTCAGCACCCTGGTCGTCGGCGTCGCCTGCGGGGTCTTCCTGCTCACCCTGGACTGGTGGGGACCGTCGTACGCCCCCCTCGGCACCCTGTCCGCCGGCATCTTCTTCACCGCCGCCAGCATCGGCTGGGCCCTGCTCACCCTCCAGGACGCCGTCCTCACCGGGCTGAGAAGGGCCATCTGGGTCCCCGTCGGCAACGCCGTCTTCTCGCTCGGCAAGCTCGTCCTGCTCGTCGTCCTCGCCGTCGGCCTGCCGGTGCTCGGCGTCTTCGTCTCCTGGGCGGCGGCGATCGCGCTCTCCGTGGTGCCGGTCGGCTGGCTCGTCTTCCGGCGCCTCATCCCCCGGCAGGAGCAGGCGGACCGGGACCGCGAGCCGCCCAGCCTGCGCGAGATCGGCCGGTTCCTCGCCGGCGACTCGGTGGGCTCGATCTTCAGCCTGCTGATGATCAGCCTGTTGCCGATGATGGTCGCCGTCCGCTTCGACGCCGCCCACAACGCCTTCTTCTACACGGCGTACACCGTCGGCGGCACGATGGAGTTCATGGCCATCAACATGGCCTCCTCGCTCACCGCGCACGCCTCGCACAGCCCCGGCTCCCTCGCCGAGGGGGTCAGGGGCGCGCTGCGCCGCATGGTGCTGCTGCTCGTCCCGGTCGTCCTCTTCCTCGTCGTGCTCGCCCCGCTGCTCCTCGCGCCCTTCGGGACGGAGTACGCCGAGAACGGCACGACGGTCCTCCGGCTCCTCGCCGCCGCCGCGCTGCCCCGCGTCGCCGTCGAGCTGTACATCGGCGTGCTGCGCGTCCAGGGCCGTACGGGCATGCTCGCCGCCCTCCAGGGCGCGATGTGTGTCCTGGTGCTCGGCAGCGCGGCGTTCCTCCTCGGGCCGCTCGGCATCGCGGGGGCCGGGTACGCCGTCCTCGGGGGAATGACCGTGATGGCGGTCGTGTGCGTGCCGGGTCTGCGGGCCGCGCTCAAGGGCCGGGCGCCCCGGGTCCAGGAACGCGCGAAGGACGCCTACGGCACCAACTGGGCCCGGGAGAGCGCGTATCTGCGCGGGGCGCACGAGTCGGTGACTCCGGCGTTCGGGATCCCGGTGTACGTACCCGGGCAGCGGACCGGCGAGCCGGCGGGTCTCCTGGGAAGGCCCGCGCCCGAGCCGCCGCGTGCGGCACCCGCCCCCAGCCGGTGGACGGCCGGCCTGTGGCTGCTCCTCGGCCTGGCCGCCGGGCTCTTCTGGCTGCCGCTCGCCCGCTCGGGGACGCTCGACGTGGAGCGGATCTCCGGCACCGGCCTGCTGACCGCGCTCCCGCCCGTCACGCTGGCCGCCGGGCTGCTGCTCGTCGCCCTCCAGGGCGCCGCCGTCGGACTGCGGGTCTTCCGGCCGGTGTTCGCCGGAACGGTCCTGCTCGCCACCTTCCTCGCCCTGCACACCGCGCCGCCGCTCCTCGGCCTGCGGCCCGCGGAGGCGGGCGGGCCGGGGGCCGCGCTCCTGGGCGACGGAGCGGAGCGGGCCGTCGCCCCGATCGCCCTCCAGGCGCTGTGCCTGCTGCTCGCGGCCGTGCTGCTGCGGGTGCTCGGCGTGGGCGACCGGGTCACGGCCGGGGCGGTGTGGGTCCTGGTCTGGGCGGGCTGGGCGGGGCAGCAGGCCTTCGCCACCGCCCCGCTCCCGCTGTTCCTGGGCCTGGCCGGCGCCACGATGGCGGTGTGCGCCTTCCGGGGCCTCGCGGCGGGCCGCCGCTGAGGCGTCCGCTCAGCCCCGTGGCAGGGGCTGCCGGAAGTACGGGTCCTGGCCCGCGATCCGGTAGCCGTCCAGTCCGGGCCCCGCGTCGATGGTCAGGTCGCAGCCGGGTCCGGGCACGGCACGGTTCCAGTGCACGTACGCCTTCACCTCCGGCAGCGTCGGCGCGACCTTCGGGATGGCGGTGTACCAGTCGCGCTGCCGTTCGGGCCGCTCCGGGTCGGGGGCGGTGGAGAACTCGGAGAGCATGACGGGCTTGTCGGCGGAGATGTTCTTCCGGAGCCAGTCGTAGCTGGGCCGCTGACTCCTTTCGAAGTCCAGCCAGTTCGGCGACTTGTGGCAGAGGTAGTAGTTGTACTGGTCCATGCCGATCCAGTCGACGTAGTCGTCGCCGGGGTAGAGCTGTTTCATCAGGGCGGCGTTGCCGAGGTAGCCGGAGACCGTCCACACCCACACCACGTTGGTGACGCCGAGCTTCTCGAAGCGGTCGCGGACGTGGCGGTAGGCGGCGACGTACTCCTGCGGGGTCCCGGCGCCCTGTTCGATACGGAAGTCGGCCTCCTGGTCGAACGAGAAGAAGACCCGCTTGCCGTACTCCTTGACGCGAAGGGCCTGCGGGTCGATGACGGAGGTGTCGTACTTCCCCGAGGCGATGTTCTTCCAGCCGAGCTGCTTCTCGGTCCAGTCGGCGTGGTGCTTCTCGGTCCACACCGTGGACTCCCAGGCCAGCATGAGGAGCCGTTCGCGGCCGAGCTCCCGCTCGTCGGGGGTGAGCAGCTCGCCGTCGGCCTTGCTCCCCGACATGTCGTGGTAGGTGTACACGAGGTCGAGCTTGCGGCCGATCTTCTTCTCGAAGGCGTACACGGGACGGGTGAGCGAGCTGTCCTCGTCGTACGGGATGTACGCGCCCCACCAGGCTCCGCACGGTGCGACGAGCGAGGTGTCGGGGGCGCAGCGGTCGTCGTCCTCGGCGAGGGTCGACCAGACCCCCAGACCGGCGGTCAGCGCACCGACGGCGGCGAGCGCCACCGCGATCCGCGTCCAGGGGTCCCCCTTGCCGTGCCGCCCGGTCATCGACCCCCACCGGGCCTTCGTTTACGGAACCGGGGAAAGCCCCGCGCGCTGTCGGACCTGGCGCCGTCCCGCTCGACGGCGCCGCGCGTGGCGGCCGGCAGCGGCACGCCGGGGAGCAGGGCGGCGACGGTCACGAAGAGCGCGAGGACGCCGAGGAAGACCGTCAGGGAGAAGGACTTCGTCAGGAACAGGGTGGTCGCGGCGAGGGTGGCCACGGAGAGGCTGACGGGTGCGGCGAGCGCAAGGGCTTCCAGGCGGGCGCCGGGCCGCAGCCCGAGCGGCTGCGGGAGCAGCAGGGCGAGGCCAGGGGCGAGCACGACGAAGACGAGGACGGGGATCCAGCGCAGCGGGGAGCCGCCGGGGAACGCGGTCGCGGCGAGGGCGATCCATCCGGAGGCCGCGAGGGCGGCTCTGCGCTGGACGCGCGGGGTCAGGCGTGGGTGGGCCATGGCGTACCTACTCCTCGTGCGGGCGGTCTGCGGGGTGCGGGCGGGGGCGGGTTCAGCCGCAGGTGGTGGGCCGGTAGCGGAGGACGAGCCCGTACGGGCCCTCCTCCACGACGGCGAAGAGCGGAGAGCTCTTGAGGGCGTCGCGGAGGGTGTCGAAGCCGCCTTCGGGGAGGTAGCCCTCGCCGATGACGGCCTCGCCCTGGGTGGGGGTGAGGATCACGTAGGCGGGGCGGCCCGCCGGGATGCCGCCGGCGAGGTAGCCGGCCGGGTCCTTCAGCATGCGGAGGTTCTCGTCGACCTCCTGCTCGGTGAAGAACCAGCGCTCGTAGTGGTCGTAGCGGTAGTACGAGTCGGCGAAGGCACCGGTCGCGGCGAGGACGAGCGCCCCTTCGGGCGCCTGGTCGAAGGCGCGGCGGGTGAGGGCGGTCTCGCCGGGCGGCGCGTAGTGCATGCCCTCCTTGCCGTAGTACGAGGGCAGGAAGCCGGCGAGCAGGGCGACGAGGGTGACGGGCAGGGCGACGGCTGCGGTGCGGCGGGCGATCCTGGCGGCGCGGCTCGCGGCCCCGGTGGCGGGGACGAGCGCGGCGGCGGCGAAGAAGGCGGCGCCGGGCAGGCCGAAGAGGTAGACCCGGAAGATCATCTCTCCGCCGTAGTCGTTCACGGCGAACATCGGGAGCGGCGCGGCGGCGGCGAGCACCAGCGGCAGGGCGCTGCGGGCCAGCTTGCGGCGGAGCAGTACGGCCGCGGCGGCGAGTCCGCCGACGGCGAGGACCATCAGGACGTTGGCGCTGCCGACCAGCTCGGGGCCGGGGCCCGTGGGGTCGCCGGCGAAGCCGGGGCGGGAGTTGCCGAGGAGGTCTCCGGCCTTCTCGCGCAGGGTGCCGAGGGTGTCGAGGAACAGCTCCCGGCCCATGGTGAGGTTCCAGGCCAACATGATGAGGCCGGTGGTGGCGAGGAGCCCGAGGTTGCGGTAGCGGCGGGTGAGGCAGAGGGCGAAGAGGCTGGCGCACAGCATCACGGGGGTGAGCTGGTGCGAGGCGTTGATGGTCGCGATGACCGGGACGAGGAAGAGGACGGCGACCGCGCGCTGCCGAGTGGTGGTGGGCGGCGGTACGGACGCGGCGGCCGGGTCGAGCGCGGAACGGTCGCGGAGCGCGCCCGCCGAGCCGGGCAGGACGAAGTGCCGGACGACGACGGCGAAGACGGTGAGGTAGAGCAGGTAGGAGAAGCCCTGCGGGGACAGGTAGTCCTGGCCGACCCAGTTCGCCAGCTGGAAGATCCACACGCCGGTCCACACGAGCCGCCAGTCGTCGCTGAACGTGCGGTAGACGAGGATGAGGACGGGCACGGTGAGCAGACCGAGCGCGACCGGGGCCCAGTTGATGAACGAGGCGGCGGCGTCGACGCCGAAGGCGCGGACGAGGGCCGCGTCGAGGGAGAAGAAGCCGGGCCACTGGTCGTAGGCGGACATGCCGCCGGAGAGCTCGCGTCCGGGGTGGACGGTGCCCTCGGTGAGCAGCCGGCTGATGATCGCGTCGTGCTTGGACGCCCAGGCGTAGCGGACGGTGTCGTAGAGGATCGCGGGCGGCGCCTTGAGGGCGACGAGCATGGCCGCGCAGTAGGTGGCGGGCCAGAGGGGCGCGGTGCCCGCGCGCCGCAGCGTGAGGACGAAGCCGCAGGTCAGGACCACGAGGGCGGCGTAGAAGGTAAGGGGGAAACGGTCGAGGAGGCCGAACTCCTCGATGCTCCGGAAGTCGATGCCGGGCAGCGCCCAGAGCCACAGCACGGCGGCGACGAGGAGGAGGGCCGCGTTGAGGGCGGACGGGGTCCGGAGCGCGGCGGCGGGGCCGGTCCGGCGGCGGGGGGCCGCCGGGTCCGGTTTGGCCTCGCTCTCGACGGCCTCCCGGCCCTGCGCGGAGGGCTGCGACGGCACGCCGTCGCTCCCGGTCACCGGTGTTGATGGCACTTGGTGCTGCACGACGGCTCTCCCCCCACGGTCCCCTTGGCGAGACAAAGGAACGTACTTCGGTTATGTACGCACATTCAACTCCCGCTCGCTGCACGTGAGTTGACGATCTTGACGGGCGGTACGGCTCAGCCGGCGAACTCGGGACCCCTGAGCAGGGTGCGGGCCCTGCGGTACATCCGCCAGCCCACCGTGGGCAGCGAGTCCCGGTACGGAGCGGTCTTCGCGCCCCGGCCCTCCATCCACCGCTCCACGTCGGCGGCGGTGTGGGTGCGGCGCACGATGAGCCGGGCGATGCGGTAGACCTCGTCGTTCCCGGAACTCAGGGCGTGCCGGACGGCTGCGGCCGAGGTGTAGCCGGCGGCCGCGGCGGCCCGGCGCACGGCGGGGCTGTTGTAGCCGTGCGGGTAGGCGAGGTGCCGCACCTCGTGCCCGAGGGCGTCCTCCAGGACCGCCTTGGACTCGCGCAGTTCGCGCCGGAGGGCGGCCGGGGTCAGCGTGTCGAGCTGCGCGTGGGTGGCGGTGTGGGCACCGACCTCCATCCCGTACTCCTCCAGGCGCGGCACCTGCGCGAGGGACATCATCGGCGCGGGCGGCAGCAGGCAGGGCCGGCCCCGGGTGATGGCCCCGGTGGTGAGGTACGCGGTGGCCGGCAGGCCCCGGGCCGCGAGCGCCTCGGCCGTCGGCCCCACCAGGTCGGCGAAGCCGTCGTCGAAGGTGATGACGGCGGGCCGGTCCGGCAGCGGGGCCCCGGAGGCGAGGTGCGCGGCCAGGGTGCCGACGGTGACCGGGGTACGGCCGCTGGCGACGATCGCGTCGAGCTGGGAGGCGAACTCCGCGCGGCTGACGGTGAATTCGGCGATCCAGTCCGGAGGGTCGTCCATCACGGCGTGGTAGAGGAGGACGGGGATCCGGCCGGGGAGGGGGGCTGGGGTCATCGGGCGCCCGCCTGCCTCAGCCGGGCTTTCGCGTATCCGATCGGGCCGTAGAGCATGCCGCGTCGCTCCAGTCGGGAGAGGCTTCGGGGCCAGGGGTGGTGGGTGCCGTGCTCGCCGGGGACGCCGTCGCCGGCCGCCCCTCCGGCCGTCTCCCCGCGCCGGGCGGTCATCGTGCGGGCGTACACGAGGCCGCGCGGCAGCCGGGCGAGCAGCGCGGGCAGCAGGCGGGGGCTGCGGACCAGGGTCGCGGTGAGGTACGCGGTGAGGCCGGCGCCGTAGCCGTACGCCTGGTTCCGTACGTCCTGCCAGGTGTCGCGGTGGTGGTGCCAGACGAGGGCCTCGGCGGTGTAGCGGAGCCGGAAGCCGGCGGAGAGGACGGCGACGAAGGCGTACAGGTCGTCGCCGCCCTTCGCGGCGGTCCCGGTGCCGGTCGCCGGGTCGAAGCCGCCGACCTCGCGCAGGGCGTCCGCCCGGAAGGCCATGTTGGCGCCGGAGCCGAAGCTGCCCGCGGTGAACGGGAAGAGCGGTTCGTCGGCGGGCGGCTCCGCCGGGTCGTACAGGCGGGGCGCGAAGCCCTTGGCGAAGCCGCCGTGCGATTCGAGGAGGACCTGCGCGGGAGTCCCGAGCCGGGCGGGCAGGATCAGACCGGTGACACAGCCGAGTCCCGGATCGGCTGCGAACGGCTCCGTGAGCGCGGTCAGCCAGTGCGGGTCGGCGATCACGTCGTCGTCGGTGAAGGCGAGGACGGTCCCTTCGGCGGCGGCGAGCCCGGTGTTGTGGGCGACGGCGAGCCCCGGGGTGTCCTCGCGGACGTACCGGACGCGGTCGGTGTACTTCCCGGTCACGAGGTCGTAGGTGTCCGTGGACCAGGGCGCGTTGTCGACGACGACGACCTCGTAGTCGGGGTGGTCCTGGACGAGCAGCGAGTCCAGGGCGCGGGCGAGCTGCTCGGGGCGCTCACGGGTGGCGACGACGACGGACGTACGCGGAGGGGTCGCCCTCCCGGTGCTCCCGGCCCGGGCGGCGGCGAGCCGCTCGGCGTCGCCGCGCGGCCCGGACGACGCGAGCCGCTCGCCGGCGAGGGCGCCGAGCACCGCGGCCGGATCCTCACCCGCCGCGACGGTCCCGACGACGGTGGCGACGGGCCGACCCCGGAGCCGTACGAGCGCGTACACGTCGCCGTCCACGAGGGCCGGGCCGCCGGGCGCGGGCCGGAGCGACAGGACGGTCCCGTCGGGCGCGTCGAGATCGAGCTCGGCGACGGAGAGGGCGCGGACGCGGGGCGGTCGACTGCTCAACGGGGATCCCCCAGGGAGGTCAGGGAGGTGCGGAGGGCGTTCGGGTGCGGAGGACGTTCAGGTCCGAGGACGTTCAGGTCCGGAGGACGGGCGGTGAGGCGGGCGTTCGGGTACGGAGGACGAGCGGCAGGGCGGACGGGCGGGCAAGGAGACGGGTGCGCGGCGGGGCGACGGCCGGGACCGGGGCGGGGAGCCGCCGCGGCTATCGGTTCCCCCGCAGCCGGGCGATCCCGTTGAGCGCGGTACGCGCCCGCGCGGCGAGCGCGGGACGGCTGCGGACGAAACTGTGGGCGCGCCGGGCGGGCTCGCGCCGCAGCCAGTGCAGGGCGGCCCGCCCGCCCGGCACGAAGACGGCCCCCTCGGAGACCGTCAGCTCGCCCGTCTTCAGGGCGTCCTTGTACTCGGCGTCGCCGCGGCCCAGGTCCAGCATCCCGATCCCGGCCGCCGCCGCCGCCTCCGCCATCCGCAGATGCAGCACGAGGCCGGGCGAGTACTTCGCGAACTCGGGATCGTACGAGGGGAACCAGCAGGACAGTACGGTCGCGGACCGCAGCCCGAAGTGGGCGGCGATCGGCCGCTCCCCCACGTACAGCACGGACAGGACGCCGGAGCAGCCGGGCGTGCGCTGCTCGTGGAGGCGCCGGACGAGGGCGCTGATCCACTCCTTGGCGAAGCGGTCGCCGCGGCCGGTCCTGCGGTACTGGGCGGACTTCCACTCCATGAGGGTGCGCAGGGCCGCCGGGTCGCGCTCGTCGAAGACGAACCGGACCTCGCCGTCGGCCTGGCGGCCGAGCTTGCGCTCCTTGGCGAGGGTGGTCCTGAGGAACTTGGGCGACTGGACGCGGAGCAGCGCCTCGTAGGCCTCGTACCCCTCGCCGACATCGATCACGGGCGAGGCGAAGGACTCGGTGGCGGCGCCTTCGAAGACGGGCTGGCCCACCTCCAGGTTGTCGAACTCCCACATCGCGAGCCCGCAGGCCCGGAGCACGGCCCGCGCGCCCGGCCGCAGCCCTGGCCGCAGCACGGCGCCCTGACTGTCGGAGACGCCGAACCCGACGGCGCGCCCGAGCCCCCACGGCCCCTTCTCGAAGGGGAAGAACCCGACGGGCTCGTCCCCCTCCGACCACACGGCGACCCGCGAACGGGGCCGCACGGCGGCCACGGCCTGCGTGAACTCCGGCTCCATGAAGGGATTCGCGGGAGCACCGGCCTTGGCCCGCAGCTCCCGCCATGCCTCGATCTCGCGCCCGCTCAGCTCCCCCGGCCTCACGATCCGCACACGAAAAGCGCTCACCTAACCGACCCCCCGGTCTTCCCCCCTGAGTGCTGCCAGGACAGGACGGTACCGGTCCGGAACCCTCCGAGACAGGGATACTCGGTCTTTCCGTGACCAACCCGTGAAGGTGGGACACGTCGGGAGCGGAGGCGTCCAAGGGTCCGGTGTTTGCGCACGGTTGGCGACACCGGACGAAACCCGGTGGCCGCCGCGCGGTGACGGTCGCTACCGTCGGGCCTCCAGCACCTCCAGGGGAGAACGACGGATGACCAGCGCGCGCACGACGACCACCTTGTGGCGACCCACCGGCCCGGTCGAGCTGGCCCTGGTCCGCGAGCTCGGCCTGCGGGCCTGGCCGCCGCGGCTGCCCGAGCAGCCGATCTTCTATCCGGTCCTTGACGAGGAGTACGCGATCCGGATCGCCCGCGACTGGAACGTCAAGCACGACGGCGCCGGCTTCGTGACGCGCTTCGAGGTCGACACGGAGTTCCTGCGCAGGTATCCCGTCCAGCAGGCAGGCGGACGGACGATCCTCGAACTGTGGGTGCCGGCGGAGGACCTGGACGAGTTCAACGCGCACATCGTCGGCGAGATCCAGGTGGTCCACGAGTTCCACTGACGACCCGCGGCGGTCCGGATCGGCCCGCCCCCCGGCTACCAGGACTGTCAGGGATCACCAGCCGATCTGGACGTCCCCGATCACCTCGCCGCCGATCTCGGCGGCCAGCTTCTCGGCTCGGGCGCGGTCACCCCACTTGCCGACGTGGACGAAGACGGTGTGGTGCGGAGTCCATTCGTCGACCTGGGCCCGGTCACCGTGCAGGACCAGCTGGACTCCGTCGTACTGGGCGGAGCTGTGGCTGTCCGTCTCCGGGTCCTCCGGCCACCGGCCGTGCCAGCCGATCTCGGTGGTCCCCTCGCCGACGGCCCGGACGATCTCCGGCTCGACGGTCGCGACGGGCACGTCCGCGGAGAAGTACACCGGCAGTTCTGCGCGGATCTCGTCGTCCCCCGCTGTCGCGGCGTCGAGAGCGCAGTAGAGGTGCTCCCCGGTCACGGGGTCGCGCCTGCCCTCCATCCAGTCGACCATCGCCCCCGGCAGCAGTCGCGCGACCGAGCGCGCCTCCTCGACCGTACGCACCTCGGCACTGACGTACACCTCGGCGTCGACGTGTTCCAGGAGCCCGACGAGCCGCCGCGCCCTGGCGTACGCCTCGTCGGCGTCGGTGGTCGTGAAGACGGCGTGCGCCCGTGAGTTCCCCATGCCGCTCACGCTCGCACGGGGTCCCGCCGCCGTGCCACCGCTTATCCTCCCGGCCGGCCCGCCGCTCAGGCGCGGCGCTTCACGTCCGTGCAGCGGACCTCCGTGGAGGCGCCGTACGGGTCGAAGGAGGTCCGGGTGCCGTCGTAGCGGCCGGCGAGGCACAGCTCGCCGCCCATGAACCGGAGGTCGAGGGTGAACTCGACCTTGCCGTTGACCTCCTGAGGGCCGTGGAGGCGGTAGTCGATGTCGTAGCCGAGGCCGCGGAGGACCTTCTCGACGGAGGCCGGGTCCGCATCGGCCTTGCCGTCCAGGGCCTTCGCGATGCGCTTGCCGTGGAGAGGGGCCACGCACGTGTCGACTTCGCCCAGCTCGGTCTCCTGGCGGGCCCGCTCGAAGTCCCAGGGCTTCTCGGAGGGCGGCTCCTCCTCCGCGAGCGGGGGTCCGGAGGGGCCGTCGGCGGGGGGCTTCTCGCCGTACGCGGGCGGCGGTCCGTCCGGCTCCGTCGGCGGGACCTCGGGCGGAAGCGGCGGCGGGCCGCCCGCGCACGGCTCGGCGAGCTCGACGGCGAGCTCCAGCAGCCTGATCTCGGCCGCCTGCTGCTCCGGCGTGAGGCGGGGGTCGTCCGCCGGGTCGCCGACCGGTGCGGTCGGGGTCGCGGTCGGGGTCGCGGTCGGAGTGGCGACCGGCGCCGGGGCCGCGATCCGCGCGGCTCCGGACCTGGCGCCCGCGCCCGCCGGGGCGCCGCCTCCGGCCGCCTCCGTGCCACAGGAGGTGAGGGCGAGGGCGCAGAGCGCCGCCGCCACGGCTGCGCCGACTCGGCTGTTCTTCAAGGGCGTTACGAGCGAGGAGGTCATGCCCGAAGTCTGCGCGCGGGCGGTGTCGTCCCACATGAGTACGCCTACTCAACCGCCGCGCCCCGCGCCCCCGGGTGCTCAGACCTCGCGTGCTCAGGCCACGCGTGCTCAGGCCACGCGTGCTCAGGCCACGCGTGCTCAGGCCACGCGTACGCCCTTCCGCCAGACCTCCGCCACCAGCGGCACGCCCGGCCGGTACGCCAGGTGGACGTGGGACGGGGCGTCCAGGACGGTCAGGTCCGCCCGGGCGCCGGGCGTCAGGCGGCCCACGTCCGTGCGGCGGAGGGCCGCGGCGCCGCCGGCCGTGGCCGACCAGAGCGCTTCGTTCGGGGTCATGCCCATGTCCCGTACCGCGAGCGCGATGCAGAACGGCACGGAGGACGTGAAGGAGGAGCCCGGGTTGCAGTCCGTGGAGAGGGCCACCGTCGCGCCCGCGTCCAGGAGGCGGCGGGCGTTCGGCCACTGGGCGCGGGTGGAGAACTCCGCGCCCGGCAGGAGGGTGGCGACCGTCGACGAGTGCGCCAGGGCGTCCACGTCCTCGTCCGTCAGATGGGTGCAGTGGTCCGCGCTCGCCGCGTCCAGTTCCACCGCCAGCTGGACGCCGGGGCCGTACGTGAGCTGGTTGGCGTGCACCCGGGGGTGGAGGCCCTTCGCCTTGCCGGCGGTGAGGATCGCGCGGGCCTGGTCGCCGTCGAAGGCGCCCTTCTCGCAGAAGACGTCGATCCAGCGGGCGTACGGGGCGCAGGCGTCCAGCATCTCGCCGGTCACCAGGTCGACGTAGGCCGCCGGGTCGTCCGCGTAGTCCGGGGAGACGATGTGCGCGCCGAGGTAGGTCACCTCGTCGGTGTGTTCGGCCGCGATGCGGAGGGCGCGGGCCTCGTCCTCGACGGTCAGGCCGTAGCCGGACTTCGTCTCGAAGGTGGTCGTGCCCTGGCGGAGGGCCTCGTCGAGGTAGCGCGTCAGATTGCGCTCCAGGTCCTCGTCGCTCGCGGCGCGGGTGGCCGCGACCGTCGTGCGGATGCCGCCCGCCTTGTACGCCTCGCCCGACATCCGCGCGTTGAACTCGGCCGTGCGGTCGCCCGCGAAGACGAGGTGCGAGTGGGAGTCGACGAAACCGGGGATCACGGCCCGGCCGCCCGCGTCGACCCGGTTGTCAGTGGCCGGTGCTTTGCTGGATTCACCGACCCAGACGACTCGGTCGCCGTCGATGACGACGGCCGCGTCCTGGATCAGGCCAAGGGGAGTGTGATCACCGAGGGAGGGATCGTTCGTGACGAGGCTGGCGATGTTGACGATGGCGGTGGCGGTCTTCGCCACGGCGCTGTTCGCGCTCGTGGGGGCGGAGCTCGCCGCCGGGCTGTTCGTCGCCGCGGGGCCGGTGTTCATGATGAGGCGTGTCTCCTTCAGTCGCGCAGGGCGGCGATCGAGTCGGCGAGGGCACGGCCCGCGTCCGGCACGGAGGCGTGGACCCCGTCCCGTACGACATGGCGGCCGCCCACGATCGTGTGCCGGACGTCCGCGGCCGACGCTGCGAATACCGCCGTCTCGGCTGCCAGACGCGGTGCCGGTCCCGCTGTCCTGACCGAGTCGAGCGCGATCGTGGTGAAGTCGGCGAGCGCGCCCCGCTCCAGCGTTCCCGCCTCGTGCCAGCCGAGGGCCGCGTGGCCGTCCGCCGTCGCCGCGCGGAGGAGGGCCGCCGCCGTCCAGTGACCGCGGGTGCGGGTGCGCAGGCGCTCGTTCAGTTCCATGGCCCGCGCCTCCTCCAGGAGGTCGACGACCGCGTGGCTGTCGCTGCCGAGGGAGAGCGGGGAGCCGGCGCGCTGGAGGGCGACGGCCGGGCCGATGCCGTCCGCGAGGTCGCGTTCGGTGGTGGGGCACATGCAGGTGCCGGTCGACGTCGAGCCGATGAGGTCCACGTCGGTCCGCGTCATGTGGGTGTTGTGGACGCCCGTCGTCCGGGGGCCGAGGACGCCGTGCTCGGCGAGGAGCTGGGTGGGCGTCATGCCGTGCGCGGCCTGGCAGGCGTCGTTCTCCGCGGTCTGCTCCGACAGGTGGACGTGGAGGGGGGCCTTCCGGTCCTGGGCCCAGCGGGCGACCGTGGCCAGCTGGTCCGCCGGGACGGCCCGTACGGAGTGGATGGCCGCGCCGACGCGTACGCCGTCCCGCTCCTTCAGGGCCGAGACCCGCTCCGCCCAGGCGTCCGCCGTGCCGTCGGTGAAGCGGAGCTGGTGCCGCTCGGGCGCGGCGCCGAAGCCGGAGGAGAGGTAGGCGGTGTCGAGGAGGGTGATGCGGATGCCGGCGTCGGCGGCGGCGGCGATCAGGGCCTCGCCCATGGCGTTGGGGTCGGCGTACGGGGCGCCGCCGGGCGCGTGGTGGAGGTAGTGGAACTCGCCGACGGAGGTGATGCCCGCGAGGGCCATCTCCGCGTACACGGCGCGGGCGAGGGCGAAGTAGCTGTCGGGGGTGAGGCGCTGGGCGACGGCGTACATGACCTCGCGCCACGTCCAGAAGGTGCCGCTGCCGACCTGGACGGTGCCGCGCAGGGCGCGGTGGAAGGCGTGCGAGTGGGCGTTGGCGAGGCCGGGGATCGTGAGGCCGCGGAGGACGACGGCGCCGGGCGGGGGCGCCTCCACTCCTGTGCGTACGGCCGCGATCCTGCCGTCCTGACCCGCGGCGGAGCCGCTCATGGACACGGTCAGGGCCACGCCCGGCTCGACATGCGTGTCGAGCCAGGCGTGCTCCAGCCAGTACGTCGTCAGCGGCACGCCAGCTCCTCCAGTACGTCGGCGAGTGCGAGGACACCGGCCGCGCAGTCGTCCTCGGCCGCGAATTCGGCCGGGGAGTGCGAGACCCCGGTGGGGTTCCGTACGAACAGCATGGCGGTCGGGATCGATTCGGACAGGATGCCCGCGTCGTGTCCCGCGCCGGTGCCGAGGACCGGGACCTTCCCGGTGGTGCCGAGGATCCGGGACAGCTCGTCGCGCAGGGTGTGCGAGAAGTCCACGACCGGGGTGAAGGACTCCCGGACGACCGTGAGGTCGATGCCGTGGCGGGCGGCGTACGCCCTGGCCTCCGCCTCGACACCGGTGACGACCTTGTCCAGGGCGTCCTGGTCGGCGGCGCGGGCGTCGAGCCAGCCGCGGACCATCGACGGGATGGCGTTGACGCCGTTGGGCTCGACCGCGATCTTGCCGAAGGTGGCGACCGCGCCCGCGAGTTCGGCCTCGCGGCGGGCGGCGAGGACGGTCTCCGCGTAGGTGAGCATCGGGTCGCGGCGGTCGACGAGCCGGGTGGTGCCGGCGTGGTTGGCCTCGCCGGCGAAGTCGTACCGCCAGCGGCCGTGCGGCCAGATGGAGGAGGCGATGCCGACGGGGTCGCCGGACAGGTCGAGGGCGCGGCCCTGCTCGACGTGGAGTTCGACGAACGCTCCGATACGGGCGAGCCGCTCCGGGTCCGGGCCGATCCCCGAGGGGTCGTGCCCGGCCGCCTCCATGGCCTGCGGGAGGCTGGTGCCGGACGCGTCGCGGAGCTCGTACGCCTGCTCCTTCGTCAGCCGGCCCGCGGTGAGGCGGGAGCCGACGCAGGCGAGGCCGAAGCGGGCGCCTTCCTCGTCGCCGAAGTTGGTGATGGCGAGGGGCCGCTTGAACTGAACGCCACGGGCGCGCAGTTCGTCGAGCGCGGCGAAGGCGGAGACGACGCCGAGGGGGCCGTCGAAGGCGCCGCCGTCGGGTACGGAGTCGAGGTGGGAGCCGGTGACGACGGCGTTGCCCGCGGTGGGGTCGCCGAGCCAGGCCCACTGGTTGCCGTTGCGGTCGGTCTCGACGTCCAGGCGGCGGGCCTCGGCCTGCATCCGGAACCAGAGCCGGCAGTCGGCGTCGGCCTCGGTCCAGGCGTAGCGGCGGTAGCCGCCGGTGGCGGCGCTGCGTCCGATGGGCCGCAGCGACCGCCACATGGCGTGGAAGCTGTCGCTCACGCGGAACCCTCTTCGGAGCCCGCTTCGGAGCCCTCGCGCATCGGGACGCGGACGCCCTTCTCGTCGGCGACGCGCTCGGCGATGTCGTAGCCCGCGTCGACGTGGCGGATGACGCCCATGCCGGGGTCGTTCGTCAGGACGCGGCGGATCTTCTCGCCGGCGAGCTTGGTGCCGTCGGCCACGGAGACCTGGCCGGCGTGGATGGAGCGGCCCATGCCGACGCCACCGCCGTGGTGGATGGAGACCCAGGACGCGCCGGAGGCGACGTTGACCATGGCGTTGAGCAGCGGCCAGTCGGCGATGGCGTCTGAGCCGTCGAGCATGGCCTCCGTCTCGCGGTACGGGGAGGCGACGGAGCCGCAGTCGAGGTGGTCACGGCCGATCGCGAGCGGTGCGGCGAGGGTGCCGTTGCCGACCATGTCGTTGAACATGTCGCCGGCCTTGTCGCGCTCGCCCTGTCCGAGCCAGCAGATGCGGGCGGGCAGGCCCTGGAAGTGGACGCGCTCGCCGGCCATCTTGATCCAGCGGTGGAGGGACTCGTTCTCCGGGAAGAGATCGAGGATCGCCTTGTCGGTCTTGTGGATGTCCGAGGCCTCGCCGGAGAGGGCGGCCCAGCGGAAGGGGCCCTTGCCCTCGCAGAACAGCGGGCGGATGTACGCCGGGACGAAGCCGGGGAAGGCGAACGCCCGCTCGTAGCCGGCGAGCTGGGCCTCGCCGCGGATCGAGTTGCCGTAGTCGAAGACCTCGGCGCCCGCGTCCATGAAGCCGACCATGGCCTCGACGTGCTTCGCCATCGACTCGCGGGCCCTCACCGTGAACCCGGCCGGATCCTTGGCGGCGGCGGAGGCCATGTCCTCGAAGGCCACGCCGACCGGGCAGTACGAGAGGGGGTCGTGGGCGCTCGTCTGGTCGGTGACGATGTCGATCGGGGCGCCCTCGGCGAGCATCTGCGGAAGCAGTTCGGCGGCGTTGCCGAGGAGGCCGATGGAGAGCGGGCGGCGGGCGTCGCGGGCCTCGGTCGCCAGGGCGAGGGCGTGGGCGAGGCTGTCGGCCTTCACGTCCAGGTAGCGGTGCTCGATGCGGCGCTCGATGGCGCGCGGGTCGACGTCGATACAGATCGCGACGCCGTCGTTCATCGTCACGGCGAGCGGCTGGGCGCCGCCCATGCCGCCGAGGCCGGCGGTGAGGGTGATCGTGCCGGCCAGGGTGCCGCCGAACTTCTTGGCGGCGACGGCGGCGAAGGTCTCGTACGTGCCCTGGAGGATGCCCTGGGTGCCGATGTAGATCCAGGACCCGGCGGTCATCTGGCCGTACATGGTGAGGCCGAGGTGCTCCAGGCGCCGGAACTCCTCCCAGTTGGCCCAGTCGCCGACCAGGTTGGAGTTGGCCAGGAGGACGCGCGGGGCCCACTCGTGGGTCTGCATGACGCCGACGGGGCGGCCGGACTGGACGAGCATCGTCTCGTCCTGCTTGAGGGTGCGCAGGGTGCGGACCATGGCGTCGAAGGAGCGCCAGTCGCGGGCGGCCTTGCCGGTGCCGCCGTAGACGACGAGCTTGTCGGGGTGCTCGGCGACCTCGGGGTCGAGGTTGTTCTGGAGCATCCGGAGGGCGGCTTCCTGCTGCCATCCCAGGGCGCTCAGTTCCGTACCGCGTGCCGCTCGTACGGGGCGGGGTCCTGACATGGCGGTGCCTCCTCGAATGTCGTACAGATATTCACATCCTGACCTGATGAATAGTTGTAGTCAACAGGGCCGCCCTCACCCGTCCCGGTGACGCCATGGACGAGGATGGGCCCCATGGCCTCCTACCGTCGTGATCTCGCCGTCCGAGCCTCCGTCGACCAAGGACTCCTCTCCCCCTCCGAACCGGTCGTCGCCCTCCTCGACGCCGCCGGGATCCGCGCCTCCGCCGCCGCCCTGACCAGCGCGTTCGCCGCCGTCACCGACGCCCCGGTCCTGCACGCCTTCGCCGTCAAGGCCGCCCCGCTCGTCCCCGTCCTGCGCCTGCTCCACGACGCCGGTCTCGGCGTCGAGGTCGCCAGCCCCGGCGAGCTGGCCCTCGCCCGCGCCGCCGGCGTCCCGCCCTCCCACACCGTGCTCGACTCCCCCGCCAAGACCCCCGCCGAGCTCCGCCAGGCCCTCGCGCTCGGCATCGCCGTCAACGCCGACAACCTCCAGGAGCTGGCGAGGATCGACGCCCTCGTCGCCTCCGCGCCCACCGCCTCGCCCCTGGGCCTCCGGGTGAACCCGCAGGTCGGAGCCGGTTCCATCGGCGCCCTCTCAACCGCGACGGCCACCTCCAAGTTCGGTGTGACGCTCCGCGACGAGGGCGCCCGCAAGGCCGTCGTCCAGGCCTTCCTCGACCGGCCCTGGCTGACCCGGCTGCACACCCACACCGGCTCCCAGGGCGTCCCGCTCGCCCTGATGGCGGAAGGGATCGGAGAGGCCTACGTCCTCGCCGAGGAGATCAACCGCACGGCCGGCCGGCAGCAGATCGACACCCTGGACATCGGCGGCGGCCTGCCGGTGAACTTCGACTCCGACGAGGAGACGCCGACGTACGCGGAGTACGCCCGGCTGCTCGCCGACACCGTCCCCGGACTCTTCGACGGCCGCTACCGCCTGGTGACCGAGTTCGGCCGCTCCCTGCTCGCCAAGCACGGCACGGTCCTCGCCCGGGTGGAGTACACCAAGACCTCCGGCGGCCGCCCGATCGCCGTCACCCACGCGGGCGTGCAGCTGGCCACCCGTACGGTCTACGCCCCCGAGTCCTGGCCGCTGCGCGTCCTCGCGTACGACTCCGAGGGCCGCCCCCGCACCGGGGAGACCACCGTCCAGGACGTGGCGGGCCCCGCCTGCTTCGCCGGCGACCTGCTCGCCACCAGCCGGGAGCTGCCGCTGCTCCACCCGGGCGACGTCGTGGCCGTCCCGGACACCGGCGCGTACTACTTCGCCCACCACTACGCGTACAACAGCCTGCCCCGGCCCGGCATCCACGGCTTCACGGTGGCCGACGACGGCACGGTCGCGTTCACGACGGTACGGACACCCCAGACGATCGCCGAGATCGTCGCCGAGTCGGGCGGGGCGCACGCGGACGCCCTTCTGCGGTAGCGGTGGCGGCGCGGGAACGGAGGCGTCCGGTAGCGCGGGCCCGGCGGCCCGGCTTCCATGAAGTCATGACAGGAACCGGTACGGACACCACCTCCGTCGTCGTCGAGCGCCGGGTCGCCGCCTCCCCCGGGCGGGTCTGGGAGGCGATCACCGACCTGGCGGACATGCCCCGCGTCCTCTCGGGCGTCGAGAAGGTCGAGGTGCTCACGGAGGGCGGCTTCGGGGGGGGCACCCGCTGGCGCGAGACGCGGCGGATGCTGGGCAAGGAGGCCACGGAGGAGATGACCGTGACGGAGTGCGAGCCGCCCGACCGGTACGTCGCGGTCGCCGACTCGCACGGCATGCACTACGTCTCCGAACTCACCCTCACCTCCGACGGCACCGGTGGCTCGACCCTGCGCATGACCTTCTCCGCCCGGCCCGCCCACGGTCGCACCCCGGGCTTCGTCACCAGGCTGGTCGCCCGCTTCGGCGCGAAGGCCGTCGCCAAGGCGCTCGCGAAGGACCTGTCCGACATCGCGAACGCCGTGGAGTCACGCATCTGACCGGTAAGCATCCCTACCCGATGGCATGTTCCGATGGAAAATGCCAGAACGCCTGCCCCGGAGCGCTGCGTTCAGTAACGTCACCGTCACTGCCGCACATACGCACGCCGCATCGGGAGGGGAACCCGCGTGCCCGGAATCGACGAGTGCCTTCTGGAGGCCATGGCCCTGCCGGGCGCTCGCGGAGCCTCCCTGGTCGACTGGACCAGCGGGCTCGCCCTCGGGACGGCCGGCGACTCACCGGTCGGATGCCATGAGACGACGGCCGCCGAGACCGCCGAACTCGCCCGCTCCGCCGCCGAGTTCGACACCTTCGGGGCGAGGGGCGAGAGTGCGGGGAACGACGGCCTCGCGGGCGCCGCCGACGACGACGGCCCCGGTGGCGGTCCCCACGTCGAGGACCTGATCGTCACCACCCGCGCCGGCTACCACGTCCTCCGATTCGTCGAGACCTCCTTCGACAGCAGCGTCTTCCTGCACCTCTGGCTCGACCGCGACACCGGGAACCTCGCCCTCGCCCGGATCCGCCTCCGCGACCTCGCCGAGAGACTGGTCCTGGGATGAGCGCCGTCGCCACCCCCGTCTCCCCGATGCTCGTCCGGCTCGCCGCCGAGAAGGCCACCGGCGCCCTGCTCCGCGACCACGGCACCCTCTACCTCGTCGACGGCAGGATCGTGCACGCCGAGAGCCCCGCCGCCCCCGGCGTCGACGTCCTCCTCACCACCGGCGGACGCCTGCCGCGCGAGGGCTGGGACGAGGCCGTCGACCGGGCAGGCGCCCACCGCGCAGTCGGCCGCTTCCTCGTCGACAGCGGCCGGCTCCACGACGGCGAACTGGAGATCTGCCACCTCGGCGCCGTCTTCGACGCGGCCTTCTTCGCCCTCTCCCCCACGAGCGGACCGACCCGCTTCCGGTACGGGGTCGGGCACTGGTTCGGGACCGTGCGGCCCGTCTCCGCCGAGGCCGTCGAACGCGAGACGGCACGCCGCCGTGAACTCCTCGACGCCGTCTGGCCGTACGCCGCCGTGGACACCGCCCCCGTCGTGCCGCGACCCGCCGCCCCCGGCCAGACCGTGGGGGCCCGCCGGCGCGCCCTGCTCGCCGCCGCGGACGGGAAGCGGACCCCGGCGGAGCTGGCCCGACTGCTCGGCCGCCCCGCCTTCCACACCCTCCTCGACGTACGGCGGCTCGCCGCCGCCGGGCTCGTCGCGACACCGCTCGACCCCGCACCCGATCCCGCGCCACCGCCCCCCTTACCGGTTCTGCCGGTGGCCGATCCCGACATCGCCCTGCTGCGCCGGCTCCGTGACGCCCTGGAGGCACACCTGTGATGAGGCGTGCCCTGCGCCTGCGCGCCGAAAGGAAACAGCTCATGACGGCAGAAGCCGAGGTCCTCGGCGAGCTCCGACGGCTGCGGGCCCGACTGCCCCAGCTCACCGGTGCGCTCGCGGCGAGCGCCGACGGACTCGTCCTGGCCCACGACACCGTGGACGGCGAGGCGGAGAGCGTGGCCGCGCTCACCGCGGCGGCGCTCGGCGTCGGGCAGCGGCTGACCGACTCCACCGGTCAGGGCCGCTTCCGTGAGCTGCTCGTACGCGGCGAGAACGGCTACGTGGCGACGTACGCGGCGGGCGGCGCGGCCGTCCTGACCCTGCTCGCCGAACCCCGGATCAACGTGGGCCGGCTCCATCTGGAGGCCCGCAGGTCCAGCGCCCGGATAGGCGAACTCGTCGACGGCGCGCTCGACCGCAAAGACCTGAACTGACACCGAGTCCGAATTCACCCGAGAAGGAAGAAGTACGACACCATGGCGAACACCGAGACCTCCCTCAAGGAAGCGGCCTCCATCGACGGCGCGATCGGCGCGGCCCTCGTCGACTACACCAGCGGTATGGCGCTCGGCACGATCGGCGGCGGCAAGGAGCTGGACCTGAACGTGGCCGCGGCGGGCAACACGGACGTGGTCCGGGCCAAGGTCCGCGCGATGGAGATGCTGGGTCTCAATGACGAGATCGAGGACATCCTCATCACCCTCGGCACCCACTACCACCTGATCCGACTGCTCAAGGGGCGCGGTACGAACGGCCTCTTCCTCTACCTGGCCCTCCACAAGGACCGGGCGAACCTGGCGATGGCCCGCCACCAGCTGAAGAAGATCGAGGCCGAGCTGGAGGTCTGACGGGTCCGCGGGAGCCGGGGCCACCCGAGCCGGGGCCACGCGAGCCCGGCCCCACGCGCGCGTGCCCTACTCCACGAACAGGCCCCGCGCCGCCGCCTTCGCGTCGAACTCCTCCAGGCGCGCCTGCGCGTCCGGGAGTTCGTCCGCCATGGCCTCCAGGAGGACCCGGCCGAGCATCATCGGCGCGCACGCCGTGTCGAAGGCGAGCCCGGTGCCGACGGCGGCCGGGATCAGCAGGTCGCTGTGGGCGGCGACGGGCGCGAACGCCGACTCGGCGACGGTCACGACCGTGAGCCCGGCCGCCCGCGCGTACTCCAGGGCCTCGACGACCTCCCGCGGGTGCCGGGGCAGCGCGAAGCAGAGCAGCGCGGTGGCCCCGGCCCGTACGACCGCGTCGACGCGGTCGGTGAGCATCGAACCGGCCTCGTCGAGGAGCCGGACGTCGGGGTGCACCTTGGCGGCGAAGTAGGCGAAGCCGCGCGCCTGCGAGGAGGCGGCCCGCAGCCCGAGGACGGGCAGCGGCCGGGAGCCGGCGAGCAGCCGGCCGGCCTGCTCGACGGGCGCGGGGTCGGCGAGGAGTCCGGCGAGGTGCTGGAGGTTCTCGATCTCGGCGAGTACGGCCTGCTGGTACTCGTTGTGCCCCGAGGTCTCCTCGGTGGCCGCCGGCATGCTCTCCCTCAGGTGCTTGCGGAGCGCCGGGTACCCGTCGAAGCCGAGGGCGACGGCGAAGCGGGTGACGGAGGGCTGGCTGACCCCGGCGAGTTCGGCGAGCTCGACGCTGGACAGGAACGGCACGTCACCGGCGCGGCGCACCATGCAGTGCGCGATCCGTCGCTGCGTCGGGGTCAGCCGGTGCCCCTCGAAGAGCGCCTGCAGCCGACCGGCCGGGCTGTCGCTCATGCCGCCCCTCCCATCTATTCACCCAAGAAGAACATGTATAAGGATATGCACAACCGGGTCGGTCAGTCTCCCAGGACGTCGGCGGCGGTCTTCAGCTGCCCGGCGATGGCCTTCCGCACCTGGTCGAGTTCCTCGGCGTGCTCCTCGATGGCCTGCTTCTGGTAGGCGACGTCGACGGCGTACCAGACTCCCGCGACGTTGTTCTTGATCTTGCAGTGGGCATCCGCGGTGGCGACGGTCTTCTCCTCGGCGGAGGCCGTCTCACCGCGCCACTTCTCGTCCTCGGAGGCGTCCATCGGGTTCTCGTAGTGGTAACCGCTCTCCGCCATGCAGCGCGACCACTTGGCGAACACCGCGTGCACCCGGCCGTCCTGGAGCGACTTGCCGAAGCTGCCGAGGTTCACGTCGTTGGCGACCTGCGCGTCCCCGTAGTCGCCCAGCTTCCGCTGCGCCTCACCGACACAGCCCCCGTCGGGGACCGTCTCACCGTTTATCTTCTGGCCGCCCTTGCCGCTCTTCGCCGTGAGGTCGGCGGTTCCGCTGAGCACCACGCGCTCGGCCGCGGTGGGCTTCTTCCGCACCTCCTCGGAGGAAGAGGAGGAGGGAGCCGGGGGCATCCTGTACCCGTGGACAGCGGTCTTCGCGGGATCCAGCTTGCCGTAGCGGTACTGGGAGATGGTCTGACCCGAGGACTCCCCGACCGGCAAGGGCTCCTCGTACGCGAAGCCGAAGCGCTCCATGCAGCGCACGCGCAGCGCGGACTCCGCCTTCCCGAGCGTGGTCCACTGCGCTTCGGTGAGCAGATAGGCCTCCACGGGGACGGGATCGATCACCGCCGTGGTGATCTTCGGTATCCCGGCAGGAGCCGGGGCGGGAACGTCCGCGCCCTTCGCGGTCCCGCCCTCCGGAGGGCTGCCGCAGCCGGCGAGCAGGGCCGCCGCGAGCGAGGCCGCGAGGGCGACCGGGAAGGTGCGGGAGAGGGACGTTCCCATGGGCGTCGGTTCCTTTGGAGGCTGAGATCCGGGGCTGAAGGCCGAGATCCGTGACGAAGACATGCGGGAGGGGCACTCCGCCGGATTCCACCGGATTCGGACGGCCGGAATGCCCCTCTTACGTCGGTGAGTTACTTGTTGCCGCCGTAGTCGATGAACATCCCGGAGGCATTGTTGTTCTTCATCGTGCTGTTGAGGTTCGCCTTTCCGTTCGCCGCGATGGTCTGGTAGGCGTAAGAGCCGTTGTAGTTCGAGTTGTAGTAGATCCGGATCCGGCTGAGCCTGTCCCAGTTGTCCACGGAAGCGGCGTTGTTCTTGACCACGACACCGTCACCGTTGCTGCCCGCGAGGCTGGCGGAGAAGTACCGGTTGTAGTAGTCCGGGACGTCGTACTCCTGCTTGTACATGGCCCCCTTGTAGTCGGAGTTGTAGTACAGACAGGCGTGGAAGTCCTCGCAGCCGATGACGGCGTTGGCCGGGGCCGCGAAGGTGAGCATCGATCCGGCGACCGCCAGAGCAACGGCACTTGTCGTGACAAGACGCTTGATGTTCATCGAAATCCTTTCACTGGTACTCGGGGCTTACTGTCCTGCCGACTGCGCGTCAGCACCGACCCGGAGGCGTGGCAGCCGATGACCGCGGCGCCTCTGCCGGTCAGTTGCAGGTGATGGTGAACTGGCGGTTGATCAGGTAGGTGCTGGAGCTGCTGGTGTTCTTCATGAGCGCGGTGACCCTGGAGCACCAGCCGTCGGTGAGCCGCACGGGGCCCGCGTACTGGCTGAAGTTGCCCTCGTCCACGGCGCAGGTGCCACTGAGGGAGTTCGGGCACAGCTTGAGCTTCATCCACTTCGTGGTGCCCGTGTTGTTGTCGAAGATCGCGCAGGTGCTCCAGGGCGCGACGTTCTTCTGGTACGTGAAGATCGTACCGAGGCGCTGTTCCGCGGTAGGCAGCTGCTCCGCGTACTGGAGGTAGTAGCCCGTACCGCACAGGTTCGCCGTGGCGGTGACCGCCTGCGGAGAGGCCTGGGCGATCTCACGCGTGCCACTGTCGGCCGTGGCCGCGATGGCCACGCCCCCCACGGTGGCGAGCGGTCCGGTGCCGACCTCACGCACCTCCTTCACCGCGCTGACGGCGGCGACGCGCCGCTCGGCTTCCTGTCCGGAGGCCGGGGAGGCAACGCCCGCCGTCAGCAGTCCGACCGCCGCGGCACTGACAGCCACACGGGCTCCGTAGGAACGAATAATGGATCCAAATCGCATGAAAATCCCCCCCGGGGAAAAGCCGATGACAAAAGAGCGGCGGTACGCCGCATCACTTTCGGGTCCTTGCGGAAGACGAGACTGGGGAAGTCGAAGCGCTTAGTCAAGCGCGTTTATGCGCAGGCCACTTGAGCGGCTGTGACATTGCCGACCCGAACCGTGCCGACCTGACATATTCCGCTCTCCGGCTCTGGCCTGTTCCCTCGAATGCCTCGTACGTTCTGTCCCGTCCGGCGTGTGATCACCGTCGGACGCGGGGCTTGGGGGCGCCCTGCATCACCGAGTTCACCATCGGTTCTCTCGCGGCCAATTCGTGGCGGCGAACGCCGTCCCTACGGACGCCGTGCCCGAGCGCAGCGCCGCGCCTTCGCGCCCTGGGGACCTGTTCGCGCACTTCGGCGCGGACCAAGACCCTCATGAAGGAGCTGTGTTGAGATCACGCAGAAGAGCGCGGGCCCCGCTGGCCGCGCTGGCCGCGGGTGCCGTGCTGGGAGGCCTGGTACCGGCGTACGCCTGGGCAGACGAGGGCCCGCCGGTCGCGGACGCGTCCGCCGGACCCCCCGCGCAGCGCCCCGCACCGAGGGCCGAGCCGAACCGCCCTGACTCCGTACCGGCCGACCGGCGGGCGGCCGTGCTGGGGTCGGACTACCGTCGGTCCGGCGACCTTGCATGGACGACCAGCGGCGACGCTCGGGGATTCCACCTGCTCACCGCACGCGAGAAGGACGGATACACCTGGCAGACGACCGCCACGCTGTCCGAGCCGGGCTTCGACGCCGACGCGTGGATCGGCAACGCGTGCGTGACCGGGTCGGGCAAGCGCGCAGTGGTGGTCTACGCCCCCCGGACGTTCACGAACGAGCCGAAGCTCATGGCCCGGGGCGCCTTCACCGCAGTGGTCGATCTGGCCACCGGTGCGGTCACGAAGCTGAACCTGCAGGCGTCCCTCTCGCACTACAACCCCGGCTGCGGCGTCGACGAGAAGGCCGTGCTCACGCAGTCCGGCGGCGAGGACAAGGCGGCCACGCGCCTGTTCACACTGGACGCGGCCACGGGGCGCCTGTCGAAGGCGATCGAGACCTCGGGCCAGATCACCTCCTCCGTACCGGTCAAGGACGGCTCGATCGTCGGTGCGACGGGGGCCCGTATCGTCCGGATCGATTCCCGGGGCGGCAAGACGCCCCTGGTGCGGACCGACGGCACCCCGTACCGGCTGACCCCCGACGCCGACGGCGGCGTCGTCTTCCTCGACAAGGCGCTGGGCAAAGCTCCCGCCGGCGGTGCGAAGGCACGGGCAAAGCGGATCTCGGCAACCGAGATCTCCGCTCCCGACGCCCGGCGCACCAAGGCCGCGCTGCTCGCCGAGGGGCCGCTGACCGACACCGGTCTCACCCGTAGTGCCGCCGGCACGGTCTTCCTCACCGGCTCGGCCAAGCCTGTTCTCGGCAGCCGGCTGCCGAGAACGGTCCGGTCCCTGGGCCGCACCCCGCGTACCACCCTGGTGTCGACGCTCGGCGAGGCCGCGCTCACCGAGACCGGCTGGGCCGACGGCCAGGGGCAGCTCATACGCTCCGACGATCCCACCGCGGTCCGTCCGGTGTCGGTGAAGCTGACCGCCCTGGAAAGCGGGCAGACGGCCGCCTTCACCGTGACGCCGGGCGGGCGGGTCGGCGCCCGCATCGCCGAGGGTGCCGACCGTTCGCCGGCGCTCGCGGCCCCCGCGGGGAGCGATACGGGCTCCGCCACGGCACACTCCTCGAAGAGCGGACCAAAGGGAGTCACCGGGGAGAACCGGTCACTCGCCGCCATCGGCAGCCGCGACGAGGTCGTGGAGTCGGAGCGGGTGTGCTCGGTCCCGCGCAACGACCCGCGCAACCAGGCCATGCAGCCCAAGCCGCGCCAAGTGGAATGGGCCGTCGACATGGCGATCCGCGGCGCTCTGAACAACCACATCAGCCGGCCCGCGAACTGGAAGAACCTCGGGATGCCGGCGTACCAGCCGCAGACCCTCTTCCCCGCGCCCGTCCTCGAAGGCGGTGGCGCGATACCCGCGCAGGTGATGCTCGGCATCACCGCGCAGGAGTCCAACATGTGGCAGGCGTCCCGCGTCGCCGTCCCCGGGGTCACCGCGAACCCGCTGATCGGCAACTACTACGGCATCGACCTGTACGACGGCGACACCCAGAACGACTGGAACATCAACTGGGCCGACGCCGACTGCGGCTACGGCATCACCCAGGTGACCGACCACATGCGCCTCGCCGGCCGCGAGGACGGCAAGGGCGGTGCCGCCTGGGACTACCAGAAGCAGCGTGCGGTCGCCCTCGACTACACGGCCAACGTCGCCGCCGGCCTGCAGATCCTCGCCGACAAGTGGAACACCACCCGCCGGGCCGGCCTGAAGGTCAACAACGGCAACCCCGCCAAGCTCGAGAACTGGGCCTTCGCCCTCTGGTCCTACAACTCCGGCTTCTACGAGAACCTCGGCACCGGGCAGCCCTGGGGCGTCGGCTGGGCCAACAACCCCGCCAACCCCGAATGGGACGCCGGCCGCTCCCCCTTCATGGAAGACCCCCTCGGCAACGAGGACGCCGCCGACGCGGCCCACCCCCAGGACTGGCCCTACCAGGAGAAGGTCCTCGGCTTCGCCGCCCACCCGCCCGCCTTCCTCGAGTCACCGAACACGATGGTGCCCGCCTTCCGGGCGGCCTGGTGGAACGGCACGGCGGGCGACGCCACCATCACCGGCTCGGCGATGCAGAACCGCGCCAAGGTCAAGCCGCCGGAGGGCCTGTTCTGCACCACGGCCAACAGCTGCGACCCGGCGAAGATCAGCGACGGCGCCAGTAACTCGGCCTTCACCGGGCCGTGCACCCGTACCGACTTCAAGTGCTGGTGGAACCAGCCCGTCCAGTGGAAGACCGACTGCGACTTCTCCTGCGGCAACGACTTCACCCGCTTCCCCGTCACCTGGGCCGAGGAGCCGGACGGCACCGCCTACCCGCCCGCCTGCACCACCACAGGGCTCCCCGTCGGCGCTCGCGTCATCGACGACCTGCCCGGCGGCACGCCCGTTGTCAGAGCCGGCTGCGACAACAGCGGGTGGACCAACAAGGGCACCTTCTCCCTCGACTTCGGCGACGGTGAGACCGACTGCTCACTCTGCTACCGGAAGTGGCCCGCCAAGGTCGACCTCCACCAGCTCGGCGCGGGCTTCGGCGGACACTTCTACTTCGGCCACACCCGCAAGGACGACATCAAGGGCCAGCGTCTGAAGATGACCGGGACCTGGACGTTGAACGAGGACGTCAACGGGCCGGCCAGGGTGTGGGTGCATCTGCCCGACCACGGGGCGCAGACCAAGTACGCCACGTACACGGTGCACACCGCCAAGGGACCCAGGACGCGGGTCGTCGCCCAGAAGGGCACGTCCAACCGCTGGGTCTCCATCGGCGGGTACCTGTTCAACGGCAAGCCCAAAGTGTCGCTGTCCACGATCACCCCGGACGGGACGGGCGACCAGGACATCGCGTTCGACGCCGTCGCGGTCGAGCCGATCAACGGCCGGTACGTCGAGCGCAACCTGACCGCCGCGGCGATCTTCGACCCGAACCAGAGCCTCGACTCCAGCATGCCCGCGGAGCTCGACACCCCGCTGCGCACGATGACCACGCTCTACAACTGGGCCATCGGGCTCTCCTACAGGGGGCCGCGCTGGGACAACCCCGAGGCCGACAAGTACGGCATCACCTGGCGGGCGCGCTGCCCCTCTGCGACCCCGGTGGGCGAGTGCAGCGGTCAGCAGACCTACGACGCCGCCCATCGGTGGTACGAGGACGTGAAGGCGGGCGGGCACACGCCCCGGGCCGACGGCTCGGCTCCCGCGATGTCCATCCCAGTGTGGATGGCCATGTCCAACCAGCGGCCCGACCCGGCGCTCTCCGCCGACGTCGCCCTCCAGGGCGACGACAGCTACAAGATCAAGAGCGAGGTGGACGTCAGCTTCATCGTCGACAACAGCACCGGGAAGATCGTCGCCGGCAGCGAGTCGACGGGCTACCGCGCCCGCATCGGAAACGCCCACCTGCCGCACTTCGTCACCGACCTGATGAAGGCGATCGAGGCGGACTACGGGATCCCGAAGCCGTACATCGACTACACGACGTACGACGCCCTGGAGTACGGCCAGACCCTGAGCTCGCATCCGTACACGGACGGCGACACCCCGGGGCAGTCCTTCTTCCCGCACCTGCGGAGCGGGCGCCTGAACGCCGACAACACCTGCGTGGACTTCCGCGCGGTGGGCGGCGGCGTACACGGCTACCGGCCGATGATCGCCAACAGGTACATCAACGACAACGTCAAGGCGTGGGTGGACAAGGTCAACGCCCACCTCGAAACGAACCAGGGCATCAGGGACTTCGCCGGAGACGTCTACTCGATGTTCTTCAAGAACTCGGGCTCCGTGAACACCTACGGCAGCCTGATCGGCAACGCCCCGCCGATCTGGCAGGACATCGCGGCCGCGTTCTGCGCCGACGGCAGCATCAAGCCGACGCACCTGGCGGACAACCGCGACGCGATCCCGGCCAACGGCATCGTCTACCAGAGCTACATGCCCGACCTCTACCTGTACGTCGACGGCCGGATGACCGACAACCTCGGCCGCCCGTCGAACGGTCCGATCAAGCGGGGTGACTGGCGGAACTTCTCCAACATCCCGGGGATCAACGCGATCAACGGCCACCCGTACGGCAAGTGCGACGTGATCGAGCGCGGCAGCGGCGGCAATCCCTGGATCGTCGACGCGCCCGTTCCGTTCATCGGCGAAGGTCCGGACAAGCGACCGGTTGGAGTCGTGCACTGCGACGAACCCGACAAGGGCTTCATCGACAACCTGACTCCGTAGCGCGTCCCGCAACCGGGCGGCCGTCACGTGACGGCCGCCCGAACCACCAGGAAAGGAGGGCGAGATGGGAGCCGGAATCATTTGGGCCCCCGTGGTCCTCTACGTCGTGCTCATGGGCGCGTTCTGCGCCCTGGTCGGCGCGAAGACCTCTCCCCGGATGGGCTGGACCATGGCGGCCGGGCTCGTCCTCCTGCCGCCGGCCCTCCTCATCGGCGCCCTCCTCGCCGCCGGGTGAACACGAGCCCCCGGCAGGGGTACCGCCGAGCACATGATCACCGGCCGCGGAGCGAAGAGTTTCGGACTCTTGTGCGAAAACCTCTGGACTCCATGTCAGGTACACGATCTAGGCTGCGCCCCGTCGCGTTTTCGGCCCGCTCTCACTCTCAAATGCGCCCATGAGCAGCGGTTTTGGCGCTACCGACCGCATTTCCCCCGAAGGAATCAGACATCATGCGTCTCTCCCGAAGCACCTCCGCCCGCATCGCCACGTCGCTCGCCGCGGCCGCCCTCCTCTCTGCCCTCGCGGTCCCTGCGGCCACCGCGGCGCCCGAGACCGCGGCCACCGCGTCGGCGGCGGCCTTCGTCTGCTCCGACGCCTGCCTCCTGGGCACGCGGGCGGCGACCCACCCGGACCGCGACCGCCTGGTCTTCGACTTCACCGCGGACGGCCTGCCCACCGTGAGCTCGTACGTGAGCCCGGACGGCACCTACACGGGCCCGATGGGCAAGCCGGAGCCCCTGCAGATCCGCGGCACTTCGTACCTGATCGTCACGCTGTCCGGCGCGCACATGTACGACGACAACGGCGCCCTCACCTACCCGGGCCCCTACCTCCAGCAGCTGAACCTCCCTGTCCTCAAGGGCATCGAGTTCCTGGGCGAGTTCGAGGGCCGCCTCACCTTCGGCCTCACCCTCAACACCTCTTCGCGCCAGGCCACGTTCAACCTGACCGCGCCGAACCGCGTGGTCTTCGACCTGTACCGCTGATCCCAGCCCCCTTCGAGAAGACAGAGGAACCATCTGTGTACGCAGGACGATGGAGACAGGTGGGAGCCGCAGTGGCGCTCCTGTGCCTGGCCCAGCTGATGACGGCGCCCACGGCGTCGGCCGGTGCGACCGCCGGCTGCTTCCGGTCGACCTGTACGGGCGAGGACCCGTACGCCATGGGCTGTGACGACGATGCCGAGGTCCTGGACCAGCTCAACATCGACAACGACATCGAGGTGAAGCTGGTCTGGTCGTGGATGTGCCAGGCCACCTGGGCCAAGGTGACGATCGACCCGACCTACCCGGACACCGTGTACGGGACGCTGTGGCACACCCCGACACTGGGCGGCAACGAGACGGCGTACGCCGTCACCGCGCTCTCCCAGACGTCCCCCACCGGCTACTCGCCGATGGGCAACTGGAAGGCCACCAACAAGGCCTGCTGGAACATCCAGAACCACGGCTGGGACCCCGAACCGCTGGTCTACGAAGAGGGCGGCCACGTGATCCCCATGCCGCTCGTCAGCGGTGGCTGCACGGACTGGATGTGAGAAACATGCTGAAGCGCACCCCCACGAGCACCCGCACCCCGCGGCAGCGGATCGTCACCCAGGCGCTCGTGACGACCCTCCTGGCCTCCTCGGTCGCCCTGGTCCCGCTGGTGGCCCAGAACGCCCCCGCCGAAGCCGCCGACGCCACGTCGAGCACGCTCTTCCCCGCCGCGGAGAAGGCGCTCGGCGCCGGCTACGAGACCTCCGGCGACCTGATGGTCAGCGGTACCGGCGACTCGGACGGCTTCCACATCATGACGGCCTCGGAACGGGACGGGTTCACCTTCCGCGAGGTCGCCTCCCTGCGGCGCAAGGACATGGACGCCGGTCCCTGGACCGGATACGTCTGCACCACCGGCTCCGGCAGGTACGCGGCGGCCGTCTACATGCCGACGATGTGGGTCAACAAGCCCGGCGCCGCCTACCGGAGCGCGTTCGCCGCCGTCGTCCGGCTCAGCGACGGCAAGGTCACGGAGGTCGCCCAGGGCGTCCAGCTCGCCTACTTCTCGCCGGGCTGCGGCGAGGACGACCGGGTGCTGTTCTCCTCCAGCACGGCCACGGACACGGACGCCGGCCACACGACGGTCTTCGAGGCCGACGCGGCGACCGGCAGGATCGTCTCCGACCGGAAGGCGGCCGGCCGGCTCACGCACCTGCTCCCGACCAGCCGCGGCGACTACGGCGTCCTCGGCAACGACCTGGTGCGGCTGACCGGCAACGGGAAGACCCTCAAGACGCAGAAGCAGACGAAGCTGCCCGGACCGGTATTCGCGCTGACCGCCTCCGCCGACGGCGCCCTCGACCTGGGCCTCGTGAACGAGCGGAAGAGCGTCATCAGCCGCTGGCACGGCGGGAAGCTCACCACACTCGGTTCGGGCGAACTCGGCAAGCTCAAGCTGTTCCCGCGCAAGGGCGGCTCGCTCGCCGTGGGCGACGTGGACGGCGTCGACGCGTCCGGCGCCCCCGGCCTGAAGACCCAGCCCTTCAAGGGACAGCCCATGGGCGTCTCGCGCGAGGGCCACCTCGTCACCACCTCGGTGGTCTCGGACGAGCTGAAGGGCGTCACGGTGCCGGAGGGCTCCAAGCCCGGCGCCGCCTCCGCCGACGGCAAGGCCGCGGGCCTGGTCCGCATCCAGGCGACCGCCGTCCGTACGGGCACGAAGGCGACCGTCGCCTTCGACACCGACGTCGAGCGGGTCCGGCCGGCGAAGGCCGGGGGCTCCCCCGCCATGGACCCGGCGGCGTTCGTCGCGAACACCGGGCCCCGGGACGACATCGACCCGCGCAACTGCGGCGAGGGACTCACCGAGTCCCAGTGCCTCTCCGGTTCCGGCGTCCAGGTCTTCCCGGACGTCCTGGCTCACCAGATCCCCTGTCTCGTCAAGCGCAACAACCCCAAGCGGCAGGCGCTCCAGCCGAGCGCCAACATGGTGGAGTGGGCGGTCAACCAGGCCGTGCACGGCAACCTGACGCTGCAGCGCCCGGCGAACTGGCACGACACGGGCCTGCCCGCGTACAGCCCGCAGGGTCTCTTCCCCAAGCCGAACCTGACCGGCGGCGGGGACATCCCCGCCCAGATCGTCCTCGGCATCCTGGCCCAGGAGTCCAACTTCAAGCAGGCCTCCTGGCACTCCATGAACGGCGCCGCGGGCAACGTCCTCCAGGCCGACTGGTTCGGTAACGAGGCGTCCATCCACTACTACCCGAACCGCAGCAAGTCCGACTGCGGCTACGGCATCGCCCAGGTCACCTCCGGCATGCGGGAGTACGACGTCCCGAAGTTCGACACCACGCGGGCCGGCGCCATCGCCACCGACTACGCGACGAACATCGCGGCCGGCATGCAGATCCTCGCCGAGAAGTGGAACCAGCTGAAGGCGCTGGGGATGAACGTCAACAACGGCGACCCCCAGTACCTCGAGAACTGGTACATGGCGCTCTGGGGCTACAACAGCGGCGTCTACACCGACCCGAACGCGCCGCGCGGCCTCGGCTACTTCAACAACCCGGCGAACCCGAACTACCCGCCGGACCGCACCCCGTTCCTGCGGATGACGTACGACGACGCCTCCCACCCGGGGGACTGGCCGTACCAGGAGAAGGTCCTCGGCTGGGCGGAGACCCCGCACAAGACGTGGAACTGGGAGGAGTCGTACGAGACGCCGGACTGGCCGGGCGTCCTCGACCTCCACAAGCTGAACCTGCCGCCGGACCCGTACCGGTTCTGCTCCCCGTCGGTGAACAACTGCACCCCGAACACCGCGGACCCGTGCCCGGCGTTCAACGACACCTGCCGGTGGTTCGGCAGCGTCTCCTGGATCAGCGACCAGAGCCCCGACAACTCCTCGCGCGAGGACCTCACCTACGCGCCGGGCTCGGCCGAACCGGCGCTGATCGCCAAGTACCCTTCGGGCCCGTGCATGACCAAGCCCAACGGCAATACGAGCGCGATCATCGTGGACGACCTCAACGAGCGTGAGGACGTCTACGACTGCGGGGACTTCGAGGGAGCCGCCGACGGCAAGTTCACCCTCCAGCTCGGCGACAACATCAACTACCTCCGTCCCGACGGCTCCTTCCGCGCGACCCCGTCGATCGCGCAGATCGACCTCCACCAGCTGGGCGCCGGCTACAACGGCCACGTCTTCTTCACGCACAGCTACCCGGAGAGCGACTTCTTCCACAAGGTGACGGGCCGCTGGGCGCTCAACCCGAAGTCGCTGCCGGCCGCGAACGACATCGGCAAGCGGTACAACGTCTGGATCCACCTCCCCAACCACGGGGCCGAGGCGATCGTCCGCTACACCGTCATCCCCGGCCCCAACGCCGAGGGCCTCAAGCCGGACACCTGCCGGGTCAACCAGGGCACCCGCAGCGCCGGCAAGGACACCTGGTTCAAGCTGGGCACCATGAGGTTCTGGAAGGGCGGACGCGTCGAGGCGGACAACCTCCACGACGCCGGCACCGGAGACGCCAACGTGGCCTTCGACGCCGTCGCCTTCGTCCCGACCACCATCCCGGACGCGGGCAACTGCGCCTTCGGACACTGATGGGCAGCGCGCTCTCGCGGCGCCGGGTCACGGCGACGGTCGCCCTCGCGGCCGTCGCCGTCCTCGCCGGCTGCACGCAGAAGCCACCGCCGGACACCGGGGTCTACCCGGGGACGTACGATCCGCCCGCCCCGCGGTCGGAAGCCCCCCGGCTTACGGCCACCGAGCCCCCGTCGGCCTCCCAGTGGCCGGACAAGGCCGTACCGGCCGGCCAGACGCCCCGTCTGGGCGCCAGCAAGGTCATCGCCCCCGGATACCGCGTCGACAGTTTCCTGAGCGGTCTCGCGTCCCGGTGGGAGGTCCCCCTCGGCGAGCAGAAGCTCATCGAGGCCCCGGGGGACCGGAAGGTCTGGCACTTCTCCGGGAAGGCGACCGAAGGACCGGAACTCGCCATCGCCGGCGTCCCGACGGAACAGGGAGACATCGTCTCGTTCACCTGCCTGGTGGACGTCGGCCGCGAGAAGGCCGCGGAGTTCCTTGAGGACTGCGCGGCAACCGGCATCCCGGGCTGGGACCGCGGGCGCGCCGTCGCCTGGCTGAAGACGGCACGCCGTCAGGTCGACGCCGTGTACGCGCGGGAGAAGGGGATGCGGCCCGCGAGCAGCGCCCTGTACGTGTCCGACGGGGCGTACGCCTTCCTGAGCCGCGCCGGCCAGGCGAAGAACCCGGACGGCGCGTACACCCTCAGGGTCTCGGGCGGCGGCGTCGCCGAGAACTCCTGACGGCCGGACCGCACGCCAACGGGCCCCTCGCGTGAGCGGGGGGCCCGTTGGCGTGTCAGGCGATTGCGCGGGGACCGCCGCACCCCCGTTACCGGGGGGCGGGACGACGGCGGTCCCCGCGAGGGACACGGGCCCGGGTCAGGGCCGGTCTCCGCGTCCGTGGCGTCGCAGGAGGCCCGGGAGCCGCTCCGTTAGTCCGTGACGCCGACAACCACCAATGTGCCGGACGCGTGTTAAGCCGGTGCTGCGCGTACGTGTCGCCCTCGTACCAGTTGTGCGAACTGCTGCGCACCTGCGCCTTACCGGCTTCTTACCCGCGGCTTACCTACTTCGTGCCGCCGTTGGCCAGGAAGGCCAGCAGGTCCTGACGGCTCACGACGCCGGTCGGCTTGCCCTCGACCAGGACGATCGCCGCGTCGGAGGACTCACCGAGGACCGACATCAGGTCGGCCACGGGCTCGCCGGAGCCGACCTGCGGCAGCGGCGCGCTCATGTGGCGCTCCAGCGGGTCCTGCAGGGAGGCCCGCTGGGTGAAGAGGGCGTCGAGCAGCTCGCGCTCGACGACCGAGCCGACGACCTCGGCGGCCATCACGTCGGGGTGGCCGGCGCCGGGCTTCACGATGGGCATCTGGGAGACGCCGTACTCGCGCAGCACCTCGATGGCCTGGCCGACGGTCTCGTCCGGGTGCATGTGGACGAGCGAGGGCATGACGCCCTCCTTGTGCCGCAGGACGTCGGCGACGGTGGCGGTGGAGGTGTCCTCCAGGAAGCCGTGTCCGGCCATCCACTCGTCACTGAAGATCTTGGACATGTAGCCGCGGCCGGAGTCCGGCAGCAGGACGACGACGACGTCGTCGGGGCCGAGCTCCCTGGCGACCTCCAGGGCGGCGACGACGGCCATGCCGCAGGAGCCGCCGACGAGGAGGCCCTCCTCCTTGGCGAGGCGGCGGGTCATCTGGAACGAGTCCTTGTCGGACACCGCGACGATCCGGTCCGTGACGTTCCGGTCGTAGGCGGTGGGCCAGAAGTCCTCGCCGACGCCCTCGACGAGGTACGGGCGGCCCGAACCGCCGGAGTAGACGGAGCCCTCCGGGTCGGCGCCGATGACCTTCACGGAGCCGCCGCTGGCCTCCTTGAGGTAGTTGCCGGTGCCGGAGATGGTGCCGCCGGTGCCGACACCCGCGACGAAGTGGGTGATCTTCCCGTCCGTCTGCTCCCAGAGCTCGGGACCGGTGGTCTCGTAGTGGGAGCGCGGGTTGTTCGGGTTGGAGTACTGGTCGGGCTTCCAGGCACCGGGCGTCTCACGGACGAGCCGGTCCGAGACGTTGTAGTACGAGTCCGGGTGCTCCGGGTCGACCGCGGTCGGGCAGACGACGACGTCGGCGCCGTACGCCCGCAGCACGTTGATCTTGTCGAGGGACACCTTGTCGGGGCAGACGAAGATGCACTTGTAGCCCTTCTGCTGGGCCACGATCGCCAGGCCGACGCCGGTGTTGCCGGACGTGGGCTCGACGATGGTTCCGCCGGGCTTCAGCTCGCCGCTCTGCTCGGCCGCCTCGATCATCCGCACGGCGATCCGGTCCTTGACCGAGCCTCCGGGGTTGAAGTACTCGACCTTGGCCAGGACGGTCGCCTGAATGCCCGCTGTGACGTTGTTGAGCTTCACCAGCGGGGTGTTGCCGACGAGGCTGATCATCGAGTCGTGGAATTGCACCGTAATCTCCGGGGTCTCCGTAATGGTGTGGTCAGCGTATGCGTAGTCGGAGCGGGTTACGGGGCAGTTAGACCCTGAACGGCTTGAAGGAGGTGACGGCCCCATGTCGAGGGCGAGGGTGGCGCGGCGGATCGCGGCGGGTGCGGCGTACGGCGGCGGGAGCATCGGGCTGCTCGGTGTGGCGTCCGTGGGCGTCCTGCTGGCGGAGATGCAGCTCGCGAAGCGGACGGTGGGCGGCGGGGCGGCGCCGCTGCCGCCCGGCGCCGACGGTCTGTACGGCCGGGCGTTCGGTACGGACGACCCGCTGCGACTGGCCCTTCTGGGTGATTCCACGGCGGCCGGTCAGGGCGTGCGCCGCTCGGGTCAGACGCCGGGCGCGCTGCTCGCCTCGGGGCTCGCGGCGGTCGCCGAGCGACCGGTGGTGCTGCGGAACGTGGCGCTGTCCGGGGCGCGCTCGGACGACCTGGAGCGCCAGGTGTCGCTGCTGCTGACCCAGCCCCTGGGGCCGCCGGACGTGTGCGTGATCATGATCGGGGCGAACGACGTGACGCACCGGACGCCGCCGACCGAGTCGGTACGGCTCCTGGCGTCGGCGGTACGGCGGCTGCGGACGGCCGGCGCCGAGGTGGTGGTCGGGACCTGCCCGGACCTGGGGACGATCGAGCCGGTGTACCAGCCGCTGCGCTGGCTGGCCCGGCGGGCCTCCCGGCAGCTCGCGGCGGCGCAGACGATCGTGGTGGTGGAGCAGGGCGGGCGGACGGTGTCGCTCGGCGACCTGCTCGGCCCCGAGTTCGCGGCGAACCCGCGCGAGATGTTCGGGGTGGACAACTTCCACCCCTCGGCCGAGGGGTACGCGACGGCGGCGATGGCCGTCCTTCCGACGCTGTGCGCGGCGCTCGGCGTATGGCCGGAGACCGACCGTCTGGAACCGGCCCGCAGGGAGAACATGCTGCCGGTCGCGAAGGCGGCGGCCGAGGCGGCGAGGGAGGCGGGCACGGAGGTGACGGGCGCGCGGGCGCCGTGGGCCCTCCTGAAGCACCGGCGGCGCCGGCGGCTGCCGATGCCGGCGGAGGCCGAGACGAGGGCCGGTGAGGGGTCGGGGACGGACGGGGAGACGGGGCCGGCGACGGGCGCGGAGTCGGGCGCGGAGGCCTCGGGATCCGCGTCGGGATCCGCGTCGGGGGCGGGTTCGGGCTCCACCTCCGGGTCGGGTTCGGCTTCCGGGGGTCATAATTGAGCGGGCTCTGACTGAGCGCTCGCTTAGAAAAGAGGCCCGCGTCACACTGTCAGAGCGGTGACCCCTGCGGTACGTACGGGTAACTTCCCTTTCAGTCCGCCCACTCCGCACCCTCATGGAGCCGTGATGCCCGAAGCCGTGATCGTCTCGACCGCCCGTTCGCCCATCGGCCGGGCCTTCAAGGGCTCCCTCAAGGACCTGCGGCCGGACGACCTCACCGCGACCATCGTCCAGGCCGCCCTGGCGAAGGTGCCGGAGCTCGACCCGCGCGACATCGACGACCTGATGCTGGGCTGCGGTCTGCCCGGCGGCGAACAGGGCAACAACCTCGGCCGGATCGTCGCCGTGCAGATGGGCATGGACCACCTGCCGGGCTGCACGGTCACCCGCTACTGCTCCTCCTCGCTGCAGACCTCCCGGATGGCGCTGCACGCGATCAAGGCGGGCGAGGGCGACGTCTTCATCTCGGCCGGTGTCGAGATGGTGTCCCGCTTCGTGAAGGGCAACTCGGACTCGCTGCCCGACACGCACAACCCGTTCTTCGCCGAGGCCGAGGCCCGCACCGCGGAGGTCGCCGCCTCCGAGGGCTCCACCTGGCACGACCCGCGCGAGGACGGCATCGTCCCGGACGCGTACATCGCGATGGGCCAGACCGCCGAGAACCTGGCCCGCTGGAAGGGCATCAGCCGCCAGGAGATGGACGAGTTCGGCGTCCGCTCGCAGAACCTCGCCGAGCAGGCCATCAAGAACGGCTTCTGGGAGCGCGAGATCACCCCGGTGACCCTCCCGGACGGCACCGTCGTCTCCACGGACGACGGCCCGCGCGCCGGCGTCACCCTGGAGGGCGTCCAGGGCCTGAAGCCGGTGTTCCGCCCCGACGGGCTGGTCACCGCCGCGAACTGCTGCCCGCTGAACGACGGCGCCGCCGCGCTCGTCATCATGTCGGACACCAAGGCCCGCGAGCTGGGCCTGACCCCGCTGGCCCGGATCGTCTCCACCGGCGTCTCCGGCCTCTCCCCCGAGATCATGGGCCTCGGCCCGGTCGAGGCGTCGAAGCAGGCCCTCCAGCGCGCCGGCCTGACCATCGGCGACATCGACCTCGCCGAGATCAACGAGGCCTTCGCCGCCCAGGTCATCCCGTCCTACCAGGACCTGGGCCTCGACCTGGACAAGGTGAACGTCAACGGTGGCGCCATCGCCGTCGGCCACCCCTTCGGCATGACGGGCGCCCGCATCACCGGCACCCTGATCAACAGCCTCCAGTTCCACGACAAGCAGTTCGGCCTGGAGACCATGTGCGTGGGCGGCGGCCAGGGCATGGCCATGGTCATCGAGCGCCTGAGCTGAGCTGAGCCGATCGGGCGTCTCTCCTGACGCCCCCGGCGTCAACCGTCCCGCGTCCGAGCCGTGACCGAATCTCCCCCAGGATGTGACCTACATCCCGGGGGAGTTTGTTTTCGCAGGTCAGCGCCGTTTTGGGACTAAACACCTGGCAGAAATACCTGTCCAATTCGTGACGTAATGCACTGACAGCGGGCCCCGGCTCAGGACAAGCTGATGTAGGAAGTCGGGGGATCGACTCGGAATCGGGAGTTCGTCAGTGAGCACCATGCCTCTTGCCCTGCTGCTGACCACGGCCGCCGCCACGGCCGTGGGCGCTGCCGCCCTGCACGCCGTCCACGGTCTCCGCAAGCAGGTCACCGCCCTGCGGAACGAACTGGCGGCCGGCCACGGCGTCACCGTTCCCGCAGCCCGCGCCACGCCCGCCGCCGAGATACGGGCCGCGGTCGCGGAGGCGCTGGCCGAGGAGCGCGAGCGCGAGCTCGCCGAGGCGCGGGCCTTCTGGGCCGCGCAGGAGGCCAGGGACGCGGCCGACGCCCCCTCCCTGCTCGGCGGCCTCGGCGGTCCGGCCGACGACGGCACCTTCTTCGTGCCCCGCCAGGCCGACTTCGTGGGCCTTGAGGCGATGGCCCTGGAGGCCATGGAGGCGGAGGCGGTGTCGCTCGACGGCCCCGACCCGCTCGACGCCCTCGAATCGTTCGACGCCCTCGACGAGTACCCGGAGGACTCGGCGGAGCTGGCGGCGGCCCGCCGCCGGCACCCCTCGCACCCGGACTTCGTGCCGGTGCAGACGCCCGTCGTGACCGACCACGAGCGGACGGTGGCCCGCCTGGAGGAGCTGGCGGACACCCGCACGGAGCTGACCGACGTGCGCCCGGGCCCGCTCGGCACGCTCGACGTGTACGTCTTCGCGGACGGCACGACGCTCTGCATGACCCCGGGGCACCGCGAGACCGCGGAGCGCCTCGCGGAGGCCCTGCGCGCCGGTCGTACGCCGGTGCTGCTCGGCGGCTCGGGCGTCTCGGGCGCCTTCGCCCTCACCTTCTCGTACGGCGAGTCCGACGAGGAGAACGTCTACATCCTGGCGGACCGCGTCATCGCCTCCCTGTAGCCCCCGGCTGCCCCGACGGGGCGGCGACGCACCCCCGTCCCGCCAGGCGACCGACAGACGCCTGGCAGACGCCCGAGAGGCGACCGACGACGCGCGGCTAGAGACCCGAGCGCTCCGTCGCCTCACGTACCAGCCTCACGGCCTCGCTCAGTTCCCCTCCGTGGGAATCCGAGGGGGCCGTTCGCAGGATTTCGGCCAGATCGTTCCCGGCGACGACCAGCTGGTCCGCCACGGTGAAGACCCCGGCGTCCGGCATGACCACCGGCTCCCGCTCCGGGTCCTCGGCGCGCTGCGCGCGGACCGCGAGCTCACGGGCAAGGCCCAGCCCCTCGGCCGCCGCGCCACGCTGGAGGCGGCTCTGCGGGGCGGCCCGCAGCCGGTCGGCGAAGCGCTCGACGGCGGCGGTCAGTTCACTCGTATCGCGCACCCTGTGACCCTACGCGCCGTCCCCGGCCCCTTGCCAACGGCCCGCGCCTTGGGCACGGTGGCGGGAGGAGTACGAGGAGCAGCACACGGTACGACGCGTCCGGAGGCGCCGATGTCCCACACATTCTCCGAAGAGACCCACCGCAACATGCTGGCCCGGATCCCGCGCCGCACCGGTCGTGAGATCGCCGACTGGATGCGCACCGTCGAGGAGGGCCCGTCCCTCCTCCGCTTCGAGGAGCGGGTGAACTGGCTCCGCGGGGCCCACGACCTGACGTACGGTCACGCGAAGGCGATCCTGCACGAGTACGACCTGCGGCGGGCGGCGCGCAGACTGCTCTGAGCGGCCCGGGCCCGCCCGGCGGCTCACTTCACGTGCCGGCCGAGGAAGTCCCTGACGAGTCCGGCGATCTCCTCGCCGTGCGTCTCCAGGGCGAAGTGCCCGGCGTCCAGGAGGTGGATCTCGGCGTCCGGCAGGTCGCGGGCGAAGGCCTCGGCACCGGCGGGCCCGAAGATCTCGTCACCGCGCCCCCAGGCCGCGAGCAGCGGCGGCCGGTGGGTGCGGAAGTACTCCTGGAAGGCCGGGTAGCCGTCCAGGTTGAACTGGTAGTCCCAGAAGAGCTGGAGCTGGACCTCCTTGTTGCCGGGCCGGTCGAGGCCGGCCTGGTCCAGGGTCCAGGCCTCGGGGGCGATCCGGTCGAGCCGGTCGGCGGGCACGCCGTGGGTGTACTGCCAGCGGGTGGCGTCGGCGGTCAGCAGCTCCCGTACGGCCGCCTCGTTGGCCTCGCGGTCCCGGGCGTGGGCGAAGAGCACGTCCCAGAAGGGCGTGAAGCCCTCCAGGTAGGCGTTGCCGCTCTGGCTGACGATCGCGGTGACCCGCTCGGGCTGCCGGGAGGCGATGCGGAGGCCGATGGGGGCGCCGTAGTCCTGGATGTACAGGGCGGACCGCTCCACGCCGAGCCGGTCGAGCAGTCCGAGCGTGATCTCCGTGAGCTTCTCGAAGCTGTACGGGAAGTCCTCGACGGCCGGTGCGGCGGAGGCGCCGAAGCCGATGTGGTCGGGTGCGATCAGGTGGTAGGAGTCGGCGAGCTCGGCGATGAGCCCCCGGTACATGTGCGAGCTGGACGGGAAGCCGTGCAGCAGCAGGAGGGTGGGGTTCGCCGGGTCGCCGGCCTCCCGGTAGAAGACGTCGAGGCCGTCGATGGTGACGGTGTGCGCGCGCTGGGCGAAGGCGGACATGAGGGTTCCCCGTTTCATCCCGTTCGGACCGGGAGAACGATCGTTCTCCCGGTGCCCTGTAGGCTACGAGAACGAGGGTTCTCCATGCAAGGGGTGATCGGACGATGGACGCGGAATCCGCCGCGCTGAAGGTGCTCGACACCGCGGAGCGGCTCTTCGACGAGCGGGGGGTGCAGGCCGTCGGCATGGACGCCATCCGCACCGCGTCGGGGGTCTCGCTCAAGCGGCTCTACCAGGTCTTCCCGTCCAAGGACCTGCTCGTGGAGGCCGTCCTGCGGCGCCGCGACGAGACCGTGCGGGCCGCCCTCACCGCGCACGGCGCCCGGACCGCCGACGGGCCGCGCGAGCGGGCGCTCGCGGTCTTCGACTGGCTGGCCGGCTGGTTCGCGGAGCCCGGGTTCCGGGGCTGCGCCTTCATCAACACCTTCGGGGAGCTCGGCGGCGTCACCCCGTCGGTGGCCGCCGTCGCCCGCGACCACAAGGAGGCCCTGCGGGCCTACTTCGCCGAGCAGACGGACGCCCTCGGCGCCCCGCCCGTCCTCGCCGACCAGCTGGCCCTGCTCGCCAACGGCGCCATGGCCGTCGCGGGCATCACCGGCTCCGCCGAGCCGGCCGCGCAGGCGAAGGCGGCGGCCGCGGTCCTGCTCGACGCGGCGCGGTAGGGGCCTGCCCGGCGGATCAGGGCCGGACACGCGGAAGGGCCCGCCCGGCACGAAGCCGGACGGGCCCTTCCTTCACGCGGTGACGCGTCAGTCGTCGCCCTGCAGGATCGACAGCAGACGCAGCATCTCCAGGTAGATCCACACCAGCGTCATGGTGAGACCGAAGGCGGCCAGCCAGGCCTCCTCGCGCGGCGCGCCGTAGGTCACGCCGTCCTCGACCTGCTTGAAGTCGAGGGCGAGGAAGCAGGCGCCGAGGATGACGCCGACGACACCGAAGACGATGCCGAGACCGCCGCTGCGGAAGCCGAGGCCGTCGCCGCCCGCGAAGACGGAGAACAGCAGGTTGGCGACCATGAGGAGCATGAAGCCCATCGCGGCGGCCATCACGAAGCCGTAGAAGCGTCGGTTGACGCGGATCCAGCCGAGCTTGTAGGCGATCAGGACGCCGGCGAAGACCGCCATCGTGCCCAGGACCGCCTGGATGACCACGCCGTCGGCGATGTACGTCGAGACGGCGGCCGAGATCACTCCGAGGAAGACACCCTCGAAGGCCGCGTAGCCCAGGATCAGCGCGGGCGAGGCCTTGCGCTTGAAGGACTGCACGAGCGCCAGCACGAGGGCGACCAGGGCGGCGCCGATGGCGATGCCGTAGGACTTGCCCAGGTTGGCCGGGTCGACCGGCAGCAGGAACCAGGACAGCGTGGCGGTGAGCACGACCGTGCCGAGCGTCATGGCCGTACGGCTCACGACGTCGTCGATCGTCATCACGTTGCCGCGGGCCTGCTGGGGCGCGCCCAGCTGCGTGTCCTGCGGGGCGTACGGGTTGGTCGCGTACGGGTTCGTCGCGCCCTCGGCGTACGGGTTGCCGGTGGCGTACGGGTTGGCGGTTCCTACGGCGGGGCCCCCGGCCTGCGGCTGCTGGCCGTTGAAGCCCGCGGTGCCGTTGTCGCGGCTGAACCCCCGTCGCGAGAAGACCGGGTTGCTGCTCCTCATCTCACTCCTCCATGGCGGCCGCATGTGCGCGGCCTCTCGTCAAGAGTAATGCGTAGGCAAAAGAAACTCTCTAGTGCTCGGGGAGGATCTTTTCCCGGAAGATTTCGATCTTCACCCACACCGGAGCCCACCGCTCCACGACGCTCCCCCTGGCGGGAACCACCCCCATCCGAGGAGAGCCGTCGCGGAGGCCGTGGGCGGCGGTCCGCCGGCCGTCGGTGGCACCGGGCGGGGAGCCCGGGCCGTCCGCTATGCCCTGGCGAAGACGGGGACGGAGCGGAGGGACCACCGGTCCCGGGTCTTCTTCCCCCGAAACGGCGCCGCACCCGCGGCAGGGGCGGAGAGCGAGCGGCTGAACCAGTACGACGGCCGGCCGATGCGGCCCGCACGTACGGACTGATCGGCGGCGGCGCCACGCGCGAGATCGACGGCGAGGAGATCGACGGTGAGGAGATCGACGGCTCGGCGACCGACAGCCACCGCTCCCGGCTCCGCCCCGCTCTCCAAGGAGCTCGACACCTGACCGCTCGACCGCCCGCGGAACCGACCGAACGGCTTCCGCCGGGCCGCAGGCTCTCGCCTGGGGCCCGGGTGGTGCCCGGAACCGGACTCGAACCGGTACGGCCCGAAGGCCAGCGAGGTTTAATACTCCAGCTGTAGATCGTGATCTTGATCGCGGTGCGGCCGCCGCGCGTTGAGCGGCCTCATGCTGGGATGGGCGTCTCGCGGGTCATTTGCTCG
>NZ_JNZP01000030.1 GCF_000725545.1 Streptomyces exfoliatus | reverse complement strand
ATGGCCCACCACCCTCACCCCCTACCGCACCCACACCATCGAACTCCCCGCCTACCCCTTCCAACGCCAGCACTACTGGCTCACACCCGAACCCGCCGCCGCCCCGAGCAGCAGCAGCTCGGGCGTGCGGGAACAACCGGCCGAGACGGTCGCCCTGTTGGGCGTACGACTGCCGTCGTCGCCGCTCGCGCAGGCGCAGTTCGCGCCCCGGCTCGACCCGATGGCGCACCCCTGCCTCGGCGACTTCGTGGTCGGGGGCCGGCCGGTGGTCAGCGCCGGTGTGTTCGTCGAGTCGCTGATCGAGGCGGTCTCCGAACTGGCCGGTCCCGGTCCGGTGTCCGTCGAGGACCTGGAGCTGCCCGCGGATCTGGTGCTCGAACCGGTCGGGGCCGCCGACGGGCCGGCCGGCGAGCGCGCCGCCCAGCTCATCGTGGACCAGGACCTGTTCCGCTACTACGCCCAGGACGCGGCCGGCGGTTGGCAGCTGCACGCTCAGGGCCGGGCCCGGTCGGGTGCGTCGGCCGCCCCCACGGTGACGCTCGCTCCGGTCGGATCGGGCCGCGAGCTGACCGGCGACGAGCTCTACCGACTGCTGTGGCAGCGCGCGATGTACCTGGGTTCCGCGGCCCGCTGGGTGGAGCGGATCAGGCTCGGCCGTGGTGAGGCCACCGCCGAGATCCGGTCCGCCCTGGCCGGTGAGGCGGACGCGTACCTGCTGCACCCCGGGCTCGTCGACGCGATGTTCCAGACGGCGCTGGCCTGCTTCCCCTCGGACGGCCCGGCCCTCGTGCCGGTCGGTCTCGACCGCTTCGTGCACTACCACCGCGGCGGCCCCCAGGACGGGCTCCGATGTCACGCCGAACTGTTCGACGACGGCACACGGGCGCGTATCCGGCTCGTCGGCGCGCACGGCCGGCTGGTCGCCGAGGCCGACGGCGTGCGCTTCGCCCCGGCCCTGACCCGACCGGCGGCGCAGCCCCCGGCCGTACGGGCACCCGTGGCCGGTGTCCCGACGCCCCTGGCTGTCGCCCCGTCGGCCCCGACAGCGACCCCGGCCCCGGCACCGGCCGACGCGCCCGAGGCCGCGCCCGCCATGACGCCCGTGGCCGTGCGGACTCTCGTGACCCGCATCGTCGCCCGGGCCCTCGGTACCGTGGCGGCCAGGCTCGACGCCGGGCAGCCGTTGCAGGCGCTCGGTCTCGACTCGCTGATCGCGATGAAGATCCGGACGACGCTGAACCGCGAGTTCGAGGTCCTGCTGCCGATGACGGCGTTCCTCAGCGGCCGCAGCACCGACGACATCGCGGGAGACGTGCTCGCCGCACTCGGCGGCGAGCAAGGCGACCCCGTAGAGGCGGAGACCCCGCAGGCCGACGACGGGGCCGCCGTGACGTCGGCGGACGACGCCGAACGCTATGAGCCGTTCGGCCTGACCGACCTCCAGCAGGCGTACCTCGTCGGCCGCGGTGACGCCTTCGAGCTCGGGAACACCTCCACGTACTTCCAGGTCGAGATCGACCTGGAGAACGTGGACCTCGACCGGCTCGGGGCATCCCTCCGGGCGATGATCGACCGCCACGACATGCTGCGCGCGGTCTTCACCGCCGAGGGCGAGCAGCGCGTCCAGCGCGACGTCCCCGCCTATGTGCTCCGCGAGACCGACGTCTCCGGCCTGGATCCGGCCGAGCGCGAGGCCGCGCTGACCGCCGTCCACGAGGAGATGCGGCACCAGGTCTTCGACACCGCCCGCTGGCCGCTGTTCGACGTGCGGGTGACCCGAGTCGACGACCGGACGATACGGCTGCACGCCGGCTTCGACGCCCTGATCATCGATGGTTTCAGCACGTCGATCCTGTTCAAGGAGTGGGCCGCGCACTACCGCGGCGAGACGCTGCCCGCGCTGGACCTTCGCTACCGGGACTACGTGCGGCAGGCCCGTGCCCTGGAGGAGGGGCCGGAGTACGACCGGGCGCTCGCCTACTGGCGGGACCGGCTCGACACCCTGCCGCCCGCGCCCCAGCTGCCGCTGGCGGTCGACCCGTCGACCCTGGAGCGGCCGGTGTTCAACCACCGTGGCGCGACCCTGTCGGTGGAGGACTGGGCCCGGTTCAAGGAGCATGCGACGACGGCCGGGGTCAGTCCGTCGGCGGCCCTGTGCACGGCGTACGCGCAGGTGATCGCGGAGTGGAGCGCGACTCCCGACTTCTCCCTGAACCTGCTGTACTTCAACCGGCTGCCGCTGCATCCGCAGGTCGGCGACGTCATCGGCAACTTCTCCACCACCCTGATGCTGGAGATCCGCGACTCGGCCGGCGACGCGTTCGCCGCCCGCGCCGCCGAGGTCCAGAGCCGGCTGTGGAGCGACATGGAGCACAGCCAGGTCAGCGGCGTGCAGGTGCTCAGGGAGCTGAACCGGGCCCGTGGCGCCTCGGTGCGGGCCGCCGCGCCGGTCGTCTTCACCAGTCTGGTGAACTTCGCGGGCCAGCAGGACACCGAGCAGCGGGGTGTCGTGCAGTACCTGGCCGGGATCGGTGAGAACGGCCGTCAGGTGAGCAGTTCGGTCCGCACCCCGCAGGTGTGGCTGGACCACCAGGCGGTCGAGGAGGCCGGTGCCCTCGTCCTGAACTGGGACGTGATCGAGGAGCTGTTCCCGGCGGGCTGCGTCGACGCCATGTTCGCCGCTTATCTGCGGGTGCTGCACGACCTGTCGCGCGACCCCGCGGCCTGGCAGCGGCCCAGGCCCGCGCTCACGCCGGCCGCCGACCTGGACGTGCGGGCCGCGGCCAACGCCACCGAGGGCCCCATGCCCGAAGGGCTGCTGCACGACGCGGTGCTCGCGCAGGCCGCTGCCACGCCCGACGCGCCCGCGGTCGTCTCTCCGGCGCTGGCCCTGACGTACGGGGACCTCGACCGCAGGTCCAACCAGGTGGGGCACGCGCTGCAGGCGCAGGGGGTGGGCCCCGGCGACCTGGTGGCGATCGTCATGGACAAGGGCTGGGAGCAGGTCGTCGCGGCCCTCGGCATCCTGCGGGCCGGGGCGGCGTACGTCCCGATCGACGCCGGCGTCCCCGCCGAGCGGCTGCACGTGCTCCTGGACAGTGCCGGGATCGGTCACGTCGTCACCCAGCCCTGGGTGGACGACACGGCGGACTGGCCGCAGGGTGTGCTGAGGACCGTGGTCCGGGCCGACGACCGGGGTGAGGAACGCCCGCTCGGCCCGTCCGGTGCCAAGGCCACCGACCTCGCGTACGTGATCTTCACCTCGGGTTCCACGGGGACGCCCAAGGGCGTGATGATCGAGCACGGCGCGGCCCTGAACACGGTGGCGGACGTCAACGAGCGATACGGCGTCACCTCGGCGGACCGGGCGCTCGGACTGTCCGCGATGCACTTCGACCTGTCGGTCTACGACGTGTTCGGACTGCTCTCGGTGGGCGGCGCCCTGGTCCTGCCCGAACCGGCCGCGCACCGCGAACCCGCCCGCTGGGCGGAGCTCGTCGCCGAGCACGGGGTGACCGTCTGGAACAGCGTGCCCGCGCTGATGGAGATGTTCACCGAGCACGCCCTCGCGAACGGCCTCACCGGGCTGCCGGTGCGGCTCGTCATGATGAGCGGCGACTGGATCCCGGTGACGCTGCCCGGCCGGATCCGGCTGCTGCTCCCGGAGGCCGAGCTGTGGAGCCTCGGCGGCGCCACGGAGGCGTCGATCTGGTCGATCCTTCACCCCATCGGGGAGGTCGAAGACGACTGCGTGAGCATCCCCTACGGCAAGGCGATGCGTAACCAGCGCTTCTACGTGCTCGACGGCGCGCTGCGGCCGTGCCCGGTGTGGGTGCCGGGTGACCTGTACATCGCCGGGGCCGGTCTGGCCCGCGGCTACCTGAACGACGAGGCCAAGACCCGGGCCGCGTTCCTGCACCACCCGGACACCGGTGAGCGTCTCTACCGCACCGGCGACCTGGGGCGCTTCCTTCCTGACGGCTCCATCGAGTTCCTCGGCCGGCAGGACTCGCAGGTGAAGATCCAGGGCTACCGCATCGAGCTGGGCGAGGTGGAGGCCGCCCTCACCCAGTGCGAGGGGATACGGTGCGCGGCCGTCGTCGCGGCGGGCGAACAGCACGGGCCCAAGCGGCTGATCGCGTACGTCGTCCTCGACGAGGGGCGCGAGGACACCGAGCGGGAGATCACGGAGGCGCTGCGCCAGGTCGTCCCGCAGCATCTGGTGCCGCAGCGCGTCCTCGTCCTCGACGAGCTGCCGCTCAGCGACAACGGGAAGGTCAACCGGGCGGCGCTGCCCGCGCCCGACGAGATCGCGGTGGAGGGCGCCGGGTTCGTCGCGCCCCGCGACGACGTCGAGCGCCGGCTCGCGGAGATCTGGGCGGAGTTCTTCGGCGTGACCGAGATCGGGGTGACCGCGAGCTTCTTCGAACTCGGCGGTGACTCGCTGCTCGCGGTGCGGCTGATGTCCAGGATCGCCCGTGGCCTGGGCCGCAGTCTGCCGCTGTCCAGCCTCTTCGCCCGGCCGACCATCGAACTCCTCGCCCAGGCGGTCCGGGACACCGGCGCCGGCGAGGAGGGCCGCGGGGCGCTCGTCCCGGTGCGCACCACCGGTTCGCGGACTCCGCTGGTGTTCGTCCACCCGGTCGGCGGCGACGTGCTCTGCTACGCGGAACTCGCCGAACTCCTCGGTGCGGAGCAGCCGTTCTACGCGCTCCAGCTGCCCGACGTGGAGCTGCGGAGCGTGGAGGACATGGCGGCCCACTACGCGGAGGCCGTCAGGGAGGCGCTGCCCGACGGGCCGTACCGGCTCGGCGGCTGGTCGATGGGCGGGGTGATCGCCCTGGAGATGGCGGCCCGGCTCACCGCGGCGGGCGCCGAGGTGGAGCTCCTCGCCGTGGTCGACCTGATCGAGCGGCCCGGTCCCGCCGAGGGGGCGCCCGTCTCCGACGAGGTGCTGCTGTCCTGGTTCGCCAGGGACCTGGCGGGGCTCGCCGGGGTGGACTGGGAGCTGGCGCCGGAGGCGTTCGACGGGCGTCCGCCGGTGGAGGTGCTGCACGCGGAGGCCCGTGCCGCGGGTGCGTTGTCCGAGGACATCGACCTCGGCACCCTGAGCCGTATCGTCGGCCGGTTCCAGAGCAACTACCGGGCGCTGCTGCGCTACGCGCCGAGCAGTTTCGCCGGGCGGGTGGTGTCGCTGCGGGCCGCGGACGGCGGCGCGACGGTCGAGACCGCGTCCCGCTGGATGGAGTACTTCACCGGTGACGCGACCCTCGTCGACGTACCCGGCGACCACTACACGGTGATGCGCGGCGAGCGGCTGCGCGTCCTCGCCGGTGAGCTGCGCCGGGCCCTCGACGCCCACTGACCCGAACCGGCCGGGCCGCCCGTGCGGGCGGCCCGGCCGGCCCCGAGAAGCGAAGTGAGGACACTCTGTATGCGAACTGATCAGACCGACCCGAAACGGCGGCCGACGAGCGGGCTGCCGGCCACCGTGCCGGTCGCCGTCATCGGAGCGGGCCAGTCCGGCCTCGCCGTCGGGTACCACCTGCGGCGGGCCGGCGTACCGTGCGTGCTGCTCGACGCGGGGAGCGAGGTCGGCGAGACCTGGCAGCGTCGCTGGGACTCGCTGACGCTGTTCACGTCGGCGCAGTTCTCCGGCCTGCCGGGCCTGCCCTTCCCCGGCCACGGCGCGCACTACCCCGGCAAGGACGAGGTCGTGGCGTACCTGCGCGACTACGCCGAGCGGTTCGACCTGCCGGTGCTCACCGACCATCCGGTCCTCTCGCTGCGCAGGGACGGTGACGGCTATCTGCTGTCGACCCCCCACGGTGACTGCCGGGCCGACCGGGTCGTGATCGCGACCGGGGCGTTCGGCACGCCCCGGATCCCGGATCTCGCCGCCGGGCTGAGCCCGGACGTACCCACCCTGCACACCAGCGACTACCGGGGTCCCGCCCAGGTGGCGCCGGGCACGGTGGTGGTCGTCGGCGACGGCAACTCGGGCCGGCAGATCGCCGGGGAACTGGCCGGCACCCATGACGTGGTGCTGAGTTGCAGCGAGGCGGTGTCACCGCCGCTGCCGCAGACCGTCGTCGGCCGGGACATGTTCTGGTGGATGAGCGTCCTCGGGGTGATGAGCCTGCCGGTGAACATGCAGGCACCCGACCCCGTCGTCGGCGACCGGGTGCCCGAGCTCGTCGCGGCGGGCCGGATACGGACGGTGGGCCGGGTCACCGGAGCGGAGGGCGCCGAGCTGCTGGTCGCCGGCGGCGAGCGCGTCAAGCCGTCCACGGTGATCTGGGCGACCGGATTCCGCACCGACTGGAGCTGGCTCGACCCGGAGATGCTCGACGAGGCCGGGGAGCCGCGGCAGACGGAGGGCATCGGGTCGGTGCCCGGCAGCTATTACCTGGGCCTGTACCGGATGCGTACCCGAGGCTCCGCGCTGATCGGCTTCGTCGGCCGGGACGCCGAACACGTCGCGGCGGCGATCACGACCGCCGCCCACGGAACCACGGCCGCTTCCCCCGCGGCAGAAGGCGAGCCGTCATGACCACCGAGATCTCCACCCCCGCCGGCTCCGTCGAACTCGACGTCCTGGGGGCGTTGTTGGCGTTCGACTTCATCGGGTTCGCGCAGAAGTCCGCCGCCCTCGACCCCGCCGGCCCGCATTACGGGCGGGCGGTCGGCGTCGCCTTCGGGCTCGCGGCCCGGCGCCGCTTCCCGGAGGGCGCGACGCCGGAGGAGGTCGACGGCTACGTCGCGGACTTCCTCGGCTCGCTGGAGGCCGGCGCGGAGGACTTCGACCCGGCGTTCCTCGCCCGCCTGATCACCGGCGGTCTGGACGAGGGCACGGCGCCCGGCGGTGAGCACCCGGATCCCGAGACGACGATCCAGGCCCGTCTGGTGCTGACGCTCCGGCTGGTACGGGAACTGGGCCTCGACGCCGACGGGCAGCGGGAGCTGCTCGCGGAGGCGGCACGGCGTTCGGCGGCCTGAGGCGTACGGGAGGCGGCGCTCCGGGCGATCCGGGGCGCCGCCCCCGCCGCTCAGGCGCACGGGCGGCGCCCCCGCCGCTCAAGCACAGGGGCGCCGCCGCCGCTCAGCGCTGGGGCGTCGCCCCGTCCGGACCGCCCGGTTCCCGGACGTCCAGCGCCCCGTCCGCGTACAGCGTGCGCACCGCCCGCTTGTCGTACTTGCCGACGCTGGTCTTGGGCACCGCGTCCACGAACGACCACCGCTCCGGGATCCACCAGCGTGCCACCCGCCCGGCCAGGAACTCCCGCAGCTCGTCCCCGCCGATCTCGGCTCCCGGTACCAACGAGACGCAGGCCAGCGGGCGTTCCTCCCAGCGGGGGTCGGGTACGCCGACGACGACCGCCTCGAGGACCGCGGGGTGCTCGATGATCGCGTTCTCCAGTTCGATGGTGGAGATCCACTCGCCGCCGCTCTTGATGCCGTCCTTGAGGCGGTCGCTGACCACCACCCAGCCGCCCGGTTCGATGACTCCCAGGTCGCCGGTGCGCAGCCAGCCGTCGCGGAACTTCTCGGGCTGGTCCTCGGTGTCGTAGTACGACCCGGTGACCCAGGGTCCGCGCAGTTCCAGTTCGCCCACCGAGGTTCCGTCCCAGGGCTGCTCGCTGCCGTCCTCCGCGATCAGCCGCACGTCCACGAAGGGCATCACCCGGCCGCTCTTGGCCAGCCAGTCGACCTCGTCCTCGTCCGGGGTGCCGTGCGGGGGGACCGCGAAGGTGGCCAGGGGGCTGGTCTCGGTCAGACCCCAGCCCTGCTTGAGGCGGACCCCGTAGCGGTCCTTGAGCTCCTGGAGCAGGGCGCGCGGCGGGGTCGCGCCGCCGCAGCCCGCGAGCCGTACGCCGCCGAGGTCGAGGGGGTGCCGGGCGCCGTGGTGCACCAGGCTGTTCCAGATCGTGCAGATCGCCGCCACGGCGGTGGGGCGCTCATCGTTGATGATGCGGGCCAGGTCCGGGGTGTGCAGCAGCCGCCCGTTCATGATCAGGTCGGAGCCCGCCAGCCAGGCGGCGTAAGGCCAGCCCCACGCGTTGGCGTGGAACATCGGCACGATCGGCAGGACGCGGTCCCCCTCGTCCATCGCGAAGCCGGCGCCGGACGAGACGCCGAGGGTGTGCAGGCAGATCGAACGGTGGCTGTAGGCCACGCCCTTGGGGTCTCCGGTGGTGCCGGTGGTGTAGCAGAGCGCCGCCGCGTCCCGCTCGTCCAGGTCGGGCCAGACGAAGCCGGGCCGCTCGGCCGCCAGGATGTCGTCCCAGTGGTGCACGGCGATGTGGGCGGGCAGGTCCGTCTTCTGCGCGTCGCCGATGACGACCACGTGGCGTACGCCGCCCAGCCGTTTCCGCAGGGGGGTGAGCATGTCGAGGAGGGTCGCGTCGACCAGGAGGACGGCGTCCTCGGCGTGCTCGACGATGTACCCCAGCTGGTCGTGGTGGAGGCGCAGGTTGAGGGTGTGGAGCACCGCGCCCATGCTCGGGACGGCGAGATAGGCCACCAGGTGTTCGGGGGTGTTCCAGGCCAGGGTGGCGACGCGCCCTCCGGGCTGTACGCCGAGCCGGGTCAGGGCCGCGGCGAGTTGCTCGGCCTGGCGGGCGATGTCGGCGAAGGTCTGTGCGGAGCGCGGGGCCGGGCCGTCGGCGCAGCGCACCACCCGGCTGTCCCCGTAGACGCGTTGCCCGTGCGCGAGGATGTCGCGGACGAGCAGCTGGCGGTCCTGCATCGTGCTCTTCATGGTGCGGCCCCTTGAGGTGCGCAGTCAGAAGGACGAAGCCGGCCCCGAAGGCGGGGCCGGCTCTGAGGGTGTCACGGTGCTGTCATCCGGCGGATCAGCCCAGGTACTGGATCTCGCCGAGGAGCGAGCTGCTGACGTGGTCGTGGTCGAGGAGGTTGACCCGGGCGTTCATCTTGCCGCTGCCGGTCGCGAACGCGTAGTTCCCGGCGCCTCCGGTGATCTTGAACGTGCCGGTCGGGTACACCATGGTGTCCGACGTCACCGGCGCGGTGAGCTGGTAGCTGATGGTGAGCTTGTCACCGTCGGCCTCCGTGATGCTCGCCGTCCCCTTGATGTCCCACTTGCCGGGGATGGTCGCCAGGCACGCCACCTCCGTCTGCGTCCAGGTGCCGCTGGCTATCGGCCTGCCGGTGGAGGCGCCCGACCCGGTCACGTTGTACCCGTTGCAGCCCACCGTGTCGGGGTGCGTGGTCGCGACCACCGCGAAGTTGTTGTTGACCTCGACCGACGGGTACCAGGTGTCGGCGGCGGAGACCGTGCGGTCGGTCTCGGCGGCGAACGTGGTGCCGGCCGTGCCGCCGATGATCAGGAGCGACGCCGCGACCGCGCCCGCGGTGCGCGCCAAGCCGCGATGGATGGATCTTCCCATGTTCTCCCCCGTAATGATGCAGAAGTTGCTCAACGTGGCCTGGATGTAGGCCTGTTGTGAACAGTTTCCCTGATCGATGGGCCCGCCGTCGAGACATTCGGCCTCACGCTTCGCGGGAACCCTCGTACATGGCTTCGATGATCCCGGCGTACTCGCGCTCCACCGCGGGCCGCTTGACCTTGAGGCTCGGGGTGAGTTCGCCGTGTTCGACGTCGAGGTCGCGCGGCAGGACCGCGAACTTCTTGATGGTCTGCCAGCGCTGCAGATCGCCGTTGACGCGCTGCACGAAGCCGTCGATCAGCGCGTGCGCCTCCGACGAGGAGGCGACCTCGGCGTAGCTGCGGCCCCCGAGGCCCCGGGACTCCGCCCAGGGCATGATGACGCTCTCGTCGACCGTGATCAGGGCGGTGCAGTAGTTGCGGCCGTTGCCGATGACGACGATGTTGCTGGTGTACGGGCAGACGGCCTTGAACCGGCTCTCGATCTCCGTGGGTGCGACGTACTTGCCGCCCGAGGTCTTGAACAGGTCCTTCTTTCGGTCGGTGATCCGGACGAAGCCGTCCGCGTCGACTTCTCCGATGTCGCCGGTGTGGAACCAGCCGTCGCCGTCCAGCACCTCGGCGGTCTGCTCCGGGAGGTTGTGGTAGCCGCGCATGACACCGGGCCCCCTCAGGAGCAGCTCGCCGTCCTCGGCCACCCGCACCTCGGTGCCCGGCAGGGGGACGCCGACCGTACCCACCCGGTAGTCGTCGGCACGGTTGACGGTGCAGCCTCCGCTGGTCTCGGTCAGGCCGTAGCCCTCCAGCACGGGCACACCCGCGCCGGCGAAGAAGTAGCCGATCTCGGGGGCGAGTGCCGCGCTGCCCGACGCGCTCCCGCGCAGCCGCCCTCCGAAGGCCGCCCGGATTCTGCCGTAGACCAGCCGGTCGGCGACGGCGTGCCGCACGGCGAGCCACGGGGGCACGGTGCTCCGCCCGGTCGCCGCCCTGCGTTCCTGGCCGGTCCGCGCGTGGTCACGGGCGACCTGCGCCGCCCACAGGAAGATCTTGTACGTGAGGCCGCCCTCGGCCCTCGCCCTGCCCGCGATGCCGTTGTAGACCTTCTCGAAGATCCTCGGCGCGGACGCCATGACGGTGGGCCGGACGGCGGGCAGGTTGGCGACGATGCGGTCGATCCGCCCGTCCACGGCGATCACGTGGCCGGTCCTCACCTGGCCGGCGATCAGGGCGTTGCCGAAGACGTGGGACAGCGGCAGCCACAGGAACTGCACGTCGTCGGGGCGCAGCAGTCCGCTCACCTCCTGCGCGACGCCCTGGTAGGACCAGCAGTCGTGCACCAGGCGCACGCCCTTGGGGCGGCCGGTCGTGCCGGAGGTGTAGATGAGGGTGGCGAGATGCTCGGGCCCGATGGCCCGGACCGCCGTGTCGACCGCGTCCGGACGCTCCCGCAGGTACGCCGTGCCGCGCCGCTCCAGCTCGGACAGGGTCAGCACCTCGAGCCCGTCCACCCGGGGCACGTCCCCGTCGGCGTCGAAGAGGATCGCGTGGTCGAGGCCGGGCAGCCGGTCCGTGTGGGCGACCACCTTGGCGAGCTGGACGGCGTCCTCGACGAAGACCGCCCTGCTGCCGGAGTCGGCGAGGATGTACGCCGTCTCGTCGGCGTCGGTGCTCGGATAGACGGCGGTTGCGGCGGCTCCCGCGCACATCACGCCCAGATCGGCGAGAATCCACTCCACGCGGGTCGAGGAGGAGATGGCCACCCGTTCCTCGGGGCGCAGCCCGAGGGCGAGCAGACCGGCCGCGATCGACTTCACGCGTTCGGCGGTCCCGGACCACGTCAGCGACCGCCACACCTCGGTGCCGTGAGCACCGCCGTCGGCCGCCACGGGATAGCGGTACGCCTCCCCGTCGGGGGTTGCCTCGACCCGCGCGAGGAAGAGGTGCGCCATGGACGCGGGGCGGCTTTCGAGCAGGTGCTGTGCGGAACTCATGGCAACCTCCGGGCCGTACGCCCATCATCGTTTCGTTGACCGACAGGTAACGTGCGAGCAGGGGTGAGGCTAGGGGGAAACCCTTTCCCCCGTAAGGGGAGCGGTCGGGAACGCGACCTCGCGCGGTGGGCCCGCTTGACCTTGACACGGTGACAAGGCCTTCACTGCTTGCCGAGGAGGTGGTCCCGATGACCATGAGGACACAGGACACGGATGGGGCACGAGCGCTCCGGGCTCTGGAGGACGGCAGTGCGTCCGTGCGGCTGCGGGCGGCTCTGGCGGTCGGTACGACGCCGGACCCGTGCTTCGTCGACAAGCTCGTCGAGCGCAGCGCGATCGAGCCCGAGTTCTTCGTCCGCGACATGCTGACCTGGGCGCTCACCCGGCACCCGGTGTCCCTGACGCTCCCCGAGCTGCTCCGCGAGGTCCGCTCGGAGCGTCCGCAGGCACGGAGCCAGGCCCTGCACACGCTGTCCAAGATCGGGGACCGGTCCGCGTGGCCGGCGATCACCCGCGCGCTGCTGTCCGACGCCGACGACGAGGTGGCGCGGAGCGCCTGGCGGGCCGCGGTCCTGCTCGTACCGGAAGGCGAGGAGGCCGCTCTGGCCACGGTGCTCGCGACCCAGCTCGGGCGCGGTGAGCGGGAGACCCGGCTGAGTCTCAGCCGGGCGCTCGTCGCCCTGGGCGACGTCGTCGTCCCCGCTCTGCGGGCCGCGGCGACGGACCCCGACCCGCGGGTGCGCACGCACGCCCTCGCCACCGAACAACTGCTGCAGGAGCCCGACATGGGCTTCGAGTCCGCGATCGAGGAGGCGAAGCGCGTCGTGGCCCTCGACGGGTGGGGTCAGGAGGGAAAATAGAGCGTGTTGATCGGTGAGGTGGCGCGGCGGTCCGGGGTCAGTGCCCGCATGCTCCGGCATTACGAGTCGCTCGGTCTGGTGCGGCCGTCGGGCCGTACGGGCTCGGGCTACCGGGAGTACTCCGGCGCGGACATCCGGCGGATCTTCCACATCGAGAGCCTGCGGTCACTGGGGCTCTCGCTGCGGGAGATCGGGCGCGCGCTCGACGATCCCGGCTTCACGCCCTCGGCGCTCGTCGCCGACCTCATCCGCCAGACCCGTGAACGCCTCGCGGCCGAGACGGAGTTGCTCACCCGGCTGCGCCGGATCGACGCGGCGGACCCCACCGGCTGGGAGGACGTCCTGCAGGTCGTCTCGTTCCTCCACGCGCTCCGCTCGACGAGCGCCGACGCCCGCCAGCGCGCGGCGCTCTCCTCGGTCGACGAGGTTCCGGTGCCCGTGGAGGCCCTGGCGGAGGCCGTACTGAGCGAGACGGACACGAACGTCGCCGGAGCCCTGCGGTGGGCGCTCGCCCGATCGGGCGAGGACGCCACGGCCCTGCTCGCCGAGGGCCTCGGCTCCCCGGTGGCGGCGGTGCGGCAGCGTGCCGTCGTGTCCCTCGCCGAGTTGCCCGGCGCCGAGGCCACCGCCCGGCTGCGGGAGGCCCTCGCGCACCCCGACGTCGTGGTCCGCGGGCATGCGGCGCTCGCGCTCGGAGCGCGGGGAGCGGCCGACGGGCTGCCGACGCTCGTCGACATGATCGTGGCGGGAAGGAACGACACCGACGCGGCCGACGCGCTGGCCTCGCTCGCGAGCGACCCGGCGACGGCGGAACGGATCGCCGCCCGGCTCGTCGGCCTCCTCGCCGAGGACACCACGGAGGCACCCGCACGCGTGCGGCTGACCCAGGCCCTGGCGGACATCCCGGGGCCCACCGCGTCACGGGCCCTCGTGGAGCTGTCGCGGGACCCCGACCGTGCCGTCGCGGTGACCGCCGTCTATCTCGTTCGGCTGCGCGAGGCACGGTGACGAGGCACGGTGACGGAGCGGGGCCCGCCCGCTCAGCCGGCGTGGAGGGTCCGGAAGCGGTCGGGGTCGGCGGGGTCGCGGTCGACGACGTGGACCGGCGCCCACGCCCACTGCCAGGCGCTGATCCCCGGCGTGCGGGAGAACCGGATCTGCCCGCGGGTGCCTTCCACCACGACGCCCGGCCAGGACACGGCGGTGCCCGCCCCTCGCGTGCGCAGGACGTCGGCGAGGACGACGACCGTGTCGTACCCCTCGAAGGCGACGAACGAGGGCGCCTCGCCCAGCCTTTCGCGCAGGACCGTCTCGACGTGCGCGCCGAGTGGCCCGAGGTGCTCGGGCCGGTAACGCAGGAACGGGATCGCGGCGCCGTCGTCGCCCAGTGCCGCCGCCCATTCGTGGAACTCCGGCTGCCCGGCCGGAGCACCGATCAGGACGTCGGAGAGTCGCGGGTCGTGGCGGACGGCCTTGACGACCGGTACGGCGGGCTCCGGGTGGCCGACCAGGAGCAGGAGGGCCGTCGCGCGGTGGTCGACGAGTGCGTCGCACACGGCCGCGGGAGAGAGCGCGCGCATGTCGAGTCCGATGACGGTGCCGCCGCGTGGGGCGAGGTGGTCCCGCAGGATGCGGGTCCCGGACGCCCAGTAGACGCTGGGCTCGGCTGCCACGGCGATGCGCCGGTGACCGGCGCCGAGGAGGAAGTCCGCGTAGATCCGCCAGCCGTGGGACTGCGCCGGCGCGATGCGCGCGACCTGGTCCGTCGGCTGCTCGGTGAGCGCGTCGAGGACCGCCGACGAGCAGAGGTACGGCAGGCCGAGGGCGTCGGCCCTGGCGGCGGCGGCACGGGCGACGACGCTGTGGTACTCCCCCGCCACGGCGGCGACGCCCAGGCGGGCCAGTTCGTCCACGGCCGCCGCGGCCTTCTCCGGATCGGCCGCGGTGTCCCGTACCACCAGCTCAAGCGGTCTTCCGGCGACCCCGCCGGTGGCGTTGACCTCGCGAACGGCCAGTTCGAGCCCGGCGAGCAGGTGCCGGCCCGCCTCGGCCCAGCCGGGCCGGGTCAGCGGAACGAGAGCGCCGATCCGGACGGCCGGCTCCTCGGCCCGCTCCGCTTCACCCGGCGATGACGGCGTGCGCACGCGTCGCCCCTCAGGCCTCGGCGTCCTGCGGGTACCAGCGCAGCTCGACGGTGTTGCCGTCGGGGTCCTTGACGTAGACCGACTGCGCCGAACCACGGGCGCCCCAGCGCGGTACGGGGCCCTCGACGACGTCGAACGTCCCGGAGGCGATGACCTCCTGCCAGTCCAAGGGGTCGACGACGAGGCAGATGTGGTCGACGTTCGACTCGCCGCGCGGGCGGGAGAAGAGGTCGATGACGGTGCTCTCGTCGATGCGCACCGACGGGAAGGGCACCTTGCCGGCCCGCCACTCCTCGACGCGCTCGGGTGCCAGGCCGAGGGGGCCCGTGTAGAAGTCGAGCGCCCTGTCGACGTCGGTGACGTTCAGCACCAGGTGGTCGAAGGCGGTGACGCGCATGGTGGGTCCTCCCCGGTTCTCGGACAAGCGGCCTCGGAGACCGCCGCGGCCATTCTGACCTGCGGGACTGACACCTGGTCAAGTGGGTTGTCCACCCGTGCGGGGAAGGGGAGTTCGACCGGGCTCCCGTGCTGGGTCCCCGTCTGAGCCGAGCGCGCCCGATCCGGCGCGTCGCGGGCGGGCCGGTCCTACGCCAGGCGGCGGTAGCCACCCCGGAAGTAGGCGAGCGACCAGCCGTCCTCCGAGGGCAGGCCCGCCGTCAGGACCCGGCCGATCACGAGCGTGTGGTCGCCGGCCACGACACGGTTCTCGGTGCGGCACTCCAGGGTCGCGAGCGCCCCGCCCATCAGCGGCGCCCCGCTCTCCTCGCCCCGCGTGTACGGGAGGTCGGCGAAGAGGAGCCGGTCGGAGACGCGGCCCTTCGTCGCGAAGCGGCCCGCGACGTGCCACTGGCTCTCGGCGAGGACCGAGACCCCCCAGACCGGGAGCTCGGTGAGCAGGCCGTCCATGCGGGAGCCGGTGCGGAGGCTGACCAGGACGAGCGGCGGGTCCAGGGAGACCGAGAGGAAGGAGGTGGCCGTCATGCCGACGTCCTCGCCGTCCGGGCCGTCGGTGGGGTTGTGCGCGGTCACCAGGACCACCCCCGCGGCGAGGCGGGACATCGCCGCCCGGAACTCGTCGTGGCTCACCCCCTCGCCAGGGGGGATGGCGAGGTCGGTGACGGTGGGCACGGTGGGGGTCTTCTGCAGCACGCTCGCACGCTAGCCCGAGGCCGGTCGGCGCCGCATCGGGCCCACGGACCAGGAGGCCTCCCACGACAGACCTAGGTCTTCCGTCCACACGACCCCCGCCGCCATACGCAATTAGTTGAATAAGTGTCTGGGGGGCTATGGTCGTGCCGCAGTCGTCGTCCCCGTCCTCGGCGTCCACCGAAACAGAGGCCATGCCATGCCCGGCGCACAGGTTCCCTTCTCGCGGTACGTGGCCCTCGGCGACAGTCAGACCGAAGGCGTCGGCGACGGCGACGACGTGGCGGGGCTCCGCGGCTGGGCCGACCGCCTCGCCGAGCACCTGGCACGCCACAACCCCGGCCTGCGGTACGCCAATCTCGCCGTCAGGGGCCGGCTGGCCGGGCAGGTCCACGCAGGGCAGCTCGGTCCCGCGCTCGCCCTGCGGCCGGACCTGGCGACGGTGGTGGCCGGCGTCAACGACCTGCTGCGGCCCCGCTTCGACGCCGACGAGGTCGCCGGCCACCTGGAGGCGATGTTCGCCGCGCTCACCGCACAGGGCACGCGCGTCGCCACCCTCACCTTCCCGGACGTCGCCCGCATCACCCCGCTGGCCCGGCCGGTCAGCCACCGCGTCACCGCCCTCAACCACCGCATCCGCGAGGCCGCGCACCGGCACGGCGTCGCCGTCGCCGAGACCGGCCACCACGCCGTCGTCACCGATCCCCGCCTGTGGAGCGCTGACCGCCTGCACGCCGGCCCCCTCGGCCACGAGCGCATCGCCGCCGCCGTCGCCCAGGCGCTCGCCCTGCCCGGCAGCGACGACGCCTGGACCCGTCCCCTGCCCACCCCCGCGCCGCCGCGGCCCGTCGGCCTGCGAGCCGGCGCCGTCGAACTGCGCTGGGCCGCCGACTTCCTCGGGCCCTGGATCACCCGCCGCCTGCGCGGCCACTCCTCGGGCGACGACCGCACCGCCAAGCGCCCGGACCTCGCACCCCTGGAGCTCGCGCCCCCGTGGCGGGAGCCCGCCCAGGAGGCGTGACTCCGGCGCGTTCCCACCGCGCCGCGACTCCCTCCCGACGCCCGGCTCTTGGCATGCTGAGGGCCGACGGCCCCGACCGCGGGTGTCGGTGGCCGCGCTTCACCCGGACGAGGAGGGTGCACAGTGAGCGACAACCCACAGCCCGGAGGAGAGTCCGCCGCGGCGGTCTTCGACGAGGTCGGCGCGCGCTACGAGGAGGTGTTCGCGGACATCCCCGGCCAGCTCGCCGCCCTCGACTGGCTCAAGGAGCGCCTCACGCCCGGTGCGCGCGTCCTGGACGTGGGCAGCGGTACGGGACGCCCGACGGCCGAGGTCCTGACGCGGGCCGGCTTCGGGGTGACCGGGATCGACGTGTCGGGCGAGATGGTACGACTGGCCGGGGAGCGGGTGCCCGGGGCCGCCTTCGAGCAGGCCGACGTGCGGACCTACCGGCCCCCCGCCGGGGGGTACGACGCGGTGTGCGCCTTCTTCCCGCTGCTGGTGATGGACCAGCCCGACGTCGCGGACTCGCTGGCACGGATGGCCTCGTGGGTCGCACCGGGCGGGTCGTTCGTCATGGCCACCGTGCCGGGTGACATCCGGCTCCTCGGCATCGAGTGGATGGGGCACGAGGTCAGGGTGAGCAGTCTGGCGACCGAGGACCAGCTGCGCGTCCTCGAAGACGCGGGACTGGAGGTGGTCCACCACTCCACCGCCCTGTACCGGCCGCACGGGCCGGCAGCCGAACCCGAGCAGCACCTGTACGTCCACGCCCACCGCCCGCTCATGGCCTAGGAACCCCCGCCCGCCCTCGTACGCAGCGCCTCCACCGCGCTCAGCATCAGGTCGAGGGCGAAGGGATAGCCGCTGTCGCGCATGTCGGCGGCGAGCAGGGGGAAGGTGGCGGCGATGTGCGGATGGGTGTCGGCGGGCAGCTTGCCGTACACCGCGTGCCAGACCGCGGCATCCTTCTCCCGGGCGGCGGGCGGCAGGGAGAGCGCGGCGGCGTCCTGGGCGGCGAAGGCGAGGGCCTGGTCGACGAAGGCGTGGTAGATCCGCACGGCGAGCGCGTCGGGGAAGCCGGCGGTACGGAGGATGCCGAGGATCCGCTCCACGGCCCGGGTCTCGTGGAGGCGCCCGGTGGTGCGGTACGCCCCGAGGACGGCGGCCTGCGGATGGGAGAGGTAGCAGGCGTGGATCCGCAGCCCCATCGAGCGGAGGTCGCTGCGCCAGTCGCCCGTCGCCGTCCAGCCGTCCTGCGCCTTTCCGATCAGCTCGTCCGCGATCGCGAGGAGGAGGGCGTCCGTGTTGCGGAAGTAGCGGTAGAGCGCGCTCGGGTCCGCGCCGAGCGCGGCGCCGAGCCTCCGTACCGAAAGGGCTTCGGCGCCGTGCTGGGCGACCAGGCGGAGCGCCGTGTCGACGATCAGCTGCTCCGAGAGCACGGCGCCCCGCTTGGTGGGGCGGCGGCGCTGCCGGCTTCCTTCGGGTACCACGCGCTCTGACATGGCCGGGACCTTACGTCAACGCCATTGACGTGTAAACGGCCTTGCCGCTTCCATAGCGCCCAACCACCCCTCCGCCTCACGTTCTGGAGCATGCGCATGGCCAAGGCCGATCTGGTCTTCACCCGCGGTCCCGTCTTCACGGTGGACCCTGCCCGTACCCGGGCGAGCTCGCTCGCCGTCGTCGGCGACCGGATCGCCGCCGTCGGTCACGACGAGGTCCGCGAGCTCATCGGCCCGGACACCGAGGTCGTCGACCTGACGGGGAAGCTGCTGATCCCCGGTTTCCAGGACGCCCACGTCCACGCGGTGTTCGCCGGGACGGAGCTGGCCCAGTGCGACCTGTCGGGGACCGTCAGCGTCGACGAGTACCTCCGTCTGGTCCGTGCCTACGCGGACGCGAACCCGGACCGTGAGTGGATCTCCGGCGGCGGCTGGTCGATGGAGAGCTTCGAGGGCGGTCTGCCGACCCGGCAGCTGCTCGACGCGATCGTGCCGGACCGGCCGGTCCTGCTGGTGAACCGTGACCACCACGGCGCCTGGGCCAACACGCGGGCGCTCGAACTCGCGGGGCTCACCGCCGACACCCCCGACCCCGCCGACGGCCGCATCGAGCGGGAGGCGGACGGCACCCCCAGCGGCATGCTGCAGGAGGGCGCCTCCGGCCTCGTCGGCCACCTGGTGCCGCCGAGCTCGGACGCGGACCGCCTCGCCGGACTCCACCGCGCCCAGTCGCTGCTGCACTCCCTCGGTGTCACCGGCTGGCAGGACGCGATGCTCGGCGAGTTCCACGGGCAGCCCGACCCCTCGGACGCCTATCTGACGGCCGCGCTCGACGGCACGCTCACCGCCCGGGTGACCGGAGCCCTCTGGTGGGACCGGGAGCGCGGCTCCGAGCAGATCCCGGAGCTGGTCGCGCGGCGCGAGAAGCTGAACGCCGGCCGGTTCCGCGCGACCTCCGTGAAGATCATGCAGGACGGCGTCGCGGAGAACTTCACCGCCGCGATGACCACTCCGTACCTGGACGGCTGCGGCTGCGCCACCGCCAACTCCGGTCTGAGTTTCGTCGATCCCCAGGCGCTGCGCGGGTACGTGACCGAGCTCGACGCCCTGGACTTCCAGGTCCACTTCCACGCCCTGGGCGACCGGGCCGTGCGGGAGGCGCTCGACGCGATCGAAGCCTCGGTCGGCGTCAACGGCCGACGCGGCAACCGCCACCACCTCGCCCACCTCCAGGTCGTGCACCCCGAGGACCTCGCCCGCTTCGCCGCGCTCGGCGCCATCGCGAACATCCAGCCCCTGTGGGCGGCCCACGAGCCGCAGATGGACGAGCTGACGATCCCGTTCCTCGGCTCGGAGCGCTCCGCCTGGCAGTACCCCTTCGGCGATCTCGTCCGCGCCGGGGCCACGCTCGCGGCCGGCAGCGACTGGCCCGTCAGCAGCCCCGACCCGATCGCGGGCATTCACGTGGCCGTGAACCGCCGGGACCCGGAGTCCGCCGACGCGCCGGTCTTCTACCCCGAGCAGCGGCTCGACCTCCCGACCGCGCTGGCCGCCTACACCGCCGGCACCGCCCATGTGAACGGTCACGACGACGCGGGCAGCCTGCGCCCCGGCAACCTCGCCGACCTCGTGGTCCTGGACCGCGACATCCTCACGGGTCCGCCGGAGGAGATCGGGCAGGCCCGCGTGGAGCGGACCTACGTCGGCGGCAGGCTCGTGCACGCGAGCTGACGGGCCCTGGGGTCTTTCGTTCGGATCAGGCCAGACGCCGCGGCCCCGGCCATGATCCGCCGGACACGACCTGGTCGTGCCTCCGCACCGAGGACGCCCGTACGTCGAGGCGGGTAGGGACGAGCGTCCCGGACGGCTCGCGGCTGCCGTGTTCCAGGACCTTCACCAGGTGGTCGATGCCGGCCTCCGCGATCGCCTCGGGCCGCAGGCTCAGCGTGGTCACGGGCGGCTCGGTGTGCTCGGCCGTGGCGTCCTCGCTCACACAGACGAGGAGCAGGTCGCCGGGTACGTCGTAGCCGTGACGGCGCGCCGCCTCCAGGACGAGGGGCGGGCTCGCCTCGGCGACGACGAGCAGGGCGTCGGGTCGGTCACCGCCGCCCGGCCGGTCTCCGCCGGCCGCCGGATCACCGTCGGCCACCGGGCCTCCCGCCAGGGCGGTCTCGACGGCGCGGACCACCGGTCCGTTGCCGGGTTCCCCTGCCCGTACGACCCGCTCCGGCAGGCCGTGCTCCGCGCACCACTCCCGGTGGGCGGCGAAGACCTCGGCATGGAAGCGGGTGGTGCTGTCGGGCACGACGAGGACGGGCCTGCGGGCACCCTGCTCCCGGAAGTGGTCCAGGACGGAGCGCACGGCGGAGTCGATGTCGACGTCCACCCAGTGCGCCCCCTGCCGCCCCTCCACGGAGCGGTCGCTGAACACCGGGATCCCCGCGGCGAGGACGTCGTCGACGATCCGGTCGTCGGCACCGGGGTCGGTGACGACCACGGCGTCGAGCGGCAGGTCGGCCCACTCGCTCTGCAGGGACCCGGAGGGCAGCAGGACCAGGGCGTAGCCGCGTCGCAGCGCGGTCGCCGCCGTGGCCCCGGTCAGCCGGGCGAAGTACGGAGATTCCAGGAAGACCGAGGGGGCATCGGCCGCCTCCCCGACCACGTAACCGATCAACTTGGCTCGGCCCGCGCGTAGTTGACGCGCGGTGGCATTGGGGCGGTAGCCCATTCTGCGCGCGGTCTCGCGGGCCTTCTCCCGTACGGCGGGAGAGAGCCTTCCGGTGTCGTTGAGAGCCGCCGAGACGGTCGTCTTGGACAGGCCCGCCTCGCGGGCGACGTCGACTAGTCGGACGCGCGGGGTGGGTTCCGAGCGCTGCCCGCCGTGCCGTGATCCAGAGGTCATGAACCGATGGTGCCATCGTCCTGACCTTTGCAAAACCGTTCCCGCAGGACCTTGTGCGGGAACGTTCCCGCATCAATACTCGCTCCATCCCCCCAGCGCCCGTCACTACACCCGTAAAGGGGTGGGTCTGCATGCGCATGTCGAGAACCATCGCGCTCCTCACCTGTACCGCCGCCCTCGCCGCCACCACGGCCGCCTGCTCCGGCGCCACGAAGCCCACGGCCGCCCCCGGCGGCGGGCCCGGCTACGAGGTCACCCCGACCTCGCCGCCCGCGAAGGGCACCCTGGACTCGTTCACGTGGTCCCTGTACGCCGAGCCGTACACGCTCGACTACGCCCTCGCGTACGACTACCCGCCGAACACCGTGCTCGCGAACGTCTGCGAGCAGCTCTTCCGGGTCACGCCCGACATGAGGATCGAGCCGGGACTGGCCGTCTCGTACAAGCAGCCCGATCCGCGCACGCTGATCTACACCCTGCGCTCCGGCGTGAGGTTCCACGACGGCACGACCATGACCGCCGACGACGTGGTGGCCTCCCTCAAGCGCCACATGGACCCCGAGACCGGCTCGCCGTGGGGCTCGGCCTTCAAGAACGTCGACACGATCGAGAAGAGCGGACCGCTGGAGGTGACCATCCGCCTCGGCAAGGAGGACGTCCTCCTGCACGAGCTGATGGCCGCCTCCCCCGGCACCGTCGAGAGCGCCGCCTACCTGGCCAGGGCCGGCAAGGACTACGGCACCCCCAAGGGCGGTGTCAACTGCACCGGCCCCTTCGCCCTCGACTCGTGGGACCGGGGCGCGGGCATCACGCTCAAGAAACACGGCGCCTACTGGGACAAGAAGCTCTCCCCCAAGTCCCGGTCCGTGAAGTTCACCTTCATCGAGGACTCGGCGGCCCGCACCAACGCGTTCCTCTCGGGCACCGCCGACGGCGGCTACATGATCCCGTCGAACTCGTTCGACAAGCTGCGCTCCAGCGGCAAGGGCTCGCTCGTCTTCGGCCCGAACACGGCCGCGTCGAACATCGCCGTGCTCGAGTTCCGCGGCCCGCTCGGCAACCTCAAGGTCCGCCAGGCCCTCTCCATGGCCCTCGACCGCAAGAACATCATCAAGGCCGCGGCCGGTGGTGTCGGCGTCCCCGCCAAGGCCCCCGCCGCGCGCGGTGCCTGGGCGCTGGCCCCGGAGAAGACCGCCGCGCTCTACGACACGCTGCCCGAGCCCGCGTACGACGTCGAGGCCGCGAAGAAGCTCGTCCGGGAGGCCGGGGTCGCCGGACGCACCATCACCCTGGCGACCAGCACGCTCGCACCCGAGATCAGCGTCGTCGCCAACGCCGTCCAGGACGCCGGCCGCCGGATCGGCCTCGACGTCCGGCTCAAGTCCGTCGCCCCCGAGGCGTACAGCAACATCTTCGTCGACCCGGACGCCCGCGCCGGGCTCGACCTGGTCATCACCCAGGGCTACGACAACACGCCGGACCCGCTGGAGTTCTACCAGTACCTGCGCACCGGGGACTTCGGCAACTACGGCAAGTGGTCGAACGCCGAGTTCGACGTCGCGTTCGACCGCGCCAACGCGGAGCCCGACCCGGCCAAGCGCGCCGACAGGACCGCGGAGCTCCAGAAGATCGCGATGCGCGAGCTGCCGATCCTCCCCGTCTACGAGGCGCCCTACTCGGTCTTCCTCGGCAAGCGCATCACCGGTGCCCCCACCGGCATCGCCCAGCTGTACTACCCGTGGGCCGCGACGATCGGGGCCGCGCAGTAATGACCCGCTACCTCGTCGGCCGGCTCCTCGGGCTGGTGGCAGTGCTGTTCGTGACCTCGGTCGTGGTCTTCGGCGCCCTCCACCTGGCCCCCGGCGACCCGGTGACCTTCCTGCTCCACGGCCGCCCCGCGACGCCCGAGGCCGTGGCGGCCCTGCGCACCCAGCACCACCTGGACGACCCGCTGGCCGTCCAGTACGCGAAGTGGCTCGGCGGCTTCCTCAGGGGCGACTTCGGCTCCTCCGCCCAGTTCCACCAGGACGTGGCCGGCCTCATCGCCTCCCGGCTGCCCGGCACGGCGCTGCTCGTCGCCTACGCGGCCCTGCTCGTCGCCCTCATCGGCGTGGGGTCCGGGATCCTCGCCGCGCTGCGCCCCGGTCCCGTGGACCGGACGGTGCTCATCGGCACCGGTGTCGCCACGGCGACCCCGTCCTTCGTGACGGCCATCGCGCTCGTCTCGCTCTTCTCGGTGCAGCTGGGCTGGTTCCCCGGCCCCGGCGGCACCCCGGTGGGCCTCTCCCAGCAGCTGTACCACCTGACCCTGCCGGCGTTCGCCCTCGCGATGACCTTCGCGGGACTCCTCGCCCGGGTCACCCGCTCGGCGATGCTCGACGAACTGGGCCGGGAACACGTCGAGGTGGCGCGGGCCCGCGGCGTCGCGGAGCGGACCGTCGTCCGCCGGCACGTGCTGCGCAACGCCCTGGGTCCTGTCGTCACCGTCGGCGGCACCATGCTCGCCGGACTCCTCATCAGCACGTCGATCGTCGAGACCGCCTTCGACGTGCCCGGCCTCGGCTCCCTGCTCGTGGCGTCCGTCACCGCCCAGGACTTCGCCGTCGTACAGGCGATCACCCTGCTCAGCGTGGCCGCGTTCGTCCTCGTCAACCTCGCCGTCGACCTGCTCGCCCCCCTCATCGACCCCCGTCTCTCGCTCCACGGGGAAGGCTCCTCATGACCACCACCACGTCCCCGGCCCCGTACCGCAGGCCCGGCCTGCGCCGGCTGCGGGTCCTCGGCCAGGGCCCGATGTTCGCCGTCTCGGTCGCGGTGCTCGCCGCCCTCGTCCTGGTCGCCCTCCTCGCCCCCGTACTCGCCCCGTACGACCCCGAGGCCCTCGACCTCGCGTCGAGCCTCGTCGGGACCGGCGCCGACCATCTCCTCGGCACCGACCAGTCCGGGCGGGACGTCCTGTCCCGACTGCTCCACGGCGCACGCACCGGACTCCTCGGACCGCTGCTCGTCGTCACCGTCTCCACCCTCCTCGGCACCCTGATCGGCGTCGTGGCGGCCTGGCGGGGCGGCTGGGCGGACACGGTCCTGTCCCGCTCGATGGACATGGTCTTCGCCATCCCCGGTCTGCTCCTCGCCATCCTGCTCGTGACCGTCGTCGGCTCGGGGATGACCGCGCCGGTGATCGCCATGGCGGTGGCGTACACCCCGTACGTCGGCCGGCTCGTCCGCGGCATCGCCCGCCAGGAGAAGGCCCGCCCGTACATCGAGGCGTACCGCGTGCAGGGCTGGTCAGGCTGGACCGTCTCCGTGCGCCACCTCCTGCCGAACATCGCCCCCACGGTCCTCGCCCAGTCCGCGATGAACTTCGGGTACGCGCTGATGGACCTGGCCGCTCTCTCCTACCTCGGCTTCGGCGTGCAGCCCCCGACGGCCGACTGGGGCGCCATGATCAACGAGGGGCAGTCGGCCGTCCAGCAGGGGGCGATGCTGCCCGCCCTCGCGCCGTCCGCGTGCATCGTGCTCGCCGTGGTGGCGTTCGGCATCGTCGGCGAGGGACTCGCCGACCGGATCGCGAAGCGTGAGCGGTGAACGGCATGAAGGAACAGAGGGACACCACTCCCGTACTGGACATCGACGGGCTCGACGTCCGGCTCCCCGAGGACCGTGCGGGCCGGCCGATCCTCGACGGGATCGGCCTGCGGGTACGGGCCGGGGAGAGCGTCGGCCTGGTCGGCGAGTCCGGCTCCGGGAAGTCCGTGGCCTGCCGGAGCGTCCTCGGGCTCCTGCCGGCGGGCGCGCGCACCAGCGGCCAGGTCCGGGTCGGGGGCCGGGACGTGCTCGCCATGAACCGTACGGAACTGGCCGCCCTGCGGGCCCGGCAGGTCGCGATGGTCTACCAGGACCCCCGGGCCTCCGTGAACCCGCTGCGCCGCGTGGGGGACTTCCTCACCGAGGGGCTGCGCGCGTCCGGCACACCGGCCGGCGCGGCGACCGCGCGGGCCCTGGAACTCCTCGACGCGGTCGGCATCCGCGACCCGCGAGGCGCTCTGCGCCGCCGTCCGCACGAGTTCTCCGGCGGCATGCTCCAACGCGTCGTCATCGCCGCCGCGCTGGCGGCCGAACCCGCGCTGATCGTCGCCGACGAGCCGACCACCGCCCTGGACGTCACGACCCAGGCGGAGATCGTCGCGCTCCTCGGCCGGCTGCGCGCCGAGCGCGGGACGGGGCTGCTCTTCGTCACCCACGACCTCGAACTCGCCGCCTCGGTCTGCGACCGGGTGTACGTGATGTACGCGGGCAGGATCGTGGAGACACGCGGCACCGACGAGCTGTTCGACCGGCCGCGCCACCCGTACACGGCGGGCCTGCTCGCCTGTACGCCGAGCATCGCGGCGGGCGCGCCCTCGCCCCGGCCCATCCCCGGGCGTCCCGTCTCCCTGGCCGAGTCCCCGCCGGGGTGCGCCTTCGTCGCGCGCTGCGCCCACGCGGTGCCGCGCTGCTCGGAGGAGAAGCCCGTTCTGACCCGGCACGGCGACGGACTCGCCGCCTGCCACCGCGCCGCCGAAGGGATCACGCTGTGACCGTCTCAGCGAAGGAGCGCACCGCCGTCGGAGGCCCGGTCGTCCCGGGCCTGGTCGTCGAGGGCCTGCGCAAACGGTACGGGGACCACACGGCGGTCGACGGCGTGTCCTTCTCCTTGGCGCCCGGGGCCTCCCTGGCGATCGTCGGGGAGTCGGGCTGCGGCAAGACCACCACGGTCCGGATGCTCGTCGGCCTGGAACGCCCGGACGGCGGGACCGTCCGCCTGGACGGCCGGGACCGTTCCGCCCTGCCCCGGGGCAGGGCGGAACGGCTGGCCAGGGCCCGGGAGATCCAGATGGTCTTCCAGGATCCGTACCTCTCGCTCGACCCCCGGGTGACCGTCTCGGGATGTCTGGACGGGGTCCTGCGTCTCCACAGCGGCCTCGGCCCCGCCGGCCGCCGGGCCAGGGTCGCCGAACTCCTGGACCAGGTCGGCCTCGGCGCGCGCGAGGCCTCCGCCCTCCCCCGCGGCCTCTCGGGCGGCCAGCGGCAGCGGGTGGCCATCGCCCGGGCCCTCGCCGTGGAGCCCAGGGTCCTCGTCCTCGACGAGGCCGTCGCCGCGCTCGACGTGTCGATCCAGGCGCAGATCCTCGAACTCCTCGGCGCGATCCGCCGGGAGCCGGGCATCGGCTACCTGTTCGTCACGCACGACCTGGCGGTGGTCCGGCACATCGCCGACGAGGTCCTCGTCCTCAAGTCCGGCCAGGTCGTGGAGACCGGCCCGGCGGCCCGGGTCCTGGACGCCCCGCAACACCCGTACACCCGCCTGCTCCTGGACTCGGTCCCCCATCGGGGCCGCCCGCTGCCGGGCCGGTGACCGACGTCAGATGTCGCCCCGTACGAGCGCGTGCAGGTGCTCGTCGTGCCATCCGTCCGCGTGCAGCAACGCGCTGCGCATCGTGCCTTCGAGGGAGAACCCGGCCTTCTCCGCCACCCGGCAGGACGCCGGGTTGGACACCGAGTGGCACAGCCGCAGGCGGTGCAGGCCGAGGTCGTGCAGGGCCCACTCGCTGACGCGTCTCGTGGCCTCGACCGCCACACCGGCACCGCGTGCCGAGGGGAGGATCCAGTAGACGACCTCGGCGCTGCCACCGCCGAGGTCGATGTCGCCCCAGCCGATCAGTCCCATCGCCTCCTCGCCCGGCCGCGCGATGGCCCAGATCGCGCTGACCTCGGCACGCCAGCGCTCGTGCATGCGCGCGATCCGCTGCCGGGCCTCCTCGGGTGTCGCCACGAGCAGGCGGTTCCAGTGGCGCACCGCGGGGTCCCGGCCGCCGGCCACCAGCACCTCGGCGTCGGACATCCGCCAGGGACGCAGTTCCAGGCCGCTCGGGAGGCCGAGAACCGGCTGGTCCCACGCGGCCATCCGACCCGCGGGAACGACGGCCGGTATGCCTGAGCTGGAGATCATCCCGGCATCCTGCCACAACGCCCGGAGGGGGCGTCCGGTACGGGCCGACGGCCGCGCGCCCCGCCGCCGTACACTCCTGCCGGGCCGGGCAGGTCCGTTCGAACACGGGGGAAACGTGATCGCGTTACCGCGACAGGAAGTCCGAGAGCCGCAGGAGAGCGGCCACATGGTGGTCTGCGGCGACGACGGGCTCACGCAGCGGCTGGCCACCGAACTGCGGTACGTCTACCACCAGCGGATCGTCGTCGTCGCTCCCGGCGACCAGGAGGAAGCGACCGAGACGGGCGCCGTACCGTCCCGGGTGGCACGGCTGCTGCGCCGCTCCGGTGGTCCCGTCGCCCAGGACACCCGCTGGGGACCCGTACCGCCCTCGTGGCACATCGCGTCACACGCCCCCACCGAGGCGGCGCTGCTGCGGGCGGGCGTGGAGCGGGCGGCGGCTCTGGCGCTGCTGTACGAGGACGACGAGACCAACCTGCGCGCCGCGCTCGCGGCCCGCAGGCTCAACCCCGGTCTGCGGCTCGTGGTCCGCATGTACAACCGCAAGCTCGGGCAGCACCTGGAGGAACTCCTCGACCAGGCCGCCCTCCTGAGCGCGCCCGGCACCGACCGGGCCCTCCTCGACGCCTCCACCACCGTCCTGTCCGACGCGGACACCGCGGCCCCCGCGCTGGCCGCCTCCGCCGTCGCAGGGACGAGCAAGGTCGTCCAGGCCGACGGCGTCCTCCTGCGCGCCGCCGAACGCACCCCGCCCGGACGCGGCGAGACACCGGACCCGGGCCTGTGCACCCTGGCGCTCCTGTCGTCCACCACCGCCGACCCGGCGGGTGCCGAGGGCTCCGACGCCAGCGGCAGCCACGGTCCTCTGCTCCTGCCCGACGACCGGGCCGTGGCGAGCGCCGCCGGACGCGGCAGCGTCGTCCTGGAGACCGTCAGGTACGCCGGTCCCGCCCTGTCCGCCCGACGCCTCGCCCGGCGCGGGGCGCCGCTTCGCGCGCTCTTCTCCAGCCGCCTGCGCTGGGCGCTCGCCTGCATCGTCGCCTCCGTCCTCGGCCTCACGCTCACCACCATGCTGCTGACCGAAGCAGACCTCCTGCACGCCGCGTACGTCACGCTCCTCGACCTCTTCTCCATCAACGATCCCGCGATCGGCGCGCCGGTCACCCACCAGATCCTCCAGCTCCTGACCGGTCTCGTCGGCCTCGCCCTGCTGCCGCTCCTGGTCGCGGGAGCACTGGAGGCGCTCGGCACCTTCCGCGCCGCGGGGGCCCTGCGCCGCCCGCCCCGGGGCCTGGCCGGCCACGTCGTGCTGCTCGGCCTCGGCAAGATCGGCAGCCGTGTCCTCGCCCGGCTGCGAGAGCTCGACATCCCCGTCGTCTGCGTCGAGGAGGACGCCGACGCCCGCGGCATCCCGCTCGCCCGCAGCCTCGGCATTCCCGTCGTCCTCGGTGACGTCACCGAGGCCGGCGTCCTGGAGGCCGCCAAGATCCACCGGGCGCACGCCCTGCTCGCCCTCACCAGCTCCGACACCACCAACCTGGAGGCCACGCTCTACGGCCGTACGGTCAAGCCCGACCTGCGCGTCGCCCTGCGGCTGTACGACGACGACTTCGCCACCGTCGTCTACCGCACCCTGCGCACCGCCCACCCCGAGGCCCTCACCCGCAGCCGCAGCGTCACCCACCTCGCCGCGCCCGCGTTCGCCGGAGCGATGATGGGCCGCCAGATCCTCGGCGCCATCCCGGTCGAACGCAAGGTCCTGCTGTTCGCCGCCCTGTCCGTCGCCGACCACCCCCCGTTCGAGGGCCGGACCGTCTCCGAGGCGTTCCGCCCGGGAGCGTGGCGGGTCCTCGCGCTCGACACGGCGTCCCCCGCCGCGCGCCGCCCCGACCTCGCCTCCGCGCACCAGGACGGGGAGCGGCCGCAGCTGCTCTGGGACCTCCACCCCGGCTACGTGCTGCGGCCGGAGGACCGTGTGGTCATCGCCGCCACACGCGGTGGCCTCGCCGAACTCCTCGGCGGACGTCGGACGGAGGCCGGCCAGTGACCGCTGACCGCCGACCGCCGGGGATCCGGCGTCACCGGCCGCCGAACACCGCCTCGACGAGCCGCTCCTGCGTCTTCTGGAACGCCTCGGCCAGGGACAGCGCGGCGTCGTCCACGTAGTTGAGCGCGGCGGTCAGGGTCCTGCGGCCGTCGGGCGTGCTGTACATGAGCGCCGCGTGGCCGCTGTGGCCGCCGTTGTGGAAGAGGACGGTCTCACCGCCGTCGCCCACCTCCTGCACGCGCAGCCCGAGGCCGAAGCCGCTCGAGGCGTGCGGCGTGCGCATCTCGGCGAGGAGAGGGGCCGGCAGGAGCCTGCCGGACGCGAGCGCGGAGATGAACGTGTGGAGGTCCTCGGTGGTGGAGATCATGTCGCCGCCCGCGGAGATCCAGGAGGGGTTGTGGCAGGTGACGTCGACCGTCTCCTCGCGGCCCGCGTCCTCGTACCGGTAGTAGGCGCGGGCGTGCGGTGCGGGGACCTCCGGCGAGGTGCCCGGCACCACGGTGCCCGACAGGCCGAGCGGCTCCAGGATCCGCCGCCGCGTCTCCTCGGCGCACGAGCGGCCGGTGACCTTCTCGACCAGCAGCCTGGCGAGTACGTAGTTGGTGTTGGAGTAGCTCCAGCCGGAACCCGGTTCGAACCGCGCCGGCCTGGACAGCGAGAGCCGTACGAGCTCCTCGTCCCGGTAGGTGTGGAACCGCTTGTCGACCCACTCCTTGCCCGCGATCGTGGAGGGGATCCCCGGCACGATCGTCCCGTCCGCCTCGTACTCGCCGGTGTGGTTGAACACCCCGCTGGTGTGCTGCAGCAGCATCCGCACGGTGATCCGCCGGTCGAGCGCGAACTCGGGCAGGTAATCGGCCACCGGGGTGTCGAGGCCGATCCTCCCCTCGGCCACCAGTTGCAGCACGAGGGTCGCGGTGAAGGTCTTGGTGTTGCTGCCGATCCGGAAGTGACCGTCGGTGGGCGGCTCCGCGGTCCCGCCCAGCTCGCTCACCCCGGCGCTGCCGACCCACCGGCCCCGCTCGTCCTGCACGCGCAGCTGTACTCCCATGACTCCGGAGTCGACGATGTCCTGGAGGGCCTTCCGCAGCTCCGGACGCCCGTTTCCGGCAGCGGAGTCGGTGGTGGTGGTGTGGAGGGACTCGGTCATGGTCGTTCCTCGCCTCGTGAGGGTGGGTGTGCGGCGCGCTGCGGCCGTACGAGGAGCGTGCACCCTGACCCAAGGTCAACCTCAAGCCCCGTTCCGGGAGAAGGGGTGACGTGCCGGAAGAGGGGCGCGCTACCCTCGCCGCGTGATCACCCGCGACCCGTACCCGAAGGCGGCCGACCTGCCCGCCCGTGCCCTGACCGCCCTCGATACGGAAGGGTGTTGATCCCATGGCGGGCGGACTCACGATCGGTCAGGCGGCCGCGTTCGTCGGCGTCACCGTCAAGACGGTGCGGCACTACCACCGGCTCGGCCTGCTCGCCGAGCCGGAACGCGACGGCTCCGGCTACCGGCGTTACGGGTCGGGCGACCTGCTCCGGCTGATCCAGGTCCGGACGCTGGCCGGGGCGGGCGTGCCGCTGGCGGAGATCGGTGATCTGCTCGACGCCGACCCCGAGCGGTTCGCCGCCGCCCTCGACGACGTCCACCGTCGGCTCACCGAACGGATCGAGGACCTGGTCGCGCGCCGCGACACCCTGCACCGGCTCGCCCACGGCGACCGGGTCCTGCTGCCCGACCGGGCCTGCGCCGTCCTGGAGCGGCTCGCCGGTCTCGGCTTCACCTCCGACTACGTGGCCGGTCAGCGAGAGGCCCTGGTGCTGGCCCGGGCGCTGGTTCCGGAGATCTTCGACAGCTTCCTGACCCGGCTCGAGCACCTCCTCGACGATCCCGAGCACGTCGAACTGACCAAGCGCGGCTGGGAGGCCGCTTCCTGGGATCCGGACGATCCGCGGATCGACGAGCTGGCGTCCGCGCTGTCCGAGAAGCTGCTGGCGGACCGCGCGCTGCTCGCCAGGCCCACCGGGTTTCCGAGCCGGTCCGACGCGGCCTCCCGGTACGGGCTCGTCAACCACCACCGGGAGGACGAGGCACCGGCCGTCGCCCGGCTGAACACCCTGATCGAGGCGAACCTGCGCGCGGCCGGCATCTTCGTCCCGCGTCAGTGACGGCATCCCGCCTGGGGGACGGCCGCGGGGCGGGCCCCCGGTGGTCGGGGACGGCCGCGGGGCGGGCCCGGTGGTCGGGCCCGCCGCGCTGTTCCGTCATTCAGTCGCAGCAGTCACAGCAGCACTTGCACGGGTTGCAGCAGCCTCCGCCACCGCCGCCGCAGCCGTCACCCGAGCCGCCGCCGGAACCGCCGGAGCCGCCGGAGCCGCCGGACCCCTGACCGCCGCCCGAACCGCCCCATGACCCGCCGGAGTTGCCGCCCGAGTTGCCGCCGCCCTGGCCGCCCCAGCCGTCACGCCCGGAACCGCCCTGGTTCGAGCCGCCGCCGGTGCCGCTGCTGGACCCGCCGTCACCGAACTCCAGGGGTTCCCCTTCGTCGGCGTCGCAGTTGCAGCAGTTGAAGCACAACCGGCAGTCCCTGCACAGCCGGCGCCACTCGCCACACCGCCGGCACTGCCCCTCCTGCGGCCGGTCCTGCGCCCTCGCCGCGCCCTCGGGAGCCACGCCCCCGAGCGCCCCGACGCCGCAGGACGGGCCCGTGGCGGTGCCGGTGTCCGCGGGCGTCTCCGTCGCCGTACGACGCCCCAGCCAGGGCAGTACCCGCAGGGTGCGCGCCTGCGGACGGTGGCGGTGCTGCGCGTGCCGGGGGTCGAAGACCCGGTCGACGGCACGTTCCAGCTCGACACCCAGGAGCGCCCGCACCAGGCTGTCGTCGACGAACTCGGCGTCGGACAGGGCAAGTCGGATGCCGTGCACGGCGTCGTCGCAGAGCCGGCGCACCTCGGCGCGGTCCGCACCGGTCACGGCGACCGGGTTCCACGCGCCGGACGCCTTGTCCGCGTCCAGGTCCTCCACCGCGTCCAGCAGGTGCGCCAGGCGGCCGAACAGTCGGCCCGCCTCCGTCAGCGGTTCGGTGTTGCCGGGGCGGCCGGCGAGCACGGCGGTGTACGCGAAGGCGGCGGCGGTCGCCGTCTCCGTCGGCTCCGTGACCGTCAGGAGCGAGCCGCCGGGACCGGTCGACCGCTCGATCTCCGGCTGGCGTTCGACCGCGTCGAGCAGCAACGCGGTGTCGAAGCCCAGCCGTTCGCCGCCCACCGCGCCCGCGCGGTCCCAGCCCTGGGCGATCCGGCGGGCCGCGAGGGTCACCGGGCGACGCCCGAGCAGACCGTCACCGTCGGCCACATGGTCGCGGATCTTCGCCGCGGCCAGCACCAGCGACACCGTCGCCGCCAGCCGCGCCCCTTCGCCCTGCGCCACGTCCGCGGATCGCATCCCGCGCAGCGGACACGGCCCGGCGCCCCGACGCCAGTCGCCGCTGCGCTCCGACTGCGCTTCGGTCAGGACCGAGACGATCAGACCGTCGTAGTTGGTGGCCACCCTCGCGAACTGCCCGTACTCACTGCGCAACGACAGGCACAACCCGCACAGGTGCGCCATCCACTCGGTACGCAGGCCCTCGCCCAGGCGATGCCTGCACGGCCTGATGATTCCGAACACCGAAGTTCTCCCCCGTAGATACAGCTGCCCGCATATGCGGCCGACATCCTAAGCCGTCCCAGGGGCCGTCGCGCCGTGGCCGTCGAGGACGGCGTGGAGCGCGCGAGCCGACATGTGACTCAGGTCACATTCTTTTCCTGTCAGGAATCGGGGTGCTGTTCCGCTCAACCACCGAGAGCAAGCGAACCGACAGACCGACAGGAGCAGCACATGAAGCACCGCATCGTCGTCCTCGGCGCCGGCTATGCCGGGGCCTACGCGGCCGGCACCCTCGCCCGCCGGCTGTCCCCGGAGGACACCGAGATCACCGTGGTCAACGCCGAGCCCGACTTCGTCCAGCGGCTGCGGCTCCACCAGCTCGCGGCCGGCCAGGAGATCGAGGCTCCGCGACTCACCGAGGTCTTCGCGGGCACGGAGGTACGACTCCGCCTGGCCCGTGTCACCGCCATCGACCCCGACCGCCGGATCGTCGCCCTGGCCGGCGCCGACGGAGACGGCGAGCTCGACTACGACACGCTGCTCTACGCCCTCGGCAGCCACGTGGCCCACAGCGGCGTACCCGGTGCGGCCGAGCACGCCTTCGACGTCACCGGCCGGCCCTCGGCGCTGCGCCTGCGCGAACGACTGGACAGCCTGGAGAGCCCGGACAGGCAGGGCGGGCCGGGAGAGGGCCGCAGCGTGGTGGTGGTCGGCGACGGGCTGACCGGCATCGAGACCGCCACCGAGATCGCCGAATCCCGGCCCGGCCTGTCGGTCACGCTGATCGCCCGGGGCGAGCTGGGCGCCCCGCTCTCCCCCGGAGCCCGCGCCCACCTGCGTCGGGCCTGCGACCGGCTGGGCGTCACCGTCGTCGAGCACACCACCGTCGAGGCCGTGGAGGCGACGCGGGTGCGGTGTGCCGACGGCACCGTCCTGACGTCCGACGCGACCGTGTGGACGGCCGGGTTCGCGGTCGCGCCGCTCGCCGCCGCCGCCGGTCTCGAAGTCACCGGGAACGGCCGGATCGTCGTCGACGACACCATGCGGTCGGTCTCCCACCCGAACGTCTACGCCGCCGGGGACAGCGCCCACGCGGTCGGCGACAACGGGAGGCCGCTGCCGATGTCCTGCGCCTCGGCCGGATACACCGGCAGGCAGGCCACGGCCGCGATCGTGGGACGCCTGACCGGCCGCGAGATCCCGAAGAGCAAGCTGGAGTACGTGGGCAACCACATCAGTCTCGGGCGGCGGGACGGGATCCTGCAGATGGTCGACGGCGAAGCGCGGGCGAAGCCGAAGTTCATGGGCGGCCGGAAGGCCGCCCGGATCAAGGCGGGCATCCTCGGCATGTCGCTGTGGGCCACCTCCCACCCCACCTTCGGTCTGCCCAAGCGCAGGAACCGCCTGGCCACCGCCCCAAAGGCCGCTGCGGAGAGGGCCGTTGTCTAGGGTGGTCCGCATGGACAGCAGGACCGACGACGACCGCTTCGACACCCGCCTGTTCGAGGCCGGCCGGAACCGGCTGGCCTCACTGGCCTACCGTCTCCTCGGCTCGGCCGCCGACGCCGAGGACGCCGTGCAGGACGCCTTCCTGCACTGGCAGGCCGCCGACCGGCGGCTGATCAGGGCACCGGAGGCATGGCTGACCAAGGTCGTCACCAACCTCTGCCTCGACCGGCTGCGCTCGGCACAGGTCCGCCGCGAGCGCGCCGTCGGGGCCTGGCTGCCCGAACCGCTCCTCGACGGCGATCCGATGCTCGGCCCCGCCGGCACCTTCGAGCAGCGCGAATCCGTCTCCCTTGCCGTGCTGACCCTCATGGAGCGTCTGTCGCCCGTGGAGCGTGCCGTCTACGTCCTGCGCGAGGCGTTCTCCTACAGCCACGCCGAGATCGCCGAGATCCTCGACGTCTCCGAGTCCGCGAGCCAGCAGCACCTCCACCGGGCCCGACGTCACGTCACCACCGAGCGCCGCCGCGGCGGCGGCGAACTCGACCCTGCGGCCGCCCGCAGGATCGTCGAGGAGTTCCTCGCCGCGGCCTCCTCGGGCCGCACCGAACGGCTGGTGGCGATGCTCACCGACGACGTGACCGCGATCTCCGACGGCGCCGGTCTCGCCGAGAAGCTGCTGCGGTTCGACACTCCGCAGCGTGTCGCCTCCATCGCGCGGGCCGGCTTCAAGTCCACCCCCGCGAAGCGGCGGCTGGCCGGGGGCGCGCTCGCCGTCCACTACCAGCTCGTCAACGACGCCCCCGCCCTCCTCTTCGTGCTCGACGACCAGGTCGTCGGCTGCGTGACGTTCGACATCGTCGACGGCAGGATCGCGACCGTGCGCGGCATCGCCGCCCCCGCCCGCCTCGTACGCCTCGCCGAGGCGTGGCGGCGGCACGAACCGGAGACGCCGCTCGTCGCCGAGTGGTGACCCGCCGACGCCCGGCCGGCCCGCTCGACGGCCCGGCCGGGCCGGGGTCAGGCCAGCCGTGCTGCGCCGAAGGAGACGTCGAAGCGGTCGCACCAGATGCTGACGCTGGTGAGGCCGGCGAGGTCGACGCCGGCGGGCACGGCGTAGTTCTGATCGCCCTTGTTGCCCTTCAGCTTGCCCAGGCTGACGTACGTCCCGTCGTCGAAGACGTGCCAGCCCGCCCTGCCCTCCTTGACCGGGGCGTCGGTCAGCCAGACCCGCAGGTCGGGCCCGCTGCTGGTGTCCAGGTTCTCCAGGCGCACCACGCGCGAGCCGTCGGGCAGCCGGACGAGCTTCACCGTGCCGGTGGTGGTGTGCTCGTGGCTGACGAAGGTGCCCTGCGCCTCGGTGGTGGGGCCGGCCGGCGGCACGGTGGCCGGTGCCCCGCTCGGATGCAGAGAGGACGGCGCCGCAGAGGACGGCGCCGGGGACGCGGTCGCGGACGGCAGCGCCTCGTTCACGGTCTCGTCCACCCACAGGGCCCAGGGCTTGAACCACACGAGACCGGCCACCACGACGGCCAGGACCAGCACCGCCGCCCCGGTCCACCACCGCTTGCGCACGACACGCACCACGCCGTTCCTCCTCCACCCGCTGTCTCTTCCGCCGCCATCCAACGCGATCGGGTGTCCGCGCGCGAGACCCGGCACGATGACAGAAGTCTCACGGCCCGGCGTGGACCGCGCCGTGGCGGGGGTCCGGGCCGTAGCGTCCCCGCCGGGCGAGATGGCGACGGCCCTGGCCCCGGCGCTCGCCGACGTCAAGGCCCAGGGGCTGCTGACGGACGAGGAGTTCGCGGCCGACAAGGCACGCGTACTGCACTCCTGACGGCCTCGGACGGGACCGGGGAACCCGAACCCGGGTCCCCCGGTCCCCGGTCCCTGGTCAGCGGCCCCCCGGAGAGTCCCTCATACCGGGGGCGCCGCGCTCTCCGAGGGAGCCTCCTCGTCGGACGTCGCCGCCCCTCCCGCGCCCAGGAACTCCACCACCGCGAGCGCGAGGAGCAGCGCGAGGGCCAGGCCGACGACCACCCAGCCGGTGGGGTAGGACCACAGGAGGTAGACGACCAGCGCCACCACGACCAGCGCCCACACGATCCAGGTGCGGTACCGGCGGACGAACGGACCCACCGGCCCCGTGCGCAGGCCGGCGCGGTCGGCGGTGGAGCGGACGGCGCCGATGCCCGAGGTCCACAGGCCCCTGACGAGACCGGCGCGCCGGCCAGGACCGGTGAGCCAGGCCGCGAGGGCGACGACGACTCCCAGGGCGACGACCATTCTGACCATGGTCTGCAGCAGATGGGTCATGGTGTCGTAGACCGCTCCGGCGGCCTCCGGGGAGACTCCCGCGGGCAGGGCGTCGAGGTAGATCACCCGGAAGATCCGCAGCCCGATGCCGAGCAGTCCCGTCGTGACGGCCACCGCGAGGGCTCCCGTCACGAGGGCCCTACGACGCCGCTGCGAGAGGAGGACACCGCCGGCCACCAGGAGGACGGCGAGCACCGGCAGCCAGTTGCCGAGGATCTGCAGGAGCCGTACGTAGGTCTTGACCTTGCCGATGTCGTCGGACCGTACGAGCGTGAAGTCGGTGTGGATCTCCGGGATCCGTCCGGCGACCTGCATCCCCTCGTCCACGAGACGCTGCTTCACGAGCTCGACGACGGGACCGAGGTCGAGGGTGACCGTGTCGTTCTCCAGGCGCACGGCGCCGCCGCCGCTCCCGGTGAGGGCCTTGTTCACGGAGGCGTGGATCTTGCGGTTGGCCTCCGTCCAGATGGTCTCGAAGGCGTCCGAGGCGGCGATGGCCCGCGCCTTGTCGTGGACGAAGCTGCGGACCGCGCCTTCCAGGGAGTCGCCCAGTTTCCCCAGCGCCTTCTCCAGGCGCGGCCGTTCCTCCGGGGCGGCGTCGGACAGCAGGGCCGACAGGTCGAGGCGCGTCATGAGCGCGTCGGTGACCCTGTTGGCGACGGCGTCCTGGACGTCGGGGTCCGAGGCCAGCGGGGCCACGGTCGCCACGTAGCGGTCGGTGTCGCCCACCTCGTCCGCCGCCCAGGCGGAGACGACGCTGAGCGGCGCGAGCACACAGCCGAGGATGATCAGCACGGCGGCCAGGAGGGACTTCATGCGGTGCTTCGGCGGCCGCGTCCGTTCCGCTTCGAGGGTCGCCACCCGGCCGCGGAGTTCCTGGAGCTCGTCCCGCTCACCGTCCCGCGCGGCCGATCCTTCGTCCGACACCGGAGCCTCCTCGTTCGGAATGATCGCTCTCGTGTCCCAGCCGACCCGCATTCGTCCGCGTGCGCGAGCAGGGTGACCCTTTAGAGGGACCTCGTTCCCGGCCGCGTCGGCGCACGGCCCGTCAGGTCGTCGGACTCCGCTCGACGCCCCCGTCTCCGCCGTCGCTCCCGTCTCCGCCGTCGCTCCCGTCACGGGGAACAGTGCGCCCGACCCTTCCCACGTACCTGTTCAGCGGCGGCTCGTCGGCGAGCACCGCGCCGATGGTCACCGCGAACGTGATGGCGCCGCACACGGCGATCAGCCAGGACAGCACGACGAGAACGAGGCCGAGGGATCCGTACTCCTCCAGAGCCCTGTTGAGCGCCGTCGGCATGTAGATCCGGGCGGTCAGGCCGAGCACGCTGGTGGCGGTGGCGGCGAGCACCGCGCCCGGCAGCAGCGCGGGCCAGGGGACTCGTTTGGCCAGGAGAAGGCGCTGGGTCCAGAGCCACACGCCCGTACCCAGCAGGAAGTAGAGCGCCGTGCCGACAAAGAGGCCGGCGCCGAAGCCGTTCCGGATCGGGCCCTGCAGCACGACGACCACCAGCATCGCCAGGAGCCACACGACCCAGCGCCAGGCCGCGATGGTCGACTTGGCCCTGGGCAGCCCCCACGCCCGCTCGCAGACCCGGGACATGGCCCGGCTGAAGCTCGTGGCCGACACCAGCGCCACCACCGCGCCGACGATGCCGGTCGTCTCCCGCAGAGCCTCGTCGGCCGAGCCGTACAGCACCTGCTGCAGTTCGTGGTCGGACTCCCCGCTGAGGCCGAACATGGCGCGCAGCGATTCCCGGAGCTGGTCGCGCACGCCGATCGGGGCGAAGGCCGCGAGGGCGAAGAGCAGGGGGACGGACGCGAGGAAGGCCTGCGCGGCGAGCCTGGTCCCCGCGTCGAGGAGGTTAGAGGACAGCAGCCGGGCCGTGAGCTCGGTGAGGACGGGGAAGCGTCGCTCGGCACCGGTACGCAGGTGCTGCAGCCGCTTCTTCCACTCCATGCAGTCCGTCGCCGCCTCCGCCGTCGGGCCCCGGCCAGGCCCGTTTCGTGAAGTATCGACGTCTCGACACGTTGTCGCGATTCGGAGGGACGTGCCTCACGGCTGGGACCGGATCACCGCGACGCAGCACAGTGCCGCGAGCGCCAGACTCGCCGCCGCCGGGCCCGCGAGGGCCGCCGCGGCGGAGGCGGGAAGGACGCGGTCGGTCGGGGGCACGGCGTCCTCCGGGTCGAAGACCATCGTGAGGTGTTGGCCAGGACGGGCGTCGGCGCCGCAGCCGCGCCAGGCCTCGGTCGGGACCGGGGTGCCGTCGAGGAGTCGTACCGAGCAGGAGTTCTTGACGTAGTTCCGTCCTTCGTAGCGGTGGACGTGGACCTCGGTCACCACCACCGTGCGGCTCTCGCCGCGCGCCGCCAGGACGGCCTGCGCGGTCTGGCCCGGTATCCACCAGGCGAGGACGCCGCCGAGGAGGGCGACCGCGCCAACCAGGACGCGTCCCGCGTTCGTCGCGAAGAGGTACCCGGCGGAGGCCAGGGCCACGACGACCCCGACCACCGTGCCGACGGTGCCGAAACCGGTCAGCACACCCGCCACCGCGGCGCCCGCGACCAGACCGGCCGTCACGACACCCACGACGACGCCCTCCACCACCAGCCGGGCGGGCGGCCGTCCGGAGAAGTTCGCCGGGCCCCACAGGAAAGCCCCGTCGTAGGACATGCCGCTCCCTTCGCCGTTCAGGTCTCGGTCGTCACCCGCACCGTCTTGACCTCGGTGTCGACCGCGTCCGGTACGACCATGCCGGCGTCGGCGCCGCCGCGGAGGTACTCCAGCACCTCGGCGTTGAGCTTCTCCCCGGGGAGGGCCGCCGGGATGCATCTCCGTGACCCACGCGTGCCCGTCACAACGGGAGAATCCCCAGGGGCCGACGCGAGGGCCCGCGCGGCGCCGGTGGCGCCGCGCGGGCTCGTCCTGCTGTCGAGCGCCGTCAGTGCTGGTCGGCCACGAAGGAGGCCATCCAGGTGAGCGCGGAGTTCCAGTTGATGGTGAGTTCGTTGGTCGACCAGGACTGGATGTCGTCGATGAAGCAGAACTGCCCGACGCAGCCCTGGAGTTTGCTCTGCGCGAGCGGGTCCTGGATGCTCGAGTTCGGGCCGCCGGACAGAGAGCCGACGGGCGGGCGGGGCAGCTTCGGGTCGAGCTGGCGGGCGTACCAGCGGCTGTGCTGGTTCTCCGCGCTGACCTCGCCGTAGCCGGTGACGTACGAGATGTTCAGGGCGTTGCGGCCCAGAATGTAGTCCATGCTCTGGACGGCCCCGTCGCGGTACTTCGCGCTGCCGGTGATGTCGTAGGCGGTGGCCAGGACGACGGCGTTGTTGAGCGTCTGATGGGTGGAGCCCCAGTCGTACTTATGGCCCGCGGGGGCGTACGGCATGCCGTACGGGTGGGCCTTCAGCGTGGCCAGGTAGCGGTCGGCTCCCTCGCGTACGGACTGGCGGACCTTGTCGCGGCCGGGCAGCCGGTTCGGGACGGTGGCGAGGTCGAGCCGGGCGGGGACGGCCGTGCCGGCCCAGTCGAAGCTGATCGGCTTGAAGATGTCGGCGCTGTGGACCGGGGACTTCAGGATGTGGTCCTCGAACTCCTTGGCACCCGTGGTCAGGTACAGCTCGGTCGCCGCCCAGTAGAACTCGTCGCTGACCTCACGGTCGGCGTAGGTGCCGCCGCCGATGCCGTCGCTCTCGGAGGCGAGGACGTCGGGGTGGGCGAGGGCCGAGGCCCAGGCCTTGCGGGCCGCGGCGAGCGCGGTGGCGGCGAACCGGGTGTCGTACGGCTTGTACAAGCGGGCCGCCTGGGCGGCTGTCGCGGCGAGGTTCAGGGTGGCCGCGGTGGTCGGCGGGTGCAGTTCGCGCTTCTGCGGGTCGGCGGAGGGCATCAGCGGCAGGCCGGTCCACTGCTCGTCGTGGATCTTGTGGTGGGCCATGCCGGCGAGGGGCTTGCCGTCCGGCACCTGCATCTTGAGCAGGAACTCCAGCTCCCAGCGGGCCTCGTCGAGGATGTCGGGGATCTTGTTGCCGCTCTCGGGGATGTTCAGCGAGCCGTCCCCCAGTTTCTCGGCCTGCCCGGTGCGGGCGAACTTGGCGCGCTCGTAGGTGCTGAGGAGCTGCCAGACGGAGATGCCGCCGTTGACGACGTACTTGCCGTGGTCGCCGGCGTCGTACCAGCCGCCGGTGACGTCGAGCGTGTAGTCGCAGACGCCGGGCTGGCAGGGCACGTTCCCGTCGCCCTGGTTGGGGGCGATGTCGACGTGACCGGCCTCGCGGCCGTACCCGGGCCGCAGGTCGTCGCGGATCGGGTTCCCGCTGCGCTGGGTGTAGTAGAACTTCGCGGCGTCCAGGCGGAGTTTCTCGTAGGCGGCGGTGCCGATGTCGAAGGGCCTGCTGGTCTCGCCGTCGGCGACCAGGGTGAGGCCCGTCCCCGCGGTGCGGTGGTCGCTGAAGTGGATCGAGTGGACGTTCTGCCCGGAGGAGGGGTCCACGCCGCGGGGGACGCTCCAGCCGCGGGCGACGACGGCGCCGGAGGCGTTCTTCAGCTGCCACGGCTGCCGCACGGTCGCGTCGGTGACGAGGGTGGCGTTCTTGGGCCCGCCGGGCAGGTAGCCGACCTGGTTGACCCGGACCCGGGGGCCGGTGTCGGGCTCGTACCGCTCCGGCGGCACCCCGCCCAGGAGTGACACGTCGTCCAGACAGAAGCGCCAGGGGTCGGCGGCGCCGCCGAGCTGGAAGGCGACCTGCGCCTGGGAGGTGTCGACGGGGGAGGCGAAGGTGTAGGTGTACGTGTTCCCGGAGACGCTCAGTTGCGGTGTGACCTCGTGGTAGGCGTCGTACGGCGAGACCTGGAGGCCCACGACGGCACGGACCGAGTTGCCCTCGGGCGTGCCCGTCGCGCTGAAGCTGAACCGGTAGGTCTCCCCCTTGACGAGCGTCAGGTCGTTCTGGCCGACGCCGGCGTCCCACCGGTTCACCGTGCCGCCCGGCACGTCGGCGCAGACCCTGCCGTCGGAAAGCCCCAGGGTGACGTTGTCCGACCACCATCCGTCGGTGGTCGTGTCGAAGGTGCCGTTCCTGATCTGCTCGACCTCGTCCGCGCCGGCAGGGGCGACGGGCACCGCGGTCAGTCCCGCCGCCATCAGGGCGGTCAGGGAGAGCAGGGCCGTTCTGCGTCTGTTCACGTCTGGGCTCCTCGGTGGGGGCGAGCGGCTCGCCGACATGGGAGCGCTCCCATGCCGGCGGTGGCCATATTCGCGGCACCGGTGCGGTGCCGTCAACGGCCCGGACAGGATGCGATGACCGAGGCGCCACCTCGCCGCGGAACACGCCCGGAACGGACCCCGCCGCGATGGGTTGTCAGGTACACCCTCAGCTCCTACAGTGCACCGAGCCAGGGGTGGGAGCGCTCCCAAAAGGCCTGTCGACGTTCCTGGCCCGCTGCACCGCTCACCGCGCGCCCTTTCGGTCACCCCGTCCAGGGCCCGCCCGGAGCCCTTGCCTCACCTCTTACCTCACGCCTTACCTCACCACTTCGATCACTTCGTCCATCACTTCTTCGATCACCTCTTGAGAGAGGCCCGACATGCGAGCGTCACCGAACCGGCTCAGCACCCCGCGCGGCATGCTCGCCGCGCTGCTCGTCGCCCTCGCCACCGTCGCGGCACTCATGACCGCCGCGCCGGCGGCTCGGGCCGACACGCTGATCTGCGAGCAGTACGGCTCGACCACGATCCAGGGCCGGTACGTGGTCCAGAACAACCGCTGGGGCACCGGTGCCGCCCAGTGCGTCACCGCCACCGACACCGGCTTCCGGGTGACGCGGGCCGACGGCGCCGTGCCCACCAACGGCGCCCCGAAGTCGTACCCCTCGGTCTTCAACGGCTGCCACTACACCAACTGCTCACCGGGGACCAAGCTCCCCGCCCAGGTCAGCGGCATTGCCACGGCACCCAGCAGCATCTCGTACGGCTACGTCGGCGACGCGACGTACAACGCCTCGTACGACATCTGGCTCGACCCCACGCCCAGGACCGACGGGGTCAACCGGACCGAGATCATGATCTGGTTCAACAAGGTCGGCCCCATCCAGCCGATCGGCTCACAGGTCGGCACCGCCACCGTCGGCGGGCGCGGCTGGCAGGTGTGGACGGGCAGCAACGGCTCCAACGACGTCATCTCCTTCGTCGCCCCGTCGGCCATCGCCGGCTGGGACTTCGACGTCATGGACTTCGTCCGGGAGACCGTCGCGCGCGGCATGGCCCAGAACAACTGGTACCTGACGAGCGTTCAGGCCGGCTTCGAGCCGTGGCAGAACGGCGCCGGGCTCACCGTGAACTCCTTCTCCTCCGCCGTGAACCTCGGGGCCCCCGGCACGGGCGAGCCGGGCCCCGGCGAACCCGGCCCGGCGACGGCCTGCAAGGTGACGTACGCGCCGAACGTCTGGACCGGCGGTTTCACGGCCGAAGTCACCGTCGCCAACACCGGTTCGGCCCCGGTGGACAACTGGACGCTGTCCTTCGTCCTGCCCTCCGGGCAGCGCATCACCCAGGCGTGGAACGCCACCGTCCCCACGGCCTCCGGGACCGTGACGGCGACCGGGCTCGCGCACAACGCGCGGATCGCGGCCGGCGCCAGTCAGACGTTCGGCTTCCAGGGCACGTACAGCGGCGCGTTCGCCGCGCCCTCCGGGTTCAGCCTGAACGGCACCGCCTGCGCGTGACGTGATCCGCGGCCGGTCGGCGCCGCGCCTCCCCAGATCGCCTCGCCCCTCCGGCGGAGCCCGTCCCCGGAAGGGCGAGGCGCACCACCGCACGACACACAAGAAACCGCACCGCACCGCAAGAGGAGAACACCGACCTCGGAGCACTCCCCACCCACCCACACACAGGAGACACAATGGCTGGACGCAAGAGACGACTTGCCTCCCTGGCCGCGGTACTCGCGACCCTGCTCGGTGGAATCGGCCTGACGTTACTGGGCCAGGGCAGCGCGCAGGCGCACGGCGTCACGATGACGCCCGGGTCCCGCACGTACCTCTGCTGGCTGGACGCCAAGACCAGCACCGGCGCTCTGGACCCGACGAACCCGGCGTGCAAGGCGGCGCTCAGCGAGAGCGGCCCGAACTCGCTGTACAACTGGTTCGCCGTACTCGACTCCAACGCGGGCGGACGCGGAGCCGGTTACGTCCCCGACGGAAAGCTGTGCAGCGCCGGTGACCGGTCGCCGTACAACTTCACCGGCTACAACGCCGTCCGCTCGGACTGGCCCCGTACGCACCTGACGTCCGGGAACACGATCCAGGTCAAGCACAGCAACTGGGCCGCGCACCCCGGCTCCTTCCGGGTGTACCTCTCCAAGCCCGGCTACTCGCCCAGCACCGAACTGGGCTGGGACGACCTGGAACTCATCCAGACCGTCACCGACCCACCGCAGTCGGGGTCGCCCGGCACGGACGGCGGCTACTACCACTGGGATCTGAACCTGCCCGCGGGCCGTTCGGGTGACGCGGTGATGTTCATCCAGTGGGTGCGCTCGGACAGCCAGGAGAACTTCTTCTCCTGCTCCGACATCGTCTTCGACGGCGGCAACGGCGAAGTGACCGGCATCCGCGGCTCGGGCGGCACGCCGACCCCTACCCCCACCCCGACCCCCACTCCTACTCCCACGCCGACCGACCCGCACACCGGGTGCATGGCCGTCTACAGCGTGACCAACTCCTGGAGCGGCGGCTTCCAGGGTTCCGTCGAGGTCATGAACCACGGCACGACAGCGCGTGACGGCTGGGCGGTGAAGTGGACGCCCGGCGCGGGCACTCGGATCAGCAGCCTCTGGAACGGCGGGCTGAGCACCGGATCCGACGGCACGGTCACGGTCAAGAACGTCGACTACAACCGGACCATCCCGCCGGACGGCAGCGTCACCTTCGGGTTCACCGCGACATCGACCGGCAACAACCATCCGGTCGGCTCCGTCGTCTGCGTCAACCCGTAGAACCATCGGAGCGAGGCGCCGGTTCCCGTCGGGGGGAACCGGCGCTGCCCGCCTCGTGGCGCGGAGAGCCGCCCGACCGTCACGCCGGGACGACCTGCGGAAACTCCCTGCGGGAGCGCTCCCATTCTGGAATCGTGACACGAATGAAGACTGAGACGAAGCCTGAGGCGAAGACCGAGTCGTTCGTCCGTCGCTACCGGCCGTCGGACCGGGCGGCTCTCGCCGACATCTGCGTCAGGACGGCCCACGAGGGGGGCGACTCCTCCGACCTGTACGCCGATCCCGAACTGATGCCCTCGATCTTCGCCTACCCCTACGTGGAGTTGGAGCCGGAGTTCGCCTTCGTCCTGGACGACGGCGCGGGCCGGGCGGTCGGATACGTCCTGGGGGCCGCCGACACGGACAGGTTCGCGCTGCGGTTCCGTACCGAATGGCTGCCCAAGGTCGCGGCGCGCCATCCGGAACCCGCCCGTGAACCCGCCACTCCGACCGAGGAGATGGCCAGGCTGCTGCACACGCCGGAGCGCATGGTCCGCGACGAACTCGCCGCGTACCCGGCGCACTTGCACATCGACCTGCTGCCGTCATGGCAGGGGCGAGGGTACGGGCGCGCCCTGATCCGCACGCTGCTCGCGGAGCTGCGGGCCGCGGGCGTGCCCGCCGTCCATTTGTGCATGGTGCAGGCGAACACGAAGGCCCGCGCGTTCTACGACCGGCTGGGATTCGCACCCCTCGCGGTCCCCGACCCCGGACCCGTCTGGTACCTGGGCCGGCCGACGGAGGCCGACCCACTGCTCGGCGCCTGACGGAGGCGAAGACGACGACACACGGCTGTCGGTGCCCTCGGGTAGGTTCCCGTCCGTTCGGCCCGACGGGTGGGCCGCCGAGCCGAGGGACTCCCCGCAGTGAGCATCCACCTCCACTTCCGCGCCGTGGCCGAGTCCGGGATACGGGATGACCACACCTGGCTCGCCGCGTTCATGTCCGATGCCTGGGAAGACCACGGCGACGAGTACGCGGCGGGCGTCACCTGGTCGATCAACAAGGGCTGGGACTCGGTCAACGACCTCTACGCGGCGGCCGATGCGCTCGGTACGGACGCCGGCGAGCCCTGGACACTGCCCATCTACGGCGGCCGCCCCGTGCCACACGGCACTGACGCCGACCCGTCGGATCCCCCGCTGATGCTGCTGGAGCCGGCCGGGGTGTCAGAGGCGGCGCGCTTCCTCGCGGCTGTCTCCTTCGACGAGCTGTGGAGCATCACCGGCCCCAGGTTCAGCGCCCGCGGCTGGAGCAGGGAGGAACTCCTCGCCCACCACAGGAACCTCCGGGGCTTCTACGGACGGGCGGCGTCGGCGGGCCACGCCGTGGCCAAAGCGGTGTGGGCCTGAGCCGCGGCCCCCGGACGGCCCCCTGCGGCCACCCGGGGTGCGGCGGGCCCCGCCCGGCCGCACCCTGAACCCATGACCGACCGCACCACGCCGACGGGACCACCCCCGGGGCCGCAGTGGGGACAACCGATCCAGGGCTCCACGGGCGGCCGGCGCCGTTCCGTGCTCACCCACTCTCTCGCGGCCCTCGGCGGGCTCGCGGTGGGCGTCCTCCTCGGCATCGTGGGCACCGGCAACGGCAGCGACAGCGCCGGCTCGCAGCCGCCCGCCTCCCCGACCACCACCGAGTCCCCTGCGGAGCTCCCGCCGCCCGCCCGTACGACCCCCGAGGCGGCCGGAACGGCGAAGACGGCCGTACGAGAGATCCCGGGAGACGGCACCTTCCTGGTGGGCCAGGAGGTCCGGCCGGGAACGTACCGCAGCACCGGCCCCACCGATTCGTCCTGCTACTGGGCCCGCCTCAAGGGCACCACGGGCGACTCCGGCGAGATCATCGCCAACGGGGCGAGCAAGGGGCCGTCCACCGTCACCGTCCTCGACACCGACAAGGCGTTCCAGACCTCCGGCTGCCAGACCTGGAAGCACATCGGCTGACGCCCCACCGACCGATTCCCCCCGCAGGCCCAACGGGTTTCGTCATCAGACAGGATCACTCCGGCCCAGGGCCGGTCAGCGGGGCCCGACAGCCCGGGAGCGGCGGTGGGCCGCGACTCGTTCTCGGGTGGCGCATCGGCGGGAGCAGTAGCGGCGTTCCGGGCCGCTGCCCGGGGTGATGAAGACGTTCCCGCAGCTGGGTGACGCGCAGATCCGGCCGGGCGGGCGTTGACGGTCCCAGACGAGGACGGTCAGCGCCATGCAGGACGAGGCGAGGAGCCACTCGTCCCAGGGGGCGTCGTCGTCGCTGTCGAGGTGGGGGTGCCAGGGCGTTCCGCCGCCGTGCGACGTGAGGCGGAGCGGTCCCGTGTGGTCCCGGAGGAGGCGGTTGAGGGTGGTCGCGGCGCCGTCGGCGTCCTCGGCGGCGAAGACCTCTCGCAGGAGCGAGGCGGCGGTACGCATCGCGGCGACATCGGTGGTGGTGAGCTCGACGGGGTCCGGCTCACCGTAGGCGCGGAGCACGTCGGCGACGTCGGCCGGGGCGGGGCGGTCGTCGGCGAGTGCGTTGACGAGGGCGGCGGTCCGCCGCGCCGTGGTCAGCACGGAGTACTGGGAGGATCCGTGGTCGCTGGGGGAAGGCACCCGGCGAATGTAGCATCTTGCTCACTTTTGAGTTACCTCCGTAACGTCTCGCTGATGAGAAAGCGTTACCCGCTCCGCCTCTATCTCGCCGGAGCCACGGCAGCCCGCGCCGGGGACGAGATGTCGGGCCCGGCGCTGCTCCTTGCGGGGTTCGCCCTGACAGGGTCGACCGTCGAGGCGTCGGCGCTGCTCGCGGGGATCACGGTCTCCGCCGCGGTCGGAGGGCCGGTGCTCGGGGCGCTCCTCGACAGAGCGGGCCGGCCGGGAAGCCTGCTGGCCGCCGCCCTCGTCCTGTACGCGGCAGGGCTGGGGGCGATCGTCCTGGGGCTCGACCGCCTGCCGTTCGCGGTCACGCTCCTGATCGCGGTGGTGACGGGACTGTCGGGACCGGCCCTGTCGGGCGGGTGGTCGGCCCGGCTCACCGATGTGGCGCGGGGGGACCGTCTGCCCCGGGCGAACGCGCTCGACACCATGACGTTCGGGGTGGCGGGTCTGGCCGGTCCGGCTCTCGCCGGCACAGTGGCGGAGGTGCTGGGAGCCCCGGCGGCCGTGGTGGTCTCCGCGATGCTCATCGCCTCGGCGCTGCCGTTCGCGTGGCTGCTGCCCGCTCGTCCCGCTCTGGCGCGGCGCGCGCGGACGACCTCGGTGATCAGCGACCTCGCCGCCGGAATGCGGTTCATCGCCGGACGGCCGGCGTTGGCCCGGGCGACCGTCGCCTCGGTCGTCTCCTGCGTCGCCCAGGGCATGCTGACGGTGTGCCTCCCCGTTCTGGGAGTACGTGTCCTGGGCGGCGCCGGCCTCGGCGCGGTGCTGCTCTCCTGCGCGGCGGTCTCCGCCCTGGTGGCCACCGCCGTACTCGCCCGGTTCGCGCGTTCGGTCTCCCCCGACACGATCATCTGGGCCAGCGTCCTCGTCCAGGCCGCCGCGGTGGCCCTGGCCGCGTGGGACCGGCCCGTGGTGCTCGTCGTGGCCGTACTCCTGGCGGGGATCGGTGAAGGCCCCCAGCTGGCCGCCCTGTTCGCGGTCCGCCACCGGGAGGCCCCGGAACACCTGCGCGGCCAGATCTTCACCACCGGCGCCAGCTTGAAGATCTCGGGGTTCGCCCTGGGGGCGACGGTCGCGGGACCGGTCGCGGCCTGGTCCCTTCCCGGCACGCTGGCACTCGCGGCGAGCGTGGCGGTCCTCGCGGCCCTGGCCTTCTTCGCGATCCCGGACTCATCCGTCCGGAGTCGCGACCGGGAGTCCTCGCGTCGCCAGGCTTCCTGACTCGGCGCCGAAGCGGTGCCGATGAGTTCTCCGTCCTGGACGGGTCCACCGGTCGACACGACCGGTCGACCTTCCCCGACGACATGCCCTGGGGACAGCGCGTCGCCCACATCCGGGACCCCGACGGCAACCCGGTGAACCTCACACAGCCGATTCCGGCTCGTTGACGCCGCCCCCGCTCCCCCGACCCCCGATCCCCCGATCCTCTCTCCGCCCTCTACTCCGCCGCTCGCTCCGCCGCTCGCGGGCGGAGCGCCAGGGCCAGCAGCGGACCCGCGGCCAGCAGGGCGGCGAGGGCCGCGTAACCGGTGGTGAGGGTCGCGAAGGTGGCGACGCCGGCGACGAGGAGGGGGCCGCCCGCGTCGCCGAGTTCGCGGCCGAGTTCGGCCGAGCCCATGGTCTGGCCCATCCGTTCCTCCGGCGTGGAGGCCGCGAGGGCCGCGAAGCCGAGCGGGGTGATCAGTCCGGTGCCGGTGCCGATGAGGGCGGCGGCCAGGAGGACCCCGGCCAGGCCGGGGAACATCGCGGCGGCGAGACCCGCCGCGGTGACGAACAGGCCGGTGAGCAGTCCCGTACGGGTGGTCAGGCGTCCGGCGTCCAGGGCGCGGCCCGCCGTGGGCTGGACGACGGCGGCGGTCGCGGCGAGGACGGAGACGGCGGCACCGGTGGCCACGGTGCCGAGGCCGGCGGCGGCTCCCGACACGGGCAGGAAGCCGACGCCCACGGAGAGCGCGGCGGTGGCGGCGGCGAGGGCGGCGGTCGGGGCGAGGAAGGAGCGGTCCGCCAGGCGGCGTGCGAGGTCGGCGACCGTCTGCCGCTTGCGGGGCAGCGGCGGCACGACGGGCACGGCGAGTGCCGCCCACACGGCGACGGCGGCCGCGCACAGGGCCATGACCGTGAACAGCAGGCGCAGGCCGCCCGCCCAGACGAGGACGCCGCCGAGGAGCGGGCCGAGGGTGTAGCCGATGGACTTGTAGAAGCCGTAACTGCCGAAGGCGCGGCCCCGCTTGGCCGCCGGGTTGAGGCGGGCGACGAGCGCGGAGGCCGAGGGCGAGAACGCGGAGGCGGCGGCGCCCTGGCCGAGACGGGCCGCCCACAGCCAGCCGGGGCTGTCGGCGATCGCGTACAGCGTGGACGCGGCGGCGAAGGCGATCAGGCCTCCGAGCAGGACCGGCTTGCCGCCGATCCGGTCGGCGAGCGAGCCGAAGACGGGCTTGAGCAGGACCTCGGCGCCGTCGTACAGGGCGAGCAGTCCTCCGAGGACGAGGAGGGAGGTGACGGCGTCCTCGGAGAAGCCGCCGAGGTTGGCGGCGATGCCGTGGGCGCCGAAGGCGGTGGTGAACCCTGCGGCGTACAACGGCCACATGGCCGAGCGCGGGGCGGCCGGGGCTATGGGCGCGGTGCTCATGGCGTCTCCTCGTCACTCGTGGGGAGCGCGTGGAGGGCGGCGAAGACGCGCTCGGCGTAGTCCTCGCAGACGGCCGCGCACCACTTGAGCCGTATCGCCGCCTCGGCGGCCTCGGGGGCGCCGAAGACGTCCCGGGCGGTCAGGTCCCGGTGCCGGCGCCGCAGCCGTGCCAGGCTCTGTTCCTCTTCCTCCAGCTCGGCCAGGGTGAACGTGGCGATGCGGATCTCCTTGGCGATCTCCGCCTCGAACTTCCCGCAGTCCGCGAGGAACTCGGCCCAGTCCGCCGAGCGGGCGGCGGCGAACATCTCCCGGAACCGGGCCGCGTCCTCGGCGGTACGGCCGGAGGCCTGGAGCGTCAGGCCCTGGCCGCCGGCGCCGTCGGTGAGTTCGAGGGCGCGCCGTACGCCGTCCGCGAAGACCGGCACCTCCGGTACGGCCCAGATGCCCTGCCCCAGCGAGAGGGCTCCGATCCTGCGCAACTCCCGCCATACGGCCACTCGGTGGCGGGACGGGTCCGCGGGCAGTCTGATCACGAGGATCAGCCACCGTGTGGCCTGCCCGACATCTGTCACTCGGTCGAATGTAGCAGGCGTCACATCACCGGAAGAGGCGCCGCATCGTCGTACGCGGCGAACAGCCCGCTCGACACGGAGCGCCTCGCGAGCGGTCTCGGACTCGACGGGCCGTCGGGCGGGGCGTGACCGACCGGGTGTCGTGCCGTACCCGTGAGCACCTCGACCGTAAGGTCGGCGGCAGTCGTGGTGTACGCGCCGCCGGACGAGTGCCGCGGCACGAGGAAGAGGGAGAGACCGGCATGGCGATCCAGCGCATGGACAACGTCGGCATCGTGGTCGACGACATGGAGGCCGCCATCGCGTTCTTCCTGGAACTGGGTATGGAGCTGGAGGGCAGGACGCAGGTCGAGGGCCTCGTCGCCGACCGGTGCACGGGACTCGACGGCGTCCGCTGCGACATCGCGATGGTCCGGACCCCGGACGGTCACAGCCGGCTCGAGCTGGCGAAGTACCGCAGCCCCGAGGCGATCAGTGCCGGGCCGCGCGACCGGCCGCACAACATCCTGGGGACGCACCGGGTCATGTTCGCCGTCGACGACATCGAGGACACCGTCGCCCGGCTGCGCCCTCACGGGGCCGAACTCCTGGGCGAGATCGCCCGGTTCGAGGACAGCTTCCTCCTCTGCTACGTGCGCGGCCCGGAGGGCATCATCGTCGGTCTCGCGGAGGAGCTGCGCTGAGAACGAGGAGCCGAACGTGCGGCTCGCCGGGGCGCCCCTGGCGAGGCGCCCTCCGACCTTCATGTGGTGCTCGTCACAACCGCTTGAACCTCACATGGGTGTGAGCTCTTAGCGTGGGGTCATGACGAACACGGAACACCCCCTCTCCCTCTACGGTTTCCTGCGCCCCAGGGCGGAGCACGCGGACGAGGTCCGGCGCGCCCTCTCCTCCTTCGTGGAGCCCACCCGCCGGGAGCCCGGAAACCTGCAGTACCACCTCCACGAGCACGAGGACGGCCGCTTCTTCCTCTACGAGGTCTGGCGCTCCCAGGAAGACCTGGACCGGCACAACGCGACACCCCCGCTGCGCGCCTTCCTGGAGAACCTGTCGACCTACCTGGAGGAAGCCCCGGAGGGCTACTTCGACACGATGCTCAGCCCGTACCCCGAGACCGAGCCGGTTCCCGACTGAGGGAGCCGCACGGCTCTCCTTCCTCCCGTCAGGGCCGGACGAGAGGACTCACTTACGGCCGGGACACCGTGGCGATACGCGTCGGAAACCGACCGTCCCTATTTCTGTCGAACGACAGGAATTCGCAGGAGCACCTCTCGCGACAGGGGACAGCCATGACCGTGACCACCGACCCCACTCCCCCGGCGACCCCACCGCCCGGCCCCACGGAAGGCGGTTCGCTCGCCGCCTTCGGTTACGACCAGCAGCTGCGGCGCCGGATGGGGCGGTACGCGTCCTTCGCCGCCGGGTTCTCCTTCATCTCCGTCCTGACCACGGTCTTCCAGTTCTTCGCCCTCGGCTACTCCTTCGGCGGGCCGCTCTTCTTCTGGACCTGGCCCGCCGTTCTCGCCGGGCAGCTGCTCGTCGCCGCCTGCTTCGCCGAACTCGCCGCGCGGCTGCCCATCGCCGGGGCTATCTACCAGTGGGCGAGCAGGCTCGGCACGCCGGGCTTCGGCTGGTACGCGGGCTGGATCATGGTGACCGGGCGGATCGTGGTGGTGGCGGCCGCGGCCCTCGCACTCCAGGTCGTGTTGCCCGCCGTCTGGTCCGGGTTCCAGCTCCTGGGCGGCGACCCGTCTCCCACGTCGACCAGCGGCGCCGCCAACGCCGCCGTCCTGGGCCTGATCCTCCTCGCCTTCACCACGCTGCTCAACGTCCTCGACAACCGCGCCCTGTCGGCGGTCAACACGATCGGCGTCACGGCCGAGATCGCGGGCGTCGCCCTGATCGTCACCCTCCTCGCCACCCACGCCGAGCGGGACCCCGGCATCACCCTGCACACCGGCGGCGAGGGCGGTCCGATCACGGCGCTCCTGGTGGGCTCGTTCACCGCCGCGTACGTCCTCATCGGGTTCGAGAGCGCGAGCGAGATGAGCGAGGAGACCGTCAACCCCCGCCGCACGGCGCCGCGCACGACGCTGAGCGCGCTGACCACCTCGGGAGTCTGCGGCGGACTGCTGCTCCTCGGCGGGCTGCTCGCCGCCCCCAGCCTCACCGACGGCAGGCTGGCGACGGAGGGCCTGGGGTACGTGCTCACCAGCACCCTCGGCGACGGCCTCGGCAGGGTTCTGCTCGCCGACGTGGCGGTGGCGATCTGCGCGGCCACGCTGGCGATCCAGACCTCGGCGACCCGCATGCTCTTCTCCATAGCCCGCGACGGCGCCCTGCCGCGCTCGGCGCGGCTGGCGAGGGTCCCCCAGCGCACCGGGATGCCCGGCACCGCCGCCGTGGTGGCCGGCGTCGGCGCGGGTCTGCTGCTCCTGCTCAACCTCGCCTCGCCGCAGGCGTTCGTCGCCATCGGCACCAGTTGCATCGCGATGGTGTACCTGGCGTACGCGATGGTCACGGGGCCCATGCTGGTCAGGCGGCTCCGGGGCCAGTGGCCGCCGCCGGCCGACGGCACGCGCGACGAGCTCGGCAGGCCGCTGTTCTCCCTCGGCCGCTGGGGGCTTCCGGTCAACGTCCTCGCGGTCGGCTACGGCCTCTTCATGACCGTCAATCTCGCGTGGCCGCGGGCCGAGGTGTACGACCCGGAAGGCGGCCACTGGTACTTCCGGTGGTTCACCGTCCTGATCGTCGGCGGAACCGTGGCGACGGGCGCCGCCTACCGCCGGTACCGCCGCGGCAGGAGCGTCGAGGCCTGAACCCGCGCCGCCGGTGACGTCCGGTCAGTTGCCCGCCGCGAGGAGACTCTGCCCCTCGCGGCGCAGCCGTGACACGGACCGCTGCGCCACGCCCGCCACCCGGAGCGCAGCGTCGGCGGTCGCCGTCGCGAGGGTCGACGGGTCGCGGCCGGGCTCTGCCCGCCGGATGAGGATCACGCTCTCGGTGAGACCGAAGACGAGGTCCGCGCGGAGGACCAGGTCCTCGGGGCCGAGCCCCGCTCCCGACTCCGTGGCGGCCAGCAACTCGGCGTAACAGGACTTGAGTTCCGCCCGTACCCGGTGGAAGACGGCGAAGCCCTCCGTCCGCACCTCCGGCAGCAGGTAGAGCGCCCCGAGGTTGTGCGGACCGCCGCACAACAGGGTGGCGTCGGAGTGGCACAGCGCCCACAGGCGCGCCTCCGGCGCCGCCTCCGTTCGCGCCACGAGCAGACGTGCCGTGTCGAGCGAGGGGCGAACCGTTCCTTCCAGCAGCTCCGCGAGGATCGCCTCCTTGCCGTCGAAGTAGTGGTAGAGGGACGCCTGCCGCATCCCCGCGCCCTCGGCGATGGTCCGCGTCGAGGTGGCCGTGTAGCCGCGGGTGGTGAACAGCTCGGCCGCGGCGGCCAGGACTTCCTCGCGCGGTGCGAGGCCGCTGACGGGGCGCTCCTGGGCCCGGGGGCGACCGACTCTTCTGCTGGCAGACGTACTCACTCCGCGATCCTCGCACAGGGCCGGAGCCCCCTTTCCGACGGAACCCCGGGGTGAGTTTCCGGTAACGGGACGGACATCGGCGGGCAACGGCGGGGAATCGCCCGCCACCTAATTTCTGTCGAGCGACAGAAATCAGGGATCCGGACCGGAGGTTGATCCATGGCGACACCGTCAGCGACCGCGTCGGCGTACGGCGCGCGCGACCACGCCCGCGCCCAGGAGGGCGGTGAGGTCGAGGCCATGCCGACCGTCCCCGCGAGCGACTGGCCGACGCCGCCCGTCGGCGTCGCCGCCGAGGACGTCGTGTGGGCAGAGACCGTGGCGGGCGGCGGCTACACCCACAAGGTCCTCGCCCGCGGCACCGAGCTGCGGCTTACCGACGTCACCGGCGACGCCTGCGCCCATCTGCTCCTCCACGCGGCCGGCCGCCCCTGGGAGCGGCTGAACGTCGCCGACACCGTCAAGGTGCTGTGGAACGCGTACCTCGGCGAGGGGCACCTGCTCCTCTCCGACCAGGGCCGGGTCCTCGCCTCCGTCGTCGAGGACACCTCCGGCCGGCACGACGCGCTGACCGGCACCTCCACCCTCGTACGCAACACCGCGCGGTACGGGGACGGGACCCCGCAGTCCGCCTCGCCGGCGGGGCGTGAACTGTTCAAGCTCGCCGCCCTCAAGAACGGCCTCACCCCGCGCGACCTCCCCCCGTCCGTCTCCTTCTTCCAGGGCGTACGGATCGCCGACGACGGCACCACGAGGTTCACCGGATCCGCGGGGCCCGGCACGACCGTCACGCTGCGCGCCGAACAGGACGTCACCGTCCTCGTCGCCAACGTCCCGCACCCCCTGGACCCTCGTCCGGAGTACACCTGCGGACCCCTCCAGGTACTGGCGTACCGGGCCCGCCCGACCGCCCCGGTCGACGCCCTGTGGAACGCCACCCCCGAAGCCCGCCGCGCCTTCCTCAACACCGTCGACCACCTCACCGCCCGGGGGCTCGCATGACCACCGCCGCACATCCGGGCCGCGTCGTCTCCGACGACACCGTCCCCGCCCGCGCCGCCTGGTCCGGGATCGTCCGCAAGGGCCAGCTGCTGACCGTCACCGACCTGTACGGCAACCAGGCCGCCGACTTCCTCCTCTACGACGCGCACGACACCTCCGTGCGCTACAGCACCCCCGACACCGTCCAGGCGCAGGGCGGCGTCTTCCTGACCACCGGCTCGGTGCTGCTCTCCTGCGAGCACACTCCGCTGATGACGGTCGTCGAGGACACCTGCGGACGGCACGACACCCTCGGCGGCGCCTGCTCCAAGGAGTCCAACACCCTCCGCTACGGCCACCACACCTGGTCGCAGCACGCCTGCGTGGAGAACTTCCTCGCCGAGGGCGCGCGGCACGGGCTCGGCAAGCGTGACCTGGTCTCCAACATCAACTGGTTCATGAACGTGCCGGTGGAGCAGGACGGCACCCTCGGCATCGTCGACGGCATCTCCGCCCCGGGCCTGAAGGTCGTCCTGCGCGCCGAGACGGACGTCCTCGCCCTGCTGTCCAACTGCCCCCAGATCAACAACCCCTGCAACGGATTCGACCCCACGGCCGTGCGGATGACGATCACCGAGCCCGTCACCGGTCCGATGACCGGGCCGATCACCGGGCCGATCACCGAGCCGGACGAGGGCTACGAGAGCGACGAGGACCGATCACGATGACGTTCGACACCCTGCTGGTCGCCAACCGCGGCGAGATCGCGGCCCGCGTCATCCGCACCGCCCGCGCGCTCGGCCTGCGCACCGTGGCGGTGTACTCCGATCCGGACCGCGGCACCGAGCACGTCCGGCTGGCCGACGAGGCCGTCCGGCTCGGCCCCGCACCCGCCAAGGAGTCGTATCTCGACGCCGACCTGGTCCTGCGAGCCGCCAGGGACACCGGCGCCGGCGCGATACACCCCGGTTACGGCTTCCTGTCCGAGGACGCCGGCTTCGCCCGCCGCTGCGCCGACGCCGGCATCGTCTTCGTCGGGCCCACCCCCGCACAGCTGGAGCTGTTCGGCGCCAAACACACCGCCCGGGCCGCCGCCGAGGCAGCCGGTGTGCCGCTCGCCCCCGGCACCGGGCTCCTCCCCGACCTGGCAGCGGCCCTGGCGGCGGCCGAGGAGATCGGCTATCCGGTGATGCTCAAGGCGACCGGCGGCGGTGGCGGCATCGGCATGAGCGCCTGCCGCGACGCGGCCGGCCTCGCCGACGCCTGGGAGCGGGTGCAGCGCGTGGCCGCGGCCTCCTTCTCTTCCGCCGGCGTCTTCCTGGAGCGCCTCGTGGAGCGGGCCCGCCACGTCGAGGTGCAGGTCTTCGGCGACGGGCTGGGCAAGGTCGTCACCCTCGGCGACCGCGACTGCTCGCTCCAGCGCCGCAACCAGAAGGTCCTGGAGGAGGCCCCCGCTCCCGGCCTCCCGGACCGGGTCCGCCGCGAACTCGCCACGGCGGCACGGGATCTGTGCGCGTCGGTGGACTACCGCTCCGCCGGGACCGTCGAGTTCGTGTACGACGCCGCCCGTGAGGAGGCGTACTTCCTGGAGGTCAACACCCGCCTTCAGGTCGAGCACCCGGTCACCGAGGCGATCTACGGCGTCGACCTCGTCGCCTGGATGCTGCGCCTCGCGCAGGGCGACACAGCGGTCGTCACCGAGCCCCCCGCCCCCACCGGCCACGCCGTCGAAGCGCGCGTCTACGCGGAGGACCCGTCCCGCGACCACCGCCCGAGCGCGGGCCTGCTGACCCGCGTCGCCTTCCCCGACGGCGTCCGGGTGGACACCTGGGTGGAGACCGGCACCGAGGTCACCACCGCCTACGACCCGATGCTCGCCAAGGTCGTCGCGCACGGCGCCGACCGTGCCGAGGCACTCGACCGGCTCGACGCGGCGCTCGCCGCGACCCGCGTCGACGGCATCGAGACCAACCTCGGTCTCGTACGCACCGCGCTCAGGGACGCCGACGTCCGCGCCGCCGCCCACTCCACCGCCTCGCTCACCACCCTCACCGACCCGACCCCGCGCATCGAGGTCGTCACGCCGGGCACCCTGACCACCGTGCAGGACTGGCCCGGACGCACCGGCTACTGGCAGGTCGGTGTACCCCCGGGCGGGCCGATGGACGACCTGTCCTTCCGGCTCGGCAACACCGCGCTCGGCAACGACGAGGGCGCGCCGGGCCTGGAGTGCACCCTCCAGGGCCCCTCCCTGAGGTTCACCCGTCCGACGACGGTCTGCGTCACCGGCGCCCCGGCCCGCGTGACGCTCGACGGCGGCCCCGTGCCGCAGTGGGAGCCGGTCACCGTGGGATCCGGGCAGACCCTCGCCGTCGGCGCGCCCGAGGAACGGGGCCTGCGCACGTACGTCCTGTTCGCGGGCGGCCTGGACGTGCCGGAGTTCCTGGGCAGCGCGGCCACCTTCACCCTGGGCCGGTTCGGCGGCCACGGCGGCCGGGCCCTGCGCGCGGGCGACGTCCTGCACGGCGGCGAGGCACGTACGGAGACCTCCGTCGTCCCCGTCGACACGCGCCCTGCCTTCACGGGCGAGTGGCGGGTCGGCGCGGTCGAAGGCCCGCATGCCGCGCCCGAGTTCTTCACCGAGGGCGACATCCGCGACTTCTACGCCGCCGGCTGGAAGGTGCACTTCAACTCGGCGCGGACCGGTGTCCGTCTGGTCGGCCCCAAGCCGCGCTGGGCGAGGACGGACGGCGGCGAGGCGGGGCTTCACCCGTCCAACATCCACGACACGCCGTACTCCGTCGGCGCCGTCGACTACACCGGCGACATGCCGGTCCTCCTCGGCCCCGACGGCCCCTCCCTCGGCGGCTTCGTCTGCCCGGCGACGGTCGTCACGGGGCAGCGCTGGAAGCTGGGCCAGCTGCGTCCCGGCGACACCGTCCGGTTCGTGCCCGTGACGACGGAGACGGCCGCCCGCCTGCGGAAGGAACCCGCCGCAGTGCCGCGCGCCGACCGCGACGCCGTCGTCGACGGCGGGATCCTCGGCGGCCTGGCGGAGACCGCCGCCCGCCCCTCTGTCACGTACCGGCGCAGCGGCGACGACAACCTCCTCGTCGAGTACGGCCCCATGCAGCTCGATCTGGCGCTGCGGATGCGCGTCCACGCCCTCGCGGAGGCCCTGGCCGAGCGCGGGCTCCCCGGGGTCGTCGATCTCACCCCGGGCATCCGCTCGCTCCAGATCCGGACGGATCCCGACGTGCTGCCGCAGCCCGAACTCCTCGACGCCGTACGGCGGATCGAGGAGACGCTCCCCGCCACCGACGAGCTGGTGGTGCCCAGCCGGATCGTGCACCTGCCGCTGTCCTGGGACGATCCGGCGACCCGCGAGGCCATCGCCCGCTATGTCGCGGGCGTGCGCGACGACGCCCCGTGGTGCCCGTCGAACATCGAGTTCATCCGTCGCGTCAACGGACTGGAGACCGCCGATGACGTGTACCGCACGGTCTTCGACGCCGAGTACCTGGTTCTGGGCCTGGGCGACGTCTACCTGGGCGCGCCCGTCGCCACTCCCCTGGACCCGCGGCACCGGCTCGTCACGACCAAGTACAACCCGGCCCGCACCTGGACCGCGGAGAACTCGGTCGGCATCGGCGGGGCGTACCTGTGCGTCTACGGCATGGAGGGCCCCGGCGGGTACCAGTTCGTCGGCCGCACCACGCAGGTGTGGTCGGGCTGGCAGCAGCGCGGCGCCTTCGAGCCGGGCAGACCGTGGCTGATGCGCTTCTTCGACCGGATCAGGTGGTACCCGGTCGGCGCCGACGAACTCCTGGAGCTGCGCGCAGACATCACCTCCGGCCGCTTCGTACCGAAGACCGAGGAGGGCACCTTCTCGCTCGCCGCGTACCAGGCCTTCCTCTCCGAGAACGCCGCGTCGATCGCGGCCTTCCGGGACCGGCAGAGCACGGCCTTCGGCGCCGAGCGCGACGCCTGGGAGGCGGCCGGCGAGTTCGCCCGCGCCGAGGCGGCCTCCGAGGTCGCCCCGCCCGCCGCCGACATCGAGGTGCCCGAAGGCGGCCGACTGGTCGAGGCCGAGTTCACGGCCTGCGTCTGGCAGGTGAACGTCGAGGCAGGCGACCGGGTGTCGGCCGGTCAGCAGCTGGTCGCCCTCGAGGCGATGAAGATGGAGGCGCCGGTACCGGCCCCCGCCGACGGGATCGTCGCGGAGGTCCTGGTCAAACCGGGCAGCCAGGTGGAGGCGGGCACCGCACTCGTCGTCCTCGCTCCCGTCGCGGCCGTGGAGGTGGCGGCGTGAGCACCGCGGTGGAACGGGTACGGGCCGCCTACGCCCGCATCGCGCGGGTGGACCGGCCGGAGGTGTGGATCGATCTGCGCCCCCGAGCGGTCGCGGAGGCGGACGCCGCCGCGGTCGACGCGCGCACCGCCGCGGGCGAACGGCTGCCGCTGGCCGGGACGGTGTTCGCGGTCAAGGGCAACATCGACGTGGCCGGGCTCCCGACCACCGCGGGCTGCCCCTCGTACGCGTACCGGCCGGAGGCGGACGCCCCTGCGGTGGCGCGCCTGCGGGCGGCGGGCGCCGTGGCGCTCGGCACGACGAACCTCGACCAGTTCGCGACCGGCCTGGTCGGCACGCGCAGCCGTACGGCGCGGTCCGGGGCGCCGTCGACCCGGCGTACGTCGCGGGCGGCTCCTCCTCCGGCTCGGCCGTCGCGGTCGCCCTCGGCATCGTGGACTTCGCCCTCGGCACGGACACCGCGGGCTCGGGCCGGGTCCCGGCGGCCTTCAACGGCATCGTCGGGCTCAAGCCGACCCGCGGCCTGGTCCCGACGGAAGGCGTCGTCCCGGCCTGCGCCTCGCTGGACTGCGTCACGGTCTTCGCCCGTACGCTCCCTGAGGCCGAGCGCGCCCTGTCCTTCATGGCGGTGCCACCGGCGCGCGGGCTGCCCCCACTGGACCAGCGCCGCCCGGGCCCGTGGCGCGTCGCCGTCCCCGCGCGCGAGCAGCTCGGCGAGCTGGACGCGGGCTGGGCGGAGGCGTTCGACACGGCGGCGGCCCGGCTCGCGGACGCGGGCGCGGCACTCCAGCCGGTGGACCTGGCGCCGTTCACCGAGGCAGCCGCCCTGTTGTACGAGGGCGCGTTCGTCGCCGAGCGCCACACGGCCGTGGGCGCCTTCGTCGACGCACACGCGGGTACGGCGGACCTCGATCCCACGGTGGCCGGGATCATCTCCGGGGCACGGGACATCCCCGCCCACCGGCTCTTCGCGGACCAGGAGCGGCTCGCGCACCTGCGCACCACGGCCATGGCTTCGCTGGGCGACGCGGACGCGCTGCTGCTCCCGACGACACCCGGGCATCCGACCCTCGCGGAGGTCGCGGCCGACCCGCTGGGCGCCAACGCCCGGCTCGGGCGCTTCACCAACTCCACGAACCTGTTCGACCTGGCGGCGGTCGCCGTCCCCGCGGGCGAGGTGAACGGGCTGCCGTTCGGCGTCATGCTGATCGGCCCGGCGTTCACCGACGAACGGCTCGCCCGCGTCGCCGGCCTGCTCACCACCGCGCCCCTGCCCCTCGCCGTGGTCGGCGCCCACCTCTCCGGGCAACCGCTGAACGGTCAACTGCTCTCCCTGGGCGGCCGGTTCGAACGCGCCACGACGACTGCGGCCGCCTACCGGTTGTACGCCCTGGACACGACGCCTCCCAAACCCGGTCTGGTCCGGACGCGCGAGGGCGGCGCCGCCATCGAGGCCGAGGTGTGGCGACTGCCCGTCGAGGGGCTCGGCGCGCTCCTGGCGGCCCTCCCCCGCCCGATGACCCTCGGCACGGTGGAACTCGCCGACGGAACCTTCGTGACCGGCTTCCTCTGCGAGCCCGAGGCGCTGTCGGACGCCCGCGAGATCACCGCGTACGGCGGCTGGCGCGCGGCCCTCTCCGCCCGCTCGCGCGCGGAGGACGGTGGAGACGCGGACCGCGGGTCGCACGGGTAGGCGCCGGCACACGTCGGGGCGCGATGCGCCGATCAGGCACGCGTACGTCGGCGCTCGACGACCCGGGAGGAAAGCCGATCACCCTCCTGGCCGCCGCCGCGGTCCCCGGCTTCTGGGTCGGAGCCGCCCACTGGGCGAAGGTCATCGTCGAACTCGACAAGCGTGGCTACGACAAGATCCGCGCCGTCGAGAACCTCCTCACCTCGCTCGCCGACGACGCGGAGCGCACCCGCAAGATGCTCCAGCTAGGGCGACGGCCCCATCGTCCTCGTCGGCCACTCCTACGGCGGCGCCGCCATCACCGAGGCAGGCGACCTGCCGAACGTGAAGGCCCTCGTCCACATCGCCGCCTTCGCGCCCGACGCGGGCGAGAGCCCCGGCCGGATCAGCCAGGAACACCCACCCACCGCCTTCGAGAACATCGCCCCCGACTCCGACGGCTACCTCTGGGTCAAACAGGACAAGTTCCACGAGAGCTTCGCCCAGGACCCTCCACCTTCGGCGACAGCGTCACCGCGCCGGCCTGGCGCGACGAGCCCGTCTGGTACCAGGTCTCCACCCGGGACCGCATGATCCACCCCGACAACGGGCGTCGCATGGCCCAGCGCATGAACCCGCGCAAGACCATCGAACTCGACGCCTCCCACGCCTCACTGGCCTCACAGCCCCAGGCCGTCGTCGACCTCATCGAAGAGGCCGCGAACGCCACCGGCGCCTGACCTCTCGGCGCCGCGAGCATGTACCAGTAGGGCGGCCCAGCGCCGGAATCAAGCCCTTCCGCGTGCGCGGGGCATGGACCGGCGGGCACGCGGGCACCGATGCCCGCGTGCCCATCACAGACGAGACACATCAGTTCACCGCCCTGTCGGTACGGCTGACCGGCTTCGACGGCGCGACCCTGGAGGCCACCGGCCTGACCGACACGTACCGGTCGGTCGCCGAGGAGCAGCTCGGCGCGGAGCGGTTCGCACGGCTGCTGCGGGAGCGGCGGGAACCGGACGACACCCTCGACGACGAGCTGAGGAAGGCTGCCCGGGAACTGACGTACCTCTGGTACACGGGCAGTTGGCCGGGCTCCCCTCCGATCACGGTGTCTCCGCATGCCTACGCCGAGGCACTGGTGTGGAAGGCGGCCGGCCTCAAGGCCCCGGCCACGGATCCCGGAGGGTACGGAAGCTGGGCCGTGGCCCGCGACCGGTCAGGGCCGGGCGACGCAATCGACGCAATCGACGGGCTGGACGGGCTCGCGGGCAGCGAAGGGCTCGGGGGGCGCGGCCGGTGACGCGGTACGACGTGGTCGTCGTCGGCGCCGGCGTCGCGGGCTCGATCGTCGCGCAGCGGCTCGGCCGGCACGGCCGGCGGGTCCTGGTCCTGGAGGCGGGCGCGGCGGGCCGTGACTCCCGCGAACCGGCCGACACCGCGGACCCCGACGCCCGCGAACCGGCCGCCGCCGCGCGCCCGGGACCCCGAACGCCCTCCGCCGAGATCCCGGCCTTCCCCTCCCGGACCCATCCGGCGGCCGCGTGGCCGGAGGTGACGGACCTCGTCGGCACGGACGGGAGTCCCGGCTTCCAGGTGTCCGGCCACCTGCGGCAGGACGGCCCGCTCCCGTACGCCAGCGGATACGTCCGCGCCAACGGCGGCACCGGCAACGTCTGGACCGGCCTCGCGCCGCGCATGCTCCCGGAGGACTTCGACACCGAGTCGCTCGGGTACGGCCGGCGTTGGCCGCTGACCTACGACGAACTGGAACCCCACTACGCGGAGGCAGAAGCGGAGTTGGGGGTGGCGGCCGACGTCGACGAACAGCGCGAGCACGTCGGGCTGACCTTTCCCGACGGCTACGTGTTCCCGATGCGGCCCCTGCCCGCCGCCCGTCTGGACAGCGTCCTCGCCGCCCGTCTCGACGGGCGGAGCGTCAAGGACCCCGTCGCCCTGAGCGAGGTCGAGCTGCGGGTGGTCGGCACGCCGCACGCGCGCAACGGCGTCCCCGACCCCCGGTACGACGGCGGCCGGGGGTACGTTCCGCTCGGGCGGGACGGGCGGCCGGACCCGGACAGCCGGTGCGTGGGCAACGCGAGCTGCATCCCGCACTGCCCCTCGTACGCGAAGTACACCCCGCTCAAGACCCAGGGCCGCTGGAGCACGGCCGTCACGCTGCGGGACCGGTCCGTGGTGAGCCGTGTCCTCGTCGACGGGCGGGGACGCGCCACAGGCGTGGAGTACCGCTCGTACGACGGAGTCGTGTCGGTCGCGCACGCCGATGTCGTCGTGCTCGCCGCACACGCCGTGGAGAACGCCCGGCTGCTGCTCCTCTCCGGGCTCGCCGACCGCAGCGGCCAGGTGGGCCGCAACCTGATGGACCATCCGGTGCTGCTGACCTGGGGCCTGCTGCCCGAGGACGCCGGGCCGTACCGCGGCCCGGGCTCGGTCTCCGGCCTCGAAGGCTTCCGCACCGGCGCGGCCCGCCGGTCACGGGCGCCGTTCCGCGTCGAGTTCGGGGCGTGGGGCTGGATCTGGGCGAAGGGTCCCGTCGGCACGGACGTGGATTACTTCCTCACCGAGCGGGGCCTTTTCGGAGCGGAGTTGAGGCAGGCGGTAGGGGACCGGATCCGCCGCCAGTTCACCCTCCAGTTCGAGATGGAGCAGGGTGCCGATCCCGCGAACCGGGTCACGCTCCATCCGAGCGAACGTGACGCGCTGGGCCTTCCCCTTCCGCTCGTCACCTACGACCTCGACGAGCACGTGAAGAAGGGGATGGCGACCGCCCGCGCGGTCTCGGACCAGATCTTCGCGATGCTCGGCGCCGAGGACCACACGGACTACTCGCCGGCGGCGGCCTGGCCGGGCCGCTTCGAGCACCACGGCCGCACGTACGGCTACCGCGGCGCCGGCCACGCCGCCGGCACCCACATCATGGGTGACTCGCCCGCCACGTCGGTGGTGGACGCCTGGCAGCGCTGCTGGGACCACCCGGGCCTCTACGCGGTCGGCTGCGGAAGCATGCCCTCGGTGGCCACCTCCAACCCGACCCTGACGATGGCCGCGCTCGCCCTGCGCAGCGCCGAGCGGATCGAGGCGGACCTGACGGCCCGGGACCGCCCGGCATCCCTGGCGTAACCCCGGCATCACCCGCGATCAGCAGGACACCACCGTCCCGAGGAGACTCGACATGACCGCACACCTGCCCCTGCCCCCCGTACCCGACCCCTTCCGACTCCCCTTTCATTACGGGGCGTTGCACCAGGTCGGAGTCGACTGGCTGGTGGACCCCGATCCGGTCCGCGCACTGCTCGCCAAGCAGCACCCGCACCTGACGGCGGCCGCGTTCGAGGACGGCCGGGCACTGGTCTCGCTCAACTACCAGCTGTACTTCGCGCAGTACGCGTTCGGCGGCGGCGTCACCCAGGAGATCGAGCTCAACATCATCGCCTTCCCCACCACCGAGGGCGACCGCCTGCCGCGACTGAGCTACGCCCAGTACGCGCAGGGCTGGGATCAGACGAAGCTGCTCGGCATCGCCCGCGTCCACGTCGTGTGCGACAACCCGTTCGCCATCAGGGCCGGGCGCGAGCTCTACGCGGAACCCAAGCACCCGGGCTGGTTCGAGGCCGGACTGCCGTCCCTGAACGGGCCCGCGGGCGAGACCTGGACCGTACGGTGCAAGTCGGCCACGATCGGCCCGGACGACACCTTGGAGAAGGACCCGAGCCCGTTGCTCGACCTCACGGCGGAGCTCGACGGCCTCACCCCGGTCGCCGCCAACTCCGCCCCGATCACCGGCTACGGCACCGACCAGGAGGGGCGCCTGCTCGCCGGCCCCATGAACGTCTACCAGCCGTACCGCTGGTACGACCTGGCGGCCCCCGAACACGCCGGGCGCACGCGGCTGACGTTCCACGCCCCGGGCGGCCTCGGCGACGACCTCCGCGCTCTCCTCGACGACGAGCCACCGGCCGTGGGCGCCTGGACGTTCCAGTCTCCCCCGGTGGCCGCCCACAACCGCCCGTACTACCTGCCGACGGAGCCGCGCCTGTGACAGCGGGCTCACTCGAACATGACGGGCAGCACCAGGCCGACTCGGGCACCCCGCTCAGGGGGCCGCCCGACGGCACGGTGGTGATCACCATCAGATCCGGGTCCTGGGCGAGGATCCGCCCGTGCGGATCCTGCAGTGCGAGGCCCGGGCCCGCGCCCAGCTCCTCGGCCAACCCCCGCCGGTATTCGAGGTAGAAGCTCAGCGCCTCCGCCCCCCCCGGTCGGCGCGGTACAGGGCGAGCGCGAGCAGCCCGCTGAAGCGCTCGCTCAGCGGGCGGCGGTGGAGGATCGACCTCTATACCCGTTCAGAGGACCTGGGGGTGTCAGCAACCCCGGAAGACCATGGCGAGAGCACCGGCGCGGGTCCCTGGGGGGCTTGGAGTGACCCGGCCGCTGGCCCCAGGGCGCGCGGCCAGGCTCTTTCGCGGCGGCATCCTGCCCACGGGACGCCCGATTCCCCGGTTCCACTGAATTCGTACAACCATCCGCACGCTCAAGGAGTCATGTAAGACGAGCGCGCCATAGGCGTGTTCGTTCCACTCCCAGGGGGACCCACATGACTCGCCACATATCCTTGCGTGCCCGCGTGCTTCCGGTCGCGGCTGCCGCCGGCATGCTCGTGCCCGTCGTCGCGGGCGCGGCGCCTGCTTCCGCCGCTACCGCGCCGCAGGTCAGCTGTACGTCGGGCCAAGCCGGGCTCGCCGCCAAGCTGCAGAGGGACATCACCGCCGCCCTCGCCACGCGCACCGGTACCGTCGCCGTCGGCCTGCGCGACCGCACCACGAACACCACCTGCACCCTGCGCGCCACGTCCTCGTACGACTCGGCCAGCGTCGTGAAGGTGACCGTCCTCGCCACGCTCCTCTGGGACGCCAAGAAGACCAATCGGTATCTGACCTCCCGCGAGTCCAGCCTCGCGACCGCCATGATCACCAAGTCCGACAACGCGGCCACCACCTCCCTGTGGAACCAGCTCGGTGTCACCAAGGTGAAGGGTTTCCTGGCGGCCGCCGGCATGACGCGGACGGTACCGGGGTCCGGCGGCTACTGGGGGCTCACCCAGATCAACGTCACCGACGAGCAGCGGCTGCTCTCGCTGATCACCGCCAGGAATTCCGTCCTGAGTGACAACTCCCGCGCCTACATCCTCAAGCTCATGGGGAACGTCGTCACCTCGCAGAAATGGGGGACCCCGGCCGGCGCGCCCTCCACGGTGTCCGTGCACGTCAAGAACGGCTGGCTGCAGCGCGCCACGCGCGGCTGGCGCGTGCACAGCATCGGCACGTTCAAGGGCGGCGGCCACGACTACACCATCACCGTGCTCACCGACGGCAACAGCTCGATGAGCTACGGCGTGAACACGATCCAGGCCGTGGCCAAGGTGATCCACCGGGATCTGATCCCGACCGCGACCGCCGCGTCCCGTTACACACCGACCACCACGCCCAAGGAGGCGTACGTCGCGGTGCCCCGGGGCTGACGCCCTGATCGCGCGCGGGAACGGCTGCCGGCGATCGATCCGCCGGCAGCCGCCGCGGCATTCCGCCAGGTTCCCGTCGAAGACGGCGACCGCGTTCGCCACCAGAAGCCGTACGGGCTCGTCGGCGAGGTGCTCACCGAGGAGCGGACCGGCCGCGCGTACGCAAGTGAAGAGACGTCCTGGTGCATGGGGACGTAGAACTCCTCGCCTTCGGCAAACGAGTAGATCCGGCCGGTCTGGGAATCGAGGGCGACCGTGGCGTACTGAGGCTCCCCGAGGATCTCCCACCGCTCGGTTCCTTCGGGAAGGGCGGCGCCGTCGGCGCCGAAGGCAGCCTGGAGGGACAGCCGGCGCGCGTTCCGGTCAGGAGCACCAAGGTCAAGTTGAGTGGAGAACAGCTCGCCCGACGGCAGTCCCACGGTGGCCAAGTAGACAGGTGATGAATGCTTGCGGGCCGGGGGTGGCGGGACCTGGGAGGCCGTGGCGTACCGGCGATCCGGCATCCTACGGATCATGACCTACTGGGATCCGATACCGTCTGTCCGCGTCCTGGTGGGCGCGCCCCATCCGCTGTGGCAGGACGGGCTTGTGAGGCACGACTGGTCCGGGCCCGCGCCCGATGGCTGGGAAAACAGGGACTGGCGGAACGTCCCGGGCCCCTTCTACACGGCCGGAACCGACAACTGCTTCACCGGCAGGCAGTGCGCGCCGGAGCATGTCGCGTACGAGGACGAGTACTGCACCGAGTTCGTCTATCGTCAGCCGGTCGAGGTCGCTGGTGTGCACGAGTTGACCTGCGCCGGAGAGTGCGACCCCTTCGGGGCGTACGGAGGGGACGGCGACCGTCACTGGACCCCAGAGCTGGTCCGGGACTGGTGGAGTGAGCGCCGCAGAGCTCGGGAGTGGGCCATCAGGGTGGGGTGGGGCGAGTGGGCGACCTCCGAGCGCGAGCAGTTCCGGGACGCTGCCGCCGGGGCACGGGCGTACCTCGCCCACCTGGACCGCGGCCTTGGGGAGTACCTTCGCGACTCCATGTTCTGGCTGTTCGAAGGCCGCCCAGCGGCCCCAGGTGAGCTCCTGCCCGAGCTCGACGCGTAAGGCTCGACGCGTGGGTACGGAGGCGCAGGCCGCGCCGGTCCGGGAAACCCCGGCCCGTCTCAGGCGCCGGACCGGTAGCCGTCACGCCCAGGGCGCCCCGCGAGGTGTCGGATCCATCCCACGACGTGGCGCCGCGCTTCGCGTTCCGGGCGGGTCATCGGCCGTATGTGCCGCGACAGAGGTCGGCCGCCCCCATCGGCGCGCCGATCCGACCGGCCTCGCGGCAGAGCGACCGCATGTCGGGTGCCTGACCAGCCGAGGGCAGCTGCCGACGAGCGGCGGGCCGCTGCTCCTTCGGGGACCGAACCTTCGGCGACTGAACCTTCGGAGTCGCCCTCCTGGTGGCGCTCTTCGACGGCGGGCTCTTCCTCTTCACCTTCACCTTGGGGGCGGCGGGGCGCCCACGACGCTGCGTACGGCGGTCTGACTGGGCGGTGTCCGGATGTACACGGGGGCGCTCCGCAGGGACGGCGGCCGCGGGAGTCGCGGATTTCACGCGTTCGGGGCCGCGTGTGAGCGCGGGGCGGGGGTCGGTAGGGGTGAGTTCCTCGCGTGGGGCGGCCTGGGTGGGTTCCGGCCAGGTGGGGAGTGGGGCCGGGGGGCGGTCGGCGGCGGGCGCGAGTCCTGCGGGC